>JAFIGT010000001.1 GCA_017849585.1 Verrucomicrobium sp.
TGGAAGACCGTGGCAAAATCGCACCGCTCGGCTTTCACGCGATGGTGCAGCTCGGATAAGGTGAGCGGTTGATGCACACTTAGTAATTCCCCGATGATGGCCAGACGGCCACGGGTCAGACGTAACCCGTTATTTTGCAACCAGGTGCTTGCGGCGGAATCGGGAGCTTTCATGGGAAACAGAGCCATCCCCGGCATTGCCACTTTAACGACAGCATCACCGGGCAGACCCCTTCAACCTGCCTGATCCCATGCGCGGGGTCAATCCCGGGAAGACAATAAAAAAGCCCCGGTGCCTTGCGGGAACCGGGGTTTAAGAGCGAATACAGCCACACAGCGGAAAAGAAGGGCCTTCAGGTCGCGAGGACCCGACCGGCTTATTTCTTTTCGCGGTGAACGGTGCGGCGCTTCAGGAAGGGATTGTACTTCTTCCGCTCGAGACGTTCCTGCTGCAGCTTCTTGTTCTTCGTGGTGAAATAACGGGAAGCAGGCTTGCCTTCTTTGGCGGCCTCGGTGCATTCGATGATAACTTGATCGCGCATAATTGATTCCTTTTCTGGGGAGGGGACACAATGGCGGCTCCGGCACGGTCTGTCAACGCCGATTGTTATTTTTTGCCAAGTCACTCGCCAACAACTTATTTTTGCGCTAGTAAACAAAGCTTATGAAATTGAGTTCCCGTGGGATCGTGATTGCAGGACTTTGTTTAATAGCTCTAAGCTGTTCACCTCTTATGACGCAGGCACAGGATTCATCCGCCACCCCGGCCTCCGAGGAAAAGGTCATCTCCCTCCCGTCCGGTTTGCAGTATGTTGACCTCGTGGTCGGTACCGGCGCCACGCCCCAAAAGGGCCAGCGCGTTTCCGTGCACTACGTCGGCACGCTGGAAAACGGCAAGAAATTCGATAGCTCCTACGACCGCGCCAAGCCGTTCAAATTCTATCCCGGCATGGGGATGGTCATTCGCGGCTGGGACGAAGGCGTCTCGACCATGAAAGTCGGCGGCAAGCGCAAGCTCATCGTTCCCTCAAAGCTCGGCTACGGTTCCGCCGGAGTGCCCGATGTGATCCCGCCAAATTCGACCCTGATCTTCGTGGTGGAATTGCTCGCCGTCGAAGACGTCACGCCGAATTAAAGGGTTCGACTCCATGACAGCCATCGGTTGATAGCTTCAACTTGTCCGGGTCCAATAAACCCGGCTATAGCGCAATCGCGAGAAGTTAACTTCTCGATAGAATGTAGCCGCTCTCGTTGAGGGCGGCAAATCAAGGGTAAATAAGGGGGGATCAATGGATTTACACAGAAAAATCTCACTGTGGCTTATTGTCATAATCCCCTTGTTCTGGATTACTTTTGCAAAAGCATTCCTCAATGGCTTGTCCGATAAGCAGCCTGTGAGCGGCCCTTGCGAGAGTATCGCCGAGTCTCGATCTCAGGGCGTCTTTGTTTCCAAAGCCTCAATTAGCAAAAATCCGATTCAATGGGACGGCCAGGAAATCGAGATTAAGGAAATCTGGTTTGAAAAATCCAGCCATGTAGAGTTTTTATGGGTTTGGCTTCCCTTTCGAAAAGACATGGGAAGTTATCAAGCATGCCTCACACTAAAACGGGGGCACGATATATTCAGAAGTTCGGGTAGGCTAGGTTGGATTGCCGAGGGATATGAATTCGGAGGAGGGTTGTGCAGCGTGAATGGAGCAGAACTTTTCTTTGTGACTATGAAAGAGCTTCCTTCAGAATTCTACCTTAGTTTGGTCGACGGTGAAAATCGGGAGAGAAAAGAAACCATTAAAGTAACCCCAATCCCCTAACCAAGAGAATAAAGGGCTAATAATCTATTTCCGAGTCAAATAGCTTAAATTCTGGGAAGATGCTGACCTGACCGCCATCGGGTGATAGCTGATCGTGAAATTGCAGGTAAGCAACGAGCACACCGCAGAGCTACCGCATCGTGGCGTGTTCTTCTTCCACGGCAACGCTACCGTCGGAAGAATGCGTCGCGGGGGACTCCGGTTTCGCCGCGATCGCCCGCAGCTTGCGCTTCGGGAAGAGACGCGAAACTCCCACCAACAGATTGCGGAAAGATTCGACTGGCGATGAGCTTGGCCGGATGATCTCTTCGAAGCCTTCCAGATTTTGCGTCACCACGGCATCGTTCAGCCGTTGGGAGACCTCGAGGCAGCTGATGGCGATCTTTTCGTCGCTGCTTTCATGGGCGGAAAAGGGCTGGCCGATTTCAATCAGCGCGTGGGGTTTGTTGCCGTGGAAAAATTCATAGCGAAACGCCACGGGCAGCATCTGAGCGCCGTTCGCCTGGGTGGCGAGATAATTGGCCCCGGTGCGCAGTTGGAGCGGTTGGTGCGGGGAACTCATCTCCCCTTGCGGAAAGAGCCAGAGCAGGGTGGAGCGCTTTTGGAGGAGGCGCACCGCGAAGCGTACCACGCCTGCGGCGCGCAGCGGGTTTTCCAAATCGATGGAGAACGCTCCGAGCCGCTTCAGATAGGGATACTGGGCTATTTGCTCATCGGACATGATGCAGTAGAAATTCTTGTGCCGGGCGCAGCGCGTCAGCAGGAAAACCATGAGCCCGTCCCACCAGTTGATGTGGTTGCTGAACGCGATGACGGGGCGGTCATGGGGCAAATTCTGCAGGTAGGGCAGGCCGCGTATGACCACGTTATGAAAACGCCAGCGGAGTCTCAGTCGCAGGTACTGATACAGAAGCCAGCCCAGCGATGTGTTTTTTTCGACCAGAGTCATCCCCTTAATCCTAATGCAGTTCTCTTTGTTTCCAAGTCCAATTACAGTGTGTCCGAATCACAGACATCGGCAGCAACTAGGCAAAAAATGAGCGGAAATAATTTAGAGAGCGGAAGTATTTTCCGCAAAGAAGACTCTCCCAGTCTCGAAAAACCATGTATACTTCCTTCATGATCAAAACCTTGTTTCTGACTCTGGCCTCGTTTGGGTTGGTGGTGCTGTCCGCGACTGCCGAGGACATGCAGCCGCAGGTCAATCGCTCTGCCGCCATCTTGAAAGATTTCATCAGTGGTCCCAGTCCGGTCATTTCGCCCAAAGTGCTGAAAGCCGCGAAGGGATTGGTCATCATGAAGGTGACCCGGGGTGGACTGATCTTCACGGGTTCCTCCGGCGACGGCGTGATCGTGAAGCGCACGACGGGCGGATGGTTCAGCTCAGGCTGGTCGGCTCCGGCAGCCTTGAGCACCTCGGGCGCGGGCTTCGGCCTGCAGGCGGGTGGTGAGGTCATTGAGCTCGTGCTGGTCCTGACCAATGATGCCGCGGTGAATGAATTCTCGCAGGAAACCGAAATCAAGTTCGGCGGCGAAATCAAGGGCACGGCAGGCCCGGATTCCAGTACGATCTCGGAAAACTGGACGCCGACCGCTCCGATTTACATCTATAGCCGTAGCGACGGTCTTTTTGGCGGTCTCTCGATCAAGGGCACCGTCTTTGAACCGGAGAAGGACAAGAATCTGAGCTACTACGGCCAGGCCGTCACCACCCGCGAAGTGCTCAGTGGCAAGGTGAAGGTCCCCGCGGGCGCGAAGATTCTGCTCAATGTCCTCAAGGGCAAATAATTCGCAGCGATTCCCAGCTTTGGTTTCCGCAATCCGGCGATGAACCGCATCGACAGATTGGTCGGCATGATTCTCTTCCTGCAGGGGCGACGCCTCTGCCGGGCCGAGGATATTGCCGGCCATTTTGAAATCAGCCTGCGCACGGTCTACCGCGACATCGCCGCCCTGGGCGAAGCGGGTGTTCCCATCGTGAGCGAAGCCGGGGTCGGCTACAGCCTGCTCAAGGGCTACCATCTGCCCCCGGTGGCCTTCACCACCGAGGAGGCGAGCGCGCTGGCCACCAGCGGCGTTCTGGTCGAGCAAATGACCGACCATTCGATCGCCACCCCCATGCAGTCGGCCCTGCTGAAAATCCGCGCCGTGTTGCCGCACGAACACAAGGAGAGGCTGGAACAAATCGAACGCACCACGCTGGTGCGTACCCACAGCATTGACTCCCGGCAACGCAACGCGGCGAACCTGCTCCAGATTCAGGATGCCCTCGTCCGGCGGCGCGTGCTGCGGCTCTCCTACCGCTCCGGCAGTCGCGACGAACTCACCTCCCGCGAGGTCGAGCCGCTTGGCTTAGTACAGTATTACCAGCACTGGCACCTCATCACCTGGTGCCGGTTACGGCAGGCGATACGCGATTTCCGGCTCGACCGGATCCAATCGGTGGAGGTCACACGTGACGTCTTTGCGCCACACGAAAACTTCCGCATCAGCGACCACATCAAAAGTCCCGGCCAATACAACAACCAGGTCACGACCCGCATCCAATTCACCCGCCTCGCGGCCGAACGCGCACGGCGCGAATGGTCGCTCGGCCTCGTCCGCGAAGAAGCGCAGGGGCCGGATACCGTCCTCACCCTCAGCGCGGGTCAACTCGACTGGTTCGTGCACTGGGTTCTCTCCTTCGGGACGGACGCCATCGTACTCGAACCCGCTGAACTCCGCGCCATGCTGGTGGCAGAGTCGCATTCCCTCGCAAAGCATCACGGCACGTGATGAAGGGGGAAGCCCAAAAAAACATTACTGACATAGGGTTGTCAGTCCCCCCCTTTAGAGTCTCCCCATTGCCGACAGCACAGGAGCCGTCAGCCAACACAACACCCCTCAACTACAGGAGAACTCATGACGAAAACGAATGCCCTCAACTGGTTTGAAATCTACGCTAGCGACTTCGATCGCGCCCATCGCTTCTACGAAACAATCCTCAAGACCAAGCTGACCAAAATCGATTGCAGCATAAGCGGCTGTCCCATGGCTCTCTTCCCTTTCGACGAGAAACACGGCGTGGGCGGAGCGATCACCAAAATGGACGGCATCACCCCCGGAGCGGGCGGCACGCTGGTCTACCTCAACGTGGAAGCCGACCTCGACAATGTGATCAAACGGGTCTGGGAAGCGGGCGGCACTGTCGTGAAACCCCGCTTCGCCATCGGCGAACACGGTTTCATCGCCCTGTTCAAGGATACCGAAGGTAACTTCATCGGCCTTCACTCGATGAGCTGAAACCGAGCGTCCATTCAGCAATACGATAGCCGCCGATACCGGGTACGGCGCGATGTAATCGCGCGCGACAAAAATACTCGCCTCGGCGGCTATAGCTATTCCCTGCGTTTTAGGAATTCTACAGCCCTTTGCCCCCGTTTTACTGGTAGTCTCTACGTCGCCCTCTCGATTCTAGAATGGCTTCAGAGTTCTATGTAGAAGACTGTTGATGCCTTGATGCCGATTTGTTGCAGAATCGATGAAGGAAAAATATCATCGCTAGGACAGAAATTTTTCACGGCGAATGCATAGCGTCAAAAAAAAGGAAGCCCGAGCAAGTTTCCCTGCTCGGGCTTCGTAATACTGGCAACGACCTACTCTCGCACAACCTATAGATGCACTACCATCGGCGATCAGATGTTTCACTGCCGTGTTCGGGATGGGAACGGGTGGGGCCATCTCTCTATAGTCACCAGAGGGTTAGCTCCATGCCTTGCGGCGGGCGCCAAATTCTCTACCGACTATTTCGTTGCTTTCTAACCTGTCTCAAAGATCTAGATGTTCTCTGAAGACTATAGACAAAGTAATTTAAGATACATGATCTTATGCGAGTGCGTATAAAAATCTTGATAATCTCTTGCCTGTTGGATGCGCCTTGCGGCCATCCAACGAGGCAAAAAATTGAAATCAAGCCAATCAGGTAATTAGTATCGCTTAGCTGAACACGTTACCGTGCGTACACTTGCGACCTATCAACCAGGTGGTCTACCTGGACCTTAATGGAGAAATCTAGTCTTGGGATAGGCTTGGCGCTTAGATGCTTTCAGCGCTTATCCTTTCCGAACATAGCTACCCGGCGCTGCCGTTGACACGACAACCGGAACACCAGTGGTTCGTCATTCCCGGTCCTCTCGTACTAAGGAATGAACCCCTCAAATTTCTTACGCCCACAGCGGATAAGGACCGAACTGTCTCACGACGTTCTGAACCCAGCTCGCGTACCGCTTTAACCGGCGAACAGCCGGACCCTTGGGACCTTCTCCAGCCCCAGGATGCGATGAGCCGACATCGAGGTGCCAAACCGCGCCGTCGATATGAACTCTTGGGCGCGATAAGCCTGTTATCCCCGGCGTACCTTTTGTCCGTTGAGCGATGGCAATTCCACATTCTACCACCGGATCACTTTGGCCTACTTTCGTATCTGTTCGACGTGTGTGTCTCACAGTTAAGCTCCCATCTACCAATATGCTCGACGCATGATTGCCAACCATGCTGAGGGAACCTTAGCACTCCTCCGTTACTCTTTGGGAGGAAACCGCCCCAGTCAAACTGACCCGCTGCCATTGTCCCCAAGCTCGCTTCAGAGCATTGGGTTAGAATCTTCATTAAGAAAAGGTGGTGTTTCATCGACGGCTCTGGCTAAACCGAAATCTAGCCTTCAAAGCCTCCCACTTACGCTAAGTATCCCGAACGAAAATCCAGTAACAGCATACAGTAAAGGTGCACGGGGTCTTTCCGTCCTGCTGCGGGTAGGCGGCATCTTCACCGCCACTACAACTTCGCTGAGCTTCTCTTGGAGACAGCAGTCAACTCGTTACACGATTCGTGCAGGTCGGAACTTACCCGACAAGGAATTTCGCTACCTTAGGACCGTTATAGTTACGGCCGACATTCACGGGGACTTGGGCTCAGAGCTTCGCCTTGCGGCTGACCCCTTACCGTAATCTTTCCGCATTGGTCACGTGTCACACCCTATACGTCGTCTTGCGACTTAGCAGAGTGCTGTGTTTTTGTTAAACAGTCGGTTGACTCATTTCACTGCGCCCCTCTTACGAGGGTACCCCTTCTTCCGAAGTTACGGGGTTAATTTGCCGAGTTCCTTCAAGAGTTTTCACTCACGCGCCTTAGTATATTCTACTCGCCCACCTGTGTCGGTTTGCGGTACGGGCACCTTAGTATACGCCGGAACTTTTCTCGGCACATGATTTAACAGATCTGCTCAGAATTGCTTCCTCACATCCCCTTGCGGGACCAGGATAATCAACACCTGGACTGTCTCCTCACATGCGTCATTCCGGTTTAAATGTCGGTGGTGCAGGAATATTGAACCTGCTGGTCATCGGCTACGCCTTACGGCCTCACCTTAGATCCCGACTAACCCTGGGAGGACGAACCTTCCCCAGGAAACCTTGGGCTTACGGCGGACAGGAATTAAACCTGTCTTATCGCTACTCATGTCTGCATCCTCACTTCCGAGCACTCCACGGATGGTTTCCCTACCGCTTCACAGTGCTAAGAACGCTCTCCTACCATGCATACCAATCGAAATCGGTATGTATCCGCAGCTTCGGTATATCGCTTATCGCCAATCATTTTCGGCGCTAGATTTCTCGATGAGTCAGCTATTACGCACTGTTTAAATGATGGCTGCCTCTAAGCCAACATCCTCACTGTCAATGAAATCTAACATCCTTTCCACTAAACGATATTTAGGCACCTTAGCTGGCGATCTGGGTTGTTTCCCTCTCGACAATGAAGCTTATCCCCCACTGTCTGACTCCCGGATTGCGCCTGGTGGCATTCAGAGTTTGGTTGGATTCAGTATCCCGTTAGGGACCATAGTCCATCCAGTGCTTTACCTCCACCAGTCAGTATCCGAGGCTAGCCCTCAAGCTATTTCGGAGAGAACCAGCTATCACGGGGTTTGATTAGTCTTTCGCTCCTACACACAGTTCATCTGAGAAGTTTTCAACCTTCACCAGTTCGGTCCTTCAGTTACGGTTAAGTAACCTTCAACCTGACCATGCGTAGATCACCTCCGCTTCGGGTCTACTGCCACCGACTAAATCGCCCATTTCGGACTCGCTTTCGCTACGCCTCCATCCCAGAGGGACTTAGGCTTGCCAGGGACAATAACTCGCAGACTCATTAAGCAAAAGGCACGCCATCACCCTTGCGGGCTTTGACACCTTGTAAGCATACGATTGCAGGTACTATTTCACTCCGCTCACAGCGGTACTTTTCACCTTTCCCTCGCGGTACTTGTTCACTATCGGTCGCTAAGAAGTATTTAGCCTTACAGCGTGGTCGCTGTTGCTTCACGCGAAGTTTCACGTGCATCGCGTTACTCAGGGTACCACTAGGCGTTGTCGGATTTTCGAGTACAGGTCTCTCACCTTCTATGGAGCGACTTTCCATCCGCTTCCTCTAATCGTTCAACTACCACATTGTGGCCCTACAACCCCAGTCAGCAAGCTGACTGGTTTGGGCTGATCCGCTTTCGCTCGCCACTACTCACGGAATCGAATTCTCTTTCTTTTCCTCTGGTTACTGAGATGTTTCACTTCACCAGGTGTTGCTCTATCTGACCTATGGATTCAGTCAGAAGTCATACGAGATTAATCGTATGGGGTTACCCCATTCGGAGATCCTCGGATCAAAGCGTACTACCGCTCCCCGAGGCTTATCGCAGTTTATCACGTCCTTCATCGCCTCTTAGCGCCAAGGCATTCATCGTAAGCTCTTTGTAGCTTGATTTATTTGAATTTTTTGGTTCTCTGTGCGTGCATTTAGCACGCCAGATGCCTCAGCATAAAGTTGTATCTACCCGAGCTTTTTCGAATATTAGAGCTTGCGCTCCAACACTCAGAAAAGACTCAGTGTTTATTACTTTATCTATAGTTTTCAAAGAACATCTCCATCGCGCTTGTAGCGACGATGAAGGGTTTAATCTGTTGCCGGACGAACCGCCAAGAGATCAAAATTTTGTTTTGGAAATTCAGACTACCAATCTGGTGGGCCTGACTGGGCTCGAACCAGTGACCCTGCGCTTATCAAGCGCATGCTCTAACCAACTGAGCTACAGGCCCCTTGTCGAACTCAAATCTCAAAAGTCAAACCTCAAAGCTTTTGTGTAAGCTCTGACATTTGGCTTCTGACTCTTGCGCTCGGCCGTTTTGGCGGCCGCCGTGGAGGCAAGGGGATTCGAACCCCTGACCTACAGCTTGCAAAGCTGCCGCTCTACCAACTGAGCTATGCCCCCTAATTGTTTATCACTCCCTTTTACAGGCAGAGATCTAGGGCGTCAAGGTCAGGGAGCTATCTCCCTCGATCCAAATTTCCAATGTATTTGTTTCCAAAGAACGAATCAAAACTGAATTGTGCGTAACGTTGAGACTTGAATACCCTTTCGAATATTCAAGAGTTCCATCGCATGTCATCTGCCGAAGCAGAGCTTTAGCGATCGACCTCATTCTCAAGCGCAGTTATTCATTTTCAGAATAACTTTGCGAGAATGTACTCCTTAGAAAGGAGGTGATCCAGCCGCAGGTTCCCCTACGGCTACCTTGTTACGACTTCATCCCAATCACCGGCCATACCTTAGGGTCAAAGACACTTCGGGTACAACAGGCTTTCATGATGTGACGGGCGGTGTGTACAAGGCCCGGGAACGTATTCACGGCGCCGTAGCTGATGCGCCATTACTAGCGATTCCGGCTTCATGGAGGCGAGTTGCAGCCTCCAATCCGAACTGGGCTAAGTTTTATGGGATTGGCTCCACCTCGCGGTCTTGCTTCCCTCTGTACTTAGCATTGTAGTACGTGTGCAGCCCTGGCCGTAAGGGCCATCCTGACTTGACGTCATCCCCACCTTCCTCCCCGTTTCACAGGGCAGTCTGACTAGAGAGCCTTTCGGCAACTAATCATAGGGGTTGCGCTCGTTGCGGGACTTAACCCAACATCTCACGACACGAGCTGACGACAGCCATGCAGCACCTGTGTATGCTGGTATTGCTACCTCGTCCCACTTTCATGGTTCTACTACATACATGTCAAGGCCAGGTAAGGTTCTTCGCGTTGCATCGAATTAAGCCACATACTCCACCGCTTGTGCGGGCCCCCGTCAATTTCTTTGAGTTTTAATCTTGCGACCGTACTTCCCAGGCGGTGCATTTAATGAGTTATCTACGGCACAGATGGGGTCGAATCCACCTACACCTAATGCACACCGTTTACGGCTAGGACTACCGGGGTATCTAATCCCGTTTGCTCCCCTAGCTTTCGTGTTTCAGAGTCAGGAATTTTCCAGGTAACCGCCTTCGCCACTGGTGTTCCTCTTGATATCTACGCATTTCACTGCTACACCAAGAATTCCGTTACCCCCTCAAATCCTCTAGCCAAACAGTATCAAGCGCAATTTCACCGTTAAGCGGTGAGATTTCACGCCTGACTTATTCGACCTCCTACACACCCTTTACGCCCAATGAATCCGAACAACGCTCGGGACCTCTGTATTACCGCGGCTGCTGGCACAGAGTTAGCCGTCCCTTCCTCTCCACATACCATCAACTACATATTGTATTAGAATACGTAGTCTTGTTCTGTAGTGACAGGAGTTTACAATCCGAAAACCTTCATCCTCCACGCGGCGTCGCTCCATCAGGGTTTCCCCCATTGTGAAAAATTCTCGACTGCTGCCACCCGTAGGTGTCTGGACCGTGTCTCAGTTCCAGTGTGGCTGGTCGTCCTCTCAGACCAGCTACCCGTCTTAGTCTTGGTGAGCTTTTACCTCGCCAACTAACTGATAGGCCGCGGGCTCCTCAAAAAGCGCAAGGTCTTGCGATCCCCTGCTTTAATATTACTATCACATGCGGTATTAATTCGCCTTTCGGCGAGCTATCCCACACTTTTCGGTAGATTCCCACGTGTTACGCACCCTTTCGCCACTCAACTTAACCAATTATTGCTAATCGATTAAGTCGCGTTCGACTTGCATGTCTTATCCACGCCGCCAGCGTTCGTTCTGAGCCAGAATCAAACTCTCCGTAAATCCTTTCATTGCTGAAAGGCCATTTTGAGTTTGTAGGGTGACGGCAAAGTCACCCAAGTTATTCTGACCTTATGGTCAAAACTTTGATTAATTTTTTGTACCCCTGCATTTGCATGCAAGAGTCAAAGAACTCAACGTTCCGCACAATTCAATCTATTCGCTGTCTAACAAATCCATCATATGCTATCACCATTGATTGCACTATGATTCAAAATGTGATCAAAGAACATTTGGCTCTCTTTTTCACCTCATCAGGCGACGAACTATCCGTTGTCAGCCTGTTTGGTGAATTTTGCCTTTCGGCAAACGAGACAAGTTTTAAAACAAACTGAAGTCTCTTTCGAACCAACCGCCACTTTCGCGGGGTTCAGTTAAAGTATCAAATTCCATAGAAACGTCAACGGGTTTTCGCAAAATTTTTTGCGGAGGGGGTCAAAAAAAGGGCCATTTTCCCTCTGAAAACGGCCTTTTAAAAAAATCTGAAAATTTTTGATTTTTTCGCGCGGGATTGTCCAAAAAGGGCTCAAAATCGCGTTTTTTGACCTCAAAAACGCATCCAAAAGTCTGCATTTCGCCGCAATCCGGACCGTTACGGGGCTTGGCGAGCGTCTTTCGTGAGCGGAAATGGTGCCTTTCTCCTCTGAAATGACTCTTTCGAGCTCTCTCCTGTCTTCGCATTCTTCCACTGCTTTTCCCTCTACAGCACGAGGGAAAAAGGCTAGTCTTTGGCCATGTCCTACATGATTCGTCCGATGAAATTGCGTGATTTAGCGACAGCCATTGAGTGGGCCGGCACGGAGGGGTGGAACCCCGGGCGTCACGATCTGAAAAGTTTCTACGCCGCGGATCCGAATGGCTTTTTCCTCGGGGAATACGAGGGAAAACCTGTCGCGACCTTCTCGGCTGTGGCCTATGACGACGCGTATGGATTTGTGGGCTTCTATATTGCGCATCCCGATTTTCGTGGGCGAGGCTTCGGCCTGAAAATCTGGGAGCATGGGTTGAATTACCTCGGAAAGCGGACGATCGGCCTCGATGGTGTGGTCGCACAGCAGGAAAATTATCGACGCTCGGGCTTTTCACTCGCGTACCGCAATGCGCGCTATCAAGGCGAGAGTCCCCAGACCACCGGGGCGCTCGAGGCGAATCCCTCTCTCGTTGAGGCCCGTCTTCTCCCTTTCCCACAATTGCGCGACTTTGACCGGCGCTATCACCCGGCAGCTCGCGACGCCTTCCTCTCTCATTGGCTCGCGCAACCGGAGTCAATCGCCCTGGCGCATCTCGAGAACGACGCGCTCGATGGCTATGGCGTCATTCGACCCGCGCGCGATGCCTGGCGCATCGGGCCGCTCTTTGCCCGCACGGAAGGAGCCGCCATTTCCCTTTTCGAGGGACTCATCGCCCGCATCCCCGGCGAAAAGTTCGCCATTGATGTGCCCGATGCAAATCCTGCGGCCGTTCGACTCGCCAAGCGTTTCTCGCTCGAGCCCAGCTTTGAAACCGCTCGCATGTATCGCGGTCCCGCGCCACAAATCGATGTGAAGGGAATTTATGGAGTCACCACGTTGGAGTTGGGCTAGCGCGCAAACTCCAGCAGCACTCGATCTCTGCTTGATTCTGATTTTTCAGATCACTGATTGATCCCGCCGAGACAAAGGTCAACCTACGATCCACCCAAAATACGGCTGATCGCCATCCCTTCTTCACAAAGATGTCACGCTATGATCGTGCTTCATTATGACCTTAATTACTAATCCTATTAGCAGATTTCATTTATACACCTGAATACCGATCCATTACAATTTTGACGCCACTAGCCTCGTTTTCGCCCCTTTTTGGGGCAAAAATATTTCGTTGATGAACAGTTAGTTAGCGGTGGTACTTGTGACAACGTGCTTGATCTCTTAGGGACCACCCCTAACCTGACGATGTTATGCGAGACATGAGGACATCCTACGACCTGACGAAGATTATTGCGATGACCGCCTACCAGGAGACCGCGCCGTTTCCACGGCCGATGTCGAGCTTCCAGCTCCGGAAATATCTCGTGATTACAAATTTTTGCTGGCTGGTTGGTCTCATCACCATCTGCTACACCACCATGGCCGTGGCCAAGTTCGCTTGGACGCAGCGCGCCGAGCGCGTGGCCGAGGCGGAGCACAGCCAAGCCCTGCAAGACGAGATCAACCGCCTTGCCGAACTGCACCAATATACCGCCGCGCAAACGATGCAGCTGGCCAAGACCATTCAAGGCGTGCTCGACACCACCAGCGGTTCTCAGCGCCGCTTCATGGCGTCCATCCTGCCGGAAGCCCTGCGCTTGCAAACCCTCTACAAGATCCCTGTCTCCGCCACCATCGGCATGGCGATCTACGAGAGCGGTTACGGCAGCAGCCCGCTGGCGAAGGAAAACCACAACTACTTTGGCATGAAGGCTCAAGGCGATGATTGGGAAGGCGACACCGTCGTCCGCAACACCAAGGATCTCGGCCAACGCACCCTCGCCTCCTTCCGCAGCTTCCCCGATATGAAAAGCGGACTGGAAGGCTATGCCACGTTCCTGCGCACCAAGGACCGCTATGCGAAGGCGTTCGATCTTCGTTCCGGACCTAAATTCGTAGAGACGATCGCCCGTGCCGGTTATTGTCCCGATTCCAACTACGCTTCGAGCGTGGCCACGATCATTAACCGTCACAAGCTTTCAACTCTCGACCTGCCGGAAGAGCTCCCCTCCACCACCAACCCCACGAGCCCCCGGCTCGCGGCGCAGTTGACCGAAGTGGATAGCCTGCCGCTCACGGCTCCCTCCGCCAACGCGACCACGCTGGAAACCGCACGGAACTAATCGGCGCTTCCGCAATCAAGCCCCCTGACCGAGTCACACCGGCAGGGGCTTTTTGCTGCCCAGATGGCTGGCCACGATCATTTCACGCCTTGACCGCCTCGAGAGATTCGACCTCGCGGACCATCTCGTACGAAGGCTCACCATTCGATCTGGAAGACACCCCTCACCCCGTTTATTTACTCAACGGTGAGTATTTTGAAACCAGGGCCGTTTGCCCCATCGGCTAAAAACCGGATCTCCGGTAAACTCACCCATCGCAACTTGGAAAGTGATATCGACATTTGAAGCAAACACGGTCGGATGATTTCCCCAACTGCCCCGTTGGCACATCCCTTGCACTACAAGAAACAGCTAAACTGATTTCCCTCTTGGGACGACTTATCAAGAGAGGACAGGATTAGTTCAGCCGTAAAAACCTCACAAAAGAAGTCACACTCGCGTAAGAAAACGATACACAGTAAATACACTTCACTAATACACAATAGCTTATAAATCTTTTTACGAAAATACTTGTGATTTCAAACTATATTCATCACTATTCTTTATAATTAATCGCGTATGCGTTCTTACGATCTAACCCGATCCCTTCCGCTTTGCAGCTACCGGGCGCCTCAAGTTGAGCTCCCGCGGGGTCGGTGGTCGACGTTTCAGCTGAAACGTCTGGTTTTCTTCTCCAATTTCTTCTGGTTTCTCATTACCTGCGGCACCTGCTATGTGATCGGCTGGATGTTCCTGCAGCAAATCCGTGTGGAGTCGGCCCGTCTGGCCGAACGCCAACAAGCCTTCGAACTGCAACAGCAGATCAATCGCCTGGCCCAGATGACCTCCCTGTCCGCCGCGCAGACTCTGGAGCTGGCCCAGACCATCCAGAAGACCTTGGACACCGCCTCGGGCCAGCAACGGGCCTTCCTGTCGGCCATTGTCCCGCTCGCCATCCGCCTGCAGACCGCTTACCGCATCCCGGCCTCG
Source organism: Verrucomicrobium sp. (assembly GCA_017849585.1). Classification (GTDB taxonomy): domain Bacteria; phylum Verrucomicrobiota; class Verrucomicrobiia; order Methylacidiphilales; family UBA1321; genus UBA1321. Next base: position 14,715 of record JAFIGT010000001.1, read on the forward strand.
GCCACCGTCGGCATGGCGATCTACGAAAGCCGCTACGGCACCAGCGTTCTGGCGCAGGAACACAACAATTTCTTCGGCATCAAAGCGCTCGACCCGAGCTGGAGCGGGGAAAAGACCTACCAACCGACCCGCGACAGCGGCGTGGCGACCCACGCCTACTTCCGGAAATATCCCTCCATGGAGAGCGGCATCGAAGGCTACGCCCAATTTCTGCGTAACAGCGAACGCTATCAGGGGGCTTTTGGCGCCCGTCGCGGCATCGATTTCATCCAGTCGGTCCTGAAAGCCGGTTACTGCCCGGATGGCGATTATGCCGGTAACGTATCAAACATCATCGAACGCCATCGCCTCGCCGAGCTCGACAAGGTGCAAGACATGATCGCCCAACCCGCCCAACAAGCCCCGGCACAAGCGGTCGCTCCCGCCTCCGCCTCTCCCAAGCTCTCCCTCGTCACTCCTGCCGAAGCCGCCCAGGCGATCCTCGCAAAGGCCGGTCTCAGTAATTGAACTGACTTCAGCAGCCTGTAGACGGCATCTTCAGCCAGTACAGGAAGGCCTCCCACCCTTGCCCCGTCCCGATGGGACGATTCTCGATTTGCTGTCGCTCCCATTCCACCTGGAACTTCGCCATCGCTACTTTCGATTCGGGAGATAGCTCTTTTTCGGTCGGCTCCGGTCGCGACAGGGCTTCAAGTTCCTGATCATCAAACCAGATCAGGCAGCAGCGCTTGCAGACATCGAGGGTCAACGTTCCTCCCGGCACCGGCGTCATGAAGGTTTGCATGGCCATGGTGCAACCGGGGCAATGCGCCGTACCGGAATCGGGTGAACGGATGGCCGTCTGCCACAGGGTATTGACCACCGGCTTTGGTAATAATTGACGCAGAACCCCGATGCCAATCATCTGTCCCCGGCACTCGGGGCAAGCAAACGAAAGTCCCGATCCGCGTTCGATGCGAACCAACGATTGCCCCGGACATTTCGCGCAGGAATACATAGCCCCTCCCCGTAATGAGAGCAAATTTTACGGGGCGCGCACCCGAATGGAAAGCGGAATGATTTCTCGCAGAGCCCGCCCCTCTACGTCTTGGCGAACTTGGCGAAAAACTTCCCCTTGCCGCTACTGCCGCGTCACGCGCAGGCGCATGAATCGCCGCGAGGCGGCGCTGAGCGGCTGGGTGTCCTTCACCACGATCGTCTCGATCCCGGTCGACGGCGTATTATCGCTCACCCCCACTTGATTCGCGCTCAAGAAGGGATCAATCGCCGTCCATGGTCCCGCCGGATCATTCGCGGCTTCGACCATGACGGACACATCCGTCGCGCCCTTGCTGTGCGTGAAGGTATAGGTGAAATAGGGCACTCCGGCAACCAACCCCTGCTCGGCCGCGGGCAGACTGTCCGGGCGATTCGCCACCGTGGCCGATAACCCCAGCGCATAGGCCATGAGATTCGGAATGCCGTCGCCATGCGGCATCGCCAGATCCGCCGCGTGGGAATCGGTCGAGTTGGTCGTGCCGTAGTTGACGTAGCGCCAGCCGTCGATACCCGCAGGCAGATAGACCAGCGAACTCGCCTCTGCGCTTGCTTCCGCCGAACCGCCGGGATTGATCGCCCGAACTCGATAGTAGAGCGGGCTCGTAGTCCGATTGCCCGAATCGGTGAAGCTGAGCGTCGGCACCGTGACCTGACCGATCGGGGAAAAACCCGAGCCCGATGTACTGGAGCGCTCGATAATGTAAGCACCCGCTTTCGCAGCAGCAGACCAGTTTACGATCACTTGCCCCGCGACCGTGCCAGGCTTGGCGGTGAGGCCCGTCACCACCGCCGGTTTCGCCGCCATGATCGCCGCCAATCGACTTCCCATCTGGGCGAATCCCGCATTGTTCGGATGCACTTTTACCGGATCGAAATAGGTCACGCTGTTGTCGATCAAGGTCGGCCCCTCCACGATGTAAATGTTGGGATCGGTCGCCTGCCGGGCCGCCACCACCGCGCGTAACTGCGCCCGGTAATTTTCCAGCGGCTCTGTCGCCGCAGACGGTGCCCACGAAGAATCCACCCAGAGCGAGGTAATGGCGTAGATCGGTACGTTGGGTTGAATCGTGCGTAGATAGTTGAAAAAGTTGGTCATAACCGTTCCGTAACGGGTTGAGCTCAGCCCACCCTGCCAGTCATTCACCCCGATGCACACCGAGATAATGTCCGCGTTCAGTGGCCCAATATAATCCCGTGCGTCCAGCGAGGTGGCAGCACGCCCCGCCATGCCGAGATTCATCACCTGCCAGTTATTCTGCTGCGCAACAAGGTAGGCATACCCCTTCATGCAATCGGTCGCGGTAAATCCCTGCGTGACCGAATCGCCATACGCCAGATAACGAATACTCGGCCGCGCCGTGGGCGTGGAAAATTGCGCCGTGTCGTTGACCACCACGGCTTGCAAATCCACCGAGTCGCCATACGGCAGAATCAATTCGTAATCGTGAAAACTGCCCGCCGCACCAGGAACCACATTTACCGTGACCTGCTCGGCCGCCCGCACCGTCGTTGTCGCCACCGTTTTAAACGTCCATGCGGCATTACCTACGCCGTCGACGAGATAAAAGCCGATACTATTGCGCGCCGTAGTGGAGACATGGAGCGAGTTGTAATAGAGCTGGACCTGAATGCTCGTCGCATCGGTACGAAAACGAATTCGCGCCCCGGGATTATCCGCGTTGTAGCCGGTCCCGGCCATCGGAATCATGCGATCGAACCGCGCCAACTTGCGCGACGCATCAAAGGGCGACGTCACGTACGTCAGCCGGACATAATCCGAGTACGAAATCCGTGCGTCATCCGGGTAAACCGTGACGGCGGCGGAGACCTTCCCCCAAGCACATGCCGTTACGATTAAAAGAACAAAAAAATCTATTTTTCGATTTAACAGGAATTTATAGGACATAAATCAGAGTTTTATCGTTTATTTAAGATAAACGACTATCACAATGATTATGGTATAAGCGATCCGGGAACACAGGTCAAGCTTCACCTGATAAAACGTTTTTTCATAAAGGACGAAACCAGTGTTGGCTTCGTATCTATCGCTTTTTCGGTTGGATTGTGACTGAAGACCGTGAGGGCTTTTTCTGGAGGCGGTTCAATGAGTCGCCTCCGCGGCACACAGCACCGCCTACAACGCCGAAACAACCATCGGCCATCCCATGTGACGAATCTCTCTACCGGCCGCGCCAGTTGGCGATCCACTGGTTGGTGCTCGCCGCCGTCTGATCGGTCTTGCCCGCCGTGGACCACAGATCGAACGACGTCGGATTCATCGGCCCGTTCCTGGTATACCCATAGGCATGACCATACGGGTCCTGAATGTAGGAGTGGACACCGGAACTTCCCAGTTGTGACCGTTTGATGTCCATGTAGGACTTCCCCGTCATCGGCGAAGCAAAGGAGTCGCGTCCGCAAAGATTGGTGTAGAGCGACACCGACGCGGGAATATAATCGCCCGGATTGTAACCGACCGCCGTGCCGGGTGGGTATTGTCCCGTCTCGGTCTTGAAACTCTCCAGCGCCGTTTCCATCGCCTGAATTTCCGTTCCAATGCGTGCCCGCGCCATCCAGTTCCAAACCCCGGGCAAAGCCCCGAGAATGATGGCTGCCAGAATGGCAATCACCGCCAGCATCACCAACACTTCCGTCAAAGTAAATCCCGCCCGCTTCATGATACTCCCCTTGTTTCCCTTCCCGTTTGTCGGACTGGCACACTATGCGGTCGGTAACCCAAAGGGAATCACGAAAAAACGAATCCTTTTCCTCGAACGGCACGACGATCTAGTTCGCCGTCCAATTCGTGATCCACCGATTCGTATTTTCAGCGGAATTACCGACACTCCCGCCTGTAGACCATAAATCGTAGTAGCCGGGGTTCATGAGGCCGTTAGTCCGGTAGCCGTAGGCGTACCCATAGACATCTTGCACATAGGAAAACGCCCCTGACCTTCCGACCTGGGATGATTTGAACGCGAGATAAACCGGACCTGAAAAATTCGTCGCACTGAACGAGTTCTTGCCGCTGAGATTTGTGTAGAGCGAAAGAGCGGAATCGATGTAGTTCTTGGGATCGCTACCGGATGCTGTACCGGGAGGATAATAACCCCGGTCTGTCTTGAAGGCTTCAAGAGCATAACTGAAAGCCCCGATTTCAGCGGCGGTCCGCAATGCGGCGGCACGATGACCTATTCCACGGGAACTCAACCACTGAATTGTAATGATCGACAGTACCGCGATGACGCAGATGATCACCACAAGCTCGGTCAACGCAAAATTGGAATTTCCGCACTGCTTCATTTTTTGCCCCCTCCCTTCTTAGGATAATAATCTTCAGGACAAAAAATGAAAGCGTGGGATTGATCGGCGCTCCCTAACTCTGCGAATACACCTTTGCCAGCATCTCCGAGAGCGGCGTGTATGTAAATTTCTCCTCTTCCGGTTGCGGCGCGGTGGAGTCGGTGCTGGCCGCAGCGCTCGCGCTGGCCTCCTCACTTTTTTTAGCCGCTTCCACGCTTGAAGCCGATTTGCCTTTGTGTTCGCCGCCGTGAGGACAGTTGATCACCGTGCCGGTCGACACACTGATCGTATCGCCATCGGCGTTGGTATAGGTTGACGAGGAGGAGGTACTGGAACTCGAACTGGATGCCGCCGCAGCCGGAGCGGCTTTCCCGGTGGAAGTCTCGGCATCGCTACACGTACATACGGCTTGTTGGCACACCGTACAGGTGGGTACCGTTCCCGAACCGGAACTGGAAGCGGTCGACTGAGTACTGACCGCACTGACACTGCCGCTGATACTGGTGATGGATGACATGGCTTTTCCTTTCGTAATGATGAGACAGGGGGGCGCTCAAAGTTCTCGTCCCGATTTCGAATCACCTTAATAGAAAGGCAGCTTATTTATCGATCCGACTCCCTTGCCGCTGCCAAGCGCTTTTGCCGGAGATCGTTACGCCGTAAATCGCCCCGCAGAGGAAATTTTTTACCCATTGGCAAAAGTGCCGATATCACTGTAGGCTCACCGCGTTTACCTCAAGTCAACTTTCCATGAAAATTTCGCCTTATCGTCCCCGCCGTTTTGTTCCTCAGACCATTGACCTCACCGACACCGCCCAACTCGCGCCGCTGTTTGAGAGCTTGAAGGAAAAGCTCGATGTCGCCCGTACCGCGGAACAACTCGAAGTGTGGCTCGATGACTACAGCGAAGTCTGCGCCGCGCTGTCCGAATCCAGCGCCATCACCTACATCCGGATGACCTGTCAGACCGACGATCCCGAGCGTGAGAAGGCGTACCTGAAAATCGTCGAGGAAATCGACCCGTGGCTCAAGCCGCGCCAGTTCGAGCTCATGCAACTCGTGAGCACCCATCCCCTCCTGCCCAAGCTCCCCAGCTACTACAATATTTTCCGTCGCAGCGTGCAGACCCGCGTGAAACTCTATCGCGAGGAAAACGTCGCCCGTGAAACCGAGGAAGCCAAGCTCTGCCAGCAGTACCAGAAAATTTCCGGTGCCATGACCGTCCAGTTCGAAGGCAAGGAACAGACCCTGCCCGCTATGGCCAAGATCCAGGAAGAAGCTGACCGCTCCCGGCGCCAAGCAGCGTGGGAACTCACCGCCCAGAGCCGCCTGAAGGATCGCCCCGCGCTCGACGAAGTCTACGACAAGCTCCTCGGCCTGCGCGTCGAGATCGCCAAAGCCGCCGACTATCCCGATTACCGCGCCTACACTTTCGCCAACTACGAACGTTTCGACTACACGCCGCAAGACTGCATCGATTTTCAAAACGCGGTAGAAAAACACATCGTGCCCCTCGCCCGCGCCCTGCAGAAAAAGCGCCTGGCCAAGCTCGGCCTCGACAAGCTCCGCCCGTGGGATCTCGCCGTCGACCCGGAACAACGCCCACCCCTGCGTCCCTTCGCCACCGGCGACGAACTGCAGACCAAGACCCAGGCCATCTTCAACAAGCTCGACCCGCGCCTCGGCCAATACTTTTCCCTCCTGCGCGAACATGAAGTGGTCGACCTCGACAACCGCAAAGGCAAAGCTCCCGGCGGTTACCAGAGCACCCTTGCCGAAGCGCGCCTGCCCTTCATCTTCATGAATGCCGTCGGCCTGCAACGCGATGTCGAAACCCTCGTCCACGAAGCCGGACACGCCTTCCACGCCATCGCCGCCCGTCACGAACGGCTCCACGCCTATCGCGGCGCTCCCATCGAATTCTGCGAAGTCGCCTCGATGAGCATGGAACTCATCACCTCTCCACACTGGACCGAATTCTACAACACCGACGACGCCCGCCGCGCCCACCGCGATCATCTGGAAGGCATCATCAAGTTCTTCCCCTGGATGGCCACGGTCGACGCCTTCCAGCACTGGATCTACACCCACCCCAAGCATACGCACGCGGAGCGCGACGCCTATTGGCTCAGCCTCATGAACCGCTTCGGCGGCATCGAGGACTGGAGTGGCTACGAAGACATCCGCGCCAGCCTCTGGCATCGGCAGCTCCACATCTTCGAGATTCCGTTCTACTACGTCGAATACGGCATCGCGCAACTCGGCGCGCTCCAGCTCTGGCAGCTCTCACGCCGCAACGTGAAACGCGCGCTCGATCATTACCTCTCCGGCCTCAGTCTCGGGGGATCGCTGCCGTTGCCAGAACTTTTCCACGCCACGGGAATCGAATTCGACTTTAGCGACCGCACCATCGAGCCGCTCATGGCCGGGGTGCAAGCCGCGCTGTCGGAAATTTCCGCGTAGCCAGATTGTTTCGTAATGGGATGGTTGGGGTCGGCAAGCTGTCTTTCTTTAGGGGGCCATTGTATGGCGCCCTAAAGAAAAGGGACTCGCAGCCATCATTTCACCTGACAAGCTCCCCATAGCTTTTCCATTAAAATCGCTCCTCCTTTAACGTTACCCAAACGTATTCCACACATTCGACTTGGCGCGCGCCATAATCCACTCTAATGAAAAGGGGTAACACGAGCCGGAATTGAATCTGCTGCGTTTGCGCCATCTTTTTCTCCTTCTACTCTGCGTGGTCACCGCCACACAGAGCATGCCCGTCGCTCACTCTGCACCTCCCACCAGCACGACTTCCGCCAATCAGATCACGCTGCAACTGAAGTGGTATCACAAGTTCCAGTTTGCTGGTTATTACGCGGCGCAGCTCAAAGGTTTCTATCGCGACGAAGGTCTCGACGTCACCCTTGTTGAAGGCAGCCCCGACAATCCCCCGGTCACCTGCGTCCTCGAAGGCCGCGCCCTCTACGGCGTCAGCGATTCCGATATTCTCATCGCCCGGCTCCAAGGGAAACCGATTGTCGTGCTGGCCGCGATTTTCCAGCACACTCCTTACATTCTTATGACGCGGCTCGACCGCGGCATCACTCATCCCCGAGATCTGGTAGGACGCCGTGTCATGGCGGGCGATGAGCAAGGTCAGGCGCTGGTAAAAGCCATCTTTCTGCGTCAAGGCGTCGACTGGACGACCGTCAAATTCATTCCCCACACCTGGAACATTCAGGACTTGATCGACGGCAAGGCCGATGCCATCTCCGCCTACTACACCACTGAACCCGCCTTGATGCAGGCCATGGGCGTGCAGCCCGGTGTCCTGCGTTCCATGGATTTCGGCGTTGATTTCTATGGCGATACCCTCTTCACCCTCCAGGATGAAATCCGCAACAATCCCGCCCGCGTCGCCGCCTTTCGCCGTGCGACCATCAAGGGCTGGCGCTACGCCTTTGACCACACCGAGGAAATCATCCAGCACATCCTCCAGATGCCCAGCGTGCAATCCCGCGGCGTCACCGCCGAGATGCTTCGCTACGAGGCGGACAAGATGCAGCAACTTGTCCTGCCCAATCTTGTCGACATCGGCAGCATGAGCGGCGAACGCTGGAAGCGCATGGCGAAGGAGTATACCGCCTTCGGCCTCGCCCCCAATCTGGACAACCTCGACGGCTTCGTCTACGACCCCGTCACCCACACCCATTCGCAACTGCTCAAATGGGTCAGCATCGCCTGCTTCAGTCTTCTCGGCCTCTCCATCCTCGCCGGCATCTGGACACTCCAGATGCAGCAACTGGTGAAACGTCGCACCCGTGAACTGGCCGAGCAAAACAAGCAGCTCGCCATTTCCGAGGCCAGCTATCGCGAACTCTTCAACATCGCCAACGACGCCATCATCGTCCACGACGTCAGCTCCTTCCGCATCCTCGATGTCAACCACCGCGCCTGCGAACTCTTCGGCTACGAACGCCACGAACTGCTCACCCTCACCCCCAGCCAGATCAGCAGTGGAAATGTCGAACACAACGAGGAGCAACTCAACCGCTACAGGGAAAAAACCATCAACGAAGGCCCCCAGCTTTTCGAATGGCACGCCCTCCACCGCTCCGGACATGAATTCTGGTGCGAGATCCATCTCAAGCGCGGCACCATCAATGGCCAGGAACGCCTCATCGCCCTGCTGCGCGACATCACCGAACGCCGTCGTCTGGAAGAAGACCGGCTCAAGGTTTCCAAGCTCGACGCCCTCGGCGTCATCGCCGGCGGCATTGCGCATGATCTCAACAACATCATGCTCGGCATCATCCTCAATCTCGATCTCCTGCTTAACCAGACCCGCATTCACTCCGAGGACGCCGCCCTGCTGCGCGCCGCCAAGAATGCCGCCCTGCGCGCCAGCGATCTCTCCCGCCGCATGCTCACCTTTGCCAAGGGGGGCGACCCGGTCAAAAAAAACATCAACATCCGCGAGTTGATCATCAATTCGCTCAACCTCGCCCTGCGCGGCTCCAACCTGCTCGGCAGCGTCCAGATCGAGCCCAACCTGCCCCCGCTACAAGCCGACCCCGGCCAGTTCGCTCAAGTGCTCGACAACCTCATCATCAATGCCCGTGAAGCCAGTCCCGGTGGCGGCAATCTCTTCATCCGCGGCCGCCGCCAGAAGCTCAAACGCGGCGAAATCCCCTCCCTTCCGCAAGGCGACTATCTCGTGGTGGAAGTAGAGGATCAGGGCATCGGCATTCCGGAAGCCATCCTGCCCAAAATCTTCGATCCGTACTTCACCACCAAAAAAACCGGCCATGGTATCGGCCTGGCCACCTGCTACTCCATCATGAAAAAACATGGTGGCGATATTCTCGTCCATTCGCTACCTAATCATGGTACCACCTTCAGCCTTTATCTTCCGATACACACCGACCCCGAGACTTTACCAGACTTACCCCCTGCCACACCTCCTGCCATGACGAACCGCCCCGCCAAATCTGACCGCCTTCTCATCATCGACGATGACAGCCTCATTCGCAAAACCCTCGTCCTGCTTTTAAAAGCCCTCGGCTATCAGCATGTCGAAGCCGTGGAGAACGGAGAAGCCGGTCTGGCCCTCTATCAAAAGGGGCTCCAAACCAATGCCCGATTCGATCTCGTCATCCTCGATGCCACCATTCCCGGTTATCTCGGCGGTGAGGAGGCCTTCAAGGCTCTGCGCCAAATCGATCCGAAGGCACGTGTGATTCTCTCCAGCGGCTACAGCGACAGCAGCGCTTCCACTAATTGGCAGGAAATCGGCTTCTGCGCGATCCTCCCCAAGCCCTTCACGATGCAAGATTTGGAAGCCCTCCTCAACAGTCTTCCCGCCGCGTCATAGCGCCTTGCGGGTGGAGTGGGAACAGTAATTCGCCCTTCGGAAAATCTGCCGAGGTCTCGAACTCGTGCTATTTCTTCCCCAGCCCTGGCTTGCCACAGCCTTCACCGCCACAACCGCAACCGGGCTTACCCTTGCGTAGGGCGCGATAGAGCAGGTAAACGACCGCCATTCCAACAAGGGCGAGGGCGATGAGTTCCTGTGAGTGCATACGATCCGTTTAGCTGAAACCCAGCAGACGTCCACCCTGGTAGACCAAAAAACTCATGCCGTACGCCACGGCGGTCATGTAACCGAGCTGGAAAAGCGCCCATTTCCACGAGTTCGTTTCACGCCACGTCACCGGAATGGTGCTGAGACATTGCAGCGCGAATACGTAAAAGACCATCAGGCTCAGGCAGGTCAACGGCGTGAAAACGGGAGACCCATCATCACGCTTGTCTGAACGCAAGGCGTCGAGCAGCGGTTGCTCATTGTCCTCACCATCCCCAACATTGTGAATGATCGACATCGTCCCGACAAACACCTCGCGCGCGGCAAACGACGTCACCAAGCCAATCCCAATCTTCCAATCAAACCCGAGCGGCGCAATGACCGGCTCCATCCACTTGCCCATGCGTCCTGCATAACTGTTGGCAAGAGCGTCACTCGCCACCTCCGTCCCGCCTTCCGCAGGCGCAGCCGCCGGCGTATTCGCGACCACCTCCGTCGCTGGAGTGTCCGCCTTGATCTCCGGGCTTTCCGGTGGCTTCGGATAAGTGGTGAGAAACCAGAGCACGATTGAGATGGCGAGAATGACCGTCCCCGCCTTCTTCAAAAACAGGATGGAGCGTTCCCACATGACGCCCAGCACGGCCCGCACCATGGGGGCACGATAGGTGGGCAATTCCATCACGAGAGCCGATTGCTCGCCCTTGATCAGGGTCTTCTTGAAGATCCAGGCAAAGAGAAACACGAACAGCGTCCCGAGTGCATACATGGCCATCATCAGTCCCGTCTTGATCCAAGCGCCATGTTCGCTGTCAGGAACCATGGCCGCAATCAGGAGTGAATAGACCGGGAGCCGCGCAGAACAGCTCATCCAAGGCGTGACTAAAATTGTGATCAATCGCCCGCGTTCGTTTTCAATCGTGCGCGTTGCCATGATCCCCGGAATGGCGCAGGCGTATCCGCTTAGCAGCGGAAGAAACGACCGGCCATGGAGACCAACCTTGCTCATCACCCGATCCAGCAGCAACGCCATGCGGGCTAGATAGCCAGACTCTTCCATCACCGAGATGAAGAAGAATAACAGCAGGATCTGCGGCAAAAAAATCACCACGCCCCCCACGCCCGCAATGACGCCGTCGACAAGCAAACTGCTCAGCGCGCCTTCCGGCAAGGTCTTGCCGACCCATTCGGAGAGCGCCCCGAAACCGCCCTCGATCAAATCCATCGGATACGAAGCGAGCGTGAAGATGGTGTAAAACACCAGCGCCATGATCGCGGCCATGAAGAACGAACCGAACACCGGATGCGTCAGCACTTCATCCACGCGGTCGGAGAAATTCTTGCTCTGGGGCGGGCCGGAATGGAGCGCCTCGTCCAGCATTTTGCCGGTGAAATCATAACGGCTCTCGACGATGCTGCGGCGCCAGTCGAACTGGTCGCGCTCAAACTGCTGCTGCCAGCGTGTCACCGCCGCGCGATCCACCGGCAGGTTCGTATCGAGATGCGCCACCTCTTCTTTGCCGAAATCGGTGAGCTGAAGCAACGTCTCGGCTTCGGCCCACGCATGCGTGCGGCCCTGGTCCGTTTCCAGTTTCTCGTGAATTTCCGCCACGGCGGCCTCAATCGGCTCCGCGTAACGCCAGCGGCGGGCGACCGGCTTGAGATCGGCTACGCTGATGGCCAGCTTCAACTCAAGCAAGCCCACGCCATCACGCAGCGCGCAGGCGATGACCGGCACGCCCAGTTCAGCGTGGAGCGCCTTGACGTCGATCACATGCCCGGCCTTCTTCGCCAGGTCCATCATCGTGAGCACCACGATCGTGGGCAAACCGAGTTCGATCACCTGCAAGGCGAGGTAAAGATTGCGCTGGAGGTCGCACGCATCGACCACGCAGATCACGCGGTCCGGCGCGGGGGTGTCGGCTCTCAGACCGAAGAGCACGTCGCGGGCAATGCTCTCATCCCGCGAGCGGGGCGAAAGACTGTACGTACCCGGAAGATCGATAAGCTGGATTTTTTTCCCGTGCTGCGAATAACACCAGCCCACCTTTTTTTCAACCGTCACGCCCGGATAATTCGCCACCTTCTGGCGCAGCCCGGTCAGTGCATTGAAAAGGGTGGTTTTGCCGCTGTTCGGATTACCCACGACCGCATAGGTTAACATTCCGCGCGTGGCGGATGCGGTGGACGTTTCGGAGACCTCGGTAGCCATATGAAGCGGCACGTTACAGCGCGAGGGTCGCTTCGATTTGCCGGCAGACCTTGTGCCCCAAGGCAAACCGGGAATGACCGATCTCACATATCACGCCGCCCGCCACGTTGCGCTTGCGGATGATGGTTTCCACATTCAATCCCAGCTCCATCAGTCGCTGCCGGAGCGAGGCGGATTTACAGTGAATCTGCTTCACCACGACTTTGCAGCCGTCGGGCATTGCATCCAATGAAATTAGCCCGACTAATTTTTCTCCACTCGAATTGAAAGGGATCATGGGCAAATACTGGCACGTTTAAGCGCGGTTGACTTGCGTTCCGTTGCGATTTACTAGCGGTAAATTGCCCTGCCATCGTAAGGAAGAGCAATAGACCGTCCAACCTGCCCGAAAGGCTCCTCTCAGCAGGTCATTTACGCTTATCGGCTTGTAATCGGGCCACTCTACGGGAAAATGACTGCCGAAATCGTGGTTACCTCCCGTCGCTCTCGTCAACTGATCGTGCAGCCCGAAATTCCGTTCCTGAAATGGCTACGGCGCTTTCTGGCCCGCTTGGGCATTACCGGTCTGATGTTGGTTCTGGTGCCGGTCATCATCTCCATCATGTGGCTGCGTTACTATGGTATGCCGCAGCAAGTGAAGGACTTGCTACTGACTGAGTTGGCTCGCCACAACATCCACGTCAGTGTCGATCGGTTGCTCCTCGACCCCACCGGCGGGCTGCTCGCGGACCGGCTCACCCTGTACCGCAAGCCCGACCGGCAGCAAATCCTCCTCCAGATCGACCGCGCCCGCATCGACTTCGCCTGGCTCTCATGGTGGCAGGGCAAGCCGTTCCTGCAAAGCGCCTCCGTCTCCAACGCGGACGTTTCGTTGCCCTTTGGCGACAAGGAGACCATCGACTTCCGGCAAGTGAACGCCCGATTCAACCTCACCGCCGCCGGCCTCGACGTTGTCAGCGCCGAGGCGCGCCTTCTCAACATTCAGCTTCTGCTGCAAGGCCGCATTCGTTTCAAGGCCCTCCCCGCGCAAGGCAAGGAACTTACCGCCGAGGAGAAAGCACGACGCGACGCTCTCTGGCGCAAGATCGAGGATTATGCCGGAGAAATCGAGACGGAGCGGCCCATCAAGTTACAGGGTGAATTTGATATTTCCGCCACCGATCCGGCCACCTCAACGGCACAGATTGCCCTCTTCACCCGCTTTGCCCGCTGGCGCGGCGTGCAGGTCAATGAACTCGGCCTCACCGCCAAGCTCGCCGATGGCGTGCTTACGCTGGACGATTTTCACGTTCGTCTCGCACGGGGTGAGTTCAGCCTTTACGGCCAATGGCACGTCACCGAAACCAAGGCGCAACTCGAGTTCAGCTCCAATCTCGATTTCACACCACTCGCCCCGGCCTTTGAACCGCGCTGGCGCGATGCCCTCTACAAACTCAACTTTGATTCCCTTCCGCAAATCTCCGGCCGTTGCGACCTCGATTGGACGGAAAAGTTCAGCCTCAGCGTAAACTTGGATCTCGACTGGCGCAACTTCACCTACGGTTCCACCACCTTCGAAAAATTCAGTCTCGCCCTCGCTTACGACGGCCACCGGCTCCTCATTCCCGATGCCCAACTCCTCACCGGCAACGGCGCACTCAATCTCGAAGTCTATTACGACGGCAACCTGCCGCAGGCCAAGGCCCGACTCACCAGCACGATCGATCCCACCGTTTTCACCGGCCTCTTTGGTGAGGGCGCCGACCGCTTCCTGAACAGTTGCCGGCTCCCGCAAAAGGGCCCCATCCTCAGCCTCACCGCCAGCGGCACCAGCCTGAAAATGGACGATCTCCTGATCAAAGGCTCGGTGACACTCGGTCAATTTTTCTACAAAAACATCGAGTTCAAGGAAGCCACCTCCAACTTCACCGTGGAGAATCTCAAGCTCACGCTTCCCGACCTCAAGGTGAAACGCACCGAAGGCCAGGCCACGGGTGGCATTATCTACGACTTCAAAAACCGCACCGCCCAACTTGTCAAATTCACTTCCAACCTCAACGTCGTCGAAGTCGCCCCCGTCCTCGGCGGCAAATTCCCCCAGTATGTCAATCCGTATCAATTCTCCTCGCCACCCACGCTGAAAGTCGACGGACTCGTGGATCTCCAGGACACCAAGCCCAAGCTCGACACCAACCTCACCGTCGATATCGATTCCAACGCGACGATGAAATGGCGGCTGTTTAAGGTCGACTTTATCTTCACCAAACCCAAAGGACGGCTCAAGTTCCTCGACCGCCATCTCACCGTCAGCATTTACCAAAGCGAACTCTTCAGCGGCGGCTTCACTGGCGTACTGGAGATGGACATCTCCAAACCGAAGGCGGACTACAACGTCACCTTCGCCATGACCAATGCCGACTTCGCCAAGCTCATGAAGATCGTCTTCAACTCCGACGGCACCACCGGCACGCTCAACGGCAAGACCTCCTTCAGCGGCACACTCGACGACCTCGAAAGCATCAACGGCACCGGCGAAATGACCATCACCGACGGCTACCTCACCTCCATCCCCTTCCTCGGCGGACTCTCCACCGTGCTCAACGCCGTGATCCCCAACTTCGGCTTCGCCAAGGCCAACCGCGCCCGCTCCAATTTCGTCCTCGCCAAGGGGTACATCGAAACGCGCGACCTGGAAATTTACAGCAGCAACTTCACCCTCATCGGCAATGGCCGCTACCAATTCATCATCGACGATGTCGACCTCAACATCCGCGCCAACGTCCGCGGCATCGTCGGCCTCCTCCTCTTCCCCGTCAGCAAATTATTCGAGTACCACGGCAGCGGCTCCCTTAAATCCGTGAAGTGGGTTCCGGCGAATTTCTGAGTGCCGCGACGAAATTGGATTTCAAATTCCGCTGGTTTCGTTAAACCTGCCCTACCTCGCATGAACACCACCCACGACCACCTCGAAATCATCACCCACCCGGTGGCCCGGCAACTTCTCACCCGGCTGCGCGATCAGGCAACGCCTCCCCCTGAATTCGCATCCACACTGACCCTTCTCTCCCGCTTCATCGCCCATGCCGCCTCCACCCACCTTCCCCTCAAGGAAATCTCCATCACCACGCCGCTCGAGCCCACCCCGGGCGTTACCCTCGCCCAGCCCGTGGCGCTGGTCCCCATCCTGCGGGCCGGACTCGGTTTGATGGATGGATTTCTCGCCCTCTTTCCGCACGCGGCGGTGGGGCACATCGGATTAGCCCGAGATGAAAAAACGCTTTTGCCCCGCACCTATCTGGAAAAGTTTCCGGCCTTGCTCGGCCCGCGCATCATCTTTGTGCTCGATCCGATGCTCGCCACCGGCGGCAGCGCCTCTCATGCACTGAAACAACTGAAACTAGCCGGAGCCAAGAATCTTATTTTCTGCTCCGTGCTCGCCGCTCCAGAAGGCGTCGAACGCCTCGCCCAGGATCATCCGGAAGTCCCGATCATCACCGTTGCGTTGGATCGCCAGCTCAATGAGCGCGGGTACATCCTGCCCGGCCTCGGCGACGCGGGAGACCGTCTCTGCGGTACGCTGGATATGTAACGAGGGGCTCTACTGCCGCACCACTTCTGCGGCTGACTCGCGGGACCGATCGGACGACCAATCGACGGCTGCGGTTGACGGTGCAGGCACAGATGGCGGCTCTGACTTGGCTGCAACGCTCCGCCGGTCTTTGCCCTCGCCCTGCACCAGCACCTGCAAGCGCACGGCCACGCAGTTGATATCGCCCGCTTGAGCCTTGAGTTCCTCGGTCGCGGCAGCACTTTCCTCTGCCCCGGCCGCATTGGATTGCGTGACCTGATCCATCGCGCTTAACGCGCTATTTACTTGTTCGATTCCCAAATTCTGCTTTTGGCAGGCACCGGAAATCTCCCCGACAATTTCATCCACTTGCCGGACCTGCTCGACAATGGCCAGCAGACTGTCATTCACCATCTCCGCCGTCTTGTTGATATTCTGTAAATCCGCCGATACCTTCTCCGTAACATCCATGCCGTGATGACTGCTATCGCTGGATTCCTTGATCATCTGTGCGGTTTCCTTGGCCGCGTCGGCGCTGCGCCGGGCCAGGGCCCGCACCTCGTCGGCCACCACGGCAAAGCCCGCGCCGGATTCGCCCGCCCGCGCCGCTTCCACCGCCGCATTGATCGATAGAATGTTCGTCTGGAATGCGATCTCATCGATCGTCTTCATGATCTGCGTGATTGCGGAGCTGGAGGAGCTGATCTTGTCCATCGCCAGCCGCAACTCCTGCGAGGATCGGGCGATGGCGTGCAGCGCCTCCGTCATGGAATTCACATCCCGGGCCGCCTTTTCCGCCGCCATGCGTCCATTGCCTGCGATTTGCTTGGCCTGCTCCGCGCTGTTCGCGTTACGGCGTGTCATGCCCAGCATCTCCTCCATCGAAGCGCTCGTCTCCTGCAACGAAGCCGCCTGCTGAGTCGCGCCCTCCGCGACGGAGCGGCTCGCATTCGATACCTTGTGAGAACTTTCATCCAGCTCCTGGCTCGAATTCGCCAGCAGATCGGAAATGCCCTGCATCTGTCCGGCAATAAAACATTTCAAGCGCCAGCCCGCGAAAAAGAGCGCCAGCACGATCACCCCCACAATGGCTGACAACCAAAGCATGGCCACGCGGCGTTTCTCTTGAGCCGCCGCAAGGAGCGTTTCGGTTTCCTTCTGCACCGAAGTGTAGTAATTGCGGATCTCGTCGGAAATCTCGTTGAATCTCTGCGTGTACTCGCCATTGAGCCGATCGTAAGCCAGCCCACCATTGCCCAGCAAAAAGGCCTCCAGCACCGACTTCTGGCTCGCCGCCAGGACGGTGAATTTGGATTGCAGCAAAACCGCCCGCCCCTTGGCCTTGGTGATATACTGCAGCGCATTCTTCTGTCGCACATCAATAGCCACCACCACCTTCTCAATCTCGTCCGGATCTTTCTCGCGCAGGACCGACTGCAAGCCGCGCTGGATACTGGAGATTTCCTCCTGCAACTGGTTCGCTCCATTGAGTTCGTTCAGGGCCGCGTGCGTCAAAGCGGCCGATTCGCGCAGGGCCGTCATCTGCTGCCAGTAGAAGAGACAGGAGACAATCAACGTCATCACCGCGCAGGTGGACATAAAGAGCAGCAGTTGCCGCGGGAGACTCATTTGCTTCATAACCAAAACACCATGTACACTGTTATCAAACCCAAAAGGACGCGCCCCCCCGAAGGGGATGCGGGGAGGCGCGCTGAAAGTCAAAGCTTGGAAAGAGCCAGCCCCACCACCAATGAGCCCACCGGCTGCCCACCTTCCAGTATGGGCACGGCCACCTGCACCTGTTGCAATCCGGTCGATTCATCCACCTCGACGGCGCCCTGCCATGTCTTGCCGCTCATGGGAAGGTCATGCTTCGGCTTACCCTTGTGACTCCATCCGGTGGTTTTGGCTAGAAAGGCCACTTTGAGGCCGTCGCTGCCATTGACAAAAGCCTCGGCGATTTCGGGCGTCTTCTTGCTCTTGAGAAATTGCCCTGCCGGATTTGTACTGAAACTGCGCACAAAGGGGTCGAGAATCGTGAGCGTTTTCCATGTGTCCTGCGTCATCGCCGCATCGGCCGCTGGCAACGCCGTATTATGCGCCACCACCGCCTTCGCCAATGCCGGATCACTGGCCCAAGCCTGAATCTCTTTTACTTTGGCATCCACCTTGGCCTGCACGGCAGGATCAAGACCCTCCGCGTGAACCGTGAAGATGACGCCCAAAAACAACCCCAGTACCAACCAATTTCCCACGTGCTTTTTCATAGTCGTATCAGCCTCATCGGATAAGCTTGAGTTGACTTAAGTATTAAGTATCACATCACGTACCACGACTAAAACTATCACGATCTCTAATTGCGACAAAACGACACCCTTCGTTTTTATCTGAGACAATATGCCTCCGTCGCCGATGGAGTTTCTCTTCCGGCTTTGCGCCCTAGATCATTGATGCTACGATGTTAATCCAGCCACAGTCCCTGTTTCACTCCTCATCACCGAGTGGCCCGATTCATGCACCGTCTAAAACAGATAGAGACTAAAACATTATGGACCTCAGCAAATTCACCGAAAAAGCCCAAGTCGCCCTTTCCGAAGCCCAGGACAGCGCCGTGCGTTATGGCCATCAAGGCATTGACGTCGAGCATGTCCTCGCAGCTCTCTTGAAACAGGAAGGCGGTCTCGCTCCGCGCTTGCTGGAACGCGCCGGAGTGAACGTGGAATTGCTCGCCTCGAAACTCGAGGATGATCTCAAGCGCCAGCCGTCCGTCAGCGGCTCCGGCAACATCTATCTCACCCAGCGCACCAACCAACTTTACGTCCGCGCTCAGGATGAAGCGAAAAAGCTCAAGGACGAATACACTAGCGTGGAGCATCTCCTGCTCGCCATGCTCAGTGAGCCCGCCTCTACGCCCATCGGCAAGATTTTCAAGGAACTCCACCTCACCCGCGCGACGTTCCTCAAGGCCATGATGGAAGTGCGCGGCAACCAGCGCGTCACCAGTCAGAATCCGGAATCGACCTATGAGGCGCTCGAAAAATATGGCCGCGATCTGACCAAGCTCGCCGCCGCGGGAAAACTCGATCCCGTCATCGGTCGCGATATGGAAATCCGCCGCGCCATCCAGGTTCTCTCCCGCCGCACGAAGAACAACCCTGTGCTGATCGGTGAACCCGGCGTAGGAAAAACCGCCATTGTGGAGGGTCTCGCACAGCGCATCATCGCAAAGGATGTGCCAGAAAGCTTGAAGGAAAAGAGCCTCGTCGCACTCGACCTCGGCGCACTCATTGCCGGTGCCAAGTTCCGCGGTGAATTCGAGGAACGCCTCAAGGCCGTTCTCCAGGAAATCACCAAGGCCGAAGGCAAAATCATTCTCTTCATCGACGAAATTCACACCATGGTCGGCGCAGGCAAAGCCGAAGGAGCGATGGACGCCGGGCAGATGCTCAAGCCGATGCTCGCGCGTGGGGAATTGCACTGCATCGGTGCAACCACGCTCGATGAATACCGCAAGTACATCGAGAAGGATGCCGCACTCGAACGCCGTTTCCAACCGGTGATGGTGAACGAACCGAGCGTCGAAGATACCATTTCCATTTTGCGCGGCCTGAGCCAGCGTTATGAGATTCACCACGGTGTGCGCATTCAGGACGCCGCCCTCGTTGCCGCGGCTACGCTCTCGCACCGCTATATTTCCGACCGCTTCCTGCCGGACAAGGCCATTGACCTCATCGACGAAGCCGCCGCCAAGCTGCGCACGGAAATCGAAAGCATGCCGGAGGAACTCGAAAATCTCGAGCGCCGCATCATGCAACTCGAGATCGAGCGCGAGGCCTTGCGCAAGGAAAAGGACGAGTCCTCCAAGAACCGCTTGAAGGATCTGGAAAAAGAACTCGCCGAGTTAAAGAGCTCCCGCAACGCCCTCAAGGCCCAATGGACCAGCGAAAAAGAAGCTGTCAACAAGGTAAACGTCCTGCGTGAGGAACTCGAAAAAGTGCAGCACGAAATCGAGACCGCGCAACGCCAGTCCGACCTCAGCAAGGTCGCGGAACTCCGCTACGGCAAACTCCCGCAACTCGAAAAACAGATCAAGGACGAGGAAGACAAACAGTCCAAGCGCAGCAACACCGGACGCCTCATTCAAGAGGAAGTCACCGCGGATGAAATCGCCGAGGTGGTCGCCCGCTGGACCGGAGTGCCCGTCTCCCGGCTGCTCGAAGGTGAGAAGGATAAACTCCTGCGCCTCGATACCATCCTCCACGAACGCGTCATTGGTCAGGACGAAGCCGTCCAAGCCGTCGCCGATGCCGTCATCCGCGCCCGCTCCGGTTTGAAGGATCCGAAGCGCCCGATCGGCTCCTTCATCTTCCTCGGCCCGACCGGCGTCGGCAAAACCGAACTCGCCCGCGCCCTCGCAGAAGCCCTCTTCGACAGCGAAGACAACATCGTGCGTATCGACATGTCTGAGTACATGGAGAAGCACACCGTCGCCCGCCTGATCGGAGCGCCCCCCGGCTACATCGGTTATGATGAGGGCGGCCAGCTCACCGAAGCCGTCCGTCGCAAGCCGTACTGCGTGGTCCTCTTCGATGAAATCGAAAAAGCCCACAGCGACGTCTTCAACGTGTTTCTGCAAATCCTCGACGATGGCCGCCTCACCGACAGCCAGGGCCGCACCGTCGATTTCAAGAACACGATCATCATCATGACGTCCAATATCGCGAGCCCGATCCTCCTGGAAAACCATTCCGAGACCGGCGAAATCTCCGAGAACGTCCGCAAGAAAGTCATGGCTGAACTGCGCCAGCACTTCCGCCCGGAATTCCTCAATCGCGTCGACGAAACCGTCCTCTTCAAGCCGCTCACACTGGCCGAGATCAAGAAGATCATCGACCTCCAGCTCGCTTTGATCCGCCAACGGCTCGCCCCGCGCTACATCACGCTCGACCTCACCGACGCCGCCCGCGAACTCATCGCCCATGCCGGGTACGATCCCGTTTACGGCGCGCGTCCGCTCAAGCGTTACCTCCAACGGCAGATCGAGACCAACCTCTCCCGCAAGCTGCTCGCGGGCGAAGTCACCGACCATTCCGCCGTCACCGTCGACGCGAAGAAAGGCGAACTCATCTTCACCTCGAAACCCGTCACCAAGCCTGCTTAATTGCAGGCTTCCGGTCCGGAGAGCGATCAGCCTGGGTTTTCAGTACACCCCGAAGCTTGCGGTGGAGGCAGATAATCTATGCACTCTTTGAAGCAGGAAGTTTCTTAAGAACTCCAACTCTTCCATCTGAGCCCAATTTCTCATATACCCCAGTTCGAGCTGCATTTTCGAAAACACGCTCAATTTCGAACCATGTCGTTGAGACATCATCGAGAAAAAGGTATCCTCCCGGACGCAACAACCGCGACATAAACTCAAGTTCGCGAGACAGGTAATTTCCCTCGTGATTTCCATCAATCAACGCAAAATCAAATGTACTCGGGCAAAGCTTGGCGAGATTTTCCAATTGGTTCTCACAGGAAGGCTCGCTTGAATAAACGTTATCAGCTTTGAGATAGGCGTAAGGCGTTGAATAATCCCGACCATCATCTGCTACACTTTTTTCTAAAGAATACCCTGTGAGAATCATAGCGTTTTTCTGCAAACCAAAGTGATTTAATAAACTGAGAACTTTGCCCTGCGGATTAGCTATATTCCGATGCGTAATATTAGGATCGATACCCAGAATGACCGACTCGGAATTGAGTTGCCTCAGAACGCTCGCGAAGAAACTCAAGGAAACACCTTGAAAATTTCCAACGTGCAAACCTTTCAGCACGTTTTTACCACTCAAAAAAGTAGCTAAGTAGCGCAGGGAATCTTGGGGCATGCTCCCCGACAAATCCCCTCCAATCGAGAGAAGATATCGTTCGACCTCATCAAACGAAAATTCTCCCACGGCAGGATGCGCTGTTAATCGATGCCCTTCTCGAATCTTTTCATTTTTCCAATCCCGCAATTTGATCCATAGTGCGTAAGGGACAAGCCACCGGGCAATATCGTTCACTAATTGCATGATCTCTCATTGCTATGATAATGCAGCATAGACGTCAATAAGCATCCCTTTATGTACACGGCAACCCACAAAACTTCCTTGGTCTTGCTACTGGCCTTGTGGAACAATTAGCACAACGAGATGGCCCTCAAACTACCGATCATTGTCCCCACCTGCGAAATTGGCCGACTCGGCAATGCGCTGCTTTCTGGCGCTCACACCCTCGCCTTTTGTCTCGAACACGATCTCTATTTCACCCATCTCTGGTTCGAGAGATTTGCCAACGACTTTCCCGCCACACGTTACAGTCTCTTTTGCAGTCGCCCCTCCTTTCCCTGGTTCCCGGTCCCGCGCTCCTGCCGGGGATGGGCCTTTAATCTCGCTCGATTCCTCAAGCGATTGATTCCGGGCCGCCGCGCTGAAGTTCCCACCGTTTTCTCTAATATCCCGGAATGCGTCGAACGTCGCATTACCTTCACCCGCATCGCGGGCAAAATCGGACGCTATGATATCAATCTCGCCACGGAAGTGCGCTTGGATGAGCCGTCCTTTTTCGACTCCATCCACGACTGCTGGATTGTGAATTTGCGGGGCTGGCGTTACCGCGCTCCTCGGCTCGTGGAAAAACAAGCCGCCATCATTCGACAACACTTTAGACCCAATCGTGAAATCGAAAATGCCGCCACGACTGCATTGGAACAAGCCCGACGTGAGAGTGATGTGGTGATTGGCCTGCATGTCCGCCAGACCGACTATCAAAGCTGGCAGGAAGGTAATTTCTTCTACAGCGGGGAGGATTACCTGCAACTCATGCGCCACTTGATTACGCTATTCCCGCACCAACGCGTCAAATTCCTGATCTGTTCGGATCAACTCCCCGAATCAATCCGCTCCAGCGACATGCCTTTTGTGACCGGACCCGGTTCACCGCTCACCGATATCTATTCCCTCGCCCAGTGCGACTATCTCGTCGGCCCACCCAGCACCTTCTCTCTTTGGGCCTCTTTTTACGGTCAAAAACCACTCTGCCATGTAGAAAAAGCAACGGCACGCCCCTCGCTCTCTGATTTTGCGGTCGCAACCCAGCTCACCTGGAAATACGACGGGTTATGAAAAATTTCCTCCACCTGATCAAGTCGGTTCTGAATGCCCTGGAAATTCGACCACTTCTCACGTTCAGAGCCATTTCTCACCTACCCAGTTTTGCCCGTGACTGGTCCCGATTAAATTCATTGCGGAGCAACTCGGACATCTGGCCGCTGGGTGAACTACGTCCCTGCCTGACCGATTTCGATCAAGAATCCGGCCAGGCAACTGGAGACTATTTTCATCAGGATCTATACGTGGCTCAGAAAATCTACGAACGCCGCCCGATCCGTCACGTCGACGTCGGATCGCGTATCGATGGTTTTGTCGCCCATGTTGCCAGCTTCCGCCAGATCGAAGTTCTCGACATTCGGCCATTAATCTCAAAAGTTCCGCACATCCAGTTCTCTCAACTAGATCTGATGCAACCGCTCCCTCCCGAACGATTGAGTTGCTGCGACTCTCTTTCCTGCTTGCATACTCTGGAACATTTCGGATTGGGCCGATATAGCGATACAATTGACCCCAATGGCTATAAGATCGGTTTTGCTCATCTCGTGCAACTCCTCAAGCCTGCAGGCATCTTCTACTTCTCAGTCCCCATCGGCCCGCAACGCATTGAATTCAATGCGCACCGCGTATTTTCCATTCAGCATCTACTCGATTTATTCCAGCAGTATTCACTGGAAATTCTGCGATTTTCCTATGTGAACGATGCGGGAGATTTAATCGCCGATGCACTACTCTCCCCCGATCTGATCCAGAACAATTGCCATGTCCATTATGGCTGTGGCATCTTCGAGCTCAGAAAAACATCCACCCAATAGAGAGTACCATGTCCACATCCTCTCCACTTTTTTCGGTGTGCATCCCTGTCTACAACGGAGAAAAATTCATCCGTGCCGCCATCGATTCCGTATTGGCGCAGACGTTCACGGACTGGGAACTCGTTGTGGTCGACGACGCCAGCACGGACAAAACCTGGGAGATCCTGCAGGAGTACCAATCCCATCCGAATATTCATCTCGGACGCAATGAGCGGAATTCTGGCGTCGGTCATACCTGCAATCAATGCCTGAAGTTTACTTCGGGTCACTGGATGGCACTACTCGCCGCCGATGACGCTTATCTCCCTCACGCATTGGAAATCATGCACCGTGAAATTTCCAAACGACCAAAAATGGCCGTCTGGATTCATGCCCAGTTATGTCATGGAATGGACCGGGAACCATCCATACCACGAGTTTTTACGCAGCCTCGTGAAATGCGCGCCCAGGAATTCGCAGAACGGCTCTACTTGCGAGGCGGCTGCTTTGGCGTAATGAGCAGTTTTGCCTGCGATCTCGATTGCTATCGAAAGACATGCACGCATTTGTTCTGGGAAAACACACCTCATACGGACGGCGATTTTTGGATGCGACTGATGCTCCAAAATCTGAACCGGACTGCCTTCTATACCCCCGAAGTACTGGTCAAAGTCCTGATCCACAACAATTCGCTCAGCTTATCGGAGGAAGCCGCAGGTCGGGAAATCACTGAAATCTTTAATGCTACAGCGAATTCAGCTACAGCACCCTGGCGTCGCACCGTGCAGTTACGTCAATTCGCTCGAATGATCTGGGTCTGGCTCAAGTATTTCCACCGCATTCCCCGAAATCGGAAAGATTGCCTCATCCGACCATGCCAGATACTCCTGAGGGAAATCACTAGATTCTAGCCAGCCTTTTATTCCAGCTTCCCTATCTCTTCCATCATCCGCTTCGCGAGCGCTTCGTAATCTTCCTTGCCGAGCCCTTTTCCGGAGGGCGGCAGGAACGGTTTGCCGATCACGATCCGCAGCGGGTGATAAGTCAGCATTTTGTGATGACGCGACAGTGCTTCAAACGTACCAAAAACCCGCACCGGCAGAATCGGCACTTGCGCTTTGCACGCGACAAAACCCGCGCCCGATTCCGCTGCCTGCAGCGAACCATCCGGGCTGCGCGTGCCCTCAGGAAAGAGGAGCACCATCTCGCCGTCCTTCAGCATATTGATGATGCGCCGCAGTCCGGGCAGATCGGCATTGTCGCGATCAATCGGCAACGAATTGCAATGCGGCAGGAGCCAGTCCATGACCGGCGGCTTGAACAGGGTTTTGCGTGCGAGGAAATACATCTCGCGGCCAATGGCCCACCCGACCGTCGTGGGATCGAAAAAACTCACATGGTTCGACACAACGAGACAACCGCCCATCGGCACATTCTCCCGTCCCTCAATCCGCGCATGAAACAGATTGAGCGTGACGGCTTCAACGATCTTGTAGGCAAATCGGTAAAAGGGACGCATGAACTGAACTCCGTACTTATTGCAGTAAAACTTGAGCCGGTTCCACGAGCGGAATCGGTCCGCTCAAGGCCGCGCGCAAATCCTCGGCGCTGAGTTGATAAACAAAAATGGAATGATTGATGTTCGCCAGCGGCTTGCGGTCCTGGGTCCGCAGCCAGGCACACAGCCGCGCCACGCGCAGGCGGGGAAATTCCACCAGCAGCTTTTGCACTCCCTGCGCCGAATAACGCGCCTCCAGTTGCCGCATCGCCTCCGGATTTTTCTCCGCTGCCTGAATCTCCTTCATGATCGCGGACTGCGCTTGATACGCCTGCTCATAACGCGAGGACCACGGGCCGTAGCAGTACAAATACACGCCCTGCAAATGCGTCACGCTGACGGCATACAACCCCGGCAACAAGGGCGGTACCGGCCCGATCGGCACGCGGTCGGTGAAGCCCGGCAATTGCGTCGCCTGGATTTTGTAATACTCCGGCCGGGCCATGCCAAAATAGAGCAAATACACCGGCGTCTTGCCGTCTTCGTAGCCCTTCTCGTGCAGCCAGTCTTTCAGCGCGGGCAAATCCTGTCCCCAGTCGAGCGAGCTATCGACGAGATGCCGGTAACCATTCGCAGGACCACCGGCGAACTCATTGAAATAGGTCAGGTAATTCGGACTCACCGCCACCGACTCCGCCACATGCCATGCCAGCAAAACCGCCACAACCGCGCCCACCCAGCGGGTCCGCTGCGTGAACCACGCACCCGCCGCACCAGCAAAAATAAAGAGCGGCGCATACAGCGGCAGCAAATGCCGGTGGCCGATGTTCAAATTGCTCGTCAGCGAAAAGGCTCCATAAAAGAAAACCAGAATCGAGAGCGGCGCCGTGGCGTAAAGTCGTCCCAAAAAATACGCGCGCGCCTCGGCACTCGATTTCCGGCGAATCGCCCAGATAAACGCCACCACGGCCAGTACCAGTACGATCAGAAAAGGAATCGTTTCCTTCACGCTGAAGGCATAAGGGAAAAAGTTTTTGAAACCGACGAGACTGAACTCCCCATTGAGAAAACTCTGCCGCGCCCCGCTCATGCGCGAGACCATGGCCGCGCCAAACAGGTACGACTCCGGGAACCATTGACCGATCCGCAGCCAACCGACCACGTCGCTCACAAAACCCGGCTTCGCCAGGGCGTACTCCCACCCGCCGGGAAAAAGCCGATCGATGCCGTACGTTCCCGTCGCAAATGCCGAGTAGCGGAAACCAAATGCGGCCCAGATCAGCAACCACACCACAATCACCTGTGCCAGAATTACGCCGCCGAAGATCAACAACTTCGCCGACATCCTGCGCACCGGATGCTTCTCCATTCCCTGCACCGCCAACGGCTCCGGATTGCGCAAACGCACGAGCAACAACATCAAGCCCATCGGGATGATCAATACGCCGGAAATCTTCGACAAAAACAACCCCGCCAACGCCGCCGCGCTCAGCGCCACATTCCATCCATCGACCCGGTGCAGCACGCGCCACAGCGCTCCCATCGCCGCGAGGAAAAAGAAACTGACCATCATATCCGACGCCACCAGCGGACCGTGCGCCAGGATCGTCGGACAGAAAGCAAAAAGCGCCACGCTCACCAACGCCCCCACCGCGCCGAAAAGCGAGCGCGACCACACATAAATAATCGCGCCAGTCGCCACAATGAGCAGCGCCATCATCGCCCGGCCACTGTAGAGCAGCGCATCGGCATCGTTGCCGACCTGAAAGAATAATTGATCCGCGATGTTGTACACGTTCGAAACGTGCCACTCGTCCTGATTTGTGCTCGGAAACCGGTCGTTGCGCCACAGCGATGGCAGGGCCGCCCAGCGCTGCGACAGATTGCCATTGTCCGGCACCAACCGGTAATCGTCCTTCAACCAGATGCCGTAGCCCCCGGCCAGATGCCCGATCTCGTCGAACGTGACCGATTTATGCGCCACGCCGAACAGCGCCATCGCGTATGCGGCGAGCAAAAGAAAACCGGCCAGATAGGGTGATTTGAAAAATCGTTCCAGCCGGTTCATACCCGTGTCCTTTGCGGTTTACTTCACCGGCTTCATGCCGACGCGCTTCACCTGCTCGATCGCCTGCCCCACCACTTCGGCCACGCCGAGATAGCTGCTGTCGATCAGGAAGGCATCCTCCGCCCGCGCCAAAGGCGACGCCGCGCGCGCGCGATCTTCCTTGTCCCGCTTGGCGATCACATCCGCCTCGCCCTGCTTGTTGCGGCGTGCCTCACGCACGGCCGGGTCAGCATCGATGAAAAGTTTGCACGGCGACTTTGGAAACACCACCGTGCCGATATCGCGCCCTTCCATGACGAGCGGAGCCTGCGCCGCCAGCGCCTGTTGCGCCGCCACCAGAATCTGGCGCACGAGTGGCACCGAGGCCACCTTCGAAACGGCATCATTCACACGACCATCGCGCACATGCGGCAACGGATCCACACCATCGATACGGAAGAACGTCTCACCATCCTTCACCCAGCACTCAGTCTTGGCCTGCTTGATGGCCGCTTCGACCGCCGCCGGTTCCAGGATATTGACACCCTTTTCAAGCATCCACCAGGTGACCGCACGATACATCACCCCGGTATTCACGTAGGTATAACCCAACTGCGCGGCGATTTCCTTCGCCACGGTGCTTTTGCCTGACGCCGCAGGCCCATCGATTGCGATCACTGGATACATAAATTTAAGTCAAACTTCCAAAGTTAAAGGTCAAAACGAAAGGCCGGAGCTCGAAGTCCCAAATTACTTTCCATCGCCGCCGGACTTCGCCATCCGCATGACCGAGTCCGTCATCGAACCGAGTCGCACCGAAGTCTGATCCGTGAGTTCATTCAAGTCCTTCACGAAGGTCGGGTACGACGTCGCGATGCAACCCGTGTCCACGATGCGGGTCGGCCCCTGTGCGAACAGCGCCAGAATCGCGCACGACATCGCCACGCGATGATCGCCAAAACTCTTTACCTGCGCTCCCGTCAACTTCGCGCCGCCCTGAATGATCATACCATCCGGCTTTTCCTCCACCGGCACGCCAAAGGCGCGCAGGCATTCTGCCATCGCGGCGATGCGATCGGTTTCTTTCACGCGCAATTCCTCCGCGTTCGAAATCACCGTCTCGCCTTCCGCCAACGCGGCAGCCACCGCGAGAATCGGTAATTCATCAATCACATTGGCGATCTCGTCGCCGCCGATCTGCGTGCCCTTCAACTGACGGCCCACCACCTGCAACGTGCCGTACGGCTCCGCCACATTGGCTTCCACCGTCTCGCGAATCTGCCCGCCCATGCGCAACAGGACGCTGAGCAAACCGGTACGCGTCGGGTTCAAGCCGAGCTGCGTGATCGTCAACGCCGCGCCGGGCATCGCCGCCGCCGCCACGATCCAGAAGGCCGCCGACGAGAAATCGCCCGGTACCAGCAAATCATTTCCGTGCAGCGTCGTCCCGCCGAGAATGCGCAACGTGCGTCCCTCCTTGGCGAGGGGCGCATGGAAATGATCGAACAATCGCTCGGTGTGATCGCGGCTCTGCGTCGGCTCGGTAACGGACGTTGCTCCGCTGGCGAAAAGACCCGCCAGCAACAAACACGTCTTCAACTGCGCGCTCGCAATCGGTGATTGATAATCGATGCCTTTGAGCGGTCGGCCATTGATCTGCAGCGGCGCGCAACCCTTCGGTCCCTCGCCCTTGATATCCGCGCCCATCTTGGCCAGCGGATCAATGATGCGCTTCATCGGACGACCCGACAGTGAACGGTCCCCGAACAGCACCGAGCGGAACGATTGCCCCGCCAGCACCCCCGCGAGCAAACGCATCGCCGTGCCGGAGTTGCCGCAATCGATCGGCTCGAACGTGGGACGCAGCTTTCCACCCACGCCATGCACCAGCAACGTCGTGCGATCGATCACCTCGATCGAACAACCCAGCGCCTGCATCGCCGCGAGCGTGCACAGGCAATCTTCCCCGGGTAAAAAATTCGTGATGTGACTCGGCCCATCGGCGAGCCCGCCAAAGATGACAGCGCGGTGGGAGATGCTCTTATCCCCCGGCATGCGCACTTCGCCCTCAATGCGGCGCGAGGGTTGCACGACCAGAACCTGTTCCGAATGTCCGTTGGAGCTCATAATTAAACGTAATCGCGCGGCCTATTTTTTCTGACCACCCAATTGGCAGCGCACATGGTTGGCTTGGGCGAGCAGTTCATGCAATCCTTTTTCATCCCCCGATTGCAATTGGGTCCGGGCCTGTTCCAGCGTGGAAATCAACCGTCCCAGCACCGATTCCAGCGCCGTGCGATTGGAGAGCAAAATATCGGTCCACATCGGAGGCGGACCCGCCGCCACGCGCGTGGTATCGCGAAAACCGTTTCCGATCAGAGCCAGACTCTCCGTGCTCGCCGACTGCACCAGCGCCGCCGCCACGAGATGCGGCAGGTGGCTGATCTGCGCGACGAGTTGATCGTGCACCAGCGGATCGAGCGACAGCACCCGGCAGCCAAGCGCGGTCCACAATTGCGTGGCAATCTCCACCGCTTGCAGATCCGTGTTTTCCGTCGGCGTGACGATTGAAACCGAGCGCTCGAAAAGATCGGCGCGCGCGGCGGCGAATCCCGCTTGCTCGCTGCCCGCCATCGGGTGACTACCCACCCAGCGAGCCTTACCATGGAAAAGCGGTTCGAGCGCTTGCACGACGCAGCCCTTCACACTACCCACGTCGGTCACGACCGCAAACGGATCGAGCGCGGGTGAAATTGTCTCCGCCAGCGACGGCATGGCTCCTATAGGTGTACAGAAAATCACCACTTCCGCATCTTCCACCGCCTGCCGCGGATCCGTGAACATCTGATCAGTCACCCCGGCACGGCGCGCTCCTTCGAGCGACTGCTCGCTGCGACCGTAGAGCGAAATCTCCGCCGCCAGTTGGCGTTCGCGCAAGGCCAGTGCAATGGAACCGCCCAGCAATCCCGGCCCGAGGATGGCGACTTTCGAGAATTTCATCCGTGCTCCGATGTCCGGCTAGCCTTTGATGGCGGCGGGCAATTCCTCGAGGAAACGGTCGATCTGCTGCGGCGTGCCAATGCTCACACGAACGTGCTTCGGCAGACGGTAGCTGACCATCGAACGGACAATGATGCCCTTCTTGAGCAAGCGATTGAAGACGCCCGCCGCATCGCCGACATCGACAAGCACAAAGTTTGCGTGCGAGGGGATGTAATTCAGTCCCATCTGCTTGAAAGCCGCTTCCATCTTCGCGCGACCTTCATCCGTGATCTGGCGCGTGCGCTTCTGGTGTTCGTCGTCCTTCAACGCGGCCAACGCCCCCACCTGGGCGATCAGGTTGGCATTGAACGGCTGACGCGCGCGCTGCAGCAAGTCCGCCAGAGCGGCCGGTGCGAGACCATAACCGATGCGCAGACCCGCGAGGCCCTGAATCTTGGAGAACGTCCGCATGAGGACGATCTTGTGGCCTTCCTTCACGTAACGAACCGTGTCGGGCGGATTCTCGAGAAACTCGTAGTACGCCTCGTCGAGCACCGCGATGACATGCGAGGGCAATTTCTGGATGAACTCCTCAAGCGCCTCGTTACTCACGCGCGTGCCAGTCGGATTATTCGGGCTGGTGATAAACACGAGCCGCGTCTGCGGCTTGATCGCTTCCAGCATCAACTTCAGGTCGATCTGGAACGTACCGTCCGCGTTATCCTCAACCTTCGTGCAACGCAGTCCGAAGAGCTGCGCCATGAGTTCGTACACGGCGAAAGAGTTCTTCGACGTGATGACCTCATGCACGCCGGGCCGGGTGAAGGTGTGAAAAAGCAGCTCGATGATTTCATTCGAACCGTTGCCAAGCACCACATTCTCGCGCGACAGGCCGAACTTCTCGGCAATGCCGTTGCGGAGATGATAGCCGCCACCATCCGGATAGAAATGGGACTTGGAAAGGGCGTCCCGCATGGCGGCCACGGCCAGAGGCGACGGACCCAACGGATTTTCGTTCGATGCCAGCTTGATGATCGACGCCGGTTCTAGGCCCAATTCACGCGCCACGTCGTCAATTGGCTTTCCCGGTTCGTACGGCACCAAGTCCAGCAAGTCCTGGTTGGCTAAATCTCGGATATCAATCATGGAACTTCCGAGCATGCCGCACCCACCCCCCTTTGTCCAGCCAGCGTGAGGCTGGACCCTGTATTATTGCCGAAAGAAGGTCCCTTTATCGGCCTACTTCATCTTTTCGATCTCTTGGATATAGACAGAGGGACCGCCCTCCATGTAACCGTCGATCCGGCCAATTTCCTTGCCCGTGCTGTCAAGCACGACAAGATTCGGGTAGCCATTAATACCGTATTTCGCCTTCAAAGCCTGATTCTGCTTCTTGATATCATCAGACTGCATGCGTCCACGCGGGTAATCGAGCTCCACCAAGATCAGCTTTTGATCCGCATACTTCTCGAACTCCGAACGACTTAGCACATCCTCGTGGAGTTTCTTACACCACCCGCACCAATCCGAACCCGTGAAGAACAAAACCACCTTTTTGTTCTCCTTCTGCGCCAGCTCCAGCGCCCGCTCGTAATTTGTCTTCCACTCCGCCGCCGAAGCCATCATCAAGCCCAGCGTCAAAAACATGGCCAACATCAGTTGCCATGGCTCTGGTGTTTTCCTCATGATCTCCCCCTTTGGACTCCACTTATTTCATCTGATCCAGATCGCGAATGTAGGAGTAAGGCCCGCCCGGCTTGTACCCGGTTTGCCCCAGCACCTTGCCATCGCCATCGACGATGATAATCGTGGGATAGCCGCGAATCTTGAATTTCTTCGCCAGCTCCGCATTCTGCTTTTTCACCTCGTCGGTCTGTGCCTTGCCACGCGGAAAATCGAGCTCCACCAACACGAGCTTATCCTTGGCATAATTACCGAAAGCCGTCGTATCGAACACCTCTTCCTTGAGTTTGATGCACCAGCCGCACCAATCCGAGCCCGTGAAATCGAGCAAGACCCGCTTGTTTTCCGCCTTGGCCTTCTTTAAAGCCGCCTCGTAATCGGTGGTCCAAACCGCCTCGGCCGACCAGCCCGCTGCCACCGTGAAAAAGAATACCGCCGCAACCACCGTCATCAACCGACCCATTGATACTTGGAACATGAACATCCCTGGTTAAGGTTTGAACTGACTCATCCCCAAAATAATCCCGAACGCCTGACGGTCAAGTCAGAGTGGGCACGATAGGACTTGAACCTACACTCCTTGCGGAACCAGAACCTAAATCTGGCGCGTCTGCCATTTCGCCACGTGCCCGTCCAACTACCCCGAGTGTCGCTTATTTTCGGGCCGCGAAAAGTCAAAAAGTAGGTAACCGAGAGTTTTCAGTTCGAAGTTTTCGGTTTTCAGTGCTTTCCTGTCGCAACCGGATCAGCTTGGCGTAGAATGGTAGCCACGGCCCACCGACTGAAAACCGAAAACGTCGAACTGAAAACTTCCTCCCTCCTCTTCCCATGTCCAAACTCTACGTCGTCGCCACCCCCATCGGTAATCTCGAAGACATCACCCTGCGCGCCCTCCGCGTTCTGAAAGAAGTCGACCTCATCGCCGCCGAGGACACCCGCCATTCCGGCCTCCTCCTCCAGCACTTCGAAATCCGCAAACCACTCGTCAGCTATCACCAGTTCAACGAAGCCAAGCGCACCGCCGAATTCCTCCAAGACCTGCAAGCCGGCAAGCAAATCGCCCTCGTCAGCGACGCGGGCATGCCCGGCGTCAGCGATCCCGGAGAACGCCTCATCCGCGCCTGCGTCACCTCCAACATCACCGTTGAAATCATCCCCGGCCCCTCCGCCGTGCTGCAGGCCCTCGTCGGCGCGGGCTTCCCGATGACTCCGTTTCACTTCGGCGGCTTTCTCCCGGTGAAAAGCGGTGGCCGCCGCCGCGAACTCGCCGCCGCACCCTCGCGCGGCTGCACCTCCATCTACTTCGAATCCCCCCACCGCCTCATCCGCGCGCTGGAAGATGCCGTCGCGGAAATCCCGACCGCTACCTGCTGTGTAGCCCGCGAGTTGACAAAAAAGTTCGAGGAATTCAAGCGTGGCACCCCCGCCGAACTCCTGGCCTATTACCAAGCCAATAAACCGCGCGGCGAGATTTGCTTTGTCGTCGCCGGGCTCGACAAGAAAGCCACCAAGGCTGCCGTCGAAGAATTCTCCAAACGCGAAGAACCCGAAATCTCCGCTGAAGCCGACGCCCCCTACGAAGGGGAATAGCCAGCGTGACGCTGGACCCGGTAGCTGATTTGCTCCGCAAATCGCTTCATGACATTCTTGCCACACACCGTCATCCCGAGTGAAGTCGAGGGATCGGGCAAGGGGGCAGAGGTGTTTTCTTATTGCGAAAACTCAATGACTCGAGGAGCCACCGCAACGCAGACTACAACTGCGCGCCGACTTCCAGCTTCAGCGCCTTGAGCGCGAGGAAAATGTCCTTCAGGAAGAACACGAGCGACACGACGAGGCATGTTAGGCTCGAACCGAAAAGCGTGATCACAATCGGATTAATCTCCCACTTCAACGCATTCACGCCGAAGAGCGCCATGATCAGCAGCGCTACAAAGAAAATGCTCAGCACGGAGAAAATCACCGCCCACCGCAAGTCCTCCGAGCGAAGGTAAATGATCTGCAATTGCACCCGCGCCGATTCGTCCAGCTTTCCCGCCGCACGGCTCTTCTCCACTTCCGCCGAGAGAATGCGTGCCCGGTCAATCACGCGACCCAGCCGGTTCGTCATCGAGAGCAAAAGCAATCCCACACCCGAGATCAACGTGACCGGACCGATGGACGCTTGCAGGACAGGAGTCAGTTCGAGGGCTTGCATGGGGTTAAGTCAAAAGTTAGAAGTCAAAACTCAAAACGAAAGTCTTTTTGACCATCTCAGGCTAGTACAATACGTCTCTGCCTTGTAGGGCGGTTCTGTGAACCGCCCTACAAATAATCTGCCATCACTATCGCGATAGCCGACGCCTTTCGCACGCACGATTCTGTATCCGCTCAGGATGACAGAGTGTGAAAGCGAATGTCTTTCGCGATTTGCATAGCAAATCAGCTCATGGGTGCAGCGTCACGCTGCACAAAAAAAGCCCGGCATTGCTGCCGGGCTTTTTTGTAAAGAAACGACCGAGCTTTAGGCTCCGCCGACGGTGGCCTTCGGCTCAGCAGCCGCGCCCTTGAGCATGGCCCAAGCGTAATCGCGGTTGAGTTGAGCGATGAAGGTAACCGGGATGCCCTTCGGGCAAACCGCTTCGCACGAGTTGGTGTTCGTGCAAGCGCCGAAGCCTTCCTTGTCCATCGCTTCGACCATCTTGAGCACGCGGCGATCTTTTTCCGCCTTGCCTTGCGGCAGGAGGTTGAGCTGCGAGGCCTTCGCCGAGACGAAGAGCAGTGCCGAGGAATTCTTACAAGCCGCGACACACGCGCCGCAACCGATGCAGGCCGCCGCATCCATCGCCAGATCCGCAATCTCCTTGGAGATCGGGAGGGCGTTGGCGTCGGGCGTGCCACCGGTGTTGACGGAGACGAAGCCGCCAGCCTGGATGATGCGGTCAAACGCGCTGCGGTCGACGACACAATCCTTGATGACCGGGAATGCCGTCGAACGCCACGGTTCGATCGTGATCGTCTGCCCATCCTTGAAGATGCGCATGTGGGTCTGGCAGATGGTCACCTGGCTGTCCGGGCCGTGGGGAATGCCGTTGACGTTGAGCGAGCACATGCCGCAAATGCCTTCGCGACAGTCGTGGTCGAACGCCACCGGTTCTTCACCCTTGGCATAGAGCCGTTCGTTGAGTTGATCGAGCATCTCGAGGAACGACATGTCGGGGCTGATGCCGTCGAGCTTGTACTCGACGAGCTTGCCGGGGGTCTTGGCGTTTTTCTGGCGCCAGATGCGGATATTGAAGGTCATGGAATTTGAGGTGCTCATTATTTGTAGCTCCGGGTGGACATGTGGACTTCTTCGTAGACGAGCGGCTCTTTGTGAAGAACCGGGGCCTGGCCGACGCCTTTGAATTCCCAGGCGGCGACATACGCGAAGTTTTCGTCGTCGCGTTTGGCTTCGCCGTCGGGCATTTGGTATTCCTCGCGGAAGTGACCGCCGCACGACTCCTTGCGCTCGAGGGCGTCAAGGGTGAGCAGTTCGGCAAATTCCAGGAAGTCCGCCACGCGGCCCGCGCGTTCGAGGGCGTTGTTGAGGTCTTCCTTGTCGCCGAGGACGTTGAGGTTCTTCCAGAATTCCTCGCGGATCTGCGGGATCTTGGCGAGGGCTTCCTTGAGGCCCTTCTCGTTGCGGCCCATGCCGACGTTTTCCCACATCAGGTGGCCGAGTTCGTGGTGGAACGAGTTCGGAGAGCGCTTGCCCTTGATCGACATCAGCTTGTTCAGGCGGTCATGGACTTCCTGTTCGGCCTTGACGAATTCCGGATGATCGGTCGACGGCGCCTTTTCCTTCTGCTGGGCGAGGTAATTGCCGATGGTGTAGGGCAGGACAAAGTAACCGTCCGCCAAACCCTGCATCAGCGCGCTCGCGCCGAGGCGGTTCGCACCGTGATCGGAGAAGTTCGCTTCACCGATGACGAAGAGACCGGGCAGATTGCTCATCAGGTTGTAATCGACCCACAGGCCGCCCATCGTGTAGTGGAGCGCGGGATAAATGCGCATCGGCTGCTCGTAGGCGTTTTCGCCGGTGATCTTCTCGTACATCTGGAAGAGATTGCCGTAACGGTCCTCGATCGTCTTGCGACCAAGACGCTTGATCGCGTCGGCGAAGTCGAGGTAAACACCGCGGCCGCCGGGGCCCACGCCACGACCGTCATCGCACGCTTCCTTGGCCGAGCGGGAGGAAATATCGCGCGGGGCGAGATTGCCGAAGCTCGGGTACTTGCGCTCGAGATAATAATCGCGGGCGTCTTCCGGAATGTCGGAAGGCTTCTTGCCGCAATCTTCCTTGCGCTTCGGAACCCAGACGCGGCCGTCATTACGGAGCGATTCCGACATGAGCGTCAGCTTCGACTGGTGATCGCCGTGCACCGGGATACAAGTCGGGTGGATCTGCGTGTAGCACGGGTTGGCGAAGTACGCCCCCTTGCGGGCTGCGCGCCAAGCGGCCGTCACGTTGCACGCTTGCGCGTTGGTGGAGAGATAATAGACGTTCGAGTAACCACCCGTGCCGAGCACGACCGCATCCGCGCTGTGGCGGGTGATCTTGCCGGTGACGAGGTCGCGCACGATGATGCCCTTGGCCTGGCCGTTGACGACAACGAGGTCGAGCATTTCGCTGCGATTGTACATCTTCACCTTGCCGAGGCCGATCTGGCGCGAAAGCGCGGAATACGCCCCGAGCAGAAGCTGCTGCCCCGTCTGGCCGCGCGCGTAGAACGTACGGGAAACCTGCGCGCCACCGAACGAACGGTTGGCCAGCGTTCCACCGTATTCGCGAGCAAAGGGAACACCCTGCGCGACACACTGGTCGATGATCTCGGCGCTGACCTGCGCGAGACGGTACACATTGGCCTCGCGGGCGCGGAAATCGCCGCCCTTGATCGTGTCATAGAACAAACGGTA
Organism: Verrucomicrobium sp.; assembly: GCA_017849585.1. Lineage (GTDB taxonomy): Bacteria > Verrucomicrobiota > Verrucomicrobiia > Methylacidiphilales > UBA1321 > UBA1321. The sequence goes on from JAFIGT010000001.1 coordinate 51,459, forward strand.
CACGCTGTCGCCGTCATTCTGGTAGTTCTTCGCGGCATTGATGCCGCCCTGCGCCGCAATCGAATGCGCGCGACGGGGGCTGTCCTGAAAACAGAAACAGCTCACATTGTAACCGAGCTCAGCAAGCGAGGCGGCGGCGGAACCACCGGCCAGGCCGGAACCGACCACGATGACCGAATACTTACGTTTGTTCGCGGGATTGACCAACTTCATGTCGAAGCGGTGCTTGTCCCATTTCTGGGCGATCGGCCCGGAGGGAATTTTGCTATCGAGACTCATATATTTATTAGGTTGTCAGTCGGTTAAAATTACAGTTTCACCAAGCCCAGCAACACTGCGGCCGGAACCGCCGCCATGCCCACAAAGATGATGACCGCGAAAGCCAGCCCGAACCACTCCTGCACCTCGCGATACGCCGGATTCGTCAAGCCCATCGAGCGGAAACAGCTCGCGATACCGTGACTCAGGTGAAAACTCACCAACGCCACGCTGATGATGTAGAACGCGCTCACCCAAGGAACCTGGAAGCCCTTGATCACCATCGCATACACATCATGACGCTCCACACCCTTGTGAATCTCCGTCAACTCCTTGAAGGACGGGTCGATCGACTGCGTGGTGAAGTGCAGCAGATGGAAAATGATGAACGCCGCCACAATCACACCCGAAATGGCCATCGTGCGGGAAGCCAGACTCGCCCCCGGAGCCGCGTATTCCGCATACGCTTCGCTGCCGCGCGCCGCGCGGTTACGAATCGTCAACACCACGGCGCAGATGATGTGGAGCGCGGCCACCGCACCCAGACCGAGGCGGAAACCCCAGATCACTTCATCGGACGCATGCAGCATTTGCGCGTAATTGTTAAGAGCTTCCTGGCCGAGGAAAATCTGCAGATTTCCGACCATGTGAATGACGGTAAAAGCGAACAACGCCGCACCAGTCACGCCCATGATGATCTTCAGGCCGACAGTGGAGCGGAGAAATTTAATCAATGGCATGGGGTCAAAATTAGTAGTTTCACTTATATTGTCAAAGCTTGAATACAATTATTATCAATATGAAGATTAATTAATAATAACTAATGCCCGACAGAGGGAATTTGCTAGAGCATCGAAACACTCGAATGCGATTAGCATTTTCGTCCACCCTCCTTTTAGCCAATCCACCGCCAAAACTTCGCAACCAATCGCCAGCTCTACGCCACTACAAGTTATGCTTAAGAATCCGAAGCGTTTTCCAAACGAAAAAGCACCTATCAATCCCCCAGAAACTTCGGTTCGCGCGGCGGCAAAACACAGACCGGACCCTCGTGAATGGCTTGAAATCGTGATATCCCCGCCTCTCCTCCAAGGGTAATCATGGCGATTCCGTTTTTGTAATCGACGATGGATGAGACTCCCGCTTGTGGAGCTGGCACCGGCAGCTCCGAATAATTTCGCGTGACGGCAAAGATGGTCTCGCGCGGATCATTAATCGAAACATTGGCGAACTTGATGGCGAGATGCTCGGAGCTCAGCTCTTTCAGGGACTTGGGATGCACCCCTGCTTTGCAAAAATGATCGAGCTGGGATTCCTTGATGCCGCCGCGTTGGACAAGATAGGCAATGTATTCAAGGTTCGTCTTGGCGCCAACATCGGCAGGATAACCGCCCTTCCCCGCGCCCGTCGTTGAGTCTTCCAATGCGATGACCATCGCCGCGGCATGGATTGTTCTCACATGCCCAAGGATCGTGAGGAGCGGTGCCAGACTAGGGGGCGGTGAATGACTGATGGAAGCACGATTCAGCAAAAACAGCACGATAACTCCGGCGAGCACCCAGCGCAACAGAATGCTTCCTCCACTGTTACTCCAAAGCAATTGCTTGAGCGTCACCCCGGTTCCTTCCTCCTATATACGAAACAACTCCAGCACCGCGCGCAAATCCTGCTTGGGCCGCTCGACGAGGAGCGAATGCCAGCCCGCTTGCTGCGGTGCCCAATAATCATTCAGCGGATCATCCCCCACCATCAACGCCTCGTGCGGGTCCAGTCCCAGCTTCGCCAACGCCGCCGCGTACAGTTTCGGACTCGGCTTCTCCGCGCCATGCTCGCCGCTGATCAACACCGCCTCGAAAAACGGCGCCAGCTCCAACCCCTCCAGCAGCGGCCGCAACCGCCAATCCCAATTCGACAACACCGCGAGCCGCAGCCCCCGCCCGCGCAACGTCTCCAGCACCGTCACCACCTCGGGATAGACGCGCCACAGTTCGGGCCGCGCATAGACGTGATAAAGCTCCTCGAAATAATGATCGAACGGAAAACTCTCTGGCCGCTCCACCACGATCAACGTATCCTCCACCACCAACCGCCACCACGCCCGCTCATCACCGTCGGTGGCGACTTCCTCATCAGGGCGCGGACGCCGCCGTTTGAACGCCGCCTTGAATCCGTCGCTCAAGACCTGCGCTTCCCAGTGTTGACCGTAATGCCGCGCGATCTCCGCATACGTCTCGCCAATGGACCGCGCGGGCCGCAGCAACGTTCCGCCCGCATCAAAAAAAACCGCTTTGATTTTAGATGCAGGCATAATCGTTACGACTTCGCCACCAACCGCTCATTCAGCGCTAGTTGATGCGAGCGCCCCGAGCGCAACGCCAGCACCTCGCCGACCAGAAACAGCGAGCCGGTCAGCAGCGTCGGTCCGTACTCAAACTCCTGCTCCAGCTCCGGCCAGATTTCCGCCAGCGTGGACGAGACCCGCACCGGCACGTCACCGCACAGCGGAACCAACTTCGCCGGATCGAGCGCGCGCTCATTTTGAATCGTCACCAGCGTCACCCGCTCCGCCAGCGCCAGCAGCTTCGGAAACATCTGCTCGTATTCCTTGTCCGCCAGAAAACCGCACACGAGATGATATCGTCGCTCGCCGTAGCACGCGCGCCACGTCGCCAGCAAACGCTCCAGCGCCGCCGGATTATGCGCCCCGTCAATCACGCACGGTGGCTCCTGTCGCAACACCTCGAACCGCCCCGGCCACGAGACATGACTGAGCCCGCCCCGGATCGCCTCCTCAAGGGTAGGCGAAAAATTCAACTGACCGCTCAATTGCCGCACAGCCGCCACCGCGCACGCCGCGTTATCCACCTGATGCGCCCCCAGCAATCCCAGCGTATAGTCCTCCCCATCGATCACCGCGATCTGCTTCCCGTCGCGCACCCCGCCATCGACCGCCGACACATCCAAGCCGATCAGGCACAGCGCCGACTTCTGCCGCATCGCTGCCGACGTAATCACCTCCAGCACCGCCGGAGTCTTCACCGCCGTCACCACCGGCACGCCCGGCTTGATGATCCCCGCCTTTTCGTACGCGATCTGCTCCAGCCGCGAACCCAGATGCGCCGTATGATCCAGCGCGATATTCGTGATGATCGAAACCTCGGGCGTGACGATATTGCTCGCATCCAGCCGGCCGCCGAGCCCCGTCTCCCACACCACCCACTCCACTTCGCTCCGCGCGAAATGCCACAGCGCCAGCCCCGTGATCACCTCAAAAAACGTCGGCGCCGCGCCCCCCGGCACCTGCTCCACCTCCGCGATCAGCGGCTTCAACACACCCATCCCCTCCGCCACCGCTTCCGGCGACATCGGCACCCCGTTCACCTGAATCCGTTCGCCAAGCGTGACCAGATGTGGCGACGTATACAACCCCACCCGGAAACCCGCCGCGCGCAAGATGGCCGCGCAAAACGCCGCCGTCGACCCCTTGCCATTCGTCCCCGCGATGTGAATGAACTTCAACTTCTCCTGCGGATTCCCCAACCGCCGCGCCAGCTCCTGCATATTCTCCAAGCCCAGCTTCACGCCGAAGCGCCGCACCTGGCCGAGAAAAGAAATGGCATCGTCGTAAGTCATAAAACAAAGGCAAAAAGTTCTACGTACTAGGTTCTAAGTTCTACGTAGAAAGGCAAGGCGCGAATGCACCCGCCAACATCACGCTGGACCCCACAACACTACCGCCACCCGTGTGATTCCGCGCGGGACCTCCGGTGTAGCCGAAGCCGGTGGCTTCGGCGGGCGCATGCCCCCACGACAGGGGCTTTCGGCAACGCTGAGCCGCAGTAGCAGGAGCCCCCTCTAGTGAGAGGGAAAGGAAACGTGCGGTAGCACCGCGGAGCGCCGGGGTGTGTGAGCTATTTGGCCTCGAGCTCAGGAAAAGTCTGAATCGTGCGATCCTCGTCTATCACGAATCGGTATTCGCTCTCATGCTCCTTGAGAAATTTGATGGCGATGTTCTGCCCAGGAAACTTTTGCCGCAGGTAGCGCTTAAGACAACTCGGATTCGAATTGTACTTCGCGCGAATACCGACAATTACCTCTCGTAATGCTTCTGGTGGAAAAGGGACAAAGTGCATCTCTTTATGAGCAATAAGGCCATTGAGTTCGACTATAATGCGGAACTCCTTCTCATATGACCAATCGCGAGACTTGTACCCATACGTTTTCGCAAGAATCTCATTTTTTATGTAGTTCCTATTCTGAATCAACTCCTCTCGCCATTCGATCCGCTGCCGATGGCTCTGACCTTTGCAATCTTGGTAACGCACAGAACATCCGGCCGCATTCGTACACTTCGCCAACTCTCCCAAAGAGAAACCTAGCGCCAACCCGCTAGCGCTTTCGGCATAGTGTCCCCATAGCAATGTATTATGAATACCCTCCTCTTCCGAAAAACAGAGTATTCCGTACAAAGCATTTTGTTTTTTTATTCTCTCACATCCCACATCAGGAATGACGGGATAGCAGTCAAAAAAATCATTCATCTTACCCCAAGTCGAAACCTTCAGCCGCTTCTCCTTGAGAACCTTCAAAGCAAATCTCTGCGGCAGGAACTTATGTATAATTGCCGAGTTCTTTTCATCACTCATAATCCCCCTTTCCTCCATATGCCCCAACTGTGGAACAGATTTGACCTGCGTCCAACCTGAAATCGCGCTTACTCATCCCCTACTTCGTACCTAGAACCTACTACCTAGAACTATTTTTGCGGCCTCGCCGCAAAAATCTCGCACACCTATCTCACTTAACAAACCTAAGCCTAACGTCGCCGCCCTCTTCCTGCTAAAAAGGATTCCATGCCCGGTGTCTCTTTATCGAAAACCAGCCCACGGCCCGGAACGGCGGCGATGGGGGCAGATTGGGAGCCTGAGCGGACTGTTGACGTCTGGAGCGGTTCGGAGCGCGCGTCCTTTTTTTCGACGGAGCACTCCGCCACTTTGTTATCGCAGGAAACTTTTACCGTGTTAGAAGTGAAAAGCCTCTCTGACCTATGCCTCGGCGTTACTTACAGCTCCTGATCCTGATCGCGGGCCTTTCCCTGCTCGGAAGCCTGGCCCTCACCGTGCCCTCGCTCATCGCGGCGGACCCGACCAAGCCTGCGCCGGTGAGGACCGCTCCCGCCGCACCAGCCACCGCCCCCACGAACGCCCCGGTCGCAGCTAAGCCCGCCCCCAAGCCGCCCGAGGACACCTACCAGTACTCGTTTCTCCTCTCGAAAGTCATCGAACTCATCCGCGAGCAATACGTCGACGAAGGCAAGGTCAGCTACAAGGACCTCACCTACGCCGCCCTGCGCGGCATGCTCTCCTCGCTCGATCCCCACAGCCAGTTCCTCGATGAAGACAGCTTTGCCGAGATGCAAAAGGACACCAAGGGCGAGTTCAGCGGACTCGGCATCGTCGTCGGCATGAAGGACGGCAACCTGGTCGTCATCGCCCCGATGGAAGACACCCCCGGCTATCGCGCGGGCATCATGCCGGGCGACCGCATTCTCAAGATCGAGGGCAAGGCGACGGAAAAGATGTCGCTGCTCAACGCCATCAAAAAACTCAAGGGCCAGCGCGGCGAGAAGGTGAAGCTCACCCTCATGCATCCGCCCAAGACGGACGACAAGGACAGCAAAGAGAAATCCGCCAAGACAAAAGACAGCAAGGACGCGAAGGAAAAAAATCTCGGTCAGGTCTACGAAGTTGAACTCACCCGCGAACTGATCAAGGTCCCCACCGTGCGCGACGCGAAGCTCCTCCCGTCCGACCTCACCGGCGACGACAAGATCGGTTACATCCGGCTCGAACAATTCGGCGAGAACACCCCGCAGGAATTCGAGGACGCCCTCGTGAAGCTCGAAGGTCAGGGCATGCAAGCGCTCGTCATCGATCTCCGCAACAACCCCGGCGGCCTGCTCGATTCCGCCGTGGAAGTCGCCGGCAAATTCCTCCCCTCCGGCCAGGTCGTCGTCTCGACGCAGGGCCGTCTCGCGGAACAGAATTACGAATACCGCGCGCGCGGCATGAAGAAGCACCCGAACTATCCCATCGCCGTCCTCATCAACGGCTACAGCGCGAGCGGATCGGAAATCGTCGCGGGCGCACTGAAGGATCTCAACCGCGCCGTGCTCGTCGGCGAAACCACCTTCGGCAAGGGCTCCGTGCAGAGTGTGCAGGATCTCGGCAACGGCATCGGCCTGCGCCTCACCACCGCGAAATATTACACCCCGAGCAAAAAGACCATCCACGAAGTCGGCGTGCCGCCCGACATCTACGCGCCCATCAGCGAGACGGAAGAACGCGGCCTCATGATGGCCCGCTCGCCCCAACTCCTCTCCGCCGAGGAGAAGCAGGAAATCCGCAACCTGCGCGACTCGCAACTCGACCGCGCCATCGGCTCGCTCAAGAGCATCCGCATTTACAACCAGCGGCAACAACAAACCGCCCCGGCCACCAACGCTCCTGCGGTCCCGCCCGCCACCATTCCGAAATCGTGATCGCACATGAAAGTCAAAACTCAAAGGTCAAAAGTCAAAGCGACAGCGCAAAAGTTAAAAGCGCTGAAGCTCGGGACATTGACCAGCGTGCAGGACATGGCCGAATCCGAATTTTTGACTTTTGACCTCTAAACTTTTGACTTTCCCACCCCATGCGCGTTCTTGGTATTGAAACCTCCTGCGACGAAACCGCCGTCTCTGTGGTCGAAGCGCAGATCGGCAAGACCGGCATTCTCGCGAACGTCGTCAGCTCCCAGATCCGCCTGCACGAACAATTCGGCGGCATCGTTCCCGAAGTCGCCACACGCGAACACCTCCGCAATCTCCCGCAACTCGTCCCCGGTCTCCTCACCCAATCCCGCATCCGGCTCGACGACCTCGACGCCATCGCCGTCACACAAGGGCCCGGCCTCGCCACTTCGCTACTCATCGGCTACTCCTACGCGCGCGCCCTCGGCCTCGCGGCAGACATCCCCGTCTGCGGCGTGAACCATCTCGAAGGCCACCTCTTCTCCCCGTTCCTCGCGCTCTCGCAGAAAGTCGAATTCCCCTTCATCGGCCTCATCGTCAGCGGCGGCCACACGCTGCTCGTCCACGCGAAGGGGTGGAATCATTATGAGAAACTCGGCGGCACCGTCGATGACGCCGCCGGAGAGGCCTTCGACAAAGTCGCGCGGCTCATGGATATTTCCTATCCCGGCGGCCCCAAGATCGAAAAGCTCGCCCGCACCGGCAATGCCGAAGCCTACGCCTTCCCGCGTTCGTTTCCGCAAAAGGACAACTTCAATTTCAGCTTCAGCGGACTCAAAACCTCCGTGCGCTATTTCTTCGAGAAGAACCCGCAAGCCCACGATGACAACGCGTGGAAAGCCGATCTCTGCGCCTCGTTCCAAAGCGCCGTCGTCGATGTGCTCGCCCGTAAGGCCGGCAACGCCCTCGCCGCCACCGGCTGCAAACGGCTCGTCGCCTCCGGCGGCGTCCTCTGCAACAACGCGCTGCGCGTTGCCCTCGCGCAAGCCTGTGCCGAACAAGGAGCCAACCTCCTCGTTGCCGATCCGAAACTCTGCACCGACAACGCCGCCATGATCGCCGCCACCGCCGCCGAAAAAATGGCCGCCGGAATTCCCCTCACCCTCGCCACCGACATCGATCCCAACCTGAGCCTCTTCAAACGCCCCGGCAGCACCGCCGCCGTGAAAAACAAAGAGAAACTCATGCGCCAACGCTGACACGAGACCTCGTTCAATTCTGAACTCCCCTATTAGCGCTACCGATCAGTAGCCAATCAAAATCGCGTCCCTCGTTGCGAATACCGCGCAACTTTATCTCATACCCGCCGTTTAATAAGACATGGGAAATAAATCGCTTCTCGTGATCGGGGTTCTGGCCCTGGTGTGGGGGTTCGGGGTATCGGTGCAGGCTGGACCAAATACCGTCGACTTCTATCTGACCACGCCAGACCAATACAAGGGTCTCATGATCAACCTGGATGTCAAAGGTGTCCGTCCCGTTGAATTCAAAAGCCCCATCCCTGAGCTGGCCTTCTTCCAGATGACCACTTGGGATAAACAAAAGAACCGTCCCGGCGGCCACATCATGCTCGTCGCTCCCGCTACGGAATCGACCAACATCATGCGCAAATACGGCGACGACATGCGTCGTGGCGGCGATGTCGACCGCATGCGCGGCCTGCTGATTCTCAGCCCCGGCGGCCCTGAAGGCCCAGCCCCTACCGACGCCCCCGCACCGCCACAAGGCCATCGCCCTCGCGGCCCGCATCGCCAGATGTGGATGATCGATTATGAAGGCCGCTGCAGCGCCATCATCGAGGCGCACAAAGCCGAAATGGAGAGAGTTCCCCAAATCGAAAAAGGTCCCGCACCCGACAATAAGTAATCCGCCACGCGCACCATTTCATGAACGGCAAGGGGATCGTTCCCTGCCGTTCATTCTTTGCACCCTGAAACGCCTTCATACTCGGCGCTCTCGAGAGCTTGCAGTATTTCAGCCTTTAGGTGACTGACTTACTTCGCGAGAAACTCCGGCAACACGCCCTTCGCCTCGCTCACGCGATTGAAAACGAAAATCGAATATGGCACCAATCCCGCGAGCGTCTCGGCATTCGTCGCGAACGCTTGCGGATAGGCCGCCGCACTCGAATCAGCGAGTCCCGCATTCAACACAATCCCCACAATCGGCACGCCAGAGCGTTCGATGCTTTCGATGGTGAGCAGTGTGTGATTGATCGTCCCCAGTCCCGCTCGCGCCACGATGAGCGCGGGCAGTTTCATTTCCACGGCCCAATCGCGCACCAGCTTCTTGCCATCGAGCGGCACGAGCCAGCCGCCCACTCCTTCCACCGCAAGATGTGTGAACCGCGCGCGCGCGGAATCGATGCTCGCGTTCATCGCGTCCCAATCGAACGGCATGCGATCCACCCGCGTCGCCACATGCGGCGCGACGGGTGAAGGAAAACGAATCGGATTCACTTCCGCGAGCGTGAGTTCATTGTCCGCCGCCGCGCGCAACGCCTCGGCATCTTCCGTTCCACCGCACGAGATCGGCTTGATCCCCGCCGCGTGAAATCCCCGCTGCCGCCATTGGCGCACGAGCCACGCGGAAAAGTAGGTCTTGCCGATTTCAGTGTCCGTTCCAGTGACGAATAAATGCATGACGGAAGTACTAGGTATTAAGTTCTAGGTTCTAAGTAAAAGGCAAAAGGTGCGAGCGTTCCAGAAAGTAGGGAATCATCATACTTAGTACCTAGAACCTCGTACTTAGAACTTGTCTTCATCCAATCTTCGCCTGATCGAGCAAATCCTGGCACACCTTCTTCGCCTCGAAGTATGTCTCCGCGAGAGCCCGCGCGGCTTTCTGGTGTGCGGGATAATTCGCATTGATCCGGTCAATACCCGAGACCGCTTCCTCCATCGTGGAAAAAGCGAGCACGCCTTCTCCCGCCGGAATGTACGCGCTCCATCCGGTTTCCTGCACAATCGCGGGACGGCCCAGCGCGAGGTAGCAGGCCGTGCGGCAACTAAACCAACCCGTGCGACCCGAGACATACCCGTGCTTCGCGACGCTCCACTCGGCTTTCGACGAGAGCAGAAAATCGCGATAGGTGAGATGATCCGGCGTCACTTCATCCGGCTCGAGAATCGTCCAACCAAGATCGCGCAACATCGCGTCCGGCCGCTTGCTACCCACACCCTTGCCCATCACCATCGCGAGCGGTTGCGATGTGCGATGCGGCAGCTCCTTGAACTTGTCGAACTCGAGATCCTTCTGTCCCCAGACTTGGCCGTTCCACTGCTTCGGCGCATAGCTGGCCCAATTCATCACCGTGGTATAGCGATCCATCGGCGCTTCGCTCGCGAATGGCCAATAATCGAGCGCGATCGGCTGCACCGTTTTCTTCCACGCGATGCCCGTCTCCGGCACGAGCGTGCCCGGCCCGCCGACATTGAGGCCGAAGGTGAAATGACTGTCGTGAGCGCGAATGCGCGCGTTGTAATCGGCCTGCTTTTCGTCGAGCAATCCGATGTGGCAGAACATCGGGTCGCCATCGATGAACATCTGGTGCTTCACGCCGAAATCGTAATCACGCAACCACCCCGCGCTCGACACGTTGATGAGCAGGTCGCTGTTCTTGATCAAATCCCGCGCCGCCACTTCGCCAGCGCCATGAAACTTCCCGTCCGCCCCATTGCGATAAATCCACCGGTCGCCAAAGCCGAACTCGGTCATCATCTTGCCGAGATAGTTCACGTTGTACGTGCAGTCTTCGGAGATCGTCTGCTTGATTGGGTCATACGGCCACGCGCCCGAATCTTCCAAGTACCACACATCATGTCCGAGATCGCGAAAACCGATCAGGTACTGGATATAATCCCAAATCACTCCGCCAAAAGAATATTGGCCCAACAGGCCGGTAATCACAATGCGCACAGCCATTCACACTACCGAACACCCGCCCGCGCATCCATCACGAATCGACAAAAAAAGCGGCCGCCCCCTTCCGGGAACGACCGCTTTCACCAGAATCAGCCCCAAAAACTATTGTGCGGCCACCGGAGTCCCCGGTGATTCCACCACACGAGCCGATGGCTGCCCCACAGGCGCTGGAGTCGCTGGCGCAGCGGGAACGGCAGGCGCAGCATTCGCCACACGGGAAAGATCCGCATACTTCCCCGCTAACTTGGCATCCGTCCGCACCGTCATCAACTTGGTGATCAGGTTCGGATAAAGACGGTCGAGCCACTTTTGAGGATCGCGACCCGGCACCCAAACGGGCTGCTTCGAATACATGTCCATCCCCCAATAGCGCCCTTCCGCATCCAGGAAAATCACCACCGTGCTCGTGCGCGCCTGCTCGGCTTTCTCAAAGTCACGACGCCACTGAAACGTCACCAAATGCGCTTCGCCACCGGCTTTGACCAGACGGTTGTACAGCTCCGGGGCAAATTCAGATCCTTTTCCCCCCACATTATTTTTTCCCGGAAGATCCTGGCTCAACGCCAACATCTGTCCATCATCCTTCGCAGGAGCGAAGCTGGAAAAAATAAAAAAACCGCCCACGGCTAAAACCATTCCCATCCATGTCGGGCGCATCACTTTCATCAAATTTTCCTTTCTGATTAATTAGTTGAACTCACCCATTATACGCCACTTGAGCTTGAATACTAATATAGCAGCTTAAGGAATCATTTCGATAAAATAAGCGCAACCTACTTTTAATAAGTGTGTTGCACTAATATTCAGGACTATTTATACCCTGTATCTGTCAACCCATTGACACTCGATCGTCTTCAAAAATGACAAAAATAGGTTTTCGACGACACGACGGAGCGATGACTCTGAAAAGAACCTTACTTTTTACATCGGTCGATCCATCTTTCTCTTGAGTTTTTTGTCACTTGTTTAAAAACTCGCGCTCTCTGCCCTTGGCCTCGCCGTTGCTCCTGCGGGCATCAGTTGCACGTTGTCCACTTTTCCGATACGTTTGCCAGCGTGGATAAGTCTCTCAGCCGTTTAGTAGATCAATTTCTGGATTCCTACGCCCAGTGCGGCGGCATCAATCACATTGATGGAGCCAACCTGCCGTCAAAGGCCGCCATTGCGCAATTGACTCTGGATTTACTTGAGCTTCTGTTCCCGGGCTTTCACTCAGGTGAACCGATCTCCAATCAAGTTCTGCCGACGCTGACCCTGACCAATGTTGAGGATGTGTTGGACCGGCTGATTCGTGAAATCCGCAAAAGCCTCGAGTATCGACCCGTCGCCGGCAAGGAAGCCGAAGCCGTCGCACATCAATTTCTCTGCAAACTCGTCGACCTGCGCTGCATCTTGCAAACCGATGTCGAGGCCGCTTATGAGGGCGATCCGGCGGCCATTAGCACGGACGAAGTCATGGTCGCCTATCCCGGTATCGAAGCGATTGCCGTGCAACGGATGGCCCATCTCCTCTATCAGGAAGGTATCGCTCTGATCCCGCGCATGATGACTGAGTGGGCTCATTCGCGCACGGGAATTGATATCCATCCCGGCGCCACTATCGGCACACACTTCTTCATCGATCATGGCACGGGCGTTGTCGTTGGTGAAACCACGACCATTGGCAATCACGTGCGCATTTATCAAGGCGTCGGTCTCGTCGCCCGCAGCCTCGCGGCCCACACGGCACGGGATACAACGGGCGCAGCCATCGGCGGGAAACGTCACCCCACGATTGGTAATAACGTGACCATCTATGCGGGTGCCACCATCATCGGCGGCGACACCATTGTCGGCGACCGTAGCATCATCGGTGGCAATGTCTGGCTGGCCCACTCCGTTGCGCCCGATTCCATCGTGGTCTTCGAATCGCAAGACATCCGCATTCAACAACGCGGACGCTCCACACTCGACTGGCAAATCTAGCCGACGCTTTCTTTTGGCGCGGGATCTCGTCCCGCGCCAAATCAACGGCGTTTCTCGAGAAGCTTGAGGATCTGCGGAAGCAAGCCGAGGCTGGTGATAAGGCAAAAAACCACGCCAAGCGTCATGACCAGTCCAAGACTGAAGAGACCTCGATAATCACTGATCAACATCGACGCAAAGCCGAAGAGGGTCGTACACGCTGACAACACAATCGCCTTGCCCGTGCTCGTCGAGAAAATCTGCATCTTGCCCACTTCCCGGAAACGGTCAGTCGTATAGACGCCATAGGCGACGCCAATACCGAGTAACATCGGTAGCGTCATGATATTCGCCGGATTAAAGGGAATATGGAAGAGCGCCATCGTACCCAGCGTCCAGATCACGCCCAGGGCCAGCGGCAGAACGGCGAGTGACGCATCAATCACACTGCGGAAATGGAGAAGAATCAGCACCACAATCGCCAGAAAAGCCCAGATCGCGGCGTCGCGGTAGCTCACGCGCAACAGATCGATATAGGCATAATTTTGCACCGGCGTTCCCGTCGCCAGGGGCGCTACGGACTGTACTTCATGCACGAACTTGACCAGCGGTTCGCGATCCCACAGATCCTCCTTCGCGTAGACCTGCAGCAGGTACTTGCCGGTATTGCCGACAAACCGTTTGCGGAGCGGCTCCGGCACATCTTCGATGGTGATGAACTGGTTGGTTTCCGCATTGCGCAACCAGACCAGGCCACGTTGCATGCGTCCGAAGACTTCCGATTGATAGGCGTTGAGCCGCTGGGCCAATTCCTCATCCGAGAGTTTGGTCATCGCCGCGTCCGCACGCTCCAGCGGTGGGATCAACTTCTTGAACGTTTCCACCGCCTCCTTGGCCATTTTGGAAGTTCCGGCAAACATTTCCGCCTGAACCCGTGCCTCCTTCGAGGAGGCCAATAACGCGGCAACATCTTGCCGGGCCTTGGCCACATCAATCTTCGCAGCGGCATCAGCATCCAGCTTTACACCACGCAGTGAGGCGGTGATGCGACGAATGATGGCCTGTTTCTCGGGCTGGCGATCCGGCAGCAATTTGGCCAGCGATTGCACCTCCTTCACCGTCGGGAGAGCCTCCAATTTTTTCGTCATCTCGCGCGCTTCATCAAGGGAATCCACGGTGATGCTGGCGTAGATGCTGGAATTGCCCAATCGTTTGAGCAGTTGCTTCTCCACCTGCACCGATTCCAGTTTCTGGTTCTGCATGTTGAGCAGGTTGTAATCGAAGCGGGTGCCACCCACGGCGATCAGGCAGATCACCGTGATGATGCCGCCGATGGTCAGCACCAGATGGGGATGACGAACGATGCGGTTGTTAAACTCGGGGGTAAAATGGGATTCGGCAGCGGTTTGTTTGATATGTAAATCGCGGGGACTGCGCTTGCGGTCGCGCAAGACATAGATGGCAGGAAGCAGAACCAGATTCGCCACAAGACACAGGATCATGCTCATGCCGCAGATCATGCCCAGTTCGGAGAGTCCCTTGAATTCATTCAGACACATCGAAAAGAACGCCGCAGCAGTCGTGCTCCCACCCGTCACAATGGCCACTCCCGTGTGTTGGAGCGTTTCGGATAAGGCGTGCTCAATGCCGAAGCCATGCCCCAGCTCCTCCTCGTATCGACCCATGACCTGGATACCGAAATCGATACCGAGCCCCAGAACCATCGGAACGAAAGCATTGGTCAAAATATTGAGATGCCCCACGAAGAACATCGCGGCGGCAAAGCACCAGACCACCGCCATGAGCAGCACCGCAATGGCCCAGCCGGGCCGGGCATATTCCTTGTAACTGATCGCAAAGAGCAGCGTGATCAGAACGAAGGTGATGATCGACGCGTAGGTCACATCCTTCGCCGCCGTTTGCATCTCGTCGTCATTGAGGACCGGCTCACCGGTCAGCCCAATCGAGACTGCTGGATTCTGTGCCTGCACATCCGCGATGACCGACCGGATCTTGGCCAAGGTGCCGGTATAGGGGGAGGCGGAATCGAACTGGCGTTGGCCGGGCGCTGCGAGCACCAGCACCGTGCGGCCATGATCGTAGGAAAGATACTCCCTCTCGGTGAGCATTTCACTCACATCCGCAGAACCCAGATCGTTGGCGGAAGAAGTGGATGCGGGCTCCTCCATGCCGGGCTTCTTGCCTTCCACGCTATTGGCGAGTTGATCGAGCATCGCGGCGAAGCGGTCGACGAAAGGTTTGAAATCCTTCCAGTTTTCCTTTTTGCGCAGGTACTGCTCGTTGCCCATAGCACCCCGGGCCTGATTGAGCATGGAGTGGAGATCGAAATTGACCTTGGTGGTTTTGAGGGCCTGGGCATATCCAGCTACGTCGGTTTCGATCTGTTGCAACGCGCTTTCATTTTCCAACAACAACAGGCGGCTCTCGAGTTTCGAGAAATCGAGTTTATAAAATACCTTGCCAAGTCCCGGACCGAGATCCCGCAACCGCGTAGCCACAGCGTCGGCTACCTGGCGATTCGCGGCAGGATCGGGCGAAGTGATGACGACGACGTATTCCTCTTCGAGGTTAAATTCCTTTTTGTATTCCCGATATATGCGATTGGCCCCCGTCTTGTCGCTCAGCAGGTCGCCAATACTATTAACCACCTTGAAATGCGTATAGGTATACCACAAGCAGAGGAGAGTAAATAGAACGCCCAGGGTCGTAACCACTCCCGGGGCGCGGTAAATCGCCCGCGCGGTGTGGCGGAGGATCTGACGAAAAAAGCCTTGAACGCTAGACATGATAAAGGGTCAAGCTTCCTTCAGATCGGGGGTGGGTGCAACCTCGAAATCCGACCAATTCGCCCCCTCGCTTTCCCCTGTCCTTTAGGAGGTAAGTCTGGCAAGCTGCCTAATATTCAACTTGAGATGTCGGCCTCCCCTCGCCACATTTTGCGTACATGCTGCGTCAGGCTTTGATCCTCACTGCTCATCGGGAGTATGCGGCGATGTTTCGCCAGCATATTACCTTGTCGCTTGCTCCCGACGCCCGGGTCGATGTCGAAACCGATCCCCTGCGCGCCATGCAGCTTTCCCCGCAGCAATACGACCTGTTCCTGCTGGACACGGTTATCGGCAATATGGATTGCTTCCAATTCATGGCCGTAATGAAAAAGCAGGCGTTCCAGACGCGATTTGTGGTCATCAGCGAGGAAGCGAACGAGCTGTACCGCTTTCAGGCCTATCATAATGGAGCCGATCTTTTCCTCCTTCGTCCCAAAACGGACGAGGAATGGAAAGAAGTGCTGACGCAATTGGGGCATCTGCTGGAACCAGCGACGGTCCCGCTCTCAGTACAACCGGGAGATGTTTCATCTCTCGGCGAACTCATCTACCAGCAGTGCCAGAAAGCGGACTCGTGCATGATCCAGGTGGATATCATCGGCAATTCGGGAGACATTTTCATCTACGAAGGCGTGGTTTACCATGCACAATGCTCCGGGTTCAGCGGCGAGCGTGCCATCGCCGCCATCCTGACATGGCCTGCGGAGGAGATGCGCATCAAGGTGCATCGGTTGAATTATGTGCCGCCACGTACCATTGAGCGGCCACTGTCCGATTTGCTGATGGGCAATGTGGAGGTGGACACGCTGGAGATTCCACCCAGTCTCGATGAGGAGTATGCGGTGACTCCGCTGGAAACTCCCGAACCGACATCCATCCCGGCAGAAATGGCCACCCTGGAAGCTCCGCCCAAAGACGATCTTCCCGAAGAGCCGGCCGAAACGCCACAACCTGCCCTCGCCTGCGATCTTTCCTTTCGTTCCCCCGCGTTGACGGCCCACTGGAAAATCAATCTGATGGGGCAGTTCGTGGATGGCTGCGGCGCGATCGATCCGACGCACACCGCCGCGCTCACCGATTTCATTTATCGCAAGATGGCCAATGTGGCCGTTGCCCTGGAAGAAGATTACTTCCAGCGATTGACCCTGCTCGGACCGGAATTCCGGCAGGAACTGGTTGCCGATAATCTCGGGGTACGTCACGCGTTATTTAAAACTCACGGGGTCCAGCCAAGGGAAGCGGAAGAATTCATCCAATGGTGCTATGGACAAGGCGTTTGAACAAATAGGTCGCATCGAGGCGGTGATGGCCGCCGCGTTGATCTCGCCGCTCAATCAAATGTTGGGCTGGTGCGCCAATTCTGCCATTGCACCGGAAAAAATGCTGACGGTGGGCGAATCGTGCCGTTCGATGCTGGACTCGCTGCGCTCGGATCAATACGAAGCCACCGTCGGCTGCGCCGCCTTCGGAGAACGCACGCTGGTCTTTCGGCAGTACCCGCGCGGTTTGTTTCTGGTCTATCTGAACTCGCCGGTCAATGACGAGGTGCTCAACTGGCTCTGGGCGCAAGTCGATCCGTTGTTGAGCCAATGAAAAAGCCCGGTCCTTGCGGGCCGGGCTTTTCTGGAGCGCGTGAATCGCTCGAATTAGATGGACTTCAAACAATCGTCGATCCAGCCGAGGAGCTGGCGGATGTTCTCGGTCGATTCGTCGCCCATGTGCGAGATGCGGAACGTGGTTCCCTTGATCTTGCCATAGCCACCGTCGATCACGCAGTAGTACTTGCTCTTGAGCGCGGCGTTGAGCTTGGGCACATCAATGTTCTTCACGTTCTTCACACAGGTCAGCGAGAGCGACTCGTAACCCTTCGCCGGGAAGAGCTCGAAGCCGTTACCAAGAGCCCATTCGCGGGTGAGCAACGCGTTGGCCTTGTGACGGGCGTAACGGTTTTCCAGACCTTCGGTTTCGAAATCCTCGATCTTGCTTTTGAGCGCGTAGAAATGACCGATCGACGGCGTGGTCGGGGTCATGTTGTTTTCCTGATTCTTGCGGAATTCGATGAAGTCGAAATAGTAGCCGCGATCCTTGATGGTGGCCGCTTTCGCGAACGCCTTTTCGGAGACGGTGAACAACGCGCAGCCGGAGGGCATGGCCATCGCTTTTTGCGTTCCGGCGAGAAGGACGTCGATGCCGAGCTTGTCGAATTCAATCGGCATGGCCGTGAAGGAGCTGACGCAGTCGACGATGAACATCACGTCGGGGTACTTCTTGAGCACTTCGGCGATGTCGGCGAGCGGGCTCATCGTGCCGGTGGAGGTTTCGTTGTGGATCAGGGTGACCGCATCGAATTCGCCGGTCTTGAGCTTGGCGTCGATTTGCTCGGGAAGAATGGGTTGACCCCATTCGACCTGCAGCGCTTCGGCCTGCTTGCCACACTTCTTGGCAACGTCGAACCATTTGTCCGAAAAGGCGCCGTTCATGCAGTTGAGCACTTTTTTGCTCACGAGATTGCGCAGCGCACCTTCCATCACGCCCCAGGCGGAGGAGGTGCTGACGAAGACGGGTTGCTTGGTGAAGAAGAGGCGTTGCAGTCCGGGATGGATGTCGGCGTAGAGGGCCTGAAAGTCCTTGCTGCGATGCCCGATCATGGGAGTCGCGTAAGCGCGGAGGGTCTTTTCCGACACTTCAATCGGACCGGGAATGAAAAGTTTGATGTGCTGGGACATAAGACGAACAGCCTAGAGGCTTGCTCTCTCTTTGGCAAGCCAGCGTGACGGCAGGGCTGAGCCCTGCACCCATTTGCCTCAATTCGACACCTTCGCCATCAATGAGATATGACGGCAAAAAACGACGTTGCACCCGATTTACGGATGCAACGTCACGTTGCTTAGTCTTCGATCGTCACCGAGGTGATCGTATCGCCTTGGGCGATGGCGTTGACCACGTCCATGTCGGTGGTGCGGCCGAAAACGGTGTGCACGCCGTCGAGCCACGGGGTGGTGGTGTGGGTGATGAAGAACTGGCTGCCGCCGGTGTCCTTACCCGCATGGGCCATGGAGAGCGTGCCGGGGGTGTGCTTCTGCTTGTTGATTTCGCACTTGATCTTGTAGCCGGGGCCGCCGGTGCCGGTGCCGAGGGGACAGCCGCCCTGAATCATGAAATCCTTGATGACGCGGTGGAACTTCAGGCCGTTGTAGAAACCCTTTTTGGAGAGGTCGCTGAAATTTTTAACGGTGTTGGGGGCATCCTTGTCGAAGAGTTCGAGGTTAATGGTGCCTTTGCTGGTGACCATGATGGCTTTGGGCATAGTGAGTTTTTCCTGGAGGGTTTAAGGTTAGGGAGCGAACCGTAGCGGCTCGCCCGACATCTGGCAAATCTTAAGAGCCTGTTACGTCAATTGGGGATGATGAGCTTTTGCCCCGGCTGCAACGTGCGGGGGTCGCTGATCTGATTGACACGGGTGAGTTTCGAAACCGAACAATCGTAGACTTGGGCAATGGAGGAGAGCGTTTCGCCACGGCGGATGACGTGGGTCTGGTTGGCAGGACGAGGAGTCTCAGCAGGTGCGGCGGCGGGAACGGTGGGGGCGACGGCCGGTGCTGGCGCGGGTGCAGGAGCCGTCACGGCGGGAGTCACCGCCGCAGGAGCGGTCGGAACCGCCGGGGCAGCGAGTGTGGCGGGAGTTGGCGCGGTCACCGCTGTGGTGGTAGCGGGAACCGTGGGATCGGCGGGCAGATGGGCGAAACCGTAATCGAAAAGGGCGGTGGCATCGGCCCATTTATTGGGCGTATCGAGAATGGTGAGGTGCAACTCGCGGCCATTGCGCGTGGCGGCAGCGGCGTAGGTGTGGCGGGAGGTGTAGGTCCAGCCGGTCTTGGCGGGGCCCATGCCGGAGTAGACGCCGAGAAGTTTGTTGTGATTTTTGAGGGTTTGGCTGCGCGCGGCGGTTTTTAGAAAGTAGGTCTTGGTGCTGGCGATGCGGCGCAATTCGGGAACGCGGACGAACGCTTCGAAGATTTTCATGAGGTCTTCGCTGGTGGTGTATTGACCGGGCGTGGGCAGGCCGTTGGGAGTCTTGAAATTGGAGTTGCGACAGCCGAGGCGGATGGCGCGGTTGTTCATCATGTTGATGAAGTTGGTGACATTGCCGCCAGTGTAACGCGCGAGGGCGATGGCGGAGTCGTTATCGGAACCGAGCAGGAGCGAGTAAACGAGATCGCGCACGGCCACGGTTTCTCCCGGAATCAGCGGAACGTTGCTGGGCTCAGCTTTGTCATCAGAGGTGATGAGCACCGTGCCGCCAAGTCCCTTGGTTTCGTAAACAAGAAGGGCCGTCAACATCTTGACCGTGCTGGCGGGGGGGAGTTCCTTGCCGGCGTTGCGGGCGAAAATTACTTCTCCGGTCTTCTCATCCACCAGGAGCGCGCTCTTGGCGCGAACGAGGGAATTGATATCCCGTTCGAGGGGGTGCGTGTCGCGACCGGCGGCCATAGCCGTCGCGCCAGTCATCATTCCCAGAATGAGGACCGGCAGGCATAATTCCCAGAATGCCTGTTTCAAAGGGTGTAACATGGTTTGCGGATACTAAATCTATATGTCGGTTCGGTTACAATAAAAAATTAATGGTCTGAACGAGCCAAACTACTAACGAGGGGCTTCCTGAAGAGCGGAGGCAATTTACTTTTTCGCGGGCGGACGGGCTTTACCGTTCTTGGCTTCCGCGAGGGCGGCGTCGAGTTTTGACTTGGCGTCCTTGTTCTCGGGATCGAGTTTCACGACTTTTTGCCAAAGTTCGGTGGCGTTGGCGATCTGGCCCAGTTTTGCGTAGGTATCAGCGAGGTGGCCGAGGACAACGGGGTCTTCCTTGGTCAGGGAACTGGCCTGTTGCAGGAGCGGGAGGGCTTCCTTGGGTTGGTTCAGTTTGAAATAAATCCAGCCGAGGGTGTCGAGGAAGGCACCATTGGCGGGTTCGGACTCGAGCGATTTCTTGCTCATCTTGAGCGCTTCGTCGAGATTGCGGCCTTCTTCGGACCAATGATAGGCCAGGGCATTGAGCATGTTGGGATTGTCGGGGAATTTGCGCAGGCCCTCGCGCAGGGTCGGCTCGATCTGGTCCTTCTTGCCGGCGAGTTCCTGGGTCATCGAGAGTTCGAGGTAGAAATTCTCATTGAGCAGCGGCGAGTCCGAACCCGTAGCGAGGATCTTCACCTGCGCAAAGGAGTTGAGCGCGTCGTCGTATTTCTTTTGCTCGCGGGAGGAGATGGCTTGTAACAGGCAGATGCGACCGGAGGTGGGGAAACGCCGTTGCGCGGCGCGGAGGGTGGCATCCGCCTGGGTGTAGTTTTTGGAGCGGAGCTGGACGTAGGCGAGTTGCAGGTGGGCGGGAAGCGAGGTGGGATCGAGCGCGAGGGCTTGTTGGTAATTTTGTTCGGCCTTGTCGAAGCGGTCGAGGCGTTCGTACAACCCAGCGAGGTCGTTGTAGAGCTCGATGCGGGTCGGGGTGCGGCTGATCATGCGTTCGAGCACATCGATCGCCTTCTGTGTCTGGTTGGAACCGCTGTACAATTTCGAGAGCGTGTTGCCGAGCCAGCCATCGCCGTAGTCGGGCCGCAATTCGTAAGCCTGCTCGTAGAACTTCAACGCTTCGTCGCGCTGACCGACATTGAAGAGGAGATTCGCGAGCCGCAATTGCACCTCGATGTTGAGCGGGGAATTCTCGTGCGCCTGACGGGCGAACTCGATGGCCTTGTCGTTAATGCCAAGTGTGGCGTAACATTCGGAGAGCAATTGCAGGAGTTCCGTGCTGGGTTCGCCCTTGCAGGCGAGAGCCTTTTCGTAGAGCGGGAGCAGGCGCGCGGCGACGTCCTTGGCATGCTCCTTATTCGTGGCCTGCAGCGGATTCTGCCGCTGCTCCTCGTTGAGCAATTCCTGGTAGAGGCGGGCGAGATTGATCCAGAAGGAAGCCTTGCCGGTGTTTTGCTTCACGGTCTGCTCGACCGTTTTCATGGCTTCGTCGAACTTCCCCTGCTCGCTGTAGATTTCGAACAACACGCGGTAGGCGGTGACTTGATCCGGCGTGGTGGCGAGCACTTCGCGGGCAAGCGCGAGGGCCTGATCATTGCGCTTGAGCAACCGGTAGGCGTAGGCGGTGGCGGCTTTGAGATCGGCGGAATCGGGGTTGCTCTGGAGGCCAAGCTTCAAGTACGAGAGCGCCTGTTCGATCTGGTTGCGTTGGAGGAAATAGAGGGCGGTCTTCAGGTGGGCCTGCACGAAATGCGGGTCCAGCTTGGTGATGGCGAGATAGAGCGGGAGAGCGGTGGCGAAACCTTGACGAAGTTCCACGCGGAGCGCCTCGATGTAGAGGGCGTGTGATTTGGCCTGCTTTTCCCCTTCGGGAGACAGGCGCGCGGGAACCACCGGCTCCGGGGCCGGCCATTCAATATAAACCATCGGGAGAGCCGAAGACGCAAACGGAGCCGGGGCAGGAATAGACGAGGTATCCGGCTTCGAGGAAGCCGGACCAACAATCACACTTTTGCCGGGTGTTGACGCTTCAGTTCCCGCGGCATACGCGAGGACTGGATAAAAGCTTAGCAGCGTTACCCACAAGGCAATGAAACATGGCCGAGGGATCACGCTGCTAAGAGTAGAGGCCTAAGCCTTGTAACGCAAACGCTTCTTATGACGATTCGCCTTCATGCGCTTGCGGCGCTTATGTTTGGCAATCTTCGTTTTGCGTCGTTTCTTGAGTGATCCCATAATTTGAACTTCTGATTTAAAAGCGATTCTCGCTAATACACAACCTTATTCAACGGATATTCGATGATTCCTTCCGCGCCCAGCTCTTTGAGCTGGGGAATAATCTCGCGGACGACTTTTTCATCGAGAATGGTCTCGATGGCTACCCAATCGAGCTGGGATAGCGGCGCGACCGTGGGGTTGCGCAGCGCCGGGAGACATTTCAACAACCGGTTGAGATTGCTCTTCGGCACATTCATTTTCAATCCCACCTTGCGTCGGGCATTGAGGGCGCCCTGCAGGAGGAGCGCGAAATTGGAGATGATCTTGCGTTTGGCCGGGTCGGCCCAGACCGCCTTGTTCGCGATGAGCTGGGGATAGCTTTCCATCAGCGTGTCGACGATGCGCAGGTTATTCGCCTTGAGCGAAGACCCGGTCTCGGTGAGGTCGACAATGGCGTCGACCAGCTCGGGCACCTTCACTTCGGTGGCACCCCAGGAGAATTCCACTTCCGCCTTCACCTTGTGTTTGCGGAGGTAGGCTTTGACGAGATTGACCGCCTCGGTGGCGATGCGCTTGCCCTTGAGGTCCTTGACCGAGCGGATCTTGGAATCCTCCGGCACGGCGAGCACCCAGCGGGCGGGCAGCGAGGTGGCGCGGCTGTAGGGCAGATCGCAAATCACGTGAACGGGCACGCCGTTTTCCGCGATCCAATCCTTGCCGGTAATGCCGAAATCGAGAAAACCCTGAGCCACGTAACGGCTCAGTTCCTGCGGGCGCACCAAGCGCGGATCGAAGGAGGGGTCGTCGATGAAGGGCTTGTAGCCACGGCTCGACATGGTCACGGAAAAACCGGCCTTGCCCATCAATTCGATGGTAGGCTTTTCGAGACTGCCCTTCGGCAATCCAAAACGGAGCGGTTTCTTCAGTTTCATCGGGAGCCGTTCAAGCTGCGGTCACGCGTCGATTTTGTAAAGTGCAAACTGCTGCGAGCGCAGGGCAATAGCTGGCGGCACAATGTGCCGCTGCGGCTAACAGCGTGAATCCTCCCCCTGTAACGCAGCGCGCGAGGCGCGCCTGCAGGAGGAAGGGGCGGCAGTGCCCCAGAAAAAAAGAGCGTCGACAATCGACTACGAGAATCGACCGCCTCTGTTGGGTGTCGATGAGAATGCGGGCTGCGTCGCGAGACGGAGAGATCACTCGATATAGTGAAAATCCAAGGCAATGGCGCGGTCATGCGGGTATTCAACCACAAATCGCGCCGAACCGTTTGCGTTAGGTTTGCTGCGTGAGCTACGTGTGCGATATTTTTGCAGACACGTTTTGACATCGCTCCAAGACCGGAAATGCCACGCCCCTTGTAGGGCGCCGCAGCGCGATGCAATCGCGCCCTACAGTTTAGAAACCGATTCGCAGATCGGGCGTGAGCGTCACTGGGTGCAGGACTCAGCCCTGCCAGATGGAGTCGAGGAATTCCATGTATTTCACGCCGGTCGCGAAGCTGGGCTCGGGCTGGGTGCCGGTGCGGATGGCGTTAACGAAATCCTGTTCGACGGTCCATTGACCTTGTTCTTCGGCGCGGATGGGGCGTTCGTGGAGCGATTTCTGGCCGTTGAGGGCGACGTAGAGGCGGTCCTCGGTGAAGTCGTAGACGAGCGTTCCGGCATCGCCGTAGAGTTCGAGTTGTTCGTGGTGGGCGGCCTGCGCGACGCCGCTCCATTCGAGCGTGCCGAAGAGGTCATTGGGCCAGCGACCGGTGATGCTCACCCAGTCGGGAATTTGCACGTGGTACCCTTGCCGGTCGGGATGAAAGACGTGGTGGGTGGCGCGGAGTTCGAGGGGATGACCGAGCCATTTGCCGAGGACTTCGGCGTAGATGCCGACGGAGAGGATGTTCTGGCCGCTGAGTTCGATCTTCTGCCGCCAGTGCGCCGGAGTGGCGGGATTGGCCCAGGCGTCGTTAAAAGCCTGGAGCCGGAAGTGGAGGAGTTTGCCGAGGACGTTGTCCTTGAGGAGACGACGCACGGTGGGATCGCCACGCATGCCGTGGGGCGGCGGGCAGAGCATGGTGACTTGATTGGGTCGGGCCTGCGCGGCGGCGAGCATTTCGCGGGCTTGGGGGAGATTCATCGCCATGCGGGCCTGACAGAAGACATGCTTCCCGGCGGCGAGCGCGGCGAGGGTGAGCTCGGCGTGCATGTAGGGCGGGGTGCCAATCCAGATGGCGTGGAGGTCGGGCCGGGCGATGAGCGCTTTCCAGTCGTCCATGACTTCGGCAATGCCAAAGTCGCGCGCGATGGCTTCAGCAGTGGCGCGGCGCTGGTTGCAAACGGCGACAAATTCGAGATTGGGAATCGATTTGAGGTTGGGCAGGTGCCGGGTGCGGACGATGCCGCCGGCGCCGATAAATCCAATGCGGAGTGTGCCGGAGGGGATGCTCATACCTATAAGTTTAGCTCATGATTTATGGAGAGGCAATAGATTTATAAGGTTAATTAATGTCGGCGTGACCAGCGTGACGCTGGACCTGGTAGCTGATTTGCTACGCAAATCGCCTCAAAGACATTCACGTCCAGACTCCGTCATCCCGAGCGTAGTCGAGGGATCGGGCAAGGGGGTAGGTCGGCGCCTGTCTTCACAACTCGCGCGACAGATTAATTTGAATCCATTCCAAGGAACTCCCGTTGCCGAGAGTCCCAGTCTGAAGGCATGCGCCCCGCCGCTCTCTCCGCGAGTGGTTACAACGGAGGTCCAGATCGGGCGTCAGCTAACTGGGTCCAGCGTCACGCTGGCCGTTGGTGCGAGACAACGGTGCGGACGCGAGTGGCGATTTCGATGATGTCGGCGGGGGTGAGGTCGTGACCGATGGAAAAGCGCACAGTGGCGCCGATATCGGTCGGGGTGAGGCCCATGGCTTGCAGGACGTGCGAGGTTTGCACGGAGCCGACGAGGCAGGCGGAACCGCTGGAGACGGAGAGTCCGGCGAGGTCGAGGGCGATGAGAAATTCCTCGGGATGCAAATCGGGGAAGCTGACATTGAGCGTATTGCCGAGGCGCTCGGTGGGATGGCCGTTGCGACGGATGGACGCGAGCGGGGCGAGCTCCTGCCAGAGTTGCTCGGTGAGGGCGAAGGTGGCGGTGTTGTGCGCCTCGCTTTCGGCGGTGGCGAATTCGAGCGCTTTCGCGAGACCGACAATCGCGGCGACGTTCTCGGTGCCGGGGCGGCGTTCGTTCTCGTGCGCGCCGCCTTCCATGAGCCGGGCCACGGGAATTCCGGCATGGAGATAGAGCAAGCCCGCGCCGTGGGGACCGCCGAATTTGTGCGCGGTGAGGCTGAGGGCAGAAACGTGCCAGGCTTGGGCGCGGAGCGGTTCCTTGCCCGCGCTCTGGACGGCGTCGGTGTGGAAGAGGATGCCTCGGTCCGCGCAGATTTCGCCAATGGCCGCAACGGGGGATTTGACGCCGGTCTCGTTGTTGGCGGTCATGACGCTGACGAGCACGGTGTCGTCGCGCAACGCGCGGCGGAGATCGTCGGGATCGGTGCGGCCATCGGGTTGCAGCGGGAGAAAGGTGACGTCGAATCCGTGGCGCTGTTGCAATGCCTGCGCGGCGTGGAGCACGGCGTGGTGTTCACCGGCGGAAACGATGACATGCTGGCCACGCGCGCGATGCGCGAGGGCGAGCCCTTGCACGGCGAGGTTGCAGCTCTCGGTGCCGCCGCTGGTGAAGATAATCTCGGACGGTTTCGCACCGAGTAAGGAGGCGACCTGGTCACGGGCAATGTCGACCGCGCCGCGGGCGCGACGGCCTTCGGCATGGAGACTCGAGGGATTGCCGACGAGTCCGCGCTGGTAGGGCTCCATGACCACACGCACCCGCTCGTCGAGCGGCGTGGTGGCGTTGTGGTCGAGGTAGTACCGCTTCATGCCGGCGTCGGACACCGCCCGGTTAATGGGCGGCGAGCTCTTCTTCCTGAGCGTCGGTGGATTTCATCGCCTTGAAGAAATTCTGGCCGAGATCCCAGACGGGACCGGGGAACTTTTTCAAATCACCGAGGACGGATTCAAACGCGACCATGAAGCGGTCGACTTCCGTCTGGCCGATGATGAGCGGCGGGAGGAACTTGACCACGTCGGAGTTGTTCGCCGCGACCTGCGTGAGGATGCGGTGCTTCGAGAGCATCGGGGTGACGATGAGCTGCGGGAACATGCCCTTGTCGAGAGAGTGGACGAGCTTCCAGCCCATCTTGCCCATCATCGATTTCGGTTCTTCGAATTCGACGGCGCACATGAGGCCCTTCACGCGCACTTCCTTGATCATGTCGCTGCGCTTCTGCAATTCGAGGAGGCGGCGTTCGATTTCCGCGCCCTGCTTGGCGGCGTTCTCGATGAGGTTTTCTTCCTCGAGAATCGCGAGCGCGGCGAGACCGCTGGCGCAGGCGAGGTTGTTGCGGCCAAAGGTGGTGGAGTGGACGATGCAACGATCCATCCGCGAGAAGGTCTTCTGGTAGATGTCGCGGCGGGTGATGATCGCGGCGGCGGGGACGTAACCGGCGCTGAGCGCCTTGGCGAGCGTGATGATGTCGGGCTCGAGACCCCAGTGTTCAAACGCGAACCATTTGCCGGTGCGACCGAGACCAGTCTGCACTTCGTCGCAGATGAGGAGCGTGCCGTACTTGCGGCAGAGCGCTTGCGCCTGCTGGTAGAAATCGTCCTTGGCAAATTTGACGCCCTTGCCCTGCACGAGTTCCATGATGAGCGCGGCGACGTCGCCTTTCTTCAACTCATACTCGAGCGCGGCGAGATCGCCCAGGTCGATATTGACGACGCCGGGAACGAACGGGCCGAAGCCTTCGTGGAAGTAGGGATTGGCCGTGACGGAGAGCGAACCGTAGCTGAGGCCGTGGTAGGAATTCTTGAGCGAGACGAGCCGGGGACGACCGGTCGCACACTTGGCGAACTTGAGGGCGCCTTCGACGGACTCGGTGCCGCTGTTGCAGAGGAACACGGCGTTCAAATGCGGCGCGCCCTGCTTGGCGAGTCGCTTGACGAGGGCTTCGGCGAGGAGACCGCTCATCAAGGCGGAGTCGAGCTGGACCATGTTCGGCAGGTCGAGGTCGAGGACGTCGCGGATGATCTTTTGCGCGCCGTCATGGTTGCGGCCGATGGCGTAAACGCCGAACCCGGAAAGGAAATCGAGGTAGTCGTTCCCGTCTT
Source organism: Verrucomicrobium sp. (assembly GCA_017849585.1). Taxonomy (GTDB): domain Bacteria; phylum Verrucomicrobiota; class Verrucomicrobiia; order Methylacidiphilales; family UBA1321; genus UBA1321. The sequence goes on from JAFIGT010000001.1 coordinate 78,959, forward strand.
TGTCGTAGAGATACGAACCCTTGGCGCGGGTGTAAACTTTGTCGAATCCAATAGTGCGTTGCACCTTGACCAAAGTGCGGTTGAGATAGTTGTGGTGGAGGTCGTAGTTCTCACCCATGCGGGAGGCCACCAAAGCTTTAATATCCAGAGGCATCCCAGCATTGAAGCACGTCCCGGCCCACTTTCAATGTATTACTCGTGGGGGCTCCGCCCCGCAGGGCTGAGCCCTGCACCCAGTAACGCGGCTCGCGATGCTCGCCGTCATACGTAACTGGATTTCCATCCCTCACTCAAGGATCGAACTCTTTGAGCCAGAAACGCAAAAGGGCGGAAAACTGCTTTCACATCTGCGTGAAAGGGTTTTCCGCCCTCATGTGAGGTTTCCAAAGGCCAACGTGACGCTGGACCCACTCGTCTCAAAGCGGCGGCACATTGTGCCGCCAGCTACTGCCGTCCGCTAGGACTATTTCTTCTTGCCGCGCTTCTTGGCGAGGACAGCCGCGCGGGTGCGGAGGCGGAGGCCATTGAGGCGGATAAAGCCTGTGGCATCGGCCTGATTGTAAGCACCGGCGTCATCTTCCATCGTGGCGACATCAGGATTGTAGAGCGACACGGGGCTCTTGCGACCGGCGGTGATGATGTTGCCCTTGTAGAGCTTCAGCTTCACCGTGCCGGTGACATTCTTTTGGCTTTCGTCCACGGCGGCTTGCAGGAATTCGCGTTCGGGAGCGAACCAGAAACCGTTGTAAACGAGTTCCGAATACTTCGGGATCATACCGTCGCGCAAGTGCATGACTTCGCGGTCCATCGTGAGGGTTTCCACCTGACGATGCGCGAAGTGGAGGATCGCTCCGCCGGGGGTCTCGTACACGCCGCGGGACTTCATGCCCACGAAACGGTTTTCCACGAGATCGACGCGGCCGATGCCGTGCTTGCCGCCGAGCTTGTTGAGGACGTCCATCACGCCGAAGGGCGAGAGCGCCTTGCCATTGACGGCGACGGCGTTGCCCTGCACGAAATCAATCGTGACGTACTCGGGCTTGTTCGGGGCTTTCTCCGGGGAGACGCTGAGCTTGAACATGTCGGCGGGCGGTTCGAGCCACGGGTCTTCCAGGATGCCGCTCTCGAAGCTGATGTGGAGCAAATTGCGATCCATCGAGTAGGGCTTCTTCGCGGTGACCGGAACGGCGATGCCGTGGGCCTTGGCGTAGTTGATGAGATCGGTGCGGCCCTTGAATTCCCAATCGCGCCACGGGGCGATGATCTTGAGGTCGGGGGCGAGCGCGGCGAAGGTCAGCTCGAAGCGTACCTGATCGTTGCCCTTGCCGGTGGCACCGTGAGCGACGGCATCGGCGTTTTCCTTGCGGGCGATTTCCACATGGCGCTTGGCGATGAGCGGACGGGCGATGCTGGTGCCGAGGAAGTACTGGCCCTCGTAGAGAGCGTTGGCGCGGACCATCGGGTAGATGAAGTCGCGGGCGAATTCCTCTCGCAGCTCGTCTCTGTAGCACCTGGACGCGCCGGTCTTGAGCGCCTTCTTGTCGAGACCCTTGAGTTCTTCCTGCTGGCCCACATCGGCACAGAACGCAATGATCTCAGCGTTATACTTTTCTTTGAGCCAGGTGAGGATGATGGAGGTGTCGAGCCCTCCCGAGTAAGCGACAACGATTTTCATAATTTTGGAAATAGTGGGTTAACGTGCGAAAGTGTAGAGTTCATCGTGAGCCGCCCGAAACTACAAGCAAATTCCTGCCCGGTCAGCTCAGGTGTGAACCCAAACTCGATTGCACGAGGCGAGCGACCCATGGTGAAGTCGAGATTCTGTCACCGAACTGTGACAGCCCCTACGTTCCACAATAAGAGTAGAAAGCGAATCAGGGCTTGTTGATTTTGAGTCGGATGAACCGCTTTTCGGAGCTGCTCAGCGGCTTCAAATCCTGCACGACGACCGTCTGCGTCACGCCGTCGGGATTATTGGTGACGCTGACGGGAGCGGTATAACCCGCGCCCGAATTCCACGTTTTAAGGTCTGTGGATATTTCCGTAATGTATTCGATATCGCCCGCGAGAATGAGCTGCGTGTAGGTAATGGTGAGATAATTTTCACCACCCGAAGACATGACCGAGGGTACTGGCAAATCGCTGGGCGTACTCGTTTTGGGATCAATATGGAGAGCGTATTTCAGCAAGTTCGGAATGCCGTCGCCAGCAGGAGCGGCCGTGTCGCCACTGATGGTGGGATCATCGAGTTCGCTGGCGGAGAAATTCCGTCCTTTCCACGCGTCGAGCGGATTCTGAATCGTGAAGGCCACGATGATTGAGCCGGCTCCCCAGCTATTGCTGGCACTGATGCCGGCATTAAAGGTGCCGATCTGAACGGGAATACCCGAGATCAAACCGGATACCGTATTCAGACTTAATCCGGGAGGCAACCCCGTGGCGGAGTAGCTAGTGGGATTGTTCACTGCGGCGATCTGGTAGAGGAAGGGAACATTGATTGTTCCTACCGCCTTGGTGGGACTGATGATTCCGGGAGCCGATGAGGAGGCGTCCGTAATGAATGTGGCATCGGCACTCGTGGAGGTGCCTGCGGCGCTACGAGCCACCACGCGGTAGTGATAAACAGTACCGGACTTCAATCCCGAGAGCGTGCCGATAAGCGGGGTGCTGGCCAGCCCGCCCAGGCTTTGATTGCTGGTGACGCTCCCGTAGGTGATATCGGTGCCATATTCAAAATTAACGGTGGTCGCCAGCCCGTTGGGGTTGACCGTTGTCGAGAGCGTCGCGCTGGTAAGCCCCCCGCTAGCCGCGCTGACGGCGCTAATGGCGGGCGCTTGCGGGTAGGTGACCGGCAGGATGGAATTGTAGCGAATGCTGCCCACGTTCCAGGCACTCTCATTCTTTTCGTCGTACTGCACGAAGTCTGCCGCGACGGAAACGATGGTGCTGCCCGTTCCGTACGTGATTTCCAAAATCCGGAACCAACCGTTCAGGGTATTGTTGCCGCGCCCATTACCCGACCAGCAGAGACCGGGGTCGGAGGCCGATTGGAAAGGATAACGGGTGGCACCAAGATAGGTGCCGGGGGCCAGCGGCGCATCGCCTGCCGCGGCGAATGAGACCGTCCACCAATCGCTGCCGTTGTTGATACGGAGATCAACTCCATTATCGTAATTTTTCGAAGCGGTGATGCTACTTCCCGTGTAGAGCTGGCTCTTCCCCTGCCCCACCCATGCGGAACTTGAACTGTAGTAGTAAAAAGCGTTGCCCGGAGCGACGGTCGGCACGATGGCAATGAGCTGGGTGAGGCTACTGGTGCCAATGGGATTGCGCGCACTGATGGTCACACTGCTGGTGCCAATCGCCGTGGGCGTACCGCTGATGACACCCGTGGAGGTATTCACCGACAGGCCGGGCGGAAGGCCGGTGGCATTGAAGCTGGTCGGACCGTTCGTCGCGGAAATGGTGTAGGTGAACGGCATGGCGAGATACCCTGTGACGGTGGATTGCCCAATGATCACGGGAGGCAGGGTGGAAGGTGTGGTGGTAAAGGTCGTGTCAGGACTGTAGACCGTGCCGGCCGAACTCTTGGCGATCACTCGATAGTGATAGAGCGTGCCGGACTTCAAGCCAGCCACGACACTCGTGACGGGAGCATTGACAAGCTTGCCACTGAAGGTCTGCGTCGCCGTGGTTGTGCCGTAGGTCTTTTCGGTGCCGTATTCGAAACTGACCGTGGTCGGTAATCCATTGGGTTTCACGGTTGCATTCAACGTCGCACCCACGGTGTTAATCGCCGTGGTGTAGACTGTATTGATCTCTGGAGCCGACGGGAAATTGCCAGGAATAATTGAATTGTAACGAACGCTGCCGACATTCCAGGCGTTCGTATTGCCTTCGTCATACTGCACGAAATCGGCGGCAAATGAAACGATGTTGCTGTCGCTGCCGTAGACGATATCCAGAACCGTAAACCAACCGGTGAGCGTGTTATTGCCGCGACCATTGCCAGTGAAAGACAATCCCGGATTGCCACTCTGGAAGGGGAATCGCGTTGCTCCGAGGTAAGTGGTCCCCTTGGTAAGAGGGGCATCACCGGGTGCGGCAAAAGAAATCGACCAGCCATCACCCAGTCCATTCACATCGATCGACACACCGTTGTCGTAATTTTTCGACGCTTTGAATGCCGTGCCACTCGCGGTGGTGTAGAGCTGTGAATTGCCGCCGCCGACATAGGAATTGGTCGAGCTGTAGTAATAAAAGGCCGTGGTCGGAACCGTCGTCGGCAAAATCGTCAGGACGAGGGTGGCACTGCCGGTGCCCATGGCGTTGCTGGCGTTGAGCGTAACAGAACTGGTGCAGGCGGTCGTCGGAGTGCCACTGATGACGCCGGTCGAGGTATTAACGCTCAGACCGGGGGGAAGCCCGATGGCGCTGTAATAGGTGGGGCCGTTGCTGGCCGCGATGGTGTAAGTAAAGGGGAGCGTGAGGTAGCCAGTCGCCGTCAGGGCGCTGCCGATCACCGGCGGCGCGGTGGGGGCGGGAGTGACGAATGTAGCGTCGGCACCTACCGATGATCCGGAACCACTGGTGGCCACAGCACGGTAATGGTAGAGCGTGCTGGATTTTAGTCCCGTCACAATCGTGCTGACGGTGCCAGACGCCGTGACGCTGCTGAGGGTCTGAGTGGAGGTCACACTCCCGTAAGTGAGGTCCGTGCCATATTCAAAAGAGATGCCTGTGCCCAAGCCGTTCGTCTTGGCCGATGCGGTGAGCGCGGCGCTCCCGATCGCCGCTTCCGATCCACTGGCTTCAGCCACCCCTATCGCGAG
>JAFIGT010000011.1 GCA_017849585.1 Verrucomicrobium sp.
CCGCGTCCACGCCGTGGCACGATTCGATCCTCGTGCTGGGTTTGATTTTCAGTTCCATCTTTCTCTACGAACGCGGCGAAGTGATCCGGCATTGTCCCATCACCAATTTATTTGAAGTCGTCGCCTTCTTTACCTGGTCGCTGGTCCTCACCTACCTCGTGATCGGCCCTGTCTACCGCATGTCTATTTTGGGCACCTTCACCGCCCCGCTGGTGTTCTGCCTCAACTTTCTCGCACTTGTCGCGCCAATCGATATTCCCAGCAATCGCCCGCCTCTGGGCTGGGTGCTGGAACTTCATGCCTGCCTGAGCATCCTCGGTTTTGGCATGCTTGGCGTTGCCGCTCTCGCGGGGATGATGTACCTGATCCAAGAACGGCAGCTCAAGCGCCGCTCGCTGGATCACTGGTTCTATAATCTTCCCGCCATGGGACAACTCGAGCGCGTCCATCGGCTCGTTTTGAAATGGGCATTTCTCATTTTCAGTGGTGGCATGGCGCTCGGCTTTTTCATTCCGCACGAAAGCACGCTCGACTGGGTGAAGGTCTTTTGGTCGGCGGCGGTGTGGCTGCTATACGGGGGACTCCTCCTCGCTCCCAAATTTCTGCCGTTGAGTCACAAGAAAGTTGCCTGGGCTTCCGTGGCTGGGTACGTCTTCGTCCTCCTTACCTTCTGGGGCATCAACTCCCTCTCGCAGGACCATCGTTTCTCGCTTCCCACCGATTTCGCGACGCATCCCGTCACGAGGGAGGTGGCGTTGTGAGCGCGCATCTCGTCTGCGGCGGCCTGACCTTTGCCGAAGCGCCCGTGGAAGTGCGCGAACGCGTCGCGTTCCTGCCGCACGACATTCCCGAAGCGCTGACGGAGATGAAGCAGGAGCTCGGTCTCACCGAAGCGGTACTGGTCTCCACCTGCAACCGGGTCGAATATTTTGGCGCGACGAATACCCCGCAGCGCGCCGCCGAATCGTGGCCGCTTTTTTTGAAGAACTATCACGTTCTGGATACCGACGTCGTACTTCCGTCGTTTCAATATCAGGATGAGCAATGCATCGCGCATTTGTTCGAGGTTGCCTCGGGACTCAAATCAATGGTCGTGGGCGAAACCGAAATCTTCGGCCAACTCAAGAGTGCGTATGAAATTGCGCAGAAAAACGGCGCCACCGGAAAGTGGCTCAACCGTCTGTTCCAATCCTCTTTCGCGGCCGCCAAGGAAGTGCGCACGCATACCGGCATCACCCGCGGCAGCGTCTCGGTGGGTTCGGTCGCGGTGGAACTGGCGGAAAAAATATTTGGCGCGCTTGAGGGCCGCACGGTGATGATCATGGGCGCGGGCGATACCAGCGAAAAGACCGCCCGCTCATTGCAGAGCCGTGGCGTCCGCTCCATCATGGTCGCGAACCGCACCTACGACCGTGCGGAAAAACTCGCGGGAGAACTCGGCGGCAAGGCGATTCACTGGGATACTTGGGAAAGCGAAGCGATCGATGTCGACATCATCATCAGCTCCACCAGCGCACCGCACTACGTTCTCACTCGCGAGAAATTGCTGCACATGCTCAGGCAGCGCGAACCTCGTCCGCTCTTTCTGATCGATCTGGCCGTGCCGCGCGATTTCGAACCCTCGGTCAATTTGCTCGACGATGTCTATCTCTACGATATCGACGATTTGCAATCGATCGCGCAACGCCATTTGGACGAACGTCTCACCGAGATCGAACGCAGCCGGGAGATTTTGAAACCGCACATCACTCGCTACACCACGTGGGCCACGCAGCAACTCGAACCCCACAACCGCCACTCATGAAAGCGAAACCCGTCATCGTCGGCACACGCGGCAGCGGCCTCGCTCTCGCGCAAACGACAAGCCTTTTATGCCAGCTGTCCGCCGCTTGTCCGGGCTATACCTTTCAAATCAAGGTGATCAAAACGACCGGAGATCGACTATCGGAATTGAATTCTCCAGAACTACCGTCTGGCAAGGGCATCTTCACCGCAGAAATTGAACAGGCCTTGCTGCGCGGGGAAATTGATCTCGCCGTGCACAGTCTCAAGGATCTTCCCGTCGACATCGGCAGCGACCTCGTGATTGGTGCGATTCCGAAACGGGCTGATGCCCGCGATGTCCTGATCACACGCGAACCCGTCGCCTCCCTCGCTGAACTGCCTCATGGTGCCATTGTTGCCACGGGCAGTCCGCGTCGCGCCGCGCAATTGCTTCGCCAGCGGCCCGACCTTCACACGGCGGGAATTCGCGGCAATATCGACACCCGTTTGCGCAAACTCCGCGAAAATCCCGAGTGGAACGGACTTCTCCTTGCTGCCGCAGGTCTCGCGCGATTGGAACCGGATGTGAACGGCCTCACTGTCACCCCGCTGCCGCTGGAGCAAGTCCTGCCCGCGCCGGGTCAGGGCGCACTCGCGCTACAGATTCGCGCGAACGACGAATTTCACCGTGAACTGCTCGCGAAAGTACATGATACCGATACCGCGGCCTGCGTGGACGCGGAGCGCGGTTTTCTCGCCGGGCTGGGCGGCGGTTGTCAGGCACCCGTGGCAGCGTCTGCTTCCATCGAGAATGGAGTCTTGCATCTTCACGGCATTGCGTGGCTGAACAACGCACCAGAGCCGCGCCTAGGCGACACGCAGGGTGATCCGCAGCAGGCGCGGGAACTCGGTCGTGCGCTGGCGCAGCAGTTACTTGCATAAACCCATGGCCACTCTCACCAAAACATTTCTCGTTGGCGCGGGACCGGGCGATCTCGGACTTGTCACCTTGCGCGCCCGCACACTCATCGAGCGCGCTGATGTGATTCTCTATGATTATCTCTGCAATCCCGACATGCTGCGCTGGGCGAAGCCCGATGTAGAAAAAATCTATGTCGGCAAAAGCGCGGGCAATCACGCGTTACCGCAGGAAGAGATCAATGCCCTGCTCGTGAAACTGACCGGTACGGGCAAAGTGGTCGTCCGCCTTAAGGGCGGCGATCCCTACGTCTTTGGTCGCGGTGGCGAGGAAGCGCAGGTTCTCGCTGCGGCGGGATATTCATTCGAAGTGGTACCTGGCATTACCTCCTCCATTGCCGCTCCCGCCTATGCGGGCATTCCGGTCACGCATCGCGATTGCACCTCGAGTTTCACCGTCATCACCGGCCACGAAGATCCAACCAAGGAAAACTCCGCGCTCGACTGGCGCGCTCTGGCGTTGGATCGCGGAACGAAGATTTTTCTGATGGGCGTGGAACGGCTTCCGCAAATCACGCAACGATTGATCGCGGAAGGAGCCAATCCCGCCACGCCTGTGGCTCTGGTACGCTGGGGCACAACGGGACGGCAGGAATCCATCGACGGCACGCTCGCGACCATCGCGGGAATCGTATTTGCTCGCGGATTCAAGGCTCCTGCCGTGACCATTATCGGCGAGGTGGTTTCTCTGCGCGAGACGTTGAACTGGTTCGAGCGGCGTCCGCTCTTTGGTCAACGCATCGTCGTCACGCGCACGCGATCCCAGGCGAGCGCGCTTTCGGAACAATTACGTGAACTGGGCGCGGAAGTTTTGGAAATTCCCACCATCCGCATTCTGCCGCGCGTCCTTCCTGCTGAAGCCACGGCGCAACTCGAAAATCTCTCTGCCCATCAGGACTGGATCGTCTTCACGAGCCCGAACGCGGTGGATCATTTCTTTACGGCATTCTTCGCTGTGCAAGCCGATTTGCGTGCGCTCGGTGCGGTGAAGATCGCGGCAGTTGGTCCGGCCACGGCGGCGAAACTCACTGCGCTCCATCTGCAAATCGCGAAGCAGCCGAAGGAATTCACCACCGAAGCTCTGGCCGCCGCCTTCACGGAAGCCGAGACGCGCGGTCAACGTTTTCTTCTTCCGCGTAGTAATCTCGCGAATCCGATTCTCACTCAGCAACTCCTCGTGCACGGCGGCCAGGTGACCGAGTGGACCGTCTATGACACGGTACCGGAGACGTTGGATGAGAACGGAGCACGCGCGCGATTTCTCGAGGAGGGCGCTGACTGGATCACCTTCACGAGTTCAAGCACCGTCGAGAATTGGCATGCACTGCAACTTCATCCTGTTGCCGGAGCACGTTCACCGCGCCATGCCAGCATTGGCCCGGTGACCAGCGCGACCTTGCGCCAACTCGGATACACAGTTGATCTCGAAGCAAAGTCCTATACGATAGCTGGGTTGATCGATAGCTTGTTAAGTCATCCTAGAAAGTAAATCCTATGCCTACATACGAAGACTATAAAGACGATGGCGACGGTGCTCTGGCGATTGGTGAACTGGAAGAGGCGGTCGCTTGCTATACAAAAGCTGTTGAGGCCAAGCCGGATTATTTCGACGGCTGGCATGCCCTTGGTATGGCGTTGATGAAGATGGGCAAATATCCCGAAGCCATTCAGGCTGGGCTCAAGGCGACGGAAATCGATCCGAATAATCAGTTTGGCTGGACCAGTCTCTCGCTCGCCTACGTACGCAATAACCAGATTGCCGAGGCCGAAGCAGCCGGGGGTAAAGCGAAGATTATCTCGTGGGGCGGCAAGGTGAAGATTGATCCGAAACCCTGATGATTCTCCGGTAAGTCTTCATACCAAACCCTATAAATAGTAAATTTGGTAACGTAGATTTCACATATTAGAACACCGTGAGACCCTGTGAAACCTTCATTTTCTACATGGCATTTTGCCCGATCTCATATCCCGCTTTTTGATTCAATATACTGAAGCTTCGATGGGCGCTCGTATTGAATCGCTTGCCTTCTCTATGCGTTCTGTATAGGTTTCTATAATGAAATTAAGCAATCTCTCGAGTGCGCAGCTGAATCAGATCGCGCGCTTGATCGCCAAAAAAGAAACCCTTCTCACCCGTCTCGTCAAGATTGACGCGGAATTGGCCAAGTTCGAAGGTGGTCCCCTCGCTGCGGTGACTTCTGCCAAAGTTACTGGAGTTCGCAAAGCCCGTAAGGGCGGCGTGAAGCTCAAGGATTCCATCCTGAAAGCTCTGGCTGCTGCCGGTGCGAAGGGCGTTAAAGTCGGAGATCTTGCCAAGAAGCTTGGTGTGAAACCCGGCAACGTCTTCAGCTGGTTCTATACGACCGGCAAGAAGAACAGCGCGATCAAGAAAGTGGGCGAAGCCCGCTACGCGCTCACTAAATAAGTCTCGCGACTTATCAAAAAGGCGGAACCTTCCACGGTTCCGCCTTTTTCTTTGCAGGAAGAAGTCCTCCAAATGTTAGGCGGGTTCGGCTGGGATTTCCTGTGGATCGGCGAGGAGGAATTCCAGATCGGCCTTGGTCAGGCTGCCGGCGAAGCCTTGTTCGCCGAGGACATCCTGCACCAGTTGCGCCTTGCTCTGCTGCAGGTGCCAGATCTTTTCTTCGACCGTATCGCGGGTGACGAGGCGGTAGGCGATAACCGTGCGGTCTTGCCCGATACGATGCGTACGATCGATGGCTTGCGCTTCCACGGCGGGATTCCACCACGGATCATAGAGAATTACGTAGCTCGCCGAGGTGAGATTTAACCCTGTTCCCGCCGCCTTGAGCGAAAGCAGGAAAACGGACGGCTGCGGATCGTTCTGGAAATTCGCCACCACCTCGCTGCGGTTCGTGGTCTGGCCGGTGAGCATGTAGTGCGGACGACCGCGCTCAATGAGCTCGGCCTGGAGCAATTTCAACATCTCCACAAACTGACTGAACACAAGTACCTTGTGACCTTCCGCGTGGAGCTGGTCGAGGAGTTCGAACAGTGCGGCCGTCTTGCCCGAGCCGAGCAACTTCTTGCCGCCTGCCAGAGCGGGATGACAGCAGATCTGGCGCAAGCGTGTGAGCGCGGCCAGTACGTGAATGCGGCCCTGATCGGGATCGACCTCGCGCAAGGCCTGACGGCTGCGTTGCAATTCGGCGAGATAGAATTTCCGCTGACCCTCGGTCAGTTCGCAATCGATGCGTTCCTCGATCCTGTCCGGCAGATCTTGTGCGACCTGCTTTTTCAAGCGGCGCAACACAATCGGCCGCAGTCGACCCGAGAGATGCGACCGCGCCGCGGGCGATGCCCCACGATCATATTGGTCGGTGAACTGGTTGCGATTCGGCAGATAACCCGGATGCACAAAATCGACGATGCTCCACAAATCGAGCAGCCGGTTTTCCAGCGGCGTGCCGGTGAGGGCGAGCCGGTGCTGCGCATTCAACATCTTCGCGGCCTTCGCTACGAGGGAATCCGGGTTTTTGATATTCTGCGCTTCGTCGAGAATGACAGAGCGGAATTGATACTTCTTGAGCGACATCAAATCGCGTCGCAGCAGCGCGTAATTAGTGATGATGAGATCGTACTGCGGAATTTCCTCCCGCATGCCATGGCGGTTCGCCCCGGCGGTGAGCGCGAGCACCTTCATGCCCGGCGTGAACTGCTCCGCTTCGCGTTGCCAGTTAAACACGACACTGGCCGGGCAAACCACGAGACTCGGAGATGGACCTTCCTTTTCGCGCAGATGCTCGATCCAGGCGAGCGACTGGATCGTTTTGCCGAGACCCATGTCGTCGGCCAGAATCGCGCCGAGTTTGAGCCGTGCCGAATAGACGAGGAAGTTGAACCCCTCGTGCTGGTAGGGACGCAATGTGGCCTTGAGGCCGCCGGGGAGATTCTCGGTGGGAATGCCTTTGAAATCGGCCAGCGTGTCACGCAGCTTGTTGAGTTCCGCCTGAAATTCCTTGTCGGAAAAATTTTGCAGTGCCTCCCAGGTCGAGGACTGCGTTCCGGCCAGTTGCAGCGCGCTGATTGTTTGCTCCGTCGCGCTGTTGCCATCGGTGAAGCCGAGTTCGGCCAGCGCATTGATCATTGTGCCGAGCTGCTCCGCTTCCTCGCGTTGGAGCCACGTGCCATTGCCGAGCTTGATGTAAGGATCATCGCTCTGCTGCAGCTTTTGCCAGTCGGACGGAGTGAGCCGCATGCTCTCCTCTTCCCATTCTGTGCGCACGGTGAACCAGTCGACGCCGCTCGATTGAATGCGGATCTTGGGGAAGCTGTGTTTCTTGCCGTTGATGAATTGCTGAAAGCGCTTGTTGCCGTAGTACGACCACTGCGTCGACCGCTCCTGCCAGAGCTTCACCAGCTCGGGAATGCGTTTGCCGTGCAAGGTCTGCCACCACCCGGGTTCGTCGGGTCGGCCGCACAATTCTCCCGCCTCGCCATTCCACCCCGCCAGCCATTCCTGAGCCAGCGCGCAATCGGTTTCCGCCGGGATCTCATCCCAAATCTCGTTGCTGGTTTCGCTCGTTACGGTGTGGTTATGCGTTTCCTCGATGATCTCCTCATTTTCCGGCGCGGGTATTTCCTCGACGGTGTGACCATTGTGCAGGGCTGCTTTCGGCGGCAGCTTGGCCCAACCGAAGGAGGTCCATTCCCACGACGCATTACTATAGCGCGCCTGGGCGATGAGGCGAATCTGGAGCACATCTTCCTCATCGAGATTGAAGTAGAAGTGGGCTTTGGCCGGAATCTGGCGCAGATGCACTTTCACCTGCGATTGCAGATTCGGATAGCGCCGCAGCAAGTGCGGCAGGAAGTCGCGCGAAGCGGCGGCCTCCAGCCGGGTCGGACCATTCTTCAACGCGAGAGCCAGGATCGAGCGCGGCGGCCGTTCGATCAGGCGGTAAAAGCAGCCTTTGACCAGCACCAGCTCCAGTTCGATCCGTCCATTGTCGCCTTTTGGTGCAAGAAAAAGTTTCGCATCCGCGAGCGGTTCGCGCAGACCGGCGGCAGTCGTGACTTCAAATTCGAGTCGCATTGCCGCATTGCGTCCATTCTGCCCATTGGAATCGGCTTCGAGTTTCGGCACGATCCGCGCGGGCACAGCGTTGTACTCGACCGCCCCGTTGCCCTCTTCGTAGCGGCAACGACCGCTCTGGCCCCATTGCTGCAACCAGACAAGGAGCGAACGGTTATCGGTGAGAAAGGGGCTGCCGTGCTTATGCTTTTCCGTGGCAAGCAGGGCGAAATAATCCGACAGCCAGCGCAGCAACGTTGCGTCTTCGATGCTGAAAAGTTCCGGCCGATGAGCTAGTTCGTTGCACAGACCGCGGACCTGGAAAAAGTTGCGGGCTCCCTCGCGCAGCTTAGGTGAATGAGCGCGCAGTTCGATCGAGACATGGTTCTGCAGCGGCTCCATGCCGCCCGTCACCTTCCACACGATGGCCAGACCGCGCTTTGGCGGCACGGACGTGTCGGGTTCCTCCTCCCGCAACCATTGACTCAGCTCGGTGCGGAAACGCGATTCATCCTGCGAACGCTCCTGCTCGGCGAGATCCGGCCGGTCGAGGTAAGGCTGCAAACAGGCCGGCACCTTGCCATCAGCACGACGGCGGATTTCTTGTCCGAGGCGCCACGCCAGTTTTTCCGGATCGGGTTCACGGCAGATCGTGCTCCAGACGGCGGGGGAATCAAAAAAGTCGGGCAGATCAATCTGCGCTTCCTTGAGCAGATTGCTGAGCTGGTAGAGTCGATCCCACTCGTTACGGGCTTGGAATAGTCGCGTGAGCGTGGGTGAAACGTCCTCGGAACGGGGTGCAGAAATGGGTTTAGCCGAGGTTTTCTTTGGCATGGTCAATCGGCGAGTATGCCATACTCCTTGAGAAGCGCAAGCACCCAGCGTGTTCCGCGTGATACTGGCAGGTTGCTAGCTTGAATCTGGCTGCGGGCGGTTCATACTTGCTCGGTGCTTACCTTGCGTTCCGCGTTCTCCGGTCGAAATGGCGTCGCCACTCTTACAACCATTCTGCTGATGGCCGTTGCCGTCCACTCGGCGGAAAAGGCCAAGGAAGAAGCCGTGATTTATCATGGCGCCAACTGGCTCCAATTCGGCCCCGGTGTGATCACGAATTGCACCGTGGCCCGCTTGCGTCTGGGCCAGACGCTTGATTCCGTCATGATTACCGATCCGGAAAAGATCGCCGAGGTGCGGCGCTGGACCGTGCGCAACGTGGCGGGCCGCTTCGATCTCTCGCCTGCGGAACCGATTGAAACCGATGGCAAGCTGGTCCCCTCGCTCTCGCTCTACACTTGGCGCACGCGACTCTCGCAACCGCGCTGGGATTTTTCCTGCACGCCGCCTGTCTTTCTCGCTCCGCGCGTTTATGTGGACGAAGCGCTGCTGCTCTATATTCCGCTGCTGCCTGGCGTGCTCGGCCTCAGCGAAAAAGAATGCGCCGCCGAAATCGAGGAGCTTGCGAAGCTCGTCGCGATTGAGAGCCGCTAGTCGATTCAGCCTTGCTTGATGAACTCGAGGATGTCCGCGTTGACGCGGTCCTTCTCGGTTGTGCAGATGCCGTGACTGCCGCCTTTATAGATTTTCAGAGTGGCATTCGGAATCAGCTTGGATGAGAGTAACGCCGACGCGCCGATGGGAACAATCTGATCGTCGTCGCCATGCAGGATCAAGGTCGGCACATCGAACTTCTTCAAGTCCTCCGTGAAGTCAGTTTCGGAAAACGCCTTGATACACTCGTACTCATTTTTGAAGCCACCCATCAGGCCCTGAAGCCAGAAGGCATCGCGAATTCCTTGCGACACGCTCGCGCCCTCGCGGTTCGCTCCGTAGAACGGCGTAGTGATGTCCTTGAAAAATTGCGAGCGATCGTTAACGAATCCCGCGCGGATGCCGTCGAATACCGAGAGCGGCAGGCCACCGGGATTACTTGGCGTTTGCAACATAAGCGGAGGCACCGCCCCAATGAGGACCGCCTTGGCCACCCGACTGGTGCCGTGACGTCCGATGTAGCGGGCCACTTCGCCGCCGCCCGTGGAATGGCCGACGTGAATCGCGTCCTTCAAATCGAGAGCGGAAGTCAGCGCGGCCAGATCGTCCGCGTAAGTGTTCATCTCATTGCCTTCCGAAGGTTGGCTGGAGCGACCGTGACCGCGCCGGTCATGAGCGATCACGCGGTACCCTTGCTCGACGAAAAAGAGCATCTGGTTATTCCAATCATCACCCGTGAGTGGCCAGCCGTGGCTGAAGACGATGGGTTGGCCGGTGCCCCAGTCCTTGTAATAAATTTCCGTGCCGTCGTTGGTGATGATCGCGCTCATGATCCGATTTCCTTTTCTGGTGAAGGTTAGGGTGGAGAAGGCTACCGGGAGAGGTCCCGGATTTTGAACGACAGCCAGTAATGAAACCCAGAATCGCGTCGCCGCAAGTGATTTTTATTTGAGGGACTCCCTACGGAAAAGACATCATCCCTTGCTCGATCCAGACAAGCGTGTGCGCGACTACGCTCGCCAGCTACTGGGTGCAGGGCTTAGCCCTGCCATTCGAGCGTGGCGCAGGCCGTATGCGGCGCCGTCTCGTGCAGGCGCACTGGCGGCAGCGAGTCGCGCTCCAGACGATCCCGCACCGTCTTCACCGCCAACTCAGGCCGGTTACAATCCGAGCTCAAATGGCCGAGGTAAATATCCTCCATGCCGCTGTGGATCAATTGTGCCGCTGCCTCGGCGGCTGCGTCGTTCGAGAGATGGCCATGCCGCGAGAGAATGCGCTGTTTCACCGCCCAGGGCCGTTTCGTATCCTCCTGCAGCAGGTGCAAATCATGGTTTGCTTCCAACACGAGAGCGCGCGAGCAACGGACTCGCTCTAGCACCAGCTTCGTCGCGTAGCCGAGATCGGTGAGGAAACCGACACTGCCGAGCTTGTGATGAAACACAAAGCCCACCGGATCATACGCATCGTGCGGCACAGCAAAAGTGTCGATCGTCAGGTCGCCGAACGGGACTGACTGGCCGGTGTCAAAAAAGCGCCAGCCTTGATAAGCGGCGAGGTCGGGTCGCAATGCATCGGCCGTCTTGCGATTGCAATAAACCGGAATGCCATGGCGTTTTGTCAGTACTGGCAAGCCCATGACATGATCGCTGTGTTCGTGCGTGATGAAAACTGCCTGCACATCATGCAGTGAACGGCCGATTTTCTGCAGCCGCTCGTTGATCTGCTTGCCGCTGAAACCCGCATCGATCAGGACACGCGCGCCCTCGGTCTCGAGAAAGGCGCAGTTCCCACTGCTGCCACTGCCGAGGATGGTGAAACGAAGCATGGGCCGTTATACTCCACTGCCGGAATTCCCGCAAGCGAGGGTGCGCTCACTGGCAAATGGGCCAGAGATGGCATTAGATTTCCAGCCGTTAACGTCGTCCGATAATGAAGATCTCTTTATACTTGCATATAAAATGGCATGATTATTGCTTGATTTCCGGGAATCCTGCCTTAAGGTAAGTCCATCCACTATGGCTGGACTAGGCTTACATCAAAATCTTTCGCTGGGGCAGACGCTCTCTCCGCAGATGCAGCAGTCGCTGCAATTTCTGCAAGCCGCCGCGCTGGAATTGCAATCCCTCGTCCAGCAGGAAATCGAAATCAACCCGGTGCTCGAAGAGGCCACGGATGATGTTCGGTCGGTGAATGATAACGACGGGGAAAGCGACGGCGAACGTGAGCCCAATGAAAAAGCGGAACGTGAGACGGAGTCCTCTTCCGAGGGCGAAGCCGAAAGCGGCAGCAAGGACGACGCGGAGTGGGATCGCGAGCTGGACGAGCTGCGTCGCAACGATGAAGACTGGCGCGATTATTATGCCCAGTCGAACGCCACCTCGTCTTACAGCGCGGAAGCGGCCGAACGCCGACAATTCCTTTTTGATTCACAGGTCGAAGCACCGCAACTTTCCGACCATCTGAGCCGGCAACTCGCGCTCGCCACCAACAACGCTCAACTCATCCACGCCGGGGATGAAATTATCGGCAATCTCGACGATGCCGGGTACCTGAGCGTAACTCTGGAGGAAGTGGCGCAATCGGCCCAAGTGCCCTATGCGACTGCCCAGGAAGCGCTCGAATTGATCCAGACTTTCGACCCCGTCGGCGTCGGCGCGCGGGACTTGCGGGAATGCCTGCTGATCCAGCTCGCGCGACTCGACAAGAAGGATGAAGTGGAGACCGCCATCGTCTCGCATCATCTGGCTGAACTCGGTCGCAAGAAATACCAGGAAATCGCCCGTGCGCTGAAACTCCCGCTCGAACGGGTGCAGCAGGCGGCGCAATTCATCGGCACACTGCAACCGCGCCCCGGCTCCAGCTTTAGCAGCGACGACAAGCAAAACGTGGTTCAGGCCGAACTCGCCGTGCAAAAGAACGGCGACGACTGGATCGTGGTGATGAATGACGAGCCCGTCCCGCGCCTGCGTATCAGCGACACGTACAAGGACCTGCTTTCCAACAACGGTCACGACCCGAAGCTGCGGGAATATCTCAAGGAAAAAATCCGCGCGGGTAAGTTCCTGATCAAGTGCCTGCATCAGCGACAGCAAACCATTTTCAATATCGCGACGGAAATCGTGAAACGCCAGCGGGAGTTCTTCGAACTTGGTGTGGCGCACCTGAAACCGCTCACGATGAACCAGGTCGCGGAAGTCGTCGGCGTGCACGAAACCACCGTCAGCCGCGCGATTGCGAATAAATACATCCAGACTCCGCACGGCCTGTTCGACCTGAAGTTCTTTTTCACCCCCGGTTACCAAACCGCCTCGGGCGAGGTAATGTCGAACACCAGTGTGAAGGAATCGATCCAGGATCTCGTCACCCGCGAAGACCCACGCAAGCCGCTCTCCGATCAGGAAATCGTCAAGATTCTCAGCGAACGCGGCATCCCGCTTGCCCGTCGTACCGTGGCGAAGTACCGCTCGGAACTTAACATTCTCCCCTCCAATCTGCGCCGCCAGATTTAGATGGCCGTCAGAGCCTGAGTCCTGAAGATTGTGGCGATTTTGGTCGGAAGAGTCGTTGCTCGTCGGTCGCGTATTGGTTTTCAATACGCGACTCCTCACGCCTCGCCAGTCGCGATCTTGTCAGCGTCTGCTAGACCTGCGCTTCTTGGACCGGATTGAGCTTGGCCAGAAGGCCCGCTTCAATCTTGCCATAGAGTTCCGCATTCTTCTTGAGCTCTTCCTTGGCGGCATCGCGTCCCTGGGCGATTTGCGTACCTTCGAAGTAGAGCCAGGCGCCCTTCTTTTCGACCACGTTTTGCTCGACAGCCATGTCGAGCAGCGTGCCTTCTCGGGAAATGCCTTCATTGTACATGATGTCGAATTCGGCTTCGCGGAAAGGGGGAGCCACCTTGTTCTTCACGATCTTGATCTTGGTGCGATTGCCGAGCACCTGACCGTCTGGAGTCTTGATCGCGGCGATGCGGCGGATGTCCACGCGCACTGAGGCGTAGAACTTGAGCGCCTTGCCGCCGGGGGTGGTCTCCGGATTGCCGAACATGACACCGATTTTTTCGCGGATCTGGTTGGTGAAGATGGCGATGGTTTTGGCCTTGCTGATGAAGGAGGTGAGCTTGCGCATGGCCTGGCTCATGAGGCGGGCCTGAGCGCCGACCGTGGCGTCGCCCATCTGGCCTTCCAGTTCGGCCTTGGTGATCAAGGCGGCAACAGAGTCGAGAACCACGACGTCGACCGCGTTCGACTTGATGAGCGTTTCCGCGATAGTGAGCGCTTCCTCGCCCGAGTCGGGCTGGGAGACAAGCAGCTCATTCATGTTCACGCCGAGCTTCTTCGCATACTGCGGGTCCAGCGCGTGTTCGACATCGATGAAGGCGGCGACGCCTCCGCGTTTTTGCGCCTGCGCGATGGCGGTCAGGGTGAGGGTGGTTTTACCGGACGATTCCGGGCCAAAGATTTCGATGATACGACCGCGGGGGAAACCGCCGACGCCGAGCGCGGTGTCGATGGCGAGATTGCCTGTCGGGATGGCTTCGACATTGAGCTTTGCGCCGTCGTCTCCGAGACGCATGATGGAACCGTCGCCGTATTCCTTGGCAATGGCCGCGATGGCGAGCTCGAGATTGCGGTCGCGCGCGGTGTTGGGTTTACTGTCGCTCTTGGGTTCGGCAACTTTGGGTTCCTTGGCCATATCTGATATCCTGTGGTGTTTGGTTAAACTGTGACGAGTCGTTATTTATGCATCTGTATAACGACTTTCCTCACCGCGTCAAGCGCTGATTGCGAGGCCATGTACTTAAAGGTCTCGCGGTCGGTCGAAAAGATTTTTCGAAACGCTTCTACTTTGCCCTGAGTCGCGACAGCAATCCAGACGGTGCCGACCGGCTTTTCCGGCGTGCCGCCATCGGGCCCCGCTATGCCAGTCAACGCTACGGCCACATCGGCCTTCGCGGTTGCAAGCGCCCCTTCTGCCATGGCCTTCGCCACCTCACGGCTCACCGCACCTTTTTCTTCAATGAGCGCCGCGTCCACGCCGAGCTCAGCGCTTTTCGCTTCGTTTGAATAGGTGACCCAGCCGCGCTCGATGACCGCCGATGCGCCGGGGACATTCGTCAGTCGATGCGCGACGAATCCGCCGGTGCATGATTCAGCCGTGGCGATTTTCAGACCCTTCGCGGTCGCGAGCATGATCACGGTCGATTCCATCGATTGCGTGCCCTCGGCGTAGATTGCGTCACCGATTTTTTCGCGGATAATGACGGCGGCTTTGTCGAGCGCGGCGGCATCGTGGGTGATCAAACGGAAATCCACTTCGCCTGCGCGAGCGCAGTAACCGAATTCAAACTCGCCGAGGTCCTTAAGCACCGGTTCCAGCATATCCTGCACGCGCGATTCGCCAACCGCGACGATGCGCCAGATGCGTTCGTGAACAGGTGGACGCTTCAGTGCCGCGAGCTTGTCGCGCAGCCATGGCTCAACCTTGTTCTTCCACATCGGCTTCAACTCACGGGGCGGACCCGGCAGCAGCACGACCACCTTGCCGCCGTCCTCAATGATCAGGCCGGGCGCAGTGCCGAAATCATTCTCCAACACGAGCGCTCCTTCTGGCACCATCGCCTGATTTTTATTCAGGTCGGAAATGATGACATGGCGCGTGGACAGGTAGGCACAAATCTTTTGATAAATCGTGTCGTGATAAATCAACGTCCGTTGGAAAAGTTCCGCCGCCACATCGCGCGTGATGTCGTCCGAGGTGGGGCCGAGTCCGCCCGTCACGATCACCAGATCCGCGCGCTGCACCGCTTCCGCCAGCGCGGTGCGAATCGCCGCCCCGTCGGGTACCGTTACCTGCCGCTCCACGCGCAACCCGAAGCTGAAAAGCTCCTGTGCGAGGTAGGTCAGATGGGTGTTCGTGACGTGGCCGAGCAGCAGCTCGCTGCCGGTGTTGAGAACTTCAATTTTCACAGGAGGGGAGTTTCTCGCAGAGCCAGTCGGGACGCAAAGTTTTTATTGCTTGTCGCGTTCGCGCCAGCCCTTGCGCAGGGAAAGATAGGTGCGCAGGAAGACCAGGTTGCGACCGAGGAAACCGGCCACGAGACAGGCCGCGACGGCGAGGAGCAGAAACACGGCGGCGTAGAAAGAGAGCGCCACCGCGAGTTTCGCGAGGAGAAGTCCTGCCCCAAAACCAAGCCCGAGCCAGATCCCGATTTTCAACCAGCGCATGAGGAAGCTTCTCGCAGAGTGGACCGGGAATCAACGGAATTGTTTCTCGCAGAGGTTGCCAGAACGCTAAGGTTTCAGAAATTCTTTTTCTTCCTTTGCGCTCTTGGCGAGCTTTGCGAGAAATAATTCGGCTAGAGAACGTTCTTGATGCAGGTGTGTTCGCCGAGGGCGCCACAGCAGTTCTTGAACTTCTTCTTTGGATCGAGCGGGCACGGGTCGTTGCGGCCCAGCTTGGGACCGGTGCGACGCACGGGCAGTGGCGCCGAGGGCGCGGGCGCTTCGGGTGCGGCCTCCTCGTTCGGGCTGTGACCGGCTTGCGGTTGGGCGATGCCGGGCATGCCCTGCAGGCCGGGGACGCCCGCCATGCCGCTCGCGCTGCTCGCGTTGGCATCGGAGATGAAACGCTGCGGCAAGGCCGAGAGGAACCGTTCGAACGCGACGATGCTCGATGTGGAGCGGAAGACGCCTGTTACGATATCGGATTTGATGTGGCCCATCATTTCCTCAAACATGTTGAAGGCTTCCTGTTTGTACTCGATCAGCGGGTCCTTCTGGCCGATGGCGCGCAGGTGGATGCTGCCGCGCAGGCCGTCCATCGCGTAGAGATGTTCCTGCCACGTGCGATCGATCGCGCCGAGGATGATGTAGCGTTCGAGCACCTGCACGGCGGCCGGTTCCTCGAAGCGCACTTTCAGATCGTACGCCGCCTTGACCTTCTCCATCGTCTGCTTCGCGATGGTCTTCGGGTCGGCATTGAAATCGAGATCGTTCTTACGCAGGCCAAGGGGGAAGGTTGCGTTCAACCAGGTCACGTAGCTGTCATGATCCGCGTCGCCGCCGGTCAGGCGCGCTTCCGCTTCGATGCCGATGACTTCCTCGACCACGTCAAAGATTTCCTGTCGCGGGTTCTCGGTGAAGAGGATGTCATTGCGCCAGGAGTAGATCACCTCGCGCTGCTGGTTCATCACGTCGTCGTACTGGAGCGTATGTTTGCGGATCTGGTAATTGCGCTCTTCCACGCGCTTTTGCGCCGTCTCGACCGACTTGTTGAGCCACGGATGCTGCAACTCCTCGTCGTCCTTCATCCCGAGCTTGGTCATCATGCTGCTGATGCGGCGCGAATCGCCGAAATTGCGCATGAGATCGTCTTCAAAAGAGATATAGAACTTCGACACGCCCGGATCGCCTTGGCGCGCGCAACGGCCGCGCAACTGGCGGTCGATGCGGCGGGCTTCGTGGCGTTCCGTGCCGACGACGTACAAGCCGCCGAGTTCCTTCACGCCGGGGCCGAGTTTAATATCGGTACCGCGACCCGCCATGTTTGTGGCGATTGTGATCGCGCCCTTTTGTCCGGCGCGCGCCACGATTTCCGCTTCCTGCTGGTGAAACTTCGCATTCAGCACGTTATGGACGATGCCTTCCCGCTTGAGCATGCGCGAGAGCAGCTCCGAGCTTTCCACCGAGACCGTGCCCACGAGGCACGGCTGGCCCTTTGCGTAGGCTTCCTTGATGTCGCGCACGATGGCGTTGTACTTCTCGCGGCGCGTCTTGTAGATGCTGTCGCAGATGTCCATGCGGGCAACGTTGCGATTGGTCGGAATCACCACCACGCCGAGTTTGTAAATGTCGTGGAATTCGTTCGCCTCGGTCTCGGCCGTACCGGTCATGCCGCCCAACTTCTCGTACAGGCGGAAGTAATTCTGGATCGTGATCGTCGCCAGCGTTTGCGTCTCGCGATCGATCTGCACGCCTTCCTTCGCCTCCACGGCCTGGTGCAAGCCATCGCTCCAGCGGCGGCCCGGCATCAGGCGTCCCGTGTATTCGTCGACGATGATCACCTTGTTTTCTTGCACGACGTACTGCACGTCCTTTTCAAACACGCAATAGGCGCGGAGCAATTGGGAAATATTGTGAATGCGCTCGCTCGCCTCGTCGTACTTCTGCTGCGCGACCTGCTTGCGCTTTTCCTTTTCCTCGCGGGAGAGGGAATCGTCCTGTTCGACGTCGTGGAAAATCGTGATCAGATCCGGCAACACGAACGCGTTCGGATCATTCGGATTCAGGAACGTGCGACCCCGCTCACTGAGGTCGGATTCGCTGCTCTTCTCATCCATCGTGAAGAGCGCCTCGTCCTTCATCTTGTAGAGATCCAGGCGGCGCATGTCCTGATACAGCACCAGCTCTGCGTCATCCATCGCGCGGCGATTGTCCGGATCTTCCAGCAACTTTAGCAGCTGCTTGTTGCGCGGCATCGAAAGCTTGATCTTGAACATCAAGCGGCCCGCTTCCTCGATCTTGCCTGCTTCCAGCAATTCCTTCGCCTCGCCTGCCCACCGGTTGCACTCCAAATTTTGCGCCTGCACGAGACGCTCGATCAGCGGCTTGAACTTGTCGTACTGGTGCGAGGAAACCGTGGCCGGACCGGAAATAATGAGCGGCGTGCGCGCTTCGTCGATGAGAATGCTATCGACTTCATCGACCAGGGCGAAGGTGTGGCCGCGCTGGACGAGCTCTTCCTTCGTCGTCGCCATGCCGTTGTCGCGCAGATAATCGAAACCGAATTCGCTGTTCGTGCCGTACGTGATGTCGCAGTTGTACTGCTCGCGGCGCACCTGCGGCGATTGATCGTGCTGGATGCAGCCGACCGTCAGGCCGAGGAACTTGTGCACCTCGCCCACCCACTCGCTATCGCGCGCGGCGAGGTAATCATTCACCGTGATGACGTGGACGCCCTTGCCCGACAGCGCGTTCAAATAGCACGGCAACGTCGCGACGAGCGTTTTACCTTCGCCCGTGGCCATTTCGGAAATCTTGCCCTGATGCAAAACGATACCGCCGATCAGCTGCACATCGAACGGGATCATTTCCCACGTCAAACTCTGACCGCGCACCTGAATTACCCGCTTGGCCTCGGTGAAGCGACGGCAGGCGTTTTTCACGACTGCAAACGCCTCGGGCAGGAGATCATCCAGCGTCTCGCCCTTTTGCAAGCGGTCGCGGAATTCCTGCGTCTTGGCGATGAGCCGCTCGTCGGAATAGGTGCGATAGAGTTCTTCGAGTTCGTTGATCTTGGCCACAACAGGACGCAGGCGCGCGACCTCGCGCTGGTTCTTCGTGCCGATAACCTTCTTGATGAGCCAATTAATCATAGGGGTAAAAGGAAAGTGTTGAGTATCGCCGTCTGCGCAGCCAATGCAACCCCAAAGCAGCGGCAGGGCTGAGCCCTGCACCCGGTAGCTGATTTGCTATGCAAATCGCTTTCAGACCTTCACTTTTCCCACTCCGTCATCCCGAGCGCAGTCGAGGGATCGGGCAAAGGGGTGGTGCCTTTACTCCTTTCCCCAAATGCACCATTGCCTCCCCTCCCCAAACCGCGCTAGGGTGCTCGCCCCCTATGAGCAAACCCGTCTGTCCGTCCTGTGAAATGTCCGATGTCCTCGACCACCCCGACCATTGGGAATGCATGACCTGCGGACACGAATGGCCCCGCGAGCAAAGCGAACCCGAGCCCGCCGCCCGCGTCGTCAAGGACGCCCACGGCACCGTCCTCGCCGACGGCGACATCGTCGCCCTCATCAAGGACCTGAAATTAAAGGGCTCCTCCCAAGTCATCAAAGGCGGCACCAAGACCAAGGGCATCAAACTCGTCGACGGCGACCACGAAATCTCCTGCAAGATCGACGGCACCGCCATCGGCCTCAAAGCCTGCTTCGTGAAGAAGGTTTAGGTCACGTTTGATCCGGTCGAAGCCTTCGAAAGAGGGTGAGCAAGAGCAGATACAAGAGGCTTCCCCAAAATACAGCCATCAAGACAAACGATTGAGGGCCGTCTAAAAGACTATGCGGTGGAATCCATGAGAACGGATAGCCCATGACGTTGGAAATAAAGCCGCAAAATCGCGTTAAACCAGAGAGGGATTCCTTGGTTCGCGGGAGATCGTCCGGCCTCATCATGATGGGGCTCAAGGCAATGCCAGTCGTCATCGCCCAGACTAAAAAGGCAACGACGGAGCTTCCGACAATTCCAAGGAGATGGAAGGCATATCGGCGGAGTGAAGATCGCGTTCCCGGTTTGATAGGATAAAGGTGTAACCCGCTACGGCGGAATTTCAAGCCGTCCGAACGTTGCGAATTCCACCCGCGATTATCGCAAAGCTCCGAACTCTGCCGAATGTCGTTTCAAACCCGGAGGGTTTGCAGCCAGTAATCGGACGTCCCCCCCATACGCCCGACCCTTGCATTCCTCATTTCTGCAGCCTGCCAAGGGTACCGCGTCACGCTGCGCAAAATTCTTGCCTGCCTTCCCAATCGGCGGCAGCTTGAATCCTTCACCCTTACACCCCTTTTTCATCATGAGCCTTTACACTTTCAAGCCCGTCTATCAGGAACGCATCTGGGGCGGCCGCAACCTCGAAACCCTTTACAAGCGCGCCATCCCCGCTGGCAAAATCGGCGAAAGCTGGGAACTCGTCGACCGGCCCGAAGCCAATAGCGAACTCCTCGAAGCCGACGGCAAAAACACGACCCTGCATGACCTCTGGATGAACAAACGCCAGCAGATCTTCGGCACCGACGCGCCCGACACCCCCCGCTTCCCGATCCTCCTCAAGCTCCTCGACGCGCAAGACAAACTCAGCGTCCAGGTCCACCCGCCCGCCGCCAAAGCCGCCGAACTCAAGGGCGAACCCAAGACCGAACTCTGGTACTTCCTCCACACCGAGAAAGACGCGAACATTTACGTCGGCCTGAAAAAAGGCGTCACCCGCGCCGACTTCGAAAAAGCCATCGGCACCCCCAAGCTCGCGGACCTGCTCCACACCCTGCCCACCTCGCCCAGCCAAGTCATGTTCCTCCCCTCCGGCCGACTCCACGCCATCGGCGCGGGCAACGTCATTTTCGAGATCCAGCAAAACTCCGACACCACCTATCGCGTGGACGACTGGAGCCGCGTCGACGACAAGGGCAAGGCCCGCGACCTCCACATTCAGGAATCCCTCGCCTCGATCAACTTCAACGATCCCGAGCCCACCTTCGGCCAGCCCCACGGCGAACGCGTCATCGAGTGCCCCTACTTCTCCATCTACCGCACCTTCCTCTTCCCCGGCGAATACCGCACGTGGAACCCGAACGGCAAGAGCTTCCAGTACCACTTCCTCGCGCAGGGCGAAGTGACCCTCGACAAACGCACCTTCACCGCCGGTCAAGGCTGGCTCGTCTCCGCCGACACGCCGCAGTACGACATCACCCCCGGCAAAGAAGGCGCCGAACTCGTCACCGTCCAGCTCGGCATCGCATAGGCACACCTCCACGCTTCTGCATTGTAGGGCGGTTCTGTGAACCGCCAATTTGGCAGCTTCGCTTTCATTCGACATCAGCATGACTGACGTCGAATGCGTTCTATTGGGTCCAGCGTCACGATGGGCACGCTGGAATTTGGAAATTGGCAATGGCCTCTTGCTGGGGCATGCTTGTCCTTTCACCCCATGGCCGCCATCTGGACAGTTCTGAGTGCCGTCTTGCCGATCTTCGCGATCATCGGCGCGGGCATCTTCATGCGCCGCACCGGTAAACTCACCGCCGAAGCCGACCAGAGCCTCATGCGGCTCACCGTCAATCTCCTCTACCCCTGCCTCATCCTCAGTTCGCTGCTGAATAACCGCGTCGTCAACGAACCCAGTAATCTCTTCTGGGCCCCGCTCCTCGGTGTTGCCACGGCGGCGGCGGGATTCGGCCTCGCCCTTGTCGTCGGCCAGTTCATGAAATTGCCGCCCACCTCCCGGCAAACCTTCAGCTTCGTCGTCGGCATCTACAACTACGGCTACATCCCCGTCCCGCTCGTCATCCTCCTCTTTGACCGCGCCACGCTCGGCGTCCTCTGGCTCTTCACCCTCGGCGTCGAAACCACCTTCTGGACCCTCGGCTTCATGGTCCTGCGCGGCAGCTCCTGGCGCGACGGCCTCAAGCAACTCCTCAGCCCCCCCATCCTCGCCATCGTCGTCGGCGTCCTCTTCAATCTCGCCCACGCCGACGATTACCTCCCCAAATTCCTCACCAACACCGTCGGCCTCATCGGCAACTGCGCCATCCCCATCGCCCTCGTCACCATCGGCGCCACCATCCACGACTACTGGGACGACTTCCACCCGCGCGAAGACTGGCAGACCACCGTCAGCGGCATCTCCCTGCGCCTGCTCGCCCTCCCCCTGCTCTTCATTCTCGCCGCCTGCTGGCTGCCCTGCTCCGTCGAACTCAAGCGCATCCTCGTCGTCCAGGCCGCCATGCCCTGCGGCCTCTTCCCCATCCTCATCACCAAACAGGAACAGGGCGACGTCGGCCTCGCCCTGCGCGTTGTGCTATGGACCACCGCCCTCGGCATCGTCACGATTCCGCTCTGGCTGAAATTCGGCATGATCGCGGTCGGCGTGTGATCGAAGTCAAAACTCAAAAGTGTTCCGAATGAAAATCGGGTATGGGCACAGAACTTCTGCGAGCCGCAAAATCCACATCCTTTTGCGTTTTAGGTTGTCATTTTGACTTTTGACCTTTGAGATTTGACTTCACCACCCCATGACCACCGCCATCGACATCCTCATCCTGCGCGCGCTCTTCTCCAACCCGAGCCGCTACGTCTCCGGTGAAGATCTCGCCACGCAAGCCGGTGTCTCCCGCGCCGCCATCTGGAAACACCTCGACCAGCTCCAGAAAATCGGTTACCCCATCGAAGCCCAGCCCCACCAAGGCTACCGCCTCCTCGCCCCGCCCGACGTCTGGTGCGCCGACGAAATCGCCGCCCGCCTCCCCGATCCCGCCCCCGGCGAACCCAACTGGCGCGTCCTCCTCTTTCAGGAAACCGCCTCCACCAACGACCTCGTCTGGCGCGAAGCGCAGAACGGCGCGCAGGAGGGACTCGTCATCATCGCCGAACAACAAAGCTCCGGCCGCGGCCGACAGGGCCGCCAATGGCAATCGTGCGCCAAGTCCGGCCTCTACGCCTCCGCGCTGCTGCGTCCCCATTGGCCCCTCTCGCAAATCACGCGCCTCACCATCGTCTCCAGTCTCGCCGTGGCCGAAGCAGTCGAAAAATTATGCGGCAAGGAAGTCCGCATCAAATGGCCCAACGACGTTTTCATGCGCGGCAAAAAACTCGGCGGTATTCTCACCGAAGTGCAAGCCGACCCCGAAGCCATCCGCTTCGCCGTCGTCGGCATCGGCCTCAATGTCTCGCAAACCAAAAGCGATTTCCCCGACGCGCTCCACGCCATCGCCACCTCGTTGAAAATCGAAACCGGCCACGACTACCGCCGCGCCGATTTGCTCATTGCCATCCTCGGCACCATGCAACGTCATTACCGCGAGCCCTTCGAAGTCGTCCGTCAGGCGTGGTCCGAACGCTGCTTCAGCCTCGGCCAAACCATCTCCGTTCGCACCCCCGCCGGACAGCTAGTCGGCCAGGCCGTCGGCCTCGACGAAAACGGCGCCTTGTTGCTGCGCGCCGAAAGCGGCCGCATCACTCCCATCACCGCCGGGGATATCCTGCCAGCGTGACACTTTCGAGCTTGGGGCTCTGGCGGATCAGGCAAGAAACCGCTCCGCATTCCTGCTGTCCGCAAAAAATGTCGCACACGCAGCTCACGTAGCCAACCTAACGCAAACGCTCCGGCCGGAACTGTGCTTGAATGGGGGCATGACTCGCCCGCTCTTCTTCTCCCTCGTGACTGCCTGCCGCGGAGTGGGGGAAAGGGCCTACTGGAGACGTTGGGAGCGGTTTGGAGTCGCGACTAAATTTTTCAATAGAGATGCTTTCCCCTCATTTCCCGAGGGAAAAATGCCGATTTTATTTACACTATCGAAACGAGGCCCCTTTTTCTCTTCAGTTTTAAACACAGAAGGGACATTCTAGGGGGCGTCGCCTTACTTCCTTCACTTTGACCCTTACCCCTTTTTTTATGGATCTCCAAACCCTCCGCGAAATCGTCGGCAACGAGAACGTGCTGACACAAAAAGAAGACCTCATCGTTTACAGCTACGACGGCACTGCCGCGCAAGATCACCAGCTCCCGCTGGCCGTGGTGTTTGCGCGCACGACCGGCGAAGTCAGCGCCATCGTGAAACTTTGCGCCGCCGAAGGACTCCCGCTCGTCACGCGTGGCTCGGGCACCGGTCTCTCGGGCGGCAGCATGCCCCCGGCGGGCGCGTTGGTTTTGTGTCTGACGAAGATGGATCAAATTCTGGAAGTCGATTCGCGCAACCTGACGCTCCTCTGCGAAGCGGGGGCGATCACGCAAACGGTTGCCGCGCGCGCCGAACAGGCGGGTCTCTTTTATCCGCCCGATCCGGGCTCGGGCAAGATTTCCACCATCGGCGGCAACGTCGCGGAAAACTCCGGCGGCTTGCGCGGCTTGAAGTATGGCGTGACGCGCAATTACGTCATGGGCATGGAAGTCGTCCTCGCGGACGGCTCCGTGATCTGGCTCGGCAACAAGTGTGTGAAGGACGTGGCCGGTTACTCGATGAAGGATGTCTTCATCGGTTCGGAGGGCACGCTCGGCATCATCACCAAGGTGCTGCTCAAGCTCATCCCCAAACCCGCCGCGCGCAAGACCTTGCTCGCCGTGTATGACCGCATGGAGTCCGCCGCGGAAACTGTCTCGGCGATCATCGCCGCGCAGATCATTCCGTGTACGCTCGAGTTCCTCGATCGCGTGACCATCGGTTGCGTGGAAGGCTACGCCAAGATCGGTCTGCCACTCGATGCAGAAGCGATTCTTCTGATGGAAACTGACGGCCACGCCGCCGCGGTCAATGAAGAAGCGGCTGCGATGGAAGCGCTCGCCCGCCAGAACGGTGCGCGTTCCGTGCAGGTCGCGCAGAGTGTTGAGGAATCGAACAAGCTCGCCGCCGCCCGCCGCACCGCCTTCTCCGCGCTCGCGCGCGTGTCGCCGACAACCATTCTCGAAGACGCCACTGTACCGCGCAGCGAACTCGCCAAGATGGTGCGTCGCATTCAGGAAATCGCGAAGCAGTACGACTTGAAGATCGGCACCTTCGGCCACATGGGCGATGGCAACCTGCATCCCACGTTCCTTACCAATGAGAAAAACCACGTCGAGATGGAGCGCGTGGAAAAAGCGATGGTCGAGATCTTCGACTACGCCGTGGAACTCGGCGGCACGATCACCGGCGAACACGGTGTCGGCATCGCCAAGAAACCGTTCCTCGCCAAGGCGCTCGGCGACGGCAGCATCGCGCTGTTCCGCTCGCTCAAGCAGTCGCTCGACCCGAAGGGCATTCTCAACCCCGGCAAGATCTTCGACGCTGCGTAAATTGTCCCCCTCACCCGTCACACGCCATGTCTTCTCACCTCAAAGATCTCGACTACTCGGTGTTGCAACAATGCATGCACTGCGGCATGTGTCTGCCCACCTGCCCCACCTACGATGCCACCAAGCTGGAGCGTCACAGCCCGCGCGGTCGCATCGCGCTCATGCGCAGCATCGCCGATGGACAGCTCGAGGCGACGGAAGCGTTCGGTGACGAAATGTATTATTGCCTCGGCTGTCTTGCCTGCACGACGGCGTGCCCGGCGGGCGTCGACTACGCGCATCTTTTCGAAATGGCGCGCGCCGAATGCGAGCGTTCCGGAAAATTGAAAAGCGTTAAACGTGATGTTATTCGCGCGACATTAATTAAAGGATTCTTCATGCATCCGCACTGGATGCGACTCCTCGGCCGCGTGATCTGGCTTTACGAAGTCACCGGCGTGCAGTGGCTCATTCGCACGCTGAAATTAACGAAGCTCGTGCCGCAACGTTATCAGGATCTCGAAGCGCAAACGCCCGAGGTGAAAGCGAAGTTCTCGAATCAATTAATCGCCCCGATTGAAACACCGAAGACAACGAAATATCGCGTCGGTTTGCTCACGGGCTGTGTACAGGATTTGTTCTATTCTGATATTAATCGCGACACGGTTGATGTGCTCCTCGCGCACGACTGCGAAGTTTTTACGCCGCCTGTGCAGTATTGTTGCGGCTCGCTCCATGGCCACAATGGAGAACTCGAAGCCGCGGCTGATCTCGCCCGCAAGCAGCTCGATATGTTCGACGTTTTCAAGCTGGATGCGATCATCACCAATGCCGGCGGCTGCGGTTCGCATCTGAAACACTATGATCGTTTGCTCGAGCACGATCCGGTCTATGCCGAACGGGCGAAAATCTGGTCGCACAAAATGAAGGACATCCACGAATGGCTCGTGGAAATCGGTTTGCGCGCGCCGAAGGGCAATCAACCCGCCCAGGTTGTGACCTACCATGAATCGTGTCACCTCGCCCATGGCCAGCAGATCACCCAGCAGCCGCGCGCCATGCTGCGCTCCATCCCCGGCCTGAAGCTGGTGGAACTGCCCGAGTCGAACTGGTGCTGTGGCAGCGCCGGCGTGTATAATATCACGCAACCTGACATGTCCGCCCAGTTGCTTGCGCGCAAAATGCAACATATTGCGGGCACGCAAGCTCCCATCGTTGCCACCGCCAACCCCGGCTGTTTTCTGCAATTGGTCAATGGTGCCCGTAAGCATGGCATCACCATTCACGTGGTCGCGCCGATAAGTTTACTGGCCCGCGCATTTCGGCACGAGTCCTGCAACTAAGTGTTGCAGGACATCACATGACGTACTCTTCGCTGTACAAGTGGCCGCACTTCGGTTATGCTTTAGCCTGTAAAATATCAGGCCTGCAAAATAAATCGGACGCTAATATAGGCAATTATTGCTCATGTTTTGTGAATAACTCTCCGACTTATTAATTAGAAACATTTAAAAACTAGCGAGTCAGGGCCATGAAATCTAATCTTCCCCCTCAAACCTCCAAAATCGTTCTGCCCAAATCGAAGGCAGGACACCCTCGCTATTTCTTTCGCGGTGCCTTTTCGGGTGACCAGCCCAAAGCGATCCAACGTCTGGCCTTGGTCGTGGATGACGATAAAGCCGTTCGCCATGCCATCAAAAGCGTGTTGGAACGCCGCCTCCATCTCAAAGTCTATGTGGCGTCCAACGGGGCCGAGGGCATCCGTCAGGTCCGGTCGCATCATTTCGATCTGATTATCTCCGACGTGAATATGCCGATCATGGATGGCATCGCGTTCTATGACTGGCTCGACAAAAACCAGCATCAGGACGTGGAGAAATTCATGTTCGTCACCGGTGGCAACGATCTGGACACCGACATCCGTGCGTTTCGAGGCGGCGCCATCAAGGTGCTCGACAAGCCCTTCGCGCTGATGGATTTCGTGAACAACTGCACCACGCTGCTGCGGAGCTGATCGGCTCCTACTTCGCGTCGAGGTACTTCCACACCGCCTCCAGCTCCAGCCGTTCTTCCAGCAGATCGGCCATCCCGGCATACACAGTCTGTAAGTGTTCGCGCCAGGACACTTTCGCGGCTTCGTGTCCGCTCATTCCCGCCTGCCGGGTGAATTCGGTCCGCATGGCGCCGGATTCAAAAAGACCGTGCAGGTAGGTGCCCCAGACTGCGCCGCCCTGGGTCGACTTTACCCGGAGGCAACCTTCGCCCACCCGGCTACCGTCGGAAGCATTCCGGCGCACTTGCCAGAGCTGGGGCAGCGCGGTGGAAATCCGGGTTTGGCCCATGTGAATTTCGTACGAGAGCCACGATTCGTCGGCAAAAAAGGTTTCCACTTGTGTCACTTTTTTCCGATTTTCGTACGTGGTTTCGAGCGGTAACAAGCCCAATCCTTTTTTTTCTCCGGCCTGCCCGGCCACACCGCAGACATCGCTCAAGGTCTCGCCAAGGATTTGATAGCCACCGCAAATTCCCGCGACCAAAACGCCACGCCGATGCGCTGCGAGAATTGCGTCGGCCAATCCGCTCGTGCGCAGCCAATCGAGATCGGCGATCGTGTTCTTGCTGCCGGGCAGCACGATGGCTTTCGCGGCTGCGAGTTGCTCGGGTCGTGTCACCCAGCGAATCGACACGCCGCGATCGAGCGACCACGGCTCCGCGTCGGATGTGTTGGCATGGTGCGGAAAACGAATCCACGCGATGACATTGTCTCCGCCCGCCACGCCGCGCTCCTGCTCGGGATTCACGCCATCCTCGGTCTCGGGTTGCAGATCGCCACGATAAGGCAGCACGCCGAGATACGGCAGCGCGATGTGTTGGGCGAGACAATCCTGCGCCTCGCTGAAGAGAGAAAGATCGCCGCGAAATTTATTCACCACCACGCCGAGCCCGCGTCGCCGATCCTCTTCCGGCATCAAATGATAGGTGCCGATGATTTGCGGAAAAACGCCGCCGCGTTCAATGTCGGCCACGAGAATCCAGCGTCCATTGAGATGACGCACTGGTCGCAAATTGACGAGATCGCGATCCATCAAATTCAATTCCACCGGACTGCCCGCTCCTTCCAGAACGAGGACCTCATACTGACTCTGCAATGTCTCAAGCGCGCCGCACACGATGGGCCAGAGTTGAGCAATGCGCTGATAGTAATCGCTGCCGCTGACATGACTGTGCGCTTCGCCCATCACGACCAACTGCGAGCCGTTCTCGCCGGTGGGCTTGAGTAAAATCGGATTCATCTCGACCGTGGGCATGACGCCACACGCTTCGGCCTGCACCGCTTGCGCACGACCGATCTCGCCACCGGTGAGCGTGACGTACGCGTTGTTGGACATGTTCTGCGCCTTGAACGGCGCGACGCGATATCCCCGCCGCCGCAACAATGCACCCAAGGCGGTCGCCAGCCAGCTCTTCCCCGCGTTCGAGGAAGTGCCTAGTATGGAGATGGCCTTCATAGAGGATAGGGGGCAAACGCCCCCCGGCATCAAAAGCCGACGGCCTTGAGGACGGCTTCTTTGGTGGGGGGGACAACCTTGAAAGTACTGCCGACCTTCATCGCGGTATCGGGATCTTTGAGGCCGTGACCGGTGAGGGTCGCGGTGATCACGCTTCCAGCCGGGATCTTGCCCTGCTTTGAGGCTTTGATCAGGCCCGCGAGCGGCGCGGCGCTGGCGGGTTCGCAGAAAACGCCGTCGAGTTTCGCGACGAGACGATAGGCTTCGAGAATTTCCTCATCGGTCACTTTGTCGATCTGGCCGTTCGATTCTTTCAGCGCGTTGACTGCTCCCTGCCAGCTGGCCGGGTTTCCGATGCGGATGGCGGTGGCGATGGTCTCGGGTTTTTCGATAATGCGATTCTCCACCAGTGGTGCGGAACCGGCCGCCTGCCAACCGAACATACGGGGCGTCGCTTTCGCCACTCCTGCCGCATGATACTCCTTGAAGCCCTTCCAGTAGGCGGTGATGTTACCGGCGTTGCCGACGGGCAGAAAATGGAAGTCGGGGGCGCGGCCAATCGTGTCGCAGATTTCGAACGCGGCCGTTTTCTGGCCTTCAATGCGAACGGGATTGATCGAGTTGACGACTTCCACGCCGGGCGTTTCGCCGAGTTCGCGCACGATGCGCAGGGCGTCGTCAAAATTGCCTTCGATTGCGACAATCTCCGCGCCGTACATGATGGCCTGTGCCAATTTGCCGAGCGCGATTTTTCCGCTGGGGAGAATGACGACGCACTTGATTTCCGCGCGGGCGGCATAGGCGGCTGCGGAAGCGGAGGTGTTGCCGGTGCTGGCGCAGATGACGGCGCACGCATTGTTTTCCTTGGCCTTGGAGACGGCCATGGTCATGCCGCGATCCTTGAAGGAGCAGGTGGGATTTAATCCTTCGAATTTCAGATATAGCGAAATGTCGCCGCCCACGTGCCGGGCAAAGCGGGGCGCGGGAATCAATGGGGTGTTCCCTTCCAAAAGCGTGATCACCGGCGTCTTGTCCGTCACCGGCAATCGCGAACGATATGTCTCAATCAGTCCCTTCCAACTCATACCAATACCTTTCTTGATGGAGGACTCCGTCCTCCAAACCTCCTGCTAAAGGGGCAACGTGACGTTGCATCCAGTAAAATGAGATCAATGGGTCCAGCGTCACGCTGGTCCTTGATCGGGGGTGTGGGGGCAGAGCCCCCGATAGTTCACGCGAAATCCTCCACGCGCAGGCGAACCGGCGCGTCCTTGATCGTCTCCAACCGCGCGATTTCGGCGAGCGCGGCGGCAAAGTGTTTTTCCGGGGCATCATGCACCATGATGATCAGGGGCACTTGATCGCCCGCGTGGCCTTCCGGTTGGATGACCGACGAGATGCCGATATTGTGTGCCGCGAAGATGCTGGCCACCTTGGCCAGAACGCCGGGTTGATCGACCACATTGAGCCGCACGTAATAGCGCGACACGATTTCATCGATGGTCTTGAGCTTCGGATAAAGAGCTTCGGTGCCGACCGAGCGACATTTGCGTGAGGTGGGCAGGTGGAGTGCCACCTCGGCAATATCGCCGAGCACAGCGCTGGCGGTGGCGTCGGCGCCGGCACCACGTCCGTAGAAAAGCGTATCGCCGACGACATCACCCTGCACGAAGATCGCGTTGAACACGCCGTTGACGGATGCGAGCACGTGCTTTTGTGGGACGAGCGTGGGATGGACGCGCACTTCGACCGCGCCGCTCTTGTCGGATTTGATGATGCCGAGCAGTTTGATCTCGTAGCCGAGTTTGCGGGCGTACTGGATGTCGAGACGGGTGACATTGCGGATGCCCTCGGTGAAGAGATGCTCCTCGGGAATCCAGAAACCGTACGCGATGGCGGCGAGAATGGCGGCCTTGTGCGCGGCGTCGTGACCGTCCACATCGAGGCTTTCATCCGCTTCGGCGTAGCCCTTGGCCTTCGCATCGGCGAGTGCCTCGGCATAATCAATGCCACGCTCGGCCATATTGGTGAGGATATAATTGCAGGTGCCGTTGATGATGCCGTAAAGGGCATTGATCCGGTTGGCGATGAGTCCTTCGCGCAGGGACTTGATGATCGGGATGCCACCGGCGACGCTGGCTTCGAACAACAATTGACGTTCCTGTTTCGCTGCAAGAGCAAAGAGTTCTTCGCCATGCTTGGAAAGCAACGCCTTGTTGGCGGTGACGACGTGCTTGCCCTTTTGCAAAGCGGTCTTGATCAGCTCGTAGGCATGCGTGGTGCCACCGATGAGCTCCACGACGAGATCGATTTCGGGATCATCCACGAGCGCGCGCCAGTCGTCGCTGACAAAGGCGGCGGGAATGCCGAGACGTTGGACACTGGCGGGGTCGCGGGTGGCCACGCGGGTGATGGAAATCTCCGCGCCGGTGCGGCTGCAGAGCACGTCAAAATTGGATTGGAGATGACGCCAAACGCCACCACCAACGGTACCGGTTCCAGCAAGTCCTACGCGTAGATGATTCATGGGAAAGGGGACATATTAGAAGCTCTGACCCGCCAGCGCAAGCCCTTGCCCACGTCGTGCTGGCGAAAAGAGCTTGTCAAAAATCGACCCCGTGCGGACTGTAGCGGGATGATACCGGACTTTTTTGCTGAAACGACATTCCTCGGAATCGTCATTCACCCGTGGAAAATCGTGGGCCTGTCAGGCAGCTTTATTTTTGGCATTCGCTTTTTGCTGCAATGGCTGGCCTCGGAAAAAGCCAAGAAGAGCGTTATCCCGCACGGTTTCTGGGAATGCAGCGTGATCGGTTGCCTGTTGACGCTGAGCTACTTCGCTTTCTATCAAAAGGATTCCGTCGGCGTGATCATGACGGCGATGCCGCTGCCCCTGTATCTGCGCAACCTCTACTTCATGTGGTCGCACCGCACGCCGAAAGATCCGGCAAACGAGCCGCGGGTGGAAGAGTAGCCAGCTCCAGCGGCACGCTGTGCCGCCGTTGGATGCAACGTGGCGTGCCTAGCGTTCGATGGGAATCTGCCAGGCGGGGAGAATGTCCCGGTAGTCGGTCGAGAGGCGGATATTCGTGATGATCCAGGAGGATTTTCCCTGGTAGGAGGTGAATTCCACGAAGGCAACGCCTTTGGAATAACAGATCGTGTACCAGTTCACCCGCACGGAGGGCGAAGGGCTGACGCCGCCGATTTGTTCAAAGCGGAGCATCTTGCCATTGGTGGTTTCAAATTGGGTGAATTGCTTTTGCAAGGCATCGCGCGTTTCTTGCGCCTTGCCCAAGGCCGAACTGGTTAACCACACATCGAGCGCTGCGCTGGAGGTTCCCGTGCGGTAGGTATCGAGACCATTCAGCACGATGGCAGGTGCCGGCGCATCCGAGAAGGTCACATCTCCCGCTTGGAGCCGGGGAGAAGCGAGGAATAATCCAATGAGGGCGGTCAGTATGAGGGTGGCTTTCATAATAGGAATAATGAGGTTGATTTTGCTAAGGTTCTTGCAGACGTCAATCGAATGCATGTTCTCGAAATAGGAGTTATTCGCGCTGGCGCCGGTGCTCTTCGATGCCCGTGACGATTCCGCTGTTAAATTCGACCGTTAATTCTCCAATGGGTTTTTTGACGTAGATGGTTTGGATTGTCACGCGTCCCCACGCATCGGTGACGTAGCTGTTTTGCGGGACGAGTTCGTAGGTGATATACATCCAGGTATCGAACTTGGTTTGCGCATCCTGACGGGAGGACGTGCGATCCGGTTTGCCGAGCGATTTTTTCACGTCCTCAAAGGTCATGCCCTGCACAACTCGCTTCTCTTTGATGGCCCGCTGCACATTCTCGCGCCAGAGCTGGCTCTTCTTCGCGGCCTCGATCAGTTTGGGGTCCAGGGGTGGAAAGTCTCCGGCAAAGGCCCAGCCTTCGATGCGTGTGCCGCGGTATTTGGTGGAGACAAAATAGTTGCCGTCGTTGACCAGTCCAAGAATTTGCACCTTGGTGCCGGGAGGAAGAGAAGCGGCCAGGGTTTGCAGGTCTTTATCGAGGTAAACGTTGGCGTTTTTTTCGAGCGCGACGATGATTTTCTCCGGCAGGTTCTGATCGAAATAGAGAACGTCGGGATCGCGCGATTCCTCCATCGCGGCCACCAGCGGAAAAATAAAAACCGCCCAAGCGAGTAGTGCTATGAGCGGTTTCATAAGAAAAGATAGGGCGGCTACTTCTTCTCCACCACCGTGACATCGTCAATATAGAAATCCTTGCCCTTGCCTTCCAGCTTGATCGCGATGCCAAAACCGTTCGGGGTCGTCTTGTCTGCGGCGGGCGTGTCCTTATCCTTGCTGTAGCGGAAGGTCTTGGAAACCTTGCTCCAGCCGCCGCTCATCGTAAAGTCCTCGGTCTTGCTGTAGCTGACCCACTTGTATTTCTTTTCTCCAGTCTTGGGATCGGTGATCGTTAGGCGGTCGCCGCCACCGATCACGAGCATGGACTTGGCCCAGCCACTCCCACGTACCCAGACGGTGATTTCGTAATTCGTCTCGGGCTTGAATTGCATGCCGCCGTCGTACTTGATGTTAAACGCGGCGTCGTTGGGTAGGGTCACCTGGGTGGTGAAGTATTTTCCTTTATCGGGAAGGAATTCGAGCTTGCCCGCGTACTTGCCGGTGGAGCCGGAGGGAGGATTGAGACCCGCCTCAAAGGCGAGCGTTGCGCGGTCTTTTTCCGGTCCTGTCAGCGAGGCCGGATCCTGCCCGGTCACCAGGCGAAACACTTGGAAAGTCGCTTGCGGCGGAGCATCCAAGGTCCAGCCGGTGGGAGCCAAATATTTGGGGTAAACCTGGGCGCCCTTGATTTCTTGGGGAGCATCGAAAACCGGAGCGCCCGGCTTGCCCTTGTTGAGGGCCACGGCGACACGGCCGTTGGTTCGGCCTACGACGATGTCGAACAGGCCGTCGCCATTGAAATCCACGGGGACGGGATTCGAAAGGGAACCGAGCTTGGTGGAGGAACCGAATTTGACTGGCAGGGGTTCTGCGAAGGCGAATTTTTTCGGATCGTTCGATTTGCAGATGAAAACTGTGACGCTGCCGTCGCGCTCGCCGGTGATGATGTCGAGCATGCCGTCGTTATTCCAATCCACCGCTTGGGGCGTGAGGTGCTCGCGGCCCAAGCCTTGAATCAAAACTTGCCGGGTTTTTTCGCTGAAGCGGGGGCTCTGGGTCGTACCCGCATTGGGGAAGTAGTAGATATTATTTGCTGCATAAGTGCCGTCCCCGAGAATCAAATCGCGGCGACCAGCCTTGGTGAAATCCACGTAGAGCGGTGCAAAGAAAGTGCCCCAGAGTTTGCCATCGGTGCGGGTGTTGATGACATATTCCTTCGGATTATCGGGCAGGCTAAACTTGGGTGTTGATGCGCTGCCCGTATTCGGGATGAAATAAATTTCCCCCATGAACGTGCCGCAAATGAGATCGACCTTGCCGTCTTCATTGAAGTCGGTGGCGATAATCTTGTTACAGGCAATGGCGCGTTGTTCGCCGCCTTCATTGCTGAGAAAGCCGCGCAGCCAGATGGGAATGGTTTCTCCGAAAGTGAATTTCGGTTCGGTCGCGGTGCCGCTGTTCGGATAGTACCAGATGATGCCGCTCGGATCGGCCACGATGAGGTCATTCAGCTTGTCCCCGTTGAGATCCGCGACAGCCACCGAGGTGGGAACGGACATTTGATCGACCTGCCCGTTGGACATGACGATGGGGGCCGTCTCTTGGAATCCGCGCAGATAATCGCCACTATCAACGCCACCCCAGGGAGGCGTGGCTGTGTAGGATTTCTCGAAGGAGCCGAGACCGCGCAGCAAATCGGAGTTCGTCGCAGATGGTTGTTGCGCGTGCAGCGCTGCAGCGGAGAGAAGGGCCAACCCGGTGGCAGCCGTCACGAGCGCCTGGGACATCGAAGGAAAAAAAGTCATGCGTCAACAATCAGGTTAAGGTGCCAGCAACAGTTTTTCGTCCCAGCGAGTGAGGAGGTGGACGACGATGTTCATGCCGAGCTCATAGGACGCCTTGCACGCTTCGGGGGTGAAGTTGCGGTAGTACACGGTGCGGTATTTCCACATTTCCCAGTTGGTGATGCGCATCTTGTCGGGGGCGTCCGTCGTGTCGGGCTCATTGGTGCCGGGCTTGAAAGCCATGCGGAACATATCGCTGTAGTTATTGAGGGTATAGATGATGGCCAGCGTGCCGTCCATGTTGATGCCTTCAATCGGTTCCTGATAGAAATTCATTCCGGCAGGTGGACCCTGCATGGGGAAAAAGCTGCGGGTGTAGATGGGGTGATCGTCCGGCAGCGCGACGAATTGCTGATCTTCGCTGGGCAGCACGCGCTTCATTTCGCGGCGGAAGGCCACATCAAACCGCGAGCCTTTGCCCGCGAGGCCGTTGTCGCCCCAGATGGCTCCACCCTGGATGAGATATTTGCGGAGATTTTCCACTTCCTGCTCGGTGAGAACGAAGTCCTTGTGGCCGGTGAAGTAGATGAAGGGCGGCTTGATGTCGAAGATCTCCGAGCTGGAAAGTTTCAGCGGCACCGGGACCACGTTCGCGCGGATTTTATTGCGGCTCCACTCGGAGATCATGAAGAGCAAATTGACGATACTGCCTCGCCACACTTTGCCGTCCTTGAGTTCGATGGTGGTCGACCAGTCACCCTGCGCGTATTGCGCAATGTAGCACTTGAACTCGGCGGCGGTCTGCTTGCCGCTGCCGGAACCGATCTTGCGCTTCTGACCGCCTTCGATCATGCTGCGAATGTCCTTGGCGCGATTCTGGAAATCACTTTTCGCCAGATCTTTCGGTTGCTGGATCGTCTTGTTGGCGACCGGCAATTGCGGCGTGAAGCTGGGAATGGGAATATTCGGGGCGTCGGGCGCGGGGGTCTCGATGTTGAAGACCTCGGTCTTAGACTTGTTCGGGTCCTGCGTCTGCACCGGCATGGTTTCCGTGGGAGGTGGTGGAGGGGGAGGCGGTTCGCCACCACCGCCACCGCCGGCGATGAACCCGGATTCGAATTCTTCCTGCGGCGAGACGCCCTTGAAGAGGACGACGGTGCTGAGCATGAAGAACACAATCAGGTGCAGCAGGACGGCAAAGAGAAAATAGCGCATCCGCAAGAGCTTGTCGGCGAATGTATCTTTGCGGGGGGCGTGCATGGTGGGAAAGGCTGGTTAAAAGATCAGTTCTGCGGTGCGCCAAAGGCAACGCTCTTTAATTTCGCGGCCCCGCAGGAGTTGAGCACATCGATGACGCGTTCCTGCCGGGTCTGTTTGGACGGAGTAATGATGACCGGTTGTTTATCGCCGAATTTCTCCACGATATTCTTCAGCTTGGAGGTCAGATCCGGCATGTCTTTGCTGCTGCGGCTATCGACCGGGGAGTCGTTATATTTCACGACGCCGTCGGGCGTGATGTCGATGCGGATGGGAGTCTCCACCGTCACCCCGGCGCTGCCGCCGTTACTGGGCAGGCGGATGCCGAGTTCGCCTTCGCGTTTCTGCGAGCCGGCCGAAATCATGAAAAACAGGAGCAGCACGAAGAGCACGTCCAACAAGGGCGCGATCTGCAGTCCAAACTCGCCTTCCTCTCCACCTCCACCGCCGGACATATTAGCTCTTCTCCCTCTCGGTTTTCGGCGTTTCACCACCGGTGATGACGGCAAAAGTCACGTTGCCAATATTGGCCTGTGCGCAAGCGCGCATGATGTCGGCCACATAGCTGTATTCCACGTCCTTGTCGGCACGAATCAGCACGCGCAAAAGCGGGTTCTGCGCGAGTCGTTCCTGCAGGAGCGGAATGAGGGCATTGACGTCGTCGAAGCGCATCGAGTCGACCTTGACCGAGCTGGTGCGCGTCATGGGAAACCACGACAGATTGATGACCACCTGACCTGCGTTCTTGGCCTTGTCGGCTTGCAACGCCTTGTCGGCGTCGGGCAGGACGAGACCGGCATCCTTGCGCAACACTTCGGTCGACGTGATGCTGATGAAAAAGATCAGGAGCACGAAGAGCACGTCGGCCATCGGGGCGACCTGAAACTCCGGATCGGCCTCGGCTTCCTGATTCTTGAAGCGCTGCTTTCTTTTCATACGGCGCGGTGTGGTTCGACTTTAAATATACTTTCGCCCGTTTCCCCGCCTTCGCAAGCGGGGAGATGGGGAGTGGGTCCGTTATTCGATTAATTATCCCATTCCAGCACGACACCGCAGTTCGGGCACGGATTGGTGCCGGGGGTGATGGCGGCGTTACACTGGGGGCAATTGGTCGTCATCGAGCGGGACACTCGTTGCGAGGTGGCGGCCGCGGCCGCGGCGGCTTCAGGGGCCGGGGCGCCCGCATTAGACGAGAAGCTTTCGCCAATGCGCAGGCCGGAAATCTGGTCGAAGGGGATATCGTCGAGCAGGTGGTACACTTCCGATTCCGCGACGAGGATGGCGCTGGTGGCCATGCTCTTGAGAATGTAGAAAAACACGAACGCCGGAATGGCGACGACCAGACCGGCCGCCGTACACACAAGCACTTCACCGATGGCCGAGGCCAATCCCTGCGGATTGCCGATACCGCTCGCGCCAAGGGTGCTGAACGCCTTGATCATACCGATGACGGTTCCGGTCAACCCGATCATGGGCGACACAACGCCGATAACGGAGAGATAGGTGACGTTCATCTTGAGGAGCGTGCCTTCGCGCAGCGAGGCTTCCTGCACGGCGAAATCGGTCTGGTCCTTGCCGCGGCCAATGCGTTCCAGGGCGGATCCGAGAACGGCGCTGACGAAGCAACGGTTCGATTGGCAGATGCTCCAGGCTTCCTGATAGTTGCCGGTGGTGACCGACTCGCGCAGGCGGGCGATGAGGGCAGGGGGGGCGAGCTTGCGCTTGTTGAGCTTGAGGAAGCCTTCAACCGTGAAGGTCATCACCAAAATCGAGGCAATGACGAGGAAGATCATGACCGGACCGCCTTCCTTCATCACTTCGATGAAGGTCTTGTCATGCGTGCCGGCGGCAGCGGGTTCGCCCGCCGCGGCGGCTTCCTGCGCCCAGCCAAGGTCCGCGCTTCCCAAGAGAATAACGATCAATGCTAAGCCTGCGAACCAGGCGAGTCGGGAGTACATCTTCATGATATGAGTTTTCTATTCAACTACGACTTGAGGGTTGTTTTTTCGGAGCGAGTCCGCCTGCTCCTGCGCGGTTTTCGCTGCGGCGGGATTTTGATAAAACACCGTCACAACTGTCAAATAACTTTCCAGAGCTTCCTTGAGTTTACCCTGCTTTTCGAAGACCTGACCCTGAATCAAGAAGGCTTCGGAGTAGGCTCGGCCGTCTTCCTGCGAAGGAGAGAAGGTTTTGTTCGCCTGGGCAATGAGCGGTGCGAGGCTGGTCAGGACTTCGTCCAGCTTGCCCTCCTTGAGGGCCGCCTTGGCCAATCCCGCCTGGGCGCGTACTTGATGGCGGCTGCCGGGGTAGAGCTTGACCATATCCTGGAAGACGGCGATCGAGGCGCTCTCTTTGCCAGTCTGGGAATAACTCTCAGCGAGGCGTACCATGGCGTCGGGCACCCAGTCTGCGGGAAGGCCTTTGAATTTTTTGACGAGAGGTTCCAGCAAGATAATCGCCTGATCGACCGAGGCTGCGCGCGCTTTTTCAATCTCTGCCGGCGCCGCCATTTCCACGCTGGCAATATTGGCCAGCGGATAGGGAATTGTGCCTGCTCCAACCGACACGCTGACGCTGCCGTTGGCCACCTCGAGAATCTTCCCGGTGACTTCTTGTCCCGTCTTTAATGCGATTTTGTCTTGCCCATGCATCGCAGAAATGGCAAGCAAAAGCCCCACGCAAACGAGGAAACTGCGGTAAAGTGGCTTACAAGTAATATCCATCACGATAATTTAAATTCATTTAGCAGTCTATTTACAGAGGGTCAACCGCAGAAAATCTAATTCCATCCACTTTTTTCACCAATTTTATTTATGATCAACCTCATTCAACGGTCCCTGCGTCCCCTCCTCATCATCGTCTTCATCATCATCGCGATTTCCTTCACGTTCTTTACCGCGATGCCGGTGGCGGATCGCGGACCGCAGATTAATCTCGGGAAGATTGACGGGCACAACATCACCCCGGAGCAATTCCGCGAGGCGGAAAGCGCCGTCTACGCTCTGCTGACCCTGCGCTATGGGAACCAAATCCCGGAATCTCCCCAGATCCGTCATCAGATCCAGATGGAAACCTGGCAGCGGCTGTTGTTGCTGGCGAACGCGAAGAAGGTTGGGCTCGAAACCTCCAATGAACAGGTGATCCAGTTTATCCGCAACATGCCGGCGCTGCAAAAGGATGGCGTCTATCAACCCGAACGCTACCAAGGTCTGGTCAAGTACTTCCAGCAATCGATGGGCATCAGTGAATTGCGTTTTACTGAGATCATCCGCGAGGAGTTGACCGTGGAGCGGATGCAGAAGCTGATTGTCGCCCCGGTCCAAATGCCGCTCGGGCAGGCCGCTGTCCAGTTTGACTTGATCTATAGCCCGGTCACCCTCAGCACGATCAACTTCCCGCTGAAGAATTACCTCAGTCAAGTCACCGTTACCGCCGAGGAAATCGAGCGCGATTATAAAAATCAGGTCGACGTGAATCCCGCCTTGCGCACCAAGGAACGCCGCCGCGTCAGCTTCGTCGTCTTCCCGGCTCCGGCTCCCGCCGCCAAGGCGGATCCGGCCAAGGATGACGCCCGTCGCAAGATCGGCGAGCAGGCGCTGGAATTTGCCCTTGCCTTGGAACCGGAACCCGATGCCGCCGCTGCCAGCAAGCGCCCCGATTTTGCCACGGTTGCGAAGAAACATAACCTGAATGTCACCACCACCGGCTTCTTCACCGCCGAGGAGTCTGCCGCGCCGCTGCCGCCGAGCCCGAACCTGAATCGTGCCGCGTTCGCTCTCGGAGCGGATCGTCCGACGAGTTCCGTGGTCGAAACTGACAATGGTTTCTACGTTCTCAAACTGGAAGAAGTCATCCCGAGCCAGCCGCTGCCACTTACCGAAGTCCGCGGCCAGATCGAAGCCCAACTGAAGAATCGCAAGGCCCTGACGCTCATGCAGGAAGCCGGCAATGCCGCGGCGGAAAAGCTCAAGGCCGAAATTGCAAAGGGCGTTCCATTCCGCACGGCTGCCGCACAGCTCAAGCTCACGGTGGATACGCTGCCCGTATTCGTCCCCGGCGATCAAAAGTTAAATAATGATCCGAAGCTCGCGCTGGCCCGTCGTCTTGTGATGTCGCTGAAGACCGGCGAAGTCAGCCAGTTCGTCCCCACCGCCGGCGGCGGCGTGATCGGTTACCTCGATGTGCGCCAAGCCCCGGATCGCAAGACGTACGGTGCGTTCGAAACGCAGCTCCAGAACGAAATGTTGAATCAAGCCCGCTACGCCGCGCTCTCCGAATGGGTCCGCTGGCGCTCCACCTCGAAGGGCACGCAAATGCCGACGATGCTGACGCAAACAGCCAGCGCTGCGCAGTAAAGAGTCGCCCCTTTTGATACGCAAAGGCGGTACCATCCCGGTACCGCCTTTGTCATTTCTGTGCTTCCGCAGAAGTTTCCCCAAATGCCTGC
Source organism: Verrucomicrobium sp. (assembly GCA_017849585.1). Classification (GTDB taxonomy): domain Bacteria; phylum Verrucomicrobiota; class Verrucomicrobiia; order Methylacidiphilales; family UBA1321; genus UBA1321. The sequence goes on from JAFIGT010000011.1 coordinate 39,960, forward strand.
CATTCTTTCTTGCTCGCTAAATCTCTTTTCGGGCCGCACGACGCAGAATCAGCCTTGACCGGGGGCATCCTTGGTCGAAACTAGGCATTCACCCTCATGACTTATCTTGCCGAACAGGTTGGGAGTGTGCTGCTGGCGGTGGCGCTGTTTCCGGTGCTGCTCTATTTGCCGGGCAAGATCCTGCTTTTTCGTTTCCCTTTCCTGCGACCGCTATTCCCGGAATCCCTCGGCGCGGAACTTCTCCTCTCGATGGCGGTGGCCCCGATCACGCTTTATCTTCTGCAACGATTTGCCGGGCCGACCTTCGCTACGCTGATTCTGGTGGGACTCTACATCGCGTTTCTGCCGCACCGACTGCCCGTTGTTTCACCGGAAACGCCACCGGTCCCCCGGCGCGGATTTCGCCCCTACCTGATCGCCGCGCTGGCGTGGCTGGCGCTGGTGATTGTGATGAATGTGGATCTGCCGTGCGGTAATCGCCTTTACGCCGCGACGACGGCCTTCGATTGGTCCAAGCATGTCATGGTCACCGATGCCATCGCGCGCGACGGGATTCCGCCCGCGAATCCGGCCTTCCATCCGGGCGAGACGATGCCGCTGTGCTACTACTACCTGTGGCACAACGTCTGTGCGTTTTTCACGGTGGGGAGTTGGATTTCGCCCCGTGCGGCCGTGCTGGCGAGTGTCTTCTGGGCCGGGGTGGCGCTCTTCGCGGTACTGCATCAATTCCTCTCGCTGCTCTATCCGCCGGACCCGACGCGGCATTCGTCGCGCCGGTTGTCCCTGCTTTTGCTCCTCAGCATCGGTGGTCTCGCCTCGCTGCTGCTGGCCATTCGCGTGGCGTTGTACCTCTACAGTGGCGAACCGCTGCGGCTCGATTTTCTCTCGGTGCTGCACACGGGTAGCGATCCGGTTTTCGGCTGGTTGAACACGTTGATCACCACCCCGCATCATGCGGCCGCGCTGGTGATCACGTTGACCGGCTTTCTGCTGCTCCGCACCGCATCGGTCACCGCGCTCCGCTCGCGCCGGTTGCCCATTCTGCTTGCGGGATTGGCCTTCGCCTCCGCCGCCGGGATGTCGCTCTGGATCGGCATGGTCGCGGCCGCCATCGCGGTGGTCTGGCTGGTATTTCTCCTCACGCGCGGCGATCTTCGCGAGATCGCCCTGTGGCTCGGCGCGGGAGCGGTCGCGGCGCTCGCGATCCTGCCGCTCTTTCTCGAGCTGAATCATGCGAGTCAACTGACCGAGGCGCCGCTCGGCTTTCACATCCGCGGATTCACCTTCACCCATGCGCTCGGTGAACCGTGGAAATCGCTGATCGATTTCCTCTGCCTGCCGCTGAACTACAGCATCGAGATCGGTTTCCCGCTGCTTGGCGCGTTGCTGATCTGGCGCGTATGGGGCTTGAACGCTTCTCTGACGCCGCATGAACTTTTCCTGCGCGTGATGTTCTGGACGAGCCTGATTCTCGTGTCGTTCGTGGCCTCCACCGTGCGACATAATGATTTCGGCTGGCGCGGTGTTCTCTTCGCCCAAGCCGCCTGCGTGTTGTGGTGCTGGCCGCTCTTCCTCTCGCTGTTCCCGGCCTTGACCGGAGCGCAATCGACCCTGTGCGCGCGGGCGGCGATTCGCTTTCCGCGCCTATGGAAGATCACACTTTTCGCGCTCGGTTTCGGCTTCCTCTCCGCCGTGGTCGATCCGCTGATGGTGCGTTGCGCGAACGCGCTGCTGGATTGTCCGAAGCTGGTGACCGATGCGCCCTACTCGAGCCTCGCCTTGCCGGATGATCACCACACCGCCGAGCGACTCGCCGCCTATCGCGAGGGGTACAACTGGCTGCGGCAGCACACGCCGCGCCCGGCGCGCATCGCGCTGAATCCGGATCATCACGTGGAAGCGCCGTTCTTCCTCTACGCGAACCGTCAGGCGATTGTGGCGGACTTGTACAACAGCACGATGTTCGGCATTCGCCGCGAGAATTACGAAGGATTGCTCGCGCGTCTCAAACCGCTCTTCGCGACAAAACCGCCGCTCTGGGTCGATGTGCGCGCCACACTCGCGCCGCTCGGTGCGGATTATCTCGTCCTGCGCTCGGATGATCCCGCGTGGAATCACTCCTCCGATTGGCCCACGCCTCTCTACCACAACGCGCATCTCGCTGTGTACGACTTAGGGGCGCTGCCCCCACTCCCCCGCCAAAGGGAATGATTCCCTTTGGAAACCCCACATTGGGCCGAATTTGCTTTTTACGCAGACGTAAAAGTTCGAATTCGGCCCAAGTGAATTTCAAACGCAAATCTTTACCATTTGAGGGGGCATGAGAACGCGGGTTTCTATCCTCGTATAAGGTATGAACTCTTTGAGAAAAACTCCCTTTAGGCGGCTGACATCTTTTGCGTCCGCGCAAAAAAGTCAGCCGCCTAAAGAAGAGGATTCTCAAGGGGCTCAGCCCCTTGAGCGGGGGGTGGGGCGGAGCCTCAAAGTCTCAGCGCGCTTCGAGGGTGATGACGCGACCGATCTGCTGGCGATAGATTCCGTTGGTGAGGAGCGCGACCACAGTGAAGCGCACTTTTTGACCCGGCTTTAGCGCCTGAATTTCACGCGGGAGCGAGTCCGTGCCCAGGATTGGGTGCGTCGTCCGGCCGTCGAACGAAATGCCGATCACCACCATCCCTTTGACCAAGCCTGCGCGATCCGCTGGCCCATCATCGATAACATCCCGAATCAGCAAGCCACCGTTGATGCGATATCCGAGAGTCTGCGCGGCCGAGGCCGACAGCTCATGCAACACGAAACCGAATCGTTGCCGCAGCACCTCTGCGAGCACTGGTTCCGGCGCGGCTTTCTGGCCTTTCGCTACTGCGATCGCATCGGACACCCACGGCACCACCACTCCGGCGGGGATGGCGAAGCCGATGCCCTCGACCGCGTTGGCGGAATATTTCGCCGTGTTGATCCCCACCAGATTACCGTTGATGTCGATCAGCGGACCGCCGCTATTACCGGGATTAATCGCTGCATCGGTTTGCAATAGGCCCGTCATCTCGCCGTTATCCGTCGCGAGGCGGCGATTTGTCGCGCTCAGAATGCCCTGGCTGACCGAGTTTTCGTAACCGACCGGATTTCCCACCGCGATCACCGTTTGCCCGAGCAGGTTGGGAGAAATCGTTTTCAGATCGAACGCGGGCAATTCCTTCGGGTCCTCGATTTTGATCAGCGCCAGATCCTTGTCCGGGTCGCTCGTGATCAGCTTCGCCTCATAGTTTGAGCCGTTGTAGAAACTCACGCGAATCTTCAACCCCTCCGCCATCTCGACCACGTGATGATTCGTGACGATGTAACCGTCCGGCGAGATGAGCAGTCCCGAGCCGAGACTGTAAACCGGCTGCTTCATCACCCAGTAACGGCGCATGAACAAATCCACGTCCGTGGCCACGGTGCGCTGCACGATGCGTTCGGTTTGAATATTGACCACGCTTGGCAGGGCGCGTTGCACGGCCTTGACGGTCGGCTCTTCAGCGGGTGAGATGGGGTGGAGCGTGCCAGCCATGAACAGCAGGAGTGAACATCCAAGGGGTAACGGCGAGAGTCGCAGCATAGGAATGGAGAACTTCCTTACCTATACATCATTTTCGCCTCAATACCAGTCAGCTTCCGCACTGGCCGAAATGCCGCCGAGACCGCCGAACGAGGAACAATTGCAGGCGGTCTGGTTTGAGCACTGGATGCGGCCTGTGATCGAGACTGACGAAGGTGTGCGCATCGAGATCGTCCAGCCGGGAAACTGGAATCACGGCGCGGGACCGGACTTCCTGCAGGCGGCGATCCGTTTGCCCGACGGCACCTTGCGCGTCGGCGCGGTCGAGCTTCATCTCCGCGCCGGTGATTGGGACGCGCACGGTCATCACACCGACCCCGCTTACAACGAAACGATTTTACATGTCGTGTGGGAAACGCCGACGAAGACATTCTTTCCAGCGACCGAAAACTTTCGCCACGTGCCGCAGGTGATTTTGAAGGAGCAACTCCTCGCCCCGTGGGAGCAGGTGCGCGGGTATATTTCGCCGCTCATCGATTCGCGACCCCTGCCTGCCGCGCAACCGGGCCGCTGCCAGCGCTGGCTCGCCACGCAACCGACCGGGACCGCACTGAATTTACTCCGCGCGGCGGGCGCGTTTCGCCTGAATCAAAAAGCGGAGCGGCTCGGCTGGCGCATCGATGCGGTTGGCGAGAAACAGACGCTCTGGGAAGCGCTCGCGGAGGGACTTGGTTATTCCGCGAACAAGATTCCGTTTCGACTTCTCGCCCAGCGCTTGCCGTACGCGATGATGCTCAAGCTCACGCGCGAGCAACGGCTTGCCCGGATTTTCGGACTTTCGGGATTGCTGCCCGCGACGAGTCTTGAAGCGTTCGACCCCGAAGTGCGCGAGTGGATCAAGCCGCAGTGGGAGCATTGGTGGAAGATCCGTGCGCGGTACGACTACGCCATCCTGCCCCGCTCGCCGTGGAAGCTGTCGGGGCTGCGTCCCTGGAACCGGCCCGAGCGACGGCTCGCCGCAATGGCGGAACTGGTGCCGCGCCTTTCGCGTTTGCACGAGGCGGTGGCGGCTCGCGATGCGGACGCTTTTCGTCGCCTGCTCGACGGCATCCACGATCCGTTTTGGGACCGGCATACCACGTTCACCGCGCGATCGCTGTCGAAGCCGCATCACCTTATTGGCGCGGAGCGGATCAACGATCTGCTGCTCAATGTCTTTTGGCCGCTCGTGCATCAGGCGAATGCGAGTACGGCCATTCGAGGCTGGCATGAGAGTGAGAGCGCGGCGAATTCCGTGACTGAACTCGCACGACAGCGGGTGCTCGGTGGCATCGAATTGAAGCCGCATCTTCACGAAACTCTCGTGCAGCAGGGGCTGTTGCAAATCTACCACGATTATTGCCGGACCGATGCAAGCGCGTGCGCGGATTGTCCGTTTCCGAAAACCATCGGGGCGGAATAGCGGAACAGGAAGGGAAAAGGAATGACCGAAATCCTTTTCTTGATTTCCTGCTAAAGCCGTTTGCCTACTCTGTGAGTTCGACGTTCCAGTAGGCGAGATCGAGGAAATGTTTCCACGATTCATCGGCCGGTCGGGAGAAATGGATTTGCAGCAACGGTCGCCACTTTGGCCGCTTCGGCTTCTTCAGCAGCTTCAGGCCTGCCTCCGACGGCGTGCGATTGCCCTTGTTGCTATTGCACTTGATGCAGGAGCAGACAATATTTTCCCAACTCGTTTCGCCGCCGCGATCGCGCGGCACGACATGGTCGAGATTCAGATCCTTGCGGTCGAACTTGTGTCCGCAGTACTGGCAGGTGTTGTTGTCCCGCTCGAAGATATTGTGTCGGGTGAATTTGACTTCCTTCTTCGGCATCCGCTCGAAGAACATCAGCAGGATCACCTTCGGTACGCGGATCTTGAAGGAGATGGTGTGGACGACGTCATCGCCCTGATAATTGCGCGAGACATCGTGCCATTGATCGAACGTCATTGTCTGGAAGCTGCCGCTGGAGGCGTCGACGACGTGGGCGTGCCCTTGGTATAGCAGCATAAACGCTCTTTTGACGGAGCAAATATTCACTGCCTGCCAGAGCCGGTTCAAGACCAGCACATTCTGACTGAGAGTTTCCTCCATAAGTCCACCTACCCGAAGGTTGGTACGAACGTAGAGAGCAAATATCATAGTGGGAGAGGATTGTCAATGAGACCGCCGCTTTGGCGTGTGACAAAAGGGTGAAGATTTGGACGTCCGTTGGCGTCTAACGCTTTCGATATAAATACGACACAGTGATTGTCGTGTTTGACTTTTTACCACTAAAACCGTTAATTTCTCCCCCGCATGTCTAAATCGCTGCTCATGCCGCTCCTCGCCCTTTTTTGGGTTGTGGGCGCTGCGTCCCTTTCGCCTGTTCACGCCGGACCACAGGAAGACTATCTCCAGATTTACCTTTTGATTCAGGAAGCGGAAAAACTGGAATCCGATGGCCAGGCCGCCTCCGCGGCGGCGCGCTATGACGAAGCGCAGAAGCGCTTGCAGCAGCTTCCCGAGGGCTGGGAAGAAGGCATCGTCAAATATCGCATCAAATATTGCCGCGATAAAATTGCCAAGTTGAAGGACGCGAAGGACGCCAACCCCGGAGCGACACCACCTTCGGCTCCCGCACCGTCCACCCCCACCGCGCGCGAGACACCGCCGTCTTCGCCCTCGCAGATCTCCCCGCCCAGCAGCGAGGAAATCAACAAGCTCAAGGACGAGATCGGCCGATTGAAACAGGAACTGGCCTCGACGAAGCAACAGCTGACGAGCGCTCTCGACGAAGCGAAGGATCTTCGCGCGAAACTGGAATCGGCCCAGCAACAGCTCGCAGCCGCGAAGAGCCAGAACACCGAGCAAAAGATGGCTGACCTGCTTTCAGAAAACGCTTCGCTCAAGGAAAAGCTCACGAAGGCCGAGGCGCAGGTGAAGACGTTGCAAACGGGCGGTGCCGATGGCGAGACCAGCGTGCCGATGTTGCAGGCGCAGTTGAAGAAGGTGCAGGGCCTTCTCGCCGCGCAGCAGGAAGCGAATGCCGCCTTCGAAAAGACGACCTCCGATTTGAAGCAGCAACTGGAAGCAGCGCAGAAGAGTTTGGCCGAAGCGCGCCAGCAGATAGCCTCCGCGCAGAACCCCGATGCTTACCGTCGTGAGAACGAAATCCTGCGCGGCATCATCACCCGCCAGTTGCAGGAACAGGCCCGCCGCGATGTGGCCAAGAAGATCGCCCAGGAACAACTCGACAGCCTGAAGATCAATTCCGAGATGCTGCGTCAGCAAATCGATATTCTTGGCTCGCCGGTCGTTGTCCTCAGCGAGGAAGAGCGCGCCCTGTTGCTCAAGCCCAATGCCGATCTCAATAATGGCAATACGGTTACCGCGCCGCTCACACCTCCAGCGACCAAGACGGTCACTGTCACGACGACGACAAGCTCCGCCCCGGCGGCTCCGAGCACCCCGGCTCCCGCTCCGGCGCCGACTCCCGCCGCTCCGGAACCCGCGCCGTCCGTGGCTTCCGCGCCTGCGCCGGAACCCCCCGGCACGACCCCTCCGGCGACGATCCCAAACGCCTCGGAGCAGTTCACCTCGCCTCCCGCCACGACGGCCGCGCCGGAATCGGAGGATTATCGCAGCAAGCCGCGTATTCCGAATGATATTCGGGCTCTCGCGCAGCAGGCCAGCGATCTGTTTGCCCAGAAGCGTTACGATGACGCCGCTGCCGTCTATCAGAAGATGATCGATAAGTATCCGGAAAGCCTCTACGCGTGGTCAAATCTCGGCGTGGTGCGCTTCCAGCAGCAAAATTTCCCCGAGGCGCAAAAGGCGCTCCAGCAGGCCGTCCGCCTTTCGCCGACAGATGCCTTCTCGCATTCGATTCTCGGCATCGTGTACTACTCGCTCGGCAAATATGACGATGCGGTCAGCACGTTGACCCGCGCGAAGGCGCTGGAACCGAACGATGCGAAGACACACAATTACCTCGGTATCGCGTGTTCGCAAAAGGGCTGGCAGGAAGCGGCTGAACAGGAATTGCGCAAGGCAATCGAAATCGATCCGCAGTACGGCGATGCGCATTTCAATCTCGCGGTGATCTACGCCACGCAAAAACCCCCGGCCAAGGAACTCGCCCGCCGCCACTATAAGCTCGCGCAGGACCTCGGCATTCCCAAAGATCCCCAGCTGGAGAAATTACTGCAATAATCTTGGGGGCTCTGCCCCCAGACCCCCGCTCAAGGAAATGATTTCCTTGAGAATCCTCGCTTTGCGTTTTGATTTTTTCCGCAGTGGAAAAAATCAAAACGCAAGATGGGGTTCCCAGGGTATCATACCCTGGGCAGGAGGTGTGGAGGACGGCGTCCTCCACAAGGAAGCTTTACCATCATGCGACCGACACGACTTTTTTGGCTGTTGACGATTCTACTGCTGGCTCTCGATCAGGGCAGCAAGGAATGGGTGCAGCGCGCCCTGCCCCGGTATGATTCGGTTGTGGTGATTCCTCATGTTTTTCATCTCACCTATGTCCGCAATACCGGCGTTGCGTTTGGCATGATGGCCGGGAAGAACTATTGGCTTGCGGGGTTCACCGTGCTTGTGCTCGCAGTCGGCTTCTGGTGGGCGAGACAGCTCGACTGGAAACGGCGTGAGACCAACGTTCTCGCCGCAATGCTACTCGCAGGCGCGATCGGCAATTTGATTGACCGGCTGCGGTACGGGTATGTCGTCGACTTCTTCGATTTCAGTCGTGTCTATTACCCGTGGGTTTTCAATGTGGCCGATAGCTGCATTACAATGAGTCTGGTCTGGATTATTTTCCGGCAGATTTTCCCCGCCAAAGAAATCACTCCTCACCAAGGTTGATCTGATGCGTCCGAGCCACTTTCTCCTCTCCTTGGTGATCGGGCTTGTGTCGTTGATTTCGGCTCCGGCCCAGACGGCGTCCGATGCGCCTGTGAAAATCGGCGCGTACTATTTCGACGGCTGGACCGGTAAAACATTTCACATCACCGAGCGACTCAAGACCGAGTTCGCCAATCGCGAGCCTGTCTGGGGGTGGAAGGATGACACGGTCGAAATCATGGAGCAGCAGATCGATCTCGCGGCGAAGGGCGGACTCTCCTTCTGGTCCTTCTGCTGGTACTGGTCCGAAGCGGGTGGCCACGACACCGATCCGCACAACGCCGCGCTCGGGCTTTATCTGCAGGCGAAGAATCGCTCGCAACTTCAATTCTGTCTGCTTGTGGCCAATCACAAAGGCTACCGCATCGGGCCGAAGGATTGGCCGGAGTTGACCAAGCGCTGGATCGCGTTCTTCAAGGAACCCACCCATCTCACCGTGGACGGCAAACCGCTGATCATTATTTTTTCGCCCAAGGAACTGCTTGCCGCATACGGCACACCTGAAGCCGTGAAAGCGGCGCTCGATCAACTCCGCGCCGACGCGAAAGCGGCTGGACTTCCCGGCGTTTCCATAGCCGCTTGCGCGTTGCCCGGCCCGCTCTATGGCTGGGACCCTATCGCGCCCTACATCGCGTGCGGTTACGATCTGTTCACCGGCTACAACTACAGTGGCGCGGGCAAGAAAGTTCCCAACAGCATTGAGCAGCCGTTCGCGAACATGATTCCCGGTCACGAGGAGATCTGGAAATCATTCGCGGAGCGCGTGGCACTTCCTTACGTACCCTTGGTCACCACCGGCTGGGACAAGCGCCCGTGGGAAGCGCTCGATCTGCCCGCAGCCAAGCAATCCCGCGTTTATCCCGATCGTTCCCCCGCCTTGGTCGAGGAGATGATCCGCAAGGCAATCCAGTGGGTGCGCGCCAATCCAACCCATACTACGGCGGAGAAGCTCATTCTCCTCTACGCATGGAATGAGAACGGCGAGGGGGGCTATCTCACTCCGACGAAAGCCGAAGGATCGGCCTATCTCGACACGGTGCTCAAAGCGCAGCAACCGGTCACGACGCCGTAGGAACCTGTTTCCGACTCATCCCGCGCAGCAAGGTTGCCGCAGCCTGCGATTCTGCTAGGCTGATTCTTTAATCCTTCTGCTGCCACGACCATGACGTCACCCCTTTCCGCCTATCGCCTCGCCATCACCGATCTCGACGAAACCCTGCTCGGTCCCGACAAACAGGTCAGTCCCGAAAACCGTCGCGCGCTTGAGAGCCTCCGCGCCGCCGGACTCACCGTGGTTCCCGCTTCTGGCCGGCATCACGACAACATCATCATCTACGCCAAAGACATTCATCCGCTGGAATGGGTGATTTCCTCCCAGGGTGCCGTCGTGCGCCACGCGCAGACGAACGAGACACTCTATGCCCTCACGATGACGACCGAGCTGGCCAATGAAATCCAGCGGCGCGGAATTGAACTCGGTCTCGACATGATCGCCTATCACGCGTCCGGCGTATACAAGGAGCTGGATGGCGAGTGGAGCAAGCTCAGCGGCGTGCATGCCGGAACGACCAACCATCTTGTGCCGTTCGAAACGTTGTCGAGCACAGGAGTGATCAAACTGATCTGGTACAGCAAGCCGGACCATATCGAAGCCCTCCGCGCGCAGCTTCACGAAGAGTACCGCGGGCGTCTCTACATTGTGAAAACCGAGGACGATGCCCTGGAATTTCTTTCGCCTGAAGCGAACAAGGTCCATGGCGCGCAAGCGGTGGCGGCAAAACTCGGGATTCCTCCCAACCAAGTGATGGCTTTTGGCGACAGTAACAACGACATGGAATTGCTCGCTTGGGCGGGTATGTCGGTCGCGATGCATCATGGCCGCGACGCCCTGAAAAAGGTGGCCCGCCAAGTCAGCCCTCCCGGTCCTCGCGAATCCGCTTTCGCCCGGGCTGTCGAACTCTTGATTGCCGACAGAACCTAACCGGCCTCCCGCTGAAGGAATGATTTTCGCGGAGCGTTCCCTTAGAGCCTTTTCCAATTAATTGGAAAAGACTCTATTCGCGCAGAGTGGTGGAGATGGGATTGAAGCTGCTTTGGGCGCGTTCCCAGAAGTAGCGGGCGGAGGGGGTGGAATTGGCGGGGAGCTGGCGCTTGAACTGGATCTTGGCGATTTCGCCTGCGGCCGGTTTGGGACGACCTTTTTTTAAGAGCACGCGGAAGAGAATGGCGACAGAAGCCTTGTTGCTGCGGTCGTAGAGATCGACGGGAGCGGCGATTTCCACGGTGAGGCCGGTCTCTTCCTTGATCTCGCGGCGCAGCGCAGCGGTGAGCGATTCCATGCTGCCGACCTTGCCTCCGGGGAAGGACCAAGAGCGTTTGCCTCGAGTTTGCTTGACCATCAGTACCTGACCGAAGGCGTCTTCTATCCAAGCCATGACGGAAAGATCCTTGCCCGCGCGAGGAAGGACCGGGGCGGGAGCAAGAGGTTTGAGCGCGGATTTCGATTTCTTGCGCACGAGTTTGGCCATGATGTCTGCTATCGTTGCCATAATTTCGTCACAATTGGAAATACTTATAGCGGTATTGCTAAAAGTATTTGATCGGAATGAACGGTGGAGATCTGAACGAAAAGAGCTCTAAAGTGATGCGCGGCGTCACGCGCCGCGTTTGGACGCGCGGAAGAATTGAAACCAGACCATCAGCGCCGTCACGACGAGCATGCCGATGGAGAGCAATTGACCCTGTGTAAGCCAGCCGAAGTAATAACCGATATTGTCGTCCGGTTCGCGAAAGAATTCCCCCACGATGCGCAGCACAGGATAGGCTCCCATGAAGGTCAGCGAGACGATGCCTGCGCGTTTCGTTTTGAAGCGGAGGATCAGGAGCAGGGCAAAGAGCAGCAGCCCTTCCAGTCCCGCCTCGTAGAGTTGCGACGGATGGCGCGGCAGCGGCGCGCCGTCCGGTCCGCGTGGGGCGTCGGGGAAGATGACGGCCCATGGCACCGTGGCGGGGCGACCCCAGAGTTCGCCATTGATGAAATTCGCCACGCGACCCAGCGCGAGCGCGGGCGGCGTGCAGAGCGCGGTCGCATCGGCGAGGACGTAGAAGGGGATCTTTTGGCGACGGGCAAACCAGGCGATCGCCAGGATGGAGCCGACGATGCCGCCGTGGCTGGCCATGCCGCCTTGCCAGACGAAGAAGATCGAGAGGGGGTTGCGGACGGTGGCGTCCCAATTGTAGAGCAGGCAGGAGGTCAACCGACCGCCCACGATCACCCCGATAATCATCGCGGTGAGGAAATCGACGATGGCGTCTTGCGAGAGCGGGAGCCAGCCACGCTTCGCCTGCCACGCCAGTCCGAAGTAGAGGCCGATAAAGCCGACCGCATACGCGAGCCCGTAATAGCGGATGCCCCAGTTCCCGCCAAAGTGGATCAGGTAGGGGCTGAGATCGTGGACGTAGTACGCAAACATCGGCTTCAGGTGCTACCGAACATGGGAAGTACTGTCGAGGGGAAAGCAAAATCAGCCTCCCCCTTCTGGCTTAAAAAAATCCGGTAATGTGACAACTCGGCAAAATATTATTGACTATTCCTATTATATAGATAGAGATTCAAATAATAATGTCTATCAACTTTGTTGAGATAAGCGGAAAGCCGCTGATTAAGAAGCCATTCGGGCAAATCCGGGAGACTGTCTGAATCGAAAGCCGACGGTGAGAGCCGTCACATAAACCTAAGGAGAAACTCAAAATGAAAAGCAATCTGAAGAAGCTGGTTGTGCTGGTGGGGATGGCTGTTTTGGCAGCGGCCTCGTTGCACGCACAGGACAGCAAGGCATTGGTGGAAGCGCTCGTGAAGAAGGGGGTGCTGACGGATCAGGAGGCCGAGGAAATTCGCGCCGATCTGGTCAAAGAATTCAATACCACCTCAGCGGGCAAGCTGGAAGTCAGTAAACATGTGAAGCAACTGAAGATCTACGGCGACGGCCGCTGGCGTTATGAGTATGTGGGTCAGGAAGGGCAGGCCAATGGCACCAACAATCTGCACAATTGGCAGGCTCGTTACCGGATTCGGCTCGGTGCGGATTATGCCTTCACCGATAACTTCAAGGCGGGGTTTGAACTGGAGAGTTCCACGCAAAACGACGGCGCGAATCAGACCATCGGCTCCGGCTTCGGCAAGTTTGGCGTGAATGTGGGCCTGCTCTACCTGTCGTACAAACCGTGGGATTTCCTCACCGTGACGGGTGGTAAGATCCGCAATCCTTTCTACACCACGGACGTGTTGTGGGATACGGACGTCGCTCCCGAAGGCGCGGCGGAATTGTTCTCGTGGAATGTGGGCGACCAATGGACCGTGGGTCTGACGGCGGGACAATTCAATTACACCGAGAACACCGACAGCGCGGGGTTGACGGGTAGCAGCAGCACCAAGATGCAGGACTCGTGGATCTATGCGGCGCAGGTGCCGGTTACCTACCAGTTCGGCAAATTTGAAAGCGTTACCGTGGCTCCAGCCTTCTACAAGTTCACCGGCAACAACGCCTCCACCGTGATCACGGGTAGTCCGAGCTCACTGGGAACGCTCAGCGCGGAGAACCTGAACATCATCACCGCTCCAGGCGACGTCTCCTTTAAGGTGCTCAACAAGAAAGCCAAATTCTATTGGGACTTCGCCTACAATGTGTCGGGCGAATCGCGCATTCACCAGACCTACGGTATCGTCAATCAGAACAATGACCTCTCAGACAACGTGGCCTGGCTGGCTGGCTTTCAACTCGGTGACAACAAGAAAAAGGGAGACTGGCTCGTAGGTATCGACTTCCGCCAGATTGGCTTGGGTTCGGTGGATCCGAATCTGAACGATTCCGACTTTGGCAACGGCAATTTGAACCAACAGGGTCTCAAGCTCCGCGCCGGGTATAACTTCACGGACTTCCTGCAGGGTGGCGTGAGCTACTTCAATACATGGAATCTCAAGGAGAATATCGCCACGACCGGGCAGACGCCCAATACGGTGGGTGGCCTCAATAACGTCAACGCGACAACACGGCTTCAGCTCGATGTTGTGTGGAAATTCTAAAAAATCACAAAGCAGGCTTCTCCGCCCTATCTAGTACAACGCGAAGGCCAGTCCGGGAAACCGGGCTGGCCTTTTTCGTTTTCCACGAACCGGCCTGTTGTCTGGCTACAGAGAAGGGGTTAGGTCTATTGCGCGGAAAAAGCATTGGTCACGGTAAGTTTTCCCAGCCGTCACACATTCGTCACAAACCATCTCCATCGTGCACGGGAATTGAAGCGGTCCATTTGACTCGGGAGGTCGATGGATGCGGACGATTTAGCGGCGATTTGCAAAACGCAAGTCACCACAAAACCTAAGGAGATAATACTAAAAATGAAAAGCAGTCTGAAGAAGCTGATTGCGCTCGTGGGGATGACGGTGCTTGCCGTGTCCTCGCTGTCGGCGCAAGACAGCGGAGCGCTTGTGGAAGCGCTCGTGAAGAAGGGCGTTTTGACGGACCAAGAAGGCGAAGAAATTCGTGCCGATTTGACCAAGGAATATGCCACCACCTCGGCTGGCAAGCTCAATGTCAGCAGCCACATCACCCAGCTCAAGCTCTACGGTGACGGTCGCCTGCGTTATGAATATGTCGGTCAGGAAGGGCAGGCCAATGGAGTGAGCAATAATCACAACTGGCGGGCGCGTTATCGCATTCGCGTGGGTGCCGATTACGTGTTCACAGATAACTTCAAGGCTGGTTTCGAGCTCGAATCCGCTACCGACAACGATAGCGCCAACCAGAGCTTCGGCAATGGCTTCGGCAAATCCAGCATCAATGTGGGCTTGATCTACTTGCAGTACAAGCCATGGGATTTTGTCACCCTCACCGGTGGTAAAATGAAGAATCCCTTTTACACGACTGATCTCGTGTGGGATGCGGACATCAATCCGGAAGGTGCGGCGGAAGTGTTCTCGTGGGATATCAACGACCAATTCACCATTGGCGTCACAGCGGCCCAGTTCAACTACACGGAAAACACGGATAGCGCCAGCCTTACCGGCAACAGTGGCAAGATGCAGGACTCGTGGATCTATGCGGGTCAATTGCCGATGACCTACAAGTTCAGCAAGGACGTCAAAGCCACGTTGGCTCCGGGCTTCTATAGCACCACGGGCAACAATGCTTCGACGGTGATCACCGGTTCGCCCAGCTCGACGGGAACGTTCAGCGCGATGAACCTTAACGTTATCACCGCCCCTGGCGATGTGTCGTTTAAGGTTTTCAACCAGAAAGCCAAGTTCTACTGGGATCTGGCTTACAACGCCTCGGGTGAATCCCGCGTGCACCAGACCTACGGCATCGTCAACCAGAACAACGGCTTGGAAGACAGCATTGCGTGGTTGGTCGGTTTGCAGCTTGGTGATAACAAGAAGAAGGGCGACTGGCTGGTGGGTGTTGACTTCCGCCAGACTGGTTTGGGCGCGGTTGATCCCAACCTCGCTGACTCCGACTTCGGCAATGGCAATCTGAACCAACAGGGTGTCAAAATCCGCACGGGATACAACTTCACCGACTTCCTGCAGGGTAACATCACGTACTTCAATACGTGGAACTACAAGGAAAACATTGCCACGGCGGGTCAGGCCCCCAACAACGTGGGCGGTCTCAATGGTGTCAATGCCACCAGCCGTCTGCAGCTCGATGTCGTTTGGAAGTTCTAAATTTGGTTTGAACTGGAAGAAAGTAACTCCTTCTCTTCTATGAGGGCGATCCGGTCCGGGTGAAAACCCGGGCCGGAAGGGCTCGACAAAAAACTCCTCAAAAATACAAAAAAACATGAAACTCAAATCTCTCCTCGCCATGGTTCTGGCCTGCGCGACTGCCTTGGGCAGCGCTCATGCCGAAAAGTTGGTTATCAAGGGTTCCGACACCCTCGGCGCCAAGCTGGTTCCCCAGTTGGCCGAGCAGTTCAAGGCCGCCAATCCTGGCACCACCTTTGAAATTGCGGCCGAAGGCTCCACCACTGGCATCGCTGCCATTATTGACGGAACGGCCGACATCGGCATGTCCAGCCGTCGTGCCAAGTCCACGGAAGTTTCTTCCGCGGTCGCCGGAGGCAAGAATCTCAAGCCCACGATCGTGGCTTATGACGGTATTGCAATCATCGTGAACGCCAACAATCCGATCAAGGGGCTTACCAAGAAGCAGGTCGAACAAATCTTCACGGGTGACGTGACGGACTGGAGCGCGGTCGGTGGTAAGCCGGGCCCGATCTCCATCTATACCCGTAATACTTCCTCGGGTACCTACTCTGATTTCAAGGAATTGGCCATGAAGAAGCGTGATTACGCCGGTGCTGCCCAGAAGCTGGCTGGTAACGAGCAGATCGCCTCCGAAGTGGGCAAAAATGCCAACGGTATCGGTTATGTGGGTCTGGCCTATGACAAGGCTCCCGGCACCAAAGTGGTTCCCATTGAAGGTGCGACTCCGAGCGTGGCCTCGGTGCAGGGCAAGAGCTATCCCTACGCCCGCCCGACCTTCTACTACACCAACGGCGACGCCACGGGTATTGCGGCGAAGTTTGTGGCCTTCACCCTGAGCCCTGCCGGTCAGAAGACCGTCACCTCGGTTGGTTTCGTTCCGGTCAAGTAATTCGCTCCTCGTATTTGCACAAAAGCCCGCTGGCTGTGCCTTGTCAGCGGGCTTTTTCACGCCAGACTCAATCGACTCCACCACACACCATGAGTACCAGCGCCAAAATCAAACGGCTCGATCAGCGTCCCATGAAGGATGCGATTCTGAGTAAGAATAAATTCCGCTTTTTGGGTCTGACGCTGGACGATTTCATCAAGTATTTCTTTCAGGGCAATGCGATGATCGCCATCGTGGTTCTTGCCCTTATCACCATCTCTCTTTTTTCTTCCGGCATCTGGTTCATTCCGCAGAATTATCAGAACCTTGTCGTCTATCGCCAGGCTGGCCTGGAATATGTCGATTACCTCCGCCAGGAAATTGACGATCACACCGCGCTCACTCGTTACCTCTCCAATTTGCGTTTGCAGCAGATGCAGTTGCTCCTGAAAGAGGGTAAATCGCCCGAGGAGGCGCAGACCGCGCTCGCCCCGCTCGATGCTTTTATCGCCGCCTATGGCGATGCCGCCACACCGCTCAACGACATGCTAAGTGAGCAGACCGATATTGCTTCCGCTATCAAGGACAAGCACAACAGCCAGCAGGAAGAGCTACATGGCAGGGAGCTGCTCCTCAAGGCCGGAAAAAAGGAGGAAGCAGCCGCACTTCAAGTGGAACCGATAGACTTTAAAGCTTCGGTGCAGCCCTTGCTCGACATGCGCGATGCCTATATCGAGGCGAATGGCATTTTTGCTGAAACTCTCAGCAATCTGATCTTCCATCCCCCGCGCATGGTGAGCCGTTCGCTGCAACCGAAGATGGATCGATTCCGCGAACTGAGCCGGACCTATCTCATTGAACTCCCCAAGTATGAGGACCAGATTTTGAATTGGGAGCAATTCAAGCCCATTCCGAAATACAAAGCGGTCACCTCCTTCCTCTTTGGCCGTCAATGGCTGACGGCGAGCTTTTGGCAGGATTGGTACGGGATCATTCCGCTACTGGTCGGTTCGCTCACGGTTTCGTTTGTGGCGCTTGTCATCGCGATTCCCTTCGGCGTGGGCGCGGCGATCTATATCAACCAGATCGCAAGTCCGACGGAGCAAAATCTGATCAAGCCCTACATCGAGTTCATCTCGGCGATTCCCTCTGTGGTGCTTGGTTTCTTCGGCATCGCGGTGCTGGGACAATCGATGCGCTGGCTCTCGCAACAGGAATGGCTGGCTTGGGTGCCAGGCTTCCCAATTCAGGAGCGCCTGAATATCTTCACGGCGGGCGCTCTGCTCGCACTTATGGCCGTTCCGACTATCTTCACGCTTACGGAAGATGCGATCAATAACGTGCCCCGCGCATTCAAGGAGGCCTCCTATGCCTTGGGTGCGACCCGCTTGCAGACGATCCTCAAGATCATGATTCCCGCCTCGCTCTCCGGCATCATCTCGGCGGTGCTGCTCGGTCTCGGTCGTGTGGTAGGTGAGACGATGGTCGTGCTCCTCTGCGCGGGTGGTCGCATTGAAATTCCCGACTTCACGCAGGGCTTGGGAGCCTTCTTCCAGCCGGTGCACACCATGACCGGTATCATCGCCCAGGAAATGGGCGAGGTCGTTCAGGGCAGCATCCATTTCCACGCACTTTTCATGGTCGGCATCATTTTGTTCCTGCTCTCGCTGGTGATCAATTACCTCGCGCAGCAGGTGGTGCACAAATACAAGATTTCGATTGGGTAACCCGCACACGAGAACATAACCCATGCACGCCCCCAATAATCCTTTTCGCAAGCAAGTCACGGCCAACCTGCGTATTGAGGCCGGTATCAATTGGCTCCTGCGTCTTTGCGCCTATGCCATTGTGATCGCCGCTTCGATCATCTTCCTGACTATTTTCTGGAAGGGTTCGAAAGCCCTCGTGCAGCCCACCTTCCCATTCATCAATATCGGCTTCCTCACCGAGCGGCCCGAGACCTTGCATGTGCTTGAGAAGGAGGGCAGTCCCACTCTTTCCATGGGAGATCGTGAGTTTCGTGAATTCGAGAAAACGCACGATATCAGCGCTTACAAGAAGGCGAGTTATGTCTATGCCGCGGGCGGCATTTTCCCCAATATTGTCGGAACGGTGCTACTTGTGATTGGGTCAATGACCATTGCGTTGGTGCTTGGCATCTTCAGTGCCATCTACCTCAGCGAGTACAGTCGCCAAGGCCCGTTCATTCATATGGTGCGACTGGCGATTCTCAACCTGGCTGGCGTCCCCTCGATTGTCTTTGGGCTCTTCGGTTTCGGCATGTTCGTACTCGCTTTCAACTGGGGTGTGTCGCTGCTCGCGGGCTGGTTCACGCTCGCCTTCATGGTCCTGCCCGTCATCATCACGGCCAGCGAAGAGTCGTTGCGTGCGGTGCCCAAAGGTTTCCGCGAAGGTTCCCTCGCACTCGGCGCGACGCAATGGCAAACCATTCGTCAGAACGTCCTTCCCTATGCGCTGCCTGGTATTTTGACTTCCTCTATCCTTGGCATTGCCCGCGTGGCGGGTGAGACGGCGCCGATCATGTTCACGGCAGCATTCGTCATGCGCGACGAAATGCCATGGCAGGTGAAGCATTTCACGGATTTCTTTTTCCAGGGCGTCATGGCCCTCCCGTACCACATTTATGTTGTGAGTTCCAAAATCCCGCAGAATGAGTATACTGAAAAGGTTCAGTACGGGACGGCTTTTGTTTTCCTGGTGGTTGTCATCGGCATCGCGCTGGCCTCGGTCATGGCGCGCATCAAGATGCGTAACCGCTATAAATGGTAGGAAGAAAAAGGAGGCCCCATGAACGAGAATGCCCCCGCAGTCAAACCACACCACACGGTGAACTATATGAGTGAATCCCAAGCATCGGAAAGCGCGCGTCCTTCGGAAACGCTGGCGATTGAGCCCGAGCATCACAAGCGCGCCCGCACGCTGATTGACATTGAGCATGTTGATTTTTTCTATGGCAAATCGCACGCGCTCCACGACATTAATCTCAAGATCAAGGAGAAGCTCGTCACCGCTTTCATCGGACCATCCGGTTGCGGCAAATCCACGCTGCTGCGCTGCCTGAACCGCATGAACGATCTCATCGACGGCACGCGAGTGGCCAACGGCGCGATCAAGATTCATGGTGTGGACATTTACAATCCCGATGTCGATGTCATCGAATTGCGCAAACGCGTCGGCATGGTCTTCCAGAAGTCCAATCCCTTCCCGAAATCCATTTACGAGAACATCGTCTACGGTCTGCGCTTGCAGGGCATCAACAACAAATCGCGCCTCGATGAAGTCGTGGAGCGTTCCCTGCGCGGAGCCGCGCTCTGGGAGGAAGTGCGCGATCGTCTGCATGATAGCGCGCTCGGCCTTTCCGGTGGTCAACAGCAGCGCTTGTGTATCGCCCGCGCCATCGCGGTCGAGCCCGAGATCATCCTGATGGATGAACCGTGTTCCGCGCTTGATCCCATCGCGACGGCGAAGGTCGAGGAGCTGATTCACGAACTCAAGAAGGACTACACGATTGTCATCGTCACGCACAACATGCAGCAGGCGGGTCGCTGTTCGGACATGACGGCATTCTTCTATCTCGGCAAGCTCATTGAGTTCGACGCCACGGAAAAGATCTTCACCAACCCATCTCAGAAGCAAACCGAAGACTACATCACCGGCCGTTTCGGTTGATGGAGCCACCGGTATCCGAAAATGGAAGCCTTCCACACTCCCCCGGCGCTACGCCGGGATGTGTGGTCTGTTCTTGGATGAACTAAAGAATTGCTATAATCTCCGATCATCGTTTTGACCTTTGCCTTCTCCACATGAATACTCCTTCCTCCGTCCACCTGGCCAAACTGCGCGAGACCCTGCTGATGATGTCGAGCCTGGCAGACCGCAATCTGAACCTTGCCCTCAAATCGCTGGTGGAACGCGATTCCAAACTGGCCGAAACGGTGGAAGCCGAGGACAGCCAGCTCGATCAGCTCGAGGTCAGCGTCGATGAACAGGTCATCGCCCATATGGCGCTGCACGCCCCGGTGGCGACCGATTGCCGCTTCATGCTCGTCGCTTCGAAGATCTCCAACAACCTCGAGCGCATCGGTGATCAGGCTGTCAGCATCGCCCGGCGCGCCAAGGAGCTCAACGGCGAACCGTTGCTCAAGCCGCTGATCGATATCCCCCGCATGGGCGATATTGCCCTCAATATGCTGCGTGACAGCATCACTTCCTTTGTCTACGGGAAGCCGGAGATCACGGCGGAAATCATCAAACGGGACAAGATCGTCGACGAGATCAACCGTCAGCTTGCCCGGGAACTGACCAGCTACATGATGGAAGACCCCAGTACGATCACCCGCGCGCTGAATCTCCTGCTGGTGTCCCGCTGTCTCGAACGGGTGGCCGATCACACCAAGAATATCGCCGAGGAAGTCTACTATCTCTATCAGGCCAAGGATATACGTCACGCGACGGTGTAACGGTGCAGGCAAAACATCCTGTTGCCTAAGAGCCTATTTACGATCTTATCGGGGGTGGCGTTGCCAAGGTTTTTGCTGCCTGCCTCGACAACGCCGCTCGGCGGCAAAAGACCGGCAATCCTTTGGACTGGGCTGTTAGGGTGGGCGCAGGCTTCGTGGCGGCGCTCCTCCGGTATTTTTCAAATACCATCGTCGCTAGCGCCTCGCCTCCCGGCCCCAGCGCCACCTCGATAAGATCGTAAACAGGCTCTAAGAGTGGATTTTCGCGGGGCTTTGGTCTATACCGGGCCAAGTGACCTCACCCGTTGTTTCCGTCTGCATCCCGACGCATGACCGACCGCAGCTTCTGCGGGAGGCGATCGGGAGTGTTTTGGACAACGGCTTTCCGAATCTCGAAATCATCGTCTCTGACGACGCCCCAAATGGGAGTGGTCGCGCGGTGGTGGAGGCATTGGCCGATCCGCGCGTGCGTTATCTGCGCAATCCGAACCCTGGCACCAAGGCCAGTAATTGGGACTGCGCTTTGCGCGCGGCCACGGGCCGTTACGCCTTCAAACTCGATGACGACGACCGCATTTTGCCCGGCTTTCTGAGTCAATGCATTACGATTCTGGAACAGGAGCCCGATGTCGCCAGCGTTTACACTGGACACCGCATTTTGCGGGAGGGTCAGGACGGGGCGGAAACGGTGATCGATACGACCTTCTTCGGCGCGACATTTCGTGTGGATGGTGAAGCGTATTGGCGTGGCGTACTGGCGAATGAGGACGGTTATCCGCGCAATCAAAAAACAGCGGGAGTCTTTCGTCGCGAGGCCGCGGAACGGCTGGATTTTTATCGCCACGCCAGCGAGGACTTTGCCTTCAGTGCCGCGCTTGGGTTTTTCGGTCGCGTGGCCTATCTTCCCGAGGTGTTGTACGAATGGCGCGTTCATCGTGGCAGCGGTGTGCGGAATTTGCTTCGCACCTGGCGGCTCAGTGATGAAGCGTGCGAAGGGCTCCTTCATTTGCCTGCAGGCATCGTCCCTTCCGCGGTGCAGAACCATTGGCGGCGTTGCGTGGCCGTCACGCGTCGCGCGCTGCCGCTCTTCTATTTGCGAGCGGCGTTCATGGAGGGCGGGGTGCGGGAAGGGTGGTCGTTCTGGAATACGTTGCGCCGATACGGTGCGGCGTGGTCGCCGATGATGATTCTCGGGCTGGTGGCCGCGACGGTGACGCCGTTATGGCTGCGTCGGTTCTTCTTTGATTGGTATCAACGAAGTCCCGCCTTGCAACGGATTATCTTGGCGTGCTTTAAAGGCAAGTAAGGGAATCACCATCATGAAACGCACCGGCATTATCATCGTCACGATCAATTCCCTGATTCATTTGCCGCGGCTTTTCGATGCACTCGGCAAGACGGCCCCCAAGGAAAAGGCGGTGATTTGCGTGGTCGATAACGCGTCTGATGACGGCTGCGCCGATTACGCCGAAGCGGAACTCGCCCGGCTGCCTTGCGAAGGTCTCGTGGTGCGCAATCATACCAATCTTGGTTTTTCCGATGCGAATAATCGCGGTGTGTTTGCCCTGCGCGCGCGGTATGAAGGACTCGACTCCTTTGTCTTCCTCAATCCAGATACCGATCCGCAGCCCGGATGGCTGGAGCCGTTGATCGAGGAATTGGAGAAGCCGGGAGTCGGCTCGGCTTCCTCTTTGTTGCTTCTTCCAGATGGACGCGCCAATTCGCTGGGCAACGCGATTCATTTTTTTGGCTTTGGCTTCACCACCGGCTATGGTGAATCGGTCGCGGGTGCGGTGGATCATGACGTGCTTTTCGGCACGGGCGCGGCGCTCGCGATTTCGGTCCGCGCCTTGGAAAGCATGCGGAAACTCACGGGCCGCGATGAAGTCTTCTGGAGCGAGCTGTTTTTATACGGGGAAGATCAGGACCTCGGCTGGCGATTGACTCTGGCGGGCTGGACGAACCGCGTTTGTGTTCGCAGCCGCGTGATGCATCACTCGTCCTTCATTGGCGACCGGCCCCGTTCGGAGAGCTTGCTTTATCTTGAGCGCAATCGGTGGCTGTTGATCTTGGCGAATTTCAAGATTGGCACCGTGCTGTTGCTCACGCCTTGGCTTTGGGGGCTGGAATTGCTGCAATGCCTGGGCTGGCGGCGGCTCTATGCGGGATCACGCTGGCGGATTTATCAAACCGTCTGGGCGGAGGTGCTTCGTCCGGAATTCTGGAAACGGCGGCGGAAGATTCAACATCTGCGTGTGGTTGCAGATCGCGAGATTTTACATCGCATGGAAAGCTCCATTCGTCACGGCGCGATGGCGCGGCGCCCTTCGGACGACGGCATCGATCGCTTTCTGGCGGGAATCAAGCGAATGCTGATTTTTTTGATTCGCTGGTAACGGAGCCGCTGTCTAATACTGGATATCTCTATGCTGAAACAACCGGAACGCGGATTGGTGTGGGTGGCCGCGGCGCTGACCTTCGCCGCGATGGCCATGCTGACGGGATTTTTCAGTTTCGGAACGCAAATCCCGATCACCTCGGACATGAATCCGGGGCTTTACTCCCAGTTGCCCTACCAGTTTCCCCCGCAGGCGGTCTTCAATACGAATTACTGGCTCGGGCAGATGCAGATGCCGCAGGATTTGCAGCCCATGTCGCTGCTGGCGCATTTGCCGCTCTGGATGTTTTTCAGCGGCTACTACCCGCTCTTCGCCGCGCTCTCGCTGCTGGTCTTTTACGCCTTTCTGCGCGAACTCGGTTTTCGGCGCGGCGTGGCGGTTCTGGGAGGAGTGCTGTATGCGTGGCAGGGCGATCTTTTCAGTAATCTGCTTGCGGGCCATTTCTCCAGTGCGACGGTTTGGTTGATGTTCGCGCTCGCGGCGCTCTTTGCGATGCGCAGCGCCCGGTTGCGGAGTTGGCTGGAAGCGGCGCTCAGTGGTGTTTGCACCGGGATGATGGTCTCCTTGCTGCCCGATCGCGGAGCGTTGTGCAGTCTCATCATCGGTGGCCTCTTTCTTGTCTCCATCTGGCGGCAACGTCACGACCGCGCGGAAGCGTTGCGGCATGCGGGCCGGCTTTTGCTCGTGGTCCTCATTGCTGCCGCGGTGGCTTTGCCGGGTGTTTATGCCACGCTTTCCTGGACGACCTACAAGGCGGGTCCGGCCGGTGTGGAAACGCCGCAGCAAAAATATGCCTGGGCCACGCAGTGGAGCTACACCCCCGAAGAAATCTGGAGCTACATGATCCCCGGTTTCTTCGGATGGCGCAATGGCAGCTCGCAGGGTCCCTACTGGGGCCGCATTGGGCAGAGCGCCGAGAGCCGCAATTTTTGTCTCGCGATTTTCACCATCGGCACGGCGGGATTCCTTCTCGCGTTTCTGGGTGGTGCCGTTTCCCTGGCGAAAAAAAGAACGGTCGATTCCGCCTCGTGGCTCACGCCCGAGCAGGCCAGCTACGCGCGCTTTGCCCTTTTCGCTGTGATTTTTGGCTGGCTTCTCGCCCTTGGTAAATACGGTCCATTGTACGAATGGTTCTACCAATTGCCATACATGGACACGTGGCGCAATCCGCTCAAGTTTCTTGCGCCAGTCAGCCTCGTTCTGATCGTGCTGGCGGCCTGTGGCGCACAAGCTTCGACGCGGCTCATCGAATCTGGCGCGGACGCCGAGATGGCTAAAAAACGAATTCGCACCATCCTGCGCCGGTTGCTGATTATCGTGGGCGTGATGTGGCTCTTCAGCTTCCCGGCGCGACTGCCGTTGACCGTGCGGTTGGAAAATCTCCGCTATGCGCCATCGGAGATCGACGCGATTCTATCCACGCTACGCGGTTCCCTTTTTTTTGCCGGAGTGGTGATCGGTTTCCTCTGGGCTGGTTGGCGGGTACTCATGCGCGATGCAGAAGGACGGCGGAAGGAGTTCATTAATCCGCTGATCCAGAAAACATGGGATGCCATGGTGCTGCCGGAGAACGTGGGCCGCACGTGGCTGGCATTGCTCGCCGCTGTCAGCATGATGCAAATGCTCTGGGTGCAGAGTCATTACAGCGACCTTATCGACTTCAAGGCATTCTACGGCCCGAGTGCTCTGACGAAGCGCTTACAGTCCAAGGATGAAATCACGCGTGTGGCGGTTGAAATGACCGATCCGCTATTGCGCCAGGCATTGACCACGCTCTTCCCCTACAATGGCATCCAATGCATCGATATTCCAGCCGCTTCGCGCATTCCCTATGATTACGAGCAGTTCTTCCGTGCACTGCAAAACAACCGGGTGCGACTTCAGCAACTGGGCGGGGTGAAGTACTGGCTTTCCTCGGCCGAGGGAGTCTCCGGCATTCAGGAATTCCCCGGCATTCGTGGTGCGATCAAATCGATCAACTACTACACCATCGACCCCTATTTTTCCTCTGGAACTCCGACGCACGCCATCCTTGAACTGAAACAGTATTTACCCAAGGTATCGCTGGTATCGAAGATCGAAGATTTTGCCGACGACGAAACTCTGTTGAAACGGTTGGGTGACGAAAAATGGAGCCCGTTCACCTCCGTACTCGTGCGGCAGGAAGACCTCGCCACCGCCCTTGAGCAGACGACGGTGAAGGGGGATGTGGTGACAGAGAGATTAAAACCAGAGGCAAAGCTCCTGTTCTACAGCGACCGCCGCATCGAGATCGCTGTGCAATCGCCCACTCCGGCGACGTTGTTGATCAGTGACCGCTTTGATCCCGGCTGGAGCGCGACGCTCAATGGCAAGAGGGTCAAGCTGTTTCCCGCGGACTTCATTCTGCGCGGTCTCTCTGTGCCAGCGGGTACGTCGAAAGTGGTGCTTACCTACGAACTGCCCATGATGCCGTATTATGTGCAGCTCGTCGCGTTGGCGCTGGTTGTGGCGTGGGTGATCGGTGCGGGGTTGCGTCGACGCATCAACGTGGCAGCGAGATAAGCCGCTGGTGATTGCAAGGTGCGGAAGTGTCTGTGTGAACTCTTGCCGCAGGCAGAATCTCAGATTTCTGGGATTACTCCGCCGGAACTTCCATTTTGAATGGAGGAATGCGGGTGAAGACGCGTTGTCCTTCATCGTCCTGACCAAGGTAAGCACCCTCAGCGACGGAATCGGAACTGACAAGGTGATAGCTGTTGTAATGAAAACGGGTGCCGGGGCTCAGGCGGGGGAATTCGCCGACGACGCCATCGCCTTCCACCACGATTTTTTCGCCGGTTTCATTGGTAACCACCCATTTTCGGCCTTTGATGGTGACACTGCGTGGACTATCATTATGAATGGTAATGTAGTAAACAAAACCGTAGGGTCGATCGGGCGTAACTTGGACGTTCGGGTTGTACTCCACCCGATCCAGACTTACCCACAGCCCTGGTAATTCCACCAGTTTTTCAGACACGCAATGCGAAAGTAATATGAAACCTGCCAGACGAAAAGCACTAATTAAGGCAAATGAACCTCCCAGGTTACATTGGCAGCAAAAACGACGTGCTTTTCCTCCAGTGGCGCTCACCATTGCCGGCTCCGATAACAGCGGAGGCGCGGGGATTCAGGCCGATCTGAAGACCTTCACCACCCTGCGTGCCTACGGTGCCTCGGCCATTACCAGCCTTGTGGCAGAGCATCCGGGACGAGTTCACAGCATTGCCCCCGTCCCCCTTAGCATGGTTATCGACCAGATCCGGCTCGTATTTGAGGCCTTTCCCGTCGCCGCGATCAAGACCGGTATGCTCTATTCCCGGCCCATCATCGCTGCCGTGGCCCGGGAACTGCGCCAACTCGCCCCCGGAGTGCCGCTGGTGGTGGATCCGGTGATGGTCGCGACCAGTGGCGCGCTGTTGCTGAAAAAGGACGCCATCGCGGTGCTGCAAAAGGAATTGCTGCCGCTGGCCACGCTGGTCACTCCGAACCGCGACGAAGCCGCGCTGCTGTGGGGTCGCCCGATCAAGGACCTCGAAACGTTGTGCGCAGCGGGTATCGAACTCAGCTTGAAATACCAAACCGCATTCCTCGTGAAGGGCGGTCACCTGCGCGGTACGCATGCCGTCGACCTGCTGTGCACCGGCACCAAAGTACGCGTCTTCAAGACCGCGATGATCGCGGGCGCGAATCCGCACGGGACCGGCTGTACCCTCTCTGCGGCCATCACGGCGTCGCTGGCGCAAGGGCTGTCCGTTGAAAAAGCGGTGGCAGCGGGAAAGAAATTCATCACCCACGCCGTGCGCACCCATTTTCAGCATGGGCCTCATCAGGTGCTGAACGTGTTGCCCCGAAGATGAAGTGAAGCATTACCAATCCTCCCTCTCGTCCTAAAGCTTGCATTGCCCGCGCATTGCTTTTTGATAGACGGAATGCTCCCGACCCGACCCAAGACCATTCTTGTCCTGCGCCACTCGCCCAACGTTGGGCCGGGTTATCTGGAGGACTTCATCAAGCGGCGCGGACTGATCCAGCAATTGGTCGCGCTCGATGCCGGTGACGACTTGCCGAAAAACCCCGATGAATTCGGCGCTGTTGTCGCCCTAGGCGGGGAGATGAGCGTCCACAGCGAAAAGGATTTCCCCTTCCTGAAGAAGGAAAACGAATTCATCCGCCAGAGCGTCAAAATGGGTGTGCCCTACCTCGGCCTCTGCCTCGGCGGTCAACTCCTCGCCAAAGCGATGAGCGGCAAAGTGACGCTAAACCCGGTGAAGGAAATCGGACCCTACGAGATTGCGCTCAACGCGGAAGGCCTCAAGGACCCCCTCTTCGCCGGATTCCCGGACCGCTTTCCGTTCTGCCAATGGCATAGCGATACGTTCAGCGAATTGCCGCCCGAGGCGGTGCTGCTCGCGGGTAGCACGGCGTGCAAACATCAGGCGTTTCGCTACGGCAAGACCGCCTACGGACTGCAGTTCCATCCCGAGGCGACGACGCTCGTGTTGGAACAATGGTGCCGCGAGTTCGGCAGCGATCTGGAGTCACCCGCGCATGGTCATCGAGTGCAGGAAAAGTACGCGCTCTGCGCCGCCGATTGCGTGAAGCATAGCGATCGGCTGTTCAAGAATTTCTTCCAGACTGCAAACGTGATCGCCAGTCCGGCGTAACGTGGAAGCCAGTACGGATGCAGGGAGATTACTTGTTTCCTGGCAATAAAGTGTAAATCAGTACGACTCCACAGAGCCATATTAACACCGACGCCAAAGACACCAGCAAGGTCAGTACGAACTTGAGAGGTAGCGAGAGATTCCAGCGGAATATCTTTAGATTAAGGACAGCCGCCATTGCTCCCAAACCGCCACCTAGTGCGCCACCAAAGGCAATCATGGCAAGCGGCAGACCCGACCAGATAGCTTGATACGCAGGCAGTTTGGGCGCGACATCAATAATCTGATTATTGACCTCCACGGAAGGAGTGAAAATATCCAGCCCAAATTTAAGTCCAATGGGCACTTCCCTCCCATCGGGAAGAGTCACGATGAATTTACCTTTTTTCTTAGGTAGCACCTGTCCGCAGGATACAATTTTAGCTCCACCCCAAACTCCTCCGGGTCGGAGGGCCAAGTTAATTCCTTCAGCTTCCGGTAGCGCAAAAGGGATGTCCATATACGTCTCCGAATATTACGCCGCTTTCTTTTTGGCGATGGCTTTCTTGTAGACCTCGACGTACTGCTGGGCGGAATCGGACCAGGGGAATTCCTGCTTCATGGCTGATTGCTGCATCTTCTTGTAATGATGCGGGCGGTCGTACCACGTCGATACGGCCCAGCCGATGACATCGTGCAGGGCTTCGGCGGTGGGCAAGTCGAACATAAAGCCGGTGCCGTCACCGGTGGCTTCGTCGTATTTCTCCACCGTGTCGGCGAGCCCACCCGTGGCGCGAACGACCGGCAGGGTGCCGTAAGCGAGCGAGTAGATTTGATTCAGCCCGCACGGTTCGTACAGCGACGGCATGAGGAAGAAATCGCTTCCCGCCTCGATGAGGTGGCTGAGTTCATTGGAGAACCCGATGTAAACGCCCGCGCGTTGTGGGTAGATCGAGTGCAGCCAGTTGAAGAATCCTTCGGTGTGGACATCGCCGGTGCCGAGGACGACAAGTTGCATGCTCATGCCATTGAGCGCGCGCGGCAACGCCCCGGTGAGAAGATCGAATCCCTTTTGCTGAGCGAAACGGGAGACGATGCCAAAGAGTGGCACGTCGGGACGCGCTTCCAGGCCAAAGCGGGCTTGCAGCGCGGCCTTGCATGCGGCCTTGCCCTTGAGATTGGTGATACTGTAATTCGCGGGGAGCAATTTATCCGTGGCAGGGGACCAATGTTCGTAATCGACACCATTGAGGATGCCGGAGACGTCGGCTCCGCGATCGCGCAAACGACCTTCGAGACCCTGCCCGCCGATGGGCTGCAAGATTTCCTGTGCGTGCGTGGGGGAAACCGTGGTGATGGCGTCGGCGAAGTGCACACCCGCCTTGAGCAGGTTGACGCCGCCGAAGTCCTCGAATTTATCGGAGGTGAAATGCTCGTTGCCGAGGCCGTAATAGCCCATGACTCCGGCGTGGTACTTGCCCTGATGTCCGATGTTATGAATGGTAAGAACGCTGGCGGTATGTGACAGCGGCGAGGCGAAAGCATCCCAGGTTTTGAGGAATGCAGCGGTCGGGGCGGCAGGCCAATCGTGCAGATGCATGACGTCTGGAATGAAATTCAGGTCCTTGCAAAATTGCATGGCCGCCTTGCAGAGCAAGCCATAACGATAGGCGTTGTCGTTGTAGTCATTCGGGCCGTCGCTGTAGAGACCGGGCCGGTGATAGTAGCGGCCGTGATCGACGAACCAGATTTCGACTTCGCCATCGAGCTTGGCCTTGTGGATGCCCACCCAGTTTTCTTCGCCATGCCCCATGTGAATGCAGGCAGAATTGTGAAACGTGAGACCGTGTTTGTTGTAATCCACCGCGCTGTAGAGCGGCATGACGATGCGAACTTCGTGACCGAGCCGGTGGAGCGCCTTGCTGAGACCAGCCACGGCGTCGCCCAATCCGCCGGTCTTGGCGAAGGGTACGCATTCGGACGTGACGAAGAGAACCTTGAGCGCGTCTTTTTTGGAAGACGCGGGTTTGTCGGTTGTGACTTTGGGTGCGGCGGCCTTGGCTTTCGGCTTTGCGCTAGATTTGGGGGCCGCCTTTTCCGCGGGCGGCGCGGGAAAATCCGAGACCGTGGCCAGAATTTCAGCGGGAGGAGTCACCGATTTTCCGAGCGGGCCTTTGCCCTTGGCCTTCTTCACGGTCGCAGCCAGCTTCGGCGAAATCATTTTGGACTCGATCGGCTGTAGGGCCGGAACGGGCGCGGGTGCACTCTTCGCCTTGGGCGATGGAGCCTTCGCTTTCATCTCGGGAGCCGTTTTCTTGGGAGCAACGGTCGCTTTCTTTTTGGAGGGAGCCGGTTCGGCTTTGGGCTGGAAGTCAGAAGCGGGTGAAGCCGCCTCCGGTCGAAGTAGCGGCGGCACGAGAGGTTTCACCTCCGGCCAAGGCTGATTCTCCACCGGTGCAGGTGCCGCCGGCTTGGACCCCGTGGCTTTCGCTGCCTTTTTCACTTTCCCCTTGATACCTGTCGTTGCATCGGACTTGGCCATCATCTACCTCCAAAGTTAAAAGTTCCGCCCTGATTTAAAACTCCTGAGTCAAATAGGGAAGGATAAAAGAGTGTCAGCAGGCTGAATCATTTTGATTTTGCAACCGATCTGATTTTGAATAGAGAGCATGGCGCGCCTTCTCGTGTTCGAACCCCGCATGCTGGGCGATGCCATCCTGAGCCTTCCTTTTGTGCGCGGGGCGATGGAACAGCACGAGGTGACGGTATGTTGCCTACCCAAGACAGCTCCCATTTACCGATGGCTTTTACCTCCGGAACGCATCCTCGAATGGGAGGTGCCGTGGGATTGCGTGAAGCCAGCCGGTGAAAAATGGACCGATTTCCGGCGCGTGACGCAGCAGGTCCGTGCACAGCATTTCGAAACCGTGGTCTCCGTCTGGCCCGACGCGCGGGTGCATATCTGGATGGCCCTGCTGGGGATTCCACAGCGCATCAGCTTTCCGATGACGCGACTCAATTACGTGGGTTGGCAACGACCTTGGCGTGGACGTCAGTTGCGCCTCGGGAAAGTTTTGGAATGGATCGGCGCGATCGGCCTGCTGCGTCCGCTCCTGACGCGGAAGTTGTTCAAGCATGATAGCAACCAGCGACATTGGATGAACTGGCAACAGATCGCCGAAGCGCTTGGTACGCCGTGGCGCGCGGAGACGCCGTGGCTGCCAACCGATCCCTCCACGCTTGCCCCGGCCTTCACCCAATTCATCCAGCAGGAGCGCGCGCTCGGGCGTCCCGTCTGGATGGTCCATCCCGGAGCGCGAATGGCGAACCGCCGGTGGGCACCGGAGCGATTTCAGCAGATTCTCGACAATTACTTTCCCGCGCATGGCATCAGTGTCGTCGTCTTGCGACCACCCGATTCCCCCGCACTGACCGTCCACCGAGAACATCAACTGGATTACGCCGCCGGAAGCCTCACCGAACTTGCCGCCGCGACCGCGCAAGTTGACGGCGTGTTGTGCAATGACTCGATGATGATGCATCTCGCCGCCGCACTGGGCTGCCGCGTGGTGCCGCTCTTCAGCGCGGGCGGCCGCGGCTGGTTCGCCCCATTTCAAAACGACGAGTTCATCGCTTACGTCGACGTCTGCCCGCACTGTCCCTGTCTCGATCGTTGCCTGATGCCCTCCCCCATCTGCATCGAACAACTCGGTGTCGACATAGTTCAGCAAAAGTTGGATCTCGCTCTCACCACTCACAAGTGACACGATCACCACATCGCTCTATGGCCTGGCCTCAAGCAAACACATTCCGTTCACGCACAAATTATCTCCTCGCATGCAGCACGGAACTGGCGTCCCCTTTTTTGAAAGCGTATGCCCGCCGTTACGCCTCGACCGCATCTTCTTCCCCGCGTGACTGGCGCAAAGTGATCCTGCTCGGAGCGAATCATATTGGCGACCTCCTCTATCGCTCCGCTTCCCTCGCTGCCTTGCAACGGGGCCTGCCCGAGTGTCGATTCGATTACGCTGCCCCGTTCCCGGCCAGCGAAGTACTGGAGGGCAATCCCGCGATTCATCGCGTTCAACCTCTTGAAAATCCTCCCGTTCCCGACAGCGCAGAATTCGCCGCTTTGCGTGCGGAAAATTACGATTCCGCCATCTGCTACGACACCGGTTCGTACCTCCCATGGCTCAAACTGGCGGTGCAACTTGGCATCCCCAATCGCGCAGGCTACGTGCACAAGGGATTTTCCGCTTGGGTCACGCACCCCATTACACTCCGTTATCCACAACCGTTTCCCGCTTACTTTCGCGATCTCGTTTCCCAGCTCACAGACCAACCCGCAGACTGGAGTCTGCGTCCACAGGTTTTTCCCACTGCCGACGACGAGCAGGCGGCAAGCGCGCTCTGGCAAGAGTTTGGGTTTAGCGATTCACGACCCGTACTCGCCTGTTTCATTACCTCGCGGCAACCCTCGGGTGTCTGGCCTGAGGATCGCTTTCTGGAAACGCTGCGATTGGTTCTCACGCAATCACCTGTTTCGCTTGTTCTTTGCGGAGCGGCGGGGGATCGCGAGAAATTGCAAGCCTTGCGTCAACGTCTGGGCATCGAGTGCGCATTGATTTCGGGCCAACATAAACTCCGCGTGCTCGTGGCCTTCCTGAAAAAATGCCGGGCCGTGCTCAGTACCGATTCTGGACCCCGACACCTCGCCAATGCCGCGGGCGTCCCGGTCGTTTTTGTGCGCAATCTCGCCTTCTCCGCCGTGGAAGCAGGATTGTATGCGGGACCGACGGAATTTGATTTTGCGCCACCGCTGGAATTAGTTCCACCGGAAAAACAGGCTGAGGCGTTCGCCCGAGTCTCGCCAATCCAGGTGGCAGGACAGCTCGAGCAAATTTTCAGCGCGCACTAGTCGCCTGATTATCGAGCTGTTTCAGCAACGTCTGCACGATCTCTTTTGGAAAGGGACCTTGGCAAAACCCGCAATTTCTGACGCCGCTAGCATGCAACCGGGCACACTGTTCACGCGGTGGACTTAAGTGAATAGCGCCCGGCGTAAGATTGCCCCAGACCACGGCATCGATGTGTGGATTCGCACATAGAATTCCTACAGTGGGAATATTTAGGGCCGAGGCAATGTGAAGCGGCCCGGTTCCACCACAAACAAGCCACTGAACTTGACTGACCACAGCAAATAACTCACGCAATGTCAGTTTACCACATGATACCCAGACATTTTGAGGAGAAAGCGCTGCTGCCTCTTTCAGCCAGATGTCTTTCTCGCGCGCCACACCGGTAATGACGATCCGGCAGCGTTGTGAGTTCTGCAATAAGCGCACAATTTCCACGTAATCGCGAGTACTCAAATGACACGTATTGCCGCCGTGGAATGGGTTTACGATCACGAGCGGTTCCGTACCGGGTAGAACTTCCGCAAGACG
Organism: Verrucomicrobium sp.; assembly: GCA_017849585.1. Lineage (GTDB taxonomy): Bacteria > Verrucomicrobiota > Verrucomicrobiia > Methylacidiphilales > UBA1321 > UBA1321. The sequence continues at coordinate 73,060 of JAFIGT010000011.1, forward strand.
CTGCGCTGCCTTTTTTTTCTCTTCGTCTTTCAGAAAAAGCTCGGGCTGCGGCGATTGCCGAGGCACTCCAACAGCTTCGGCAAAATCCTGGCAAACATCACCCATATGCCGGGGAGTATGTAACAACCCTGAGCGCAAGCTATAGTGTAATGTCAGCCGTCCCAAAATCCGACCCATTTGGCAATAACGGGAGGAGAGTCCGGAAAAGAAAGATGCCCACAACAGAGTTGAATGATGATACGGAATTAGCACGTGGGTGGGTGCCAGTTGGCGGAGCCAGCAGGAAAGTCGCCAGCTGTCTTTGGGAAAACATGGCGCAATCGTCTCAATCGCTACGTAGCTTGCATGCGGATTATTCTCCCACACCTCTGCCCAGGTGGCTTTGCCTACGACGGTGACTTGCCATCCCGCAGAGGCCAACGCACGCGCCAACGGCGTCGTGAGAATCATATCACCAAGATGATCTTCGCGGAGAATAACAAGGTGCGGACGCATAAGGGAGGGAACTTGGTGAATGTCCGAGTTTCGAGAAAGGCCTGACTGCATTCAAGCTCTTTGTCCAAAAGCAGGAACCAAGTTTGCCAATACACACTTTCTCTGGCTAGGATTAGGGAAGATGCCCAAGGTCGTCCACATCATCCACGAGAGCCGCGGCGGCGGCGGCATGTCCATTGCTCTCTCCTATTTTCACCGCTACCTTCCCCATTTCGAAACCGTGGCCATCACGGGGAATCTAGGTTCTTTACCTGAGCAATTACGCGCTCAGGGGGTCCGTACGCATGCGTTGCCTCTTGACCGGGTTCGAACCGCTCTCTTTTCGATCCCGCAAATTGCCGCGGTTCTGCTCCGGGAAAAGCCGGACCTCATGATTATTCATGGTCAATGGGGCGGTTTTTGCGGTGCCGTCGCCGCATGGCTTGCTGGCATCAAGCGCGTACTCTACTTCACTGGCATGCCCTGCTTTTATACCGATTGGGATTTATTGCGAATCATACGCAATCGATTGGTCGAAGCGATCACCTGCTCGATTGCCACACGGGTTGTCTGTCTCTCCAACGCAGGTCGCTATCAATACCTGCTGCGCCGTCTTGCGCCCGAAGAAAAACTCCTCCACATCCCCAACGGCGTGGATGTGGAGGCCATCCAACCGGTCGCGGATAAATCAGCACTGAGGCGCGAACTGCATCTGCCAGTCGATGTGCCGCTAGTCGTTTCGGTCGGTCGGTTGGAAGATCAGAAGCGGGTCGATTGGCTTGTGCAGGCGTGGAAAGAAGTAGAAACCCAATGCCCAACGGCTCATCTGGTCATTGTTGGTGAGGGTCGCGACCGTGGCGGGCTGGAGCATTTGGCCCGCTCTCTCAATCTGCAACGCTGTCATTTTCTGGGCGCCCAACCGGCAGGCTATCGCTATTTCCAAGCAGCCGATGCGGGCGTAATCACCTCATTGTTCGAAGGCCATCCCGTGGCCTTACTCGAAGCCATGGCAGCAGGATGTCCCATGGTGGGAACCGCTGCCGACGGAATTCCGGAGACCATCGTAGACGGTGTGACCGGCGTTTGCGTGCCTCTGGATGTCCCCACCGCCATTGCAGAGAAACTCATTCTCCTACTTCAGGATTCAGTGTTGCGCGAAAACATGGGACGCGCCGCTTGCGAGCGAGTTAAAAAAGAATATGCGCTCGATTCCGTGTCGGAGCAGCAGATCCGGCTCGCTCAGGAAATTCTCGTCACCGACGCCAGTTCCTGATCGTAAAGCGCGACATAGCGGTCCAGCACCTTATCCGCCGCATAATATTGAGCCCGTACCTTGCCCTGTGCGCCCATTTTTTGGCGTAAAGCGGGATCGCCAATTAACGTCAGGAGACGTTCGGCAAATTGAGCGGTATCGGCGGGAGGCACGAGAAATCCCTCCCGGCCATCCGTAAAGGTACCGCGAACTCCATCGGAATCGTTGGCGACCACGGGGCGACCGCAGGCCATCGCCTCCATCGGGACGACGGAGTTGGTTTCATACAACGTGCTCATGGCCACAATATCGGCTGCTTGCAAGAATTCGATCCCATTCGCTTGGGCCCCCAGAAAAGCGCAGCTTTTTTCCAATCCGAGAGTATGGGCCAACTTGTGCATTTCGGACTCAAGTTCTCCGCCACCCACGATCCATAGCCGGGCGTTCACGCCACGATCTTGCACGATCCTCCAACTCTGCAGCAACCAATCGATCCGTTTCTGCGTGGCCAGACGGCTGACGCAAACCACATGGACTACATCCGGCTGCCAGCCATGTTGCCGACGAATGGTTTCCGTCGCCGGAGGCTCTGGCACACGACCCAAATCGATCATGTTCGACAAAATGACCTGCTTACCTTCAAACGGAAAATGGCGCAGTAAATACTGGTAGTAATTACTCGCGCAGAGCAGCACAGTGCGATGGCACAATCGAACCGGTATCCATTCGGCAATATAATTGCGGATCGCACGAAATACATCCCAGTCGGTGTAAAAGGCAACCCAGTGTGCAATGTAGATCATCCGTGGCACTCCAGTCACGCTACCTGCCAGGGAACCCAGCGACCCTCCCCACTGCCCGTGCAAAATGAGCAAATCAGGTTGCAACCGGCGCAACCACACAATCAAGGAGATGAATCCGAAGGGCAGCTTGAGCTTCGTATCGATCGACACACTGATCTCGTGAATTCCCATCTCCCGGCAAGCTTGGGCAAGCGGTCCGTCCCCCCCGTGGATGACCCATGTATCATAGCGTGCCGCGTAATGCTTCAAATGCTGAAGAATGACCGTGGTACCACCGCCAATTTGGTCGTGGTGAACGAAATGAATAACTTTTTGCATGGAAGCCGTCGGTAGCATAAGAGCAAATGTCCGTCTGACACAATCCTGAATGAGCTTACGGTCAAAAACGCGCGACCGATCTTGAATAGTGACAAAATACGGGCATATATGGGAGATGATTGTACTCGTCGGCGGCAGCGGTTATGTGGGCACTGCATACCAGGCTTATTTCAATTCCCGTGGCATCCCGTTTGTATCGGTAAATCGTTCGACCTTGAATTTATGCGACAAGGAAGCTGTGTCTAAATTCTTCAAGGAACTTAAACCCCAGTTCATCGTCAATGCCGCCGGTTACACAGGCAAACCAAACGTGGACATGGCGGAAAAGGAAAAAACCCGCTGCCTTCTCGCGAATACGATTTTGCCTGGAGTACTCTTTGAAGTATGTACTGACCTCAAAATTCCGTGGGGTCATATTTCCTCCGGTTGTATCTTTTCCGGATCGCGCCCCGATGGCAGCGGATTCACGGAAGAAGACGAACCCAACTTTTCGTTCCGGCAAAATAATTGCAGTTTCTACAGCGGCACAAAGGCCCTGGCTGAAGAGATCATGGATGGCGGTACCGATTGTTACACATGGCGGCTGCGCATTCCCTTCAACGAGGTGGATGGTCCACGCAATTACCTGAGCAAGGTGATGAATTACGCCAAGCTGATCGATGTCCGCAATTCGATTTCACAATTGGACGAATTTGTCCGCGCGACTTGGTTATGCTGGGAGAAGCGCGTACCTTTTGGTGTTTACAATGTCGTCAATCCCGGATCGATCACGACCCGCGAAGTCGTGGAAAAAATCCGGCAACGTCGAATGGTGAACAAGGAGTTTCAGTTCTTTAAAGATGAAACCGAGTTCATGCAAATAGCAGCCAAGGTGCCTCGCGCCAATTGCGTCATGGATTGCTCCAAATTGCTAAAGACGGGCATTCCCATGATGGAAATTCACGAGGCGGTTGATTGGGCCTTGGATCATTGGAAGAAGGCGAGCTGACCCCGTTCCAATCCTTGGCTCAATGACGAAGTGGCTGCCACCAACTCGCATTGGCCCGGTACCAGGAAAAAGTGTGGGTCAGGCCTTCCTCGAATTTCACCGAGGGTAGCCATCCCAGCTCGCGAGTGGACTTGGTGAAATCCACCGCATAGCGGCGATCATGTCCGAGTCGGTCGGGAACATAGCGTATGAGTGACTCCGTTTTACCGGCCAGCTGGAGAATTTGTCGCACTACGTCGAGATTGGTTCGTTCCGAATCTCCGCCGAAATTGTAGACCTCCCCCGGCTGGCCGCGTTCAAACGTCGCCCAGATTCCAGCGCAGTGATCGTCGACGAAAATCCAATCTCGGACATTCAAACCGTCTCCATACACAGGTAGCGGGATGTCGTTCATGGCGTTGGTCATCATGAGCGGCATCATTTTTTCCGGGAATTGATAAGGGCCGTAATTGTTGGAGCAACGGGTGATGCTCACCGGTTGACCAAAAGTGTGAAAGGCGGCGCGCGCAAAATGGTCAGCGGAGGCTTTGCTCGCGCTGTAGGGGGAATTTGGAGCTAGCGGTGTGGTCTCTGAGAATTTCCCCTCGGGGCCCAACGAACCATAAACCTCGTCCGTTGAGATTTGCACAAAGCGCGGATTGCCATGGAGCCGGGCCACATCAAGCAGTGTTTGTGTGCCGATGATGTTGGTGCGCAAGAAAGGTTGTGCTCCCGCAATGCTGCGGTCGACATGAGATTCGGCGGCGAGATTGAGCACACCGGTGAAGGCATGCCGGGTGAAGAGGCGCTGGAGTAACTCCTGATCGCAAATGTCGCCGCGTACAAAGAGGATCGGTTTTTCTGCTGAGAATTCTTCTTTTTTCTCCGTATAGGGTAGCGCCGCCAGGGTGGGAAGATTTCCCGCGTAAGTCAACGCATCCAGGATGACAATCCGCGCCTCGGGTTGGTGACGGCGTAGCCAGTAGACGAGATTGGAGCCGATGAATCCGGCCGCGCCGGTAATAAGTAGCAGATGCGACATAGTTCAAAAGGGCTTGTTCAGGGTCTCTTCGAGATAGGCTCGGTATTCGCAATGAGGCAGGGCAGCGATCAACGCAGCAAATTCATCGTCCGAAATAAAACCACGGCGATAGGCCGCCTCTTCGGGGCAACCGACCTTGATGCTTTGCCGCTTCTCAATGGCTTGGATAAAAGCGGAAGCATCATGTAGGCTGGAGGAGGTGCCGGCATCGAGCCAGGCGACACCACGCGGTACGAGATGCACCTGCAGATGACCGTCGGCGAGATAGGATTTATTCAGATCAGTGATTTCCAATTCACCGCGAGGCGACGGCTGCAATTTCCGGGTGCGGGCGACCACGCTGTCGTCGTACACGTAAAAGCCCGGTACTGCGTAGGGCGAGACAAAAGTCTTGGGCTTCTCAATGATATCCACCACCTTGCCTTTGGTATCCAGGGCAATGACGCCGTAGCGTTCGGGGTCGCGCACGCTGTAGCCGAACACGGTCGCGCCAGAGGTAAAATCACGGATGGTCTCGTTGAAGCCCGTCGCACCATAGAAAATATTATCGCCGAGGATGAGTGCCACCGGTTCGTTGCCAATGAAGGATTCGGCGAGCAAAAAGGCTTGGGCAATCCCCTCGGGCCGGGCCTGTTCGATGTAGGTGAAATGGATGCCCAACCGTTTGCCATCGCCGAGCAATTGACGGAAGCGGGGTAGATCGTGCGGTGTGGAAATGACGGCAATTTCGCGGATGCCTGCTTCGAGCAGTGTGGTCAGCGGATAATACACCATCGGCTTATCGTAAACGGGTTGGAGTTGTTTACTGGCTACGAGACTCATGGGGTAAAGTCTCGAACCAGCGCCGCCCGCCAGGATGATGCCTTTCATATCGCGTAGAGGATTCTAAGGGTGAGTGGGGTCTGGGGCAAAGGATGAAATGCAACGCTCTGATCAGGCGCCGGACTTAGGCTTGGCCTGCAAGCGCTCGAAGAGTTGCTCGTACTTGCTGGTAATCACTTCCCAATCGTAGTGCTCGGCCACACGACGCTGGGCTCGCTGCCCGAAGGCGCGGGCTTCCTCCGCGTCCACCGCAACACGGTCCATGGCGGCGGCCAGCGTGTGCACGGGATCGGCATGCGAAAAAGTAAGCCCCGTGTCGGCCACGACTTCGAGATTGCCCGGCGTATCGCGCACGATCACGCAGTTACCGAAACCCATCTGGTCAAGCAGTACGGGCCGTGTCGCTTCAATAGCCGTCGGTAAGATGAAGGCGCGGGCATGATAGCTGAGTTGCTGATAAGCGTCGCCAAATTGAAAACCGGTCATGATGACCTTTTCGGAGCGAGCAGCGAGAGATTTGACCCGTTCGATGTATTCGGACTGATAGGGTGCATCTCCGATAATAACCAGTGGGAGTTGCTGCTTGCTGGAGAGAAAAGCCTCCAAGGTGAGATCCGCTGCGTTTTCGGGTGTGAGCCGCGAGACGTAGAGAAAGTAACCCTTGGACGTGAGGCCGTATTTTTTCAGTGCATCCTGTCCGGGATCCGTCGTTACCACGTTGGAGCCGTAAGGAATGAGTTCGGATTCGACGCCGTACAATTCCTGATAGCGGCGGCGAATCATGCCATTGTCAGCAATAATCGAATCGGCCAAACGCGCGGCCCACGATTCACTGCGGTGCAGCCACCAGCGACCGAATCCACTCCACTTGGCGCGGGCAAAATCGGCGCCGTCAACATTGAGAATCACCTTGGCTCCCGCAGCGCGCGGGAAGACGGAGAGGAGCGAGTTGCCCACACCACAAAAGTAAGCGACTTCATAGCGCCGGAATAAAAGGGTATGCAGTACGCTCAGGAACGTGTGAACGATGGTGTCGGTCGCTTTTGTGGGTAGCGTGGGGAGATGGACGAGTTTGACTCCCTGAAAGCTTTCTTCCCGATAGCGGTTGAACGGTATCCGGTTGTAAACGGTCACCTCGTGCCCGCGGCGGGCCAGTCGCACCGCCAGTTGTTCGACGAATGTTTCAAATCCGGAGTAGCAAGCCGGGATGCCGCGCGAACCGAAAAAACCAATCCTCATGTGCTCTAAAAATTACCGAAGAAACCAGACCGTGGCGAGCGCATTGATTGGCGAACTCGCGCTCACGCCTGACTCTTGTACCGCTGTGCCACCGGAATGCGACGCCCCATGCCGAAAGCTCGGGGGGACACCTTGAGACCGGGAGCGGCCTGACGCCGCTTATATTCGCTGAAGGTAATCTTGTTGATTACGTCTCGTACAATTTCCGCATTGAAACCGCGCTTCACCAGCTCCTCGGCGCTCACTTCATCCACAACGTAAAGTTTCAGGATTGCATCCAGAACCTCATAGGGCGGAAGCGAGTCCTGATCGGTCTGGTTTGGCCGCAACTCCGCACTCGGCGGTTTGATGAGGGAGCTCGCCGGAATGATTTCGCGTTCGCGATTAATCCAGCGGGCCAGAGCATACACCTCAGTCTTCAAGACGTCTGCGATCACCGCCAGCGCGCCGCACATATCGCCGTAGAGCGTGCAGTAGCCGACTGCCATCTCGGATTTGTTTCCGGTGGTAAGAATGAGCGGATTAAATTTGTTTGAGATCGCCATCATGATCACACCGCGCAGGCGCGACTGGATGTTTTCCTCCGTCACGCCGGGTGTGGTTCCGGCAAAAATGCCAGCAAGTTGCGCATTCACCGCTGCAACGGCCGGTTCCACTGGGATGACCTCGTAGCGAATGCCAAGATGACTCGCGAGCGCGGCCGCATCATCGAGGCTGTGTTGACTGGAATACTGTGATGGCATTGCGACACCCAAGACATGGTCAGGCCCGAGCGCGTGTGCCGCAATCACCGCTACTAGCGCCGAGTCAATGCCGCCCGACAAACCCAGTGCCACCGACTTGAATCCACATTTGCGGACGTAATCGCGTACGCCGAGACAAAGCGCGTCGAAAAGCAATTCCTCATCCTGCGGCCATTCCGCAAGGACCGGAGGCGCGGGGGCGTCGAGATCCACCATCAGGATTTCCTCGCGAAAACCGGGGGCGAGTGCGATCACATCGCCATGGGCATCGATCGCCACGCTGTGACCGTCAAAGATAAGCTCGTCGTTACCGCCCACGGCATTGGCCTGCACCACGGGCACGCGTTCGTCGCGCGCGACTTTGCGCAACATCTCAAGCCGGGTTTTTTCCTTGCCGCGATGCCAAGGTGAGGCCGATAGATTTACGACGAGGTTCGCCCCGGCGGCAATGAGCTCCTTCACCGGGTCGCGACGATATCGGCGCTCGGGCCAGAAGTCTTCGTCATTCCAGATGTCCTCGCAAATGGTAAGCGCGATTTTGTGGCCCTTGAATTCCAGCGGTGCGACAGAATCGCCAGGCTCGAAATAGCGATCCTCGTCGAAGACATCGTAGGTCGGGAGCAGTGTTTTGGCGACGCGATGAGCGATGCGGCCCTCGTGCAAAAAAGCCGCCGCATTGAGCAACGGTTTGCCGGGGCGCTTGGAATTGTGATCGACGTACCCGACGCACAACGGCACGGCGCCGGTCGCCACTGCGACGTCATTGAGTGCGATCAGGTTGCGAGCTACAAAATCGGGTCGCTGAATCAGATCGCGCGGCGGATAGCCGCAGAGGAAAAGTTCCGGCGCGACGACCAGTTCCGCCCCCTGCGCGCAGGCGTGATGATACGCGTCGATAAGGGCGCGCGTGTTGGCAGGAAAATCACCCACCGTGGCGTCGAGTTGTAACAAAGCCAGCTTCATCGTCACACTCTACGTCGGATGCCAAGCCGGAGAAAACAAAAAAGGCGGCACTGAAGTGCCGCCTTTGAAAATCGCAATGGGAATTTTTAGTTCGAAGACCAGTTATTGACCCGCAGAGCCAATGAGCTCGTAGAACTATCCGTCTTTCCTGCCGTAGACCAGAGATCAAAAAAACCGACATTCATGATCGCGTTGGTAGCATTATAGCCATAAGCATAACCAAATGGATCCTGTACGTAGCAGCTTGTCGTCGAATTGAGTTGGTTCTTCTTAAAGCTCATGTAGACGGGCTTCGAAGGAGTTCCAGTCCAATTAATCACGCCACCATTGAGATTGGTATAAAGCACAGTGGAGGAAACGGTATAGGATGAGGCCGTATAAGAAGAAGTAGCGGTAGGCATTCCGGAGCACATAGGATACGCTCCATTATCTGTCTTGTACGATTCCAGTGCCGTGCTTATGGCCGCAATTTCAGCAGCAGCGCGTGACCGGGCCGCCTTGTTTTGGATGGCGCCCGCCGCACCAAGCGTAATGGCGCTGAGCATGGCGATCACCGCCATGACCACAAGGAGCTCAATCAATGTAAAACTATTACGACGTGACGCGTTCATCGATAGCTGCCCACTTTTTTCGTATTGTCCGTGCTTTTATCTCCAAAAGCCCATACGCCTACACCCATAGCCAGATTGGAGTCTCCACTGCTTTTAGACAGATCTGCAATGGTAATCACGCCGTCATAGTTACCATCTACGACCATGCGGTAGAGGCGATCAGTCGCTTTTTTCACCGGACTGATGACGTAATTAGCAGTCGGAGTAGCCAAATCCTTTTTATTGAAACTCATGAATTGAATAGCACGCGAATTGGCCACTTGTGATGTCGTTGTGCTGCCGTCTTTGATTGTCTTATTCCCATTAAACGAGGTACATAAATCTCCCCATTGTGAGGAAGTTGAAAAAGTAAAATCCCCTGTGCTGCTTCCAATTATTGGCCACACTCCATATTCTGTATTATAGAGGTTTGCGGCAATCGCGAGCTGATTGCACATGGTCGAAGCCTGTGCCTTTTGTGCTGAGTCTATCGCGCCCTGCAATGCGGGGAAGGCCAACCCGGCCAACAACGCAATGATGGAGATCACAACCAAAAGTTCGATGAGCGTGAAGCCGCTCCGCTTGGGATTTTTGTTCATAAGGTGTTCCGTCTCTTGTGTAGAACTTAACGCAACTTTGCCGAAATCGCTATTCAAATCTTATGGCCGTTGCCAATTTTCAAAGGCTAATCCAGTTCGTCTTCGAGTCGCTCGGCGACCCATTGTTTGAGCATGCTTTGGTAATTCAGGTAGCGCTGGCGGGCGAGCCGCTTGAGCCGCGAAAGCATGCGGGGGTCCATCCGCAAGGTAATGGTGGTCGATTCGGCGTTATCGGCGTTGACCAGCGTGGCCTGCATAAGCTGCGGGGCGATCTGGTGCTGGAGCCAAAACTCGGCCTCCTCGGCAGGGGTGGCAAAGGGTGGAATCTTCTCCCAGTCGGTGATGGCGGGCAGGCTCACAAGCTTTCCTTGGACTTTCGGTCGTAAAAGAAGGTTTCCTCGGCGGTCATCGATCGGGAGGTGATCACACGTACGACCTTGCCAGTGGAGGTGTAGAGGGAGAAAATCGGTTTGCCGCCAAGGGTACGCCCCAGGCAAAAGTAGCGGGATTGCTGGGCGAAACGCATCGCGTCCGGCAATAGCCTCAGGCTGAAGGGATCTTCAAAGCTCTCGCACACCTCATTTTGGGTGATCTCCTTCGACGCAAAAAGTGACCAGTCAAAATCCACACTTCACTCTTTAGGCCATGATCTTGCGCAACGCAAGCTCGCATGGGCGATGGAGTCGGAAAGTGTAACAGCTCTGCCCGGGTTGGTGCCCCTCATGATCAGAAATGGTGAACGCTCCCGGAACTTCCACTTGTCGCGGGTCCAATTGGAGAGCAACGTTTCATCAGGATGAAACATTATCTCGGTATCTGTCTGATCCTGCTTACGGCGGCGGCGATCGCGCTATTCTTCATCCGTCGCTGCGAAAATGCTGTTGCGCGGACCGCCGCCGGCATTTCCAAGACCTTTCTCTCTGCCTTGAGTGTGCAGCCGCAAGTCAGTGTCAACCAGACCGTGATCCTCTCTCAAACGTCGCCCATTGCGGAGCTTGCCATTGTCAGCAAAGAAGCGCTCGTCACCTACGGAATCCGCGAAAAACTCAGCGTCCTTTCGCGGGAAGTTCCGCTGACGGGCAAGAAGCTGACCGCGCAAGCGGCTTACCGGATGAAAGCAGGCTACAACCTGAAAGAACCATTCCTGGTCCAGATCGATTCCACCAGCGGTCGCATCACCGCGCAGTTGCCCCCCGCCCGCCTGCTCTCGGTCGAGCGCATTGGTCCGCTCACGCTGCAGGATGAGGACTCGCTGCTGAATCGCATCACTCCCCAGGAACGAGAAAAGGTTCTCAACGAGCTCGACGCGGCCGCCCGCCACATGGCGCAGCAGTCGGGACTGATCGAGGATGCCGAGAAGCAGGCCGTCGCTCGGATCGAGGAATTGGCGATGCGCAATGGACAGAAACTATTCTTACGACTACCGCATCAGGCTCAATAGAGCTTATTTTTGCGACCTACATCGCTTATTAGATTGTCGTGATCGGTGGAATCGTTTTACACTACGGACATGGCGGGCGTCGTGGCGACTGGGGCGGATCTGAACTGGGAAAAAGTAGCGGAAGATTTTGCCTTTGTCTTTTGTTCCAGCGATCTGGAAGGTCGCGTCCATTACGTCAATCAAGGCTGGTACGATGCGGTCGAACACGAAGTGTTGCCGCAATTTCTCCCCCGCTACGCGCCGAATCGTCAAGTATACGACGCCTTCGATTATTCCCACAGTGATCGCTTGCGCCACGGGTACGAGCTTGTTCGTCGCGGTGTTGTATCCCATTCAGAGGAGCTTGTTCCCACGCACACGGGCAATGAATATCGCTGGGCCTTGCAACGCTTGCAGCGGCTTGGCGAGGAAATCATTTTTAGTTTCTATTTTCTGCGTCACTACAGCGAGCAAATGCCCGTCGAGCCGAAGATCCGCTGCCTCCTCGACGGTAAAAGCTGGATCACAAATTGGAAGGACGACCCTACGCCCTTCGACGACGAGACCGCCCGCGCCCTCTGCCCGAATTGCTCGCTGCTGATGTATACGTATCTGCGGGAGTAGTGATTTTCTCACTAATGCTGGTGATGCTCGCCCACCTTGGCTGGCGTGGTCGAGGCCGCGTCGATCTTCGAGAGATACTTCTGCGGGTCCTTGTTGAAATCCTTCACGCAGCTCTTGCAGCAGAATCGCACCAATCGCGTGCTCTCCTTACCGTCCTTATCCTTGCTGGTGTAGAGATAATCAATCGGTGCACCCATGCTGCTGACTTCCAGTTTTTCGTTGGAAACCACACACGTTTGCAGTGGGTACGTTTTCTTGAGGGCATCAATCGTGGCTTTGTCGTCGGCGCGAGCGGTGAAGAACATGCCGGTCAAGGCCAACAAACCCAAGGTCATTGTTTTCATGCGAGTGGACATAGTCTTTTCATTCTCCCCAATTTTGAGGTTTGAAAGTAATACACCACTCCCTGCCAAAACCCTTGGATCCAAGGTCGCGCTGGTCAGCGCAGACCGGCAGGCCGACGGGCGCGGAACTTGGCGATGCAGGTCTTGGCCTTCGGGAAGAGGGCCGGGCAGCATCCGATCGTCTGACAGAACGCCTTACTGAAATGGCTCAGGCTGGAGTAGCCCACTTCCATCGCCACTTCGGTCACGTTGTGATGACCGCGCAGCAGGAGGTCCGCCGCATGCTCCATGCGGATCTGACGCAGGAACTGCGGAATCGTCATCCCCATCTCACGCGAGAACAGGCGGCTGAGGTAAAAGGGACTGCAACCCACCTGGGCACCGAGTTGATCGATATCGGGCGGATCCGAAAGGTTCGTCTGCAACACGGAGATGGCGCGTTCCACCCGTTCCCGGGCCACGCGCTTGTGGCGCTGGCAGAATAACTCCTCGCCGTTGACGGGCTTGAAGAGTACCTGTGAAAGCATTTCCATCGTTTTGCTCTGGTACCAAAGCGGATAGGCCTGGGGGGCGACAGGCGGTTGGCGCAGGCTGGTGAAAAGGGTCTGCTGCGCCATGGTCATTTCGGCGACGACGCCGGGATGGGCGCGACCATTGAGCCAGTTGCGCACACCGGGCAGAAGTCCGTCCGCACAGGGTTCGATTTGCGCGGTAAGGTAACTCCGCGACATTTCCATGGTGATAAAGGAATGACTCTCCCCTCCTGTTCGCGTGCCGCGTAGATCACGGTCCTTATTGCAGTAAAAACCCACCGTGCGATCTACGTAACGGGATTCTTCGGAGCGATCCGTCACAACGCCTTGACCGCTAATGTTCAGGCAAAGTTCGACGCTATCATCGTGAAAACTACGGCCCCAATCGAGTGGTTTTGATGATATAAAGTCATGCTGCTCAATGCTTAATCCGGATTTCTTAAAGCTGCCATAGAGTTGGCGCCAGCCGTTGCGGACGGCGTCCCATGCGCCTGATTCAGGAGAGGCAGTTTGCATAATCACTGTTGAGATTAGGTCTCATTTTCAATTTTGTCAACCCAGCACCCCCCACGGAGGGCAGGGGGACTTCTCGATTGCTTGGTTCGGACTTACAGCTCAAAGAGGCAAGTTTCGGGCCAAATCTGGACTTTTGTTTGGGGGAGGTGGGGTGGCAAAAAACTTAGACCCGCAACCTCTCCACCAGCCGATTCACGACAACGGGTGCGGCGCAATATTCCTCCGCGATCCGGCGCGCGGCGCGGGAGTGTCGCTCGTAGTTGGCGCCGACCGCGTTGAGCGCATTGGCCGCGCTGTCGAGATCGGTGAAGGCCACAAGACCTTCGCCAGCAGGAAGAAATTCGCTCCAGCCGGTCTCTTGCAAAATCACGGGCCGACCGAGCGCGAGATAGCAGACGCTGCGGTCGCTGAACCAGCCGCACTTGGAACGGACGTAACCGTTTTTCGCCACGCAGAATTCACCCCGGCTATCGGCCAGATACTGGCGGTACTTTTGCCAGGGGGTGTTGAGCGGTCGCGCGAGGGTGAGCTCCCATCCCGCTTTGGTGAAGTCCTGGTATTCCCGCAAGTCGGGCGTGAGGTCGGTAGCAATTTCGAGCGGTTCCGTTGTTTTCGAAGGCAGTGGGAGGAGCTTGAGAAACTCGGCCGATTTGTTGTCGTACCATTCGCCGAGATATTCGATCGCGGGATAACCGTACCAGTGCGTGACCGTTGTCCAATTTTTACCCGCCGGAATGCCAAGCAGCGCGGCTGGATGTGTCCAGTAATCGAGGTTTACCGGCGGTACGGTGGGAATCCACTGTTTGCCCATTGCGGGGCAACGGCAATCCGCCGCGCCGAGGCGCATGCCGACGCTGACAAAAGCGTCGTGTCCGGCGAAGTTCATGTTGCTATTGTAAACCTCCGCCCAAATCTGGGTGAAGGCGGGATCGAGATCGACGTAGACGCGTTGCTTCGGCGCGGCAAGTACATCCTTATCCTTGAAATGGCCGGAGATATTGAAAAATAGATCCGCTTCCCGTGCAAACTGGAGCAAAGCCTCACGGTTCGTGGTTTCTCCATCAATGAAAAGCGAGGATTGTTCGGTGAAACCAAATTCTGCGAGCGTGGCGTGCCAGTGGCGCAGGTTCGCACTTTTGCCGAGGGCAATTGGCTTGTAATCGTCGTCGATGCATTTGTCGGAACGGATCTCCTCCACGAGCCAGACGTCCCAGCCCGCCGCGCGAAAGCCAAGCGCCCATTGCAGAAAGGCCCACGTATTGCCCGCCGCCGCCACCGGATAGCTCGCAATGCCCACCCCGATCACCACCTTTTTAGACATATAAATCCCCTTAATCGGAAAAACGAAAAGCAAAAGGCTTGTCCGCAGATTTCACAGATTAACGCAGATTATGTGGTTAAAAAAACAGTACTCTTAGTACTCTTCTTTCCGTAAAACCTGGGTGAATCGGCGTAATCGGCGGACAATTTCTCCTTTTGCGTCAAGCTCCCGCAGGCGCGCCCTGCAGGCCGGGGAGCAAACCTCCACCATCGTCCTTCTTCTCCGGCGCCGGATTAGCCGGAAGCGGCTCGGACGGGTTTGGGTTGGTGGGTGGCGTGAGCGATTTGGGTGGCGGCGTGAGCATCTTGCCGTGCTTGATGATGTCGACTATGTGTTGGCCATCGAGCGTTTCGTACTCAAGCAATGCCAGCGTGATGATCTCCATTTTGTCGCGGTGGGCGAGAATCAGCTCCTTGGCGCGGGCGTAGGCGGCGTTAACGATATCGAGCACTTCCTTATCGATCTCCTGCGCCGTCTTCTCGCTATAGCTGCGCGAAGAACCGAGGTCGCGACCGAGGAAAGACATCGTGCTGTCCTCGCTGTACTGGACCATTCCGAGTTTGTCGCTCATGCCCCATTCGCACACCATTTTGCGGGCGTAATAGGTGGCCTGCTGGATATCTCCAGCGGCGCCGTTGCTCACATCTCCAAGGAAAATTTCCTCGGCCACGCGGCCACCCATGATGACGCAAAGCAGATCGATGAGCTCGCGTTTCCAGGCGGACCACTTGTCCTTTTCCGGCAGGTACATCGTCACGCCCAGCGCGGGACCGCGTGGGATGATGGAGACCTTGTGGAGCGGGTCGGTGTGTTCGAGCACAACGTTGAGGAGCGCGTGACCGGCCTCGTGATAGGCGGTCGATTTCTTTTCGCCTTCCGTCATGGCCATGCTGCGGCGTTCGCGGCCCCAGCGCACCTTGTCGCGGGCTTCCTCAAGTTCCTTTTGGCCGACGGATTCCTTATTGTACTTTGCGGCGAGCAATGCGGCTTCATTCACCACATTGGCGAGTTCCGCACCGGAGTAACCGGGGGTGCCTCGGGCGATGAGGCCGAGGTTGACTTCGGGATCGAGTTTGATGTTGCGGGTGTGTACCTGCAAAATCTGTTCGCGGCCGCGCACATCGGGGAGATTCACGCGCACTTCGCGATCGAACCGGCCGGGACGCAACAGGGCGGGATCGAGCACATCCTTGCGGTTCGTCGCGGCGATGATGATGACGCCTTCCGACGTTTCGATACCGTCCATCTCGACGAGGAGGGCGTTCAAGGTCTGTTCGCGTTCGTCATGACCGCCCCCCATGCCGGTACCACGACTGCGACCCACGGCGTCGATTTCATCAATGAAGATCAAGCACGGCGCATTCTTCTTGCCCTGCTCGAACATGTCGCGCACGCGGGAGGCACCGACGCCGACAAACATTTCTACGAAATCAGAACCGCTGATGCTGAAGAAAGGAACGTCTGCCTCGCCTGCAATCGCCTTCGCGAGCAGGGTCTTGCCGGTGCCGGGAGGGCCGATCATGAGCACACCCTTCGGGATGCGACCGCCGAGGCGTTGGAACTTGCGCGGGTCCTTGAGGAAGTCGACGATTTCCTGGAGTTCTTCCTTGGCCTCGTCGATGCCGGCGACGTCCTTGAACGTCACCTTGTTGCGGTCGCGGTTGAGCATGCGCGCCTTGCTCTTGCCGAAGGTAAAGGCGCTCTTGCCCGCCATGCGCAGTTGCTGGCGGAAGAAGAAATAAAGGATGACGAGGAACAACAGCACCGGCGCGAAGCTCAGCAGCGGCTGCCAGTAGTTGCTCATGAACTTCACGTTGACGTTCGGGAAGCCCGCCGCCGCGAGGTCATACTTCAGGTAGCGATCGAATTCGAGATCGACCGGCACGCGGAAACCGCCCACCGTGCTCTTGCCATCCGCCGCGACCGGCTTGTTGTACTTGCCGATAAGGTAAGTGAGATTGGTGGAGGGATCGCGTTCGAAATTTACGGAATCAGCCACGACCTTGCCCTCTTTCAAGAGAGTACGCAGTTCCGTCGTGGTCTTGTCCTCCATCGTCATGCCCTGCTGATTGCTCAGGTAGTAGGCGAACACGATGAGCAGCATGGAAGCTGCGAAGATGAGCAAGCCTTTCCAGTTCGTATCGCCACCGCCGTTCGGGCCCATGCCGTCCCCACCGGGACCGCCGTTGCCTCCACCACGGACGGGCGGTTTGCGGTTCTTGCGCGGGCGCGGAATCTTGACGGGATCTTTAGCCATATTCTTTCAAGGCTAGCATGCCAGCTCCCTCTTAGCAACAACCGGGCATCAAAGCCGCGAGCTCTGCACGTGCGCACAATCTTTCGAGGAGACGCCGTCGCGGCAGGAGAAAGGGGGGCTGGCTCACCGCCGTTTGCGCGGCGAAGGCGCTTCCAGAAAAAGCGATCCCTCGCGACGACGCGCAAAGTAGCCGCCGGAAAGGTTGATCTTTGCAGGCAATGTCTGCGTGAGTAAACCGCGCACGGCTTCGATGTCTTCGAAGCTGAGATCGGCAATGCCGTGGTGCGCCAACCACGCACGCAGCAGGCGGCGCAGGTGCGCCACGGGAAGGGAGCGTAAGGTGCGGACGGAAAGCTGCGCGCTGGTTGCACTCGGGCCGATCGCGGCGAGTTCTTCCAGCCAGTCGCCTTCTGCGCCGAGGATTTCTGCGGCCCGCCAGAGGGCTTTGGGGGCGTCGGATGAGAATTGTTTTTGGAGCAGGGGCATGAGGCGGTGCCGAAGCCAATTGCGGCGATGGTGCGTATCGCGATTTGTGGCGTCCTCGCGCCAGCTCAGTTTGCTTTGCTTCGCGTAGGCGACGATTTCTTTTCGCCAGATTCCGAGCCACGGGCGATGCACCGTGAGCGTGCCGCGTTTCGAGAGAGCCCGCATACCGCGCGCGCCGGAACCGCCTCCGCGGAGGAGTTGCAAGAGAAAGGTCTCTACTTGGTCATCTGCGTTGTGCGCGAGGATAAGCTCGCGACAGCAGAGTTTCGCCGCCGCTTTTGCGAAGAATTCCCAACGTGCCGTGCGGGCCGATTGCTCGGTTTTCTTCACGCTGGCGCGCGCCTTGCCGACCACACATTTCAGTTTCCACTTTTTCACCAGCGCACGTACGAATTCCGCATCGCGCTTACTGGCCGCGCCGCGCCAGCCGTGATTGAAGTGAAGTACGATCGGTTGCTTCCCCGCCGCCACCAAGGCCTGCAGCAATGTCACGGAATCAATACCACCCGAAACGCCCACCAGACAGTGGGTTGGGACCAAATCGAGCGCAAGCGAGAGAGGAGAATGGGAGCGTGTCGAGGACATGACGATAAAGGCCATTGTAGCGGTAAATCCCTCGCAATGAACCCGTTTTGTAGTCAAAAAGGAAAAATTTTCATTTCGCTACCCACCAAGGAGTTGCTACCGAAAATTTGCCCGCCTCTTGCCCGGGGCGTAGGGTGACTTGAGGAAAAAAACAAAGGCAAACCGTCAATGAGGACAATCGTATGTATCCCTTCATCCATGCCATTGAGGTGTTATTGGCAGGCTCTTGGGGCACGTTTGCGGAAAACGCGCTCGAGTGGAGTGCATCGATTGTGTCTCTCGTTGCCTTCTACATGTGCATCCTGAAGAAGCCTTCCAGCTTCCTCGTTTTCCTCTGGGCCGACGGTGCCTGGTTTGTTTCTGCCACGCTGACCCATCACTGGTCGCTGGTGGTGCAGCAGGTGCTCTACATGGCGATGAATATCGCGGGCTATCTGATCTGGAAACGTGAGGAGCGGGAGGAACAACTGTGGGAAACTGCTTACCGTGAGTTGCAGCATCGGGTGCAGCAACTGACTGCGAAGCTGGAGGAGTTCGAACTCGACGATCTGGACGAAGAAGAATTGGAGACGAGTGTGATCGCTCCCCTGCCGCGTCAGGAGGTGGTGGCCTCCTCGCCGGTTCCCGCTCCCACCGTGGCCGTACCCGCATCGGTGGAGGCGACTGCAGTCAACGCCGCTTCTGCCGCGATGGCGGAATCGACTTCCTGCTTGGCCTCAGTGCGCAACGCGGCGAGCTGTTCACCCGCGCGATAGAGTTCGGAGTTGCACAGCTCCTGCAGCGCATGCCAGTCGATCACCAAGCTCTCGGCGAGGCCGAGAATGAGAATACGCTTGGCCTCGTAGCGGGCCTGTTCGTTCGGCTTGGGATAAATGGAAGCCAGGACTCGCTCGGCAGCGAGTTCCTCGGCGGGCATCAGTTTCACCACGCCGTAATCCGTCTGAAAATCGCGGCACAATTCCTTGCGGGAGAGAATCGCCTCGCCGGTGAGCTTCACCGTCGTATTGGCCACCTTCCATTTCCACATCATGCCGGTGCCGCGCAACTGTTCGCCGAAAACTTCCTGGAGAATGCGCGGCGTGAACTGGCCGGAGAGTGTGGCGAGGATGAGTTCCTTCTGCTCGTTGGAGTTGCCGAGGTAGGTGTCGTAGGCCAGACGGCCTACGATGATCGGGGTGATCCCTTTGAGTTTAAGCAAGGTGGAGACCAGTCCGCCGAGCGTCATGGCCCGTTCGGTGTGATCTTGGATCGATTCGATTTGCCCCAGCGCCTCGTCGATTTTTCCCATGTGGCAAGATTAATGGTTCCGGACGCGATGACAAGTTTTGTATCCTGTAAGGCTCCCAGCTATTCACGGGCCTAATAATCTTCCGGGAGTCTTTCGCAGCTTGTTCAAGCGCAGACGAGATGCGCCCCATCGGCCGCAGGAGTGA
Organism: Verrucomicrobium sp.; assembly: GCA_017849585.1. Taxonomy (GTDB): domain Bacteria; phylum Verrucomicrobiota; class Verrucomicrobiia; order Methylacidiphilales; family UBA1321; genus UBA1321. The sequence goes on from JAFIGT010000011.1 coordinate 92,391, forward strand.
CGAGGCATTGCGGGGACAACTTGCCGAGGTGCGCGATGAAGGCATCGGTTTTTGCCGGGTCGACAAGATTGATCGTCGCGCCGCCGAAACCGCCGCCGCTAAGGCGGGACCCGTAAGCGCCTGAAAACTTTTTCGCCGAGGCGACCAGCGCATCGAGTTCTTCGCAGGAGTTCTCAAAATCCACACGCGAACTTTCATGCGAGGCGAACATGAGCTGGCCGAATTCCGCGAGCTTACCAGCCTTGAGCGCGATTTCGGCGGCAAGCACGCGCTCGTTTTCGCCGACGACATGCTTGGCCCGGTGGTACTGGCGGTCGGTCATCTTCGAACGGCCCGCTTCGAGCGCGGCACTCGTCACATCGCGCAGGAACGGAGCGCCCAGAGCGTGCGCGGCGGCTTCGCAATCGGTGCGGCGTTCATTGTATTCGCCGCCGACGAGTTCATGTTTCGCGCCAGAGTTGGCAACGATGAAGGAAGCGCCCGCCGGGAGCGGGATATTCTTCACCTGATAGGTGCGGCAATCGATGAAGGTGGCGCAACCGGCCTTGCTCATGAGGCTGGAAATCTGGTCGAGCAGACCGCACTTCACCCCGGCGTATTGATGCTCTGCGGCCTGCGCATACTTGGTCGTGGTGAGCGGATCGATGGAAATATCGAACGCCTTCTGGAGGAATAGCGCCGTGGCGATCTCGAGTGCTGCACTGCTGCTGAGGCCGGCACCCATGGGAAGATCGCTGGAAATGGAGAGTTCAAATCCGCCGATCCGGTGGCCGGCCTTTACGTACTGGGCCGCGACGCCGATCATGTAATTTGGCCACATCGGCTTGGCTATGGGTGCCAGCGCGTCGAGTGTGGTTTCGTAGGTTTCTTTGAGATCGAGGGCGTGAAGAATGATTTTGGAGTCCGTGCGGGATTGGCCCGTGGCAGTAATGCCGCGATTGACCGCCAAGGAGAGAACATAACCTTCGTTGTAATCAGTGTGATTACCTAGCAATTCCGCGCGTCCCGGAGCGTATACTTTCAACATAAGGCATAGATCATGCAATAGAGATTCCGAAAGGCGAGCAGAACTGATTCGTGTATTGATTTATGACATTTATTAGTATAGAATCAGGCATCGTCCGGAAGATTATGACACAACCTTAACCATTCGCGCCTATGTCGTCGTCCATCTTTGCCCGCAATCTCACCTCCGGCTTGGTATATACGCCACGCGAAATGATCTCGGAGGAGATTCATCACCTCAAAGGCTACGGCCAGAGCCGCTGGCGGACCAATCCGTTTATGGCGACCTGTCGGTCTGTCGGCGGGGTGGTTTTCCTGGTCGTGCTGGCCCTCTACTTTCTCGATCCGTTCCAGTTCGCGATCCACAAGACACAGGCGATCAATGCCTATTTGTATCTGGTGCGCTTCGGCAACCCGGCGGAAGCGCAGGCATTGCGCACGTGCGGCATGTTCTCGGAGCGGGATTGGGCGATGCTGGAAAACCGGGGACAACTGGCGGAGTCGGATTCAGTCCGACCTTTTTTCATCAGCACAGCGGATGCGCAGAAGGCAGTTGCGGATACCGTGGCCTATATGCGGGAAACCAACTCCTTGGCCTCGGGCGATGTGTCGGAGGCGAGTCGTTTGACCAAGGTCCGATTCTTTCTGTTCCGTCAATTCGGCATCATTCCCCCGCGCGAATGGATGTCGCTGAATCCCGTGATTGAGCCGAGCTGATTCGCGTGATGCTGGACTCAGCCCACTACGCCGAGCGGGCGGCAAAGACCAATACCTCGGCGACGCTCCACTGATATTTCCGTGCGTGCTCACGCAGGAGGAACGGCAGCTCAAATCGCTTGGCCAAGGTGAAGTGCGCCTGCAGCCGGCTGGCAATGGCCTCATCGGTCAGGAGCGGACCCTCCGGTAATCCCCCAAGCCAACGTTCGCGCGGAGTGTATTCCTCAGTCCACGTATAAGGTGACGCGAGGAGGAGATGACCTCCGGGTTTGACGAGCCGATAACAAGTGTCCAAAAACGCACCCGGATCAGGCAACCGATCGATCAGGTTCGCAGCGAAGACCACATCGAACGTACCCAGTTCGGGTGCCAAGGCGAGAGCATCTCCTACTTCGAAGCGTACGCGCGTGCGATCGATTTCCGGCGGCACGACGACGTGGCAGCGCGTGGTGCGAAGCCCTTCCTCTACGCGGTCGAATTCGGCGCGGCCCGTGCGTTGGAGTTGCCATGCGGTGGCGATAAACTTCGCGGAGAGGTCAATGCCGACGACTTCGGCAGCATGTCGGGCCAGTTCGAAACTCGCCCGACCCACGGCACAGCCGAGATCCAAGGCACGGGCGGGTTGAGGCCAGTTCACGTCCTTCAATCCCAGCCGGACCGCGCGGGCGAGGTAGTCGTGACCGGGCACGGCAAAATCAAACGGCACGGTTTGTTCGAACGTGCCGTAGTGGAAGAGGAGATAGTCCGCCATGGCGCGGTTGGTATCATAGTAATGCGAGGCGGATCGTTTCATGCGTTTTGTCTTATCGGTCTCTCACGTGGGTCACTAAAGGGGCAGCATGACGACGCTACCCCCCTTGATCAGATGCCGGCCTCTGAATTTCCTACTTTTTTCTACGCTGCCAACAGGGCCTGCATATACGCTGCAGGTTGGAAATGTTCCAGGAGCACGACCTGTTTGCCATCGCGGTTCATGCGGACCTGCGTAACGGTGATCTCGGGCGTTTTCTCTGGCGCGAAGAGGATGTCGTCGTGCGTGGCGTTTTCCGGTTTGGCGAAAAGATCGGGAGTGAGATTGCCGCCGAGATGATCGCTGCGACCCGTGGCGACATGCATGGTGCCGAGGATTTTTTCATCCTGAATATCCCGACCGGATACGGGTAGAACCTGCGTGCCGAAACCGAGCTCGCCCAGTGCGCCGGTGACTGGATCGCCTTGCAGTTTGGCGTTGTGTGCGGCGACAACATCGGCATTGCCGCGGATCAAATCGACGCGATGGATGCGGCCATTGGAAACCTGCATCCAGGCAAGGGTGCCATCCTCATAGCGCATCGGGAAGGTGCCATGCGCCTCGGTCGGAACGAAATAGATTTCTCCGGCAGGCAGGTTGGCCACATCGGGAGTTTTACCGCGACACAGGCCATGGCTTTTTTGCGCTTCCTGCCTGTCGGTGTAAATCGTGAGGGTCTTTTTTTCGTCGAAGACGGTGAAGTCGATCTCGAACGAGTCGGCGCGAGTCATGCCGACGCGCAATTTCTCTGCCTGGCGGCTGACCTCGTTGTAGTCCACGGCGAGACCGGAATCGAGGATGATCTGGTTGACGCCGTGCAGGGTTGCGCCGCGGAATCCGACCTGCTTGGCAAAGGCAGTGAGTGGTGCGGTGGCGGAGAAAGTGGAGATGCAGAGAATGATGTCATACTTTTTGTATACATCAGCCATTAGATCGATTGTCTTCCCAGTTGCGTCCACCGCGGTGAGGGGAAGGTCGAGGTTGCTGCCGCCGGTGAGGGCATAGGCGTACATCTCGCCACCATGTAGCTGTAATTCGGCCAGCACACCCTTTTTCAAGCCCTGATAAAAAACGTCGTGCGCGTAGCGCTGGATGCTGAGTTCAGGCTTCTTGAGGAAAGCGTAGTCCTTCATGTCCTTCGGCTCGGGAAGATCGATGAGGATGGCGATGCGTTCACGGGGTTGGGGTTCAAAAACGGTTTTAAGCAGACGGCTTAGGCTGAACGGCGGGAACGACTGGGTCTTGTGCGTCATGGAGTGGACTCCTTTGGGGTTTGATAAGTCAACGTGATAGGGTTAATAGTTTTCCTTAATCTTGCCGCAACTTTTCCATTTCGCAAGCAGGGCTGAGCCTTGCGCTCCATATTGCCTCGCCACGGGTGGCAGTTTTGCTTGATGGTGCCTCGCTTCCACTCTTGATGGGAAGATCTCCCCCATCTCGCATCTGGTCAGCTTCGAGCCATCCTGCTACGGTCAAGACATGTCCCTGCCCAAGCCGACCCCGGCCAGTCTGTTTCATCGCGACCGCACGCCCGCCGCACCGGTCATTCGGGGTGTGGACAAGCTGCTGGGTCCATCCGCTTTGACCTTGCCGATGGCAGGACGGATCGTCGCGCTCGATTTCCAGAGTGCGATGGCCTCGGCGTCGGGCATGGCAATGCTCCGTCTGGAATTGGTGCCGCTGACGGCGGCGCACTTGCGGGTGCATTTCCAGTTTGGAAATGTTCGCGAGCTTTCACTATCCTCGTTGCCTGCCGAGGGATTGGATTGTGGCGGGTTTGGTATTGAGGAGGAGTGCCGATTGAACCGGCCGGGTGTGAACTGGGAGGCGGGCGATTTCCAGACGGGACAAATTCATTTTCTCGCCGAGGAAGCGGAAATCGTGGCAGTGACCATGGTGGGTTGAGCTGCTGAAAAAAAATCGTAAGCAAGCTTCCACACTCCAAAGATTAAGGCTCATGCGGCAAAAATGGACTTCGCGATTTCCAGGGCATCGCGATGAGTGAAAAGTCATGGGAAAAGACTTGTTTATTGCGCCGGTGTGTTAGGCTCGAAGTTCACCCTATTTTGCTCCGTGAATTACGTCCTTTTGCCGCTACAACAGAGCGGACCCACTGTCATTGATCGAGGGGCTTCATGTTTCGCGAATTGATCGGTAAAATCACTCCGGCTGTTTTTCTAAAGGAAGCTAGGGCCGCTTCCCGAACCATCACCGAACATGAACAGCGATTGGTGGCGATATGTGGTCTCACTGTCGAGGAGACAGTGGCAAAATTGGGAGTGACGGATCAGGGATTGAGCGCAGGGGCCGTGGAGGAACGGCGCGCGGAGTTCGGCGCAAACGAACTGGGGCCGAAGGTGGCGCACGGATTTCTTTTCGAGATTCTGGAACGATGTAAAAATCCCCTCGTCATCCAGTTGGTGATCATCTGCGGGGTGTCGCTCGCGATGGAGGATTTCCGTTCCGCCACGGTCGTCGGCGGGATGCTATTTCTAAGCGTGATGCTCTCCTATTTTCAGGAACGCCGTTCCAATCTCGCCGTGGAACGACTCCGCGCGATGGTGCAGACCAACTCGATCGTGATCCGCGACGGCAAGGAAGAGGAATTGCCGATGAGCGAACTGGTCCCCGGCGATCTGATCGTGCTGCAGGCGGGGGCGATCATCCCGGCGGACGTGCGTCTGATCAGCGCGAAGGACTTTTTCGTCAGCCAATCCTCGCTCACCGGCGAATCGATGCCGGTGGAGAAGAATACCGCTGCCAGCAATGTCAGTGGTCGCGGCCTGATCGAACTCCAGAACGCGTGCTTCCAAGGCAGCAACGTCCTGAGCGGCTCGGCCCGCGCGGTGGTCGTCAATACGGGCACCCGCACCCACTTTGGTGCGATCTCGGCGAAGTTATCCGATGCGCCGGTGCCGACGAGTTTTGACCGCGGCATCTCGGGGTTCACGTGGTTGATGATCCGCTACATGGTGATCATGGTGGCGGTGGTGTTCCTGATCGTGGGCTTAACGAAGCACGATTGGGTGGATGCGCTGTTGTTCGGCCTGGCCATTGCGGTGGGGTTGACCCCGGAGATGTTGCCGATGATTGTGACGGTGAATCTGTCGCGCGGAGCGATGAGCATGTCGCGCAAGAAGGTGATCGTGAAGCGGCTGAACTCGATCCAGAACTTCGGCGCGATCGACATCCTGTGCACGGACAAAACCGGAACGCTGACGCAGGACAACATTGTCCTCGAAAAACATGTCGATGTGACCAATCGCGACAGCGACGACGTGCTGCGCTACGCGTGGATGAACAGCTATTATCAAACCGGGCTGCGCAACCTGCTGGACCGCTCGATTCTTTCCCACGCCGATCTCGATGTGGAGCGCAACTGCCGCAAGGTCGACGAAATTCCGTTCGACTTCCAACGCAAGCGGATGTCGGTGGTAATCGACTACGAGGAAGACCACGTGCTGATCTGCAAAGGCGCGGTGGAGGATATCTACCGGGCCTGCACGCACTATCAGGTGGATGACGAAATCCACCCGATGATCGATCTGATCAAGAACGACCTGTTGGAGGAATATGAGGCGTTCAGCGCGGACGGCTACCGCGTGCTGGCGATTGCGTACCGCGAGTTTCCGCGCTCGAAGCAGGTCTTCTCCGTCGAAGATGAGAACGAATTGATCCTGCTCGGCTACATCGCGTTTTTCGATCCGCCGAAGGATTCCTCCGCGAAGGCGATCGAAATGCTGCTCAAGGCGGGCGTGAGCACGAAGGTGCTCACGGGTGACAATGCCTTGGTGACGCGCAAGATTTGCCGCGACGTCGGCCTGCACGTCGATGAGGTGATCACGGGCGACCGACTTTTGACGCTCTCGCAGGACGAACTCGGCGCTCTCGCGGAAAAGCACAATGTCTTCGCGCGACTCTCCCCGACGCAAAAAGAGGAGATCATCGTCGCGCTGCAAAAGCGAGGTCACGTGGTCGGCTACCTCGGCGACGGCATCAACGATGCGCCATCGTTGCGCGTGGCGGACGTGGGCATCTCGGTCGATACGGCGGTGGATGTGGCGAAGGAATCGGCGGATATCGTGCTGCTGGAAAAAAGCCTGATGGTGCTGGAGGACGGCATCATCGAAGGCCGCAAGGTTTTCGGCAACATCATCAAATACATCCGCATGGGCGCGAGCTCGAATTTCGGCAATATGTTCAGCGTGGTGGGCGGGAGCTACTTCTTGCCATTCCTGCCGATGGCGCCGATTCAGGTGCTGGTGAACAACCTGCTCTATGATGCGTCGCAGGTGGGCATCCCGATGGATAACGTGGATGAGGAGTACATCAAGACGCCGCGCAAATGGAACATCGAGAACATCAAGAAGTTCATGCTCTTCATCGGGCCGATGAGCTCGCTCTTCGATTATGCGACGTTCTTCCTGATGCTTTATTTCTTCAACTGCCGTCTCTTCAGTGATCCCGGCACAAGCCCGGCGATGAAGGATTACTACGAGAGCCTTTTCCATACTGGCTGGTTCGTGGAATCGATCCTGACACAGACATTGATCGTGCACATCATTCGTTCACGCAAGATCCCGTTCTTTCAAAGCAGTCCAAGCGCGACGCTGGTGCTGAGCACGCTGGTAGTGATGACGCTGGGCGTCTACTTACCGTATTCGCCTGTGGCACATTATTTCGGCATGGTGCCGCTGCCGCCGATTTACTGGGCGTGGATCGTGGGCTTCCTGGTGACGTATGCGACCCTGACCCATTTTGTGAAGGTGTGGTTCTTTAACAAGTACGGAGTGGATTAATGAAAAGTCTCTTGAACGCGTTGCAGGATGGCCGCCTGATTGAATTGCCGGATAGCTCCAAGGAAAAGGCGCTGCAATATCTCGCGACGCTCATTGAAGCGATTCCTGATCTAAAGGCGGGCACAGATGTTGCGGAGGGCGTACTGGCCCGCGAACGTGCGTACAACACGGGCATCGGCAAGGGCTGGGGTTGTCCCCATGTGCGGACGAATCAGGACGGCGAACTGGTCTGCGCGGTGGGTTGGAGTCCGGCCGGACTGGATTACGGCTCGAGCGACGGCGCGCTGGTGCATCTGGTGGTGATGTATTATGTCCCGGACAGCCAGAAGAACGCGTATCTGAAGGAAATCTCGACGCTGGCGCGGGCGATTCAAACTGTCCCGGCATTACAGGACTTAAGCTCGCTCAACGATCTCTCCGAGGCGCGGCACCGGTTGCTGGACATCATTTCCGCCGCGGTGGAATCGTACGGTCCTGAGGCCAAAGCACGCATGATCCGGCTGGAAGCGAAACAAGCCGCAGTAGTAGAGCCAGCCCTGGCGCAAGAACTGCCGTTTGATATCGCGCATGATATTCTCGCCCTCAACGTACTGGTGCTGCAGGGCGGCAAATCGCTGATCCTGACACAGCATGCGGACTTGGTGACGCACCTGGAAGCATCGCACGATTTGCCGGCATCGCTGAGCAAACATACGCCCTTTGATCTGGCTGGCTACCGGATCATTCCGCGTGGAGCCACGACGTACCAGCCGGACCGGTTGCTGTACGATTGCCTCGCGATCAAGTTGCAGGCAAAGCTTGCGTGAGCTTGCCACGACCCGACCGGTTGTAGAAGATAGTCACCTGTCATGAGTATCCCTGCCGAGTCACCGTTTGAGTCGTCTCCTGTGGAGACCGTCGCCGATCGAACACGTGAAGGGGCCATTGGCCTGAGCGATTGGTTGGCGGCGGCGTTGGTGATGCTGGTTTCGTTCGCGCTTTATGTTTACACGCTCATGCCGAACGTGGGCATGCTCGACTCCGGCGAACTGGTTACGGCGGCGGCGCTCTTCGGTGTGCCGCATCCTCCGGGGTATCCATTCTGGAGCTTGACCGGTTTTATCCTCACAGAAATTCTGCCGGTCGGAAATTACGCATGGCGGATCAATCTGCTCTCCGCGATTTTCGGCTCGCTCTCGTGCGCGTTGCTGGCTTTGCTGGTCGCCGCGTCAAGCCGCTGGCTGCTCATTCGCTCCATGCCGGAGGATCGTGCCCAACGGGCGCGGCTTTCCTTCTACGGTGGCGCAACGGCGGGCTTCATCCTGGCGTTCAGCGAAGTGATGTGGGGGCAGGCAGTCGTCTCCGATCACGTGCGCACGCAGAATTCCTTTTTGCTTCTGTTGACCTTCGTCTGCATGTACCGGTGGATTATTAATCCGGACAAGCGGCGTTGGCTGCTGGCCTCGGTGTTCGTGTTCTGTCTCGGTGTGACGAATCATCCGACCATCCTCGCGAATGCGCCCGCGTTTTTGCTGCCGGTTTATTTTGTGCGACGCCGCTTCTTTCCGTCCTTCCTCGTCGGCTATGTGCTGCTGGCGATGACCGCGATGGGTGTGCTGTCGTGGTACTCAGGGGATTACGGCATGCAGGCGATTGCGGGACGGCTCGCACTGGGCACCGCGGTATTGTCGGCAGGAATCGGCTTCTGGCACATGAAGGAGTTTCACCTGCAGCGATTCCTGATCGGTGCCCTGATTATCGGCGTGATCTGGCTGGCGGCCGGGTATGGAATCGGTGGCTGGTTCCGGGTGGATTCGCGGTTTGGATTGGAGCTTTTTTTGCTGGCGAGTGTGGCGGCCGGTTTCGTGGCCACTTCGATCCTTGACTGGCGTTTCATCGTGGGGGCGCTGCTGGCCGGATGGTGCGCGCTGTTCATGTTTGCGAAGAGCCAGATTTCCTCCGCGACGAATCCACCGATGAACTGGAGTTACGCCAAGGAAAATCGCGGTCTGTACCAATCCATCGTGCGCGGTCAGTACGACAACAGTCTTCCGACGATGATCAAGCGCCATGTGGGACCAATCGTTGGCTATCATGATCGCGAAGCGGTTTCGGACCGGACGAATGACATGGCATCGCAGATCGAATACTTTGGTATTCTCGCGCGCACGATCAAGCTTTACGTCCTGAGCCTGGAGTGGAATTTCACTCTGCCGATCTGCCTATTGGTTTTTCCACTGCGCCTCTATTTCCGTCATTTGGACGAACACCAGCGACCGTGGGTGTACTTCATGATTTTTTCGTTCGTACTGCTCGCGTTCACGCTGACATTTGTCGATACGCCGAAGATGCTCGATAATGCGTCGTGGATGGCGGTGAAGCCGTTCCACATTCTCTCCCATTGCCTGATCGTGATGGCGATTGGCTACGGGATTGTTTCCGGACTGCTTTACCTGTCAGAGCTCATGAGGGGATTGCCCACCTGGCTCCTGGCAGCGTCACTGTGCTTGGCATTGTTGCCGCTGCAGGAGAACGTATTGAAGTCGAGCCGCCGGGGTCATTGGTTCGGCTGGATGTACGGCGTGGACATGCTGAAGCCGCTGGACAAAGGCGCGATCGTTTATGGCGGCACCGATCCGGGGCGCTTCATCCCGACCTACATGATCTTTTGCGAAAGCCAGCAACCGGATCGTTTCAAGCGCGATCCCAGCTTCGACCGCCGCGATCTCTACATCATCACGCAAAATGCCCTGGCCGACATCGATTACGAGCGCTACATCCGCGATCATTACGATGACCGGTTCCGCCCGAAAACATTCACGGCTTTCGAAAAGTGGCTGGGCCGCGACAAGCAGTATCCGAAGGAAAGTTTGAATCTGCTTAGTGATGAGGAATTTGGCGAATGTTACCGGGAGTTCGCCGAGGAAAAACCGCGTCGCGCCAGCGCTAATGATCCCATGGAGATCTTCCGGCTCAATGGCATCGTGGCGAAGCGGATCTTCGACAAAAACAAGGCCAAACACACTTTCTATGTGGAGGAGAGCATCCGCGTGGAGTGGATGTATGCATATATGGTTCCTGCCGGCTTGCTCCTGCGGCTGAATCCGGAGCCGCTGAAGACGTTGCCGCCGGCTACGATCGCGGAGGATCGCAAGTTTTGGGACGCCTACACGCAGCGGTTGCTGAACGACCCGCATTTTGCCCGCGATCCAGACGCGCAACGCAGCTTTGCGAAATTGCGCAATTCTACCGCGAATATGTACCGGTGGCGCGGATTGAAGGATGAGGCTTTGTATGCGTACCGGCAGGCGCTGCAGCTCTCGGCAGATAATGCGGAGGTGGTGGAGACCTATTTCCAGTACCTCATCCAGCTCGATCTTTTTGATGAGGCGCAAAGCCTGATCGAACGGACCCGCCGGATTGATCCGCGTAACGATGCCTATGACAAGATGTTGGTGGATATCCGCCGGGGACGCGAGGGCGCGGTGGAGCTGCGAGAGGTGCAGGGACAATTGGCGATAAAACCGCACGATCTGGCGCTGCGGATGCGCGAGGTGGAGTTGTTGGGCGGACGTCGCAATCCAGAGCAGTTCCTGAGCAGTTTGGAAAAACTGATCGCGCATCCGGATTTGCCGCATGATGTGTTCGTGCAATATATGCGGCTGCTCACCGATACAGGTTATCTGGACGATGCCTTGCGGATGTTGGCGCTGCGGGCCAGGTTGGAACCGAAGAATGGGGACCTGCAGTTCAATCACGCCGCATTGGCTGCCTACAAGGGAGAAACGAAACAGGCGCTGCAAGCGTTACGTCAGGCGATTGCCATCAATCGTGATGTCTACACGGAATCGGCGCGGACTGATCTGCGTTTCCTGTCATTGCGCACGAACGCGGAGTTTCGCAAGCTGGTGCCGCCGTTGGCCCCGCCGCATTGAGTTCGGCGGCTTTGGAATCGACTAAGGCAATCGAAAGCTACTTTTCCCAACAAAAAAGGCGACACACCGGAGTGCGTCGCCTTTTTTGTATCTAGCAGAGGTTTAGCCCTTTTTCAGCAGGGGCAGACCGGTGCGGGAGTTTTCCGACACGACATATCCGGCGGGGAGAGCATCGAGCGCGCCTGCTTTGGCTTCGCTGCCAAAGTAGTAGAGCATTACTTTCTGACCGCCTTTAAGGGTTTGTTCGCGACCGTGTAGATAGAACGTCTTGCCATTTTTTTTGCTAACAACGCTAAATGCCATAGTTCTTGTAGGTTAGGAAGCGGATGGACGCCTGCAAGTCTAAACCGGTGGCCGGGTTAGGCTAGGGGCAAGGGGTTATTCCATCGACCGCCTCATGCGCTCTGGTGAAGTTCTATCAAGTGGATCGCGAGGTCATCATGTCTGCAAAGCAAAACGGCGGTTCCCGGTTGGGAACCGCCGTTTGAAGTGATTGGAGCTAGAGAGACCGGGGTTTAGATGACGCCCGCTTCCTTAAGGGAAGTGTAGGCACCGTTCTTGTTGATGGTCTTGAGCGCGCGGGCCGTGAGTTTGACGGTGACGTAGCGCTTGAGTTCCGGTACGAAAATGCGCTTGGTCTTCAGGTTGGGCTGGAAGGTGCGCGGGGTATTAGCGGTCACGTGCGTACCGATACCACCTTTTTTCTTGGCTTTACCGCTACGGAGAATGCGGGTGCCTTTGACCGGCTTGGCTTTGGTAATGGAGCAAATTCTGGACATGGTGTGGTTTCCTCTCTGTCTGTAAGTAGTCTTATTTCAGGAGAAGCACGTTGCGGGCGCGCTTGATTTCCTGGACAAGTTTACGGTGGAGCTTGGAAGGCATGCCGGTGATGCGCCGCGGCAGGATGCGGCCTTTTTCGGTCACGAACTTCTTGAGCAGCTCGGTGTTTTTGAAATCAATCGCCTCCGAGTTGATATCGATACGACGCTTGGTCGTATTGCGCGGGTTGCGGCGACGGGTGCGGTTGTTCTTGGGGTTAACGGACATACTTTTCTCTCTCTTCTATTATCACTTCTTCCTCGAAGGGCCACATCAGGCGGCCGCTCTCTCAGGAGTACGCTATTCTGCTATTCTTTCTCTTTCTTTCTATCATCGTCCTCGATGGATTCGTCTTCGTCCTCCGAGAAATTGTCGGCGGCATCCATGAACTGCGGGGTGGTCTCCCAGCGGCGGCGACCGCGATTTTCGCGTTCGATCTGCTGTTGGCATTCCACAGTGCAGCGGGCAAAAGGTACGGCTTCGAGCCGTGCCCCAGGAATCGCTTTACCCGACATCTCGCAGATGCCGTAGGTCCCGCCTTCAATGCGCTTGAGAGCCTCTTCGATTTCGTAGAGGGCATCCTGCTCTTGGGAGAGCAGGCTCAGGGCGAAGTCCTTTTCATAGGCGTCGCTGCCGGCATCGGCTTGGTGTTCGCCGAAGGCACTGGCTTCGCTGCCTTCCGGGCGGGAACGCAAGTTATCCTGCGCGACGCCCTGCATTTGGTCAAGAATATGATCACGGAGCTCCAAAAGGCGAGTCCGCTGACGGCTGATGAAATCTTTGCTTAACGACATTTTTTCCGGTGTGACGAGTTTGGAAACGGGTTTGAGGATGGGCTTGGGAGCCAGTTGCGAGCTGGACTTGATCACGGCCTTTGCGGGCTTGCTCTCGACGGCTTTCACCGTCTTGGAAGTAGGCTTGACCGTCTTGTGTTTAACGGCAGGCTGCGCTTTTTTTGTAGCCAAAGGTTTGGCTTTTTTTGCGCTCGGCTTGGCAGCTTTACTCTTGGGAGAACGGGATTTTTGGCCCATAAGAACCGGTAGTCCTAGCGAAGGGCCAACTCTTTGCCAATCAAAAAATTGGAATTTCTTTTACCGGAATCGTCTCTTTGACATCCGAATCAGCTGTTCCCAGCGCGCTATTTCTCTCCTTTTTATGTTCTCTTTCCTCTTGGATCCGCGTCATTTCGACCGAAATAGAACCAGTAAACGCCATGTTTTCGACATAAGTTCTTAATTCGAAGTAATTACTACCGAAATTATTTAAAAGATGGCTAAGTATTTAAGTTGTGTTATCCTATGAGCGTGACTGGATCAGCGGATCGTAGTTCTGCCGTGGCTGATCTCTTGAAGCGTTCAGCCGGTCGTGCCGAGCTTATTATTCATTACCACGCCACCCGTGGTTATGAGCTCGTGAGCGCGAATACTGCAGCATCTCTATTATTTGAAATGCCGCCGCAGTCCTTTGCCCATCGGCCCCGTCCTTGGGAGCAACTACCGCTTTCGCTGGCGACGTATCTGGCTCAGGCTCTTGCCGAGTTTACTGGGAATGAGGAGGAGGCGATGCCGGATTTTCGTCCAACCTCATCCGATCCAACCGCACCTGCCTATAAATCCACCCTCTTTCATTCCACCAGTGGAGTGGGGGCGGAGGTGAACCTGGAGCATTGGTACTTATTTTGTTTCGAACGGGCCGATCTGGCCGCCACCCAGCACCGCAGCAAGGTGGAATCGGGCAAGCTGGAGAATATCGGCGAATTGGCCAGTGGCGTGGCTCACGATTTCAATAATCTCATCATGGGCATTCAAGCGAATGCCGAGGCTCTCTTGGCGGAACAACAGACGCTGAAGGAAAATCAAAAGAATGCCCTGATTAATATTGTGCGCGCCTGCTCGAGCGGAAGTGCCCTCACGCGCAGCCTGCTCGGCTATGCGAAGCGGCAACCGCTGGCGATGACGCAATTCAATCTCGTCGACATGGTCAATGATGTGGTGCGCATTGACGCGCTCGCGCTGGACGCCGCCCATGAATTGGTAATGGACCCGGCCCTCTCCAGCAAAGCGCCTCCAATTCTGGTGACCGGTTGCTACTCCAGTCTGAGTCATTGTCTTCTGAATCTCGTCAAGAATGCCCGCGAGGCGATGCCTCGCGGCGGCAAAGTACAAATTCATTGGGAAGGGGATGAACAGACCGCGCGCTTGAGTGTGCGAGACAACGGTGTTGGCATTTCGAAGGAAAGCCTAGAACAAATCTTCAAGCCCTTTTATTCCACCAAGAAAAGTGGCACTGGCCTCGGTCTCGCCATGGTCAAAGGCATCATGAGCCAACACGAAGGCACGGCCGAAATCGCCAGTGAGGAAAACGTCGGCACAGCGGTGACCCTGGCTTGGCCCCGCAAAACGACCACACTGAAATCGCCCCCGCGGGCCATTGCGGCAGAACCGCGCAAGACGACCGACGAAATCATGAAGGCCAAACCCGCCACGGCCGCTGTGGCTGCGATGGCCGCCAAGACGAAGCGACTTGCCTTCGTCATCGACGACGACGATCTGGTGCGTGGCGGCGTGCAGGGTTTGCTCCAGCACCTCGGTTATCAGGTGGAAGGCTACGGCCGGGGCGAGGCCGCCATCGCGGCGTTGGCCCCGCAACATGTGCCGAAGTTGATTCTCGTGGATTACCACATGCCGGGCATGGACGGCTCGGAATTCATCCGGTACTGGTACTCGGAATTGCCGCAGGAATATCGCGAGATCGATACGCAGATCCTGCTGGTGAGCGGTCACCCACCGAGCCAGTTTCAGGAGATCATCCGCAAGTATTCCGAGCACAACGTCGGCCTGCTACAAAAGCCGTTCAGCATGGAAACGCTGCAAAAGAAACTGACCGACTTCAGCGCGCTGCGCAGCATCACGACCCGCATCCGCCCTGGCACGATACCTGGTCGCCCTGTGCCCATCGGTAATCCCAGCATGCGCAACGCCGTCATCAAGCCCAACGGCAACCCCTCGTTCCGCGGCACCCGCCCCGTGCCCAAACCACGCGTCGCGGATCAAAGCTGAATCGCGTAACTCTGACTGAATTTGAGATTGGCAGTGCCTTTGCACTGCGCCATTCTCACCTTTGTGACGAAGGGGATGCTTGCCATCAAGGTCAGGGAATCGCTCACCGAGTTCATTACAAATCTCCGGCCCTATCGCCGTGTTTTGAGTGCCGCCTCCGGGCTATTGCTTTTCGGCATCGGTGCCTTCCTCGCCTATTGGTGGTTTTACATCTCAGCCCCGGTACGGCATCTCGCGGATCGCGACTGGCTGGCCGCTCATTCGAGCCGGGCACGGTGGGAGGAAGAACAACTGTCGTATCGTCGTTCCGGAGCATCACCGGACCTCTGCTTCAGCGGGGACCGCATCAACTATTACGGAGACAAACAATGGCTCCTTTGGCTCATCAGCCAAATCACCACGAATACCAATTTTCGTCATTGTGGCTGCACCGAAACGGCCCTCTCCTACATGACCAATCAAGAATCCAAGTCGTGGCAGGAGTGGCTCGTCACCTACAAGGATAAATCACAGGAAGAATGGATTCGCGAAGGCTTCACCAAATACGGAGTGATGGTCCATCTTCCCCCACAACCCGAAGACACCGAACTCCTTTTAAAACTCATTGGTGCCAAAACCTGGCGCACTTTGTGGGGTGGTCCTCAGGAGAAATTGGATCCGGAAATCATTCCAGATTTTGTTCAATACAATGCCTTTCGCTGGCTGCGAGATTCGGGCTTCGATCCCGTCGTGTATGCCACCGCAAATGCCGCCTCCGCAAACGCGCTGGCCCCAGGTCTCATCAAATACTCCAAATGGCTGGCTCTTTTCCCCGCCCGGGATGAACTGGGTATTCTTTCCTTTGGCAAAAAATCATCCGAGAAACACAATCGGCCTCAACCCAAATTTAAGGATCCTGGGTTCATGGTCCTCGTCTATACAGTCATCTTGGGACCTTTACTCCTGAGTGGCGGGCTGTTGGTTTACTCGATTCGCCATAAATCCGTTTCGTCCGATAATACAGATCGCACTTGAAGCTTTTCTCATGTGAATTTGGGTTACATAATCCTGACCTGGAACGCATGGCGAAAAAGAACGATACGGTGGTCAGTCTGGGAACGATCGCGAAGCTCGCGGGGGTCTCGCGCATGGCGGTTTCCAAGGCCTTGCGGCATCACCCCGGCGTCAGCAAAGCCACGCGCGCGCGGATTGAGCGCATTGCCAAAAAACTGCATTATACACCGGACGCGCGACTCGCCACATGGATGAGCCATGTGCGGAGCACGAAGAAACGCGAGTCGGTCGCCCTCGCCTGGCTCAACACCAGCGACGACGAATCCTGCTGGCGCAAGTTACTGCCGCTGCGTCCGTATTGGGAAGGCGCGATGAAACGCTGTACGGAACTCGGCTATCATCTGGAATCCTTCTGGATGCATGAACCGGGCATGACGAACCGGCATCTGTCCCAAATTCTGTATCAACGCGGTATACAGGGCGTGCTTATTTCGCCGCCGTACCATCGCGACCTCGGTCATGTGCGATTGAATTGGCCTCACTTCGCCTGCGCTACGTTTGAGCGAGGACTGCCCGCTCCGGCGTTGCATCAGGCCACGCAGGATTATTATTCCAATCTCATACTGGTAATCAAACGACTGCGACGGCTGGGCTATCAACGGCTCGCGTTTCTGATTCCTGACCAATCCGACAGCCGGGCGCAACATGGCTGCCGCGCCGCCGTGGCCTATTATCATACGCAGATTCCCGCTAACCAGCGCATTCCCGTAGCGTCAAATCGCGATCAGGTGGGACCGGAGTTCTACGCGTGGCTAAAAAAGCACCGACCTGACGTTGTGATCGGTCAGCACAGCGATTTGGTGAAGTGGGTGGAGAAGGCTGGGTTTTCCGTCCCGCGGGACATGGGCGTGGTCCATCTCGCACTGGAAGATGATTGCAACGATTGGGCGGGCATCCGCGCGAACAAGCGGGAAATCGGTGCGGCAGCAGCGGGGCTCGTGATCTCGCAATTGCAAAACCATCAGTTCGACTTGCCCGAACATGCCCACACCATTCTCATTCAAGGCGAATGGCAGACGGGTCGGACAGTGAAGTAAGGTTATGTAAATCAACTGACGCCTTTTCGATCGTCACCATCTCCTCTTTAACTAGGAGGGTGAACTCTCCGCTTCCACGCTCGTTTGTCCCGACGCTTTTCACTTCTCTCCTTTTAGCGCTGGCAATATTCCAGCCTCTTGTCGGACGCGCCGCCGAGGGCGATTATCCGCTCGATTTGAAGGCGGTGGCGAACATGGATTTTCAGGATGAAGTCGCCGGGGACGGCAAAGGCGGTTGGTCTGACCAAGGGGCGGACAACGATTTGCGCGGCTTTGATATCACGCTACACAATTTCGCGGGCGTTCGCTTCACGATCATCAACCCCGCCACGAATCAACGGCGCGCCGTGCTGACCTTCGACAACGCGCACGCCCGCACGGGTCTGAAGACCGCCACAGTGAGCGTGCCTGCTGAAGCTCCTGCCGCCAGCTATCTGTATTTGCTCCATACTTCGTGTTGGAACCAGGAGCCGAAGGGTACGACCATTGGAATGGTCGATGTCATATTTACAGATGGGCAGAAACTCCCACTCGAGATCAAGGCGGGGCGCGATATCGCCGATTGGTGGGGCGCGGGCGCGCTTGAAAATGGACGCGTTGTTTTCAGCAAGGCGAATGCGAGCAATCACGTGGGGCTTTACCTCAGCCGGTATGCGCTGCCGTCAAAACCAGTCCGTTCCGTTACCTTTACGTCTGCCAACAATGCGGTCTGGATTCTCCTCGGTGCAACGCTTTCCAATCACGCAGTCGATATGAAAGTGCAGACTGTGCGCTTCACTGCGAATGAGGAATGGAAAGCGGTCGACTTCTCCGATGTTCGTATCCAACCGGGTAGCGCGCTTGATTTGAGTGCTTCCGTCGAGGCCGGTCCGGCCGGGAAGCATGGACGTGTGATGGCCCGCAAGGATGGCCGTGCGGTGTTCGAAAAAAATCCCGGCCAGGCGCTACGCTTTTTCGGCTACGACATGGTGACCCCGCACATCATGAACGCCCTCAAGGGCAAGACGGATGAGGAGACGAAAGCGAATATCCGGGCGTTTGTAGCGGAGGTGAAGAGACAGGGCTACAATGTCCTGCGTGCGCTGTGCCTCGACACTTATCTGATGGTCGAAGCGGAAGCGGACCTTGCTTTCAATTCCGCGCGAGTGGATGCGTTCGATTATCTCTTTGCCACAATGAAGCAAGAAGGCATTTATCTCTATCTCGACCTCGGCGGCTACGGTCTTTTCTACAAGGGATCGTGGGATGAAAAAGTGGTGAAGCGCAACATGAAGGCGGAGCTTTTCTCCGGCAATCCCGACGTACGCGAGAACTGGAAGGCGGGCGTGACCGCTGTCTTCACCCACGTGAATCCTTATACGAAAACCACGCTGCGCGACGATCCCGCCGTGATTTGCGCGAACTTCTATAACGAACAGGAGCTCGGGTTCAACAAGCTGACCCAAGCGCCGAATCCAACGACCTATGCGGCACTCTGGCACGCCTGGTTGAAGAAGCGGTACGCATCCACGGCGGAAATCGCGAAGGCGTGGAATGACTCGACTGTCGCAGGCATGAAATCGATCGACGAGATTCCGCTGCCGGGTAATCCGTACGGCGTGGATCCCTTGGGAAACGATTACGGTTTGTTCCTGCATGGGCTTGAAACCGAGACGGTGGAATGGTACACGCGCGTGGTGGGGGAGATTGGCTACAAGGGACTCGCCTCGCAGTATGATTGCAGCCAGATCTACCGCGAGGGCGACGCGCGCGCTTCGCTCCCGGCGGTGTCGATGCATGGTTACCATGCCCATCCGACAAATATGACAAGTGTTGGCTCACAGGTGGCGCAGAACAGTTCTGTCGCGGCCTATGCTGGTTACTACCGCAGCCTCACTTCCACGCGCCAGTGGGACAAGCCATTCTTCGTGACGGAGCATACGCAGTGTTTTTGGAATCAATACCAGCGCGAGGATGGACTGCTCTTCGCGGCTTACTCATCGTTGCAGGATTTTCAGGGATTGATGGTGCACGAGAATTCCACGTGGCTGAAGGTTACTGAACCGATGGGAAATTTCAGCATCGGTCGCTCGCCCATCGGTCGCGCGAACGAATTTCTCTCGCATCAACTGTACCGGCGTGGCGATGTGACCGCTTCCCCGCGCCGGGTGGAGTTGCGCCTCGATCCGGACTATCTCCGCTCGAATATCAATCGGCCCGCCAACTGGTCGCAGACACGGCTGGCCTTATTGACGGGATTCGGCTCGCGTTACCCGCGTCCCGACCGGCCTGCGCCATCCCGCGAATCGGATCTGCTGCTCGCTCCGGTTGAGGGATCGACCATGACAGCAGGCGATTGGGCCGTCAGCGTTTCCGAATCGAAGACAAGTCCTGGCTTCTCGTTGCCGAAAGCGGTCGAAGTGTTGAGGGAGCGCGGGATTCTGCCGAAGGGAAATCAAACGGATGTGGCGAAGGATCTTTTCCAAAGCGATACGGGGGAAATTACAATCGTGCCGAAGGAAAAGCGGCTCAGCGTCATCACCCCCCGCACGGAGGGCGTGACGTTGGAGGATCAGCAATCGGCCACGCTTGCTGCGCTGACAGTGCAATCAACCAGTATTGCGGCGGCGGTCGCAGTTACTGCCGTCGATACGCAACCGCTGCGCACGAGCCGCCGGTTGGTACTGGTTTATCTGACTGACACGGCGAATTCCGGCATGGAGTTGTCGGCCGATCGCACGACATTGATCAAGCTCGGCACGCTGCCCCCGCTGGTGCGTACGGGAGTGTTGAAGATGTCCCTCCAAAACGAGGCGAGTGGAAAGTTGAAGGTGTGGGCGCTCGGATTCAACGGCGCGCGGCGGGAATTGATTCCGGGGCAGGTGAAGGATGGTGCGCTCGAGATCACGCTCGACACGGCCAAGCTGAAGCATGGTCCGACTTCGTTTTTCGAAATTGCAGTCGAATGAACTCAGTCCACTGGATCACTCCGCCGGATGGCATGGGCGAGAATATCACTTTCCTCGCACGGAGAGCCTTTGACGTTCTGAAAGGTAACGTTGCTGGATCGCGCAGGTTGCGCGTGTGCGCGGACTGGCGTTACGCGCTTTACGTGAACGACGAGTTCATCGGGAGCGGACCCGTGCGCGGCTCGCGCCGACGCTATTTCTATGACGAGTATGCGGTAACGCTTCGCGAGGGAGAAAATTTCGTCGTGGTGGAAGTACACAGTCCGGGCCGGGCGACATTTGGCGCCGTGCCGGTCATCCCCGCATTGTGGTTGGAGATCGAGGATCTCGTGGCGACCGATGCTGACTGGCAGATGCAGATCGATCCTTCGCGCCGCCGCGAGGCGCCGCTCTACACCCCTCAAATCGGCTATTCAGAATGTCGCGACTTACGTCGGGAACTAGGTGAATGGACTACTGTACAAATCGTGGAAGGGGTGCCGGGCGGACGCCAGTTGGTTGCGTGCGATATTCCCCCGCTCACGCACCTACATCACTCTCCGCAAAAATTGATCTCGTGTGGCAGTGTTCCCGCTTCTCCATGTGACGAGCACGATGGCATTCGCTACGCCGAGCAGATGCAAACGGAGTCACACGAAGAAAAGCAATCCGCCGCAACATGGGTCGACGGTGAGCTGCAATTCACCCTGACCGCCACGAACAGCGCTTACGCCATTCTCGATTTCGAACAGGAAACGTACGGCTCCGTGCTGCTGGATGTGGACGCCCCGGCGGGTACAATCCTGGATCTCGGTTATGGCGACGCGCTGTATGATGGTCGCGTGAAGACGTGCTCCGAGCCGTACCGCTTTGCGGATCGGTACATTCTCCGCGAAGGCCGCCAGCAAATCGAACATCGTCTGCAGGACCGGGGTTTTCGTTATCTGCAAATCGTCGCACGCGGTTTCGATCGAGCTGTTGTACTGCACACCATTGAAGTCGAACAGCGCGCCTACCCATTGCCCGCCCGTGCGACGTTCGCTTGCGATGACCCATTCTTGAATCGTCTCTGGGCGATGGCCGACCGCACGCTGGCTCTTTGTGCAACCGACACGTTCGTCGATTGCCCGTGGCGCGAGCAAGCGCTCTGGCTCAATGACATGCTCGTGGTCTATCCGTTCTATCTCGCTTTCACCGGTGATGCCACGCTGCCCGCGCGTTGCTTGCGACTTGCTGCTGATGGACAGCGCGCAAATGGGTTGATTCCCTCTGTCTATCCCTCTGCCGAAGTACGCGACTCCACGTTTCCCAGCCTGTCCGCGATCTATACGCTTATGCTAGCCGACTACCATCTCTACACCGGCGATGTGGCGCTCGTGTGTGAGTTGTTGCCGGTGATGGAAAAAGCGCTCGCGGTGTACGACACGTGGTCCGGACCCGACGGGCTTATCCCCGACCAAACCGGTATGTGGAATTTCATCGAGTGGAGTTCCCCCGGCAGCCGTGCCGATTTGCCGCCCGGCTCGATCACCACGATCCTGAACGTCCTCATCGCCGCCGCCTATCAAGCCGCTGCCACGCTGCATCGTGTCACGGGTAATTCCGCTCGCGCTGCCGTTTTCCAGCAAAAGCAAGAGCACTTACTCGCTGCGATCCGAAATCGATTCTGGCTGACGGATCGTGAACGCTTGTGTAATGGCAGTTTTCAGCCTGCGAGCTTCAGTCAACACCCGCACGCGGTGGGATTGCATTACCAGTTGCTGGATGAAAAACAACGCGGTCCCGCACTCGCCGCGTTGCTCGATCCTTCCGTCGCTCAAACTGATCTTTACTTCCAACACTTCGTTCTCAGCGCCCTTAGCTCTGGTGGTCGTGCCGATGCCGCTCTCGCGGCGATTCGTCAACTCTGGGGACCGATGGTCGAATCCGATTCTCCAACGATCTGGGAAACCACACGCGGCAAGGATGAATTCAATGGCGTCGGCAGTCTCTGCCATGCGTTTGCCTGTGCCCCACTTTACTTCATGCAAACGGTGCTGCTCGGTGTACGTCCCCGGCAACCGGGTTTCCGCGAATTCTCGTTCGCGCCGCAGAGTATTGGTCTGACCTCCGCGTGCGGCACCGTACCCACGCCTCATGGACTCCTCTCCATCGAATGGCATTGCCAGCCTGATGGCTCGCTACGCGGTGTCATCGACATTCCTCCATCCACTACGGCGATATTCCCGGACGGTTCACAGCTTAGTTCCGGCTCCCACCGCTTCCACCTCCCCACCACCCCATGAACTCAAATCGTTACTCCGTCATCCTCGGCAATCTCGGCAACACCTGCGACCGCTTTCTGCCCACCGGCTACAAGGAAGCGTTTCCCAAAAAGGAAATGATTCGGCAAGCGGCGGCTATTCCCGGCATCGCTGGCATTGAACTTGTCGGCACGTGGGATATCACCGAAAGCAATGTCGCGGAAATCAAGAGCGCCTTGCAGGAGTACCGTCTTGTCTGCGTTTCGATCATCCCCGATCTTTTCTCGCAGAAACGCTGGGGCCTCGGCAGTTTCAGCGCGAAGGATCCCACCATTCGCCAGCAGGCGCTCGACGAGACCCGCAGCGTCTGTCGCATTGCTCGCGAGATGGAATGTCCGCTGATCAATCTCTGGCTCGGGCAGGACGGCTACGATTATCCCCTCACTGCCGATTATCGCGGGCAACGCCGGATTCTGATGGAAGGACTGCACATTGTCGCCAGTGAATTTCCCGATTTGAAATTTGCACTCGAGTACAAGCCCAAGGAACCACGCAATCACTCCTTCCAGGCGCGCGCCGCGGACACGCTGCTCATGGCGCAGGAAACCGGTCTCGACAATGTCGGCGTCTGCATCGACGTCGGCCATGCATTTGTCGGCGGGGAGAATGTCTCCGAGTCTGCCGTGATTTTGCAGCACTACGGGCAGAAACTTTTCCATATGCATTTCAACGACAATTTCCGTTCGTGGGATGATGACATGATCGTCGGTTCGGTACATCTCGTGGAATATGTCGAGTTGCTCTTCTGGCTGCAGGAGACGGGTTACACCGGTTGGTATTCCATGGATCAATATCCCTACCGGGAAGACGGGGCGCGCGCTGTTGCGGAGAGCGTCGCGTTTCTCTGCGAAATTGAAAAACGACTCACGCCGCAACGGTGCGAACAGATTCGCCAGCTGATCGCCACGGGTGATGCCACCCAGTCGACACGATGGATGAGAGAGTTAATTTTTAAGAGTTGAGCGAGTCGAAGGTACCGCTGCGAAGATCGACAGAAGGCTCCAAAAAATTCCATTTGCGTGAATCGGTTCCCCGATTACTTTGGGAATCTATGCCCGCTTCCGTTCCCGGTTTACGCAGCCCCTACGATCAAGTGGGCGGCCTCGTCGCTTTTGGCCGCATGCTCGACAAGATCCGCCTCCACGCGGTGGGTCAGCTTCCCGAATCCTACCATTCCATGCTTGGGGACAGTCGGGTGCAGACTCTCGACTCGCGCTGCTGCCGTTTGCTGAATGTCTCCTATGCCTCAGTACAGGAACAAGTCCGTGCCGGTTTGGGAGATGCTGCGATTCTCGACTGGGCGCTGAGCCATCGCAAGCCGCTCGCGCCGGAGGAGATCGAAATCTGGAATGCGTTTCTCATCAAGCGCGGTTGGCGCGACGAGACGACGGCGTATCTGCAAAAGGCTTTGGTCAAGGATGGCTTCGCGCCCGATGCCGCACTTACTTTTTTTGATCACATGGATCTCGATGAAGGTCGTCCGCTGCGTTTTGCTCCCGATCCTGCACCGCCGAGCGAACCGGTGCGTGGCAAGAATCATGTTCCCGGCTTGCGCAGTCCGTACGAAAAAGTCGGCGGCGTTTATCTTTTCGGCCGCATGCTCGACAAGATTCGTCTGAGTGCCGCCGGAAAATTGCCTGCCGATTGGGAAGCGTGGCGCGGCGATCCGAAGCCAATCACTTTCGATTCTCGTGTCTGCCGTTTCCTCGGGATCCGGTACGCCGACATTGAGGCGGAGACCTTACGCACGAAGGGCACGGATGAAGAATTATTGGAGTGGGCCTTCGCGAAGGGGCATTTTCCCTCGGAAGAAGAATTGCTGATCTGGAATGCGTTCGTATCGAAGCTCGGCTGGCGCGATGCGCTGACGGAGCGCGTGCATTTCCGCCTGCACGAGGCGGGCTTCCCCCTCGGCGCGGCGCTGACGTCATTCGACTTCATTGTCCTCGACGAGGCAGGGGCAGCGTGACGCTGCGCCCAGCGACGCTTCGCGATGGGTGGAGTGAGAACGGGAAATCACCACGGCAACGCTAGAGCAAATGCCTTAAAGCGACTTGCGTAGCTAATCAGCTACAGGGTCCAGCGTCACGCTGGCTGGCTACGGCGTCGTACCGGCTGAACCGGAAGTCAACGGCGCGGTGCTCGATGTTGCGGGCGCTGGAGTCGGGGCAGGAGCGGGTGGCACCGCGTAGATGCCGAACTCTTGCTTGAGTTCATTGTTGATTTGCTGTTCCAACTGCTTGCGCCGCGGCTCCATTTCCTGCCAGAGCTGGCGATCGGCCTGCATCCGCTTCTCCCAGAATTTTTGCTCGAATAGGGTGAATTGTTCCGGCGTGAGGCGCAGTCCCATGTCGCGCGCCTTGTTCTCCGCCTGCTTGCGGCGGCGGTCCTTGAATTCCTGAATGCGTTGCAAGAGCTTGGCGCGTTCGCCCAAATCCATCTGCTGATAGCGCGGCCATTTCTGCAATTCGGCATCGAGCTGTTGCGGGCTGAGCTTGACCAGCGTTTCCAGTTTTTCCTTCAGTTCCAATTCCCATTTGCCGCCCATGAAGGGAGGCTTTTTACCCGGCTCATTGGCTGTGCCTAGCGTAGCCATCGGTGTGGCTGGGGCAGTGGGTGGCTGCGGCGTGCCGGGGGCGTTCTGCGCCTGAACGCGGGATGAGGTGGCAACCACGGCCAGCAGGCTCAAACCAATCAGTGAGTGAGTAACGAGCGCTTTCACTGGATGGAGGTGGCCAGCCACAGATCCGTTTCCGGTCCGCGATCGGCGATGTAATTCAACGCTTCCTGAATCTTGGCCGTATTGGCGCTGTGCGGGGGGGGCGTTTGGGCTCCCCAGAAATGGACGGCGAGCACGGCAACCACGGCAGTCGAACCGACCCACGCGAAGGCTCCCGCCAAGCGACCCGTCCATGAGGGACGACGTTCCCGCCGCAACCGGGCGACGGTGCGGGCCGCAAACCACGCGTCCGGTTCCGGGAGCGGAGACCGATCGAGCAGTTTCCAGATGGGGTCGTTGGATTCCATAACCTTGTGAATTACCTATTATCACTCAATTGAACCCGCTCGCTAGTGAAAAGTTGCGCGAAGCCGATGCGGTTCATATGCTTTCACCCTCCCCGAGGTAGCGTTGCAGCGCCTCCCGCAGGCTTTCCCGGGCGCGAAAGAGGAGCGATTTTGTCGACGGCACCGTCGTCTTCAGCACGGCCGCGATCTCTTCATAAGAGAATTCATCGTAACGGCGCAGGATCACCGCCAGCCGCTGTTGCTCGGGCAAAGCGAGAATGGCGCGGTCGATGGCCCGCATCATTTCCTTTTCAAGCGCCTGCTGATCAGGGCTTTTCGCCGTCTTATCCGGCAATTCGGCGTCATAGCTGCCCGACTCCTCATCGTCCTGGCTGGGCAAAGGCTGCAGCCATGCGCGGGTCCGGCGACGGTACTCATTCAGCACGAGATTGCGGACGATGGTGAAGAGCCACGTCTTGAACTGCGCGCTCGGCTGGTAACTTTTCGCCGCCTTGTACACCCGCAGGAACACCTGCTGCGCGAGGTCTTCGGCCTCGATCGGATCGCCCAGCATTTTCGTGATTGTACCGCAGACCAGATGTTGATGCCGCTCGACGAGCAGGCGAAAGGCCTCCTCGTCGCCTTCCGCGATCAATCGCATCAGGGCCACGTCATCGGGATGCGGGAGGGAGTCGTGGCTCGGGTGGGGTGACATGGGACAATTCGCGCAGAAATGGAAATTTACTTTGCTAAACGATGCCGTCTTGGGTCAAATTTACATCATGTCAGGTCATAGTCACTGGGCGACGATTAAACGGGCGAAGGGTGCGAGCGATGCACGCCGGGGAAAAGTCTTTAGCAAATGTTCCAAGGAAATCTCCGTAGCCGCCAAGTTGGGCGGGGGCGATCCTAACTTCAATCCCCGCCTGCGGCAAGCCATTCAGTCGGCACGCAGCGAAAGCATGCCGATGGACAACATCGAGCGCGCCATCAAAAAGGGTACTGGCGAAATCGAAGGCGTGAGCTACGAGGAATTGACCTATGAAGGCTTCGCCCCCGGCGGCGTCGCCATTCTCGTCGAGACGACAACTGACAATCGCAATCGCAGCGCGGCGGAAATCCGCGCCATCTTCACCAAGAACCACGGTAACATGGGCGGCGCGGGCAGCGTGGCCTGGATGTTCCACCGCAAGGGTCTAGTCACCATCGACAAGAACAAGACTACTGAGGACGACGTGCTCACCGCCACGCTTGACGCAGGAGCCGATGATGTCCGCACGGTTGAGAATCTCATTGAGGTGATCACCCCACCAGACAAACTCGACGCCGTGAACGAAGCGCTCAAGCAGGCCAAGATTCCGCATGAGTCCTCCAAGCTGACTTATATTCCGGAAAACCTGACACCCGTGACCGATGTGGCGACAGCGGAGCAGGTGCTTCATCTCTACGAAGCACTCGACGATCACGAGGATGTGCAAAACATCTATGCGAATTTTGACATTTCCGCAGAGATTTTAAGCAAGATCTCCGCCAGTTAACGTCTATGCGTTAAACCAAGACGCTTCGGCATAACTTCTTCGCCCTGAGGCATGAAGAGATTGCTGCACTCGTTTTGGCATGGAATCGGCTAACTAGATTAAGTCAGTCCAATCAGGAGAGATTGTTTCATGAGCCAATGGTATTACGCGCAGGAGAATCAGCAGCAGGGTCCGATCAACGAAGCCGAGATGAAGGAATTTCTGGCCGTTGGAAAACTGCCTCCCACCGTCCTCGTGTGGAAAGAAGGCATGGCGAACTGGGCCATGGCCAATTCCCTGCCGGAATTCCAATTCCGTCCGCCGCCTGTGCCTTCGGTCAAGCCCATGGCGCCGATGGGCCCGCCCCCTAGCGCGCCGGCACCCTTTACCCCTTTCGTAGCGGCAACCACTGCCTCTCCGACGGCCACAACAACGGCCCCCGCCGCCAAGCCCGCTGCGACGACGGAACCGGCTCCAGACTCCACCGCCGAAGTGGAGATCGATCCCGACGATGTGAACAAGAACAAGGCGATGGCCATTCTGGCCTATCTCAGCTTGCTCTTCATCATTCCGATGTTGGTGGCCAAGGAATCGCCCTTTGCCAAATATCACACGAATCAGGGCATGATTCTTTTCATCGCCGGATTCATCCTGATGATCGCCTTCAGCATTCTGAGCGCCGTGGTTGGCAGCCTGCCCTTCGTCGGCGTCGTCGCCTCGCTCTTCTGGCCTCTCGGCACCGCCATCTGGCTGGTCTTCTCCGTCATCGGCATCCTGAATGCCGCCAAAGGCGAACGCAAGCCGCTGCCCTATATCGGGCATTACACGATCTATTCCTAATATCCTGTCACCGATTTCGGTGATAGGGCGCTGACTAGGAGTGGGCGTCGAGCCAATTGGCGCCGATACCCATTTCCACGACGATGGGGACGCGGAGGGAGGGGATGGCGGTTTTCATTTTCTCTTCGACGAGGGGCAGGATGATGTCCTTCTCGGGATTATAGAGGTCGAAGAGGAGTTCATCGTGCACCTGCAGGATCATGCGCGTCTGGTAATTCCCGGCGTTGAGCGCTTGCTGCACTCGGATCATGGCGATCTTGATCATGTCGGCGGCGGTGCCCTGAATCGGCGAATTGATGGCGTTGCGCTCCGCACCACTGCGCACGTTGGCGTTGGCGGAGGTGATGTCGCGCAGGGTGCGGCGACGGCCGGTGACGGTTTCCACGTAGCCGTTTTCGCGGGCGAACGCGATGGTGCGGTTCATGTAGTCCTTCACGCCGGGGTATTGCTTGAAGTAGGACTCGATGATCTCGGCGGCTTCCTTGCGCGGGATGGCGAGGCGTTGCGCGAGGCCGAAGGCGGAGATGCCGTAGATGATGCCGAAGTTGACCATCTTGGCTTTGCGGCGCATGTCGCTTGTCACGTCGGCGAGCGGAACGCCGTAGACTTTGGCGGCGGTGGCGCGATGAATGTCTTCGCCGGATTGGAAGGCTTCGAGCAGGCCGGGGTCTTCGCTGAGGGCAGCGATGATGCGGAGTTCGATTTGCGAATAGTCCGCTGAGAGGAGGGAGAAATCGCCCTCGGGCGCGACGAACGCCTTGCGGATCTCGCGGCCGAGTTCGGTGCGGACGGGGATGTTCTGCAGGTTTGGGTCCTGCGAGTTGAGTCGACCGGTGGCGGTGAGGGCTTGGTGAAAGGTGGTGTGGATGCGGCCGGTGCGGGCGAAGATGGTGCCGGGCAGGGTGTCGACGTAGGTCGATTTCAGCTTGGTCATCTCGCGGTAATCGAGGATGCGCTGAACGATGGGGTGGACGGCGGCGAGGGTTTGCAGCGTTTGTTCGTCGGTGGAGAATTGGCCGGTCTTGGTTTTCTTCGCGGCGGGGTTGAGCTGCAATTTGCCGAAGAGCACTTCGCCGAGTTGCTTGGGCGAGTTGAGATTGAAGGGCGTGCCGGCGTCGGCGTAGATGAGTTTTTCGACCTCGGCGATTTTGCCTTCGAGTTCAAAGGAAAATTCCGCGAGCACGGGCGGGCTGATGAGGACGCCTTGCGCTTCGACTTCGATGAGGACGGAGACGAGCGGACATTCGATGTCGTAGAAAACACGTTCGAGACCTTTTTCCTTCAGTAGCGGAGCGAGGTGGGAACGGAGTTGCCACGTGACGTCCGCGTCCTCGGCGGCGTACTCGGCAACGGCTTCGACGGGGACGTCGCGCATGTTGAGCTGCTTGCCTTTTTTCTCGCCGATCAATTTGGTGATCGAGATGGGGGCGTAGCCGAGGAACACCTGCGAGAGGTAGTCCATGGTGTGGCGCTGGTCGGGCTCGAGCAGGCAATGCGCGAGCATGGTGTCGAAGAGCGGGCCGCGCACGCGCAGGCCGTGCCAGTAGAGCACGCCCATGTCGTATTTCAAATTGTGCCCGACTTTTTCGATGGCGGGGTTTTCGAGCAGGGCACGAAATTCGGTGAGGATGCCGGCGGCTTCGGTGACGTCGGCGGGGAAAGGCACGTACCATGCTTCGTGATCGGCGAAGGAGAAGGCCATGCCGACGATGGAGGCGACCTTGGTGTCGAGCGAGGTGGTTTCGAGGTCGAAGCAAAACGACTTTTCTTTTTCCAGCGCGGCCACGAGTTCGGCGCGTTGCTCGGGCGTGGCAGCGAGGTGATAGGTGTGCGGAATGTCGGCGATGGTCTTGTAGAGAATGGGCGGCGCGGTCTCTTCGCTGGCGCGTTCCAGTTCCGGCTCGGGCGTGGGGGTCTTGGTGGAGACGGTGCCGGGGGTGCCGCCGAAATCGAATTCGCCACTGAATTTCTTTTCCGCCGCCGCAGCCGCGGCCGCCGGACTGGTGGCTGTGGTGGTGGCGGCGTTGCCGACGCGGAATTCATCGCCGAGGAGTCGTTTGCGCAGGGAGTTGAATTCGAGTTCGGTGCAGAGTGCTTCGACGGCGGTGTGGTCGAAGTCGCGGCGTTCGAGCGTCGTCCAGTCGACTTCGATGGGGACGTCGAGCAAAATGGTGGCGAGCTTTTTGGAGAGGAGCGCCATCTCGCGGTTCGCTTCGAGTGATTCCTTTTGCTTGCCCTTGAGTTGCGCGGTGTTGGCGAGGAGGTTCTCCATGCTGCCGAATTGCGCGATGAGTTTTTGCGCGGTCTTTTCGCCAATGCCGCGCACGCCGGGGATGTTGTCCGAGGCGTCGCCCCAGAGTCCGAGGATGTCGATGACCTGGTCGATGCGTTCGATGCCCCACTTGGCGAGGATTTCCGGCACGCCGAGAATTTCCGCCGCGTCGCCCATGCGGCCGGGTTTGTAGATGAAGATGTGGGGCGAGACGAGCTGGCCGAAGTCCTTGTCGGGCGTGACCATGAAGGTGTCGAAACCTTCGGGCTCGGCGCGCTTGGCGAGGGTGCCGATGATGTCGTCGGCTTCATACCCGTCCTTCGTGATGACGGGGATGTTCATTGCGGTGATGAGGCGGCGCACATATGGCAGCGCGGCGCTGAGTTCCTCGGGCATGGCTTCGCGCTGGGCCTTGTACTCGGGGAAGTCGACGTGGCGCTGGGTGGGCGCTTCGGTGTCGAATACCACGGCCGTATGGGTGGGGTTCTGGTTTTTGATGAGGTCGGTCAGCGTGTTGGCAAAACCGTAGATCGCCGAGGTGTTGAGCCCTTTCGAGGTCATGATGGGCTTCATCGCAAACGCAAAATGCGCGCGGTACACAATCGCCATGCCATCCACTAAAAATAGTCTTTTCATACCAAATCTTTCTTTGGGGCCAGCGTGACGCTGGACCCAATTACGCTAACGCGTGAGGAAAACTTAGCAAGGTTATGAGGGTGTCTCAGAGGGATCGATTTGCTCGTCGATAGCAGAGGGATCGAAAATTACCCGAGTGGGAATGAAGGTTAACCCCAGGCCAATAAATATCGCCAGACCGGGAACAATGAGAAGCCAGGCGACCCATCTGGGCAAGCCGCAGTCATCGACTCTCGGAATAATCACTGATCGAACGGTGTAGAAGCCAATGAGCGAGAAAAATAGG
Source organism: Verrucomicrobium sp. (assembly GCA_017849585.1). Lineage (GTDB taxonomy): Bacteria > Verrucomicrobiota > Verrucomicrobiia > Methylacidiphilales > UBA1321 > UBA1321. The sequence continues at coordinate 123,371 of JAFIGT010000011.1, forward strand.
ATATTGAGCGGAGGATGATTAAGCGAATCTATCATGTACCAGAAAACGATCAGGACGACGATATGAATGCGAATGACATAGGACAGCCTTGCTATTCTCTTCGGGAAAAAGAAATTAAGCAGATTCGTCACCATTTGACCCTCGTTTAACCCTTGGGGTGACGTCAGGTGTTAATTTCTGAAGCCCAGGAGCGATTGGCGTTATACCAATCGATGGTATTTTGGATGCCTTGCTCGAAAGTGACTTGGGGTTTCCAGCCGAGGAGCGACTTGGCTTTGTCGATGTTGGCCCAGGTGGCCACGACGTCGGCGGGGTGGCGGGGGAGGCGCTCCATGACGGCCTGTTTGCCGATGAGTTTTTCCATCAGGGCAATGGCGTCGCTGAGGATGATGGGTTCATCCGAGCCGAGATTGACGATTTCGTAACCGACGGGTTTCAAGCCGAGGAGCGTGCCGCGGGCGATGTCGTCGACGTAGGTGAAGTCGCGCGATTGTTTGCCGTCGCCAAAGACGGGGATGGTGCGGCCTTCGGTGATGCGCTGGACGAACTTGAAGGGCATCATGTCGGGGCGACCGGCGGGACCGTAGACGGTGAAGTAGCGGAAGATCGTCATGTCGATCTTGTAGAGATAATGATAGGTGTAGCAGAGCACCTCGGCGGCTTTTTTCGTGGCGGCGTAGGGGGAGAGCATGCGCTCGGTATTGAGGCTCTCGAGGTAGGGCGCGGGGTGGCCTTCGCCGTAGAGGCTGGAGGTGGAGGAGAGGATGAATTTCTTCACCTCGAAGTCGCGACAGGCGTTCAATAAATTCAGCGTGCCGGTGATGTTCGTCTGCACGTAGACGGCGGGGTTCTCGATCGAGGCGCGGACGCCGGCGCGGGCGGCGAGATTGATCACGGCGGCGAAGGGGCGGCCTTCGGCGGCCTGCTGTTGCTTGAAGAGGCTGGTGACGGAATCGACGTCGCTGATGTCGAAGTGGTGGTAGGTGAAATTCGGGTGTTTCTTGATCTGGGCAAGCCGCCATTCCTTGATGCGGAGGTCGTAAGCGGGGGCGAGATTGTCGACGCCGACGACGCGATGACCCGCCGCGAGCAGGAGTTCCGCGACGCGGAAGCCGATGAAGCCTGCGGTGCCGGTCAGAAGGTAAGTCATTGAGGATGTGGATTCGGCTGCCATGTAAACCATCTACCTTCGCGGTTTTGGAAATGAAATCCAGCGAATTTTCGTGGGGGTCACGGGACGATACCTGTCGAAGAGAAGGCAGACCCTGTTACCAGTTTTAACGCGGCTGGCCTGAACTGCGGTCCGCGACGATGTGGTTGAGGACGTCGACGGCATCCTGCCGCATGTGGCCCGCGGGGAGCTTTTGCGCCCAGAGCAGGGCTTCCTGGGGACTGACCCGGCTGAGCGCGGAGAGGACGTTGCCGATCGTGGTGGGGGTGAGGAGCGAGGGGCTGAGGGTGAGAGCGAAGTTGGCCGCGACATGGGGATCGGGTGTGCAGAGGCGGTCGAGTTCACGGCGGGCGCTGGTTTCGTCGAGGGCCATTGCTTTTTGCAATCGACGATGCTCGGCGGTGACGGGATCGGTCGCGGCGTCGCTGCCGGTATCGCGGGCCTCTGTCGGTGATGGCGTGGCGAGGGGAGTTGCCGAAATGGGTCGGATCTTCCAAAAAAGAGCGGCGAGGGCGGCGGGTATCAGGATGCAGAGAAGGAGTCCCACGCCATGCTTGACCATGCGTTGGGTGTATCATGTGGAGGCTGGTGTTGACAAGGGTGGTCAGGACGAGGTGGGAGTGTTAGCGATTCTGATGGATGTCATCAGAATTTTTCATCAAACCGGTTGCATGGCCTGATCCTTGCTTTAGGTTTTGGCAGAGACTCAGTCTAAAAACCACGGTTCCATCGCTCCATCCTCAGGGTCGCTTGCGCGGCCCGTGGTGCGCGGCCAACGGTTGTGTCTGAGGATCGGGAAAAAACGGCGATGGCTCTCAACCAATCCATCCTGGACCAGATCGGTTCCTACCGGGGGCTGTACGATCCTTCGTTTGAGCATGATGGTTGCGGTGTCGGTTTTGTCGCGAGCATTCAGGGCCGCAAATCCCACGATATTCTCAAGAAGGCCATTCATTCGGTCTGTGCATTGACCCATCGCGGCGCGATGGATGCGGATTCCAAGACAGGCGACGGCGCGGGTTTGCTTACGCAGATTCCGCACGCGCTGTTGCGGCCCGAGGTGGAGAAGCTCGGGCATAAACTTTTCGCGGATGGCGATCTGGGCGTGGGGATGCTTTTCCTGCCGCCGGGCGATGCGTACACGCAGGCGCGGTGTCGGCACATCGTGGAGGAAGTGGTGCGCTCGCGCGGGTTGTTCGTCTTCGGCTGGCGCGAAGTGCCGGTGCGGATGGAGGTGCTCGGCGACAAGGCGCTGCGGACCTGTCCGCGCATCGAGCAGGTCTTGATCGGGCGGACGGACCCGAAGAAGATGAGCGCGATTGCCTATGAGCGGACGCTCTATCTCAGCCGCAATCAAATTGAAGATCAGGCGGAGGCGGAGGGAATCAAGAATCTCTATATCCCCTCATTCTCGAGCCAGACGATTGTCTATAAGGGACTGCTCGCGTCGCCGCAACTGGAGAAATTCTACCTCGATCTGCGGAACAAACTCTATACAACCGCGCTGGCGGTCTTTCATCAGCGCTACAGCACAAACACCTTTCCCACATGGCCGCTGGCGCAATCGTTCCGGCTGTTGAGCCACAACGGCGAGATCAACACGATCGCGGGCAATCGCAATTGGACGCTGGCGCGGGAGCCGGAATTGGCGAGCGACTTTTGGGGCGACGATGTGAAGTTGTTGCGGCCGGTGATCCAGCCGGGCGGGAGCGATTCGGCGAGTCTCGACAATGCGCTCGAAGCGCTGGTGATGTCGGGCCGGGATTTGCTGCACAGCATGATGATGCTGGTGCCGACAGCATGGCAGCATGACGAGATGGCGACGCCGGAGTCGCGCGCGTTCTATGAATTCCACAGTTGCCTGAATGAGCCATGGGACGGCCCCGCCGCGCTGGTGTGCAGCGATGGACGCATCGTGGCGGCGTGTCTCGATCGCAACGGATTGCGGCCCGCGCGGTACAAGGTGACGCGTGACGGCTTGTTTACGCTGAGCTCGGAAGTGGGCGTGCTCGATATCGACGACGAGGACATTGTCGAGAAGGGGCGGCTCGCGCCGGGGGAAATCATGGCGGTCGATTGTGTGACGGGGAAGCTGTTGCTCAATGCCGAGATCAAATCGATCTACGCGAATCGCCGGCCCTACGCGCAGTGGTTGCAGGAGCAGTTGTACCGCTTGCCCCAGAGCGGCGCGCTGACACCGTCGTTGCCGATGCCGGCGACGTTGCTGCAGCAGCAACTGGTTTTCGGGTACAACGAAGAGGAGATCAAATTTTCGCTGAAGCCGATGGTGGAGAACGGCGAGGAGGCGTCCGGTTCGATGGGCGATGACGCGCCGCTGGCGGTGCTGTCGCGCAAGTCGCGCCTGCTCTATACTTATTTCAAACAACTCTTCGCGCAGGTGACGAATCCGCCGATCGATCCGATCCGTGAGAAACTCGTGATGTCGGTGGAGATGATTCTCGGTCAGCGCCGCAACTGGTTTTCCGAATCGCCCGAGCACGCGCAATTGCTGCATCTGTCGAGCCCGGTGTTGACGAACGAGGAGCTGGCGCATGTGCGGCGGCTGTCGAATCCGGCGGTGCAGAACGAGACGTTGTCGTGCCTGTTCAATGCGGCGGCGGGCGACAAGGATTTCGCCACGCAACTGGTGAGTCTTTGTGCGCAGGCGGAAAAGGCGGTCGACGCGGGCAAGACGATTTTGATTCTGAGCGACCGCGGCGTGACGCTTTCCCGTGCGGCGTTGCCGATGTTGCTGGCGGTTGGCGCGGTGCATCATCATCTCATCCGCGCGGGCAAACGGATGCGGGCGAGTCTGGTTTGCGAGACATTCGAGTGCCGCGATGTGCCGCACTATGCGGCGTTGATCGGTTACGGCGCTTCAGCGGTGAATCCGTACGGCGCGTGGGCGACTTTCGCCGACCTGCTGGCTCAGGGCGGATTGAAGGTGACCGATCCGGCGCAGATCGTTTCGAATTATCGCACGGCGGTGGAAAAGGGACTGCTGAAGATCATGTCGAAGATGGGCATCTCCACGCTCGCGAGCTATTGCGGCGCACAGACATTCGAGGCGATTGGATTGCATGAGGAGGTTGTTCAGCGGTGCTTCACCGGCACACCGTCGCGGTTGTCGGGATTGAATTTTTCCGAGATCGCGGAAGAGACCTTGCAACGGCACCGGTTCGCGTTTTCGCCGGAGGCGGCCTTGACCGACGCGGGTTATTACCGCTACCGCCGCGATGGCGAGGTGCACGCCTATCATCCGGCGGTGATCCAGAATTTTCACAGCTACGTCGGCATCAAAAACAAGGACAAGATGGGCGTGGCGGACGATTACGCGAAGCTGCTCGCGGCATTGCGCGAGTCGGAACCGATCGCGTTGCGACATTTGTTGAAGTTGAAAAAAGGCATACCGATTCCGCTCGATGAGGTGGAGCCGATTGAGGAGATCCGCCGCCGGTTCACCACGGCGGGCATGTCGCTCGGGGCGTTGTCGCCCGAGGCGCACGAGGCGTTGGCCATCGCAATGAATCGTATCGGCGGCAAGTCGAATTCCGGCGAGGGCGGCGAGGACCGCGCGCGGTTTCATCCGATGGAAAATGGCGACAGCAAGAACAGTCGCATCAAGCAAATCGCGAGCGGTCGCTTCGGCGTGACGGCGGAATACCTCGCGAGCGCGGACGAAATTGAGATCAAGATGGCGCAAGGCTCCAAGCCGGGCGAGGGCGGTCAGATCTCCGGTCTGAAGGTGAACGGACTCATTGCGAAGCTGCGCCATAGCGTTCCGGGAGTGACATTGATTTCGCCGCCGCCGCATCATGATATTTACAGCATCGAGGATCTGGCGCAGCTCATCTACGATCTCAAGCAGGTGAACCCGCGCGCGAAGGTGTGTGTGAAGCTCGTGGCCGAAGCGGGTGTTGGCACCATTGCGGCCGGCGTGGCAAAAGCGCACGCGGATATTATTCTCATTTCCGGTCACGACGGCGGCACCGGCAATTCGCCGATCTCATCGATTAAATATGCCGGCGCGCCGTGGGAGTTGGGACTCGCCGAGACGCAGCAGGTGTTGCTCCTCAATGATCTTCGCAACCGCGTCACCTTGCGCGCGGACGGCGGCATGCGCAACGGCTCGGATATTGTGATGGCGGCATTGCTCGGCGCGGAGGAATTCAATTTCGGCACGGCGGCACTCATCTCGCTCGGCTGCGTCTATGTGCGGCAATGTCACTTGAACACCTGCCCGGTCGGCGTGACGACGCAGGACGAAAAACTCCGCGCGAAATTCAAAGGCACGCCCGACAACGTGGTGACGTTCTTCAACGGCGTGGCGCAGGAAGTGCGCGAGACGCTGGCGAGCCTCGGTGTTCGCTCGATGAATGAACTCATCGGTCGCACCGAATGGCTTGAATCGCGTCCCATCGCGGATCATCCCAAGGCGAACCGGTTGAACTTGCGTCCGCTGCTGAACATGCCGCCGCTCGACGAGACGGCGGTGCGTTATCACACGTGGGAGCGCAACGACAAGCACGAGGATCGGCCGCTCGACGCGGTGCTGTTGCAGGATGCGAAGAGCGCACTGCAGACGCGCAAGAAATTTTCGCATCGCTACAAGATCGCGAATACGAACCGCAGCGTGGGCGCGCAGCTCAGCGGCGAGATCGCTTATCGCTACGGCGACGAGGGATTGCCGAGCGGCACGGTGGATCTGACTTTCGCGGGCAGCGCGGGCCAGAGCTTCGGCGCGTTCCTGGTAAACGGCGTGCGGCTGACGCTCATCGGCGAGGCGAACGATTATGTCGGCAAGAGCATGAGCGGCGGGGAGATTGTCATCGCGCCACCGCCCGAGGCGACCTTTGTGCCGACGCGCAATTCGATTTGCGGCAACACGGTTTTATACGGTGCGACTGGCGGGGAACTCTATGTGCGGGGCCGCGCGGGCGAGCGGTTCGCGGTGCGCAATTCCGGTGCGACGGCGGTGGTGCAGGGTATCGGCGATCACGGCTGCGAGTACATGACGAACGGCACCGTCGTGGTGCTGGGCGAGACCGGAAAGAATTTCGGCGCGGGCATGTCGGGCGGGGTCGCCTATGTGCTCGACGAACAGCGCCAGTTCGAAAAGCGGATCAATCCCGCGATGGTGTGCCTGGAGTTGTTGAAGACCTCCGAGGAAATCATGCAGCTCAAGGGGCTGATTTTCAAACACTTGGAGGCGACCGAAAGCCGTCAAGCCACCGACATTCTCGCGAATTGGTCGCACTACGAACCATTTTTCTGGAAGGTTGTGCCACATCCCACTAAGGTGGGGACTATAGTCGCCCCGGCGCCGACGGCCGTGGCGGCGGTGCATTAACCTTTCACCTTTTCATTCCTTGCAAGTCACTACACAGCTCGCCGTTTTCCTCGCCAACAAACCGGGTACGTTCGCGGCGGTCTGCGAAGCGCTGGCCAAAGCGAAGATCAACATTTACGCCATCGCCACGTCCGATTCCGTCGACCATTCCGTCGTGCGCATGGTGGTGGCCGATCCGGTGAAGGCGGAGCGGATGCTGGAGGAAATCGGCGCGCTCGTGATCAAGACGGAAGTGATCATGATCGAGGGCTCGAACAAGCCGGGCAGCCTCGCGCAAATCATGCGCACGCTGGCCGAAGCAGGCGTGAATATTGAGTACGCCTACTGTGCCACGTCGCCGATGGTGACGCGCGGCATGCTCATCATCCGGCCCGATAATGTGGGGCGCGCGCTCAAGGCGCTGAACCTCAAGTCGAGCAGCACTCCCGCCAAAGCCAAAAAATAATCCGCCACGGGCGGAGAGTGGGCCGGGGTTTACAGAAGGCACTTTTGCCGTTCCACCATGGTTGAACTATTTCGCAGTTTACAGGGCTACCTGAGGCCGTACTGGCGTTACACGCTGGCCGCTCCGCTATTGATGCTGGTGGAAGTCGCGATGGATTTGCTGCAACCGCAGTTCATCAAGCACATCATCGATGACGGTATCGCCAAGGGCAATATGACGGTGGTGTGGCATACCGGGCTGGCAATGCTCGGTTGCGCCTTCGTGGGATTGCTGGCCGGAGCGGGCTGCGGCTGGATGGCGGTGTTGAGTGGACTCAGTTTCGGCACGGACTTGCGCGCCGGGTTGTTCCGCAAGGTGCAGGAATTTTCCTTCAGCAATCTCGACGAAATGGAGACCGGCGGATTGATGACGCGGCTCACGAGCGATATCACGCAGACGCAGAACGCGGTGATGATGTCGCTGCGCGGGATGGTGCGGATGCCGCTGCTGTTGGTCGGGAGTTTGATCATGGCGGTGTGGACGAGTCCGCGGCTCGGGGTGATTTATCTCGCACTGATTCCGGTGGTGATTCTGAGCATGTTCTGGATCACACGGCGAACGTATCCGTTGTATGGCAAGGTGCAGGCACGGCTGGATGCGCTGAACACGGTGCTGCGGGAAAATCTGGCAGGTGTGCGCGTGGTGCGCGCCTTCGCGCGCGCGGCGCGGGAAATCGACCGGTTTGCGCAGGCAAATCTGGAGTTGATGGTGAGCAATATCACATCGGTGCGATTCAGCGCGTTGACCATGCCGGCGATGATGCTGACGTTGAACTCGTGCATTGTTGCGACGTTGTGGCTGGGCGGACATCACGTGCAGAGCGGCGAGTTGCAGGTGGGGCAGGTCGTGGCGTTCGTGAATTATTTGATGCAGACGCTGATCTCGATGCTTGTCGCGAGCTTCATCCTGATTCAGCTTTCCCGCGCGCGGGCCTCGGCGGTGCGGATCGTGGAGGTGCTCGAAAAAGCGCCGGGCCTGCCGACGGCTTCATCGCCGGAGCGGCTCACGGTGACACCGGGACAAATCGAATTCGAGAATGTGAATTTCAGCTACAACGCGCACGGTCATGATCCGGTGCTGCGAAATCTGCGATTCGTCGCGCAGCCGGGACAGACGGTGGCGATTGTCGGGGCGACCGGTTCCGGCAAGTCGAGCTTGGTGCAGTTGATCCCGCGTTTCTACGACGTGACGCAGGGTCGCGTGCTGCTGGATGGCCGCGATGTACGCGCGCTGGTGGAAACGGATTTGCGGCAGCAGGTGGGGATCGCGTTGCAGGAATCGATTTTGTTCAGCGGCACGATTCGCGAAAATATTGTCTATGGCCGACCCGAGGCGAGCGAGGAAGAGGTGGTCGCCGCCGCGCGCGCGGCGCAGGCGGAGGAGTTTATTCTCCGTCAACCGCATGGATACGAAACCGTGGTGGGCCAGCGCGGGGTGAATCTTTCCGGCGGGCAAAAACAGCGGATCGCGATTGCGCGGGCGTTGTTGCCGAAGCCGCGCGTCTTGATTCTCGATGACAGCACGAGCGCGGTGGATGTGCACACCGAGACGAAGATTCACGAGGCCATTTTATCGCAGGGCTTCGCGCAGACGCGGTTCATTGTCGCGCAGCGCATCAGTACCGTTTATCGCGCGGACCGGATTCTCGTGCTGGAGGACGGTGAGATCGTGGGCGACGGCACGCATGAGCGACTACTCGCGGACAACGCGGTCTACCGCGAGATTTACGAATCGCAAACCCAGAGCGGAGTGATGATTCATGAGTAGCTCCAAGGCCGTCGCCGCGTCGGATCCTGCTTTGCCGAAAGTAGCGCACATGGGGCCGCCCATGCCGGGCGCGACGGAAATTCGCAAGCCGCATGACCGCAAGGGAACATTGCGTCGTCTCTGGATGTATCTGCAACGGCAGCGGCTGGCGCTGGCCTTTGCGGCGCTGCTGGTATGCGGCACGGCGGGGCTCGATTTGCTCGGACCGTATTTGCTGGGTCGCGCGATTGATCAGGGGATTGCGCATTTCGATCTGGCGGCGTTGCGGCCGATTCTCGCGCTCATGCTCACGGTCTACGCCACGAGCGCGGCGCTGCATTGGTTGCAGAATTACACCATGGTGAATGCGACGCAGCGGACGGTGCGCGATATCCGGCGCGATTTGTTCGCCAAGATCCAGCAGATGCCGCTGCCGTTTTTTGACAGCCGTGCGCACGGCGATTTGATGAGCCGGGTGACGAGCGATGTGGAAAATTTCAGCGAAGTGCTCAGTGGCAGCGTCACGCAAATCACCTCGGGCGTGCTCGGCACGGTAGGCGTGGTGGTGGCGATGTTGTGGATCAATCCGTCGTTGGCGCTGGTGAGCGTGCTCACGGTGGGCAGTCTGACGGTGCTGGTGAATCGCTGGATCGCGAAGCGCGCTCGCGAGGGGTTTCGTCAGCAGGCGGCGGCGCTGGGCCGATTGAACGGCTTCATCGAGGAGACGCTTGGCGGGCAACGGGTGGTGAAGGCGTACCATCGTGAGGAAGGTGTGACGGCGCAGTTCGATACAGCGAACCGGGAGTTGAAAAAAAGCGCATTACGGGCGCAGCTCTTCGGCAGCATCAGCGCGCCGGTGATGAATGCGATCAATAACACGGCGCTGACGACCGTGGCGGGCGTGGGTGGCATCATGGCGGTGCGGGGTCTGGCGACGGTGGGGACGATCGCGACATTTATCAATTACACGCGGCAACTGGGCCGTCCGCTGAATGAAATCGGCATGCTGTACAACCAGATTCAGTCCGCCATGGCGAGCGCGGAGCGGGTTTTCGAAATCATCGATCAACCGGCGGAAGTGGATGCTGCGCCGGGAGCGATCGCTCCGGTGATTCAAGGCGAGGTGGAATTCGCGGAGGTGACGTTCGGTTATCGACCGGAAACGCCGGTGCTGCGCGAGGTGAGCTTGCATGCGCGGGCGGGACAGACGATTGCACTGATCGGTCCGACCGGTGCGGGGAAGACGACGCTGGTGAATTTGTTGACGCGGTTCTATGAGGTCGATCGCGGGATGATTCGCATTGATGGTCGCGATTTGCGCGAGATTCCAAAAACCGAACTGCGGCGTCAGCTTGGCGTGGTGTTGCAGGATACCTATCTTTTCAGCGGCACGGTGCGCGATAATTTGCGCTATGGAAAGCTCGACGCGACCGATGCGGAGATCGCGGCGGCGGCGCATCTGGCCAACGCGGATTTGTTCATTCACCGACTGCCGGACGGTTACGATACGGTGCTCTCCGAGCGCGGTGGAAACCTGAGTCACGGCCAGCGGCAATTGCTGGCGATCACACGGGCGATTCTGGCGAATCCGCGCATCTTGATTCTGGATGAGGCGACAAGCAGCGTCGACACGCGCACGGAGAAACATATTCAGGAAGCGATGCGGCGGTTGATGAGCGGACGCACCTGTTTCGTCATTGCGCATCGGTTGAGCACGATTCGCGATGCGGACCAGATCCTGGTGCTGAACCACGGGCAGATCGTGGAGCGAGGGAATCACCCGCAGTTGATGGACCGTGCGGGACTCTATAGCCGTCTCTATACGCGGTCGTTGCTGACTGCTTAAGCACATTTGTTCGCCGATCCTCCGTTCTGGGCCAAAGACTGGCAATTCTGCCGCCTCTCCTCCTGATATAGTCATTCCGCCCGCTCAGGGCCGTACAGAGATATTGGATGGCGGAAATTAACAATTGCTTATGAAAGGAGGGTAAGCTTGATGGTGTTACTAATATGTTAAGCATTAGAAATATTCGAATAGACATAAATTGCCTAATCGATAAGTTGGGTGTCAGTAACATAAAGAGATCTTAATAGAATCAAAGGAAGGATTATGAGACGGAAAGCCACGGAATGGAGACGGGTTGCCAGCGCAATTCAACTGGTCTTGTTATTGTGGTGGCAATTTGCAATACCGCTGGCCATCGCCAATCCTTCCGGTGGCGAAGTGGTAGGCGGGAGTGCGTCGATTGCCGGACAGGGCAGCAACGTGGTGACGGTGACTCAAAACAGTTCGCGGGCGATCATTAATTGGAACGACTTTTCCATTGGCGCGGGCGAACTCACCAAATTCCTGCAACCCGACTCGAGCAGCGCGGTGCTCAATCGCGTGACGGGCGGCAATCTCTCATCGATTTACGGCACGTTGCAAGGCAATGGTCAGGTCTATTTGATCAATCCAAACGGCGTACTTGTTGGGGCCAGCGGTGTGATTAATGCGGGCGGATTCGTGGCATCGACTTTCGATGTGAGCAACGCCGAATTCATGGCGGGCGGTAATCTTCGTTTCACAGGCACGTCCGACGCCAGTGTCGTCAACCAAGGTAAAATCAATGCGCTTGCAGGCAATGTGTACCTTATCGCGGCTCAGGTCAGCAATGAAGGGGAGCTCAATGCCCCGAATGGCCGAGTCGGTCTGGCGGGTGGTCATGACGTCATGCTGCAGCAGTCGGGGGACGATCATCTCTTCATCGTGCCGGGCTCAAAGGGCGCGGTGAGTAATACCGGGGCCATTCAGGCTGTGCAGGTGGAGTTGAAAGCTGCAGGTGGCAACGCCTATGCGTTGGCCATCAACAATGGGGGTACTATTCGTGCCACCGGCGTGAGCAATGAGGCCGGACGCGTGAAACTCTACGCTTATTCCGGCAAGACGCAGAATACCGGCACTATCACCGCAAAGAATGCCGACGGCAAAGGCGGCTTTATCGAAACCAGCGGCGAAAGCATTTCATTGAGCGGTATCATCTCCACTGGTGAGGGGGGTGACTGGCTCATCGATCCGACCTCGATCGATGGGAACTCCATCAATCCGACCACGATCATGAACGGCTTGGCCAGTTCGAATGTGAAAATGGAGGGCATCAACTTTATCAGCATTGATGACGCCATCACCTGGTCCAGTCCCTACACCCTCACGCTTACTCTCTCCAGCTCCACGGGTGCCATCACTCTCGGCAGCCCGATCACGGGTACCAATGGTGGTCTGGTACTGCATGCGGGCACCAGTGGCACCATCGCGGCTCCCGGGGCCGTCTACGTCAATACCTTCTCCCTGCTGGCTGGTTCGTGGGCGCAGAATAGCGCCAGCCTGCCCGCCTTCTATGCGAGGGATTTCCAAATCGCCAACGGCGCCCGGTTCCTCCGCGTCCTCGGCGGCGATGGCGCTTCCGGCACGCCTTACCAGCTGACTGACATCTACGGCGTGCAGGGTGTTGGCACGTATTCCACGAGCAATTTCATCCTCGCCAACAACATCGATGCCAGTGGCACCGCCAACTGGAACAGTGGCGCCGGATTCAATCCCATCGCGGGTTACAGCGGTACCTTTAATGGCGCGGGCAATGCGATCATGGGTCTGACTATCAGCCGTTCCTCGTCGGTGATCGGTCTTTTTGCCACCAATTCGGGCACGATCAAAAATCTCGGCCTGATCAATGCGAGCGTTCGCGGTGGCGATACCACTGGCATTCTCGCCGGATATAATAGCGGTACGATCAGCAATAGTTACGTCACCGGCGCAGTGACTGGCAGCAGCACCGTTGGCGGTTTGGTCGGTTTGAATGCTAGTAGACTTTTCTCGAATTATTCATCGGCGAATGTACGGGGTAATAACTATGTCGGCGGTTTGGCGGGTGCGAGCTCGAAGTCGCTGGGTACAACTACGATTTCGGATAGCTATGCCACGGGCAATGTCACGGGTGCTTATATCGTCGGCGGTCTGGTTGGTTCCAACAACGGTAGAATTTATGGAAGTTATGCCACTGGCTCATTGAGTGGCAGTACTCGTGGCGGCTTGGTCGGTATAAACGATGGCAATACCTTCTACACAGCAAATATTTATAATAGCTATTGGGACAGAACCTCAACCGGCGTGAATAATGCCACCGGTGTTGATTATGGTAATGTATCGTCCGCGACGGGTGTAACCAGCGCAAACGCTTATAGTACGTCCAGCTATGGAAATCTAGGCACGTGGGTTCAAATCGCCGGGGACTACTACAAGACCAGCGACAACAAGTGGTTCATGATTCAAGGGTCGACCCGGCCGTTTCTCATTTCCGAATGGTCGCAGAATGTCGTCAACAGCCACCAGCTCCAGTTGATGAGCTACAATCTCGGAGCGACGTACACGCTGGGGGCGAATATTAACCTTGCCGAAACCAGCAGCAGTAACAGCATGTGGAAAAGCTCCAGTGGTTTCTCCCCGATCGGCAATTTTAGCTCAGCCGGCTCCTCGACGCAGTTCACTGGAAGCTTGTATGGTGGCTCCTACTCCCTCAGCAATCTTTTCATTGGCCGTGCAACCACCGACTACGTCGGCCTCTTCGGCTATACTCAAGGCGCCGTACTCGATAAGATCATCCTGACCAATGCGAGCATCAGCGGACAAAACGCCGTGGGTGGATTTGCGGGAACAGCTGACTCAGGTTCCATCTCAAACAGCTTTATCAGCGGCAAGGTTACCAGCGGCGGCGGCTATGGCGTCGGCGGTCTTGTCGGTAACTATTCCAACGGCGCTCTCAGTAACAGTACCGCCTCGGCTACAGTCTCGGGCGGCTATCAAGTCGGCGGTCTGGTGGGGCAGAACAGCAGCGGCACGATCAGCAACAGCTATTTCACCGGCGCAGTGACCGGTTTGCAATATGTCGGTGGCTTGGTGGGAAGCCAATACCGGGCAGTCTACAATTCCTCCGCATCAGGCACGGTGACCGGCTCTCTCTATGTCGGCGGTCTCGCGGGCTACAATTCGGCGAATACCACGATCAGCGGTGCCTACTTTACCGGCACGGTGAGCGGAGGGAGTGAAACAGGCGGATTGGTGGGGCATAATGAGGGTCTCATCTCCACCAGTACGGTTGCCTCCGTTACGGTGACCGGCAGCACGCTTGTCGGCGGTCTCGTGGGCAGCAATACCTCCACCGGGCAAATCACCGGGGGGTACGCTACGGGTACCGTCTCCGGCACGGGAACCGTTGGCGGTTTGGTTGGTTATAATGCGGGTGTGATCAAAACCAGTTCCGTGTCTGCAATCCAAGTCACCGGTCTTGGCACCGGTACCTACGTGGGCGGTCTGGTGGGCGTCAACGTCAGCACCACCTCGCTGAGCAATCTTTACGCGTCGGCCACGGTGTCCGCGACAGCCGCCAGCGGCGTCGGCGGCTTGGTCGGCTATAACACCGCCACCATTAGCGGCACCTCGGTCAGCAGCACCGTGGTAGGCACGAATTCTGTGGGTGGATTGGTCGGCTACAATTCTGGACGGATTATCAATAACTCTGCCGTCACTACCGTGACGGGAGGAACCACGCTCAGCGGAAACCATGCCGGAGGCTTGATTGGTTACAATGCCAACACGGGAACGATCACCGGAAGTAGCGTCACGGCCAATGTAACGGGCTACTATTACGTCGGCGGCTTGGTCGGTTACAACAACGCCAATATTCAAAACAGCTATGTGACCGGCAACGTCACTGGAAACGGAAATACCTCAGCCTATGTCGGCGGTCTGGTCGGCTACAATGGACTGAATATTTCCATCACGAGCAACTCCGTATCCGCTCTCACCGTCCAAGGCACCTATACGGTCGGCGGCTTACTGGGACACAGCGCCCAGACTTCCTCGATCACGCTCAACAATGTCAATGTCACGGTCATCGGCAAGGGAACGTCCGGCTATAATGTGGGCGGAATCGTCGGCTATGCCGACACAGGGAGTTCCATTTCCAGTAACACCGTCGCCGCCACGATCATCGGCACCAACAGCAGCAACATCGGCGGCGTGGCTGGAGCTAATATCCGTACCACCATCAGTAATAACCTGGTAACCGCGACCATCACCGGCGTCAGCAATATCGGCGGGTTGTCCGGCACGAGTACGATCAGCAACCTTCTCAACAACACCGTCAGCGCCACTCTCTCTGGTAGAATGGATGCAGGTGGTCTGGTTGGCTATAATACCGGAGCGTGGCGCAGTAACAGCATCAGTTCTGTCACGGGCAATGTGTTTACCGGGGTCATCAATACCGGCAGTCTGTCCGGCGGCTTGGTGGGCTATAATGAAGTCAATGGTTCGATCACCAATAACACCGCCTCGGTTGTCATGACCGGCAACTCTACATTGGGCGGCCTCGTCGGTTATAACAACAACACCTACTCGGCCGCTTCAGGCAACACGATTACCGGGTCCATCACGGGCAGCAGCGTCATTGGCGGTTTGGTCGGTTATGCCGAAGCCGGGACGACATTCAGCAACAACACAGCTTCGTCATTAACCGTCACTGGTGGTTCCCTGGTCGGTGGCGTGGCTGGCGTTAATGCTGGTACGCTCGACAATAATAGACTTACCGGGGTCGCCATCATCGCGACGGGCACTGGTACTGCGAGTGGTGGTATAGCCGGATCGAACGCCGGCACCATCACCAATAGCACCTTTAGCGGCACCCTCTCCGGTGCGACCTATACCGGTGGTTTAGCGGGTGTGAATTCCGGTTCGATCAACAACAGTTTCTTCACCGGAACGGTAACCGGTGGCAATGTCGTGGGTGGTCTGATCGGGTACAACACGGCCAATCTGAGCAATCTCTCGATCGCCAATGCCACCATCTACGGCGTCAACACGGTTGGTGGTTTGATCGGCATCTCCACCGGCAGCTTCACGATCGGCACCAGCTCCGCCTCGAACGTGACAGTTTCAGCCAGTGGCAATGTGGTGGGTGGATTGATCGGTTACAATTTCAACAGCACTCTCAGCGGCAGCCGATTCACCGGCACGGTGTCCGGTAATAATCTCGTCGGCGGATTAATCGGGCAATCCACCGGCAGCGGTCGCATTATCTCCAGCACCGCCAGCGCCGCGATCACGGGTGCGGGCACGTTGGGCGGTCTCGTCGGATTCAATACGGGGACGATTTCCTCGAGCGTGGCCACCGCCAGCATTACGGCCTCGGGTAACAATGTCGGCGGCGTTGCCGGCATCAATAGTGGCGGCACCATTACTAATAGCAGCGCCGTCGTGACCATCACGGGCGGCAGCAACCTTGGCGGCCTGGTGGGACTCAATACGGCGAGTGGCCGCATCGCTGGCAGTTCCGCAACAGCCACGATCTCGGGTAATACTTACGTCGGTGGCTTGGTCGGACGCAACTACTCCAGCGTGACGATTACCAACAGCTCGGCGACGGGCAGCGTCTCGGGTGTGAGCTATGTGGGCGGATTGGTTGGTGGTAATGACACGACCTCGGCGGTGATTTCCAATGTCTCGGCTTCAACCATGGTAAAGGC
>JAFIGT010000002.1 GCA_017849585.1 Verrucomicrobium sp.
CGCGGGGGGAACTGGCGGCGGGGTGGGAGGGGTCTTTTCTTTCCCGGTGCCGGGGATGGTGATTTTGGCACCGATCTTGAGGGTCTTGCCTCCGCTCAATGTTCGCGGGTTGGCACGGATCAGGTCGGCGACATCAACATGGTAGTCGCGGCTGATCTGGTAGAGGGTGTCGCCCTTTTCGACGACGTGGATCTTCCCGCCAGCCCAAAGGAGTGCGACTCCCAAGCCGCTAACGAGAACGAGTTCATGCCACACGGTGGCCCACGCTATCGTGTCCCCTTCTCAAATTAAACTAAAAAGCGGCGGGAGCGCGGGAACAAGGGCCCCGTCATTTCAGCTTGCGCTCAAGGGCGGCTTGGAGCGCGAGATCCATGACCAGGTCGGCGAGAGCGACGGTGCCCTTGTCGAGAGCGGCGTTGGCCTCGTGCAGTTCCGCGAGATTTCCTTTTTCCAGAGCGTGTTCGACATTCGTCATGAGCTGTTCGATCTCCTTGACCTCGTCATCCACAATCGATTTGCCCACTTGCGCGAGGGCTTTGCGCGTGCCTTCCAGCATGGCGCCCGACTTGATCTTCGTCTCGATCCACTGCCGTTCCGCAATGTCGTCGAACGCATGCTCGACCGATTCCGCCACCATTTTTTCCACTTCGGAGTCCGACACATCGACCGCCGATTTCATTTCGACGACTTTCTGGTGGCCGGTTTTAATGTCACGCGCCAGAACGCTCAGGATGCCGTTTGCGTCGATTTCAAATTGCACGCCCACGCGCGGCACGCCTTTTGGTGCGGGTTCGAATTCAATCTCGAACTGACCCAGCGACCAGTTGTCCTTCACCATTTCGCGTTCGCCTTGGACGACATGGATCTTCATCGACTTCTGTTTGTCCACCGCGGTGGTGAAGAGCTCTCCGGCTTTCGTCGGGATCGTGGTGTTGCGCGGGATGATCACATTCATCAGGCCGCCGAATGTCTCGATGCCGAGTGAGAGCGGCGTGATGTCGAGCAGCACCATGTTCGAAATTTCGCCCGAGAGAATGCCGCCCTGGATCGTCGCGCCAAGTGCCACGGCTTCGTCGGGATTCACGGTGGTGTTTGGCTCGCGTTTGAAAATTTCCTTTACCGTGCGGAATACCAGCGGCATGCGCGTCTGGCCGCCGACGAGGATCACTTCGTCGAGTTCCTCGGGCTTGAGCTTCGCATCGCTGAGCGAGCGCAGGCAATTCGCGCGGGTCTTTTCCACGATGGGCCGCGCCAGGATTTCCAACTGCTCGCGCGTGATCGTGGTGGTAAAACTTTTTTCGCCCTGCACGAACGGCAGCGCGATGTCGACTTTCTCCTCGAACGAGAGACGGCATTTGGCCGCCTCGGCTTCCTCGCGCAGGCGGGCGAGCAGGCCATTTTCGACATGCATCTTGAGCTGCTCCGCGAGGCGGCGGGCCAGTTCATCGGTGAGGGCCGCATCAATGTCGTCGCCGCCGAGCCGCGTGTTGCCGTTGGTCGACAGTACCTGGAAAACGCCATCGTTGAGTTCGAGAATGGAAATATCGAACGTTCCGCCGCCGAGATCGTACACCGCGATGCGCGCGCGCTTCTTCAGCTTGTCGAGACCGTAGGCGAGTGCGGCGGCAGTCGGTTCGTTGATGATGCGTTCGATTTGCATGCCGGCGAGTTCGCCCGCCTTCTTGGTGGCGTTGCGTTGCGCGTCATTGAAGTAGGCCGGGACCGTCACGACGGCCCGGTCGATGGTCTCACCGAGGGCGGCTTCCGCATCGGCTTTGAGCTTCTTCAAAATTTCAGCGGAAACTTCCTCGGGACTGTAATCGCGTCCATGCACTTCGATCGTGATGGGGTCCACGCCCTGCCCTTTGACGGGGTAAGTGACAATCATGTCCTCGCGTGCGATTTCCGATCCGCGACGGCCCATGAAGCGTTTGACCGAATAAACGGTTTCCTTCGGCTTCACGCCGCGGATGCGCTTGGCCGCGCCGCCCACAAGCGGCTCTGCACCGGGGGCGGAATAATGCACGACGGAGGGCGTCAGCCGTTGACCATCGCGGTCGGCGAGTAGGACGGGGAAACCCGCCTCCATCACGCCAATGAGGGAATTCGTGGTGCCGAGATCAATGCCGACGATTTTGGACATAGCACCCAAAAGATAGTCTAAAACCCCGAACGCAAAAGGGAAAAGTTCAAGGAACCTTTGAGCTATGGGATGCGTCAATCTTCCCGATGGCTCGCGCTATTGGGGGTGTCGCACTTTGTCGCTGGTCCATGGCGCGCAGGGGCTATTACCCCTGTTCCGCGAGTCGGTAGGAGAAGGTGATGGTCACTGGCTTTTCGGCCTCCACTTGGAGGCTTTGGTGAACGCGGGAGTTGTGCCAGACTCGGAGGGCTTTTTCACCGTCGACGACATTGCCGGTAAGGATTTTGGCGCGGTTGCGGTCGTCGATGGGGGGCAGCCCTTCCGTGCTGTTATTGACGCGCCAATTTTCGGGATTGCCGGTGGCGTCGGCGGTTTCAAAGCTGGGGTTCTTCAGGGTTGCGCCTTCGATTTTGAAGTCGTCGTAGGCGATGAGGACTGGGATGAGTTCCTTGGATTCGGAGCTGATGCGGACGTAGGCGCCGAGGAGGGAGAGGGCAACGCGTCCGGTTTTATGGGGAATGAAGGTGAAGGAGGCCTGTTTCCAGCCAGCATTGGCGGGAAACTCGATGATGACATGTTTGGCGGGATCGGTGCCAGGCCAGTTGGCGCCGGTGGCCTTGCCACCTTCGGAAACGGAGTCGACATCGAGGTCGACCGCATCGGACGACCAGTTTCCGACGATCTCGACCCGGGCGGTGCGGGCGGCAGGAGCGGCCTGAAGGGTACTCCAGACGAAAGAGGCGAGAATGACAATCAAGGCGAACTGAAATGTCTTCATGTCCTGAATCTAAGCCACCGGAGGACAACTGGCGAGCTAGGAATAACGTGAGGTCCGGTGGCGGAAGCTGAGACCGAGGACTGCAATGCCAAGCCCGATGAGGGCATAGGTGGTGGGCTCGGGAACGATCTGGAGCGTGTCGAGGCGGACGACGGCAGTGCCGGTGTCGACGACATAGAAGCCAATGCCCGTGACCAGATTGGAGGTAAGATCGGTGGTCATCTGGGTGCCGAGGGACATGGTAGTGTTGCCGGGGTCGAGGGTAAAGGAGGTCCAGTTGGCGGCCGTGGTGGAGAAGTTCAGCCCGTAGGTATTGGTGGCGATGTTGGCGTCCTTGAAGGTGGCAGCGGAAGAAACGGTGTTGGTGCTGATGTTGGAAAAGGTGCTGCTGGACGCATACCAGGAACCGTCAACCTGAACGAGCAGCCGAATTTTGGACAGGGTATTGTTGTTGCCCATGACCCAGTTGATGGAGGTTCCGTTGGCGACGGTGATGCCGCTGCCGAGGGAGGTCACACTGCCAAAAACACCGGTCAGGGAATTATTGGTGACGAAGGCGAGGAAGCCGTAGCCGGCGCTGGCCGGATTACTCAAGGCGTTGGTGATGGCGGTATAATCGCCGGAGAACGTGGAGAGGGTCGTTTGATTGACGATGCTGGTGGATTGGGTCGAGGTGGCAAAATAGGTCGACCAACCGATGCTGCCCGAATTGGTATTGCCGGCGGAGCCGTTGACGTTGGTGAAATTCTCCAGGTAGAGCTGGGCGCTCAGAGGAAGAGGTGTGAAAAGAAGCGCGGCCAGCAAGAGGGGGACAAGAGCGAAGAAGCGAGTCGTGGCTTTCATAGCGTTATTATTGCATTGCCAACTCCGGAGAAGAACGAGAAAGGAATGGACGCGCCCGAATATTTGGATCTATGATAGAAAAATATGCCCGGGAATGCTCATATTCAGACGCTTCAACGCGGAGTTCGCATCCTTTATGCCGTGGCGGGGGTGGAGGATGGCTTGACGCCAAACCAGATCGCCTCGGTGATCCAGGTGAAGCCAGCCACCGTGTACAAATTCATTCGCACGCTGGAGGCGGAGCACTTGCTGGTGCGGCGCAAGAGTCCATTGCGGTACGTGCTCGGGCATGCGATTACGGAATTGAAGACGCTGGATGACCAGCGGCACTTGCTGACGGTTGCGGGCAAGGTGTTGATTCGCACGTATGCGAAAATGCCGGACGCGAATTTTGCCTTGATCGAGCATGAACCGCCGTACACCTACCAGCGGTTTTGCGTGGAGTCGCAGCGCCCAGGGGTATTGGTGCGGCGGCGGGAATTCCAGCAAGCGCCGTACACCAAGGCGAGCTCGCTGTTATTCCTGGCCTACAGTCATCCGGACGAGGTGGAAAATTATTTCCGGACGTTCCCGTTTGAAATTCACGGCAAACCGTCGTGGAAATCGATGCCACGATTGAATGAATTTCTGGCCGGAGTGCGGCGTACGGGATTGTCCCTGCCCGATTTTCCGGAGAGTGCATTTGGCGGAAGTATCTATCGACTGGCCGTACCGATCTTTTCCCGAGGTGGCGAAGTGATCGCGGCGATCGGCGGGTATCAAATGACGGACGAACCGGTGCGGACGCGCAAAATGTTGCTGCGGTTGTGCCGGGAAGCCGCGCAGGAAATCATGAATAGCTTGTAGGCGTCACGTGCTGGGACGGACTGGCGGCATAGTCTGTCTGCCGCCAGCTACAGGGTGCAGGGCTCAGCACTGCCGTCGCGCGGGTTAAGCGTGATCGGGGCGGGCGTACCAGCGTTTCATTATTTCAGCGGCTGGTTTGTTCCAAACGGGGAAACCCTTGTCGCCGCGCGGATCATCGCGCAACCAGGGGCGATCGTTTTGTTCCTCCCACTTCCACCAGTAAAGGCCCATGAACCACGGTTCTTTCCAGAAGGCGGTGAGTACGGTGTCGAGGTAGCGGGCCTGCTCTTCGCCATCGTAGCCACCGGGATTGTCCCAGCCGTAGGGTTTTGTGGTGGCTCCGGCGGTGGAGCAGCAGCCGCATTCGGCGAGGTAAAAGGGCTTGCGGTAGAGGGCGGCGACTTCGCGGTAGTACTCCACGACGGGCTGGATGCGGGCCAACATTTGTTCCTTGGTCGCGCCAGGGCCGTCGGAAAGCGGGGCGTAGAAGCTGGTGCCGAGGGAGTCGAGTTGGTGGAACCAGTGATCGGGCTTCTCCTGGAGTTCCTTGCGGAAATCGACATGGCGGGTGTGGCCGGTGGTGAGATGCCCGCTGTAGGCGCTGCGAGCGGCGGCGACGACGCGCAGCCAATGTTGTTGCTGGCTGACGGTCTGATCGAGCTCACTGTCGAGGCCGAAGGCTTCGCAGCCGCCGCGTTGGGCGAGGCGGGCGTAATGAAGGGTGCGTTCCACCATGCTGTCGAACCAGCGGGTCCAGTGATTCATCGGCTTACCGGGGATGATCATTTGCTCGTGCGGGAAATTGATCTGCATGCGCTGGGCACCGTCCCAACATTCGAGCATGGGGCGGAGCTGCACCTTCATGCCCTTTTTGTGGATGTAGTCGATGATCTCGCGCAGTTCGTCATCGGCGGGCGTCTGGTAGAAGTCGCGATATTGACGGGTGCTGGCGAAGGTTTCCTGAAGGACGATGGAGACGAGGCAGACCCACTCGATATTGAGGGTCGCCATGCGGTCGATTTCAGTGCGGGCGGCTTCGGAACTGTAATAGCCATTACGGGCGTAGTAGCCGAAGGTCATGCCGCGATGGACGGGAACGGGTGTGGTATTCACGCTGCAAATGTTCTCCGAGTTGGGAGCCGACTCAACGTCAAAAGAGGCATGCGACCGGGTTTTATTCGATCATAGATTGATGTGTCGCGTGGAAATTAGTGGGCGCTCCAGATGGATGAGTGCCCGTAGTGAACAGGCTCTTAGCGCTGCTTGTAGTAGTCGCCGGGGCGCTGATCCTTGTCGATATTTTCGAGCTTGATGAAGCTGTTGTTTTGACCGTCCGGGCAAGTGCCGGACCACGGTTGGGTGTTATGCGAATCGTCGGTTGCGGCGCATGCTGTCAGGAAGCAAAGCATCAAACTAAACCCCATTCCCAAAACGAGACTCTTAGACTTTAAATTTTCCACGGTTCCCTTTTTAAGCCATCGCATTTCCGATGCACGGCAGATTCCTTCAATACAGATCGCGCGGAAAAATCGAAAGCAAAAAAGCTCAGCCCTTGTTATTCGTAGCGGAGCGCTTGAATGGGGCTCAGGAGGGAGGCTTTATAGGCGGGGTACAGCCCGGCGATGATGCCGACGATGAGGGCAAAACCGAGACTGATGAAAATGGAAATCGACGTGACGATCGGGGCATTTTCCGAGGGGGCCGCCCAGACGAGGATCTGGACGAGACCGTAGCCGACGGCGATGCCGATGATGCCGCCGAGGAGCGCGAGGACGAGGGCTTCGATCAAAATTTGGGTGAATATGTCGCCACGACGCGCGCCAATGGCGCGACGGATGCCGATCTCGCGGATGCGTTCGGTGATGCTGGCGAGCATGATGTTGGTGATGCCGAGACCGCCGACGAGGAGACCGATTCCGGCGATGAGCCCGCCGCTGAAACGGGTGGCGCGGATGCTGCGCTCGATGCCTTCAAACCAGTCTTCGCGTGTGTCGAAACCGAAATCGTGAATGCCGCGGTGCATGAGCAAAAGGATATTGCGCATCTGGTCGATGGCGGCGTTGAACTGGTTGACGTCGGCGATGCGCACGACGATGCGGCTGACTTTGGGGTCGGGCCCCTGGTCGATGCCGTTGACGACGTTGCTGGCCTTGAACAGATTTTGCATCGTGGTGAGTGGGATCAGCGCGGCGCGGTTCTTGTACCAGAACGGATCGTAGGTACGGCCTTTCTTGAAGTTGCCACGGGCCTTGCGGCGTTCATCCTGTTCCTTCGTGATCCCGAGGGCTTTCTGGCGCTTGGCGGAGTCGGTGAGGTATTGGGTGAGAATGCCGACGATGGTGAAGGCTTGGCCGTTGAGGAGAACGGTCTCGCCGATGGGGACGGCGTTTTCATCTTCCCACAAGTCGGCAATGAGACCGCGGCCAAGGACGACCACGCGGTTGCGTTCGCTGAGGTCCATCTCGGTGATGAAGCGGCCGTATTCGATCTCGTGCTTGTCGGTGACAAGGTTGTCGGGCTCGACGCCGACGAGGCGCGGGTTGGTCTGGAAATTCAGGCGGGTGAGTTTGCCGCCGTAATCGATCTCGGTGGAGATGGATTCGAGGAGGGTGGCGGAGCGGCGCAGCGCTTGCGCGTCGGCGTAGGTGCGGCCGGGGCTGAGTTCGGCGATATCTTCCTGGTTGGGCGGCACGGGCGAATCGCGGATTTCCACACGCTCGATGCCGCCGACCTGGTTCATGAAGGCGCGCGAACCGGCGGCGATGCCCTCGGTGAGGGCGAACATGGCCATGAGGGAACCGACGCCGAGGATGACGCCGGACATGGTGAGCATGGAGCGGAATTTATGCGCCCAGATTTCCTTGATGCCTTCTTCTACGCCGAGGAGGGGGTGCATGGTGGATAAAAGTCAAAGTTCAAAACGCAAAAGTCAAAAGTGCCGGGGAATTCACGGCGCTAACAGCGTTCGGGAATGGCAGGATTGAAATCATCTTTATAAAATCTGTGTAAATCTGCGGACTTCTTTCAGGATTTGGTTTCCGGCGAGGCGCTGGCTTGGTTACGGAAGCGAACGTAGTGGGAATGGGCGCTGTCGACGAGTTTGCCGTCGCGCAATTCGATGCGGCGCGGGGTCTCGGCGGCGATGTCGGGATCGTGAGTGACGAGAGCGACGGTGTGGCCCTTGCGGTAGAGTTCGCGGAAGAGTTGCAGGATCGCTTCGCCGGTCTGGGTGTCGAGTGCGCCAGTAGGTTCGTCGGCGAGAATGATCTTCGGTTCGTTGACGAGCGCTCGGGCGATCGCCACGCGCTGCGATTGACCGCCGGAAAGCTGGCTGGGGCGGTTCTTCAGACGGTTACTGAGACCGACGGATTCGATGGCGCGCAGGGCGCGTTCGCGGCGTTCCTTGCGGCTGACGTTGGAGTAGATCATGGGCAGCTCAACATTCTCGAGAATGTTGAGCCGGGGCAGCAGGTTGAACGTCTGGAAGACGAAGCCGATCTTTTCGTTGCGGATGCGGGAGAGTTCGTCGTTGCCCGCCTTGCTGACGTTGACGCCGTCGAGCAGGACGGTACCGGAGGTGACGTTGTCGAGACAGCCGAGAATCTGCATCATGGTCGATTTGCCGCTGCCGGAGGGGCCGATGATGGAGACGTATTCGCCTGCGTTGATGTCGAGCGTGACGCCATCGAGCGCGCGGATCTCCTGGTCACCCACGGTGTAAGTCTTGCGCACCTCGCGCATTTCAATCAGGGGCATGAGTGTCAGAAAAAACAGATGGCGATCAACCGCCCTTGTTCTTGGAGGGGCGGGTGAGCAGCACGGCCTCGCCCTCCTTCACGCCCGATTTGATTTCGGCCAGATCGAAATTGGTGACGCCGATTTCAATCGGCTTGCGGATCGCCGCCGCCTTCGGATCGACAGGCTGGATGTAGACCACCTTTTGATCGTCGTCCTCGGTGAAAATCGCGGAGATCGGGAGGCTCAGCGCGTTGGGTAGCGTGACGACGGGGAAGGTAACGTTGGCCGTCATGCCCGGACGCACGCGCGCGTCGAGATTCTGGATCGCGATGTTGACGGTGAAACCCTTGACGTTGTTCTTGATGACCGCAATCGGGGAGATGAGATAAACGATGCCGCTCATCTTCACTCCAGGCAGGGAATCGACCGCGATGTCTACTTTCTCCTGCAAATGAATCTTCGCGATGTCCACCTGATTGATGTGCGTGGAGATGTTCATCTTCGAGAGATCAGCAACGGTCATGAGTGATGTGCCGGAATTCACACTCGCTGCGGCGATGGCCACCTGACCTTCCACGACAGGAATCGTCAGCACCGTGCTATCGATCGGTGCGAGGATCTTCGTCTTACTGAGCTGATCAAGCACCTGCTGGAGATTGCTCTGCGCCTTGTCGAAATCATTCTTTGCGGAATCGCGCTCGCTCCGCGCATTCTCATATTCCTCCTGCGAAAGAAGCTTGCGATCGTAGAGCTTTTGCGCACGCTCGAAATTGCGCTGCGCGCGGTTAAGCGAAACCTTGGTGCCCTCGACTTGGATATCGGCAGTCGATTTACTCGTGAGCAGATCCTTGTCGTCGAGCTCGATAAGTAAATCACCCTTCTTGATCTTTTGGCCAATGATGACCTTGATCGAACGGATCTTCGCGCTTACCTCCGCCTTGATTTCCACCTGCCGCTCTGGAGCCGGGGCGACATCCCCCGCACTCTTGATGATGGCATTAATCGTGCGCCGCTCCACCTTTGCGGTGGGCGCGAGCTCTTTGTCGGAGGAGGAACTCAAACTCGCAAGAATGGGGAATTTGCCGCCCAACGCGAACGTCAGGGCCGCAAGGACCACCACGAGCAATAGAGCCCAAAAAGCTTTCTTCACAGTTAACAGCCTATACAAAGAGCCACCATAAATCAATCTTCCCCTGCGGCTAGAATGGAATGAGCAGCGAACGCGCTATCGGGAGAATCTAGGGCCCGCGTAACCTCGATCGATCTCAATGCGAATCCACCCCGTCTCCGCAAAAAGCAAAAAACAGCCTTGCCCGGAGCGCGGCATTCGGTAGATTACCCCCTCAGCCGCAAATAAACGGCGGGGTAGCCAAGTGGTAAGGCAGGGCTCTGCAAAAGCCCCATACGTCGGTTCAATTCCGACCCTCGCCTCTCTTTTTATTTCCTTGATTAAGAGAGTCTTGCTTCGAAAGCGAAGCTTCGCGGACACCAAAATGGACACCTAAATTGGTGTCCAAAGACTACATCGTTACTACTCGCGGATTACCCGCGTACAGGCGTCCACTGCTCTTACACTCTCAATACCGGTTTGTGCCTAGAATGGGCGCCTATGAAAAATCGGTATCGAATGATCAGTCGGGGAGCCCGTCAGGGCATGTATTACTGCGTGGATACACAAAGCGGAAAACGGACCAGCCTCGGAACGCGGGATGGAGACGAAGCTCTGGCGATTGTGCAGTCCAAAAATCGCACCTTGCGCCATC
The DNA here is from genome assembly GCA_017849585.1 of Verrucomicrobium sp. Taxonomy (GTDB): domain Bacteria; phylum Verrucomicrobiota; class Verrucomicrobiia; order Methylacidiphilales; family UBA1321; genus UBA1321. Next base: position 10,112 of record JAFIGT010000002.1, read on the forward strand.
CGACTTTGAATCTGCAAATCGCCCGCGCTTATCTGGCGGGAAGCGACGAAGGCATGGAAGTCCGCACCTGGCAGTATGTCATCGATGAGATCATCAGACTCAGACAGGGGGAAACCCGTCGCCGTTGGCTGACAGCCAGCAAAGACAAGGCGTTCGATGCGATTCGACATCAACTTGTTTGGGAAACCCGCTCGGAAGAATTCCTGCAAGTATTGGGGCGGGGTTCGGTTTCGACGAATGTATATCTGAGGCGGCTGCACAACTTCGCACTCGATATGAATTGGTTGCCATGGCCGGTCATCCCCAAGCGACAGTGGCCGAAAGTGGAGTACAAAAAGAAGCGGGCGATTACGGCGGAAGAGCACCTGCGCATTATCGAACGAGAGCAAAATCCTGAGCGGAAAGCGTTTTATGAACTGGCATGGTATTTGGGAGCATCGCAGGGTGATCTGGCTCATCTGTGTGCGGAGAATATCGACTGGACGAATAAGGTGATCGCGTTTGAGCGAAGGAAGCTCCGGGGACGGCACGTGGAGCAAAGTGTGCAAATTTCTTTTGGCGCTAAAGTGGGAAAGGTATTGCGTCAGCGTCCTTCCGCAGGACCACTGTTTCCGAGTTTGATGCGAGTGAGAGCTTCCGACCGCGCCACGGAATTCAAGCAACGTTGCCGAGGATTAGGCATCCATGGCATTACTTTACACTGTTACCGATACGCTTGGGCGGAGCGGGCCAAGGTCGCCGGCTATCCCGAACGCTTTGCTCAAGTGGCCCTTGGCCACAACAGTAAGGCCGTTCATCGCGCGTATGCTCAAAATGCTTTGGTGACTATTCCGCCGTTGGAGGAGTTTGAGCGGAAGAATTCCGATAAAGCTTAAACCGATTGATGGAGGCTCCTATGATACTAGTAGATTTAAGACACTCTTAGCCATATTTTTAATGCGACTTGTTTCAATACGGCAATAAAGAAGAACTGAAAAACAAGTAATGGAAACTATTTAATAAGTTTTTCTGTCTCTACGAGCGATTGCAGAACGGTGCGAATCTCGCGCGCAATAGGAGCATTGCCGTCACCATTTGGATGGACTCCGTCGAAGTTCAAAGTTGATTCTGGAACTACGCCATATAGCGAAACGAAAATAGCATGCTTCTCTTTAGCTAGCTGTTCATAGGCCTTATTGAGAGCCTGCAAATTATGAATTCTCTGGTCCGCGATATTATTGTTTAGCCTGAGACTATCTCTATATAAATTCGCTGGGCCTACCAAAATAATTTTTACATTAGGTAAAGCCGCGTAGGCGTGATCGATCATGATCGTAAGATTCGCAACCGCATTTGATATGCATTTACCACTGATGTCGCGTGAGTCATTCGTGCCTACTGATAAAATTAAGACGGAGCCAGACTTCAGATTCGCACGATGCCATTCTTGCTTGAATTCGTCAATGGAATCGGTTGGACGACCTCCCTTACCGGCGTTGACCAGGCGGAAACATCCAGCAGAATCTCGATTAATACGATCGGTCCATCGGAGCGATTTCTCCGATTCCGGAAGCATATTTCCTTCGGTTATAGAATCACCGAAGCACAATACGGATATGGGGTCGGCAGTGTCATCTTTCATCTGGACAAAGCTGCGTCGGAATGGATGTCGCGCAGCATGAAGAATCGCTAAAATTTTTCCATTCGCTATGGTTATTCAGTCTTAGTTAGTAGTTAAGGATTTACCAAAAAGTAGTTTCTGATGTCGCTGATCAGATTTGTTTTGAGAATGGCTTCTGTATGCCCGTCAGCAAAAACGGCCAGTACTCTTCCGGTTCCCCTGTCGCTTGGGCGGGAATAGGGTCCCTGTGGGTTAAACGCAACGCCGAACGCGCTTACGTACCACGCACCGTTCGGAAGTGCGCGGCTACCGTCCTCGGCAGCGACAACCATAATAACTTTTGAACTTCTGGCCCCTAACGCGGCGACTGGTAACGGGCTGGGTGATGAGGAGTAACCGGAAACCGCGCAATGAAGAACGTCTGAATTGGCAGCGTAATCTCCCAGCCCGCCATGATTCTTCAGAAGCTCCGGATCTTTAACCACGCCGTTAGTCGTATTATTTGATCCCACATATATTCCTAAAATGTCGGTTGACCAAATGGGGTTAGAGAAACCGCCTCCACTGGTTCCACACATGAGGGGAAGAACCCCCTGATTATCCGCCGCATAAAGATGAATGGCCTGACCGATTGTCCGAAGATTATTGATGCTCTTGATTTGTCGCGACCGACTGATTGCACTGGAAAACGCGGGAAGTCCGATGGCAACAATGATCACGATCACAGCGATCGTCACAATAGTTTCGACCAGAGTGAAACTATTCAGACCTTTGTCTCCAGAGAGATATCGATGTGAGGTCATTACCATACTGTTGCTATCGGCTGCAAATGACGGCTGTCTTTGATTTTGTGTTAGGACAAGTCATGAAGGATTCCATTGGGTATTCTCTTATCGATCGCTAGTAAACTATAATTTCAAACACATGAGCGCGCGAAACGCCATGGGTGCTGGTAATAGCAAGGCGAAGGGAGCTGATACGGATGGGATTTTCAAAGCGGTGAACTCGTTTGCGAAGAAGATTGTTTGTTTCGGTGGCAATCTCTTTCCCATCCGCATAGACAGTGTACGATCGGACTAGTTCCGGTTGCGGACCACGGATGGTTTGGCGGGTATGATGCGTACTCGGCGTGAGCATGAGCTCGCGCTGGAAGCCGCTATCAAAGGTCAAGTGTAGTTCGCGTATTTCGACAGGGCGATCGAACTTCAATTCCAACCATGCCGGCAATTCTTCTGATTCCCAATGATGCACAGCTCCATCCGCCCATGACCCAAAGTCGCCAATCAAGTCACGTGCGACGCCATCAAAAATCAATTGGGCTGCATATGCAGCGTGGCTTGATGACGCGGTAACTTGACATATCCCGGCCATTTCCAAAGCACGCTCGTGCCGGACGGAAGGAATAAACGCATCGTCCTTCAACAAGCGTTGCTGCAAATCCCGTGCACACTTTTCTTGATCGAAATAGGAAAGTTCGAGTTTGCGTTCCACCGCGAGCGCCGCCGCTGTCCCCACTGCTTGCCCCATGACGGCGCATGTCGCCATCACGCGGGTACTGGCAAATGCGACGTGGGTGGCGCTGATATTACGTCCGGCAAATAACAGATTTTTGATATTACGCGAATGCAGCGAGCGAAAGGGAATGCCATAAATTTGGTTCAGATAGGTCTGCGTGCAGGGCGGTTCCTCCGGCACGTCCACTCCTTGTGGTGGATGAATATCGATAGCCCATCCACCATAGGCAACGGTGTCCGGGAAAATAGTGCCACTCTGAACATCGTGCTGGGTGAGTATATGCGGCCCAAGCAGACGTCGCGATTCCCGCTTTGCCGGGATCGACCCGACCCAATCCAGCGCCCAGTTCGCAGCGTTCGGATGATCGCCCGAATTCTTGATGTAATCCCACACGCCCAAGGCAATCCGCAAGAGTTCGTGGCGAATCGACTCGTTATCGGCAATCATGTCAAGTTGGCCGCCCCACTCGAACCACCAATAACCGTACTCATAACTATGAATCGGGCGATGTTTGAAATCGGAGCGGATAAACTTACGCGCCCAACCAGGGGAGGTGAAATTCTGTGGTTCCGGATATTCGCGACCCGTGATCAAAATGGAACTGCCGAGCGTATAGGCATCCGCATTTGCAGGGGCAAGAGGCCCGTCAAATTCGGAACGACTTTCGCGTCCCATGGAGTAGTCGGCTCCAGCTTCATAACCGAGTCGCGAATCTCCTGAACAGTCAGCGAAAAATCGGGCGGTGATTTGGAATTCTTCTTCGGTTGAATTTCGTAGAGCGGTTATCGATTGGATTTTCTCGGCTTCCACCACACAACCAATGCAGGCCGTATCCAAAAGCAAGGTGATGAGAGGCTCGAGCTTCACTTTCTCATACAGCAGCAGATCCCATTGAGAGTAGCTTCGGTGAGGATTTCGATAGGTGTCCTCGAGCTTAAGTTCCTCGATAAGGCCCGACTCGCGGAGTCCTTTCTTCTGGCCGTGACAATCGGCTCCCACAATGTGCATCCGCACTTCGCTGGAAGCGTTTCCTCCCAAGACAGAGCGGTCTTGAATTAGCACGACACGCAGACCATTGCGTGCCGCAGCCAAAGCGGCGCAAACACCCGCCATGCCTCCACCGACAATGGCAAGATCGGTAGAGAGCTTTCTATATTTGACCTTATTTTTCAAAATAACCTCACAAGTTTTACAGCGAAAAATTGTTTTATTCCGATCGCTTCATCCACACGCAGAGCTGGTTGGTTTCCGCGAACTCGTTTCCCGCCGAGGAGTAATCGCAAAGCGTCGTGCCATCCGGAAGTTGATAGGTTTCAAAGATGGATTCGGGTGCCGGGACTGCCTTCAGCGAAAAACCGGCATTTCCTTCCAAGCTGATAGGCGAGTCAACCTTGCCTAGGCGGGAATCTTGGGCCAGCACCACCGGTCCGCGCATGATGGCCACGCGGTATCCTCCGTCGAACGCCGGGATCAGGTGGGGAGCCATATCGAATTGAATGGAGACGGTGTCGCCGGGAGTCCAGTGGCGTTCGATTGTCAAATAGGTGCCGGACTTCGGGTGAAGTTTTTCAGTGCTGGTCAGCACTTCAGTATGTTCGCTCCACGAAGGAATGCGCAAGCGAAGCGGAAATGCGGTGGCTTGCTCCAGTTCAAGGACAATGCGAACATGGGGATCGCGGGGATAATCTCCTTTGATCTGGATATTAACGGAGACACCCTTCGGAAGCTCCACGACTCCTTCGGCCGCTTCGTACAAATTAATAATGGGGCCCTTGTCATCCTGCATCAAAGCAAGCCATGGAGCCATCGCCAGTGCCTTCGGACCTTGTGCCACGCAGCAGTCTTCTCCATAGCCGGGAATCTGATCACCAGCGCGCATCTTGCTTGAGGCTCCGGCCAACGGGGTGGGATTGCGATGCATCCACCAAGAACCATCGGGCACCATCGCGCCCAGCACTCCATTATAGAGCGTGCGCTCCATCTCATCGGCGACGGTGGCATCCCCGGTTAAACGCAAGACTTGGCCGCAAAGCTTGATCCAGGTTGTCGTCACACAAGTCTCACCCAATGCACCCACATTATGCTGCGTCTGCCGGATCTTTCCATTGTCCCAGAATTCGCCCCATTGATCTTTGAGTCCCCCGACCCCGGTAATAAATATCTCCTGATCACGAACGGCTCGGTAGAATTCAATCACGGCATCGCGATACTCGGATCTTCCCGTTTCTCGATAGAGCTCAGCCAGTCCTTCAAAACAGGACATCATTTCATAGGCCTTCCCATTCCCTAAGGCAAAAGGAGGTATCCCTTTCAAAGCGGCCTTGAAGATATTGTTAACCGTTGAACCGCCTTGATCGGCGATCCACTGGGCATACTTCAGGAATCTCGGTTCACCCGTGATGCGATAAGCGAGAACGACCGGCTCAAGAATTGATGTGGCGGCAAGTCCGTTATGATGACCGCACTCGATGATATTCCGTGCCTCCGGGCCGACTTGTCCCATTAAATAATCCAACTCCCGAATGATAGCTTCCTTCACTTTGGGATCTGCGGAGATTTCCAGATAATATCTGGCCAATCCCAGCAGGACATATTTACGGCCCCAAATATCCCAATCTTGCGTTTGCAGTGTTCGCGGGTACGAGCAGATGCAGCCTTCTTTATCCTGCGTGGAAATCAAATCGCTGACGGTACAGGTAATCTGATTCCGTAGGGCGACATCGGATTCGCCTCGCCACGAGAGAATGGAGGAGCGGACAATCTTTCCCCAGAATTCGCAACGCCAGAACCCATCGGTTTCATTCCGGAGCCGGAAAGGTTCCACCAAGTGGGAGTAATCGACCTTCTTTAGGCGATTCGCAATGCTGAGCCGAAGGCTGTCTCCAAGTCGTCCCTTCAGGAGAATCTTTCCTGCCGGAAGAGGTTTCAGTACATCGTTCGCGAAAGAATTGTTTTTTGTTATATTCATAGTACTCCAAAATTCGAAAACTATCGTTTCCCTGATATGGCTATTATCAGAGGCCCCAGAACAGCTGTGTCGGGCATATTGATTGGTTCCAAAACTAACTTGGCGCGGATGAGATTATCCGGCATTCGGTGCGACCATTTCACATGAGGTGTGCGAAACTCGATTCGACCTGCCTCACGCGTGATCTGCGCTTCGGCATCCTCCAATTCAAGGCTTATATGCAAATTAAGATTCTGTTTTTCGGTGGCAGAGATGAAATCGTCTTGGATCTTTGTTTTTACGAGCAGCTTCTGGCCGCGAACTTGTTCTGCGGGGATCTCGGTTTCGTATCGATTTTCTCCAATAAGAGCGTCGGTTTTCGCTGTAAACCCTTTCTTCAGCCTGCCCCAGTCGTGGACGGCGAGCACCTTTGTACGCTCGCGAATCGGTGAAGGCGTTGTTTCCGCCAAGAAAGGCTGGTTCGTGTAGGCTTGCCATAACGCGTCGGCATAGCCTCGCATACCTTTGTCACCGGGGTGCCAATTTACACCAGAATGCCAAAATCGCTTTTCCGCTTCGGCTTTGCATTCCGGATCAGCGATGACTCGATCGATATTAACAAAAGTGGCTCCCGTTTTCTGGCATACCTCGCGGATCATCGTATCCTTAAGAGGACTCCCTTGGGGAGGAGCCCAAACGGAAAAACAAAAGAGGCGGACAGTGGGATTCCCAGCGAGAATGGCGCAAGCAATGTCCTCGTAGGGCTTTTGGAATCCCAACGGCGTGACATGCTTATTGTCATTTTCGCCAAGCTGGATAACGGCCACATCGGCAGCGAACGCTTTCAATTTTTCGAGCTGAGTAAGCTTGTCTGCGAGTTTTCCACCACCACCGCCAGCGATCATGAGCTTGGGAGGAGTGCCCCGCTGAAGGTTTGTGAGGCGAGACAGGAAGAGATGGACGTAATCATTGTCCTGAGTAGATGCCGCCATGCCCCAGGAACCGCTCCAACCGAGTTTTTCAACCGATGGCCGGTGGCTGGAAATGCTGTCTCCAACGATGAGCACTTTTCGAACAATCATGAGCTTGGCCGCCTGCTAGAGCAATAAGGAGTGATCCGCGCTAAAGAATCTTCAGCGCCTAGACGCCTAACTTGATTTTGGAAAATCCTATAATTCTTCTATACTGATATCCGACAGCGTTACGGTGGCTTCGGAGAATCTTCCCATCAACAGACGGATTGAGCGGGCTTCTTCAAATTCGCCATTTGCGCTCGCCTTCACGGTGAACTTCAACTCGTACTCGTCTTTGTCAGGCTCAATGGCGATTTCACCACTGGAATAGAGATCCGACTTTGTATCGCCCCAATAAAGGATAACTATTTTTCCGGCTTTATCAGTGTTGACCTTGAGCTTCACGACGTAGCGATGATCTTTGACCAAGTTGAGGCTCTTCAAGATCTGAATGCTTTCTGCTGACTGTTTATCCATTCGCGGAGAAGTCACCAGAATCTTATGCTCCTGTGGCGTAACGCTTCCGCCTGCCTTGGCCGTAGCTGGCGCCACATATGAAGTCCAACCCGTTCCCTTAAGAAAACCATGGCCGCTTAACAAGTCTTCGGCCAATGCGCCCGTAGCAGATACCGCCAAGAAGGTTCCCGCTAGAATCGTCGTGAGTAATTTCATGTATAAACCTGAATTAAAAGCTGTTCGTCCGTCTCTTTCGGGATTGGATCGAGACAATCAAAAGAATACCCATGCCAAGCAAGGCAACCGGTCCGGGCTCTGGAACAACGTTCAGATTGTCCAAGGCAAAGGAGGTAGACGAACTGGAACCCATCAATGAGATCCCGGTGGCGCCTGTTCCACCAACCGTGTAGGCCGTTTGGAAGGCTGCGATATTATTTATTGTGGTGGTGGTGCCATCGACCAGCCCATAAGTAATGGAATAGCTCGAAGTCGTGCCCAAGCTGAGCGTCAGCGAGAAATTGTAGGCATTAAGTACGCTAAACGAGTTGCTCGAACTGTTGTAGGTTGACGCCTGAAATGCATCGGCAGCGAGGGACGTCCATCCGCTTCCATTGAATGCTTCCAAGCTTAACAGCCCCGTGGTACTTCCCTGAATCATTCGAAGATTAATCAAGTTTGTCGTACTCGAGTTGTTCGTCGTAATGGCCATGTTGAAGCTTCGATTCGAACTCGATCCGGGATCGGTCGCCGCCAGGACGAAATCCATTTGCATCTGGGTGAGGGCAGAGCTGAAGCTTTGATTTAGCACGCCAGCGGGGCGTATTAGGGCGGCGTAATTCGAACCGTTTACCAGCCCTGCCGTACGTACGGGATTTGTCGTAAAGGTGCTCGACTGGGTCCAATCCGTGGGAACTCCGGCGGGTGGTGTGCCGGCGACGGTGCCCCAGCTTTCGAATGTTCCATTATTGATGATGATGGCTGCGCGCGACTCTAGAGCCATGCACATCCCTGCGGCGAGGATCAATGCGATCCAATACGATGAATTTCGTTTCATTTTATACTTTTTCCTTTGATTGCCTTCTGGGCTCTTCTCTCGTACGACTTAAAAAAGCTTATGCCTGCACCTTGTTAATCGCAAAGGCAATCCACTGCAAAATTTAAGTTTTTATTTAATATTTTTCGCATTGGCTCCAGGTCAATAAACACCCTGTTTCGGAGTTTCATTTTTTTAGGGGAAGCTAATCTCAAAAAATACAGCGCCATAAGGCAATCGCGCCGTATCGATAGGAAGCGTAAGAATTCCGTTATCAAGCGCCGCCGGTATTGCCTCCATTCTCGAACCATCAAGATGAAGGGGATAGACTTTAGGCGACGTCGTCAGCTGAGTTCTCAACTTCAATGACAGTTTGGCTGTTTCCAAAAGAACCGGCAATTTTCCGACCTCCAACATGACCTGCATGCTGGCGTTTTCGAAAGTCTCTCCGCTATTGAGAGCATTGGTGGCGAATACGAGGAGAATTCTCTTGGCCTGAATCACGGATTTCTCTTTTTCCAATGAGGCGACGACCACTGAGGCGGGTTTGGTGCAGGACTCAATCTCCACTGCATCGAGTTTCAAGGATTCATCTCGCTTGATCACGGCGCCTTCGAGTCGAGGCGTGATGACTGACATCGTCTTGTTGAATGCATCGAGAGTGATTTCTCCTGTCTCGCTTTGATATACTCGTTTCGAGTAGTCGGTTTTGTTGGATTCCGGCAGGACTCCGGCATTTCGAAGTTCCTGGAGGAGGGAGGGGAAGAGTCCCCCATCCCGATTCGAGGCGGAGGCATACCATTGATTAACTGATAAAGGGGAAAACTCGGCCGGTGTAAGATCGACGGATGCTTTCGCCTTGCCGACCGGTTCCAGCGGCGTCGCTTCGGGATAGGTGATGCCAAGTCTGGTCAGCATCGAGAGTTTCGCGTAGTCATCGCCGATTGCGCCGAGAAGATTTTTTGGAAAAATCGTTTTGGAGGAGATATTCAGCCTCACGGTATGAGTCGCCTCCTTCACATCGCCACGGAACCACGTCAAAGCAGCGACCACCTCCGAGGCTCTGGAGATCGGATCCTGGGGATTTTCAAACCCGCAGAACGGAACATCATTTGCGCCTTTAACCACCACCGGAAAACTGCCATGGGCGGCGAGAGAATCCCATCCTTGCAGTGCCGCATAAGAACCGAAATAGAGTCCCCGCTCGTGCCGGAATCGACTGGGTGCGCTGTGCGAGTATTCAGTGATAAGAAACGGTCGGTCTAGAAAGCGAATAGCTGCAGCCGCTCTATAGTAGCTGGAATCGAGGGAACTGCCATGGCCGATCGCCATGTCCTTGTCAGGCCAAATCACCTCCGCTTTCGACTTGGGTACGAGATTCTTGCTTGGCAGTGGATTCGGATGCTCAAAATAGGTGTGCTGCGCAATCAAGGGCATTTTTGCCCGCACAGGCAACTCGAGTGTGCGCATGATCATGTCCCATTGCGTTAGCAGTCCTTGATAGCCCGCTCGTCGAATGACGCCGTGATACCAATCGGTTATCTCGCTCATGCTTTGAACGAGAAACTGTCCCGCGTCCATGGCTCGCGCGTCGCCCTTTCTGAGCAGGTCTTCGGAGATATCGGGAGTCTTTTCAAATTCAATTCCGGCGTCGTTCCACATTTTTTTCAATGCGTCAGCGGTCTTATACTTGTTCCTCAGATACTGGCGAAAGGCGGGGGAGAATTCTCGCATTACGGCGGAATCGTAGAGCAAGAGATCTTGTTCGTTATAGGGCTCCACAATCGCCAGGGCCGGATCGCTTCCCAACGTCATGCCGGTATAGGGGTTGGTATGGCGGAGCAGGCAAGTCACGGCCAACTCCCAATGTTTTCTATATTCTGGATTAGAGAAAATCTGCGTCTTGAATCGCGCGGGGGAGGGAGGATAAATCACATTCGAATACGCGCCCGGCATCGTCGTGAGGTCGAGATTGATGTAAATGCCATGCTTCTTGAAACAGGAGAGAAGAAAATCAAATCGGTCGAAGCTTGCGGCATTAAACTGAATGTCCTCGGCCCGTTGCGGCAGCCAATCCGATGACCCGTATGTTGACGCCGTAAAGGGGGGGCGATAAACCCCCAGTAAGAACATGTCCACTCCTTGAATGCGCACCATGGTATAACCTTGTTTGGCAATATCCGCTGCATAACGATCAAGTTCTTCATTGGTTATTTTCGCCGAAGAAAGACGCCAGGGATTGGTATTATACGAAAAAAATTTCACACCCCGTTCTGGATCTTTTTCGAAGGCAAGACTGCCGTTTCGATTCACAATCACTCGCCCGCGCTCACCAGCCGGAGAGCGTTCGCCAGCCAGCGTGGAGAAGTCCAATGCGGTCCCCGCCTGAACGGTTACGCGGCTCATGTCGAGAGGCTTCCATTCGGCACTCTCCCTTGCAACATAGAGACTGTCTTCATCCAGCCCGCGCGACGGTTTTCCGCAGACAAACTTCCAGCCGTTCGATCCGCTGAGAACCTTTGCTACAAGGATGTTTTTGCCTGCTTTGACGGGGATCTCCACCACATGATCATCGACAGAGAAAGCGCGCGAAACATTCCCGGAAGCGAGGGTGTTGAATACTTTTTCACCATTAATAAAAAGCTCCATCCACCAGTCGGCAGAGACGCCGATCTGCATCCGACCAGCAGCGGCACTGTCAAACTCCTTATATAATAGAGCTGACTCCTTTGGGGCCGGAGAACTTGACACATGGTCCAGATCGATAACGTCGCCATTCATCTGAAGCGTGTGGCCCTTGATGATTCCAGATGCTTCTCCAATTTCTGTCGGAATAGCATCGAAGGACTTCGGTTCCTTTGCTCCAATAAATACCCGCCATTCCGGATTTCCTAGATTGTATTCCAGAAGTGTGGGCAATTCTCGTAACGTCACCGGTCCCAGATAAATGGTGACTGTGGCACCATATCGGCCGAGCATGATTCGGGGTAAGGCCAGAGTACCCGCCCAATCCTTTTTCGAGGTGAAGACGAGCTTTACAAGTTGCCACTCTTTCGTGACGTTGACGTTCTTTATGGCTCCAGAAAAGGCGCTCCACGGTTTGTCAGCTTCCGCCGCCACCATCTGAATACTTCCTGGAATTGATGCTTTTACTTTAAAATAGATTTCATAGCTCGAACCAGTCTTGAGCGCTCCATTATAGAGATAGCGCAGCTGAATATCCTCCGGCACTGCGGAAGAATCACGATTGTCCAGGTTGACTTCGAGAGCTGCTTTGGATTCCGGTGTTCGGATATCCTTGGTGATAGTAGAGGTGGCTGTCTTCGGAATCTTGGACCAAAGATTCACGGCGGATAATTTCGTGTAATCCCATTCGTAAAGCGTCTCGGAAACCGCTTTTTCAATCCAAAATATAGCCGCAACGGCAAAAACGCAGATACAAAGCGAAGCCTTCATCTATTTACGGTTTCTTTGAGAAAGGCACGTGCGACAAATTTTCCATAAGGACAACCATTGTGAATAAACACGATATCTTCCAATTGAGTCACTTCAGGGTATGCGTATGTCGTTTTTCTGGCAAAAGTAATCTGTTGTAAAATAAACATTTTCATTTACTATTTTTCGCATGATGGCGTCCGCCGATCGCCCCATTCTCACCTTTCATCAATGGTCCTATCTTCGTTCTGAGTTGATCTGGATTTATGATCATCCGGTTCCACGCGAATTTCATCACGCGAAATGGGACAGGACAGAAGGACACTGGGCTTGGTACGTTCGTAAAGGGCGAGCGAAAGTAACATCCGATTCCGGAACATTAACAGCAACGGCGGGAATGTGGTTGTTTGTCCCGCGGGAGGAGGCTCATCAGGACTTTTCCCCGGATATCCATCTTCTTTCCGTCTATTTCCTTTGCCAATGGCCATCGGGTGAAAATTTGTTTGTCCACAAGGGCGGAGCCGTGCTCAAAGGTTCTGGATACCCTCAACTCGCGCGCGTCGCCGAGAGGTTGGAGCGACTTGTGCGCAAAAATATACCCGAAGCAGACATCCGTTACGCAACCCAAACCGGCGACTATTCCATGTTCTTGAGGTTGCAGCGCCAATTTTTTCTTTGGCTGGACCTTTGGTTCAAGGCGCGGATCAGTTGTGGGGCAAGTCTCACTCGACTGCATGCGGGAGACGATCGCGCCATCCGAGCGATACGCTGCCTAAACGATGCCCCATTGGATCGCGGCTTTCCGCTCTCATGGCTGATGGAGGAAACGGGCGGATTAAGTCTGAGTCATCTGGATCGTATTTTTGTACAGGAGTTTAGTTTAACCACCCGAAAATACTGGGAACGCAGGCGAATGCAGGAAGCAAAGATCTACCTGGAGACGAGTATGCTGCCCATTAAAGAAATTGGTCACAGAACCGGCTTTCATTCCGATGCCCACTTCGTCATATGGTTCAAACGACTGGTTGGTCAAAGTCCACTGCAATACCGCAAGAGTCCGCGAGATCCCACACGTCCCAAACGCTTCTTCAACTAAGAAATTGTGAGACCGCAACCGAGTAGACGGTCGCGGTGGAAATCATTATAGGTAGTGCCAGTCGGCTCCAAGGTGGTGAACCACTGGGAGATGAAGGCGCCGGCGTCAGGTTTGCCCAGTATGAATCGGGCGAAGCCTTCGGGAAGGAGCTCAGGATGCTTCCCGGGTAATTCAAGGCACGCATGCGAGTCGTGCAATTCTCGTCCTCGCGTCCAACGGCAATCCAGCAGCGGAAAAGCGTCAAATCCACGAAGGAGTTTACTGCCTTCATCCCGCAAGCCAGCGGATGCCGCGGAAATTGGAAAAGAGGATTAACTTCTCCAACCTAAACTGAATGGAGCGCTTGATGGGAATCCAAGCGAAATCGAGCGGAGCATTCGACCATAAATTAATGGTGCTCCTCCACATTGACCCAATTACCCTTTTAGCTGATGACTTGATTCCTCCTTGGTCACCTGCCGAGTGCCTGCTTTTTCTATAGGTCGCCTCTGAGGAGATCATTGATCTCTTTTATATTGAATGGCGGTTGAATGGCGATTGCAATCAGCGCCTATCAGGGTGATTGTTGATCGAGAATACCGGCCTATTATGAACTATATCAGTTTTTCTTTTCATAAAATTGTGGTTTTATTCATGCCCTGGATTTTATTCGGGGCGAATTATACGATGGCCGATGTACTTATCGGCTTTGAAAAATCCAGCGGCTATGAAGCAAATACCACCATCATTGGGGTTACGGATACCACGATTCCCGGGATAAAGCCATGGGTTGGCACGTTCGGCTCATCTTCTTTCAATGCGTTGCTGGAAATTTCCACGGCCAATCCCCAGACCGGTGCGCAGGCATTGCGACTGACGAATAACGCCACGGGCACCGCTATTGGGGCTTCCCTGCAATTGACGTCCAACGTAGATGTAAAAAAACCATTCAACATTCATTTTTCGCTGGCCTTGAGCCAAATCAGTGAAGGCACGGTCAATCAGGCTCAGGTCTACTTTGGAGCCAAGGGCTCCCAGATAGGGACATTCCCATACTGGTTTGGCATCGTCTATAGCAACGGATCGTTGTCTCTGGCCCTTAATAGTTCCGATAACTCCACGGCCGCATTCTATATCGAACTAGGAAACTATACAGACTATGCAAATCTAGGGAGCTATATTACATTCGATATCGCCATTGACCCTTCCACCAACAAATTCACCAGCGTTAAATTGTCGGGTGCGCTCAAGTCCGCCGACCTTACGAAATACGTCTTGTCCAGCGCCAGCGGTGGAACCATACCGCATCTTAATTCCATTCCTGACACATTTTTTAGTCTAGCGTCTGGAGGTAACGATATGGTTATTGCCGACTTGGACAATGTGTACATTACGGGTATTTCCCCTTCATCGATTCATTAATTTCCGTGGTGATGAATTAGGTTTTTCTTCTCCCTGTGATGGATTGTGCGACGATGTCCAATCATTACCGATCTCCTTTTTGCGTCTGTTCGGGTACCGTCTCTCTGCCGACAGGAGAGGCTTCCATCGCGAAAGGCACGCGCTATGGAGTCATTGGCGACAGCATCACTCACCACGGCAATTATCCGATCTATCTGGATGTATTCTACCATACCCGTTTTCCTACGCGTCCAGTCGAAGTGATCAATCTTGGAATCTCGGGAGGAGATACCGATGGCGCAATTAAGCGCTTTTCCTGGGACATCTCCGCACATGATATTGATGTGGCGACGATCATGCTGGGAATGAACGATGTCGGACGTGAGCTTTACCAACCCGGCGCTGTATCTCCCGAGATCAACCAACAGAGATGTCAGTGTATTGATACTTACGAAAAGAATATTCGAATGCTCATCGGCCTGCTCCTCGAGAAAGGGGTTGAACCGGTTCTCATCACACCATCCCTCTACGACGAGACGGTCCAGGGAGTTGAGCCAAATCTGCCAGGGGTCAATCTCGCCTTGGCGGAGTGTGCCGCAAGAATTAGAAAAATAGCCGCAGAATATAACATCTCTGTCATCGATATTCACACTCCGATGACACAGCTGAATACAAACATTCAGGCATCCACTCCCACACTTTCCGTAGTGGGAAGTGAACGAGTCCATCCAGGACCATTCGGCCATTTGGCAATGACCTATTGGATTCTCAAACAACAGCAAGCACCGATGATTGGGTCCCCTGAAACTGGTCCAGATTGAGTGAGAGGATTTAACCTGATGACCTGCTCCCATTTTTTAGGCCAGGGGCAGAGTTATTTTCGGCGGGGTGGTACGGTTCGTTGGGTTGTTGGCCACAGTGCGTTTGGCGTATTCGGCCGGAGGCCGA
>JAFIGT010000012.1 GCA_017849585.1 Verrucomicrobium sp.
CATTCCCTTTGGCGGGGGTCAGGGGGCAGAGCCCCCACCCGTGGACGCCACACCTGCAATTGGTAATCCCAGCAATTGAGCGGCAACGGCGGATCCTGCGGCGAACCGAGCGAGAGCGGCTGGAGCTCCCATTCTCCGCCCAGCGCCCGCAGCACGGCGGGAGCGAATAACGGACGCACCACGATTACCGTGATCGAGCGTCGCTCCGCTTCCGAGAGGACCGGACTCGTCACATACGACTCCGAATAAAAACGTTTCGCGCGCGGCAGCAACGCGTAATAGCTCGCGAAATCCCCCACCGCGACATCCCCCGGTTTCACCACCTGCGAGACCAAAGTCTCCACCGCCGCAAGATTTCGTCTTGGCGCCATCGACGACGCCAGCGCGATCCACACCGGCAGCCAGGCCAGCGATAAAACCGTAACCGCCACCAGCACCACCCGGCTTTGCCGCAGACTCGCCAGCGACTCCGCCGCGGCGCACACGCATGCCGCCACCGGCAGGATCGCCATCCACGCGTAATAGAGAGGAAATCGTCCCAGTTGCAACATCGCCACGGAAATCCACATCACCGACACCACGCCCAAAAAAGACCGCTTCGCCGCGTGTGAACGCCACGAATGCCGCGCCGCCGCCAATCCCAACACCACCGCGACCAGCAGCAATCCCAGCAGACTCGGGTCCAGCATTCCGCCGCCCCAATGCACATTCCAGTCCGCCAGACTGCGCCAGCCCGAAAAATGTCCCTGCGCCGTCGCCTGCCCCGCAAAAAGATCGCTCACACCTTGCGCGGCATACAGTCCCTTCAACCCCACCCAGCCCGCGAGAATTCCCAGCGCCAGAGCCACCACACTGCGCCAGTTACGACCTCGCAACACCACTAGCAACAAAACCGAAACCACCGCCGCATACGCCGCGATCTGCAGCCCCGCCCACGGCATCACCGCGCCGCACACACCCAAGGCCAGCAATCGAATCCCGCGTCGCTGAATCGACGCCGCCAGCGTCGTCACCGCGCTGATCCAGATTCCGATCGCATCCTGCCGACCGCTGCCCACCGCATAGTAGCTTCCACTCGAAAGCAGTGCGATGAGAAAAAAAGCGAACCGGCCTCCCGCCGTCCGCACCAACCCCAACCGACCGCTCGCGAGCCAAAAAATCCAGCAGGCCGACACCAGCCACAGCACATTCATTGCCTGCATCACCGCGCGATGCACCCCGAATAGTTTGAAGCCCCCTGCCAGCAACCACGGATGCAGCGGCGTATTGCTCGCAAAAAAACGATCCGCCGGTTGCCCCGGCCACACGCTCGAGGTCAAACCCCGCCCCGCGCTCAGATTCACCGCCGGGTCCGTATAACACATCTCGTCCACCCACACGGCCGAATACCAGAACATCACCCCAAACAGCAGCAAAGCGCCCACCAGCCCCGCCCCGAATACGCGCCGGAACTCCCCTTTCCCGATCGGTTCTCTGGCGATGGCGTCCATACGATAAACGTCCTTTTATCAGGCTCTTACTCCTTTGACAGCAGGAATCCTCTTAACTAATGGCCCGACTGTCCGATGTTGAAAGCAACCGCTTATCCCTCATCATGTCCTCGCCCCTCATTAATTACGGAGTCACCAGCCCCTACGCCGACGGCAGTAAGGAAGAGGCCGCCCGCTGGATGACGGCCTGCCAGATGCTCGAGGACGCCGAAGATCTGCCCACCGCGCCTCCTATTGCCTTCAAGATTCTCTCCCTCATGAGGCGCAGTGATTACGACAACAACGACCTCGTGGAAGTCATCCGCTACGATTCCGAGCTTACCGCCAAACTCCTCAAAATCTGCAATTCCGCTCTCTACCGACCCGCCGAACCCATCATGTCGATCAATCAGGCTCTCTTGCGCCTGGGCCAGATCGTCGTCTACGAGCAAGTCCTCACCATCGCCATGGGCCGCACCACGAAGGGCAAGAGCGCTCGCAGCCAGTACGGACAATGCGCCTTCGATCTCTGGCGTCGCTCCGTCTCCTCGGCTGCAGCCGCCCGCTATCTCGGTCCACGCTGCGCTGGCATCGCCGCCGACCGCGAAACGTGCTTTACCATCGGACTGCTCCACAACATCGGTCAGATCGTCCTCAGCATTTCGATACTACCTGCCATCGCGCAAATTCCGCTCCTCACGCAGGACAATAAAATGAGTCTCGTCGATGCGGAACGCGAAGCCCTCGGCACCGACCATGCCGCCATCGGCGGTGCCCTCCTGCAAAAATGGAATCTGCCGCAGGATGTCGTCAACGCCGTGCGCTACTATCTCGAGCCTGATTTGGACAACTCCGGACTCGCCAATGTCGCCCACCTCGCCGACTTCTGCGCCCTCGTCGGCAACGGATCCTGGCAACAGATGCAAACCGACATGACCGCCCATGTCGCCGAAAAAGTCGGTCTCAAACCGAGCGATCTCGAAGAGACGCTCAACCAGCTCAAAAAAGAAGCCGCCGCCATTGAAGCCTTCGTCATGGTCGCCATGTAGCCAGCGTGACGCTGGACCCTGTAGAGCCTTATCTCAGGCGGATTTTCGACAGTGTACGGCGGTTGTACCGCAGGGATGCCATGTCGCATCTCGCTCGATTCAGAGCAGTACAGGCCTCGCCAACGTAATCAACATCCCGATTACAAAGCCCACAATCATTCCAACATCTCGTTTGGAACGACGCTTGATGCAATCTCGAATGGCCAAGTAGGTAATACCGCCCACCACACAACCTACGACGCACCAGAACGAGAGACCGAAGTATGCTCCAAAAATAACCCATGGCACCATCTGCATTTTGGTGAGTGAATCGACAGCCCAGACTAACGCGACCGTGGTGAGCGAATCCAGCCAGATGGGCCGCACCTGCTTAGCCACCATACAATACGTGTAGCCAATCACCAGCGGGCAAAAAACGAACGCCGCTGGATAAAAATACTCCCACGCCGAATCGTACGGAAGTTCCCCTCCGCTAAGATGTGCGAATGTCAACAGCATCGGATGCTCTGCACAAGACTTCTCCGCAATTCATCTCCAGTCAAGCCACACTCCCACCTCCCTTGCATTAATTCCCAAGCGTGCTACCCTTGACCCCTTATGAAAACGAATAACCCGTTATTCCGTTTCGCGTTCATCGTAGCCCTCGCCTTGGGTTTGATCGCCGCCGAAGCCAAGTCCACCACAAGCTCCAACTCCAAAGGCTTTGCTCCCGTGAAGTTCAACGAAAGCGCCTCCCTTTCCTCCGACAGCGACGACGAGGACGACGACGATGCGCCCCGTGGTAAATCCACCGTAAAAATCCCCGTTGGCTTCACCCAACGCGGCGAGGCCTCCTACTACGGTGGCTACTGGAATGGCCGCAAGACCGCCACTGGTGAGATCTACAACCAGATGACCCTGACCGCCGCGCACAAGACGCTCCCCTTCAACTCTCGCGTCAAAGTCCGTAACCTCGTCAACAACAAGGAAGTCGTCGTCCGCATCAACAACCGTGGCCCCTATCGCAAGGGCCGCATCATCGACCTCTCCGTGGCGGCGGCCAACAAGCTCGATATGCGCAATGCCGGTGTCGTGCCGGTAGAAATCGTGGTTATCCAATAAGGCGACCTGCCAAAACGCAACGGTCCAAGTTAAAGCGCTTCGATCCTGTCAGATGAATGAGAGATGCGGGCGTTTTTCAGCAGCCCACTACGACTGTCTTCGCGGATGAAGCGCCTGACAGGGCAGGTGCGTGCGCGTTTAGCAACTGCTAGTGAGCAACCGCCACAGAGGCCTTGGGCGTTTCAATCATCGCAGTGCCGGCTTTCAACTTGGCACGTTCGTCGAGCCACGCCTTGTAGTCTTCCGCCGAGTCGACGACGAGCATGCCGCGCATGAGCCCGTGACCGCTGCCGCAGAGCTGGCCGCAGATGATTTCATATTCTCCCACGGTGATCGGCTTGAACCAAAGTGGAACCATGGTACCGGGGATGGCGTCCTGCGCCACACGCATGCTGGGCAGGGCATAATTATGAATCACATCCTTGGAGGTGAGATCGACTACGATGGTCTGCCCGACCGGGGTGTGCATTTCGTTGACAGAGACAAGGTCATCCTTGCTGGCGGGATCGTTGGGGTCGAGGCCGATGGGGTTATTCGAACTAATGAGCTTGGGATCGCGACGGCCAAAAACACCGTCGGGACCGGGATAATGGAAGTTCCATCCGAATTGCTGCGCGATGCCGCGAACGTGGACGGAGGCGTCTTTCGGGGAGTACACACGACCGCTCCAGAGCGGGATGGCGAAGCCGAGGAGGAGCATACCCTCGATGAGGATGACGGAAAATTCCAAGTGAGTAGAGACGTGATTGCGCACGCCGAAATACTCCGCCTTGGGTTGGCGGGAACGGTGAAAACGCCAGAGGGTGTAGACAAAGAAACAGCCCCAGCCGACAAAGAGGATGAGCATGAACCAGTGGCAGAATTCGAGGAGGCCATCGATTTCGACGCCGTTGAAGGAGGCGTTTTTCTGGATGCCGAGGAAGTCAATTAGCATAAGGCGGGAGGGGTGTAGTTTTTAAAGGGGGTGATCCGTGGAGTCGGGCAGCGAGGCACTCGCGCGGCGGCGCAGGTAAAAGAAAAACGCCACGAGAAATCCGAATATGGCGGCCAGAATCAGCAGCATGAAACCAATCGCCATGGCCATGGCGTCGTTGACATTGCTGCCGGGCGCGCCAAAGCAAACAGCACAGGCTTGCGCGGAAGGCGTGGTGATCCACGCGATTCCAGCAGTCCATCCCAAGAGGCGCAGCGCAGGTTTCATGATTTATTCGAGAGGGAGACGCTTGAGTTTTTTCCAGACCCAGACGCCATAAAAAACCGCGGCGATGGCCACTAGAATGCCACCGATACCTGCGGCGTGATAGCTCGTGGTCTGCGGAGAGTCGGGCGAGAAAAAGCACCACGCGGCGAAGCCGAGGGCGAGCAGTGTCGCAGCGGTAACAAAAATCATGTGAACGTACTTGATGGACATATCAGTGATGCGTGCCGGGAATGGTGTTAAAGAAGGCGAGGAGCGAGACGAGCATGAGCACGGCGGAAAAGACGGCTGTCATGATGAGGAAGTATTTGATCGTGCCACCCTGCCCCTTGAGGTGCATGAGATAGCGCAGGTTGAGAAACGCCTGCGCGGAGGCAACCAGCAGCGTGAGGACAATCTGCCATCCGAGCCCGATCTGGAAATACCAGAACGCGAAGGAGACAAGCGAGAGCACCAACAGCGATCCGAAGATCGCAAGGTAATTGCGAACGTGGTCGTTGAACTCCTGTTGCGTCAGGGAGGGCGCGTGCCGATCGACGGATTCCGGGTTGGGCGTGGAGTGATCGCTCATAGATTTACAGAAGGTAAAGGACGGGGAAGAGGAAGATCCAGACGAGGTCGACGAAGTGCCAGAAGAGGCCGCACACTTCAAGACGGTTCGCCTGATGCTCCGGGTTCTGCCGGTAGATGCGGCTGCCGAAGAAGTAGAAGTAGGCGAGGACCACAATGCCACCGATCAAGTGCAACACGTGGAGTCCGGTGAGCGTGAAGTAGATCGCGAAGAAGCTGCTGTACTTCGGATAAAATGCGCCCCAACGCTCCACATCTGCGAGCGCGATATCGACTTCCTTCGCTTCCGTGGGAACGCCTCGCTTCAGGTCGGGCAGCAGTACAATTTCCTCGGCAGTCGATTTCTCGAGATGGCCGGTGACTTCGTAGAGCTTGGTCTCAGGATGATAGGTGACGCGCGCGCCCTCGGCTTCCAGCACGTTTTTGTATTTGGAGTAGGACTCCTGCTTGATGAAGGCACCGTAGTGGTGGAACTTGTCACTGTATTCCTTGGCCTTCACGCCGAGGAAGAGCACGCCCAAAAGAATCGTGGCAAGCAGCCAGCGTTGCGAACTCTGGAAGTTGCGCATCTTCAAACTGGCCCACGACATGAGCATGGTAATACTGGAACTGATCAGCACCGTGGTGTTGAACAATCCCATCCATGTATTCAGATAGCCCCGCGGCCAGACATCGGCACCGAGGCGGAGGAAGACATAGGCCGAAAAGACACCCGCGAAAAGCATCACTTCCGAGGCGAGGAACAGCCAGATGCCGAGCTTGGCGTTGTAGAGTCCGGTGTCGGGCCGCGCGTGCACGGTGTAGGGAATCTCCATGTCGTGCGGGGGCGGACCAGCGTCGGTCTTGCCGTCGTTGATGTCCTGCATCGCGTAATCGCGGGTCATGCCGGGAACGCTGTACTCATATGGCCCCTTGTCGACAATCGGTTCGTGTAGGAAATTGCCGTGGCCGGGTGGTGTGGGTGTGGACCACTCGAGCGTGGTCGATTCCCACGGGTTGTCGGTCGCTTTCGCTCCCCATTTTAGGCTGCCAAAGAAATTGATGATGAAGGGAATTTGCGCGAGGAAGAGGAGGAATGCAGCGACGCCTATGAACTCATTCCAGTGGACGATGTTCTTGGCGAGTTCCCAGCTCTGGCCGCCATCGTACCAGCGGCGGTGCATGCCGCCCATACCCTGCAAGAACATGGGCATGAAGATGCAGTTCATGAGGATGAAGGTTGGCCAGAAATGCAATTTCCCGAGGAAGGGACTCATCATCCGCCCCGTGGCTTTGGGATACCAAAAGTAGATGCCCGCAAAGATGGCGAAGATGGTACCGGGCGCGACGACGTAGTGGAAGTGACCGATCACGTAGTAGGTATCGTGCAGGTAAAGGTCGGTCGCGCTGAAGGCGAGAGGAATACCGGTCAAACCGCCAATGCCGAACATCGGCAGGAACGCGGTAGCGAACAGCATCGGCACGGTAAATCGAATTGAGCCGCCCCAGAGGGAAATCACGAGCGCGGTGAGGATGATCACCGATGGCACAGAGATGATGATCGTCGTGGCCTGGAAGAAGGAACTGACGACCGTGCCCATGCCGGTGAGGTACATGTGGTGCGCCCAGACGAGGAAGGAAACAAAGCCGAGGAAGAAGGTGGCGAAGACGAGCGACTTGTAACCCCAGATGGGCTTGCGGGTGTTGTTGGCGATGACTTCGCAGACGATGCCGAGACCGGGGAGAATCAAGACGTACACTTCGGGATGGGCGAGGAACCAGAACAGATGCTGCCAGAGGAGCGGAGTGCCGCCGCCGCTGACGTGAACGATATTGCCGCCGACCACGAGGCCGCTCGGCATGAAGAAGCTCGTGCCCGCCACGCGGTCCATAAGCTGCATGATGGCGGCGGATTCGAGCGGAGGAAACGCGAGGAGGAGGAGAAACGCGGTGACGAATTGCGACCAGACAAAGAACGGCAACCGCATCCATTTGAGGCCGCGCGCACGGAGTTGCGTAATGGTGCAGATGATGTTCACCGAGCCGAGCAACGACGAGGTGATGAGGAACACCATGCCGAGAATCCAGACGCTCTGGCCAGAGAGAATCGAGGGCCAATTGGGTAACTGATCGCTCACCACTGAGAGCGGCGGATAGGAGGTCCAACCCGATTTGGCCGCACCTCCGGGCACAAAGAAGCTGCTGAGCATGACGACGCCACCGACAAAGTAGGTCCAGTAGCTCATCATATTGAGCTTCGGGAAACACATGTCCGGCGCGCCGACTTGCAGCGGCATGACGTAATTACCAAAGGCTCCAGTCAACAATGGGACGATGGCCAAAAAGACCATGATCGTTCCGTGCATCGCACCAAGGGAATTGTAGAAATCGGGAGCCATGACGCCACCGGGCATGCTCGCCTTGCCGAAGAGTTTGCCAAGCAAGGTGGGCTCGGGCTTGGCGGGATCGTACGGGGCCGCCGCCGGGAATGGCTGCGGTTTGAACTCGCGGCCCGTGAACACACTGGTGACGGAGCCAACGCCGTTGCTGACGCTGATGGAGATGTTGCCCTTGAAACGTTCCCAGTTCAGCGACTGGCCGGGGTAAGCAAGCTGCCATCGCATGAGGAGCATGAAGCTGAAACCGATGAGCAGGAATACGAGGGCCGTGACGAGGTACTGCATGCCGACGACTTTGTGGTCGATGGAAAAGACGTACTGACGCAACCAGCTTTGATGAGGGTGAGCGTGTGTGCCTGGATTGTGAGAATGGGAATCGTGGGCGAGAGTAGTGGAGGCGTCCATGGGCGAATTAGCTATTATTTATTTTACGCAATACTTCTAATATTACAAAGACAAGAAATGTCCTGTTTTCATTTAGTAGCGTATCTTGTGATTGAGTTCAGGAAAAAGAGCGGGCGTCCTACTTGAACGCCTTCAGTTCGGCCTCGGTCCACGCGGTCGTTCTCGACGCGGTGGCCTTGCGGACCTCGGCAACGAGTTCCGGCGTGACCGGCCCGGCTTTGTTGCCCCAAGCCTGACGGATATAGGTCATGATGGCGGCAATCTTCTTGTCGTTGAGCGTGGTGCCCCACGCCTGCATCTGGCTGTTGAATTGCTGACCGTTCACCGTGATAGGTCCCTGCACGCCATGCAGCACGATGGCCGCAAGACGTTTTTCATCACCCACCACATATTCCGATCCAGCGAGCGGCGGATAAGCCCCCGCCTGGCCGAGACCAGTTGCTTGGTGACAGGAAACACAGGTTTGCGTGAAGAAACGCTGCCCCAGCTTGAGGGTATCGTCGCCCTTGGCTGCGCCGCCTTCGGCACCTCCGGTCGCCGCACCCGCTTCGCCCTTCCCATCGGCCTTGGAGACAAAAGGAGTAGGTCCGCCGAGGGGCACCGTATCGTAATACATGCCACTAAAGCCGCCGCTGTACGTCATGAAATAGGCGCCAGACCAGAAAACAACCAGACCGATAATGGCGACCAGCCAGAGCGGTACGGGCTCGCGACCATCGCGAGGCTCTTCTTTTTCGCGCATGATCGCTGAATGCAACCGGCGCACGTCGATGTCCTCGGAATAATCCGGAGAACTCGGGGCGTTCTCGGGAAGATGCGAGTGGTCGGGAGGCGTGGGTTGTTGGTATTCCGTGCTCATGGATGGAGAGTGGTAATCGCTCGCTTATTTTTCAGGCGCTTCCTTCAGAGGATAACGGCGGTTGAGGGAGATCAGGTAAGCCGCCAGCGCCTTGGCGTCTTCGGACGGCACGACTTCGTAGCCGGCGGGGGGAGCGTCGTCGCCCTTCAAGTCCAGCGCATCCTCGGATTTCTGACCGACGATTTTGCGGGTAATGTAGAGATACTTGAAGGAGGGCATGATCGAATACGCATTCAACGAACGCGGATTGTACATGTGGAGGTGGTGCCACTTGGCATCGGGAAAGCGGAAGCCGGCATCGGAAAGATCGGGACCGGTGCGCATCGTGCCGAGGAACACTTTCGACTGACGGATGTAATCGCGTGGCACGGTGCGGCGCGAACCCCAACCGCGGGCGAGATCGGACCCGGCATCCTCGGGACGAATCTGCTGGCTGTGGCAATAGACGCAACCGTTGGCGGCATAGACCTTTTGGCCCGCCTCGGCAAGACCGCTCGGGGTGGGTGGGAAGACGTCGCCGGTATCGGCATTCACCTCCGGCTGGAGGCGTCCAATCTGGGCGTAAGGCATCACGACCAATCCCACCCACGCGAAGGCGAAGGTAAAGAGGATGCCGATAAAAAGGGTGGGAAGTCGGTTCATAAAGCGGCGGGCTCCGTCTTGTCATGTGCCGTGGAAAGAGCGGGCGTGGTGAAGAGCGTCGCCTCGCCCTGGGGACGACCCAGACGCAGCAACATCAACACGAAATGGTAGGCAAAGACAAAGTGCGCAATCGTCAGCAGGATACCCGAGAGCGAGCGTCCGATCAGATACGGAATCGTGCTGTTGGTGATCATCTCAAAAGACTTGTTCGGATCATTCAATCCAAGCCCCTGTAAGAAGCCACCGATGTGCAGGGCAAGCATCATCAGGATGACGCCATAGAAGCAGGCCCAGAAGTGCAATTTGATCAGGGTCGCGGAGCGCCATTCGCAACCCACCAATCGCGGCACGATGTAGTACATCGAACCGAACATGACCATGGTGAAGAAGGCGTACATGCCCAGGTGCGCATGGGCGATGGTGAGCTGTGTAAAGTGGTATACCTTGCTGTAGGAACGAAACGCCATCAGCGAGCCTTGGAAACTCACGAGCGTGTAGCACATCGCGCCAAAGACGATGAAGCGCAACGTCGGACTGGTCGCGAGCAGATGAAACTTCCCACGCATGGTCATGTGGTGATTGATGGCCACGACGGTGACCGGGATGAACATCATGAAGCTGGCCACAATGCTGGCGGAGACTACCCACGTGGGCACTGGACCGCCGATCAAGTGGTGCGCGCCGTTCCAGTTATAGAAGAGGGCGAGCGACCAGAAACCGAGCGCAGACAGATAGTAGCTGTGCACCGGCTTGCCAATGACCTTCGGAATAAAATAGTACGCGGCGGCAAGACCCATGGGAGTAAACCAGAGTCCGAGCACGTTGTGCGCGAACCACCAGTTCACGATCGCCTGAATCGAGCCCTGTACCGGATGCACGATCAGGAGCAGCTGCACGGAACCGTAAAGCCACGGGAACCAGAACAACGCGGCGATCAGGTACCATTGCGACACGTAGACGTGCCCCGGAGCGCGAAAACGGAACATGATGACGCCCCAGATGCCGACGAGCGCATAACCGACAAAGAGCAGCGGCGTGGAGTAGCCGGGAAACTCGAGCCATTCGATGCTGGTGCTGTCGCCGCCGAGAATGCCGAGCGTGCCAATGACGAGGCCCAGATTCCATACTCCGCAGGCGACCAGCAACATGCGCGGGTGACGCAGACGCGTGCGGCACAGACGGGCCATCAGCCAGATGGTGACGCCGATGCCAGCGGTCGAAGCCCAGCCGAAGATAACAGTGTTGAGGTGCGCCGGACGCACGCGACCAAAGGTCAGCCAGCTCACATCGCCGAGGAATTCGGGGCTGTGCAACTTGAACGACGAGATCATTGCGAATACCGTGCCGATCAACAGCCAAATAATGGAAGTCGTGAAGAAGGCCAGCACCGGCAGCCGGGTGGAGCGGTCGATCTCGCCGCGCTCAATGTTCTCCTCGACCGTGGGTTGATGCCCCGGCGAGAGCGATTGGAGTAAAGTGGGAGCGGAAGCGTCGCTCATGATTGTTTCTCTTTCGATGCGGTTTTCGACGTTTTCTTCTGGGACGGCGGGAATGAATCGGTCACCGCGCCCACCGGTTCATTCGCGTCAAAAATCACCTGAGCACTAGTCTCCATGTGCTTGAACTGTCCGTCCCGCGCCGCCCAGAACAGGGCCACGACTGCGGCCGCACCAAAGGCGGCCATCATCAGGAATATGATTGTGGTGACGAGAAGCATGTTATTTGGGAGTGGTCGGTTGCGCCGCTGGGGTTGCGGGGGCTGGCGTGACGGCCGGAGCAGGAGCCGCACCGGGAGCAGGGGTTCCTTTTGCAGCTGCAGTCGGGGCCGGAGCGGTCGGCTTCGCAGCGTCGGCCTTCGGCGCAGGGGCCGGGGCAGCCGTGGCGCTGGCGGGAACCGGAACGGCGGCTCCAACTGCATAGGTCGCGGGACGGGGCTTTTCCTGTTTCAAAGCGGCAAGCTCGAGCGCCATGGCGTCCTCGAGCGGAATGCGGACAATCCCCTTCCCCTGGTCAACCCAGCCGGACTTGGTAAGAAGCTCCTTCGCTTCCGCCTCAATTTTCTGGCGCGCCTCAATGCGCTTCTTCGCGCGTTCCAGTTCGTAAGCGTCCGTGCCACCCATCTGACGCTGGAGCACGAGCGTCGCCACGCCGCCGAGCAAGAAGATCAGCAGGCCGAAGACGTACCATTTCAGCGTGCCGAAGCGCGGGGGGATATTGGGAGTAATGGAAGTGGGAGCGCTCATATCAGTTCGTCAGCTTGATGCAATCGTTCAGACGCGGGTCGCGCGCCGGAAATAATCCGGCCGAGCCAAGAATGCGGATGAAAACGTAAACGAGGATGCCCGCCAGCCCAATGAAGCTGGTGAAGTCGGTCCAGCGCATGGAAAAACCATCGGGACGGACGACCGGGGCAATGATCCAAAAATGATCCACGCCGTGCATAAACAGAATCCAGACGGCGATCACACTCAGCGAGGCCCAGCTCTTCTTCACCGCCTGCGTGAGCAGGTAAATGAACGGGAAGATGAAGTGCCCGGCGACAAGGAAGACGCTCAGGTAGGTCCAGGAACCGTTGTTGCGCTTGATGAAGAACACCGTTTCTTCCGGGATGTTCGCGTACCAGATGAGCATGTACTGGCTGAACGCGATGTAGGCCCAGAACACAGTGAAGGCGAAGAGGAGCTTGCCCATGATGTGGGCGTGCTCGCCGGAGAGCGGCTTCAGGTAACCAGCCTTGCGCAGCAGGAATACAATCAGGATGCAGGTCGCCATGCTGCTTTGCGCGGAACCGGCAAAGATGTAGACGCCCCACATGGTCGAGTACCAGTGGTAATCGAGCGCCATGAGCCAATCGAGCGCGGAGAACGTGATGGCCAATCCGAAACCGATGATGCTCAGCGGCGACCACCAGCGCAAACGCCAGCTATGGACGATGCTGCCGTCGCTGTCCTGCGCGGTCGAAAGTTTGCGGTAGAAGTAGGCCGCGCCGGTGAAGAATCCAAAGTAGAAGATCAGGCGCACGATGAAGAACGGCATATTCAGGTAGCCGTGCTTCTCCTGCAACAAGACGCTGTGTGCGAGCTCGGATGGCTGCGTCCACTTCCAAATATCTTCGCGGAAGATAAAAAGCGGAATAAAACCGACCGCCATGACGCCCATCAGGTTCGCAACATTTTCAAACTGGCGGCGCACGATGACCGACCAGTTCGCATCGACCGCATGATGGAGGATCGTCCAGAAGAACGCGCCAGCCATGATGGTGTAAAAATACATGAAGGCGAAGAGGTACGAATGCAGTGCCTGCACTCGGTCGCAATAACCACCCACCGCGGACGAAATCAGGGCGATCACGCCAATGGCCAGCGAGATCTTGCTGACCCGGTCGAGGTCGTGCGTCAAACGCTCGGGCGAAGGCGGTGTGAAAGTGTGGGAGTGGTCGCTCATTTGGCTGCGGGGGTAAGTTTGGCTCGTAAGGATTCGGGCAATTCCGCCAACACCGTGTTCTGGCTGCGTTGCAAGGCGCGCAGGTAGGCGATGATCTTCCAGCGATCCTCGATGGAGACGTTCGCGCCGTAAGCGTTCATCGTCGCCTTGCCGTGGGTGATCGTGTTGAAGATTTCCCCGTCCGCCATGTAGCGGATGCGCGGGTCCTGCAAATTCGCAATCGTGGCGAGGCCGTACTGCTTCACAATGCCGTCGCCGAGAGCGACCGGCCCGTGGCAGATCGCGCAGTTGATCGCGTAGCGCTCCTGACCGCGATGCATGGCGGCCTCGTCCATCTCAATCGGAATGCCATCGCCCCACTTATCGCCCATCTTGCCGGTGCTGAAGTAATCGTTCTGCGCGGGCATGCCCTTCGCGATCGTGCCATCAACAGGCATACGGGCGGCGGAGCCATTGGCAAAGAATTGGCTGGGGGTCTGGGGCTTGAACTTCGCCTGATGATCCATGTCGGGGAAGATCTCGATCGGACGATTCTCCGTCTTCGAACCACGGAAGCCCGCGATCGCGAGTAGCGCGAACACCAGCAGGGCCAGACTGAGGAAGAAGTAGCGCATGGGCATGGTTTAGTCTCTCGGAATTAAAGTGATGTTCGACGCGCCAAGCGACTCCAGCAGCTTCGGCGTGTCGGTCTCGGAATAGCGCGGGTCGGCCACCTCGATGACGATGAAGAATCCGTCGTCTGTCGCCTTTTGGCAGAATCGTTCCCAGTTGAAAATCGGGTGGTGCAGGCGTGGCAGCAAATTGACCGTGAACATGCCGAAGACCGTCGCGAAGGCGGTAAAGAGCACGGTCAACTCGAACATGATCGGGAAAAACGCGGGCAGGCTGAAGTAAGGCTTACCCTGCACGATCATCGGGTAGATGAAGACGCTGGGAATCGTCTGCAGCAACACGGCGGTGGTCAAACCGGTGGCGGCACCGGCCAGCGAGATGGCGGAGACCCACGACTTGCCCAAGCCCATGGCGGCGTCCATCCCGTGGATCGGATAGGAGGAATAGACATCCCACCATTTGAAGCCCTGGTCGCGCACTTTCTGCGCGGCTTCAAAGACGGCGGCCGCACTCGGGAATTCCGCGCCGATGGCGTAGATCTCGACCGACTGGCCCTCGCTATTTTTGGCTAGAATGGACATGCGTCTCCTCTTCGGCGTGATGGTGGGGGTCGGCTTGCGGCAGGACCGCCTTGACTTCGGCAATGGCGATCATGGGCAGGAAGCGGACGAATAGCAGGAACAACGTCAGGAAGATTCCGAACGTTCCCACGAAAGTCAGGATGTCCGTGATGGACGGGTGGAACATACCCCAGCTGGAGGGCAGGTAGTCGCGGTGAATCGACGTCACGATGATGACGAAGCGCTCAAACCACATGCCGATGTTCGGGAACTGGACGATGACCCAGACGATGACGATATTGGTGCGCAGCGCCTTGAACCAGAAGAACTGCGGGGCAATGACGTTGCAGAACATCATCGACCAGTAAGCCCACCAGTACGGCCCCAGCGCGCGATTATAAAAGGCGTAACGTTCGTTCGGGTTCGCGCCATACCACGCGATGAAAAGCTCCATCAGGTAGGCGTAACCGACGATCGTGCCAGTCAGGAGGATGATCTTACACATCACTTCGACGTGCTTGACCGTAACGATGTCCTCGAGGTGATAGATCGCGCGGAACGGCAACAGGATCGTCAACACCATCGCGAACCCGCCGAAAATGGCGCCAGCCACGAAGTAGGGCGGGAAGATGGTGGTGTGCCAGCCGGGAATCACCGATGTGGCAAAGTCGAACGACACGACCGAGTGCACCGAGAGCACCAGCGGAGTCGAGATACCGGCCAGGATCATGTAGGCCATTTCATAGTGACGCCATTGGCGATTGCCACCACGCCAGCCCAGAGAGAGCAGGCCGTAGATCCACTTGCGGAGCTTCGTCTTCGCACGATCGCGCAACGTGGCGAGGTCAGGTACGAGACCCACATACCAGAACAGGACAGACACCGTGAAGTAGGTGGACACCGCGAACACGTCCCAGAGGAGCGGGCTGCGGAAATTCGGCCAGATGGCGTTCGCCTGCGGCACGGGCGCGAGGAACCACACCATCCAGATACGACCGACGTGAACGCCGGGAAAAATACCGGCGCAAACCACCGCAAAGAGGGTCATCGCTTCCGAAGCGCGATTCACCGCCGTGCGCCATTTCTGGCGGGTGAGGTAGAGAATGGCGGAGATCAGCGTACCGGCGTGACCGATACCGATCCAGAACACGAAATTGGTAATATCCCACGCCCAACCGACGGGATGGTTCAAGCCCCACACACCGACACCGGTGGAGATGAGATAAGCCACGCCGCCAACGGTGAGGACCGAGAGCGAGGCGGTGATCAGGAAGGCGATCCACCACCATGTGGGGGTCGGTTCTTCCACGATACCGCAAATCTTCTGCGTCACCCACGCGAGGTCGCGCTTGTGCAACACAAGCGGCTGACGGGTCATCTCCGCCTTCGCGTAGGCTTCGACTTCAGGAGTGAAATTGGTAGCCATTAGTGCTTCTCTCCATGTTCAGAGCCGTGGCCCGGGGCGGCGCCATGCCCTCCACCCTCGTGTCCGCCCCCATGCTCGATGGGCGAGGCGGTGCCGACCTTCTCCGCTCCCGGCATGGCCGGATTCGGATTGCGGACGCGGCCGAGGTACGATGTGCGCGGCTTGATGCCGAGGTAATCGAGCATCGCGTAGTTGCGGGCGTTGTTCTTGAGTTTGGAAACCTTGCTCTCGGGATTCTTGATGTCGCCGAAAACAATCGCTTCCGCCGGGCAAACCTGCTGGCAGGCGCTCTGGAAGGAATCGGCCTTCACGACGGTATTCGGGGAATCCTTCGCGATACGGAGTTGATTGATCTTCGCCTCCTCGATGCGCTGGACGCAGTAGGTGCATTTCTCCATGACACCGCGCATACGAACGGTGACGTTCGGATTCTTCTGCATCTTGATCGTCTCGGCGCTGCCCTTCTTGGCGAGCGGACCCCAGTACAATTGATCGAGCGGACGCTCGTTGTAACCGAAGAAATTGAAGCGGCGGACCTTGTACGGGCAGTTGTTCGCACAGTACCGGGTGCCGATGCAGCGGTTGTAGGCCATGACATTGAGGCCGTCCTCGCTGTGGACCGTGGCGTTGACCGGGCAAACCGTTTCGCACGGGGCGTTTTCGCACTGCATGCAGGCCACCGGCTGGATGATCATCTGCGGATCTTCCAGTTCGCCGGAGAAGTAACGGTCATTACGAATCCAGTGCATTTCGCGGCCATACATGACCTGCTCTTTGCCAACGATGGGAATATTGTTCTCCGCCTGACAGGCAATCATGCACGCGTTGCAACCGACGCAGGTATTCAGGTCGATGACCATGCCCCACTGCATCGCGGCATCAAGCTTCGGCTGATCGGCCTGATAGATGGCCGGGAAACCTTCCTTGTAGCCAGGCATGTGCGACGACTCACCGATCTGTTGGACCCAGCCGGGATTCTTCGTGTTGTCCTCAAGCGTGATTTCGCGCGCGAGTCCACGACCTTCCATGCTGTTGTGTTCCTGCGTGATCGCGAGGTTGTAA
Organism: Verrucomicrobium sp.; assembly: GCA_017849585.1. Lineage (GTDB taxonomy): Bacteria > Verrucomicrobiota > Verrucomicrobiia > Methylacidiphilales > UBA1321 > UBA1321. The sequence continues at coordinate 16,776 of JAFIGT010000012.1, forward strand.
TCGCCCGCCACCTTCTTGACGGAAACGCCCGTGATGAAACCGGTGTTTGCCGATGTGCGCAAGGCGTAGGCATTGAAGCCGCTACCCTTGCCAACATGACCTATGGTAGTGCGACCATACCCAACCGCGATAGCGATGGAGTAGTCAGCCTGACCGGGGGAAATCAACGCAGGCAACACGAGAGTGCGACCGTTCGCGGTGATCTCGATCATCGGGAATCCATTCTTGTTGCCCAGCTCGGGCTGGACCGCGACGTTTGTTCCGGGCTTGTCGATCGGATCGACGCCGGGGAAACCGCTCTTGTCGCCGGGCATTTCGATACCCAGCTTCTTCGCGAGAGCAGGCGAGATGAGCGCCGCGTTGTCCCACGTGAGCTTCGTCATCGGCTCGGGTAATTCTTGCAACCAGCCGTTGTTGATATAGCGGCCGTCATCAATATTCGCCGCGTAGAAGGTGACTTCGATTTCATCCGCCTTGGATGGCTTCGCGAGTTGTGCGGCAAAGCCCTTGGCCGAGGTCGTCACCGAGGCGAACGCGCTGTTCGCGAGGAAGCCGTCGTGCACGAATTGACGCCACGCGTTGGCGATGTCGCCCGTGACTTTCGCAATCTGCTTGAAGGTCTCCTGCACGTGCTCGGGAGTTTCCGCCGGGAACGCCGTGGGCGGAGTGGTCGCCGCCGGAGCGGCCGCACCTGCTGCAGCGGGAGCCGCGACAGCCGGAACGAGCCCGAGCAAGCGGGTCAAAATCTGCGTCTCGGAAATCCCCCCCCAGAGCGGGAGGATCATCGGTTGACGGGAAAGATAACTACCGTCGCGGCCACGCGCATCGCCCCACGTTTCGAGGAAATGCGCCGCCGGAACCTGCCATGCGACAGTGGATGTGATGGCCGAAGTTTCGTCCTCGTGCAGACTGTGGCGCACCACCGTGGCGACCTTCTTCTGCGCGTCGGCCCAGTTCAATTCCGCCGGAGCGTTGAAGGCCGGATTGCCGCCCAGCACAAAAAGCGCCGTCACCTTGCCTGCATTGATATCGGTCACGAGCTGCTGAATCGAGAGCGTTGCGTCCGTGAGCGCCGGAATGACGAGCACGGTCTGACCGATATTGCCGAGAAGCGAGTTGATCGAGTAAACGAGCGCATGCACACCGGCAGGTTGCTGGCTCCCCGCCACGACGAGGCTCTTGCCCTTGTTGGCGATCAAATCCTTCGCGAGTTCGGAAATCCATTTATCATCCGTCTTGCCGCCCGCCGTAATGGCCGCAGCAAGCGTCTGCGCAAACGCGCCGATGTCGCCCGAGTTCAAGCGCAACCGGTGATCCGCTGCACCGCCTGTGAGCGAGAATCGACTTTCCACTGAGTAGAGGCGATTCATCTTCGCACCCTTTTCTTCCAAGCGACGACGACCGGCGGCGAAACCACGAATCGCCTCGAGTCCACCGTCTTCGCTACCCAGGAAATCGCAGTCGAGGGAAAGAATGACATCCGCCTTCTCGTACTTCGCCACGGCCTGATAACGACCGCCGAACACGTTCTGCGCCGCGTCAATTTCGTTTTGGTTGCCAAGCGGCTCGTAGGAAGCCCAACGCAAGGCAGGGAACTTCTTCCCCAGTTCGCCACGCAAGCGTGAGAGCGTCGGCGAGGTGGAAGATTCCGTCAGGAACGCGAGCCCTTCGCCCTTGTTTGCAGCAAAGGTCGCGGCAATGCGATCAAGTTCATCCGCAAAGTCTTTCGCGGTGACCACGTCGCCGTTCTTTTTGAATTCCTTCGCGCGATCCGGATCGTACAGATCGAGAATCGCTCCCTGCGCAAAAATATCGCTGCCACCATTGGAGAGCGGCGCATGCGGGTTGCCATCCAGCTTGATCGGACGACCATCCACCACTGTCGCAAGCAGGGGGAGCGCTCCGCGACGGCGAGGCATGGAGGTGGCATACTGAAGCGATTTGCCCGGCACAATCCATTCGGGGCTCTTCGTGTAGGGAACGAGGAACGCTTCGGGGCGGCGGCAACCGGCAAGACCGAGTCCGGCGAGCGCCATGGAAGCACCCATCAGGCGGAGGAAATTGCGACGGGAAAGCCCGTCGGCCTCCATCTCCGCCGCTCCGGCGGGAAATTCGCGATGCAGCCATTCCTTGAATTCCGGCTTGTCGGCCAGTTCATTCAAGCTGCGCCAGTAACGCTTGCCGTTGGCGGCTTCGGGAGGATGTTGGAATTGGCGTTTCATCGATGGCAACCGGCACAGTTGGTAGGCGGACGGACATTCCACTCGGCCACGAGTTGTTTGCCGACCTCAAGTTGGTTCTTGCCTTCAGAGGCGGCTGTCCAGTTTAAGTCATACACCTTGGCGAGCGGACGCAGGTTGTTCTGCGGTGCGCGGTGACATTCCAGACACCAGCCCATGCTGAGCGGCTTGTCTTGCCACACCACTTCCATTTCGTTGATCTGGCCGTGGCAGCTCACGCAGCTGACACCGCGATTCACGTGCGCGGAGTGGTTAAAGTAAACGTAATCGGGTACGAGGTGAATCTGCTTCCATTGGATCGGAATATTCTTCTCCACGCTCTGGCGCAACACCGCGAGTTTGGGATTATCCCACTGCACTCCACCCTCTTTATGACAGTTGTTACAAGTCTGGCTGTTGGGAATGTTGGCGTGCGCGGCCTGGTCGACAAAGCTGTGACAGTAACGGCAGTCCATGCCGAGCTGCCCCACATGCAATGCGTGGCTGTACGCCACCGGCTGCGTCGGCTGGTAGCCCACGCGCGTGTACTTGGGTGTGAAATAATACCAGACACCCGCCACGACCAGCAGACCGATCACCGAGAGGCCGAGACCGATCTTGATCGGTAAAATGTTCGCTGACTTAGGAAAGATATTGGCCATTACGAGTAAATCCGAAAAGGTGCGGGTTCCTCGGAAAGACCGCGCCGGGGTTTATGCCGAACTGTTGCAGCGATAACCATATTTCGTGTGAATTCTTTTGAGGAATTAGCATACTGTTTCGGCACGACGCAACTGAATTTGTGAATTTTTTCACAAACTATTATCCGGCCATTAGCATATCTGATTTTGACGCATTAGAAAAATTCAAATAACTGTTTAACTCTCTCTGATCAAACGTCTTTCCAAAAGTAAATGCGACTCCTCGCTTGCGCCGACTTTGTGAAAACATTAGCTTCTTTTCACATGATTCCCGCATTCGCCTTTTTCATTCCCGGCAAGTTGTTGATGCCGTTGATACAAATGAGTCTCATTTGAGTGCCATGACTTCAAGACTAAAAATACCCCGCAAAAGTATTTATCGTCTCTCGGTCTATTCGCGGTGCTTGAACCGGCTCCTCGATAATCATGTGGAGACGGTCTCCTCCGACACACTGGCGAAGGCAGCGGGTGTGAAGCCCGCGCAGTTGCGCAAGGATCTGACGTACCTCGGAAATTTTGGTCGGCGCGGTCTCGGCTACAATGTCGCGGAGCTCTGGCAGCGGATCAATTCCACGATGGGGACCAACCGACTGCTGCCGGTGGTTCTCGTCGGTGTGGGCAATCTCGGCTCCGCGCTGCTTTCGTACCAAGGGTTCGCCAAGGAGGGTTTCGAAATCATCGCGGCATTCGACGCGGAACCCGAGCGGCGGCGACACCGTCAATCGGCTATTCCGATCTATGACATGAATCGAATTGGCCCGTTTCTCAAAGCCAACAAGGTGAAGCTGGCCATCATCGCCGTACCTGCTGAGGCCGCACAGGAAGTAGTCAATCGCCTCGTGAGCCACGGTATTCAGGGCATTCTCAATTTCTCCCCACTCCTACTCCAATCGCCGCCGGACGTGATGGTGAACAACGTTAACCTCGCCATCGAGCTGGAAAATCTGGCGTATTTCGTGAGGTGAGGAAGACGGGAAGTCCGCAGGCGACGCGCCTCGCGCGTCAGCAACTGGAGGCAACGTCACGTTGCCCGTTGCACCATCAACACCGTGCGGTCGTCCGTCGATGGCGCGCTGTGGGAAAAGATGTTCAGGTATTCAAAGAGCGCGTTGCTGAATTGCTCGGGTGATTCCTTCCAGAGATTGGGCACATCGGCGGCGAGTTGTTCCATCCCGAGCATGTGATGTCCGGCATTCTCGATTTCAAAAATACCATCCGTGAGGAAAAGCAGGCGATCCCCCGGATCGAGAGCGATGACCTCCTCCTTGAACCGGATGGAACCTCCGACGCCCAGCGGATAGCCCTGAATGCCATGACGCTGCGCCGGACCGGAACCGCTGCCGCCGAGCCGCAGCAAGGGACAGTGACCCGCATTCGCGAGAAAGAGCCGGTGCGTTTCGTAGCAAAGATACGCCACCTGTGCGGTGATGAACATATCAAGCCGGTAGAGGTCGTCACTGATCTGTTGGTTCACCGCGCTCAAGAGCAGTCCTGGCCGCGTGGCCAGATCGAGACGGCTGCGCACGGCGGTGCGGAAAATCGTGGCAAGCAGCGCGGCAGGCACGCCCTTGCCCATCACGTCGGCAATCACGAGCAATACGCCCACATTACGCACCGGCAGTACGTCGAAGTAATCGCCCCCCACTTCCATCGCGCTGCGGGATTGACCGAAGATGCGATAGTTCGAGTTTTCCGGAAACTCGCGCGGCAGGAGCGCGGTCTGAATCGTCGCGGCGATTTCCAACTCGCGCGAGGCCCGCTCGCGCGCGGAGCGTTCGCCCTGCAGGCTGAGCGTGGTCAGCGCGATGCCGAGAAAGTCCGACACGCTGCGCACGAAATTCGCCTGCCGTTCCGAGAAGGGTTGCGTCGCTTTCGGCTGCACGACGGTGAACACGCCGAGAATTTTATCCTGAAACAAAACCGGATCGGCGAAGGCGCACCCGCTCGTGGCATGCAAGGGATCGTCCAGCGGCAGGGCGGAGCAATGATACACTTTTTCCTCATGCCGATTCCGGACCACAAGACGCTCCACACATTCGCGCGTCGCTTCCAAGCGCAGCGGTACAGGGCGCTGACTCTCGCCGTAAATCATCTCTAGGCTGCCGTCATCCTCCAGCAGGCGTAGGCTGCAGCAACTTTCCACCTGCAACAATTCCCGCAACCGGCGGCAAGCCATTGCAACAAAAGCTTCGAAAGTGCTCGCGGTGGCCAGATCCTCGCTGAGGCGCAACAGGGCGGAGAAATCCTCATACGTCACATGCAGGTCAGCAGCCATCGTCTCGACTGCCTGCTGCAATTGCTCCAACGCGGAGGCACGTGGTTTCGCTAGGCCCACTTTTTTGCGCAAGGTCAGTTCATGCCCCGCCTCGACGAGTCGGTGCTGCACTTCGTCGACCAGCGATGCCATTAAAAACAACCCCCGGCCCGATTCCTTCAACGGATCGTTTGGTAATGCCTGTCGCGGATCTCCCGGTGTGAAGGAGCCGGGATCAAGAATGCGGACTTCAAAAATCTCACCCGACCACCCCCAGACCACGCGAATCAGCGCCTCCGCTTTTCCCATGCAGCCATGTTCAATGGCATTATTGATGCCTTCGGCGGCGGCCAGCTCAATGGCGCGACAGCTCTCCGCGTCCAATCCCCGCTCCCGAGCAAAGGCGGTAAGCTCGTCCAAAACCTGTCGCCCCAAGTCCAAACTGGCGGAAAGCTCGCATTGCATCCACTCGCTGCGAGTCAGTCGCCTCCCCTTGCCTTCCTCTGATGGTATTGGAACCGAAAGAGAGGTAAGGCTCATAACTCGAAGTCATGGGGATAAATCATAAGGGGATCGCCCGCGCCTGATAGGGTTCCATATTTCATATGTCGGCAAAAAATGCCATCACTGAAGTGTTTCCCATACGAATCGACTTCCGACGCAGCCTTTTGCCCTGGCCGTAAGCGCCAATAAGCCGCTGTTGACGAGACGCCCTGACGCTACCATAGTACCGACTTATGCTCATGCCGGTATCGGTTCCCTGTTTTGCCGCCAGCGGCGGTATTCTGTATGCCCTCCAACATGCCACCATTGAGGGCCAGGTTATCATCTTGCTGCTCATCGTCGGGTCGATCTTCAGTTGGTCCGTCATGATTACCAAATTTATCATGGTCCGGCGAGTGCGACGTGAAACAACTACCTTTCTCAAGAAATTCCGCACCAGCCGCCGTCCCCTGACGCCATTCCAGAACCGCGATTCGTTCCCCGGATCTCCCGCTTTCTGGGTCTATCAGGCTGGCTGCCGAGAACTGGTTTTCCACATGCTGGGCTCCACCGAACTGGATGAATCGCTGGCCGTGCGACTCTCCGATTCCGACAAAATCTCGCCTGTGGCCATGTCCGCCGTCCGCTCCGCCATGGAGCGCGAAGTGGGCGAACAGGCACTGCTGCTCGAACACCGCATGATTCTTCTCGCCACGGCTGTCAGCGGTGCCCCATTTCTCGGACTGCTGGGCACGGTGTGGGGCGTCATGGATACTTTTGCCGGTGTCGCCTCGGCCAACAGCGCCAGCCTTGCCGCCATGGCACCCGGTGTTTCCGCCGCGCTGATCACCACGGTCACAGGCCTGCTCGTCGCCATCCCGGCGATGTTCGGGTACAACTTCCTCGTGGTCACGGTGCGCAGCCTCACGGTTGAGCTCGATAATTTCGCCGCCGAACTTGCCGCCGCATTCGAACACCGCTACCTGCGCAATGCCTGATGATTTTCCCCTAAAATACTCACGATGAAACGGTTTTCCCAGCGCACCGGCTACCACACGATGGCGGAGTTGAATGTAACTCCGCTGCTCGATCTGGCGTTCGTGCTGTTAATCATCTTCATCATCACCACGCCGTTGCTCGAGCAGAGCATCCAGGTGAATCTCCCCACCGCCACGGCCAACCCCAGCGCCGAGGTGAATCCGAAGTCGATCAAGACCATCTCGGTCAATCGCAGCGGTGAAATCTTCCTCGAAAAACAGCGCGTCACACTGGCCGAACTCACCTCCGTCCTGACCCGCTGGCGTCAAAGCGATCCGGAAGCCTCCGCCGTCCTGCGCTTCGACAAGGACCTGCGCGTCCAACAGGTCGTCGATGTATTCGATTCGTTACGCCACGCAGGCATTTCCCGGATGGCGATGATCAACACACCCGACGAGGGGAAGAAATAGGCACGATCTCAGGATTGTGCCAGCGCCACGGCAAACAGCTTTTCGTACTCCCGCATCACCAGCGGTACATCGTAGCGCTGAATGGATCGCCGCCCCGCGGCCCCCATTTTTTGACGCAAGGCAGGGTCCTCGATTAACTGAATCAATCGATCAGCAAAATCCTGAATATCGCCGGGCCGCACGAGGAATCCATCCACTTCGCGATTAATCGTATCGCGCACGCCGTCAACATCGCTCGCAACCACCGGCCGGCCGCACACCATCGCTTCCATTGCCACGTTGCCGCGCGATTCGTACACACTTGTCATCGCCACGACATCCGCTGAGGCGATCGCCTCCATGCCGGAAGCTTTCGCTCCCATAAAAAAACACGTATCGCTGACTCCTAATTCGCGCGCGAGATTTTCCAGATACGTCCGTCGCGGACCATCTCCGACAATCCAAAGACGCGCCTGCGGACAACGCTGGATGACTCTCGGCCACGATTGCACGAGCCACATCACCCGCTTTTGATCGCAAAGACGACCCACCGAAACCACGTTGCAATGGTCATCTCGCCATCCATGTTGCTTGCGAAATTCGGCCACTTGCGCGGCCGTGGGCCGATCGTCCGGACTGATCGCATTCGGGATCATGAGGAGTCGCCCCTCCTCCACATGCCGCCGGATGAAGTACTGATAGCGATTGCTCTCGCTCAGGGTCACCGTCCAGTCACAGAGACGGCACGGCACCCTCTCGGATAGATGATTGCGCACCACGCGGAGCAAATCCCACGAGGTGTAAAAGGCGGGCCAGCGCGCCACATAAATCAGCTTGGGTACTCCGGCCAAGCGTCCGGCAATCGCTCCCAATGGTCCCGCCCATTGGCCATGCACGACCAGCACATCGGGTCGCAACTGGCGCAGTCGCCAGATCAACATCCAAAAACCAGCCAGAATGGCCTTCCCTTTCGTTTCGAGGGGAAGTTGATAAAAGGAAATCTGCAGTTCCTGACAGGTCGCAAAAACTCGCCCCCGATCCCCCGCGAGCATCACTTGATCCTGAGTGCGGTGAAAATATTTCAGCATGCGGCTGACCGAAACCGGTCCACCTCCGGAAGAATCCGAGTGCAACAGATGCGCCACCCGCGGACGCTTGGACTCACATATGTTCACCCGGTGATCGGAAGATGGCACCTCCTCCACTCGAACCGTAGACCGAAGTTGATGGACATCATCCTCCACACCCCCCGCCCAGTGCGACTCCCTCCCTACCTGATAAGCACTCCCATTCATATGTCATGTCCACAAACGTGGTACATTAGGCTCTGTACTAACAAGAGAGCCCTGGAGTAACAATACTTATTAGATGCTTGCCGCTGAACTCATTACAGTCCTGAACAATATTTTTATACGTTTTCAGGTAAAATCTGCTATCGTCCCCATTCTATGGTCAGGCCGATACGTGAGCATTTTCGCCGTACCCTTGCATGGGTCGCGCTCGCGCATCTCATTTTCTTCCTGTTCCTTGGCGCGTGGTCACTCAGTCGCCCCAAGCCGCCAAAGCCGATTGAATTCATCAACATGTTGCCCGAAGGCAGCCTCGTCCACGGTCGCCCCGGCCCGTCCGAAGGTCCTGTCGTGGGCAAGAAATTTCAAGCCCCTGCCCCTGCACCACCAGCTCCTTCCCAGCCCGCACCCAAACCCCAGCCGGTCAAAGAAGTCGAACCGCCGCCAGCCCCGGAACCCGAGCCGATCGTAGCCCCCGAGCCGACACCCACACCCGCACCGAAGATTCCCGACCCGACAGCGTGGTCACAAGAGAAAGCGAAACCAGAAAAAATCAAGAAGCCGGCCAAACCCACTCCCGCTCCAGTCACTGACAAACCGAAGCCCAAAATCAAAGTCGATCTCAACGAAATCGAACGACCCAGCACGGGAACTCCTTCCCGGCGCAGCCCGCAACTGGCCAAGATCCGGCCTTCAGATGTGGACGGCACCGATCCCGGTGGTACCGGCAAAGCCCGTGAAGGCGTCCCTGGCATGACGGCCGCAGGCGTTGCTGAACGATTGGGGCGGGAATTGAAAGCGTCCGGGGTCGACAAAGCTGTCGGTATCGGACCAAGCGGCAGCCCGAATGGAAGCGGCACGGGAGAGAATGCTTGGTACTACACGTTGATTCGCGATCAGATGTACCAAGCCTGGAATATGCCTATCTCGCTTGCAGGCAAAAAGCTGCAAACGCTTATACGAATTTTAGTTGAAAAAAATGGAACCATCTCTAGGGTCGATCTGGTTCGCTCTTCGGGGAACAAGGAGCATGATGACAGCGCTCTCGCCGCCGTTCGCCGCGTCGGGCGCATTCGCGAACCTTTGCCCGAAGGTATGGACGGAAGTATTGACATCAATTTCAGATTAACTGAATAAAGAGAGCGCACGCATCGATCCCATGAACACCTCATCTGCCCCCCGACTGGCCGCCCTCGGCCTCCTCCTGCTCAGCGTCATCACCGCCACAGCGCAGGTGGACGTCACCAGCAAAGCTAAGGTCCGCGTCAGCATCACCCCGCTCTCGGGCGCCCAAGGCGCCGCCGCCACGCAAGTACTGACCAAGGATCTCGTCCGCACGCTGCTCATTGATCCGGTTCCCGCCTCGGGCGCGGGTTTCGTTGTGACTGGCACGGCCGACGCCAATGGCGTGACGGGGCAGCTCACGAGCGGCGGACAGGTTCTCGTCAGCAAGACCTACTCCGGAGACTGGCGTCATGCCACCCACCAGTTCGCCGACGACATCACACTCGCCACCACGGGAGTAGTCGGTTTTGCCACCAGCCGGGTAGCCTTCATCTCCTCGCAGACGGGACAGAAGGAACTCTACGTGATGGATATTGACGGCGCGAACATCAAGCAGCTCACGCAGGACAAGACCATCAGCAACGGTCCCGCCTGGAGCCACAACGGCAAGATGATCGCCTATACCTCCTACAAGAGCGGTTACCCCGATGTCTACCTGATCAAGCTCGATGCCGGTACCCGCACCCGCATCGCCTTCTTCCCCGGCATCAACTCCGGCCCCTCCTTCTCCCCTGACGACAGTAAAATTGCCCTCACCTTGAGCAAAGACGGCAATCCGGAAATCTACGTGATGCCTGTCACCGGCGGCAGTCCCGACCGCCTGACCCGCACGCGCGGAGCGGAAACCTCTCCCTCGTGGTCGAACACGGGCGACCAGATCGTCTATTCTTCCGATGAGCGCGGTGCCCCCCAACTCTTCGTCGTTCCCTCCAACGGCGGCGAACCCTCCAAGCTCTCGACCGGCAGCGCCTTCAACACGGAACCCTCTTGGTCACCGGACGGCAAGAAGATCGCCTACACCTTGCGTCAGGGCGGCTTCCAGATCGGTGTCTACGATGTGAACGAACGCACCGGCAAGACCGTCTCCACCGGCAGCGGTGAAGACCCCTCCTGGACCCGCAATTCCCGCCATCTCGTCTACGCCAGTGGTGGCTCCCTCTACATTCTCGATAGCGTTACCAAACTCTCGATGCGTCTCGAAAATGGCCTGAAAAACTGCACGGAACCTGCTGTCGGCCAGTAAACGCACCACTCCACTCTCAACAAAAAAACCAACGCCCCCTACGACCATGAACATCGCCTCACTCCTCAAACGCACCGCCACCCTGGCCCTCATCCTCGCGCTCGTCGCCGGATGTTCCTCCCCGAAGGGCAAAGGCACCTACAGCGGCGCCGGCGCCGACGGCGCTCTCCCCGGCTCTGACTCCCTCAGTCCCACGGATGTTGCCGGTGGCGGCCTGCCGAATCGTCCGGATGGTAATTTCAATCCGGAAACCGACGTCGACTACGAGACCCTCGCCGCCTACACCGTCTACTTCGACTTCGACAGCACCACGATCAAAGCCAGCGAACGCGGCAAGCTGACCAAGGTGCAGGAATGGCTCGCCGCCAACCCCGGCAAGCAACTCTTCCTCGCCGGCCACGCCGACAAGCGCGGTACGCTCGAATACAACCGCGGTCTCGGCGAACGCCGCGCCCAGTCGGTCCGCAGCTACTTGATCGGTCTCGATGTGAACGGTAGCATCCTCCAAACCATCTCTTATGGCATGGAAAAGCCCGCCGTGGAAGGTGACACCGAAGCCGCCTTCGCCCAAAATCGCCGCGTGCAAATCGGCGTGATCAAGAGCCACTAAACTTCCAGTTCTCCAAAAAAGCCCGCTCCTCACCGAGCGGGCTTTTTCTTTGACCTGGTACTGGAGTAATCGAAGCACCGAGTAATGCGGGCGAAGCCCTTGAAGCAGGCAAAGGAGCTTGCGATTGCCATTTTCCCGCCAACCCTCTACAACAATCGTTGATGTGGATGAATGCCTATTCGCAGTACTGGCCTTCTCGCGCCCCGAGTATCGCAAACAGCTTTCTATCCATCAAAAGTCTGTGAATGGCAGCTTCGGCGGATTTATCAGAATCCACGCAGGCTGCTTACCATAAACTATTTGCTCCCATAGCTTAACGGATAAAGCAACGGTCTTCTAAACCGTAGAGTGTTGGTTCGATTCCAACTGGGAGCGCGCTTATAATAAACGACTTACAAATAAATAGGCATTACAAAATAGTCTTTTGCTTTGCATTTACTTTGCAAATTTGAGACTGTTTTTGCATGGCAAAGCGGCGCAAGGCAAAGCTCAAGGTTCACCGCAAAGAGTTCCCCCGTGTACGGGAAATCATCTCCAGAGGACAACTCTTCTATTCGGTTGATTGCCGAAAGAAGGGGACTCTGGGCAAGCAGGAGACCTATTCTAACTTGGAGGAAGCTCTCGCCTATGCGGAGACGGTAGGAAAAGAGCAAAAGACATCCGGCACCGAAAGCCTCGACATCACAGCCAATCTGCGGTTGATGGCGTTAGAGTGCGAAAAGGAATTGTCTGCTTTCAAAAAGACGATTCGGGATGCCACGACTTATTACGTTGCTCATCTTAAGGAAGACTACGCCAAAAAGAACAGCAAACCTCTTACGGAATGCTTGGATGAATTTTTGAAAGATAAGGCTGATTCCACAGAAAAAGTTCGTAGCAAGCGGACATTGGACGAACTGAAAGTCCTGTCTAGGCGACTCAAAAACGCATTTCCGGCATCAAAGGTTGCTCAACTCGATGAAAGCGATATTCGCGCTCTCTTAAAAAAGGAATATTCGGCGCGTACCAAAAAGAACATCATCAACAAGGCGAATCAGTTTTTCAGATGGACAGTCAAAAAGGGCTATCGTCTCAAAAATCCTTGCGAGCACATCAATATTCACGTCCCGAATCAGGATGAGATTGTCAAACTGAGTGCTCAAGAAGCCTTGGATTTAATGCGTAAGTGTGAGTCCGATTTCCCAGAGCTTATTGCGTATTCGGCGGTTTGTTTATTTGGCGGACTGCGCCCAAATTCCGAGGCTTTGGGATTAACTTGGGAAAACATCTACCTCAATCAAAAGGTGCCGCAGATTCGTATTTTAGCGTCTACCTCCAAGGTCAAAGAAACCCGCTTATTTGAAATTGAAGAGAATCTAGTCCAATGGTTGACGTATTATGGTAAAGGGAAAACTGGATTAATTGTCCCCGAGAATTTACGACAACTTACTGAGGCTTTGAGAATTTCCTTGGGGTATAAATTACAGGACGAAAATGAAAAAGGGCGCGAATGGGTTCCCGATTGCATGCGCCACTCGTACGCTTCCTACTGGCTGGCGAAACACAAAGACCGATACAAATTGGCTGAATACATGGGGACTTCTTTGACCATGATTAAAAACCACTACAAAAACGTGGTGTCACCGGAAGAATCGGAAAATTTTTGGGGTATTATCCCTAAGCCGCTTGCTGAAGCTGCGGAGCTACGCAAGAAGAGCGGTAAGCAGTTGGACTCTTCCCTATTATTGACTCGCTCACGTCGTCGGCAAACTCCTGTGCGAGTTGCGCCCGACGCATCTTGATAAAAAGTTCCATTTTGGACAGCAAGATAAGTTCGGCATGCTCGCTATCCTTTGTGTCTTGGTAAAAGTCAAAGGAGTTATCCTCGTTAAGATAGAACGCAAGAACGCCATTCGTGAACTCTCCGAAGCGTTTGGCCGCCTCAGAAGCATCATCAATCGTCTTGTGTAGTATCTCGCTCACAAGCTCGATTGTATCTGATTTTAATTTTATGTCAAGGTAAATCTTTGGGCTGCAATATTTTATGTAAGATACTGATTTTCTAGAGCGAAATCCAAATAGATAACTATACAGTTTATTATTTTATTAATTATAAAACTGTCGTTTATTTGTATTTTTTTCGGAAATATTGGAAATATAAGCTGAATAAACCCGAATTAAGCAAAAAATAAGGACTATATTCTCAAAGAGAATCAAATAAACCCCTAAAATAAGGTTTTGGCGCTATCGAAAGGAAATATAGCGCGAAATTATCCCAAGATACCTTTTATTAAGGAACGGGATTGCTCAAATCTATTTGAAAACCAGTAGGAAGAGTTTCGCCGTCCCCTGCTCTAGCCGTAGGCGCAGTAGCCGCTGTCGGTATAGAGTAAATGTCATACCCCATTTCCAACATTATCTTTTCTCTTAAAGGTAAATCATGCCAATTAATGGCTCCATGCTCTGACTCATATTTCAGGCGCAAAGCTAATTCCTCAGCTTTTGCGCGAGGAGCGCGGCTTAATCCTCGTTCAGCTAGCCGTGCCTTATTACGGTCATTCAAATTACCCGTAACCTTCTCTTGAGGGGTTGCGCTGGCTGCGGTGGTTACGGTTGCACCTTCAAGCAGGTTCTCTTGTCGCAAGAGACCAAGAACCTCACGTAAAGAGTCGGCGTCAGCAATGGTGATATTCAAGGAAACCGTTATATTTTTCATAAATATCCGCTATTTAATTAGCTAAGGAGAGAATATTTCAGCAAAAATTTCGCTTAATAAGCTTATTTCGAGCAACTTAAATCTATTTTCTGGCTATGTAAATTATAATTTTGGCGCAAAATATAACTCAAGATGCTGGATTAGGTATCAACTCATTCAGTAAGACATCAAGAACAAGGAACCATCTCCTTGTCAGGTAGTTCTTTTATTTGAGCGCAAAGGCACGTTTTAGCGGCGCGGCTCAATAAACTATCAAAGGATACTCTCTTTTCCTTTGTCGCCTTATACGTCGTTTTAGGAATTAAGTCAGAAACTCTGATTTATTGGTATCAGGTATTTTTAAAAGAAATGCGCCGAATCCATTATTTTGGGTTTTGCGCCTATAAAATAATCAAAAGAAAGATTACTTTTTAAAGAATTAGCCAAAAAGTTTTGTGCGCTCATATACCACACAATTAAACAACTATTATCTTACATTAAATCTAAGAGGATATATTCATTCATTTGATTTGAGCATAGTTATCCTTAAGCCTTAACATATAATTTATATTGAATTCGGCGTAGCATTAGTCAATTGATTGTTCTTGTTTTCAATTTCCTTCATATAAAAATATTAAGTTAATGTATCGTCTTGGCTTGGGCGGCCTTATTTATCTAATGATAAAGGTGAGCTTCTTTAAATTAGCCCAAAGCCGCGACGACACATCAGTCGGAGCGCGGGCGAAGATAAATAACAAGAACAATATTTAAAAGATGAAGCTCGCCGTTTTAATTTACAAAATTACTTCATTAAACTTATCAAGATTAATATTATTAATATACATTCTTGATTAAAAATAGTAGCGGCTCGCAGAGACGCGAATTTCAATAAAAGTACATAAGCACAACAGTCCCTAGGAACGCATTTTGCGCTAGGGACTTTGCAAGCCTTGAAATTACTTTCAAGGCTACAGGAGCTATCGTAGGCTTAAGGTTTCCAAGGATGGCCTGTGTAGCACTTTCGCGTGCTATCTCCTGCGTTTGTCGCCCCTCATTATGAGGGTATGTCTACTTGTCTCTTTTAGGGCGACCTTAAGCGAAATTTTGTTATTCCGCTGCTTTGCATTGCGTCTTGCGATTGTCTCCCGACGATTAAACAACTATCGCCGATTATGTCCCGCCTTACCTTCATGCAACCTTAATTTCTTGGCTTCGGCTCACAAGCATTATGTGACGAAACCCTTCGTTTTAAGATGTCATTATTATTATAAATAGCGGCAGTCAAAAATTCAAAAAAATCATTAAAAATATAATTGCCTCAATTTGCTTAACTTTGTTTTGGGACAGGAAGCGGCCATTCGCCGTAAATATCCTTTATGATGGCAGGGTCTTTAATTGCCTTTTGAAAACTATGCCATGCGATTGGGTCTCGAACTGAATCGGGACAATATTGTGATTGCATAGAAGCGGCTCGAACCACTCCACCAAGCGTTCTATCAATAGCCTTCGTCGAATCGTCTCTCGTTAAGCCAAGATTGCAGGTAAGTGAACTAATAATAGCCCAATAATCGGGTTTGCCTCTCGCTTCATTAAGGATGCTAGAAACTATTTTATCGTACGTCACTCCCGCAGGTAATGAAATCGTTACGCTGAGGTCGTTATCATCAAGAAGTTCTTCGGAGGCAGCAAGTAAGTTGGAATCCCATGTAGAGGCTACTTGGCGACTTACTCGGTTTTGATGCAGAATATATATAGCATGCCGTATACTTCTTAACCATAGTATTAAGTGCTTCACCATAATACTCTCACCGATTCTATTAAACGGCCAGCCTATTTGAGATAAGAAACTGTATGTTTAACTATCTGCCTTTTCTGGATTTAATGGAGGAGTTATTGGAAAAATGGGAATTTCATGGACGGCCGCTTTGTAAATAAGAGTGCCATAGCTTTCTACAAATTTAGTCGGTATCTTGGGATTGTTGATATCTTTTCCTCCGTCAGTATGCCACTTTGTTTCCCATTTTTTGAAAAATGGCTCTTCCAAAACCGAAGGCTCCATATAATAGACCGATTGAAGTTCTATTCCTTTATAAAAGCCAAAAAACCATCCGACTTTCCGATATTTAGCTATAATGGTTGGATTCAGATGATGATGGGTAGTGAAACTCTTAACCAATAAGACATTTGCTGACTTCAACTCATATTCTTTACCATCTTGGTCTTTAGCATCGTTTCCTTCACGGCTACCAAGAACTTTCAATCCCGTAATCAAGATAAGTTGAAGAAGTTTCCCTCCATTGTCCTGAAAAATATCTCCGATACCATGTTTAGAAGCTAATTTTTGGTATTCGCGTATACTTGGGAAAAGTTTTTCCAAAAGTGCTGCATCGGGATGTGGAGTCCGCTTCATTCGGCGCTCCTGTCACTGAAAAGGATATTTATCGGAACTTTCAACGCTACGGCGATACGCTCAATGTTATCGATTGAGATATTACGCTCGCCACGCTCAATGGAACCAATGTAAGTACGGTGCAATTCCGCCAGCTCTGCAAAATCTTCCTGTGACAACCCTTTCTCTTGGCGAAATAAGCGCACATTTTTCGCAAATGTCTTTCTCAAGGAGCCGAGTTTTGGCATGCTCTGAGATTGACCAAAATGATGCTCTTATATCTACAGACTTTAAGTAGCATTTTAATGTGGCTCTGCTAAACCATATCCATGATTACAACTCCAAGTTACTTTACCCAGAATGGAGCCGCCTACTTAGGCGACTCAGTCAAATTACTTCAGGAGCTATCTGATTCGACCATTGATTTGGTTGTAACTAGTCCTCCTTTCGCCTTGCAGCGACAGAAGGAATATGGAAACAAAGAGCAAAGTGAATATGTCGAATGGCTGACCGAATTTGCGAGGCTCGTATATGCTAAATTGAAACCGACAGGGAGCTTTGTTTTAGATTTGGGTGGGGCTTACGAAAAGGGGATACCCGTACGCAGTTTATACAACTTTCGCGTTCTTATTCGTTTTTGCGACGAAGTTGGATTCCGTTTAGCAGAAGACTTTTATTGGTTTAATCCGTCTAAGCTACCCAGTCCTATCGAATGGGTTAATAAGCGCAAGCTACGTGCTAAGGATTCAGTGAACACAGTTTGGTGGCTTTCAAAAAGCGAGTGGCCTAAAGCAAATGTGAGTCAAGTTTTGGCTCCCTACAGTGATAGAATGAAAAAGTTAATAGCTGACCCAAGCGCCTATTATACTCCCAAAAAACGCCCAAGTGGACACGACATTGGAGAAGGATTTGCTAAGAACAATGGCGGCGCTATTCCTTCGAATCTTTTACAGATTCCAAATAGCGAATCGAATGGTCAGTATCTTTCCGGTTGCAAATTAGTCGGTGCGCGTCAGCATCCAGCTAGATTTCCAATTAAGTTGCCAGAGTTTTTTATCAAATTCTTAACAGAACCGGGCGATGTCGTACTCGACATATTCGCAGGGTCTAACACTACAGGTCAGGCTGCTGAACAACTGCAAAGAAAATGGTTAGCCTTTGAAAATGACCGCGAATATTTAGCTGCTTCAACTTTTCGTTTTTTTGACAAAGATGCCTCTGAGGATGAGTTGAAACACGTTTACCAAGACATTTTGGACTCAAAAAGTATCGATTTACGTGCAAAGAAAGAATTAAACCTCTTGTAAGCACGCTATTCTAGGATAGGTCAACGGGTGAAACGGGCGCTTTTGGCACTTTAAAATCCAATAAGGTTTCAAAGTTTACGGTCTTATCAACGTCAGGAGTTCTACGCCTAATTTCAAAAACAAAGACTGTACTTCTAACCTCACCAACAGCGGTTCGGTATTTTATCCCAACGTAATTTACTCTCCCATCATTATAGTTTGTTAAAATAAATTGACCTGTTCCGTTATGGTCAATGAAATTGTCTGGTTGCAGCTCAAAATTACAACCAGTAGCTCTTGTTTCTAGGATGGCAATTGCGCCGCCCTTGTTTGTGAAGTGTACTTGAGAAATACCTGGGCTAGCATTACCACCTCCCCAAATAAATATTGGGCGAGCTTCCTTCTCTGCTTTTTGATTCTGCAAATCTATCGACTTTTGAGCAGATTCCACTTGTTTTGAAATCAATTGATTTGACTCTTGGGCCGATTCGATTTGTTTTGAAATGAGCTTATTCTGCTCTTGGGCGTCATCACGAAGTTTTTTCGTTAAATAGGTATACCATCCAATCATTCCGAGAGTGCCGACGCTAAGAAGAATTTGCAGTTTTTCGTAAAAGGTCATAGCTATACGACGGTAAGCTGAGATTTTTCTTCAAAAAATTAGCGTTTTCTCATCCTGCTTTGGTCAGCTTTCTTTTTCACTTGTTATAATGAGGCGCCATCTGAAAAGGTGCCGCCTTTTTACTTTCCTGAATAAGTTCCAAGTCCAATCGTTGCGCCGATGCGAGCAACAAGTTTTTGCTTAAAATCATCCATTGCATTTCTGTTCCACTGGATAAAATTATACTGCTTATTGTCAAAATGAACCTTGTTTAGACTAGTCTCTTCCACCGTCCAAATAACTTCCTTTCCCAAACCCTTGGCAAATCCAGCTTCATAGTAGACGCCTCCTCGATTTCCGGTAAAATCGGCTATCATAAATTTGCAGCGACGAATACCAGCAAGAATTTCGTCAATAATTTGGTTATTGTGTGGGTGCTTGTCAATCCGAACGGCTTTATATTTGGTTTCTTGAATGGCTCCTTTAATAGCGTGTTCATAGATTTCTTCCATCGAAGATTTAAACCACATTGCAACAAACACTTCTTGGCTATCCGTCTTTGAATATTTTATACTCTCAAGGAAATCCCATCCCTTCGGCGAAATTAGATAGCTGTTGCCATCTTTTTCAAGATAGGATTTTCCATCAATGAGATAGCCATCAAGTAGATAGATAACCTCAGAATAATCTTTACTCCAAGAGGCACTCAACAAATCCCAATCTTCACTTAATGGTACTATCTCACGACTGATTCCGTAATTTATTTTTTTTGCCAAGTATTTAAGCAGTTTTTCTGCTCTTTCGCCAACTGATGGCGTTGGTATAGTTTTAAAGAATTCAATATTTTCTTTTGTAATATAAAAACCGCTATTTTCAAAAAGATAGCTGGATACATTCGTGCGTTGTTGCTGAATATATGGGTAACGATGTAAATTTATGCAAACACTCTCATTTATCTTATAGCTTGAGCAGCGACGGCATTTAATTTCAAAGAAATTCTTTCCCCTAGGCGATTCGATTTCGATTCCAACTCTTTCACAAATTGGACACTTTTCCATGCTCATAATGATTCTATATTTATGCGAAGACCGCTAAACGGATTAAGTCTGCGTTGTCTTAAGATTTTTCCTGATTTTTGAATGCAAGGTTTTACCTATTCCAGAGACTTTCAAAAGCTCATCGTCTGTCGCTGTATCAATATCAGAAGCAGTCTTAAACCCAGCGTCAAAAAGATTCTTAGCGGTTTTCATTCCAATGCCCGGAATTGCAGTCAATTCCTTATAAAAAAATGACCTTGGGAAATCTTCATAATACCTCTTCAGTTTCAACCAAATTTCTTTATTATGCGGAGAACTTTTCGAGAGAATGGATAGCAGCTTCAGTTTCTCCGAAATGGATTTATCGCTTTCGACAATTTTACGAAAATCCTTGAGAAAGGGAAGGTACTCAGACGCTTTGGTGTAACCAATGTCAGAGGCATAAGTTTTTTCTTCTTCTTTAGAATCAGGAGCTTTTGCGCCTAACTCAGCCCATGACTTGACGCTATAGAGCCATATTCCATCCGCTTCTGTACCGTAGCTGGGTGTTTGACTGGGTAAGCCATCAAAGGATTCACCGTGATGTTCCAGAACAACAAGAGGCGTACGTATTTGTAGTGTTGCACTAAAAATAAGTCCTTTAATGAGGTCTGAATTTCCTATTGCTGTGGCGTTGTCTTTAGATTTAAAGAAAAAATGACGCGATTGCCCTGCCGTATCTCTTTTCCTAAAAATCCAATTTAAAATTCCCATACGCTAATGCCTTAGCTCGAAGTCTAAGGCATACTGTCATACAAAATAAAGCTCTAGTCTTTTGAGAAATCGTTCAAGCGCGCTTTGAATGCGCTTCAACTAGTATCTTCAATTGCGACTAATTTCTGCGATGAACTTTGGCTTTTGGCTTATCTGACAAGACAATCTTGGGGCAATTAGGAGAAAAGAGTTCGTGTAAGGTAATCCCGTATGCCCACGCCAGTCTATCAAGGGTTTTAAGTTGGAGATTGCTTCGCCTTCCAGCTTCGATGTGCTGATAGACCTTGAGCGTAAAACCTGAAATTTCAGAAAAAGCCTCTTGAGTTAATCCGGCTTTTAGGCGCAATTCACGCAGTCTTTTTATTAGGAAGGTGGATGATGACGGAATGCGTGGCACGCTCGCCATTTTTAAGCGTATTCATGACTCGTAAACCTCCATGCCGTTACACAAGGCTTGCGTTCAAATTTTAACATGATACAAAGGCAATTTATGAGGGAATATCATTCGATTAGGTTTCCCCGTAGTTAAATTTCATGGGGGATTGAAAATGAGAATCAGTGGTTTGGCGTTGCTCGGAATATTATTGTTTGTGGCTGCTTGCGCTACTGCCCCGATAGCATCTCAGGCAGAAAAACAAGCCGCAGAATCCTTTATTCCACCAGCAGGAACGGCAAATATTTACCTGATTCGTCGTGAGGCTTGGGCAGGTGCCGCGATTCTGGTTCAAACAGCCATAGACGGTCAAATGTCCGGTGCTCTTCAAACAGGCAGTTATATTCTTAAGAGCGTTCCGGCGGGGAGTCATACGATTAGCGTTTTCTCAAACGAAAATCAGGACTCCATTACGATTACAACCGAAGCCAATCAGAATTACTTTTACGATGTGAAAAGTCGAATGGGTATGGTTTCAGCGCGTTTTACCATTGAACAGATTGCCGAAGCAGACGCAAAAGACGCGGTTCTGAGAAACAAGCGCGTTAAGGGCATGTAGGCATTCCCTGAGGAATCCTGTGAACTACTTCATTGTAACAGAGGATGGGCGGGAAAGATGGTATAGCGCGGCGCAGGTCAAGGCGATGTATTCGGCTGGCAGTCTCGATGCCCGTACTCCGATTAAGAGTGAGAGAATGGGTTATAGTCTGTCATGGCTTGAACTGGATGCGGACACACGTACCGACATCAATAATGCGGGATTACCCTCTCTTGAAGAACAAAAGGAGTTGATATTACCCGTTCAAAAGACGCCCCAAAAGCAGTCTTACAAATCTGGCTGGTCGGACTTACCAGCAGCGCAACAAGGATTATTGATAGGAGGCTGTCTTTTCGTTTTTTGTTGGATTTTGAGTGCGTTGAATGGAGGCAGGTCATCTTCCGTGATGGCTCAAAACAGCAGTTGGGATAATTCCGTTCCTAACGTGAAATTGTATCTCAAAGAAACTCGGCTTGACCCAAGTTCATTGGAAATAATTGAAACCTCTTCTGTTCGCAAAAACTCAGATGGTTCCTCTTCGGTTGATTGTACGTATCGAGCAAAGAACGTATTTGGCGGCTATGTCGTAGAGAAAAAGACATTTCAGATGGATTCAACGGGAAAGGTCATTGGAGCCAGAGACCAATAGAAAATGAATACCTATTTTCTTATCCTCAATGGGGTGCAAAAGGGCAGATACAGCGCGGCTCAAATCAAAGCGATGTACGAGGCTGGGACAGTAACTGCCGATACGCTTTATTGGACAGAGGAATTGTACGAATGGAAGCCCGTTGACCATCTTTTTCAGAAACAGACTGTCGAAAAGGCTGCGGCTACTCCTCCCCCGTTGGTAACGCCAGCCATTCAATCGAATGATAGGACATTGGCAGAAAGAAACGATTTGATGGCTTGCCCCTCATGCCGCAAACCCGTAAGCAGAAATGCCGATTCCTGCCCGATATGCGGTCATCCGTTAAAGAGCGGTGGTATCATGGGAAAGCCCGGTTCTGCGGGGCGTGTCCTGAATGTGGTTTTCCTGATAATCGTTCTGATAGCGATTGTGTATTTCCTGTCCTAGTCGTCCTGATGCTTCTCTTTGTTACAGCCTGTCTGGTGCTGTATTTCTCCTCAGAGAGTTATTGGGGGTAGCTCTGGCTTGACTCTTGACGTATCACGGTTGAGCATTGACGATACGGGGGCTTGTCATGAAAGAGCGTAAACTTGAATAAGTGAGGCACGGGATTTATGGATGCAATTTCTGAATGTAACGATATATCAGAAAAGCTATGGGATGCTTTTCAAAATTCCTTCAAAAAAGCCTTTGAAAAATGGTCTCCAGAGGAGTTAGGAAGATTTTGGCATACATCCAGTGAAGAGCGCACATCTTATTACAAACATAAGATTTATCCCAAGTTGGCAGAGTTATTTAGCTTCCATACTGATGGCAGGAAAGTCCAAGTACAGTCTGAATTTCACACATTTGACGCAGTCTTTAGACTAAAAGAGCGTGCGCTAGGAGAGCATCCCATTGTGTATATAGAGTCTGAAAATGCCACGAAAGATTCAACGCACGAGATTTCTAAATTCATGTGGATTAATGCGCCGCTAAAGGTGCTGATTACGTGGGCGCAGTGGGATAGTGAGCTTTATCCAGATAGCCATGAACGTAAAAAGAAAATCAAAAGCAGTTGGCAAGGGACTATTGAACTTCACCGAAAAGCTCTTGATTCAGTTGGATTAGTGCCTGTGGGTCGAATTGGATTTCTAGTGGGAGAATGTTCTCCCACGGAAGATAGCACCTTACGGTTTTACGCCTTTTCTTACGATGAAGCTACGCGCACTTGGACGGATGAAAATATTTTGACCATTGGTTCCGCCTACCTTCCAACGGCATTTTGATAGGGAAACAAAAGTGGAATAAACCCGTTTCCGTTTTATTCGAATCACCCAAAAAATGGCGAAAACATGCATATTTCAAAAATTACTCTTCACAATTTCAAAGGCTTCAAAGATGACTGCACTATTAAGCTCGATAAGGGCATAAATTTCTTTGTTGGTGACAATAATTGCGGGAAATCATCTATTTTCGAAGCCATTGATTTTATAAGAGCCAAGAAATCCAGAGATGAGGTCATAACAAAAAATGCAACCGAGAGTGACTACGTATCTGTAGAAATTGAGCTTACAGGCGACAGGTTAGAGGCATTACTTGAAACAGATTCACTAAAAAAATATAAAGATTATCTGATAGATAATTCTGGAGTGAAAACGCTACGCATAAAGCGTTCGAGCAAGGACGAAAATATCACGCAGGGTAATAAACCCAAGGCGTTATCAATTGCAAATGTTAGAGTTTTCAATGAAAAGTCGAATCAGTTTGAAAATCCAACTGGGGTTGATAACACAATCACGGCATTGTTTGATGCACAATTTGTTTGGGCAGATACAAATTCTGGAGATATAGCGGATTTCCAGAAGACCAAGCTTTGCGGGAAACTCATTACTGCCATCACTAAGGATTTCGTTAAATCTGACACTTGGAAAAACTTCCAGCAATCACATGAAGCAACTTTTGGCGAAGGTGAAAACAGTTTGGCGGCAGTATTGAAGCCTATAGAGATAAAATTGCGAGATATACTAGTTGAACAATATGGAGAAACAGAAGTTCGCTTTACCTTCACGCTCCCAGAAATTGAAAGCTTTTTTAAGACCGGAAACATCTCGTTGTCTGAAAACGGAATTGAAACAAGCAGTGCTGAAAAAGGAACTGGTATGCAAAGGGCGTTAGCTCTTTCGCTTATTCAGGTATATGCTGATGTTTCCTCAAGTGGTGACGATTCTAAGCCCATTTTGTTTTTCATTGACGAGCCAGAAACATTTCTGCATCCGCAGGCACAAAACAAACTTCTTAATGCCCTAGAAAAACTATCTACAAAATCACAAGTGGTTATCATCACCCATTCGCCATATCTTTTGAAAAAGTACAAAAAAGATACACATTCGATGAATGTTTTTTCAAAGATTAAAGAAAGCGGTCAGAATAAGGTTGC
Organism: Verrucomicrobium sp.; assembly: GCA_017849585.1. Classification (GTDB taxonomy): domain Bacteria; phylum Verrucomicrobiota; class Verrucomicrobiia; order Methylacidiphilales; family UBA1321; genus UBA1321. The sequence goes on from JAFIGT010000012.1 coordinate 40,828, forward strand.
TCTAGGCAAAGAATTTGACCTGTTCGGTAACTCAAGTCCGAGTTGGGGTGAAATAAACTACTATGCTTTCGGCGTAAATTCAGAAGAGTTTCATAATGAACTTTACGGATTTATTCAGGCGAAGTTAGTCGAAACAGACGATAAGTTTGAAAAACAAAAACACTTTGATTTGCATTTAGCGTCAAACGGCTTTACGCAAGATAAAGATTGGAGCAGAGGTTCCATGCGAATGAAGCACACCTTGGCAACATATATTAGAAACTTCATCCATCACCCTGAAAACACGGAAAATAGCAAGTATTCGGAAAACGAATTAGCTGAATCAACTCAAAAATTGATTGTCCTATTAAAGGCAATGTAACCATAAGGTTAACATCAGCTTTTTAATGTCTAGCTATTTACAAAATTCCCAGCTGTAACAGCGGCTTTTCACGGATGCGTGATATGGCTAACGCTAATAGGAGAACATATCTAAGATGGATATATGTGCAAAGGAATCCGGTGAAAAACTCCGGTACTTATAAGCGCGTCCCCTCTGGTCGAAATTCTCATGTAAGCCGATTTTTGATTTGGAAGATTGGAGGGAGCGCCTTTCTTTTAATGCAAATTTAAATGTCAAGCAATATTTTAAATAAAATTGATTTTTCTTTGCCGTTTTATCAATTGCTCGAAATTCGATGACTGTTGCCGACTTGGTTTGATGAATACTTTGACTATCCTGAATCTATGACAAAGCCTTCTCGCAAGCCTGCGACGGTTTTACAGGCGTTTGACTGGTCAAAGAGCGCGGCGTTACGGCGCGATAAAAGTAAGATGCTGATGATTAGCGCGGCGCAATCTGCGAAGCTGCTTAACGAAAATCAGGGCATGCCTTTGAAGTCTATTCAAAGGAAGCGCAAGGCTTAAGTTTTGCGGTAAAAATGGCTCATTCTAAGATGGAGTTTCGCGCCTTTTTTCCGCTCTCATTTTTGCTTTGCAAATTCATCCCAAAAAATGTTCAATTTTGACCGATTTGCAATGCAATGGGATGTAAAGTTGGATTTCTTTAAATTACGCAACTACTTAATGAAAAGATAATTATAAAATTTTGTAAAAATAGAAAAATGCTCCCCAAGGTCTTCTAAACCGTAGAGTGTTGGTTCGATTCCAACTGGGAGCGCTTTTGTATGCATTCCCCTTGAGGGGCCGAACTTTTATTTGCCGGGCTGGATATACGTCTCTTCCGTTGTGGTGGTGGTTGTGCGGTGCGGTTCATCGCAGGCGCAACCAGTGAGGATGACGAGGGTGGCGAGCAATCCAAGAAGCAAGTAGTTTTTCATGGCGTTTTTTCCTTGGAGGGTGATGTGGAGGGTCGCGCCTGAGTGTGAAAGCAGGCGCGACCGGAGTAATCGGATTGGGGTTAGGGTGTCGTGGTGGTCGTGCGGGACGTTTTCTTGACAATGACTTTTGTAGCGACCATTTGGTTGCCGTTACGGTCGTAATAGACAGTCACAGGCTGGCCGGAGCGCACTGTCTCCATGGAGACTGGATTGCCGTCTTCGTCAACATAGGTCGTGGTTTTGGAATAGCTGTAGCTGACGGGGTCGGATGTGGTGGTGGTCCGGACGATGATCGTATTGGGGCTGAACTGGGTCACGGTTCCCGAGGAGACGGTTCCGGCAGAGGATGTCGAGGTGGTGGTGGTTGTGCTCGTTTCGACGGGCATTTGAGCGAAGGTCGCTTGGGCGGTAATCAGGAGGAGGCCCAGGAAGGTGAGACCGCTCAGGTTTCGGATTTTCGTATTCATGTTCTTTTCCTTTCGTTTCGTGTTGGAGCCGTCAGGCGGGCGGCGATTATCGAATATGCGGCCTGTGATTCATCTATGCGGCATAGGTCGTGCCAAGGGGTTCACCGAGAGGGGAGCGTGTTGATCGTCAAGAGGATCGGTGTGGCTCGCGCAATCCGCAATCTGGCAATTTGCCCGCCCTTGACGGGGCCTCACTGCAAAAAACGGTGGAGATCAACCCTGTCCGGCGTTCCAGAGGCGGGCATAGATGCCGCCTCGGGTGAGGAGTTCGGGGCCGGTGCCGCTTTCGACGATGCGGCCTTGCTCGAGGACGAAGATTTTGTCGACGTGATGAATGGTGCTGAGGCGGTGGGTGACGATGAGGGTGGTCTGCCGCCGCATGAGATTCTTGAGGGTCTCCATGATCTCGGCTTCGGTTTCGAGATCGAGGGCGCTGGTGGGCTCGTCGAGGAGGAGAATGGGAGCGCCTTTGAGAAACGCGCGGGCGATACCGATGCGCTGCTTTTGACCGCCACTCAGGCGGACGCCGCGTTCCCCGACGGGGGTGTCGTATCCTTTGGGAAGTTTGGTGATGAAGTCGTGGGCTTGCGCGTCGATGGCGGCGGCTTCGATCTCGGCCTTGGTGGCGCCGAGTTTACCGTAGGCGATGTTTTCGCGGACGGTGCCATTGAGGAGCAACGTGTCCTGCAACACCACGGAGATGTGTTCACGCAGCGAAGCTTTGGTGACGGTGCGGATATCGATGTCGTCGATATGGACGCTGCCGACGGTGGGATCGTAGAAGCGGGGCACGAGGGAGAGAAGCGTGGTCTTGCCCGCGCCGGTGCCCCCGACGAAGGCCACGGTTTGTCCGGCGGCGATGTCGAAGGTGAGGCCGCGCAAGATGGGTTCGTTGACCTCGTAGGCGAACTCGATTTTCTCGAAGTGGAGCGCGCCGGTGACGGCGGGAAGCTTCTTGGCGTGCGGGGCGTCAGGGACGGTATCCTCGGCGTCGAGAATTTCGAAGACGCGTTGCATGCCGGCGGCGGCCCCTTCGAGCGCCCACGCGGTGTAGCTGAGTTGCTCGAGCGGTTGGTAGAGCATGGCGAGGTAGCTCAGGAAGATCCAGAGATCGCCGACGGTGAGCTTTCCCGAAATCACGTGCTGCGTACCGACGTAGAGAATCGATGCCGTGCCGAGCGCCATGATGACGCCGACGACGAGACTCGAGACGGAGTTGGTCATCGTGAGCTGCAGATTGGCGGTCAGGCTTTGCTTGGCTTCGCGTTCGAATTCGTTCACTTCGAATTCCTGACGGCCGAAGGCGTGCACGATGCGGATACTGGTCAATCCCTCGGACGCGCGGGCGAGGACATCGCTTTCTTCCTGCTGCAGCGTGGTGGTCTGCTCGCGGACGCGCTTGGAATAATAGATGATCGTGCCCCAGAGGAACGGCGCGACGGCAAAGGAGAGGAACGCGAGCGAGGCGTCCATCCGGTACATGACGACAAACGTCGCGACCAGGGTGATGACGGAGCCGAAGATGGTGGCGAAGCCGCGGTTAAAAAAAGTTTGGACGGCTTGCGAATCGTAAGCGACGCGGAAGGTGGAGTCGCCACTGCGGCGGCGATCGTGGAAGTGCAGGGGAAGGTGTTGGAGGTAGGCGTAAAGCTGGGTGCGGAGGCGCAGGAGAGTCTTGAGGCCGATCTTGATGAGAACGTAGTTGTTCCAGAGGGAGAAGGCGCCCGCGAGGAGCGTGATGCCGACGAGGGCGAGGCAAGCTACTGACAATGTTGAGATGGAGAAATAGTAATGTCCGCCTTTTCCTGAAAGCATTTCCTCGTAGAAAGGTTCTCCAGTTTGAATTGCTCTTGGAATAATCGTATCAATCACCCACTTGATCGGCCATGGCTTCAATAGATTGAAGCCGATGGTGATGAGCAGGAGGACGAGGGAGAACGAGATGGTTCCCAAGTACGGCCGGTAGAAGGCGGCGACGCGGCGGTAGAGGTTCATGAAAGCACTAAGTACGAGGTTCTAGGTACTAAGTAAGCAAGGCACACGTCATGCGGCGGTTGTTTTGCTTTCGGTCTTCGGCTTGGCGTCGTCCTTGACATGCTTGTTCACGGGCTGCAGTCCGGCGCGGATCGCACAGACTTGAACGAGCTCCGCCAGACGCCAGCGTAATTTCAAGCCGTGGATGAGCCATGTGCCGACCGCGAAAACCCCCGTGCCGATGGCGTAGGGAATAAATCCGCGCGCAGCGAAGGAAAGTCCCAGCAGGATCAAGGCCGTGGCGAGGATCGAGCCAAAGAGGAAGGAGAAGGTGCTATTATTGAGAAAGATGCCGACCCGGGTCATACGGCGGCCATGTGGATAAATTTCCGTCATGGTGCGCATCCGCAGATTCCACCAGCGGCTGGCAAAGACGTGGATATCCCAGTTGGTCCAGCCGGTGTCGATGGAGAATTTCCAACCTTCGGTTTCCAGTGCATCCTGCACCTTGGCGATGAGTTCTGTGCGTTCGATACCGCTTTCGCTCCAGAAGGAAAGCAGGCCCGCCTCACTCCAGCGAGGAGAGAAGTGCGGGGCGACTTCCTTCGTCTTGATGACGGACGCGGGTGTTTCCTTGCCGCTAAGCCAGGTGAAGTAGCGGGCCCAAGCGCGACGCCAGGGTTGGAAGATAGCGAGATAGAGCAGAAGCAATCGTGCGTGGATGGAGTCGAATTTCGGTTCGATACGCGCCTGCATCATGTAGCTCAGACCAACGCAAAGCGTGAGCCCAAACATGATAAGCGGGATCAAGGCGATCTCGCGCACTGGAATGGAAATCAGGAACAGGAACAAGGTCAACCCGGCCCATTCCAGACAGCTGAGGAGACCGGCCCACGGCGAGATGCGCGTGGGGTAAATGCATTGGAACAGACCGGTACCGAAGACGCCGTGATAAATGACCGGCTTCGAGAAGAACGAGTCCATCCGCGCTTGGGTGTAAACGTTGCCATGCCAGATGGCGGTGCCGGTCGGTCCAAAATATTGCAGGTGCTTGTAGCGCAGCAGCGCCTCGGCTTCGCCGTAACCAGTCTGCTGGCTAAAGTAGGTCTTCACCTCGAACCGGCGATAATGCCAGACAACGGCGGCAGGACTAAAACCTATCTTGTTGCCGAGTTGCATGATGCGCCAGCACACGTCCACATCGTCGCCAGCCTTGCGGTACTCGGGATCGAATCCGCCGATTTCGTCGAGAGCCCATTTATAATAGGCCATGTTGCAACCGGGCACATGCTCGGCCACGGTGTCGGTGAGGAGCACGTGGCTGGGAGATCCGGGCGCGACGGCCACGGTGGCTTGAATCCAGTCCGTGGCGGGGGGCGAAATATTGGGGCCGCCGACCGCGGCGAATTCGTGGGAGGAGGTCAGGGTGTTGACGAGGAAATAGAGCCAGTCCTGATCGGCCATGCAGTCGGAATCGGTGAAGGCGACGATCTCGCCCTGGCTCGCGTTAATGCCGACATTGCGGGCCACGCTGAGCCCCTTGTTCACCTGGCAGATGTTGCGAACCTTCGGGAAATCTTTGACGATCTCCTGCGAGTTGTCCTTCGAACCGTCGTCGACAAAGATGACTTCGTAGTTCGGATAATTGATTTTCTGGAGCGATTCCAGGCAGTCGCGCAATGTGCGCGCGCCATTGTAGCTGCAGACCACGATCGAGACCATTGGAAACGAGGCGAGCGGGAAACGTTCGCAGAGTGGACGCTCCGGATGGCTCAGGAACGGCTGCAGCGCGTAGTAACTTTTCTTCGGCGTGCGGTCTGTCTTGACGATGCCGAAGGCCCAGTCTGTGACGTCGATGCCGTCCGTGAACCATTCGTCCGTCCACGAGAAAATGATGGTGCCCGCGAGACCCGCCTTGAAGACGGTGTTCACATGCTGGCAGAGGAGTTCGGCCTGTTCCTCCTCGGGATGGCGGATCGTGTCCATGCCAAATTCGCTGAGGATCAGCGGTTTGTCTCCGGCGAGATTTTGCAGGCGACCGAGGTAATTGTTCAGGTCCTTCTGCTTGTGCAGATAAACGTTGTAGCTGTAAAAATCGACGTTCTTCGGGAGAACATATTCCGTTGGCGGGAAATTGGCGTAGGCGGCAAGCGCCCCGGCGTCGTGCTTCTTCACGATGCCCGCAAGCGAATCAAGGAACGCCTCCATGCGGTGCGAGCCGTACCAGCGGACGAGATCGGTCGGTATTTCGTTGTCGACAAAATAACCCATGATGGCGTTGTGGCCCGAATTGGCGATGACCGCCTCGCGAACATTATTGCGAATCGTTTCCACCGCGTCGGTATCGTCGAGGAAGAGCACTCGCTTGTGCCAGGGGATAGTCACCATCACGCGCAGGTGATAACGCTCCGCGAGATCCAAAAACCACCGGGGCGGCGTATGATAAATGCGCAGGACATTGATGCCGAGACCGACCATCAACTTGAAATCCTCCTCGGCGCGCGAGGGTGTGGGAAAGCAAGGTTCGCCGGGAGCTTGTGGGCGGAAGGGCCCATAGGTCACCCCTTGCAGATAAAACTTTCTATCTCCTTCAAAGAAAAATTTGGCGCGAACTTCCAGCCGCTTCATCGGTTCCATAACAACAAGGGGGTGAGTCTCTCGCACCTGAGCTCAACGTGCAAGAGAGAAGAAATGGGCTCAAAAATTGATCTTGTATTGGAGGCCCCTTGCCCCATGCTCCCGATTTTAGCGACCAATTATACCTATTACCCCTGACACCTGATTCCCCCCCCACCCCTGCCTCCATGAGCTCCCCTTCGGTGACCTCCCAGTTGGCGCGCGCCCGATTCCTCTCCCGGTACCCCCTCGTTGCGCTGCGCAAAATTTATTCCAGCCAGAAGAGTAACCTCATCGTGGCTGCAATCCTGTTTATCATCAAACAGTCGCCCCAGTGGATGCTGCCCGTGGCTACAGCCACCATCCTTGATCTGGTGACCGTCAAACCCGGAGAGACACCACATTATCTCTTTGGCATGAGTTCGGGGCAATACCTGCTGGCGGTCTGTATCTTCTATTTCGTGCTCATCGTCCAGAACGCACCGATGCACGCGCTCTTTATACGCTACCTCAGCCGGGCCGTGCGTTCGGTGCAGATGGAGCTGCGTCAATCGCTGGTTGTCAAGATGCAGCAGCTGTCCCTCTCCTTTCACGACCAATCCCGCCGCGGCGCGCTGCAATCCAAAATTCTACGCGATGTGGACAACATCGAGATGCTTTCCCGCAATGTCTATAATACGCTGCTCGGGAGTGTCGTGACGATGATCGCGGCCCTCGTCGCGACCCTGTGGACACAGCCGGTCGTGGCCCTTTATTTCCTCGTCGCCGTACCGGTTTCAGTGGTACTGATTCGCGCCTTCCACAAGACGGTACAAGAGACCCAGTCGGAATTCCGCCGCGAGGTGGAAGGCATGTCGGCGCAGGTCTCCGAGATGATCGACCGCATTCCCACCACCCGCGCCCACGGCTTGGAGACATGGGAAATTAATGCCATGGAGCAGCGACTGGAACGCATTCGCACCAAGGGCGAGAAACTTGATTTCACCACGGAATTGTTCGCCTCAAGCTCTTGGGTGAGCTTTCAGGTCTCACAGTTCGTCTGCCTGCTTTTCACCGCGTGGTTGGTCTATAAGGGCCAGATCACCGTCGGCGCGGCCATGATGTTCCACGGTTATTTCGGCATGCTCGTCGGCTCGGTCGGCGGCATCCTCGCCATCTGGCCGATCTTCCTGACCGGGGCGGAATCCATGAAATCCATCGGGGAAGTGCTGGAGGCTTCCGATGTGGAAACCAGCGACGGCAAGGCTTCCGTTCCGAGTGTACAAGGCGATTTCGTCTTCGATCATGTCACATTCCAGTATCCGACCCAAAAAGCACCTGCCGTGATCGATTTCCATGTGACGGTTCCCAACGGCCAGTGCATTGCGGTCGTGGGAGCATCCGGTTCGGGCAAGTCGACCCTGATGAATCTGATCATCGGTTTCTTGCGGCCTACCAGTGGGCGTATTCTGTTGGATGGCAAGGATCTGATAAATCTGAACATGCAGGAATACCGCCGCAGCATTGCCGTGGTACCTCAGGTGACGATTCTCTTCTCCGGCACTTTGCGGGAAAATATCACATACGGATTGACGAATGTGGACGAGTCACAGTTGCGCCGGTGCGTGACCATGGCCAACCTCGACGAAGTGGTCTCGCAGATGCCCAAGGGATTGGAGACCATCATCGGCGAACGCGGTGCAACGTTATCGGGCGGTCAACGCCAGCGCGTGGCAATTGCCCGCGCCATGTTACGCAACCCTCGCGTGCTCATCCTCGACGAGGCGACTTCGGCTCTCGATGTCTTTTCGGAGAAGGTGGTGCAGGACGCACTGACCCGATTGTTACAGGGACGCACGACATTCATCGTGGCGCACCGGCTTTCGACGATCCGGCATGCCAATCGCATTTTGGTCATGGACCACGGTAAGCTCGTCGAGTCCGGCGATCACGAATCCCTGCTCGCCGCCAATGGCGTTTATGCCCGCATGAACGCATTGCACGAACTCGCCGCAGCGACGGAGGGGTAGCGTCCTACGGGGCCTACTCCATCGGCATATTGTCCAACACTTCCGGCGGCTTGCCCGCCTTCAATTCCCGCAGCCATGTCAGCCACACACACGCCTCGTAGAGGACGTAGAGCGGCGCGGAAATCACGACGAGGCTGAAGAGATCCGAACTGGGTGTGATGCACGCGGCGATCACCACCACAATGATCAGGGCGTGGCGGCGGTACTCGACAAGGGAGGCATGCGGCAAGATGCCGAGGATATTCAGCAACATCAGCACCAGTGGAAATTCAAATGCCAGCCCTAAGCCCAAAAGCATCTGCACAGTGAAATCGATGTAATTGCTCAGCGTCCAGTTCGCCTGCACTCCCATCCATTTATTGTAGTCGATGAAGAACGCGAACGTTTGGGGCAGGACCAGAAAATAGCAGAACGCGATCCCGACCAGGAACAGCAGCGCTCCCGCAGTGAAGACGGGAGCGAGGTACTTCTTCTCGCGCGGCGTGAGGGCCGGAAGGATGAACCCCGCAATGAAGTAGAGAATGAAGGGCAGCGAAAGAATCACCCCCCCCATCATGCTGATCTGAATCTGAATGAAGAACGGGTCCGCGGGATGCAACACCACCGCGATGGTGGCCGGATCCTGCCCCGCTTGACGCAACGGCCACTCCAGCACATCGAGCAACTCCTTCGTGTAGATGAAACAGAGGGTAACTCCAATGGCGAGCGCCAGTATGGACTTTACCACGACCCAGCGCAGGTCATCCAGGTGCTCCATGAAAGGCTTGGCATTCGGGTCGCTCATACAAGTGAGCGTAGTTTTTCATACTCACGGCAAAGCGCAAGAGAGGAGAATGAGGGGAAATACTTCACTCGATCGTACAAGAACAGGGGTTTACTCTTCATGGAATGGTGTGTCACTGGGGAGCAAAGTATCACGCATTCTTATACTTAACTTGGATGAAGTTGTGCCGAGTAAAAATGGGAAGTGGAAAACGCCGGCCCGTGGGCGACCACAAAAGGAGGGGAATTATGCTCGAGCATTTTAAGGGATCAAAACTCAGCGCCAAACTTTTCACCATGACGGGAGTTTCAGCCGTCATTTTTCTCGCCTATGCGCTTCTGTCTAATAACACACTGAGTCTGCTCAAGGTCAACGGACCGGTCTACGCCGAGATTATTCAGGGAAAGGATTTGGTGGCGGATATTCTTCCACCGCCGGAATACATCATCGAATCCTATTTGGTATGCTTGCAGGCGCTCGGAGTCAAAACCGCCGAGGAACAAAAAGCTTGTGCGGAACGCCTGGTCGGCCTGCAAAAGGATTACGCAGATCGACACGAGTTTTGGACCAAGGAGTTGGCCGAAGGGGAAATGAAAACCATTTTACTGAAAGACTCTTATGAGCCCGCGCAACGATTCTATCGACTGGTAAATGAATCGTTCCTCCCAGCGCTGCGGGCAGGAGACAAAATTCGGGCCACAGCCCTTGCCTTCGGAGAAATGCAGACTGCTTATGAACAGCACCGAAACGCGATCGACCGGGTCGTGGCAATGGCCAACGACCGGAATTTGAAAACGGAGCGACTGGCCGCCGGATTGGTCGCCCGCCGATCGGTCTGGCTGATTTTTATCGCGGTGGGCGGCATGGCCGTGGCGGTCTCACTCGCTTGGTTTATCCAGAAATTGATCATCTCATCGCTAAGCTATGCGAGTATATCGCTCGGGAAGGGAGCGCATGAAGTAGCGGAAACAGCCTCGCAGTTGTCCGCCTCCAGCCAATCTCTCTCTCAAGGAGCGAGCGAACAGGCATCCTCGCTCGAAGAAACCAGCTCTTCGTTGGAAGAAATGTCGGGCATGACCCGACACAATGCGGAGGATGCCCGCATGGCCTGCGAGATGTCGCAGCAATCCCGGCAGACCATACAGGAGAATGTCCGGCAAATGGACGAGCTCAAAAGTATCGTCGGAGAAGTGCGGCAGTTTTCGAAGGAAATGAGTACCTCGATGGAGGCGATCAAGGAATCCAGCGATGCCATCAGTGCCATTATCCAAACCATCGATGGCATTGCCTTCCAAACCAATATTCTGGCGTTGAACGCGGCGGTGGAGTCTGCCCGCGCGGGTGAAGCCGGGGCCGGCTTTGCCGTGGTGGCGGACGAAGTACGCCATCTTGCCAAACGAAGCGCAGAAGCGGCCCGGCAAACTTCCAGTATCATCGAAGAATCCATCCGGCGTGGCGCAGCGGGAGTACGTGTGAACGAAAAAGTGGTGCGGAGCCTAGGCTCCATCGAAAACAAGGCGCAGGATGTTGAAGCGGGACTCAAGCGCATGATGGAACTCTCCGAGCGTGTGGATCGACTCGTGATGGAAATTGCCCACGGCTCCAAGGAGCAGGCGCAAGGAATCGAGCAAATCAGCGGTGCTGTTCAACAACTGGACAAAGTAACGCAGACGAACTCTTCCGAATCCGAACAAACCGCCCAAGCAGCGGAAGAACTCAGTGTTCAGTCCGTGGAGTTGAAGCAAACGGTGGATGTCTTATGTCGATTGATTCATGGCGCAAGCCGGGATCTCTCGCAATCTGAAGCGGTGAACTCGGGCGGTTCGGGTGGAACGATCCGACGTCGTCAGTCCCTTCAGAATAGGCCAGAATTGGCCGCTTGTTAGGGGCGAGGCACCTCTCTACAGCGCCTGACTGCCCGGCAGCACAAACCGGACGGGACGGAGCCCCAGCGCACGCTCGGCAGTAAAGGCGGCCTTGGCTTCCCGCTCGGCGATGGCCGTGGTCTTTTTGTACTCGGCCAAGCGGACCATCGTGAAATGAAACAAAACCAGAACAGCAATAGTGGCCAGGACTTTCCAGAGGTCATTTGTTTTCATGCATACTGTTTAGTATAATACTGTTTATATGTCAACTAATTATTTTACGCACGGCTGACACCTCTCCGCCAGAGCCCCAGGGGGAGATGCCTTGCCCTTTCGCCTTGCGTGGAATCGAAATCGTCGCAGAATCGGCCCATGAACCGTCGGGACTTTCTTCTCGCGTTGGCTGCGGCCGGAACTTCCTCTCTGGCCCCCTCCTTATCGCAGGCGGCACCCGACGCGCTCGGTCAACCCCTACCGAAACGCAAGCTCGGAGCGAATGGCCCAGAGGTAACCTGTCTCGGCCTCGGCGGTTACCACATCGGCTGGACGACGGAAGCCTTGGCGCAAGCGACCATCGAGGCGGCGCTGGCGGAAGGCATCCGCTTCTTCGATACCGCAGAGGCGTATGGCCCGCGGGTGAGTGAGGAGCGTTACGGAAAATATCTGACACCCAAATATCGCGACTCCATTTTCCTGATGACGAAATCCGAAGCGAAAGACGCCAAGACCGCGCGCCTGGCCATAGAGGGATCACTCTCCCGATTGAAGACAGACGTCATCGATCTGTGGCAGATGCATATGCTGTCCTCGCCCGAGGATGTCAATCAACGGCTGGATGGCGGTGTGCTCGAGGAAGCCCTAAAGGCAAAGAAGGAAGGAAAAATCCGGCATCTGGGTTTTACCGGGCATGCGAGTCCCTATGCACATGTGAGAATGTTGCAGCGCCTCGGCAATACACTGTCTCCCTTCACGGCCACTCAATTTCCCGTCAGCCCGGTCGACGCCGCCGCTCAGCACAGCTTCATCTCCAACGTCCTGCCTGCCGCACAGGAGAAGCAAATTGGCATCTTGGCCATGAAGACGCTGGCCGATGGTCGTTTCTTTGCATCGAAGACGATGAATGAGAAGGTAACGTGGACGACGGCGGACCCGATTGTGCCGAACGTCCTCTCCATCGCAGATTGCATCTACTTCGCCCTGTCTTTACCTGTTTCCGTGCTCATCACCGGGGCGGAAAAACCGGAATACGTTCGCGAAAAAGCGGAACTCGTCCGTCGATTTCAGACGCTGAAACCCGCCGATCGTCAGAGGCTCATCGAAAAGGTGGCACGATTTGCGGCAGCAGGCGAAGTGGAGTATTACAAGACCAAGCCGCTGCGGGGTTAGAATCGTTTTCGTCGTCCCACCACCTCTTAACTATGAAATCATTCCGAAAAGAACTCTGGTTCGAAGTACCGAAACGCCGTCAACTCCTCAACATCACGCCACAAGTCGAAGCCGCCCTGCGCGAAAGCGGCATTCAGGAAGGCCTGTGTCTCGTGAACGCGATGCACATTTCCGCCTCGGTTTTCATCAATGATGACGAATCCGGCCTGCATCAGGATTTCGAAGTGTGGCTCGAAAAACTCGCACCCGAAAAACCCTATTCCCAATACAAACACAACGGCGCGGAGGACAACGCCGACGCCCACCTCAAACGCACCATCATGGGCCGCGAAGTGGTCGTAGCGGTCACCAAGGGCGAACTCGACTTCGGCCCGTGGGAACAAATCTTCTACGGCGAATTCGACGGCCTGCGCCGTAAGCGCGCCCTGATCAAGATCATCGGTGAGTAGTCCACACGAGTAAACGCGCTTGCCGTGGGTCATAGAGCGCGCCACAATCCCGCCCATGAACTGGCGTCAATTTACCTTCGTCGTTGCGGGGGGCATCGTCATGGTGGTCTTCGCCCAACTCTGGTTCAGCAATTACGTCGTGCCCGTGCAGGAAGCACGGCAGAAAAGCGCTCCCCAAAATTTGCCGCCACCCGTTATCGAACGCGCCGAAGTTGTCGTCTCCGAATACACCATTGAGGAACTGGACTCGTACCGCTGCCTCGTACGCTATGTCGTCTCCAATCCCGGAGAAAAGGCGGCCCACAATATCCGCATCACAGTTCGTCCATGGAAGAAGGTTGTCCCCCGCGATATGGAATATGACCCTGCCAGTGGTGATCCTCCTCCGCTGGAGCCCAGCGACTCCCTTCGGGCCAGTAGCAAGCTTGATACCATCGCCACTTTGAAACCGCATGAAAGCGTGCGACGTGAGCTTACTTTTGACCTGCCCAACGGCGCCAACGACCCACTCCCTCCCCGCGTGCAATACAAGGAAACATTCCAGATCGAATTCGACGCTCCCTAACTCCCGCCCCTTCGCATCATGATCCGTTCCCTTCGACTGAAAAATTTGGCCCTCGTCGATGACCTCCTCTGGGAGCTCGGCCCCGGCTTTAACATCCTCACTGGTGAAACCGGCGCCGGCAAATCCATCCTCATCGACGGCCTCAATCTCCTACTCGGCGAGCGCGCCGACAAGACCCTCATCCGCACAGGCGAACAAGCCTGCACCGTGGAAGCGGACTTCGCCATAGAAGACAAGCACCTCGCCCGCGAGATCAACTCCGTGCTCGAAGAAATCGGCGCCGAACCTTGCGAAGACCACACCCTCCTGCTCAAACGCACCTTCACGGCCACCGGCACCAACAAGCAATTTGCCAATGGCAGCGCCGTGACGCTTCAAGGCCTCAAGAAATTGGGCGACCTCCTCGTCGATGTGCACGGCCCGCACGATCACCAATCGCTGCTCCTGCCCCAACGTCAGACGGCCGTGCTTGACGCCTACGGCAAACTCACCCCCCCATTGGAAGCCGTCCAGTCCGCATGGGATTGCCTCCGCCAGATCCGGCAGAAACGCGAATCGCTCCAACTCGATGAAGCCACCCGCGCGCAAAAAGTGGATCTCCTCTCCTTTCAAGTCAAAGAAATCGAAGGCGCCCAGCTCAAGCCGGGCGATGATGAAACCGTTGAACGCGATTACAAAATCGCCAGCAACGCCCGTCAACTCATCGAGCTGGCCGGCACCATCACCGGATTCCTCAGCGAAAGCGAAAACTCCGTCCTCTCCCAGCTCGCCCATGTCGAACGCTCCCTCGCCGCCTGGCAAAAGATCGATGGCAGTCTTGAGGAAACCGCCGCGCTCAATCGCTCTGCCATTGCCCAGCTCCAGGAACTCGCCGCCAGCGTCACCGAACGCATCGAAAGCGTCGACGCCGACAGCGGCACGCTCAATCAACTGGAAGAACGCATCAACCTCATCCAAAAACTGAAAAAGAAATACGGTCCCACCCTCGCCGAGGTCATCACCCACGGCGAACGCGCCGCCGATGGACTCGCCAGCCTGCAATCCAGCGACGAAACCCTCGCCAAACTCGCGGCCGAAGAAGTCGCCGCGCAAAAAGCCTTTGATAGTGCTGCGCAGAAACTGAGCGCCGCCCGCAAAAAAGCCGCCGCACCGCTCGGGGAAAAAATTCAAAAAGAACTCCGAGGCCTCGGCTTCTCCAAAGCACTCTTTCGCATCGATGTCACCCCCCTCACCGAAGCCGGCCGGGATGGCATCGATCGCATTGAGTTTATTTTCGCCCCCAATGTCGGCGAGGAACCACGCCCACTCCGCGCCATTGCCTCCAGCGGTGAAATGGCCCGCGTGATGCTGGCCATCAAAACCACCCTAGCCGAAGTCGACGAAGTTCCCGTCCTCATCTTCGACGAAATCGATGCCAATGTCGGCGGCGAAACCGCCACCCAGGTCGGCAAGAAACTGCGCGGCCTCGGCAACTCTCATCAAGTACTCTGCATCACCCACCTCCCGCAAGTCTCCGCGCAGGGACAGCAACATTTCGCCGTCGCCAAGAGCGTGCGTCAAAACCGTTCCGTGACGGAACTGACCCGCCTGACCGATAAGGAACGCATCAAGGAAATCGCGCGTATGCTGGGTGGTCAAACCACCAAGTCTCTCGCACTCGCGGAGAGCCTGTTGCAGCAGGGGTAAGAAAGTTCGATATGGATGGAGCTCCTTCTATGAGCCTGTCATATACGGACAGATCTCTAGGCTCAGTCGATAGCACCTAATTCGTAAATTCGTCTTCGAATTTCTCACTTCGGCTCCGCTGCGGCGCAGCCAGACCAGGCGCATTCTTCGGCGAACCCTCACCCTGTCCCAAGCTACTCGACGGGCTTGAATGCAAATCCTTCGCCAGCTTGCGACTTCCCCGCACCAATTCTTCCAACAGGGCGACGACATGGTTCAACTCCATGGACTGTGCATTTAACTCTTCCGCCGCCGCAGCAGTTTCCTCGGCACTGGCGGCATTACCCTGAGTCACCTTATCCATTTGATTGAGAGCAATGCTCACCTGACTGATACCCTCGCTCTGCTCCTTGCTTGCGGTCGTGATCTCCGCAATCACTTCATCCACCTGCGAAGCCTTGTTGACAATCGCTTCGAGACTCACGCTGACCTGCTGCGCGGTCTTGTTCATATTTTCCAGATCTTCAGCCACCTTTTGCGTGACTTCCATCCCCTTGCGGCTGCTATCACTCGACTCTTTGATGATGCGAGCCGTTTGTTTGGCGGCCTCCGCACTGCGTTGAGCCAAGGCTCTCACCTCGTCGGCCACCACGGCAAACCCTGCGCCCGCCTCGCCGGCACGCGCTGCTTCCACAGCCGCATTAATCGAAAGAATGTTAGTCTGGAAGGCAATCTCATCGATTGTCTTCATAATCTGCGTGATTTCTCCACTGGAAGATTCGATCTTGTCCATGGCCACACGCAATTGTTCGGACGAATGCCCCACCGCCTGCATCGCATGACTCATGGTATCAATATCACCCGTCGCTTTACGCGCCGCATTGCTGGCATCCTCTGCCAATTTCTTCGCGCTTTGCGAATTCTCCGCATTGCGCTTGGTCATGCTGGTCATCTCCTCCATCGATGCGCTTGTCTGCTCCAGGGAGGCGGCCTGCTCGCTCGCACCAGATGCCAGATGCTGGCTGGCGGATGACACCTGATTCGAGGCCGCTACAGTCTCCCGGCTGCAAGAGCCGAGATTTTCGCAGATGGTGCTCACCTCGTGCGAAATCCGACTCGAGATCAGATAAAAACAACCCGCCGCCACCAGCGATGCCACCACCACCAGCATTAACTGGAACTGGATGGAGCGATTGATCAGATTATTTACATGATAGACCGAGCCCATGTATTCATCTTCATAGGCACTCACGCCAATGACCCAATCCCATTGCGGAAAGTACGTGAAATAGGCGATCTTCATTCGCGGTGCCGTCTCACCACTATTCTGCCACGGATAGTATTGCGAACCCACCTCACCCGATTTCAAAACCAGGGCTTTATCTATAATCTCCTTGATGAATAACGTACCGCTGGAATCTTTCGCCCCGTAAATATTCTCGCCATCACGTTTGCCCTGATAGGAGATCACATACTTGCCCTTCGCCTCACCCTTCGCATTCAACACGAAAATATAACCACTCTTGCCGATCTTGCGGGCGATGATCGATTCCCGCAATTGCGTGGACGCCGTCTTCTCCGGCACCCCCACATAGAGAATACCGATGATCTTTCCATCCGCATCCGACAGCGGTTGATAGGCCGCCAAGTACCATTGATCCACCACAAAAGCGCGCCCTACAAAGGTCTCGCCCTTCAGCACCTTCGCAATGACCGGATTCGGCGCGCCGTCCGGATTCACCGCAGGAATATAGGTGCCAATCGCCCGCTTCCCATCCGCCTTCACCACACTGGTCGCGATCCGCAGCATATCGCCCTTGTCATTCATCCTCTGAAAGATGGTGGCTGTATCCCCCGTAACCCGGTGTACGTCGTCCACGACTGGCACATTGACCGCCGTATCATCCACCTGTCCCAGCCAGCTTTCCTTCAAATAGACCTTGGGCAAGGTCACCGACTGCGTACTTTTGTCGAATTGATTCACCGCCGTCCAGCTCACGGTCTCACCCGCGTTCACACGAATCGGCCCATGACGTTTCAACTCCGCATCGGCCATGGAAAGAATCTTCTCCAACTCTTCGTTCAAAAGCTTGTAGGCAACCTTTGCCTGGTCTTCCACAGATTGGGCCAAGTGCGTGTAGTCGTCCGAACTGAGCTTTAGCACCGATTGCGTGACATCCTTCTTGATGTCCGTCAACTGGTACCACGTGACCAAAGCCGCCAATAGTACCGGGATGATCGTGATTAAAATGCCGGTGCTAATTAATCGGAACTTCAAACTACTTTTCTTCATAATCCCTCATGACCAAACGCCATTCCCTATTTTTGCTAGTATAGCCGTAAAAATAGTTACGTTGGCTTACGTAACTCCCTATGTAATGCGTTCGACACAATTGCCACTTAGCTTAGGAAAAAGCATTGAATCTGAAGGGAAATTCATCATCAAACCCTGTAAAAACGAAAAAGCCGTGATGGATGACTCCATCACGGCTTTTTGCAAGCAACTCTGAGATTAAGACTTATTCAGCCTTTTTCTTGGTTGTCTTCTTGGCGGGCTTTTCCGCAGCGGCTTCCGTCGCGGGAGTCTCCGTCTTGGCTTCGGCCTTTGCAGGAGCCTTGGCCACGGGGGCTTCGATGACAACGTCGGTCCACTCAATGAACGCCTCGAGGGCGGCATCCGTAGTGCGATTACCGAGCTTGATAATGCGGGTGTAACCGCCCTTGCGTTCCTGGAACTTGGGAGCGATTTCCTTGAAGAGCTTGCTCACCGCGCTCTCATTGCCCAGCTTGGCAATGGCGAGACGGCGATGGTGCAACGTCCCCTTCTTGCCGAGAGTAACAATCTTCTCAGCGAGGGGGCGGACTGCCTTGGCCTTGGCCAGGGTGGTCTTGATGCGGTTATGTTGAATGAGGCTGACGACAAGGTTGGCCAGCAGCGACTCACGATGTTTGGTCGTGCGTCCGAGCTTGCGAATTTTAACGAGGTGACGCATACAGGGATTATTCCGGTTTTACTTCGGCGGGAATGTCGAGCAGGTTGGTGTCGAATTTCATACCGAGGGACAGGCCGAGTTGTTGCAGCTTGTCCTTGATTTCGTTGAGCGACTTCTTGCCGAAGTTGCGATATTTGAGCATCTCCGCCTCGGTCTTCATGGCGAGCTGTCCCACCGTGGTGATGTTGGCGTTGTTCAAGCAGTTGGCCGCGCGGACCGACAACTCGATTTCGTTGACACTCATGTTCAAAAGCTTCTTGAGCTTGGTGTTCTCCTGGCTGACGGCCGGAGCGGCTTCCTCGAATTCAATCGGTTCCTTGTCAAAGTTGACAAAGATGTCGAGGTGATGGCGAAGGATCGCCGAGGATTGCAGAAGCGCTTCGTCCGGGGTCAGGCGACCGTCCGTCCACATTTCGAGGACGAGTTTGTCGTAATCCGTGCGCTGGCCGACGCGGGTGTTTTCCACCGTGTACTTGACCTTGCGCACCGGGGAGAACAGCGAGTCAATCGGGATGACGCCGATGGACTGTTCCGGGCCCTTGTTGTGTTCGGCGCTGCAGTAGCCGCGGCCGACGCGCACCTGAAATTCGGCTTCGAAGCGCTGCTTCTTGTCGAGGGTGCAAATCAGTTGATCGGGGTTGAGCACTTCCACGCCTGCGTCGAGCTTGATGTCGCCAGCAGTTACAGCACCCTCCTTGTTCACATTCAGGAACAAGGTGCGAGGTTCGCGGTTGGGAAGCTTGAAGAGGATCTTCTTGAGATTGAGAACGATGTCGGTGACGTCTTCCACGACACCCGGCAACGTGGCAAATTCATGCTGCGCGCCTTCGATCTTCACATTGATGATCGCCGCGCCTTCCAGCGAGGAAAGCAATACGCGACGCAGGGAATTCCCCATGGTGTGGCCATAACCGGCCTCGAACGGTTCTGCCACGAACTTGGCGTAAGTGGGAGTGGCGCTCGCCTCGTCTTTTTGGAGACGATTCGGCATTTCGAAACGACCTAAACGAATTGGCATTTTTCTCCTTCGACCGGGTTACCCTGATTCGGCCAGCCTAGCCGACGTCGGACCAACGGTCATTGTTTGGTATCTCTTGGTTTCAATCTGCGGCCGATACCGAAATCGCAGACTGTGGTTAAAAGCGGCTGCCGTTTAAACACCGCAAGGCGCTTGCGGGAAGCGCCTTGTTTCGGGTGCCCTACGTCAGGCAATTGGCTTATCGGGAATACAATTCGACGATGAGCTGCTCGTTGACGATCGGCGCGATCTCTTCGCGGGACGGAATGCGTTTCACTTCGCCCTTGAAGTTTTCCTTGTCCTGCAGCAGCCAATCCGGAATCGGGGCAATCTGCGTGGCATCGAGGCCTTTGGTGGCCAGTGCGCGGGACACGGCCGCTTCGCGGACGGTGATGATATCGCCCACCTTCACATTGTAGCTAGCGATGGTGACCTTCTTGCCGTTGACGCGGATATGGCCGTGACCGACCATCTGGCGCGCGCCGCGACGGGAATTGTTGAAGCCCAGACGATACACCACGTTATCGAGACGGGTTTCGAGAAGTTGAAGGAGCTTTTCGCCCGTGATGCCACGACCGCGCAAGGCGATCTCAAAATAGCGGCGGAACTGACGCTCAAGAATACCGTACATCAAGCGCAGCTTCTGCTTTTCGCCCAACGCCACGGCGTATTCAGATTGTTTGCGGCGGCCCTTGTCGCCATGAACTCCCGGAGGATAATTCTTGCGTTCGAGGGCTTTGGAGGGACCAAAAAGCGGAACACCGTAGCGGCGGCTCTTCTTTGTGCGGGGACCAGTATAACGTGCCATAGGATCGAGTAGTAAGGATTGAGTGGATTACACGCGGCGTTGTTTGCGCGGGCGGCAACCGTTGTGCGGGACGGGGGTGACGTCGGTAATCGAAGTCACTTCGAGGCCGATGGCCTGCAGGGCGCGGATGGCCGATTCACGACCGGTCCCGGGACCCTTGACCTTGACGGAAACTTCCTTGAGCCCGTGGCCCATGGCCTGGCGGGAAGCGTCCTGCGCGACAACCTGGGCGACGTAAGCGGTCGACTTCTTCGAACCGCGGAAACCGCACTTGCCGGCGCTCGACCAACCGATGACGTTGCCGTTCAAGTCGGTGATCGTAACCAAGGTGTTATTGAAGGTGGCCAAGATATTGGCGATACCCACGGTGATGTTCTTGCTGCCCTTGGCTTTTACAATCTTGGGCTTCTCCATGTCGTTCGGATCGAGCGACAGGCTGGTGGAGATTGCCTCCGCCGGTTTGACTTCGGCGGCGGGCGCTTTCTTCGCTTCGGACTTTTCGGCCTTGGGCGCTTTAGCGGGTTTAACTGCGGGTTTCTCGTCTGCCATAGAAATGTCTCGTTTACGGATTGATGATAGGATGCGTCAGCCTATGCGTTGTTATTTGGCTGCCTTCGCATCTTTGCTGCGTTGGACGCCGACGGTCTTGCGCGGTCCCTTGCGGGTACGGGCATTCGTGCCAGTGCGCTGACCGCGGACAGGGAGGCCGCGACGATGGCGGATGCCACGGTAGCAGTTGATCGCCTGCAGGCGCTTCAGATTCTGTTGGAGCTCGCGGCGAAGATCGCCTTCGATGACAAACTTGTTTTCCTGGATAACCTGAATGATGCGGTTCAATTGCTGATCGGTCAGCTCTTTAGCGCGAACGTTGGGGTCGATTTCGGCCTGCTCGAGAACGAGCTTGGCGCGGGCCGGTCCGCTGCCATAAATATAAGGCAGGGAGGCTTCGATCCGTTTGTCACCGGGGATATCAATACCGAGAAGACGTGGCATATGCGTGTATTACGTGGATTAGCCCTGACGCTGTTTCAAGCGCGGGTTCTTTTTGTTGATGATATAAACGCGCCCCTTGCGGCGAACTACCTGGCAGTCCGCGGTGCGGCGTTTTACTGAAGCTCGTACTTTCATAATTTCTTCTTTTCCGTTACTTTTTCACTGCGTCGCAATATCCGGCCACGACTCAGGTCGTAAGGGCTGAATTCTACAACAACTTTGTCGCCTGGCAAGACCTGAATGAAGTTTAATCGCATCTCGCTCGACAACCGCGTTATCACGCGGTGCCCGTTGGCCAGCGCCACGCGGTAATTCAAGCTCGGCAGCGCTTCGACAACGCTTCCTACGACTTCGATTCTGTCGTCCCCAGGCATGTCAAAATTTCCG
Organism: Verrucomicrobium sp.; assembly: GCA_017849585.1. Lineage (GTDB taxonomy): Bacteria > Verrucomicrobiota > Verrucomicrobiia > Methylacidiphilales > UBA1321 > UBA1321. The sequence goes on from JAFIGT010000012.1 coordinate 62,105, forward strand.
GTTCGTCCTCCGTTATTAATACTGTGTGCTCTACATGGCACGACGGCTTTCCATCCGTCGTCACCACAGTCCATCCATCGGCCAGAATCTTCACCTCGGGTCGCCCCAGGTTCACCATCGGCTCGATACAAATCGTCATTCCGGCCTTCAGTTTTGCACCCGTCCCCGCGCGGCCGTAATTCGGCACCTGCGGTTCCTCATGCAACTGGCGTCCAACGCCATGACCGACAAATTCTCTCACCACCGAGTAGCCGCGCTTGACCACGTACTGCTCGATCGCCGCTGAAATATCGTGCACCCGGTTTCCCGCGCGCGCCTGGGCAATACCCACCATCAGCGACTCTTCCGACGCGACCAACATCTTGGCCACCGCCGGATCAATCTCTCCCACGGGGACCGTGATCGCCGAGTCCGAGACCCAGCCGTTCAAGATCAGACCTGCGTCAATCTTCACCACGTCGCCGTATTGGATGCGACGCGATCCGCCGATGCCGTGAACGACTTCCTCGTTCACCGACACGCAGATATTCCCCGGAAACCCGCGATAATTCAAAAACGGGCTCTTGCCACCTTTGGCCTTGATCAACTCCCCCGCCCGCACATCAATCTCGCGCGTCGTCACCCCCGGCTGTGCCATGCCGCGAAGCTCGTCAAGAATCGACCGAAGCGCATGCCCGCTTTGGCGCATGTGTTCGATTTCGGTTGCATTCTTGATCGGAATCACGGAACGGGAGGTCATTTCGAGTTAGGAAGCAGTGAGATGACCACCGCCGCCAGGATCAAAGCGGCCACGCCGATGTAAATCCAAATCATATGGCCATTGTCCAAGGACTGGCCCTGCGCGCCGACGCCGCCCATCGAGGTCCGGCCGCGAATGCGACCTTTCTTCAGGAAGCCATCATAATGACGCTGCAGCAAATAGGTCTCCATCTGACGCATCGTGTCGAGCATGACGCCCACCATGATCAGCAAGCTGGTGCCGCCAAAGAACTGCGCCGTGATGTAGGGAATTCCGAGCGTCTGGGTCGCCAACATGGGCAACACCGCCAGAACCGTCAGGAACACCGCACCCGCGAGCGTCAAGCGAGTCATGGTAAAATCGAGAAAATCTGCCGTCGGCTGGCCGGGACGCACACCGGGGACAAAGCCGCCGTGCTTTTTCAAGTCATCCGCAATCTGGATCGGATTGAACTGCGTCGCCACCCAGAAGTACGAGAAGAACAAGATCATCAACGTGTACAGCACATAATGAGTGACACCGCTGTTCAGCTCATGCGCCAGATCATTCACCCACGCCGATTGCGGGAAAAGGAATCCCAGAATCATCGAGGGGAACACCAAAATGGACTGCGCGAAAATGATCGGCATGACGCCCGCATAATTCACCTTTAGCGGCAGGAAAGACGTCTGGCCACCATACACCTTGTTCCCGCGAACCTGCTTGGCATACTGCACCGGAATCTTGCGCATCGCCTGGGTGATGGCAATCGTACCCGCGATGACCGCGAAGACAAACGCTAGCAAGACCACAAGCACCAACGGACTGACCCCTTCGCCACCGGCTGTCGGGAACACCTTCTGGAAACCCTGCACCAAGGCGGCGGGCAGGCGGGCGACGATACCGACAGTGATGACCATGGAGATACCGTTGCCGATACCCTTGTCGGTAATCTGTTCGCCGAGCCACATCAGGAGCATGGTTCCCGCCGTGAGACTCATCACACAAATAAAGCGGAAGGTCCAACCCGAGTCAGGCACCAGCTTCAAACCGAGCGTGGCTTCCACCTGCTCAATGCCGTTCAACAGCGGGATGCGACCGGGATGTTCAAAACCCACCGCGAACAAGTAGCCTTGGAACAAGCAAAGCGCGATGGTGAATATGCGGGTGTACTGATTGATCTTCTGGCGACCGCCCTCTTCGCGAGCCATCTTGCCGATGCTCGGAATCACCGCCGTCAGCAACTGCATCATGATCGATGCGCTGATATAGGGCATGATCCCCAGCGAAAAGATGGCGCAATTTTCCAAAGCGCCGCCGCTGAAGATATTGAACAGACCAATAATATTACTAGACCCACCCGACGATTGATCCACGACCGTCTTGAAAAACTCGCCGAGAACCGTCGTGTTGACGCCGGGGCAAGGGATCGCAGCACCAATACGCACGATGATGATCATCGCCAGCGTGAAAATCACACGCTGCCGAAGTTCGGGAATCTTAAACGAGTTGGTAAATGCCGATAGCATGAGGCTGGTCCGCTTGCGCGCCCTTTCAATCCCGGGTTACAACTATTTCTTGGCGGCCCGTGCAGCTTCGATGGTGGCAATGCGCGATCCGCGGGCCGGAGCGGGATGCAGCTTGAGCGGCACGATTTCAATCGTACCACCAGCCTTCTCTACCTTCTCGCGAGCACTGGCGCTGAGCGCGTGAACCTTAAGCGAAAGCTTCTTGGTGATGTCGCCACCACCGAGAATCTTGACGCCCGCCCACTTGCCGTCCACGAGGCCGGCCTTGCGCAGAACGGCTTCATCGATCACGCCCGTGACGTCCAGCTTTTCCAGCGAGGAGAGATTCACCGGAGCATAGTCGATCGTGAAGGCGGCGTTATTGAAACCACGCTTCGGGATACGACGGATGAGGGGCATCTGGCCGCCTTCAAATCCAAGACGGAGGCTGCCACCGGAACGGGCTTTCTGACCTTTGTGGCCCTTGCCGCTGGTTTTGCCATGGCCTGAGCTTTCGCCGCAGCCGAGCCGCTTGACGCGGTGAGTCGATCCGGGACGGGGCTTGAGAGTGTGAAGACGCATAATCGTGTTTCCTTAATACTTACCTGAATAATTTAATTGGCAGCTGCCGCAACGGCCGGAGCCTTGACCTTGATGGCCTTGCCACGCAGCTTGAAGATGGCCTCGCGCTGACGCAGTTGGCTCAACGCATGCAGCGTCGCCTTCACCACGTTCGCGGGATTGCCCGAACCGAGAGACTTGGCCAGGACGTCCTTGACGCCAGCCGCTTCCACCACGGCGCGGACGCCGCCACCAGCGATAATACCGGTACCGGGAGAGGCCGGACGGAGCAGCACACGGCCGCCACCGAACTCGCCAACCACTTCGTGGGGAATCGTCGCGCCCTTGAGCGAGACCGGTTCCAAATGCTTGCGCGCAGCGTCAGTCGCCTTGCGGATCGCTTCGGAGACTTCATTCGCCTTGCCGAAACCCACGCCTACTTGACCCTTGCGGTCGCCCACAACGATGAGTGCGCTAAAGCTGAAACGGCGACCACCCTTGACCACTTTGGCGCATCGGTTGATGTACACAACCTTCTCGACCATGTCGCTCTTGTCGCCTTCGCCTTGACCACGGTCATTGCGAGGGCGGCGTTGACCGCCACGGCGCTGTCCGCCACCACCGCGATTGTCGTTGCGGTGATTGCCATGGGCCGGAGCCGCAGACTTGGCTCCAGCAGGTGCGGAACCAGCCGGGGCGGCCGCAGGCGCGGGAACGTTCACTTCGGGGGCGTTATTTTCAGAAGCCATAATTAAAACTCCAATCCGCCCGACCGAGCTGCGTCGGCGAGGGCTTTCACTTTGCCGTGGTAGGTGAAACCACCGCGATCAAAGACAACTTTGCTGATTTTCTGAGCTTTGGCGCGCTCGGCGACCAATTTGCCGACTTCTTCGGCACCCTTGACGTTCGGGCGCAGCTTCGAAGCGACGAGACCTTTTTCCGTCGTCGACACACTCACCAGAGTCTTGCCGGCGTTGTCATCAATGACCTGGGCGCGGATGTGCTGCCCGGAAAAATTCACGCTCAGGCGCGGACGCTCGGCGGTTCCAGAAACCTTGTTGCGGATGCGCACGTGCGTGCGTTCGCGCTTCGCTTTGTTAGTTAAAATAGCCATAGTCGTTTACTTGCTCTGGGCAGTCTTGCCTTCCTTGCGGATGATGTGCTCACCGGCGTAACGGACACCCTTGCCCTTATACGGTTCCGGCGGATAGAAAGCGCGGATATCGGCGGAGACGGCTCCGACCTTCTGCTTGTCCGAACCCTCGACCAGAATGTTGGTCGCATCCGTGACGGTGATCTTGATGTCAGCCGGGATCTCGTAGTTGATCGGGTGGGAAAACCCGAGGTTCAACACGAGCACCTTGCCCTGAACGGCGGCTTTGAAACCGACGCCCTGAATCTCAAGCTTCTTGCTGAAACCCTGATCGGCACCGAGAATGTAATTCGCCAACAGGCTGCGGGACAAGCCGTGGAGCGCCTTGCTCTGGCGAGTCTTGCCTTCGTTGCTGACAAGAAGGTTCTTATTGTCCAGACGGGCCGCGATGCTTTCCGGCAACGTGTACGCTGCCTTGCCCTTCGGGCCTTCGATCTTCACGGTCGAGCCGTCAATGGCGACCTTGACTTTGTCTGGAATGGTGATGGGACGCTGTCCAATGCGTGACATAACTTTATATTAGTAGATGCTGAGCAGCAATTCGCCGCCGAGCCTGCGTTTCTTCGCTTCATGACCGGCCAGGACACCCTGGGAGGTCGACACAACCGACACGCCCATGCCGCCCAAAATATTCGGGATGTTATCGGCATTCACGTAACGGCGCAAACCCGGCTTGCTCAAGCGGGTGATGCTGACAATGGCGCGGCTTTTGCCGTTGCCCTTGAGCACAACCTTGAGCTGCGGCTTGGCCTTGTTTTCCGAAAGTACTTCCACGTCGGAAACATAGCCTTCCCGCTTCAGGATGTGGGCTACGTCGCTCTTCATGCGGGAATAGTTCGTGACTACTTCCGACTTGGCGCTACGGGAAGCGTTGCGGAGCGTGGTGAGAAAATCGCCTAAAGGATCGGTCTGCATATCGGTTACCAGCTGGCTTTCGTCACACCGGGGATTTCACCGCGCAGCGCCAGTTCGCGGAACTGGATACGGCTGACGCCAAATTTGCGCATGAAAGCGCGACGGCGGCCCGAGAGGCTGCAGCGGTTGTACTTGCGCGAAGAGAACTTCGGCGCCTTCTTCTGTTTAACAATCCAGGTGGTCTTGGCCATAACTTACTTATTTTTGGAGTTTGCGGTCGGAGAACGGCATGCCCAGGAGGGACAACAGTTCCTTCGCTTCTTCGTTGGTCCGGGCACTGGTGACGATGGTCACGTCAAAGCCCAAATTGCGTTTGATTTTTTCGAGCTCGATTTCCGGGAAAATCGACTGGTCCTTGACACCGAGCGTGTAGCTGCCACGGCCATCGAAGGCGCGCGGAGACACACCGCGGAAATCGCGGATGCGCGGCAATGCCGTGCGGATCAAGCGTTCCAGGAACTCATACATCGTGCGGCCGCGCAGAGTCACCTTGCAACCGATTTCCTGATTCTCGCGAAGCTTGAAATTGGCGATGCTCTTGGTCGAAACCGTCTTGATCGGCTTTTGGCCGGTGATCGACTGCACATCATGAATGGCGTCTTCCACAGCCACCTTCACATCCTGCGCCGAGCCGACGCAGCAGTTCACGACCACTTTTTCAATCTTCGGAACCTGATTGACGTTCTTGTAACCGCGGTTCTTGATCAGAGCCGGGATCACCTGTTCCACGTATTCTTTGTGCAGAGTAGCAGTTGCACTCATAGTCTTACCTGTTATTTCTTGGCCGCTTGCGCGCCGCCGTTGTTCTTACGAGCGTCGTAGCTTTCGGCCAGCATCACGTTGCTGATCGGCAGCGAACCTTCGCGTTCAATGATTCCACCCTGGGGGTTGTCCTGGGATTTGCGCTGCGACTTCTTGATGAGGTTCACGCCCTCAACCAGCACGCGGCTCTTCGCGCGCAGGACTTCGAGGACTTTGCCCCGCTTGCCGCGCTGCGTTCCAGCGATCACCACCACCACGTCGTTCTTCTTCACGTGGAATTTTTTCTGGGGTTCCAAAAGTGTATTCTTAGCCATATGTACCGTTTCCTTTCGCGCGCTTACACCACTTCCGGGGCGAGCGAAATGATCTTCATGAAATTCTTCTCGCGCAATTCGCGGGCCACCGGTCCAAAGATACGGGTGCCACGGGGATTGAGGTCCTTGTCGATAATGACAACAGCGTTGTTGTCAAAACGCACATAGGAACCGTCATTACGGCGGATCGGCTGCTTGGAGCGGACCACGACGCAACGAACCACTTCACTCTTCTTCACCGTGCCATCCGGGGCAGCTTCCTTCACGTTGGCCGTGATGACATCGCCGACGCGGGCGTAAAGCGTCTTCTTCCCAATCACACCGATCATCGTCGCGCGACGCGCGCCGGTATTATCGGCAACATCCACCCAAGAACGAATCTGGATCATAGCTGTATCTTTTCCTGCTTAGGCTTAGTGCTTGAGCACGCTTACCAGTTCCCAACGTTTCAGTTTGCTCAACGGACGGGTCTCACGGATCTTCACCGTGTCGCCGATCTTGGCTTCGCCCTTTTCGTCGTGAGCGTAAAATTTCTTTGTGACCTTCACGATCTTCTTGAAGCGGGCGTGCGGCACGCGGCGTTCCACCTTCACAACGATGGTCTTCGTCATCTTGTCGGAGACCACTTCACCGACGCGCTCTTTGACCACCGCTTTGGATTCCGGGGCTGTCTGGGTAGCTTCGCTCATATACTATTTCTTCTTTTCCGTTTTGGCAGCGGCCTTCGGGGTCCGGCTGGTCACTTTCAAGTTGAGGCGGCGTTCGCTCACAACCGTTTCGATCTTCGCCACGGTCTTGCGCAGGTCGTTCATGCGGCTCGGCTTTTCGAGCTGGCCGGTCTGCTGCTGCAAACGCAGGTTAAAATATTCCTGGCGCGCTTCGGCCTTCTTGGCCGCGAGTTCCGCGTCGTTCAAACCTCTCACATCGCTAATCTTCATCTTAGAACCTTCCTGCACGGGTGATGAAACGGGTGCGCAGCGCCAACTTTGTGGCGGCCAGACGCAGGGATTCCCGCGCCACGGCTTCCGGCAGACCGTCGAGTTCAAATAAAATGTTTCCGGGCTTCACCACGGCCACCCAGTATTCGGGCTGACCTTTACCTTTACCCATTCGGGTTTCCGGGGGGCGCGCCGTCACCGACTTGTCGGGGAAAATGCGGATCCACAGCTTGCCCTTGCGCTTCATGTTGCGGGTGAGCGCCACACGAGCCGCTTCGATCTGGACATTGGTGATCCAGCCACGCTCGAGGGTTTGCAAGGCGTAAGCGCCGAAGTCGATATTGACGTTGCGGGAGGCGAAGCCTTTGCGGCTGCCGCGCTGCGTCTTGCGATATTTAACGCGTTTGGGGAGAAGAGCCATAATCTCGTACCGTTTCTTGGTTCAAATGTTGAGGGTTAGGCCTGCACCGGGGCTTCGTCTTTGCGGCAGATCCAGACTTTGATGCCGATCTTGCCGGCGACCGTCATCGCTTCGGCAAAGCCGTAATCGATGTTGGCGCGCAACGTGTGGAGAGGCACGCGACCCTGACGGGTCTCTTCCGTGCGGGCGATTTCCGCGCCACCGAGGCGGCCGGAGCAACGAACGCGGATACCATCGGCACCCATGTCCATCGTCGTCTGCACCGTCTTCTTCATCGCGCGGCGGAAAGAAATGCGGCGTTCAATCTGGAGGGCGATGTTTTCCGCCACCAGCTGAGCGTCGAGTTCCGGATTCTTGATTTCCTTCACGTCGATCAGAACTTCGCGTTCCTTCGAGGTGAGGGCGCGAATCTCGTCCTTCAACTTGTCAAGTTCCGAAGCCTTGCGGCCGATCACCACGCCCGGGCGGGCGGTGTGAATGTTCACGCGAACGCGGTTGGACGCGCGTTCGATGGTCACCTTGGAGACGGCAGCGCCTTCCAGCTTTTTCTTGATAAACTTGCGGATCATCGCGTCCTCATAGAGGAACACGGGGAAATCTTTTTTGGAGGCATACCACATCGAACGCCAGTTGCGGTTGACGGCGACGCGGAAACCAATCGGGTTAACTTTTTGTCCCATAAATTTAGCTCTTAGCTCTAGGCGGTTGAACGCTTAGCTCTTAGCCTCCGGTTTGGCGGCTTCGGTCTTGGCGGCCTTCTTCGCTTTCTTTTCCTGTTTCAATTCCTGTTCGATGAGAATGATCTTGATGTGCGAAGTGCGCTTGCGGATCGGGCCCGCGCTGCCGCGCGCCTTGGGCTGGAACCGCTTGAACGTCGGGCCTTCACCCACGACCGCTTCCTTGATGAAGAGGTTCTGGGCCTTCAGGCGATTGTTGTTCTCGGCGTTGGCGATGGCGGTAGCCAGGGTCTTGCTGACGAGCCGCGCCGCCTTTTTCGGCGAAAAGCGTACCACGTCCAGAGCCAGCAATGCCGGCATTCCCTGGATTTCCCGCGTCACTTCCCGCGCCTTAAAGGCGGAAATGCGCGCAAATCTTGTAATTGCTTTCACTTCCATAATCAGTCCAACTCTTCTCGTTTTTTCTTTTCTCTCTCACGCGGGCAACTTCAGGCTGCCCGTTGTTTCTGGCGGCGTCTATTTTTCCGCTGCCACGGCGACTCGGTCGCCCACTTTTAAATTCGTTTTATCGACCGATGACAGGTCCACCAGCGCCGCGCTCAACTGCTCGCGTACGATGACCACCATCAACCGTCCGATCACTTTCTCATTGCGGATGACCCAAAATGGCATCCCTTCCTTCACCCCTTGGCTCTTGCCTAGGTTGATGACGACGGTCTTCAATTCACCATTAAGGTCGACGATCTTACCATCTTTGAGCGAGGTGCCAATAGGAATCGATCCCTGACCTCTCCCCTCGAGCACGCTTTTCGCCATTCGCACGGCGACTTCGTACTCGGCCCGCTTCTGCGGGTTGAGCTGCTGCGCGTCGCGAATCAGGTCTTCGCTGGTCGCCAACAGAATCTCAAGTGCCTTCGCGCTTTCGCGTCGCTTTTGCTCGCACTGGTAGGCCTCTTTGACCGCTGCCAGCACTCGCTCCTGCAACCGCTTTTCGTCCACCGTCAGGGCATCCACCCCGAGGGCTTCGTAACGCAGCCGCTGCTCTTGATAAAGCTGCCGGAAGAAATCCGCCTCGGCGTTGGCCAATGCGACGCTCTCCGTCAACTGCTCGATCGTCTTCAACAGTTCCTCCCGCGAGTCTTTCACCCGCAGGACTGTCTCCGCTTTTCCATCCTTCAAAGAACGATTCGTCGGCGTCTCAGCGCCAACCGGACCAAGCACCAGGCTCAGCCCGAAAAATCCAACCAGCCAAATACGTCTACTACTTGGCAGCCTTTTCAGTGTGCTGTCCATGCTTGCGGAACGTACGGGTCGGCGAAAATTCGCCCAACCGATGTCCCACCATGTTTTCCGTCACGAACACCGAATTGAAAATCTTGCCGTTGTGCACCAGGAAGGTGTGACCGACAAAGTCCGGGGTGATCAGGGAACGCCGGGACCAGGTTTTGATCGGCTTCTTCGCCGTCGCGGCGCTCATCGCCTCGATCTTGCGCATCAGGTGATCATCAACAAACGGACCTTTTTTTAAGCTTCTGCCCATAACTCAATCTCTTTTTTCAGTAAGCCGGTTAGCTCTTCTTTTTGCGGCGTTGCACGATGAATTTGTTTGAAGGCTTGTACTTCGGACGAGTCTTCAAACCCTTGGCCAACTGGCCCCACGGCGACACAGGATGCTGACGTCCGCCACCACCCTTGCTCTTGCCCTGACCGCCACCGTTCGGGTGGTCAATCGGGTTCATCACCATACCGCGAACCGTCGGACGGCGTCCGAGCCAACGGCTGCGACCGGCTTTGCCGAGCGAAACGTTTTCGTGTTCAATGTTGCCGATTTGGCCGATCGTCGCATAGCACTTACCGTAGAGCTTGCGGATTTCACCGGAGGGCAGGCGGACCTGCGCATAACCGGCGTCGACCGACATGATCGTCGCGTTGCCGCCCGCAGTGCGGACGAGCTGACCGCCACGGCCGGGCATCATTTCAATATTGTGAATCGGCGCGCTCAGCGGAATCAATTCCAGCGGGAGCGAATTACCGATCTCGGGTTCAGCCTTGGGACCGCTTTCGATCGTCGCGCCCACCTTCAGCCCGAGGGGGGCGATGATGTAGCGGCGTTCATTGTCGGAATACTTCACCAAGGCGATGTACGACGTGCGGGCCGGATCGTATTCGATCGTCTCGACGACGGCCTTGACGCCATGCTTGTTACGCTTGAAATCGATGATGCGATAGCGCTGTTTGTGACCGCCGCCGATGTGGCGCGAGGTCAAACGACCGTGGTTATTACGGCCACCGGTCTTGTACAGGCGCTCTGTCAGGGGGGCGTACGGCTTGGATGCCGTGACTTCATCGAAGCTCGACAGTTCCGTAAACCGTTGGGACGGCGTCAGGGGGCGAAATTTTTTAAGTGCCATATGCTTGTGCTCCAGTGTCTTTAGACGAGTTCAATCTTCTCGCCAGCCTTCAGGGTGACAATCGCCTTCTTCCAGTCGGGCCGCTTGCCAAAGTGAGCGGTACGTTCCCGCTTGACCTTGCCGCCAACCTGCAACGTGTTGACGCTGACAACGTCCTTCTTGAAGAGACTCTTGACGGCGTACTTGATTTCCTGCTTGGTTGCATCCACCGCCACCTTGAAGGTGTACTGGTTGTGCTTCTCGCTCAACGCCGTGCTCTTTTCGGTGACGCGGGTCGTCTTGATGATCAAAAATGGGTCGCGCATAGTATTCCTTTTAGTCCTGCAAACGCTCGGAGAGTTTCGCGAGGGCTCCTTCGGTCACAAGCACCTTGTCGTAGCGGAGCAACTGCTCGGCGTTGACATGGGCGCCAGTGGTGGTTTCGATCCGGGGATTATTCCGGGCCGCGAGATAAACATTCTGATCCGCCGTTTCCAGCACGATCAGCGCCGTGTCGCCCTTGCCGACGATCGGGCTGAGCTTCTTGATCAATTCCGCCGTCTTGGCCTTGGCCAGAGTCGGCTGTTCGATCACAAACACTTCGCCGTCGATCACGCGGGCGCTCAGAACCTTGCGGAGTGCGAGCTGCTTGACCTTCTTCGGGGTCTTCTTGGAATAATCGCGCGGCTGCGGTCCGAAGACCACGCCACCGCCACGCCACACGGGCGAGGAGGCATAACCGGAACGGGCGTTGCCGGTGCCCTTTTGGCGCCACGGCTTTTTGCCCGAACGATTGACCCCGGCCTTGCTCAGCGTCGAGTGCGTTCCCGCACGGCGATTCGCCTGGTAAGCCACCACGGTTTCCTGCACCGCCTGGGTGCCGATCCCGTTGGAGATCAATTCCACTTTAAGTTTACTGGCGGCGTCGGCCGCGGAAAGAGGAGTCGCTTTCATGTGATCTTATTTCTTGGCCTTGGAAGCCTTCATCGGGTTCTGCGGCTTGGAGTCTTGGACCTGAACCACCTTGGGCTGGCCCTTGATCGCGGTGCGAACCACCACGTAGCTGCCGGCGGCGCCGGGAACCGCTCCGCTGACGAGCAATACGTTGTCAGCTTCGCGAACCTGCACCACGCGCAAGTTCTGGACCGTCACGCGCTCGTCACCCATGTGACCGGGCATACCGTGATTCTTGTAAATGCGACCGGGAGTGGAACGTTCACCGATGGCGCCGTTACGACGGTGCGTTTTGCTACCGTGCGCGGCACCCTGACCGGCGAAGTTGTGCTTCTTCATGACGCCCTGGAAACCTTTACCCTTGGAGATGCCGATGACATCCACCAATTGTCCGGCCTGGAAGCGGGTGACGGTGATTTGATCACCGACCTTGGCTTCGTCGCCGTTGGTGCGGAATTCGCGGACGAACTTCTTAGGGGTTGCGCCCGCCTTCTTGAAGTGTCCGGCTTCCGGCTTGGAAACGCGCTTTTCCGTCGTGTCGAAGGCGCCGAGCTGGACGGAAGTATAACCTTCCTTCTCCTGGCCCTTGACCTGAAGAACGCTGTTGGGTTCCGCCAGAATGACGGTGACCGGCGTGATCACGCCCGTGCCGTCGTAGACGCGGGTCATCCCGATTTTTTGACCTAAAATGCCGATGCTCATATCTCGTTACAGTTAAAGTTGCCCGTACGGGACTAGATCTTGATGGTGATATCCACGCCTGCAGGCAGGTTCAGCTTCTTCAGTTCGTCCACGGTTTTCGCCGTCGGCTGAAGAATGTCGATGAGCCGCTTGTGCGTGCGCATCTCAAACTGATCCATGCTCTTTTTATCCACGTGCGGGGAACGGTTGACCGTGTAGCGCTCGATTTTCGTCGGGAGCGGGATGGGACCCGCCACCGTGGAACCGGTGCGCGAAGCGGTTTCTGCGATTTCCGTCGCTGCCCGATCGAGCAAGCGGTAATCAAAACCTTTCAAACGAATGCGTATGCGTGTGTCTGCCATAGACTATGCTTTCTTTTTGTCGCCTTTTTTGTCGACGATCTGCGCGACAATCTGCGCAGGCACCTGTTCAAAGTGCGACGGCTCCATCGTATAGGCCGCACGGCCCTTGGACATGGAACGGATCGTATTGACGTAACCGAACATTTCCGACAGCGGAACTTCCGCGTGGACGAGCGAAGTCTTGTTCTTCGCCTCAACATTCATGATCTTGCCGCGGCGGCGGTTCAAGTCGCCGAGGATGTCGCCCTGATATTCATCAGGCGTCGACACTTCGACCTTCATCATCGGCTCCAACAGAATCGGGCTCGCCTTCTTCATCGCGTCCTGCACGGCAAAAATGGCCGCCATCTTGAACGCGAGTTCGTTCGAGTCGACTTCGTGGTAGGAACCATCCAAAATATTGACGGTAACGTCGATCACCTGGGAGCCGTTGACCACGCCGTTGAGCAGCGCTTCTTCAACACCCTTTTTACAAGGTCCGATGTATTCCTTCGGAATGTTACCACCGACGACCTTGCTTTCAATGACGATACCCTTGCCGCGCTCGTTCGGGATGATTTCGAGAATGACGTGACCGTACTGACCACGACCACCCGACTGCTTGACGAGCTTGCCTTCGCCACCGGCCGACTTCGTGACGGTTTCACGATAGGCGATCTGAGGCGCACCGGCGTTGGTTTCCACGTTGAATTCGCGGCGCAAACGGTCGCAAATAATGTCGAGGTGAAGTTCACCCATGCCCGCGATGATGGTCTGACCAGTCTCTTCGTTGGACTTAACCACGAGAGTCGGATCTTCTTCGACCAAGCGACCGAGACTGTCGCCCATCTTTTCGCGATCACCCTTGGTCTTCGGCTCGATGGCCATCGAAATGACCGGCTCGGGGAAGGACGGGGGTTCGAGAATCACGTCGAAATCTTCGATGCAAAGCGTATCACCCGTCTTCACATCCTTGATGCCCACGATCGCGGCGATGTCACCGGCGTACACGGTATCAAGTTCTTCGCGCTTATCGGCCTGGATCTGCACCAAACGGGAGATACGGTCGCGCTTGCGCGTGCGGGGATTGTAGACGGTCGTACCCTTGTTCAACACGCCGGAGTAGACGCGGAAGAACACCAGCTTACCAACGAACGGATCGCTCCACAGCTTGAACGCGAGCGAGCAGAACTTGGCGTTGTCGTCCGCAGGAACCGGAACCGGCTCATGCGTGTCGGGGTTCATACCCTTGGCCGGAGGAATATCCAACGGACCCGGGAGATAATCGATGACCGCGTCGAGGAGGAACTGCACGCCCTTGTTCTTGAAGGCGGAACCACCGACGACGGGGATAAATTCATTGGCGATCGTGAGACGGCGGATACCTTCCTTCAATTGCTTGGAGGTCGGGGTCTTTTCCTCGAGGAAAAGCATGCCGATTTCTTCATCCTTGTCCGCCACGGCTTCGATCAGATCCTTGAGAGCCTGTTCCGCCATCGGCTTCAGATCTTCCGGAATATCAACGAGCTGGTACGTGGAACCGACAACGTCGTTGTCCGAGTAGACAACCGCACGCTGATTCACGACGTCGATCTGCCCTTTGAGCTGATCTTCGGCACCGAGCGGAATGAGAACAGGCCAGGCATTCGCGCCGAGCTTCTCGCGCATTTCAGCGACAACGTTGTTAAAGTTCGCGCCGGTACGGTCCATCTTGTTGACGAACGCGATACGGGGAACGCCGTACTTATTGGCCTGACGCCAGACGGTTTCCGACTGGGGCTGAACGCCACCCACGCCGCAAAACACCGCAATGGCACCGTCCAAAACGCGAAGCGAACGCTCCACTTCGGCGGTAAAGTCCACGTGGCCGGGAGTGTCAATGATGTTGATGCGGAACTTCTGTCCCTCGTACAACTTGACGATCTTCTCTTCCTTGCGCTCGGGCCAGAAACAGGTCGTAGCGGCCGAGGTGATGGTGATACCACGCTCGCGCTCCTGCTCCATCCAGTCCGTCACGGTCGTGCCTTCATGCACTTCACCGATCTTGTGGACCGCACCCGTGTAGAAAAGAACGCGCTCCGTGAGCGTCGTCTTACCCGCGTCGATGTGCGCCGCAATACCAATATTGCGGGTACGCTCCATCGGATAGGGGCGCTTGGGGTTGTTGGGGTTCGTCGACATATAAATGATCAGTTAAAAAATTAGAAACGGAAGTGAGCAAACGCACGATTGGCCTGCGCCATCTTGTGCACGTCGTCACGCTTCTTGACGGAGCTGCCTTGACCGGTCGAGGCTTCCTTGATTTCGGACGCCAACGCCTTGCGGAGAGCGACACCCTTGCGCTTGGAGGCATAACCGACGAGCCAGCGCATCGCGAGGGCGAGCTGACGTTCATGCGGCACTTCCATCGGAACCTGATAGGTGGCACCACCGACGCGGCGGGATTTGACTTCGAGGCGGGGCTTCACGTTCTCGAGCGCCTTCGTCAGCACATCGAGCGGATTGCCATCCTTATTGGACTCGTTGACATCATCGATCGCACCGTAAACGATACGTTGAGCGGTCGATTTTTTACCCTGCTGCATGACAGCGTTGATCAAGCGAGCAACGACAGGGGACTCGTACTTCGCGTCCGGGATCATGCTGCGCTTTTCGGCATTGCGGCGTCTGGCCATAGTCTTGTGAAATTAAGGGTTAATGAGTTGCTAAATTATTTCTTCGCAGCCGCGGCAGCGCCCGCCTTGGGCTTCTTCACGCCGTACTTACTACGGGAAACGTTACGAGTGAGCTTGTTCGTGTTGCTCGGGCCCGCAGCACCGAGAGCGTCCAACGTACCGCGAACGATGTGGTAACGAACACCAGGCAAATCCTTCACACGACCGCCACGCACGAGAACAATCGAGTGCTCCTGCAAGTTGTGGCCTTCACCCGGGATGTAGGCAATGACTTCCTGACCGTTGGTCAAGCGAACCTTCGCCACCTTACGCAAGGCGGAATTCGGCTTCTTCGGCGTGCGGGTCATGACCTGCACACAGACGCCACGACGTTGGGGGGCACCCTTCAACGCGGGGGACTTCGTTTTCACAGTCACCTTACGGCGACCTTTTCTCACCAATTGGTTAATGGTAGGCATTGCCTGTTGTTCCTATTAAAATCTATCTATTTCTGGTTTCCCGCCCTGCCAGCATTCGAGGAAATAAAAACACGCCATTTTCATGGTGGCGTGCTTTCCTTGAAGCTCGCATGGAGGACGATCTTTCGACCGTCACACGCATCCTTCCTATGACTCCGTCCGACGAGACATTGACTCAGTCCGACAGGGCGCTAGTTCGCGCGGGATGGGCAGAATCGCAGAAACTCTAGGGCGTGCAAGCTTTTTTTACGATTTTTTTACAGAGAGTTTCGCGACACTCCATAAATAAAACTGTTCACGCCTCGGGCGCGCCCA
Source organism: Verrucomicrobium sp. (assembly GCA_017849585.1). Taxonomy (GTDB): domain Bacteria; phylum Verrucomicrobiota; class Verrucomicrobiia; order Methylacidiphilales; family UBA1321; genus UBA1321. The sequence goes on from JAFIGT010000012.1 coordinate 77,886, forward strand.
CACTTCTCCTTATGACGCCCCGGAAAGCTTCCGCAGCACCGCCGGGAAAAGCTGATGTTCCGCGACCTGAATGCGCGCGTGGAGCGATTCCGCCGTATCTCCCGGCAGCACTGGCACTTCGCTCTGGGCAATGATTTCCCCCTCGTCGACTCCCGCATTCACGTAATGCACGGTGCAACCGGCCTTCGTTTCACCGGCCGCGAGCGCCTGCTTCCACGCTTCGAGACCTTTGAATTTCGGCAGAAGCGACGGATGGATATTGATGATGCGATTCGGGTAGGCGTCGAGTAGCGGGGCCTTGACCACGCGCATATAGCCCGCGAGCACAACCCATTCGACCTCATGCGCTTTGAGGATGGAAACGAGCTTCTCTTCGATCTCCGGCTCGAGCTTGGTTTTGAACTTGCCCACGGGCAACGCCTCGGCCGCGAGACCGAACTTCCGCGCATGCTCCAAAATCGGGGCCTCGGGCTTGTCGCTGATCACGACCTGAATCGTGGCGTTGAGCGTCCCGGCGAGGATCGCCTCCTGAATCGAAACAAAATTACTCCCACGACCGGAACCGAGCACTCCCAACTTCAATGGCTTCATGCCACTCTTACTAACAGTTAGTAAGACCATCGCCAAGACGACAAAAAGGTTTTGAAGCCTTTTCCCCATTTCGTCAACAATCAGCCCTGCGGCTTCGCATTAATCCGGCTGGCGAGGTTCAGGCAGAGGCGCTTCACAGGTGTCGGCACGGTCTCGAGCAGGAGCAACGCGGCCCAGCGCACTTGAAAACCGGGAATCACGCGGACCTTGCCCTTCTTCACGCCCCGGAGTGCTTCGCGGACGACCTGTTCGGCGGAGACATAGAGCGCCTTGACCGGACCGAATTTGCGGCCGGAATTCGCCCGGGTGGCGACGTCACCGAATTCAGTGGCGACCGGTCCGGGACACAGCGCGGTGATCGTGACGCCGTGGGGCCGCACTTCGATGGCGAGTGCCTCGGTAAAGCTGTTCACATACGCCTTGGTCGCAGCATAGACCGCAAAGGTGGGCAGCGGGAGGAAACCGGCCGTGGAAGCAACGTTGAGCACCGCGCCGGACTTGCGCTGGATCATACCCGGCAACAGCGCGTGCGTGAGTGCCGTCAGCGCCTCGATATTGACCCGCAGCATCGACTGCACGCGGCTCCACTCGGAGGTCTCAAACGTGCCGAGGTCACCGAGCCCCGCATTGTTCACGAGAAAATCGACCGCGATTTCCTTCGTCTTCAATTCGGCGATCAACGCCTCGACCGCCGCCGGATCGTTCAAGTCGTGCACGAAGGTGTACACGCGCAATTTCGGATTCGTGAGGGTCAACTCCTCCTTGAGCACATCCAGCCGTTCCAGTCGCCGGGCGACCAGAACCAGCGTCCCCGCTTCGGGAGCCATCTGGCGCGCGAACTCCGCGCCGAGACCCGCCGATGCCCCCGTGATCAAGGCCGTGTAACCTGCCGGTAGAGAGGTGCTGTACGACATATTGCGACAACTCTCCCGCAGAGAATGGAGAGACGCAAAGAAAATCGCAGCAGAGCTTTACAGCACTAAAGCAAATTTGACCGAAGCCAGCGCAGGAATTCCGACCTCGAAAAGTATGTCTCGTTCGCGACGGCACACCGTGCCGTCAGCTACTGGGTCCAGCGTCACGCTGGCTACTTCACAAAGCGCATGTGCACCGCGTGGATGACCGTATCGCCCACGACGAGGTCGGAGATCACGACCAGCTTCGAACCGCTCTTCACCAGGCCCAGCTTCTTCAGCTTTTCCTCGGCGGAGAACACGTTCAACTCCACATCGCGGTCGAACTTCATCTGGATCGGGCGCACGCCGTAGTTCAAGCACAGCTTCTGCATCACACGCTCGCTCTGCGTGAAGGCGAACACCTTCGAGAACGTCGGGCGCAGACCCGCCGCGATCGAGGCCAGATAACCCTTCTGCGTGAAGACGCAAATACCGTCCGCGCGCGTTTCGTTCGCGAGCTGCACCGCCGAGCGGGCCAGCCGTTCCGTGTCGTCGAAAAGATTGATCGACTCGCTGAACTGCCCCGGACCGCTACGCTCGATGCGCGTCGCCACCCGGTTGAGTACCTCGACGCATTCGCGCGGGTACTTGCCCACCGTCGTCTCGCCGGAAAGCATGATCGCGTCCGCCTGCTCGAACACCGCGTTCGCGATGTCAGTGATTTCCGCCCGGGTCGGCATCGGGTTCTGGATCATGCTCTCAAGCATGTGCGTCGCCACGATGACCGGCTTCACCTGCTGCACGCAGGTCTTCACAATACGCCGCTGCACGATGGGGAGTTCCTCGTAGGGAATCTCGATCCCCAGATCGCCGCGCGCCACCATGATGCCGTCCGCCGCGTCGATGATTTCCTGCAAATTGCGCACCGCCGACTGGTCCTCGATCTTCGCGATGATCTTCGCATCGGACTGATGCGACTGGAGCACCTGCCGCAGGAGCTGCACATCGTTCGCCTCGCGGACAAACGAGAGCGCAAAATAATCAACCCCACATTCCGCACCGACGGCAACGTCGGCCAGATCCTTCTCCGTCAGCGCGGGCAGATTCACCTTCACGCCGGGCAGATTGATGTGGCGGCGGCTGCCGAGTTCGCCGGGGGTCAACACCTCGCAATGAAGCTGATTCTCCTCCTTGCTGAGCACCCGCATGCGGATCACACCGTTGTCGAGCAACACCACATCGCCCACGCTGATGTCATCCACCAGATTGTCGTAATTCACATCGACCGAGTGCTGCTCCTCGCTCATCGCCCCGCGCACCGTGAAGGTGAACCGGTCACCGGGGACCAGCGACAGCTTCGTCGGCAAATCCCCCGTGCGGATGGCCGGCCCCTGCGTATCCATCAGGATGCCCACCGGCATGGTCAACTCGCTGCTGATCTTGCGAATGCGCGTCACCACCTCGCGCACCCAGTCGTGCCGCCCATGCGACATGTTCAAACGGAAAATATTCACCCCGGTCTTGATGAGGACGGCGAGCATCTCGGCGGAATCGCTGGCAGGGCCGAGCGTGGCAACAATTTTGGTCTTACGCATGTTATTTAAAATCCTAATGGTTAAATTTAACTATAAGTTCTAAGCATGTTGCGCGCCAATACACTCAACATTAACTAATAATCAGTCAACGGCTTTACCGGACAAATCACAAGAGAAAACTCTGTCCGTCGCCCACAATTAACGCACCATTACCATTATCGGCAGGATGGCCCCCAATCCTGACGTTGGCCTATTTGGCGCACAGTTCGATGACGGCGAATTCCAGTGTTCGCACCTTATCTGCCGTACCGCCAATGATATGCCGATAGGCCCGGTGCAACACGTCGATGGCCCGGAACCACGCTTTCGCCGGTTTATGCGAGGACTTGGAGACCACGTTCCCGAGATTAAAGGTACTAATCGGCTCGCCTGACTTCTTCTTCGGCAAGATCGCCTCGCCCGCGGCGGTGAGTTCGACATTGGTGAAACTCCCCCGCTTGGAGACCTTCATCAGCCCCTGCTCCTTCAGCATCCCGCCCAGCGCCGCGAGCCGGATTTGGCCGGACAACATGATCAGCAGCCCCACTTCGGACTCGTCCTGCGCGAGTAATTGACTCAGCAGATAGGTCGCGGCCCGCGCGTCACCCATGAGCACCGCGTCGCAGAAATCCCAGATCAAGACATCGCGCTTGCCGCCGACCATGATCTGCACATCCTCGCGTCGCACCGTCGCCCCGGGACCGCCCAGATAGCACAGCAGCTTTTCGATCTCCACCCCGAGCGCGCCGGTATTATAGCCGAGCGACGCAAAGAGCCGGTCCACCGCGCCGTCCCCCGGTTTCAACCCCGCCTGAATGAGCTGATCCTCGATCAACTGTAACATCTCCCGCTCGCCGCCCTTGCGCACATCGGGCAGATCGAAGTGGGACGTCTCCGCCATCTTCAACAGTTCCTTGTTGAACGACTTCCCCTTGTGCAGGGCGAGCGCGCTAATGAGCACCGTGACCGATTCGCCGTCGGCTTTTTCCAAATCACCCAGCAAGGCGTGGAGCGCATCCTTCACCGTGGCGCTACGACCGACGACGCCTTCATCGAGAAAATTCACATTCTTCCACCACACCAGCTTGCCGCCGCCGAAAAACGGTAGCGTGAGAATCGCCGCCCGCAGCTCATCGATCTTGGCCACGGCTTCATCGACCGTGTCCACGCGCGCGTCGATCACTTCCACGTTCATCGGATCGGAAGGCTGCAACGCCTCGCTGCGCGCCATCGCATTCTTCTTCACCGCCGCCTCGTCACTGCCCGCGATGAGGATGATGCCTTTGGTCTTGCTTGGGGTTGCCATACTGGTTTGAATACCGTCTATGGAACATCTCTGGGCCCCTTGGCGCAACTCTTATGTTACTCAAAAAAGTCCGCCCGACGCGGAGCTGTTCGCCAAGATCGGCCAAAGCACCGACGACGCCACGAATCACGTCCTCGCCCGCTCCAAGAGCTGCTTCGCCGTCCTCAACGCCTTTCCCTACAACGCCGGCCACCTCATGATCGTCCCCTACCGCCAGCTCTCGCAGCTCGAGGAACTCAGCGACGACGAATGGCTCGACCTCATCGGCCTACTCAAAAAGATGAAAGCCGCCCTCACCGAAGTCATGCACCCCCACGGGTTCAACGTCGGCTTCAACCTCGGCTCCGCCGCCGGGGCCGGCATCGTCTCCCACCTCCACCTCCACCTCGTTCCCCGCTGGAACAACGACGCCAACTTCATGGCCACCACCGCCGGAACCCGCATCCACCCCAACGACCTCGACGGCATCTGGAAGCAGCTCACCGCCGTGCTGTAACGATCCGCCTTAACCGATAGAGCGACTTTCCAGCAATGGCGATCCACACCCGCCGCTACAGAGAACTTCTTTTGCCGCCTCGAGCAAAAAATATCGCACACGTAGCTCACGTAGCCAACCTAAGGCAAACGCTCGGGATCAATTCCCGGTACAATGGGCCGCATGCAACCCATTGTCGACCCTGCCCTCCAGCCCGCCATTGACCTCATTCTCGAATTCGAAGTCGGCGGCGGCGAATCCTATTATAATCGTCACCTCCTCCATCCTACCCAGCCCACGCCTTCCAGCGGCATTACCATCGGCATCGGGTACGATCTCGGCCAGACCACGCGCCTGCAATTCCTCAGCGACTGGCGCCACCAACTCCCCGACCGTGACCGCCTCCGACTCTGCGCTGCCATCGGTCTGACCCATCACCGCGCCGCGGCGTTACTGCCCGCTCTCGACAATGTGACCATCCCCTGGAACAACGCGCTGGCCGTCTTCCACGCCAAAACCCTGGTGACGTTGGGAGCTATTGGGAGACAGTTCGCATTTTCTTTCGACACCCTGCCCCCCGATTGCCGTGCGGCCCTCCTTTCCCTCCTCTACAACCGCGGTGCCAGCACGAGCGGCGAGTCGCGGTTGGAAATGCGGGAAATTCAAAACGCGCTGAAAGACGGACTCCTCGACCATATCCCGGTCCTCATCCGCTCCATGAAACGGCTCTGGATCGGCAAACCCGGCGGCCCCGGCCTCATCCGCCGCCGCGAAGCCGAAGCCGTCGCGTTCGAAAAAGGCTTGGGGGCGTTCAAGGCACCGGATTTATGCGCGTAACGGAAATCAGCTCAAACGCCAATAAAAACGGATCATCTCGAAAAGGAACACTCTTGAAAAAAAGGCGCACCGGTTCATCGCGGCGTAGTTCCGCCACCGTCGGCCTTAAAGAATCCGGCACATGCACTCCCACTCCAACACTTTGGCGGTCTCGCTCCTCACGGATGACCGTGAGATAACCCTGCGCCGCATGCCACTGCAATACCCTGCCCTGCACCTCTTGACGAGGCAACTTCCCCGTCTGCCACGCGATCAAGGGAGTATAGCCCCAGACAAAAGCAGTCTTGCTGACGTCATTCCATGGGAGGGAGATCTCGAGGAGAATCAATCGGCGATCCCCTCGCTCATTCAGATGGATTGCAGCCGTGCAGTAGCTGTGCCAATAGCCCCAAGCTAGCAACCCCACCACAGCCAGAACCCATGCCATCGGCTTCCACCATTTGCCAATTCTTCGATTTGTACCCATATTCCGTTACTCCGACTGTCAGGGCGAAACCGCGCTGACGGACTCGATATAGATGGAGCCTGTTCCGGGAGCCGCATTCAGGAAAAGAGTGCGCTCTTTTTGCGTGGGACTCAGGTCGTCCAATCGAAGTTTCAACGTCTGCCAATCCCCGCCGGGCGTGAGATTGATCAATCCATAATTATGCGTGGCATCGGCCAGCCGCACGAAAAAATCAACCTTGGGATAAACAATAGCCGACCAGAAATAAGTGCCACCGGCCTTGAAATTCACATCCGAATACTCCGCCGCATCACTCCGCACGAAATCAGCCGAGGCTCGCAAACGAACCGTGATGGTGATCGATTTACTCTTGTCCCGATTGCGAAACGTTTGCTCTGCAACCGTCCAGCGGTTTGGGGTCAAATCCAATTGAAAGACTGGTTTGCTGCCCTCCGTCCCCTTGTCCACCACCTTGCCCGAGGTATCAAGATAAACAATCTTGCCTGCGCGACGCCAGACATTGTCGTCCGAGGAGAAATCTCCATTACGAATCACATCTTCCGCTTTCAAGCCGGAAGCCAAACCCACCCCCAAAAACAGAATCGCGAGAGCCAACCTTCGCTTCATCAGGAACCCCTTTTGTATTGTTCCACGAATGCTGCTCTCACGACCTCCCGGCAATCAAGTGTTTTCGGCTTGCCCCTCCAAATCAAACTACTCGTTGTAGGCGGCTTCGCCGTGCTGCGAGACATCGAGGCCGGAGCTTTCCTCTTCCTGCGAAACGCGCAGACCCACGGTCGCATCGATCACCTTGAGCAAGCCAAACGTCACCGTACCGGAGAGCACCGCCGTGGCCACAATACCGGCCAATTGATTCACCACCTGCTGCAGGCCACCGCCGAGAGACATCGTCACGCCGTCCACTTTGAAAGTCGCCCCAATCGCGGGAGCCACTTCCACGCTCGCGAAAACACCGAGCAACAGCATGCCGATCACACTGCCCATGCCGTGAACGCCGAACACATCGAGGGAATCGTCATACGCGAAATGCGCCTTCATCTTCGTCACAGCCAGATAGCACACACCACCGCCGCAGAGGCCTATACAGAACGCAGCCGGGATCGTGACGAAACCGGAAGCCGGGGTGATCGTGGCCAGACCAGCCACCATGCCCGAGGCCGCACCGAGCACGCTCGGCTTGCCCTTCAGTCGCCATTCCATCAGCACCCACATGAGCGCTCCCGCCGAAGCGGAAAAATGAGTCGCGGCAAACGCGCTCGTCGCCAGCGAACCGGCCGCCACCGCGCTGCCCGCGTTGAATCCAAACCAGCCCACCCAGAGCAACCCGGTGCCGATCAGGCAGTACACCACGTTATGCGGCACCATCGGCTCATGCGGATAGCCCAGTCGCTTGCCCACCACGATGGCCGCGACCAACGCCGCCACGCCCGAGCTGATGTGCACCACGGTGCCACCGGCAAAATCGAGCACGGGAATATGACCGCCAAGAGCCCAGTTGAAATAGCCGCCCTTGCCCCAGACCATGTGCGCCAGCGGAAAGTAAACGAGGCAAGTCCACAACGTGGTAAAGATCATGTACGCGCTGAACTTCATCCGCTCCGCGAACGCACCGCTGATCAGCGCGGGTGTAATGATGGCGAACATCATCTGGAACAGCATGAACGTCTGGTGCGGAATCGTCGGCGCGTAATCCAGATTCGGCGTCGCGCCCACGCCACGCAGCATGAAGTATTGCATCGGGTTGCCGAAAAAGGGATTCCCCTCGCCAAAGGCCACGCTGTAACCGAACACCATCCACAGGAACGACACCCACGCCATCAGAATCAGGCTGTGCATCATCGTAGCCAACACATTGTGACCCCGCACCAAGCCGCCATAAAACAGGATCAATCCCGGAGCCGTCATCATCAAAACCAACGCCGTGCAGACCAGCATCCAGGCATTATCGCCCGTATTGATAGCTCCCACCGCTGGGGACGGAGCATTCGCGAGATCCTGTGCGTATCCCGACGAAAATGTCAGACTACAAAAAGTCAGCAAAAGAAGCCAAAAAAACAAATCGCGAAAACATTTCATGATCGTAACAGGCAAAAGGAATGGCAAAAAATGTCAATACTCGCACCTTCAGTGAAGAAACATATTAGATATCATTTCCTTCCACTAAAATGTAGTCATACCAATGTGGTACTACATTTTAGTAGGGATGAGGGTTCCATTCGGTAGGGTGACGATTCCGGTAGATTCGCGCCTCACATCCGGACAGACGAGGAGCATGGTTCTTGGCATTCGCGAGAGAGATGGTAACTTATCCCCATACCGCTTATGTCCACACGCCGCACCATTCGAGTTTCCGAGATTATCCGCAAGGAGTTGGCCAAATTGATTGCCCGCACCCGCACGCTGGAGGGCCAGATCATTACCATCTCCTCCGTGGAGACGGCACCGGACATGCGCAATGCATTCATCTACGTCAGCGTGCTGGAAACCGAAGTGCCGCGGGAAAAAACGATGGCAGAACTGGTCAAACACCGCCGCGAATGGCAGCGGGAACTCGGCCAGCATCTGCAATCCAAATTCACCCCCGCACTCCAGTTCCGCTTCGATGAATCGATCGAACGCGGTGATCGTGTGATGGAAATTTTGACCGATCTCAACTTACCAATCGGCGACACCCTGCCTCCCATTCCACGGGACGACGAAGAACCCGACTCACACGACGAACCGCACCAGTCGCGTCCTTAGCAGGTTGCTGAAAAAGTCGCGATCGTCCGGCCAATTGAAACATTTCCCCGCCGCCAACGTCTAACCTGTATCATGAATCCGATACGGGTGGTTCTCTGCGGTTTGATGGGATTGTTCTTCATGAGCACAGCCTTCGAGGTTCAGGCAGCCACCGCACCCGCGCCAGGCCTGATCAATCTCGGCTTCACCGACTTCCGCGCCAGCGGTTACCCCAAAGCCTTCGCCACATGGTCCTATGGCGGCCCCCTCGCGCAGGACGCCAATTACGGAAAACGACTCGTCGCGAGCGCCTCTTTCTGGAACTCCCTCGGCCGTTGTCTCGGCTACGATGAAGTCGACGCCCAGCCCATCTCCCACCGCTCCACCCTCGTCACCCTCACCGCCCAATTCGACCGCGGAGAAGTTTTCTTCCGCTTCATCGTCTACAACGACCTCGGCCGCAGCACCATCACCGCCATCGATTGGGCGACTGATCCGGCTCTACTCGCCGATTGGCGCTAAAGCTGATTCGGCTTAGCAATCTTTTTTTACGGATTCTAGCTGACATCAGATTATTCTCCGCAAAGATAGAGCCCACATTAGGGATTACTATCTGGGGATGTCTATGGCCGAGGTGACAGAAACGACGTTAGGGCGCAACACAACTCCTTCCTCCTGTATTCAGCCTGGCCCGTCTGATCTCGACGCACTCGATCAGCTCATGGAGGCCGGGCGCTACCAAGATGCCTACCAGCAAAGCCTACGTTTCGGCTCCCTAAAAGATTGGCGCGGCCCCCGCTCTCGCGAAATCGCCTCCGCCATCGCAAATCAATCGGGCGGCTATCGCCTCAGTGACGCCATTGACGTTCAAGCCTATCGCGAGCACCGCGATGATATCGACATACAACTTAGCTATCTCCACTACCTGAGAATCCGCCGATCGCCACTGGATGCGTGGGAGTTGCTGAATCGACTCAACCACGACCACGCCACACCCAAACAGCAAATCCGACGTCTTTTCCATCTCGCCAATATCGTCACTGAGTTTCGTGACTTTGTTCAAGCGCGAAGCTATCTGGACCAAGCCGCTCGCCTCAACCCGCCGCCCCACAAACTTCTCGTCGAAGAATCGGAACTCGCCCGGGCTCAGGATCACTACGAACAGGCTCTTGACTTCGCCCGGAAAGCTCTCGCCGCCAAGCCCTATCATGTCCCCGCGCTCCGCGAAATGGCGGCCAATCTGGTCGACCTTGGGCGCAACGCCGAAGCCATCTCCCTTTTGCAGGACTCGCTCCAGCATGTCCAATCCCTCGCCTTGCTCTGGCGGCTAATCGAACTCCAATGGGAGGAAGACCGGCATGCCGAAACTATTCCCCTGCTGGAACGTTATCAGACCTGGTCACCGCTCTGCGAAAAAAGTCAGCGCAACTGGGCCATTGGCCGGCTCGCCGATGCCCATTACTATCTTGGTCAAATCGATAAAGCCATTACGTATGCCGAGCAGCGATCGGATGACTATTATCGCGATTTTGCGAAACGACTGCGCGATCCGCAACGCTCCCAAATCCGCAAGGAACTTCCCCTCGGCTACATCCGCCAGCACCATAATACCTGCGGCGCCACTACGCTTGCCAACTTGTCCGCGTATTGGGGGCAGCCGATCCCGCACGAGAAAGTCGTTGAGGCCATCTGGTACGATGGCACAAGCGATCCCAAGGAACGGATTTGGTCCGAACAACAAGGTTTCGTTGTCCGGGAGTTTAAATACACGTGGGAGATCGCCCGCCAATTGATCGACCGGGGCATTCCCTTCGCCCTAGCCACTTCCTACGCCACCAGCAGCCATCTTCAGGCCGTCTCCGGTTATGACGAAGCGCGCCAGACCATCCTGATTCGCGATCCCTCCGATGCGACCAATCGAGAGTACATCACGGACGCAATCGCCACGACCTATGCGGCCACCGGCCCCCGCTGCCTCCTGATGCTCCCCAATGACCAAACCGATAAACTCTCCGGATTGGATCTCCCCGAAAGTGAAGGTTTTGACCTGCTCCATCAAGTTCGCCACGCCCTGGACCTTAACAATCGCGACTTGGCCCTCACCATCCAAGCCAAGCTCGACGCACTTCTACCCGGCCATCGGCTGGCCCTTTTCGGTCAATACTCCATCGCCTGCCACGACCGTAATCTCTTCTGGCAAAATCAGTGCACAGAAAAGCTGCTCGCACTCTTTCCCGACAATAGTCGCCTGCAACTCCAATACCTTGCCAGCCTACGGGATTTGGGCCGCGAGCAGGAACGACACGATTGGCTCGAAAAAAAGCTCACCGAAAAGGAACGTCATCCCTTACTATTTAAGGAGTACGCCATTGACCTCTCGGGGAATGCCCTCCAGCACCAAGAAGCCCAGCGCCTCCTTCGCCGCGCTCACCGTTACTTGAATCGTGAGGCCTCTGTACTCGGACACCTCGCTCGACTCTACCGTTCTCAACGCAAACTCGAAGAGTCCTGCACTCTCTATCGCTTTGCCTGCGGCCTCGATATCTCCAATGAGTCTCTCGCCGACAATTATTTCTCGGTATCCCGACAGGCCGACCATGTTGAACCCGCTCTGGATTTGCTCCGCCAGCGTTTCGCCCTGCTCGGGGACAAGGATTGCGGCCCGGGCAAAACTCTTTTCAAATGCCTCGAAGCTCTCGAACGCACGTCGGAAGCCTTTACCGTCCTTGAGAAAGCTCTGACCCGTCGGCCAAAGGATGAATGGCTTCTACTCTTCGCCGCCAACACCTACTCCCGCTACAATCAGCACGAGCGCGCCCACCGGCTTCTCGACCAAGCCGAACCGACAGCTCCCCGCAATTACCTCTATTTCGTTAAGGCATCCATGGCTGAAAACGAACGCCAATGGGAGCAAGCCGTCGAATGGTGGCGCAAACAACTGGAACTCGAGCCCGACTCCGAAATCGCCCACTCCAGTATTGCGGAACTTCTCTCCAAACTGCATGGCAGATCTGCGGCCATCGAATTTCTCGACCAGTCCGCACGACAATTGCCGCACAATCTCGAAATCCAGACCAACCGCTATCGCTGGTATCGCACTGACCCGAAACAAGCGGAGTCCATCCTGCGTGAAATCATCGCCATACATCCTCAGAATATCTGGACGCGAATCGAACTCATCCGCTGGCTGCGCCAACGAGAAGCACTGGACGAAGCTCTTGATCTGGCAAAAGAAACCGTCGCGCTCGACCCCTGCTGGACCTATTCCGTCAACGCCCTGGCAGAAGTGCACAAAGCCCGAGGTGAAACCCTGCAGGCTCGAGACACTTTTCGCCGCGTCCTGCGGCTCGATATCGACGCCACGTTTGCGATGGACTCCCTTGTCACACTAGCTCGCACGACAGCTGATAAACTCACAGAGATCGATTTCGTTTTGGCAGAACTTCGCAGTCAAACTGTCTGGGGTGATGGTTATTTCGCCCTGCAAAACAATGCCCAAAACCTGCTCGAACCCGACAAACTTCTAGCCATCTTCGAAACGGCACGAAGTGAACGCCCCGACTTCTGGCAGCGATGGGCCGTCACCATCGATCAATTGGCCAACATGCGCCAACTCGAACCGGCCCGCCAACTTGCCCAGCAAGCAGTCGAACGATTCCCGCTCTTGCCTGCCGTACATCTGCGGTTGGCCAAGGTTCTGAAAGCGATGGGCCGTGACGTCGAATCGATCGTGTCTTTGCAACGCGCCCTCGATATCAATCCCTTTTGGACCTCTCCCGTTTACGAACTCTGTGACATTTATCGCCAAAAGAATCAGTTTGACGAGTTCCGCACCACGATCGAGTCCGCCCTCGTGCGCAATCCCCGCGAGGCACGCTTCCTGGGTTTTCTCGCCGAGGCCATTTCCAAACTGGAAACTCCGTCATCCGCGCTGCCTCATCTCATCCAGTCCCTAGAGCTGGATCCGGATTATAGCTGGGGCTGGGATCGACTGATCGAATGGTGTCCGGAGAGAGAGATCCTTCGGCACGCCAAGGCGATCGCCGAACAAAATCCCGCCAATATCTATTCGTGGATGGGTCTGGCAAGAGTACATCGCAAAATGGGACATCTTGACGATTGCCTTGCCTGTCTTGACCGCGCCCTGCAATTGCGGCCGCGAGATGCTCTCATCCATGACCAAAAAGCCTGCGCTCTCGCTGAGGCCAGTCGCCTCGACGAGGCACTTCTCGCCTGTTCACCGTCCATTTATGGCAATGAGGTTCCCGGCAGTCTTATGGCCCGCGCCGCGTGGATCCAATCCCAGAAGGGAGATCGCTCAGCCGCCATTGGCCAAATGAGAAAGGCGCTCGAAGTCGATCCCGCCAATTCCTGGGCCTGGACCAGACTGGCCGATTGGCTTCACGAGGCCAAAGAGTACGAATCGGAGCTTCAAGCCATCGAACACATGCGTCGGCTGGAACCAAACGAAGCCGTACCGCTAGGCTATCGTGCTGAGGCCAAACTCGCCCTTAAAGATCGCGCCGGGGCCAAAGCCGACTTACGCGAAGCCTGTCGCATGGATTCAAACTACTCCTTTGCCTGGAATACGCTTCTCCGCCTGCTGCGCGAGGATAACGAACTGGAGGAAGTAGAAAAAGTCGTCGTCGAACTGGAGAAAATCGCACCGGGGAATTCCACTCTGCGCCACCGTGCGCTCTATCACATTTGCAAAAGGGAGTCGGTCCCAGCGCTCGCGACCATCGAGAAACTGTGTTTCTCGCCTATCTCCGATACCTATTTGATCGAAGAGGTGGCACAAGCCTATAAGGAGGCAGGCGCCAGCGCAGATATTGAACGCATTTTTCATGAGGCGATCACCCGTTCCACTCCGGAAAAGCCGGTTAATCCTAATGTGGGGCATCTCTGGGTGGCATCGTGGAGTCGCCGCCGCGAGTGGCGAGAGGAATCGCAGCTGAACCAACTCGACATCCAAAGTCCCGCTGGGCACAACGCCCTCATCGCCTATATCGAAGCCTTGGGTGAATCCTCTCGCATCTGGAAACTACGCTGGCTTCAATTTCGCCTGCGTCGCCTCTTTGCCTCGAACACATCGGCATGGGGAACGATGGGTTATGCTCTCAGCATCGCTCAAAAGAATATCGAAACCGTTATCTGGATGCGAGGATGGAGAGCTAAACCAGATCTGCGTCCCTGGATGCTTTCCAATCTGGCCCTGTCCTGGGGACGGTTGAAAATCGATCGGGCAGTCACCCGGGTTGTCGATTATGCTCTATCACTTCCACCAGACCACGTTCACGGCCATCTTCTGTCCTGGAAGGCCATTATTTCCGCCGTCAACCTCCAACACGACGACGCTAGGAAGGCACTCAACGCCCTTGCTGATAAGGATACTACCGAGCTCTACAAGTTTCTGAGACAGCTCGCTCAATGGATTGAGAAGGTTCACGATGCTCCCCCCTCCGAGCGAAAGGCCGTTTTCGATGCAGAGCGTAGCGAAATCGAGAGCCTGCGCGTACAAAATCCCAATCTGCGCACCGGCCCCATTTCGAAACGCTTTTGGATTCTGGCAACCCGGCGCGCCGCCAAACTGTCGCATCGCTGGTTAGCTTACGCGCGAACCTTTTTACCCCATATCGAAAACCCAGTCGAAAGTAAACCGGGACTATCGGCTGCGTTCGTACGTATTCTCGGCGGCATCCTCTTCCTCAGCGCCCTGCGCTCATGCAGCCCGTATTGAACCTGCTCTTAAACTCAGTGCGGTCCGTTACGCCTTGGAAACTTCCTGACCCTTGGGGGTGTCTTTGAGCTTCCAGCCGAGGGCTTCGATCTGCTTGCGCAGGGCGTCACTTTGAGCCCAGTCCTTGGATGAACGCGCGGCGGCGCGTTGATCGACGAGGGTCTGTATCTCGGCGGGAATCTCGTGCTTGAGATCGCCGACGCCGAGGACGGAGTCGACCTTGGCCCAGACGGTGGCGAGTTGGGGAATGGTCTTGCCGCCATCCATGAGCTTGTTGGTATCGCGGATGAGGTCGAAGAGATGACCGAGTGCGCCGGAGAGGTTGAGATCGTCGGCGAGGGCGGCGTCAAAGTGTTGCTCGAATGACACGAGGCCGTTCCAGTCCTTCACGGGTTCGCCGGTGGCGGAGGCAAAGCGCGAGCGCCAGGCGTCGATGCGGGCGAGGTTCGACTTGGCATCGTCCATCGTCTTCCACGTGAAATTCTGGTTCTGACGGTAGTGCGCGGAGAGCAGCGCGTAGCGGAGTTCGCGACCGGTGTATCCCTTGTCGAGAATCTGCTGCACGGTGTAGAGATTGCCCTCGGACTTGGACATCTTGCGACCGTCGACGAGCAGGTGCGCGGCGTGGCACCACATCTTGACGAAGGTCTTGCCGGTGGCGCCTTCGCTCTGGGCGATTTCGTTTTCGTGGTGGGGAAAGATGAGATCGCTGGCGGCGCAGTGGATGTCAAACGACTCGCCGAGATATTCCATGCTCATCGCGGAGCACTCGATATGCCAGCCGGGGCGACCCTTGCCCCACGGGGAATCCCAACCGACGGCGCCGTCGCCTTCGGTCCATTTTTTCCAAAGCACGAAGTCGCCGAACGATTCCTTTTGGTATTCGTCCTGGCTGACGCGCGCACCATGAATGAGTCCGCCCTGATCGAGATGGCAGAGGCAACCGTATTTCGGGAACGCGGCAATACGGAAATAAACGGAGCCGTCTTCCGACACGTAGGCGGTGCCTTTGGCAATCAAGCGTTCCACGAGGGCGATGACCTGATGGATATGCTGCGTGGCGCGGGGCAATTGCTCCGGCGTCTGGATGTGCAGCGTGGCCATGTCGGCGAGAAACGCGTTGGTGTATTTCTCGGTGTAGGCCTGCAACGTCATACCCGCCGCGATGGCACCGCGAATGGTCTTGTCGTCGACATCGGTGAAGTTCATGACATGCTTCACGTCGAAGCCGTAGAACTTCAGCGAGCGGCGCAACAGATCGACGAAGAGGAAGGTGCGAAAGTTGCCGATGTGGGCGTAGTTATAGACCGTTGGCCCACACGCGTACATCCGGATGGTCTGGCCCTCGAGGGGGCGCACCTCTTCGATTTGCCGGGTGAGCGTGTTGTGGAGTTTCAGAGCGGTCATAACCTGAGTGTTTCTATAAGTGACGAACTAATCTTTGACGGTGACACTCGCCACGGCCATGGCGATCATGCCTTCTTGGCGGCCTAGGAAGCCGAGCTTTTCGTTGGAGGTGGCTTTGACGCCCACTCGTTCCGGGGGTAATCCGAGCGCCTTACCGAGCTTGATTTTCATTTCCGCCACGCGCGGCCCGATCTTGGGAGCTTCCGCCACGAGCGTGGAATCGATATTCTCCAGCACCGCGCCGCGCTTGTCCAAGATCCCGCGGACCGCTTCGAGAAGCACGAGGCTGCTGACGCCGCGCCAGCGTTCATCAGTATTGGGGAAGTGATGGCCAATATCGCTTTCGCCAATCGCGCCAAGAATGGCGTCGGCAATGGCGTGAATGAGTACATCCGCATCGGAATGTCCCTGCAGTCCATGGGTGTGATTAAATTCCACACCGCCCAAGACCAGTTTCCGCCCCTCAACCAGAGGGTGCACGTCATATCCAATTCCAACTCGATGGCTCATAGTATTTTTCCGGTAAAGCGGGTCATTTAACCAGCCCCGGCTTCACATTGCAAGGCAGCGTGACGCTTTGACAGCCGCCGCCAAATCTTTACTCTGGCCCTACTCCGACCATGACTGCGCACCGACACTCTCTTCTTCCCGTGCTGGCCGCAGTCTTCGCCGTCCTCCTGACCTACCTCTGGATCGGCACCTGCAGCGGCACGGCACCGCTTTATGCCATGCTGGATTATCACTACTATCCCCTGCTGGCCGATGGCTTTCTGGCGGGGCAACTCTCCCTCCCGGTCGAGCCGAAACCGGAACTCCTGCAACTGCCCGACCCGTATGATCCGGACCAAAATCAGCCCTACCGGATGCATGATCTCTCGCTCTACCACGGCAAATACTATCTCTTCAGCGGTCCGGCTCCGGCGCTGCTCGCCTTCGTTCCGTGGAAAGCGCTCACCGGCCAACCGCTTCCCCAATACCTCGCTGTCCTGCTCTTTTGCTCCGTCCATTTCCTCGCCCTCACCGTGCTCCTGCGCCTGATCACCGCCCGAGTGGCTCCGACCACGCCCTCGTGGTTCGTTGCTCTCGGCGTGCTCGCCCTCGGTTTCGGAACGGGCAATCTGCACCTGCTGCGCTGGCCGTCCGTGTATCAAGTCGCCAGCGCGTTCAATGCCTGCCTCGTGGCACTCGCCCTCTTGGGACTCTATTTCACGCTCGTCTCCCGCCGTTACCCCCTCCTCTTTCTTTTTCTCGCGGCCCTCTGCCTCGCACTCTCCGTCGGCTCGCGACTTCATTTCGCTCTCGTCGCGCTGGTGGTTCCACTCGTGGCGCTGCTCGGATGCCCTGAGTCTCGCAACGGCCCGCCCTCGGTCCTGCGGAGACTGCGCCATGCGGCGCTGCTACTCCTCCCCCTTGGCGTGGTGTTGATGGGACTGGCTCTGTACAATCAGGCCCGCTTCGACACGCCTTTTGAGACCGGCGTGCGCTATCAACTCGGCGGCTTCAATCTTCTCCACGCCCATTTCTGGCAGGTGCAAAATGCTTTCGCGAATTTCACCTATTACCTCTTCCAGAAAATTCCTTTCACGACGGAATTCCCCTATCACGAAATCCGCACCCGCTTTTTCCTGCGCGGCACTAGCTTCTACCAACAGGAATGTCTCTATGGCTTAATCACCGGCATGCCGGTGTGCCTTTCCCTGCTGGCCCCGCCCGCGCTGTGGACGCGAATCGAGCGCCCCTTGCGGCGGTTCCTCGGCGTGACGCTCCTCGTGGGTGGTCTCAACTTCGCGTTCCTCCTCGGCTTCACCTCCGCGACGGTCCGCTACTTCTCCGACTTTCTCACCCCACTCCTGCTCGTGGCGACCACGCTCCTCGTGATTGCCGATCTGCAATTCGCGAAGGATCGCTCGTGGATGCGCGTCGCGTTCCGCACCGTGGTCGTTGCGGCGGTGCTCTACACCGTGGTGATTCAGCTACTGCTCAATTTCCCCTCGCATTAACCGCCCATGCCAACACCCGTTCGCCGCTCGCTTCTGGTCACCTGCGCCATGCTGATCGTACTGACCAGTTATGCGGTGATCACGGCGTTAACCCTGCGATCGGAAGCGTACCGATTGCTCTCCTATCACGCCTACCCGCTGTTGGCCCAGGCATTGATTTCCGGTCACACGGCATTACCCATCGAACCGCATCCGCAATTATTACAACTCTCCGACCCTTACAACCCCCAACTCAATCAGCCGTACCGATTGCAGGATCTGCCTCTCTACCGTGGTCACTATTACCTCTTCCACGGCCTCACCCCAGCAATCCTGCTGTTCATCCCGTACCAACTCATCACCAGCCAACCGCTCTCACAAGCGGTCGCCGCTTTTCTTTTTTGCAGCGTGGGTTTCTGTTTTGCGGCCGGTTGCCTGCAGAAATTTATTGCCCTGCAAAACCTCACCGTACCCGACTGGCTCCAAGCCCTGGGCGTGCTCCTCCTCGGACTTTGCAGCGGCACCTTGAATCTCCTTCATCGCCCGGAGATCTATCAGGTCGCGGGAGCCGCGGCGTATGCGTGCGCCATGGCAGCGCTCTGGTTTCTGCTGCAATCCCTCCAGAAACCACATCGCCATGGATTCTATCTTGCGGCGGGAATTGCCGCGGCGCTCGCCATAGGAGCCCGGCCCAATACGCTTTTCTTCGCCCTCGCTCTCTGCGGCGCAATCCTGTGGCGTGAACGCACGGACTTGCGCCGCGCGGTGATTTCGCTGAGCTTCGCCTCGGCACCGCTTGCGGCTTACCTCGCACTGTTGCTTGCCTATAACTGGATTCGCTTTGAAGCCCCCCTGGAGTTCGGCATGCGCTACCAACTGGCCAGCGTGGATCTCCGGCACGTCACCTTTCTTAAAGCAGAGTATATTCCGCTGAATGCGTGGTGCTATTTCTTCGCGCCACCCCAACTCAGTTTTTCCTCCGCCTTTCCGTTTCTCCACTGTCAACTCGTGGAAGCATGCCTGCGCGATCATTCCGATTTTCACGGACTGGAATATCTCTGCAGCCTGTTCTCCGGAACGATCGTCTATGCGGGACTCCTCCTGCTCCCGTGGGCGTGGACATCATGGAAGCCGGACGCGCGATTCTGGACAGCGACCATTCTCGCCGCGCTGCTCGGCAACACCGCTTACCTTCTCGTCTTTAATACCGCCGCCGTCCGCTATCTGGCCGATATCCAACCGCTCGCCTTGCTTCTACTCCTCGCCACACTCTTCACGATTTCCCAACGCCTCCACTCCTCACGATTGCAAGCGCCATTCCATCTCGTCGTCGTGCTTTCCTCCTGCTGGAGCCTCCTTCTTTCCCTCGCGGCTCATCTGCAACCCCTGCCCACCCTTCCCATGCCATGACCGATTCCCCTCCCCCTGCCCGGTCATTGCCCCCGTGGCTCTACTATGGCGTGCTCCTGCTGGTCGCCAGTGCCTTTGTCCTGCACGACAACTCCGCCGACCGCGACCTCTGGCATCGGCTGGCGCTCGGTCAATACGTCTTCCAACACGGCGCCCTGCCGAGCCACGACGTCTTCAGTTACCTCTCCGAATCGACGCCGTTGCATGATCACGAATGGGGCTGTGGCCTGCTTTTCTACACGCTGCATCATTTCCTCGGGGACTGGTCTCTCGTGGCGCTTAAACTCACCGCCTATCTGGCGGTGATCGTGCTCATCGATGTCACGGCCCGGTTTTATTACAAGGCGATGGATCTGCTCGCGCTCTCGTGGATGCTCCTCGTCGCGCTCGCGCTGGTGCCGGTCTACGTCTCGACCGTACGATGCCTCGTCTTCACCAATCTCTTCCTCGCGCTCTGGCTCTACTGGTTGGTGCGACTACGAGCAGGATATAAAATGCCGGCGTGGCCCTTCGCCCTCACCGCCGCTCTGTGGGCCAATCTTCACGGAGGATTCCCTGCCGGACTCGGCCTCCTCGCACTCTACGGGCTGGGGGAAAAACTGAATCGTCGGCCGTGGGAACCTTTCTTCCGCATCGGGCTCTTTGCCGCCGCAGCCACCCTCGTCAATCCCTACACGTATCAACTGTGGCTTTCCACCGCCAAGGCCGTCGCGTCACCCCGGCTGCATATCTACGAATGGGCCGCCACGCCGCTGGGCGATTTCTCCTACTTCGGATTCAAGCTTCTCGCGCTGGCCACGATCCTCGTTGTCTTTCTCCTTCTCGTCACCGGTCGCGCCCGCGCGAACTGGGATTGGGTGGCAATCCTCGTGGTGGGCATGCCCTTGATTCTAGCCGTGCGTCATCTACGGCATCTCGCGCTCTTCTCGATCATTGCCGGAGTCATCGTCTACCGCGGCGTCTGCCTGCTGCGCCGCCCCGCCTCCGCCGCGCCGACGCGGCATTACCTCGCTGTCATCGTCCTTCCGCTTCTGATTATTTTCGGTGGATTCCTCCTCAAGAACGGAGATCAATACCGCCTCCGTGTCGCCGAACCCGACTACCCTGTGCGTGCCGTCGCCTTCCTCGAACAAAATCTGCCCGCCACCGGACCCGCGCAAAAACTCCTCGTCCCCTTCAACTGGGGCAGCTACGCCTCGTGGCAACTCTTCCCCCGCGCCCTTGTCTCACTCGATGGTCGTTACGAACTCGTCTACAGCCAGCAGACCTATCGCGCTGTCACCGATTTTTTCTATAACGCCCCCGACTGGGACACCGCCCTGCGGCAAAATCCACCCGACGTGATTCTGCTCCCGCGACGGCCCGCGCTCGAAACGCGTCTGCTCGACTCGCAATCCTATCGACTCGTTTACAGCGATGACCTGGCCGCCGTCTTTTACAAAACGGAATCGCCAGCTCAAGCGTCCTTGCAACGCCATTGAGAGTACAGGCGAACCCGGGAAAGGTGCGTATTGATTTTCAATACGCACCGCTCACGCTCCTTTTTAGCGCTGATCGATCGGCACAACCTTCTTGCCCGGAGTGTGGCCGACGTATTCGCTCGACGGACGGAACAGGCGATTGTCCGAAAGCTGCTCCAGCACGTGACCAACCCAACCGGCCGTGCGCGCAATCGCGAAGATCGGCGTGAACAAATCGGTCGGAATGCCAAGGCTGTAATAGACCGTGGCCGAATAGAAATCGACGTTCGCATTCAGCCCCTTTTCCTTGAACATGATTTCCGCGATCCGCTCGCTCATCGCGATCCACTTCGACTCGCCAAGTTCCTCGGTGAGCTTGATCGCCATCGCCTTCAAGTGCGGCGCGCGCGGATCGAGCACCTTGTACACGCGGTGACCGATGCCCATGATCTTCTGCTTCTGGCGCAGCTTCTCATGAATCCAGGCATCCACGTTCTCAATGGAACCGATTTCCTGCAGCATGTGGATGACTTCCTCATTGGCACCGCCGTGCAGCGGGCCTTTGAGTGTGCCCACCGCCGACGTCACGGCCGAGTACATGTCCGTGAGGGTCGAAACCGTCACGCGGGCCGAGAAAGTCGACGCATTGAAACCGTGATCAGCATGCAGCACATAGGCCGTGTCGAGCGTCTTGACAGCTTCCGGTCCCGGTTCTTCACCGGTGATCAAATACAGAAAGTGAGCGGCTTCACCCAAGTCCGTCCGGATCGGAGGCAGGCTCTTGCCCTGACGGATGCGATGGAAGTACGCGACAATGACGCCCACCTTGGCCGTGATCGACTTCGCGCGCGCGCGGTTCAGGTCCAGCGGATCTTCCCCGATCAAATCCTGATCGTAGAGTCCCAGCATCGACACGGCGGTACGCAACACATCGATCGGCAGCGCATCCTTCGGCGCATGCTGGATGAACTCAATCACCCCTTCGGGCAACTCGCGCGAGGTACGCAACTGCTCCTCCATGAACTTGAGCTCCGAACGGTTCGGCAGGCGATCGTGCCAGAGCAAGTGAATGACCTCCTCAAAGGAAACCTTGCTGGCCAATTCATTAATATCGTAGCCGGCATAAATCAACTGACCAATATCCCCCCGCACATCGCTGAGACGTGTGGTGGATGCTACGATACCTTCCAAACCGCGAGAAGTGACTGCCATATTGCTTGCCTTGCTCCTGAGTTAAATTCCAGCCGAAGTTCCAAAATCCACGGCGATTTGTCGCCAAATGCCATGAGTCGCTTCATTTTCTTTAGCACACGACACGCCAACGACAACCCTCTTTAACGCAGTCAGTGTTAATTATTAGCGTATTTTGAACGGCGACGCGCGCCGACCCCGGTCCAGCTAATGATTGGGGAACTTTTTGCCCGCGCAGGTAGGCAGAAAGGGCGCAAGAGCAGGCCTTTACTCGTGATAAGGCATCGCTGTGTGTCGCCTCACGCTGCCAAAAAAGAACCCACTCCGGCCTGCACAGGAGCCAGAGTGGGTTAACCGCAAGTCCCGACTTGCGGGTGGGAACCAACAGAACTATTTGAGCTGCTTGATGAGCGTATCGCCCATTTCGCCCGGAGTCCGAGCGATCGCGATACCGGCATCTTCCAGCGCAGCAATCTTGCCCGCGGCAGTACCTTTACCGCCCGAGACAATCGCCCCCGCATGGCCCATGCGGCGTCCGGGAGGCGCCGTCGCGCCCGCGATGAAGGCCGCCACCGGCTTCTTCACATGCGCCTTGATATACGCCGCGGCCTCTTCTTCCGCCGTGCCACCGATTTCACCGATCATGATGATCGCCTCAGTCTCGGCGTCGCCATTGAAAAATTGGATCGCTTCGAGTTGCGACGTGCCATTGATCGGGTCGCCGCCAATACCGATCACGGTGCTCTGTCCGTAACCGCGCTGCGTCAACTGCCAGACCGCTTCATACGTCAGCGTGCCCGAGCGGGACACCACGCCGACCTTGCCGGGCTTGTGGATATACCCAGGCATAATGCCAATCTTGCACTGTCCGGGTGTGATGATGCCGGGGCAGTTCGGCCCGATCAGGCGACTCCTCTTGCCCTTCATGCCTTCTTTCACGCGCATCATGTCGAGAACGGGGATACCCTCCGTAATACAGACCACGAGCTCAATCCCGGCGTCAACCGCTTCCATGATCGAGTCCGCGGCAAACTCCGCCGGAACGAAGATCATCGTCGCATTGGCACCAGTCTGCGTGCGCGCTTCGCTCACCGTGTCGAACACGGGAACCTTGCCCTCGAACAATTCACCGCCACGGGCGGGCGTGACCCCGGCCACCACATTGGTGCCGTAGTCCATGCAATTTTTGGCGTGGAATCCTCCCGCCTTGCCGGTGATACCCTGGACAAGAAGGCGAGTGTTTTTATCAACGAGAACGGACATTTCTTATTTCCTCTTCGGTTAAAGTTTAAAGGGATTAGTGCTTGCCATTTTTTGCGGCGGCGACCGCCTTCTGTGCGGCATCTTCCAGATTGTCAGCGGCGATCAGCGGCAGATTCGACTCCTTCAGGAGCTTCTTGCCCGCATCCACGTTCGTGCCTTCCAGGCGCACAACGAGGGGAACCATCCGTTCCTCGCGCGCTTCGCGTTGACGCAACGCATTGATCACGCCCTGCGCGATCACGTCGCACTTCATGATGCCACCAAAGATATTCACCAGAATGGCCTGCACGTTCTTGTCCGCCATCAGGATCTTGAACGCTTCCGTCACCTGTTGCTCGCTCGCCCCACCCCCGACGTCCAGGAAGTTCGCGGGCTTGCCGCCGAAATGCTGGATGATGTCCATCGTCGCCATGGCCAGACCCGCGCCATTGACCAGACACGCGATGTTGCCATCCAGACCGATGTAATTGAGGTTGAACTTCGACGCCTGCACTTCGCGCGGATCTTCTTCCTCCAGATCGCGGTACGCCACGATCTCCGGATGACGGCCCAACGCGTTATCATCAAAATTGAACTTCGCATCCAGCGCCATCACCTCGCCGCCCTTGGTGACCACCAGCGGATTGATCTCCACCATCGAACAATCGCACTTGATAAAGAGATTATAGAGCGAGTGGAACAACTTGCCCGCCGGACGCATCAGATTCGACGACAACCCGAGCAACTTCGCCAGCTTGCGCGTTTGATACGCCTGCAAGCCCAGCGTCGGATGAATCGGCTCGCGCACGATCGCGTCCGGATCGGTTTCCGCGACCTCCTCGATATTCATGCCGCCCTTCGTGCTCGCCACGATCACCGGCGCCGACGTGGCGCGGTCAATCAGGATGGCAAAATACAACTCGCGCTCGATTTCCTTCGACTCCGCCACCATCACCTTGCGCACCACGCGACCCGCCGCGCCCGTCTGCTTCGTCACCAGCGTCTGGCCCAACATCGAGGCTGCCACATCGCGCACCTGGCTCGACGTCTTGCACAACTGCACGCCGCCCTTGTACCCGTTGGTGAAAGTACCCTTGCCGCGGCCACCGGCGTGAATCTGGGCCTTGACCACGAGATTATTCGTCCCAAAGGAACGGGCCGCGGCCTCCGCTTCCTCCGGGGTATTGGCGACGCGCCCGCGCGGGGTGGCGACGCCAAATTTTTCCATGAGTTCTGCTGCTTGATATTCGTGAATGTTCATGCTGCTAAATTGACGGTGGGTTGAAGGTTACGAAAAACCCAAGCTGTCAGATCAAATCGACGCCGTCAAGGCCGACAAAGGCCATCAGATAAAATTATAGTGAGGCCTAAAGTTCACTTTATTGATAAAGATTAATTAATCTATTCACATTACAAGAATCAATATCCTGCTTGCCTGTTGGGTGCCGTTCTTGTAAGAGTTTTGAGCACAAAAAGTAAGAACGAATGCTGTTAGCCCGCAAAAGAGTTTGCAACTTCAACATCGAGCATCCGATATAAGTAAATCTGCTGCGCCATTTCATTCCATTAATGAACCCCATAAATAGACTTGCGCTTTAAACAGAATCCTCTATTGCCTACGATTATGCCTTATCCTCTTGGTTTGCAGCTATATAGTCTCCGCCGCGAGTTCGATAAAGATGCCGAAAGCGCCCTACGCGGTATCACGGCCCTCGGCTTCCACGCCATCGAAACAGCCGGTAGATACAAGTGGTCGACCGACCAGTGGGTAGCCCTCCTCCACGAGACCAAGCTCACCGTCCACGGCGCCCATGTCGGACTCGACTCCCTCGAGAAAGATCTCGCTGGCGAAATCGCCTTCCAAAAGGCCCTCGGAAACCACCGGATCATCGTCCCTTGGCTCGCCGAATCGCACCGCACCAAAAAAGGCTACGCCGTCATCGCCCAACAGCTCAACGACCTCGCCCGCGCCCTCAAACCCGAAGGCATGGAACTCTACTACCACAACCACAATTTCGAATTTGAAAAACTGCCCGAAGGCGGCAGCGGCTTCGACATCCTCCTCATGGAAACCGACCCCGCCCTCGTCCGCTTCGAAGTCGACACCTACTGGGTCGAACGCGGCGGCCTCAACAGCCGCGACTTCATCACCGCCAACGCCTCCCGCATCGGCATGATCCACGCCAAGGAACTCCGCAAACGCGACACCGCCGACGTCCCCGCCGGCCAGGGCGATGTGGACTTTCGTGCGATCCTGCCCCTCGCCAAAAAGCACAAATGGCCCGTCATCGTGGAGTTCGAAGGCGAAGGCGCCCCCGAAGCCGTCGCCGCCAGCGCCCGCTACCTCACCCCGCTCCTCGCGGCGTAACCAGCGTGACGCTGGACCCAATAGATTGCCGAGAGAAACTCCAGATGCCGCGATAGCGTCATTGGATGCAACGTCACATTACCCAGCGTGATGGCAGGGCTGAGCCCTGCACCCAGCGATGCTTCGCCTGATCTGACGTCCTCGATTCAACACGAATCGTCTACTTCAAGACATTCACCCTTCACACTCCGTCATCCCGAGTGAAGTCGAGGGATCGGGCAAAGGGGCGGTCCACCCACGCTACGACTACCGACGTGCACGTCAGAACCGGACTTCTGTTAGTGCCGGACCCGCTAAGTCCAGCGTGCGCAAGCACCCGGACAGGGGCTCTCTTCAGCGAGGACTCCCAGTTGCCGAAATCCCCTCTATCAAAGCCTGGCCTGAGCGTAGTCGAATGGCAGGGGTGGCGCGTGAGCGCGAGGGTGTGAGCTTCCCCCCCTCTGCCCGCGGCGAACTCTGCGAAAAACGATTCCCGCTTCCTACTTCCTCGACCGTGGCCACACCCAATCGCCCTGCTTCAGATCAATCAAGGAAAAAGACTCATTCCTCATCACGATCTTGCCCCCGTCATCCACGCCATTGAATCCCACCGAATAGAGCGCGTAATTTCCATCCGCCGCCACCCGGTAATGCAACGGCTCGCCATTGCACAAATCGTGCGGCACTTGATCGATGAATTTCGGCTCCAGCTCCGCCAACGTCGCCGGATATTTCCCGTTCGCCAGCCGGTACCGCTCCAACCCGCAGGCCACGCGAGCGAGATCGAGCCAAGCTTGTCCTTGCACAAACGTCTCTGTGCAGCTAGTGAGTGACGGCAAGGTGCTGCTCATCATCCCATAAATAGGTTGGTACGAGCGCTGTTCACGAAGTCGCGCCGGAGGAAACAACCGCTCTGAGAAATAACGCCGCTGGCTGCAATCTACCGAATACAGGCAGTTCTCGATATAGAGAGACGTCGCGGCGGCCTTGCTTTCGTCATACCATCCAGAAGCGCTGAGGTAGATGATCACGGCCCAAGGATTAAAATGTTTTTCAAAACGCGGTTCATAGCCCTTAAAAACCAGAATACGACTGGCTTTTTCGTACCCCTGCTTACGATTGCTCTGTAACCAATTCAAAGTCTCAACGAAAAAACAAAGTTCGCTTCGCACGGTGTGTTGATGCATCTGCAGCAAGTCAACCGAGCGAATCCCTGCCTGTAACTTCGCCAACTCTGAATCGGACCATAGATGCGATTCAATGCCCTCCCAGATCACGGGCAGCGGAGCTTGCGTCATCGAACAAGCGACCAATCCCGAAATCAGATAGGGAGAGTCTCCGTAGCCACGGGCGGCCTTAAAGATGGTGGAAATATCCCGCACACTGATTGCAGTGGCGTTGGCATCGAGAGCGGCAACAGCATGTGAGCTGAGAACCGTCGCGAGGTTGAGTGTTGGGCCGAGTTCGGATTGAATGTTATCCGCCGGAAAAGTATGACTTAGGTCTGCGAGAAATTGGCAGTAGGGTCGATCCGCTGCCTCATGAACTTGCTGAATCTCTTGGGTCGCGGCCTCAAATAGCGACATGGGTGGGGTGATGCCTGATTGCCCGAGTTTCCAATTGGCATGCGCTTTATTCTTGGATCGCCAGTCCAGAAACGTTTTTCTCGCCTCTAGCAGTTCGCTCTTGGGGCGATTCGTATTTTTGGAATCACTCGCCGCCAGCAGCCGCTGCCAAATCTCACTCTTCGCAAAATTCTGTTCATCCGGCACGGGCGGAGGAATGAGCGACTTCGGATCGAAGTTGAATCCCTTCGCTTCGTACTGGGCCTTGGTCTGAGCCCAGAGACGCGCGCCGCGCCAGTTCTCCTCCAGATACAACGCCACGATCAGCAGGGTGAGCCCCCCGAACGCTATCCCCGCCCACTTCAACCACCGTTTC
>JAFIGT010000013.1 GCA_017849585.1 Verrucomicrobium sp.
ACAACCCAACGAACCGTACCACCCCGCCGAAAATAACTCTGCCCCTGGCCTAAAAAATGGGAGCAGGTCAATCAGGTTAAATCCTCTCACTCAATCTGGACCAGGTTCAGGGGGCCCGATCAGCAGAAATCCCTGCTCCTGAATCTCCCGATCTACGCTCGCTTGGAGCAACGCATACAACCGACTGCTCTCCGCCTCGACTTGAGACAGATCGCTGATCTCGCTCCTGAGCGTCACGCTGTACTGGTGACTGCTGTAGTGGGGTAAACCGACTTTCTTGCTATAGGCCGCTTCGATGACAATCGCCATAAAACCTCCTGGGTTGAGAGTGAAAACAAAAAGCCCGGTCTCAGGAGCATTCCCAAGAACCGGGCTGGAAAAATGTCAGAGTGACATTTCCTTCAGTATATTATACCGCTAAATGACGAGGTTTTGAGGGAGGGGGAGGCTACTCGTTTGAAACGGATGTCGACGCAGAAATGCAAGATCCATATCTTGTCATCCGTGCTATATCGCTTGTCTTCCATGATCTGGTTTGCCTATACCCAGACTAATCCTCTCTGCGACACGGTAT
Organism: Verrucomicrobium sp.; assembly: GCA_017849585.1. Lineage (GTDB taxonomy): Bacteria > Verrucomicrobiota > Verrucomicrobiia > Methylacidiphilales > UBA1321 > UBA1321. Next base: position 575 of record JAFIGT010000013.1, read on the forward strand.
TCCTAGGCCATCACAAGGTAGCTTGGAGTAGTGGAACCGGGTGCGGGTAGTAACAGACAAGCAAGTGGATGTCGTGAATAAGGCGAGATCCGTTGACAATGTATTTGCGATGTTCGAATACTCCGCCTAGGTAGCGGAGTAGATCGTATTACGCAAATCATGCTCAACGCCGCCGTGTTGCACGCAGGAAGAGTAGTGCTGCCAAGCTAAGCCCGCACAGGCTTATCGCTGCAGGTTCCGGCACCGGCGTCATGTTGATCTCAAAATTATCTACAGTAATCGTAGAGGTTGTTTGGCTTCCAAATCCAAAATAGGTGATGCTGGGATTTGAAGCAAACGTGTATGTCGAAGTGGTTCCTGTAGGACCGGTGAAACGATAGGTCCAGTTGGGCGCTGATGTGTCCAGTATGATGGAGTAGGTCCCGTTTCCCGCGCCTATGCTGCTAGTGATGGCAGCAAATGAGGAACTCCCGCTTTCAACGTAGTAGGAGCTGGTGGGGCGCACTTGCAGTAAAGAGTATTCCACATTCGGGTTATCTTGAATATATCCCGTTCCAGGGGTCGTGTTGGTGAGGAAACCCATGAAGAATCGGCCCAAGCTGATGGTTAAATCCATTTTGACTTCGTAGATATACCCACTCGTCGGGGCAAAGCTTGTGTATGCGCTGACATCGCCCGTAAGCGGTACGGAACTACCATCAGTAGTCAGCGTGGTTTTAGCGATCCATGTAGTCCCTCCAACGTCAAGGGAGGAGCCATTTAACGTACCAACTCGATCGAAGCTATCTTGTAATAGTACGGCTGCGGTGCTGCTCCCTACGGTCATTGTCAGAATAATCAAAGCCAAGGCTATTTTGCCGATGCAATAATGGGCGCTACGCTGTTTCATTTGTTTTCCTTTGTGGCGGTTTGTTAATACTTTGTACTGTTACGACTATGCCTTCGTAGAGTTAAGATTTCTTCCGATTCATTGACTTTGTGGTACGCTATTATTGCATCCCAAGCGAATCTGGATAAACGCAGTCACTATCACAGCGACTACCATCCTGCTGCGGACGCTAAAGTCATTAGGCGACGTCATGCCTGAAGTTTGACTCCAATGTTTGTCTTTACTCGTGCAATCAGAGGGTAAGACAAAAGCAATACAGAGCAAGAGGAGGTATTGCGAATAATGCATTATAGGAATCCCTCCCCCTTTCGCGGGAATAAACCTCAACAACCCCTACCTAACTATGCAATACAAGAAAAGAGAAGCAGTATTGGGATCGATATGGAAAATCGTCATGACAGCACTCATAGTGATCTGCAATGGTTCATGCTTAACCCATGCGGCCATCAATCTCAGTGACGTTCAATTTATTAATCAACTTGCAGTCGATGGCGTCTACAATGCTTGGAATAAAAGCAGCAGCAGCGATAAAACGTACTACAGCGCCGGCGTTTGGAATATGTCCACAACGCCGAACCCTCAATATTGTTCCGTAGGACCGGCGGTGGCCGCGTCCACGCTCTGGATGATGATGGGGAGCGGAACCCCTCCACTGCTCAACACCCAAAAGCTCTTGACGCGCGATCAGTATTATCAGATGGCGGTCGAAACCATGGATTACCAAATTAGCAATTACCAGCGAACCGTTGCTGGCAAATCGTTCGGGGCATTTGGCAATGACAAGGTGAATACGAATCCCGGAAGCGACATTACGACCATCCAGATGATCAATCTGCTTGGGCAGACCTATCTGAACCTCGAGTCAGGACTGGATTCCGCACATCAGACTGCTTGGAAAAATTCGCTACGTAATGCCGCCGACTTTCTGGTGAATAACAAGAACCTGATCTACTACATCAATGGCAACATTGAAATAGCCAAAACGTCAGCGTTCTATAAAGTCTGGCTCATTCTTGGCGATTCAAAGTATCTGACATACTACGATAATAGTTACGGATTCATGATTGATCCCTATAACTATGAAATCGCTGTCTTTGGCATCACGGATTCCCGATGGATTGGTGCTGGACTGAAGCCTACTTTAACCAGCTCGAGCGCGTTCCTCACCGAAGCGGGAGTGCTTCCCTGGGGCTATGATCCCGAGTACACAGGTACACTTCAGCTCGATTTCGCCGCAGGATTATACCGCCTGACCGATGACGCCAAGTATCTGACTCTATCCAATCAGATCGAACGGCAGGTGATCACAAACTCCGTGAACACATCAACGTGGATGCTCAATACCAACGGTGGCACCCGTCACAACTATCAGAACAATCCACCTCGACTGGTTCCCTTCACCACTTGCGCGATGGCTATTTTGTCCTGGCTAGGAGGCCGCAGCGATATTGATCCGATTTTGAATTCGCAATTGCAGAAGGTGGATTCTGATTATCGGAGCATCTTCGCATCGGGCGCTGTCTACCAATACCGTGGTTACGCGTTGGAGATTTCAGAGTTTATGCTGGCGGCATGGAAGGCGCTCGCAGAGGGCTTCACGGAAGATTTCAGCACCTACGCGACGGGAGCATCCTTTAATGGTGCGAACACCAGGACCGGGCAAAAAGTCTGGGTGACTGGTAGCGATGTAAAGATCGGTACCATTGGGACAGATCGGTATGGAGCCATCACTGGAAACACCAACAAATACGCCGGTGTCGCCATTGATGCTCCTACGGACGTCGTGACGTTAACGGCCAAAATCAAGCCCTACGGCATTTCCAATAACTGGTTTAGCATGGGATTCCAAAAGGCGATCAACCAGCCACCAATTACCAACAACAGTGGACAGCTTTGGCTGATTATTCGCACGAATGGAAACTACTCCATCTTTGCCAATGGAACCATCTATACGCTGGCAACTGGAGCCGTTCCGGCATTTAATGCCACGGGATTCAACCTCGCGTCGATCCAGTACATACCCTCCACCAATCAAGTCTCCGTGCAGCTCAACGGCGTCACTGTCCTGAATAATTACAACCTCAACGGGTTGAATTTTACTCCGACAATTAACAGCGTTGTATTCTGGATGAACGGATCGCTCGACACGTCCGCGAGCAATCCCGGTTTCGACAGCGTCGTTCTGGACTAGCAGATTTCTGGAAAAGTCGCGAGACCAGCGTTGTGAAGCGATTTTGGATCGAGAGCAATGCGCGAGGAGGAAACGTATTGGAAAACCAATACGTGACCGACAAACAACAGCGCTCCCGGCCAAAATCGCCACAACCCTTCGAGCCGCAGGTGCTTTCCTGCCTGCGGCTTTGTCGATTACTCGTCAAAGATCGCTTTTCAAGCCTTTTCCAATTCAATGGTCGCAAATTTGCAATGCGATAAATGGAAAAGGCACTTGCAGACTGCTGAATCAGAACAACGGAAAGACTGACTGGTAAGCGAGCGTGGAGATTCATTCAATCTCCACGCTCCAGTCCTTAACACCGTATAGACCAGCCTTACTTACCGGTAGCTGCTGCGGCTTCAAGCAATGCTGCGAGGTCGAATCCGCAAGCGCGATAAAACCCGGGGTCATTTTTGTTCTGCGCGGCCTTTTCGGTGAAGTAGGGAGCTATCGCTTTGTCAAAATGAGGCGACACCTCCGATTGGAAGTCACTGCGGCCACCTAGCCATGTGAGAACTTCAGGGGCGCACGAGTAGAAGGGAAAGATCTCCGACTTGCGACTGCCATACATGGCATTGAGTACCATGGTTTCTTTATCGACGTGAGGCCACAATGCGTTGCAGAGAAGATTTGTTACCCGTAGCGCGCGCGGGTCGCGGGACTTGACATAATGCCGTGCGACGATGCTAAGTTGCATCGCGCCGTAGGATTTATCAAATCCTGGCTTGGCATTTGCCTCGGTAATATATCCGGAACCATCCGATCCATCGAGCTTAGTGGGTGCCTTCAGTAAATAAAGGCCATAACCTTTCCAGCGGATTTGACTCGGAAAAAGCGTGTGTTTCCAGCAGCGCTCAAAGAGAGCCTTGTACTCCTCATCACCTATAGCCTGCCAGACCTGATAAATCCACGCGGCATGGCAAATATCGACATTACCGTTAGTGTACCAGCCATCAGTGCCTTTCCATCCGGCTTTCGTGGGGTCAGGCAAGTCGCCTGAAGCCTGGAGCGCCTTGACTTCGCCGCGCATGACTTCTTGCCAGCGGTTTCGCGTTTCCGGGCTGAGCGAGTCTTTGAGCAAATTGTAAATACTGGCAAATTCGAGATACCAAAACACCGCGTGGGAGCCTGGGTTCTTAAGCTTGCCGTTTTCATCATGCAAGGCGATGCCGCGTTCAACTGTTTCTACGGCAATCCGGTATAACCATTCCTGCTTCGCCTTGGCAGCAGAGTCCATGCTTTCCGGGTGAGTTTGACGGTACTTCCATAAGGCTGCCGCAAGTCCCGCGGGCCCCGCATCACATGCAAGCAGCTGGTTTGTGAACCGCCAGTCCCCCTTCTCGTAATACTGCGTATCCGCATCGGACGTTCTTTCCGACAATTCCGTCAAACATTGCTCAGCCAACTGGATTATGGCCTGAATTTGTCCCGGCGAAGGTTTTGCAACAGTAGGCCTAGGCGACTCAGTGGGCATAGCAAGAGCTGGATCTTCCGCCTGCACAAAGGTTGCGGTACCCCAGGGCGTCCAGTGGGTCAATGCCGCCTCCTGAGGGACGTTGGCGCCTTTAGCGGGAAGAACATTGGCATAGATCAGGGCGGTCAGCGCCACGCCGCCAAGACGCTTTAGAGAGAGGTAGGATTTTTTCACGTTATGTAATTTCTAACATAACGACATAAGCGCATCTTAGCTTAAGTTGATTTTTTGGTACCCTATATTGATATACGCATGGCGGCCATCGCCGCGCTCCAGTGACAGATATCTCGCTCGAAAATCAATATAACATCAGCGCACGTCACCTCAAAGGAAGAATCCTGCGTCGTTTTTTGAGTTAATAGCAGCTACGGAAATCCGGCATGCCGTTGCCTGACATGTGCGGGATCTGCCTCGAAGCACTGCATCCTATCTCCTTCTAGTTACACCCACTACTTATGCTACCGACCCACCACTTTCTAGCGCTCGTTCCAAATCGTGTTCAGTCAGCGGTCACTCGCCTGAAGCAATCCATCTGGTTCGACTGCCAATCACTGGCAGTTGAAGCAAGCGATCCTTCAGAGATTCACGAATCACTGGAGGTGGCCGTTCACAAGCCACTCCGTCCCGTAGTCGTGGGACAGCCCTGGGGCAAGCTCTACGATCAGCGCTGGTATAGAGTAATGTTCCCCGATCACGACGGATCGCTCTATATAAATTGGCGCGACCAGGCTGAGGGAACTCTTTATCTCGACTCCATTCCGTATTATGGATTGGATGTTGCTCACCGATACTGCGCGTTGCCACGCAACGTGCGGGTAGGCTGGGTGGAAGCGGTATGCATACAGTCTGGAATCTGGCATCCGGAGTCCAGCGGTCTTTCACATGAAGGCGCGCGGTTTGAAGGCGCCTTCACGTGCCAAAAAAACGAAGACGCGTGGCATGCCTATCACGATCTCAAGTGTCTTTTTGATCTTATGCTTGATGAGCGTGCCCGGGAGAATCCGCAGTTGCAACCCCACTTGATTCCATTTGGCTGCCAGCAACCGGGGGTGGAAAACAATAGTCCGTACTACCGCCGTATGCTGCGTCTGCTAGACGAAGCGGTTGACATCTATGACCGAAGGGGCGTGCCGGCATTGCGCGAAAAGCTGGCGGAGATCTATCGCGAGTTCCGTCGCAAGGATCCAATGATTAACTGTACGATCAGCGGGCACGCCCACATTGATCTCGTCTGGCTCTGGCCTGAGCGGGTTGGTGAATTCAAGGCTACGCATGTTTTTGCAACCATGAATCGACTGATGGACTCCTATCCGGAGTTCCGCTTTTCCTATAGCCAGCCGGCCAGCTACGAGGCAGTACGCCGTCACTCCAGCGGACTATACGATAGAATTCTGGAGCGTATCCATGCCGGTCGATGGGAAGCAACCGGAGCCATGTATGTCGAATCCGATACGTGGATGGCATGCGGCGAAGCGCTCGCGCGCGGATTTTCCGTTGGACAGGAAGCGTTTTGCGAGCTTTCCGGAAAACGGTCGACGCTAACGTGGCTGCCCGATGCGTTCGGCTTCACAGCGTGCCTGCCACAGGTGATGAAATTGAGCGGAGTCGACTATCTCTACACGACGAAGATGATGTGGAATCCGATCAATCGATTCCCATACAGCAGCTTTATTTGGAAAGGAATGGACGGCTCGGAAATCGTCACGCACATGAGCCAGAATAGCGGCTACGTCACGCACATGAACGTTGGCGACGTCAAGAATGGCTACTATGGCCATCTACAGTCGGATGTCCACGGCGAGTATATTCTGCCGACTGGCTATGGCGACGGAGGCGGAGGCACTACTGATGAGATGTGCGAGCGAGCACGCCGCCTTGACAGCATGCCGAACATGCCATCTTTAACGTGGGATCATCCCGAGGCTTTCTTCAAACGCATGGAGTCGGTGCGCAACCGCCTTCCCGCCTATCAAGGTGAATGCTACCTCGAGTATCATCGAGGAACCTACACTACCCATGGCAATCTCAAGGAGGCCTTTCGCCGGCTGGAAAGAGAACTGCAAATTCGGGAGGCCGTAGCGTGTTGCCGCAGTGAAGGCCCTATTTCGCTCCTTGCATGGAAGCGCGCCATTTTCTCCCAGTTCCATGACTACATCACTGGCACATCCATTCCTGACGTTTACCTCGAGGGCGTACCTGATCTCAACCGGATCTCGCTGGAGCAGCATCGCGACTCACAACAGTCGCTCGAGACGGAACCTGCCGAACTCTGTATTTTCAATCCTTTGCCCATTCCAGTGAAAGAATGGATCAGTCCCGTTGAAGGCTGCGATCCAGTCTATGTAGAAATCCCGCCAATGTCCGGCATTGCGGCAAGCACAGCAATGCGCCCGATCGTGCCCGCACCAGTTTCGCTTGCCGAGCGCCAACTAAGCAACGACCTCGTCGAACTTAAACTGGAGAAAGACGGCACGATCGGACAGCTACGAACCCTTGGACGCGAGATCAAAATCGCCGAGCCCTTGGCAGCGCTCGTTACATATCAGGATTTCCCGACCGCATTTGATTGCTGGGAGATCGACCGGCACACGCTCTCCACCGGCGCAAAATGCGCCACTCCAGTGAAGATTAAAATGTGCGATCAAGGAGCTCATCGCGCCGGACTTTCCGTCTCGAGAACGATCGGCGAAAAGAGCCGGATCACTGTAGTCTACTGGCTGGAATCGGGCAGTCCGACCGTTCAGATCGAAGTACATCTGGACTGGCACGAGCCCAAGACTCTACTCAAGATGCATTTCCCGACGCGCTATCGTGCTCCGCACGCCCGGTTCGGTTGCGGGTTCGGAAGCGTGCTGCGTCCACAATTGCCCGTTGGAATGGCCGCTGAAGCCATGTGGGAAGTTCCATTCAGTCGTCATCTCGCAGTCTTCGATGAAGGCGAAAGCGAGGGCCTTTTCCTCGTCACAGAGTCGAAGTACGGAGCCTCTGTACACAATGGCGACATCGGCCTCAGCCTTGTCCGTAGCCCACAGTGGACTGGCTTCGACGACGCTCACATCAACGTGCGTCCGCCCCATCTGGCGCGGGTTCAACCGGAGTCGCGGTTCACAGACATTGGCCGCCACGACATTCGCTTTTCCATCGGACTCTATGATGGAACATCTCCGCGGGAACATCAACCAGCCGTACTGGCCGATAGGCTTTATACGCGACCTTTTCTCTATAATGGGAAACCCGTTTCAACCGCCTACCATGGACTAGAAGGAGGCCATACGCTGGTTCCCTGCTGGGCCATTCCAGGCTCTAGTGAAAGGTGGACGTTGCGAATGCACGAGGTATCCGGTAGGCGCGGCAGTTCCCGCCTCATGCTTGACGAGGGTTGGCGTGCAACGGCGGTCAATCTGCTCGGTGAACCGATCGACAAGCTTGTCGACGAACGCGGCCAGTTTGACTATTCGCCCTACGAAATTATCAGCCTCGAAATCTCACGAGCCTGAACGCATTCACATCCGCACCCGTCATGATTAATTACGATGCCCGGTCTGGCGTTTTCCTGCTGAAATTGGCGCGATCATTCTATGCAATACGCGTGCTACCCAACAGGCAAGTGATTAACCTGGGGCACGGATGCCTCCACTCCGACTATCCAGAGAGTAGCGATTGGGCGCAACTAGAGTCTTATGGCGACAATTCTTTTGTCTGGGAAACGCAGGGGCGCGCGGATGAACTCCCTACGTGCGGGGATATCTCGTACCATGACGTGGCACTTCGTGTGATTTTCCAAAACGACACCGATTGTATACGCGACGCCCGCTTGCGTTACGTCAATCATTTAATTGATAATTCATCGACCACGCCTTCGCTTGTGATTGAAATGAGGGACGAGGTTTTTCCGTTTAGTGCGTTGCTTCACTACCGACTCCATTCTGAATACGATGTGATCGAACGGTGGTTGGAACTGGTCAACCGTGGTGAAGAGGACATCGTCGTTGAGCAACTGGGCAGCGGAGCGCTCGCGTTCCCGTCGGCCACTTACGAAGTTTGGAGGCCGTCCGGAACGTGGGCTCGTGAATTCCAAACAATCCGTCACGAACTACCTCCCGGCCGCACCCTGATGGGATCGAGAGGGCTCAATACTGGGCACTCGTCCAACCCGTTCTTTTTGCTCAATCGTCGCGGTGCGGCGACAGGAGAGACTGGCGAGGTTTTCTTCGCTGCACTGGCTCACAGCAGTCATTGGCAAATATCGTGGGAAGTTGATTCATCGGCAGCGCTGCGAGTTGTAGCAGGCATTCATCCAGAGGACTTCCGCCTGCTTCTGCAACCGGGAAAACGCCAATCCACTCCCACGCTCATTCATGGGTGGAGTAACGAAGGACGGGGCGGCGCAAGCAGACGCTTACATTCTTATGCACGGGAAATTGTGCTGCCGCGAAACGGCCCCTCGTTACCGCTACGTCCTGTTCTCTATAATAGTTGGGAAGCCCTTGGGTTCAATGTTTCAGAGGAGAATCAGCTCATGCTAGCCCGTCAAGCAGCGGCATTGGGAGTGGAACTCTTCTGCGTGGATGACGGGTGGTTTGGTTCTCGGCGAGACGACCGGGCAGGTCTGGGTGATTGGTTTCCACGAGTCGATGCTTTCCCGCGAGGACTTCATCCATTGATTTCAGAAGTACGGAGACTCGGAATGCAGTTCGGTCTTTGGGTTGAACCGGAAATGGTCAATCCGGATTCTGATCTCTACCGGGAGCATCCAGAGTGGGTCTTGCACTTCCCGAAACGTCCACGCACGGAAGTTCGGTCTCAACTGATTCTGGATCTCGTTCGCCCCGAAGTTTCAGCGTATATCGCCGAAATGCTCGATCGCTTGTTGCGTGAAAACGCCATTGATTTTCTCAAGTGGGACATGAATCGCTATGTGACAGAACCTGGTTCGCTTGCCGGGCAAGAGCTTGGTTACCGCTATGCGCAATCCCTCTACGCCATCCTTGACCGACTTCGTCGCCGCCACCCCTCAGTTACAATTGAAAGCTGTTCAGGCGGTGGAGGACGAATCGATTTTGGCATCATGCATCGGACGGATCAATTCTGGCCAAGCGACAACACCGACGCCGTCGATCGTATCACCATTCAGGACGGTTACAGTCTCGTCTATCCCGCGCAGACCATGGAGTGCTGGGTTACGGATGAAATCAATTCGTTAACTAAACGCACGGTTCCGCTCGATTTCCGCTTTCATTGCGCCATGCGCGGAGCTCTTGGTATCGGTAGCCCATTAAACCGGCTTTCTCAGGAAGAGCAGGCCCGCTACAAGGAATTTATCGCTTTCTACAAGCGCCTTCGGCCAATCATCCAGCAAGGTGACCTGTATCGACTCGAATCCTTCGCTGACAGTGGATGGTCTGCCTGGCAATATGTCGCGGCAGACAAGACGCACGTCGTGGTGTCGCTGCTTGTTTACGATCGTCAACTCGGAGAAAAGATACCTCCACTACGCCTTCGAGAACTTGCCGCTGATGCCTATTCGATCGAGACAGTGGATCACTCCGATGGCGTACGTTGGAGCCGCTGGCAGCTTGCACATCTCGGCCTGCCGATCGCTTCCGTCGGACAGCCGACTTCACATTTGTGGGGGCGGACGTGGCTCCTCTCACCCCGCCAATCGTAGAATGTACTCGCGGGATAGAGTTCCACATCAGAACACTCTCACATCAATACAGAATATGCATAATAATTTAAAGCACTCGCAATAAGCAACTTAACAAGCTAAACTAGCGTCATTACAGCATAATATAAGATCAGTTTAAGAGAAGATAACTTCAAGCCATCTTGCTAATAAATACTATCGAAGCGATCGGTTAACGAGCATTCCCGGTAACGTCATCAAAGTAACGACGACATACTCGTCTATTAGATAATTGCTTAGAATTTCCTTGTTAACGTCGAAATTAAACTTGTGGATCAGATATGAACTCAGTCCTCCCGCAGGCAAAGAATGCCCGGTTCTGGCAGGATAGCACAGCGTTTAGCCTAGTGGAAGTCATCCTTGCTCTTGGAGTATTCACCTTCGCCCTGATGGGACTGATCGGATTGTTGCCGATGGGATTATCAAATCTCAAGAAAGCGATCGATACAACAACGGAAGCGCGCATCGTGCAGCGCATCTCCAATGAACTGTCGCAAACCGAGTACGACCAAATTCCAGACTTCGCGACGTACTATTTTGACGAGAATGGACAAATTCTCAGCAATTCATCAGACGGATATATTTATGCGGCCCAATTCACGGCCAGCAAGAGCACTGCCATTCTGGGAGCGAGCGCTCCTTCCACAAACCTCACCACTGTAGTCATCACAATCACCAGCCCAAAAAAAGCGAAGTACACTGCGACATATACAAAGTGGATCGCGAAGAAGAATTGACCTGCTTGTTGCCATGACATCCTACATACATACGCGGCTCAATGCGGAGCGGTGGAGGCCGGCGCGCACCCGCATTCAAGCATTCTCGCTACTGGAGCTCATGGTGGCCACCGCTATCCTGTTGCTTATCCTAGTCATGATCTTCAACCTCACGACCGCAGTAACCAAGACAGTTAAATATTCCAAGTCCAAGATAGAAACATTTCGGGAAGCCAGAATTGCGTTTGATACAATCACGCGCCGCCTGAGCCAAGCAACGCTCAATACCTACTGGGATTATGAACCCCAGCCCCCCTCAATACCGAAAGCCTATGTCCGCCAGTCGGAACTGCATTTCATTGTAGGTAAAACCGAAGCTCTGCTGGGAACCTCAACGCCGCCCAGACCCGGGCATGGCGTTTTCTTTCAAGCGCCCTTTGGCTTTGAAACGAGCTCCGAGGCCAAGGGCTTGCCAAATCTACTTAACTGCTGGGGCTTTTTTCTCGAGTTTAACAGCGATCTGGCTTGGCGCCCAACATTCATCAGCACATCGATTCTGCCAGCCCGGTATCGGTATCGCTTGATGCAGTTCATGCTCCCTTCCTCCCAAACGCGCCTCTATAGCTACACTTCCGGAAACCCGGCATACAACGGGCTCGACTGGTTCAAGCTCCCATTGAGTCAACCTTCACCGCCCGCCACGGTGCTTGCGGAGAACATCGTTGCCATGATCTTTCTGCCACGCTATTCGACGCAAGACGATCCCAATGGCAACCGCCTCGCCCCGAATTACACTTACGACTCCCGCCAAGCCACCGGCATCACCCGCAATCAACTGCCGCCCTTGGTTCAGGTGACATTCGTCGTTATCGATGAGGAATCTGCCGCACGTCTCGCTAATGGCAGCATTAACCCTGATTTTGGTGTATCTGGACTCTTCAATTCATCGGCGCAGAGCGACTACGACCAAGACTTGCAGACGTTACAGTCAAACCTTACGGATCGGCGTGCCAATTACAGGATATTCTCCGAGATCGTTCCAATCGCCAGCTCCAAATGGAGTGAGAACTAAGATCTATTATGCTACGCACAGCAGCATCTTCAGGGAAGAATGGCGCGGCCCTCGTACTGGTGATGGGATCGCTTGTACTGCTTTCTGTTCTAATTATTTCATTTATCTTGAGCGTGCGAACCGAGTTGGTCACGGCCAAAAATTCCGTGGCAAATGAAGGCACGCGGCAGCTTGCAGATTCAACGGTGAACTTCGTCATCGCTCAAATTAAAGACGCCACATCCACCCCCAACCTGGCGTGGGCATCGCAACCAGGGATGATCCGAACTTACGACACGTCTGGAACGGCTTCAGGCTGCTTCAAGCTATACTCCTCCAATCTTATGCGCGTCAGCGGAGGATTTAACGCCTCGAGCGAAGCTGCGAGTCTGGCTAACTGGTCGTCATCTCCCGCTTTGTTTGTGGACTTGAACGAGCCTCAGTCTATCGACGGAACAGACATTTACCCCATTCTCGACGGCAACAATCTGATCACCAGCAACGGCAAGCAGACGTACTCCACACTCGTAGACGGCTTCTATCTGGAAAACACTCCCGGAGCAACCACCTCCCAGAAAGTTCCCATGCCTGTGCAGTGGCTCTACGTTCTCAAAAATGGAGCCACACTAGCTCCTTCGTCGGGCAATGGAAAAGTGGCGACTTTTTCTGGCAGCAATATACCGACCCAAACTAACCCGATTATTGGGCGTATAGCTTTCTGGACGGACGATGAGACATCGAAAATTAACATCAACACCGCATCTGATGGCGTGTTCTGGGACACTCCTCGCACTGAAGGCGCCACAGAGCGCAGTTACGCCACAGCGCAGCCAGCTACACGGGAGTATCAGCGCTTTCCGGGGCTGCCCGCGACCACATCCTTGCGCACCGTTTTTTCCACACTCAGTTCAGCCCAGATCTATGCCCTTGTGCCACGCATTTCCGACGACGGGGCCAATCCCACAGGAGCCCCCTCCCCGGGAGGCGTAAGAAATGACAAGGATCGGCTTTTTGCTTCGACCGACGAATTACTCTTCAAGCCTACGTTTGACTCAAACAAACGAGATTACAATCCGCTTACCAAAGCCGATCTGCAGCGCGCCAAGTTTTTTATCACGGCCTACAACCGCGCTCCCGAAGTCAATCTTTTCAATCGTCCTCGCGTCACGATTTGGCCGATTCACTCGAGTCTCGCGACCAACTCCAACTCCGCTTACGTCACTACCACCGATAAGCTGATCGCATTCTGCTCGACGATGCGCACTGACCTGCCCGCAAGTCAACAGTATCGCTACTATTTTCAGCGTCAGGATCCAAATAGTGCCACCACCGACATCAATCTCACTCGCAATAAGGAGCTTTATAAATATCTACAATACCTGACCGAACGCCCCATACCCGGCTTTGGCGGCCATTTCAAAGCGAAACTCGGGGATGACAGAGATCAACTCCTGACCGAGATTTTCGATTACATCCGTACAGTCAATCTCGAGGACAGCCAACTTGGCGGTAGCGCTCGCACAGCCAAGAGTTTTGCTCCAGATAGGGACGTTGGCTACAATAATTCCACGCCAGTACAAACTCCGGGTGGAAACGGACCTCAAGGATTGGTTGTCCCCACGGAGGCTGAATTTACCAATGGCAATAATACACGAGGGTTTGGACGATTTAGCACAGTTTCCGGTGCCTTCATTTGGTTTATTGGAGTAGCCGACTACACTCATACCCGGGACGGCAAGACGGTCAATCCGCCAGTCGAAACAAATCCTGCCGTTGTTCCAACTAATCCCAATCACATTCGTGTACAGGCACTGATTGGACTGGATTGGTTTAATCCCGCATTAGGCTATGCCCCGCCTAAAACCGGATTTACCTTTCAACTTAAAGGACAGGAATTATTCGAGTGCGGTTCGTCTTCCGCTTCACTGCAAAATATGGGATTTCAAGCGACGCAGCCTGGCACAATCTGGCAAGGGTTCAACTATCCTGGAGGAAGACAAGGCCATATCCTGCCCTTGTCGGGATTGACCGCGACCGAGACAGTCAGCGGCACCAATTACTCCATCTATACTGGCTATAACAAGAAAGCCTATCCTTATCTTAGCCAGCCAATTGATCTTGATAAAACCACTGGAACTTTTTTCTTTAAAGGCGGGGATCTGACAATTAGCGTTCGCTTCAATAATGTAGAGATACAAACCATTACACTTAACTTTCCTCCTGCCACACTACCTCTTCCAACGCTTGCCCCCGCACAGGTGAGTCAGACAGGAAAGCCCACGCGCAACTTCAGATATTTCTTTCTTTCGGCTGCCAATACGGTGTCAGGTCCATTCGGCGGCCGCTTCACCGATGATAGCACCTCCGCCTTCATGTCCGATGGAGATGTCCTGCAGGAAATCATTGCAACATCCGGCGATATGCGAATCATAGCCGGCCGAAGAAAAATAGAGAAAGCGGACGCTCTCTTTAAGCCTCACGCGCGATATGGCGCTACGGCTTTCGCTCACAGCTTGTGGGGTGAAGCCCAGAGCCCATTCTATCGCGCTACGGCCGGACAACTCGCTCCTGGGGTAAATTATGGAACCTATGATGACACGTGGCCAAGTGGACCGACCTCTGCCGCGCCTACATCACTAGCCACAAATATTGAATCCAAAACCGGCGTCGTTGTTGGGAAAAGTACTCCTTGGCAAGCAGGAGAAGTGCCCGGCGACTGGGACAATGGCATCTCCAATCTCTCCGACGGCCCGTATATTAACAAACCCGACGAAGGAAATATCAAAAGTACCGGCACAAATCCTCCGTACTTTGTTGCATCATATAACTTCGACATCGACACCACCAACAGTAGCTACTTCTCGCCGAACCGCCAAATTTCTTCGGCCGGCATGTTCGGATCGTTACCGACCGGTGTACGGAGAAATATGCCTTGGCAGACGCTTCTTTTTCGTCCGACTCCAGCCAGGCATCCCGGGCTTGGATCACCGGTCAGCGGACCTCCGTTCACTACACCACCGGATCACCTCATTATGGATCTTTTCCATATGCCAGTAGTTGAGCCATACGCGGTAAGTGAACCATTTTCCACGGCTGGGAAGATAAACCTTAATTACCAGATCGTACCCTTTACCTACATCCACCGCGAAACAGCGATACGAGCTGTACTCTATCCAGAAAAGATGATGCTTATCCCCAATGGAGATGCCGCTACATACAAAATCGCCGGTAAGGGAGGTAGCTACCGCTACGACATCAACCTAGACGAAACACTGCGCGGTAACGGCACCACTGGCGGCATTGAAGACCGCTTCCGCAACAATGATCTATATCGGTCTGCGACAGAAATTTGCAGCATTGCTCTTGTTCCTAAGCTCAGTGGAGCGACATACGCTTCCATGTCAAGCTCGTCACCGGACTTCTGGGGCAATTACCGAGTCACCGGCGACAATACTCGGGAACGGCCATACGCAAACCTATACGGCCGCTTAACCACCAAGTCGAATGTCTACACCGTTCACTACCGCGTGCAAACGCTCAAGAAAGCTTCCAATACCCCCCAGGCTGTCTGGAACGAAAGTCAGGATCAAGTTGCCGGTGAACTGCGTGGATCCAGCACCATTGAGCGTTATATCGATCCCAACGACAAGAACCTGCCTGATTTTGTCACCAATAACGACGAGACCGTGGAAAAGTATTACCGCTTCCGCGTTAACTCAACCAAGCAATTTGGAAAATGACATGAAAACCTACCGGCTATCCATCAGGCGAAGTCAAGCATTCTCCCTAACAGAACTTCTTGTTGCGACCGTGATAATAGGGCTGTTGACTACGATTTCGATTCCAGCGTTCAATCGCATTGTCCTTAGCTCCAATCTGACTCAGTCTGGACAGCAACTAGTAGATCAGTTTATGGTCGCCAGACAATCTGCTATAAGCCAGAACCGCGCCGTTGAATTGCGTCTCTATATTTACAAAGACCTCGTCAGTGGAAAATCTAGCGATTCCTATGCCATACAGTCGTTTATTCGACTCGCTACATCTGAGCTCGCCGCGCAAGGAGTCGATAATTCCTATAAACCTTGTGACAAAGTTTACTATTTGCCCACCACAATTCAGCTTAATTCAACTTCAGGCTATTCGACAATATTGGACTCCAGCCTTATTACACGTCAGCCGGCTCCAACAAATCAACCGCTGCCACGGGTCAAAACTAACTACGAGTATATACCCATTCTTTTCTATCCAGACGGATCAACAAACCTCGATCCAACTAAAAATTGGTTCTTAACACTCACTTATGCCAACGGCGAAACATCTAGTTGGAAAAACTTTTATACAATCCAAGTAGACTCTCTAACGGGAGCAGTCAAAACGTACCGGCCTTAGAGGAATTTGTGGCATGATTCGCAAAGCTTTTATTATGTCTGTTCACGGCCAATTTGTCGATGAATACGAGCGTCGGCACAATCCTATTTGGCCCGAACTTGCAGCGACGCTTAAGGTGCATGGAGTCAACAACTACTCCATTTACATAAGCGACAAGACAAATCAGTTGTTTGCCTATGTTGAAATCGAAGACCTAAAGCGGTGGGAAGAGATCGCCGAAACAGAATGGTGTCGAAAATGGTGGAAGCACATGAGCGAAATCATGCCTTCAAACGTTGATAACAGTCCTGTCTCGACCCCTTTGAGGGAAGTGTTTCATCTCCGGTAGAAATCGCTCGACGATGCGAGAAAAACTTTCTGCAAGGCATAATAAGCTGGTTTGGGCTGGCGATCGAAATCGATGAGTGATGTATTCGAGGGGCAGGGGAACGCGTCATGCCCCATCCAAACAATAAATCCGGCGCATGTTGGAAACCGACGCTTGCATGAGATTGCGGCCAGGGCCAGAAATTTGGCCTGACGCTCCTGCGACAACTTGATATATGTTTTGATCTGTACGGATGGTGAAAGATTGCGGAGTTCATTTTCGAATAGCTCCCATTGCAACCACCAGGCAGAACTGTGTCGCCACCAAGGGTTGGTAAACGATGGAGGCCATATTGATTCTCCCTCGGCATAACGACGCAGTAGTTTTTCGCTGGAAGCTCCGGCAACTCCTGTTTCTGCGCGAAGGAGGCTGTCGTCGTGTTTCCAATAGTCCTGCCATTCCGCTTCGCTAGCGACACGATCCCACGGCCCATGCACATGGTGATGTCGTCCAGTGCCCATTGCGCACCGATGCGCGTAAAAAAGAGGACCACTTGGAGATGTTGGGAAAAAGCGAATTTCGGGTTGCTCACGCTTGACTATTCGAGCCATTGCTGCAATTGCCGGATGCCCCTCATTGAGGGGAGCGGGAATATCGTCGAGACTGGCAGGTGCCTTTTGAAGTTCATTCCCGCCACACCATGCGACCATGCAGGGATGGGAGGAGCGACGGCGAACGTAGTCGGTGACGATTTTCTCAAGTAGGCGGATCATTTTGCGGCCTCTAGGGGCTTCGCTTTCTACCCCGGATGAAGAAAGGGGGAATTCCTGCCAAACCATTAGGCCGGCAGCATCGCATTCTCGATAGAATATTTCCCTCTCCAGATATCCTCCACCCCAAACTCTCACGAGATTGCATCCCATCGACTTGTAAAGCAGGACGAGCTTGCGGCAATCGGCATCTGTCGCAGCCGGATAGTCCATTGTCTGCGGAGTCCAATTCACGCCTTGCAGAAAAAGAGGCTTCCCATTCACCTCACATAGTAATGGTCTCGCGTCAGAAGGTGCTTTGGCACATGGCAACCAGCGTACGTGTTTGAAACCAACGGGCCCCGAAAACAGGGTGTCACCGCCGCTGCTTATCTCAAGCCGGTAGCATCGGGCATCTCCCGATCCATTTGGCCACCAAATCTCCGGCTGCCTTACATTGATGAGTATTGTTTTCGCTCCTTTACCAAGAACGACTTTTTTATCTACAATTAAGGCATTGGTTCTAGGAGCTTGCAAGCGAAGTCGGACGGACGTTTTATTTCCTGGATTGTGGAGCTGTACGATTACTCTGCCACGCTGTAACTGTCTCGTGGTCTCGGTGCGCGCATTCAGTACCTCGACGTTCTGCGGACCGACGACCAATGTCAGCTTATCCGAAATACCCACCGGCACCAAACGTACGCACCAATCCCAACTGAAGCTGTAGCGCGGTTTGAAGTAGCGGGAATGCGACGTTACGCCGACTTGACCTTGCTCCTCGGGAGGCAAATCGAAGATCAAACTCAATCGATGTGATCTACCATCACTTAGAATTTTGCCCAAGCGAATAGAATGACGCAAAAGGGCTCCGGCAAAGGAGGTCACGAGATTACCGTCGACCAAGACGCAACCAGAATAATCCAGCCCTTCCGCATATAGGGTCATTTCTTTTCCTGTCGGCAACTCGTTCTCTTTAAAGTCCGTAAAGAATTCCCATTGGCGGTGTTCGATCCATTCACAGCTCAACGATTGGCGGCCTTTGTTCCAGTCTGGAATAATGCCTTCATTTTTCAGAGTAGTGTGAACCGAACCAGGTACGACCGCCGTATAAGGGCCGAATTCAGGTCTGAATACACTGCCGGTTTCTACAGAGCGAAGCAGCTTCCAGTAATTTGGCCTCCATCCTTGGAGCATCCACCTACGGGTATGAAGATTGATATGCATAACTATTCCAAAGTGTTTCTGGCCTTAGGGCGCGACGTAATTCTTCGGTCCGCCTAGCTTGAGAAATCTCCGATATAGTCCAAAATTGACGGCAAAAGCAATGGCTCCAATGGTGGAGCCTAGGAAAAAAGTATAACGATAGTCATGCTGCAAGTGATCTAACAGGGAGCCAATGATGGGAGCAAAGGGAATGGTCGACAAGCAGCCCAAAATCCCTCCAGCTGAACTGAGCGCAGCAAACCGTTCCCGCGGCAATAGTCGCTGAGACAAGGAAGCATTCACGGTAAATATCATTCCGGAAAAAACTCCATGAATCAGCAAGGCTATAAAGAAAGTTGCTGCGTCCCGAACAATGAAACCACTAATCAGCGTTGCGATACTATATAATCCAATTGCCACTAGACTCATTACCAGAGGATGAAAGCGATCGACCAGATATCCCAAAGGATAAGAAAGCACTAGTGAAATACAGTAAGTTGCAACTAGGCATTTTCCATAAATATGTAAATCCATATGAATGGCTTTTGCGTAAAATACGCTATACATATTGACAGGCGACGCGACCATTCCCGTCAGAATTCCCGCCGCAAAAATCCAGTAATAATAGGGCTTGCCAAAACATTCCTTAAAGTAGAGTCGTGCGGCCGGAAAAAATCCTGCATGTGGAGTCTTTTCCGGTGGAGGATAGCTACCCTCTTTAACGTTAAGGCACATCAATGTGAATCCGAAACCGAAGAACAGCCCGATCCCGATGAAAATTTCCAAAAAATGAGATTCGGCATGGGCAAATATCCAGTAGTTGAAAACAATCGCAGCCAATAAGCTGAAAATGCGAAATAATCCAAAGAAGCGACCCAAGACTTCGGTTGGAACAACGTCATTGATTAAACCACCGAAAACAGAGGCAGTCGTAATGCAGGCAAATTCAAAAAGCGTCCAGAAGAGACCGAGCACAAGCAACGTCACCAAATCCAAGCCAGGAGAGTACGCTCCCAGAATGTTATCTAGCCTCGCCCCTAAATGGGAGCTGTAAGCCAGGCCGATCATCGAACCGACGGCAATAGGCGTGGGGATGAGTATATAGGGAATCCGTCGCCCCCAATGTCCTCGATGACGATCGGATTTATAGCTGATAATCGGCCCCAAAAACAGCGACATTGCTGCGGGTAGCGAAACCATTAAAATTCCAACTAGTGTATCGGACGCCTCGAAACGCCGGAAGAGCAATTGAATAACAGACGGCACTGAGCGATCTCGCATGGACAGCGCAAAATCACCCCATAGTAACCAGCAAAACAAAATCACCAGTCCACCCGTAGTATAAGTCAAAGTACCCACAGTCCATGTTTTGGATGAGCTCAAATTTGGGGCAGATGTGGTGGGCATAAGTGAGGTAAGGTTATCGGGCTTGGAGATTGGATTGATCATGCGACAGGCAAATACGATAGTGGAAGTGGTATTTTCCGGGGCCGATGCGGTGTTGGGGATCGGTCTCCGGTCCGCAACTGCTGGTACCGAGCCCTCGCTGAGCTATATCGAGGTTCACCACTATCTCCGGCCTTGGTTTCAAATCAATCGTGTGAGTCGCCCGGTAAAGATCATGCGGAGTATAGTGGCTGGCAGAGCCCTCAAATAATTGGTCGCTTTCAAAGCGTATCCTTATGTTTGAATCACTTTGAAACTGCATCCAGCGCAAATCCGTTTTGTTGCCATGCTCTTGCGGCAAGATGTACGGTACGTACTGCCCCGAGACCGTTCCCCGATAGCGGCCAACAGCGGCTCCGCTTTTACGGTCCGCGTAGGATTCATGAGGCCCGCGGCCAAACCATTCCATTGTTTTAAAGGCGGGATGCAAGGCAAGCGTTACACCCAGGCGCGGCAGATCGGAAATGCGAGTGCTTACATTGATATTATTTGTCACATCGATCTGATGTTGATTGCGAAAACTGTAGCAGTGTTTGTGACGGATAGCGCGCGAAATGTTCGGCGTGGAGTAAATATCGTCGATTGAAAGCGAGATACTTCCATCCTTGTTGCGATGTAAGGATACGCGGCGGTTCTCGATGGCGAGGCTATCGAGTCCGTTGTGTATCCACCGGCCAAGAGGTTTGTTATCCTGCCCGGTCCATCCTTTAATGCCGTCGTTATCTATCGGGCCTCTCCATACCTGCACGCGAGGCGCCTCGATAATCAAAGGATGCCGCAGATACTCCACGGAGGAGAGCCCATTCTTACTCGATATGACTGCAAGCAAGTCGGCCGCGACTATTTCCGCTCGGTCGCCGTGACAATTAAGCTTCATCCGCGCTTGACGATTTGTCCAACTGCGCCGCTTGGACACACGCCGGTTACAAGCGACGCTAAATTGTTCCCATGCGACTACATGTCCCATTGAGCACCATGGCGTATTCTGTCGCGCGCAAAAGCGCACCGTAATAAACGCCTCTTGCCCTGGCTGTAGACGTGGTCGTTGATAGCCAGGCAACTCAATCTCTACGGAGTCCCCCGAACTACAACGCAACAACGGTAGACGGTGCGAATAGACGACGTTCCCATCGATTGATAGCTCCCATGTTCCCCGCAGCCATTCCATGGTAAGAAAGTTCTGTTTGTTGGTAATAGTGATTACGCCCGGACGAGAAGAAGCAATTCCAACCGGCTGCATCACTTTCCTGCATTCTTCCATGGCGGGATGTGGTGTGGCATCGGGCCAAACGAGACCATCACAGCAGAAGTTAAGATCGTTGGGAGTATCGCCAAAGTCGCCACCGTACGCCCAATACGGCGGCCCTTCTGGACTCGTCTGCTGCAACCCGTGGTCGCACCACTCCCAGATAAAGCCACCTTGTAGTCCGGGCAAGCTCTCAAAAGCCTTCCAATAGGTTGCGAGCCCACCATTACTATTCCCCATGGCGTGCGAGTACTCGCACATAATCAAAGGCCGGCGTTCTTCCGCGTGAGTTTTACTCCACTCTGCAAGCCTATCCACACTCCAATACATCGGACTGATCAGATCGGTGGCTAGATACTGATTCGGTGCGCTAGGATGATGGATTACCTCTGAATAGTGCAATATTCGAGACGGATCACGATGTCGAATCCATCCGGCCATGCCATCGTGGTTCGGGCCGTACCCACTTTCATTTCCCAACGACCAGGCAAAGATACAGGGATGGTTCTTGTCTCGTTCGATCGTGCCTACTGCACGGGAAAGAAACGCTGCCGCGTAACGGCGATTCTCACAAAGATCATTATAGAAATCGTGCGACTCGATATTAACCTCATCCATGACATAAAGACCGTACTCATCGCACAGGTCATACCAGTCAGGATGGTTCGGGTAGTGAGCCGTACGCACCGCGTTAAAGTTGTGCTGCTTCATCAGGATAATGTCACGGCGCATGGAATCGCGCGTAACAGCTTTACCGCGTACCGGGTCGTGCTCATGACGGTTCACCCCTCGAACCATCACCCGCGCGCCGTTGATCAACAGCTGACGATCTCGAACCTCCACATGACGAAATCCCGTACGACATTGAGTCGCTTCCACTACAACTCCATCAGGAGAAACAAGGGAGATAAGTACTCTGTACAAAATCGGCGATTCTGCCGACCACGGTTTCACACGACGAAGTGGAATGCAGAATTTCGCGGAAAATCGACGTCCCTTTTTAAAGCCATGCTCCAAGTTTACAGGCACGAGTTGCGGACGGCGCAGCATGCTTCTTCCGCAAGGATCATATACTTGCAACCTGAATGACCATCCAGCCTTTAGAACATCCGAGAAGCCTAAGCTACACTCTACAGATAGCCTGCCGGATTGATTCTTGGGATCGAGCTCTCCTTTCACGAAAAAATCGGAGATATAAGTCTTCCCCGTGCATAAAAGATATACGTCACGGTAAAGCCCTCCGAGCCACCATTGATCTTGATCCTCAATGAAGGATGCGTCCGACCACTGAACCACCACCACCGTAATACTATTAATTCCGCCTCTCAGATAATCGGTAATGTCAAACTCCGAAGGCAGGCGCGAGTCCTTTCCCATGCCTACGGCTTGTCCGTTGAGATACACATAGAGCACGCTCTCCGCGCCTCCTATGTGCAAAACTACGCGCCGGCCATTCCACGAGTGTGGCAACTCGAAAGAGCGACGATAAACACCTGTAGGATTTTTATCGGGCACACTTGGAGGCTCATTTGCAAACGGCATTGTCACATTGGTATAGTGCGGATGCCCGTACCCGTGTTGTGTCCAATTGCTCGGAACCGGAATCGCACTCCATGAAGTGATGTCACATGAGTCGGAAATAATCTCATCCGGGATGGATTCCGGTCGCTCAAAGAATTTAAAACACCAATCACCGTTGAGCGAAAAGAAGCACTTCGAGCTCTCCGGCTTCGCTTCTGCAGCATGTCTTTCATCCAGATAGGGCGTGAATGTCGCCCTAGGACTCAGTCGATTGATGGACGAAAGTTCCGGACAAGTCCACGTAGGCTTGCCCCCAAGTGTAAGTAATTCCAACATGGATTAGGAAGATATCGGACTAGGAGGAGGCTGATGACTGCCCCAGTCAGAGGGTTTTGCCGAGACGCATAACCGCAGCGTGCCTCCCGCGATAATCTCACTGTGGCGCAACCACGCTCGGTCAAGCGCCTTCCCGTTTAGCTCTGCTGCGGTGATATAAATGGCATCGGCCGAATCGCCATCTGATTCAATACGGAATACAGAGCCGCTGCTACCAAGTTGAATTTCCGTGCAGCGAAAGATGGGAGCCGTTAGCAAATAAAGATCCTGTCCCATTACCGGATAGAGCCCCATTGAAGAGCACATATAAAAAGCGCTCTGGCAACCCATATCCTCATTGTCACTAAGGCCATCACGCGTCGACTTGAAGTAGCGCTCGCAGACCCATCGCGCCTTCTCCACTGATCGATCCGGACGGCCTGCATAATGATAGAGATACGGAATATGCATCATCGTTTCTTTGCAATCGAAATAGCCTTTTTCAAAAAAAGCATCCAGATGCGCAATGAATGACTCTGCCCCTCCGTGACGACGAATTAAACCGGCTATGTCATGAAGCACCTGAAACGACCACTGCCACGAATTTCCCTCATAAAAGTAAGGATCGTTCCATCGATCTGGCCAATGGTACGCGGGGTCAAAAGGATCCACCCAACGTCCCTTTTCATCACGAGGCGCAAACAGCCTGATACTCTCTCTCCACAGGTTCCAGACCCACATGGATTCACTCTCGTACTTCTGTGAAAGATCTCGGCAGCCTAGTTTCTTTGCTAAAGCGCTGGCGCACCAAGTCTGATAAGCATACTCGAGATGCCGTGAGACGCATGCGGAGCGAACCGTGGTCGACAGATACCCATGCCTGCGATACTCCGCTAGGTACCGGCCACAAGTAGCCACATCTGAAGGCTCCTCCTCATTATTGATCTGAACATGCCGGAACGCTTCTTCGTAGTTAATCCCAGGTAGTTCCTTCAACGCCGCTTCCGCAAACAGAATATCAGCAGAGCTTCCGCCTTGCATGCAGGTGCGGTGTCCGGCAATCCATCCGTCCGGAAGCCACCCGGTATGGTCGGCAACGTCGATCAAGCAATTGATCTGCGCCGCCACCACTTCCGGGTCGATGAGTGCTATCAACGAGTTGGCATTTCTAACGCTATCCCACAGACAATAGAAGTCAGTAAAGTGCCGCACATTGGAATGCCAAAGCGGAAACTCATCATTCGTCCCAAGATCAGTCGGCATGCACACCAATCTCGTGAAAAGAGTGTGGAATAACGTGCGCTGAACCGCAGTCCCTCCAGTCACCTTGATCTTGGAGAGCATCTTCTCCCATTTGCCCTCTGCTTCTGCCCGGATATCGTCAAAGCTCTTTGTTCCGATCTCTCGTTCGACGCTCGACCGAGCTTGGGCAATACTAACAATGGATATTCCAACCTGAAGCTCTACCATCTGCTCAGCCCCAAAGCCCAGAAGCATCCGGCAATTTGGACCGCTGGCATGCCCAGGCGTCACAAAGCCGCTCGCATCTGCAGCTCGACATGAACGAATCGGACGGCTGGCTCTGGCATAAAAGTAAACTGAATACGGGTGGTCGTGCCCCCATCCACCTCGGAAATCCCCTCGCCCAAATACAGCATTGCTACCAAGCTTTTCGATAATGCCGCCAATACAGCGCGGAGGCGTACCATTATAGTCGTTCGCAGCATGATACGGTTGTATCAGAGCGCCAGCATCCAGTAGAATTCTTGCCGCCCCATGCGATGGAAACGTGTATCGATGAAACCCCACACGTTCCGTGCTGGTTAACTCGCAGCGAATTCCATCAGGCTCGAGCGAAACCGCATAATAACCAGGGGACGCGCATTCGTCTTGGGCATGGAAGCCATCCCAAGCTAGGCGCTCTGCTCCAACGAGCGGAGTCACGCGAATATTTCCGTAACGACTGAGCCCCCCCGTTCCACTTACGTGAGTATGCGAAAAACCAATGATCGGGCTGCCCGTCGCATAACCGTTTGTCGTATGCGGCGGTAAGGTATCCGGCCCAAGACGGACGAGACTGTACGGAAGGTATGGCCCGCAAAGACATCCACCGGGACCATCAACCCCGATAAATGGATCAACTTCTGAAAGGATAGAAACCATGGAACGCTCTCAAACAATTCAAGCAGATCCACCTGAAATCCTCTTATTCTGACGTGATCATTTATTATGGTATAATGACTTCTCTCATAGCTGGTTAAACGCCGTATTTTTCATCGCGAGTATCTCGATTAACATCGAGCTGGAACTGATATTATTAATGCTCCTTCTGAAATTACCTCTAAAAATCGAGATCACTCGCGCGACAAGGAATGATGAGCAGCATTTTTTCACATAATCCTCTTGTTTTTGAGATCTTCAATAATTACTCTATAAGAGCAATGTATAAATGCCTTCTACGGGCTGACGTCATTCCGGGACAACACTGCACCTACGCGCATACCATTTGGCGGCACACTAGTCCCTCCTGCATCCATAACCACGACTATCACGAACTCTTTTGGGTCGAAGAAGGTGCTGGTTATCATTGGATCAATGGTAAAAAAAAGGAACTCAGACCAGGCATGCTCATCTTGATTCGACCCGAGGACGAACATGGCTTTAGCGCCCTGCCAGATAATTTACTCCACATTACGAATCTCGCTTTTTTCTCTAGCAGTTGGCTCAACATTCAAAAACGATATTTCCAGGCTAAGCCAATTTTCTTTGCTCTGAAAGCGTTGGAAAAACGAGAATATTTTCTCGATTCCGCAAAAATGCTGGAGCTTCATCAAGCGGCGCGAGATTTGCAAGATGGTGCGCGAGACCTACTGACTATCGAGCGCTTTCTTCTCAATATTTTTGGGCTGCTACAAACCCATTGGCCTCTGGTTGAACAGAACAATACACCAGACTGGCTCTTTCGTGCCTGCGAAGAGATTCGCAAGCTCCACAATTTCGAAGGCGGTACTTTGCAATTCGCCAAGATTGCGGGGAGATGCCCAGCTCATGTCGCGCGCGCCTGCAAAAAATATCTCAACACCACTCCTACTGACATCGTCAACGATGCCCGCATGATCTACGCCGCCACGAGGCTCTTGGAAACTGACGATGCTATTGTCGACATTGCGCTTGATTGCGGCTTGGAAAATCTAGGGTACTTTTACCGTCTCTTTCAGGCCAAATTCGGCTTTACTCCCCACACCTATCGCCGCCACCAACGCGCCGCATTGCGCCCCGGACATGGTCTGGTTATAAAGGTGGAAACAGAGCCAGGACATTGATTCCAACGCATTCCAAATGACTAATTTTCGATGAATCAAGTGTCCTTCAAAGACAATTTGCGTGATGAACTTCTCAATGCCGAAATCTTTTTTTCCCTGAATGAGGGGCGGGATATGGGCTGGATGATATCGAGAGCTTCTTGTGACAGCGTGACAATTTCTTGATCCTGTCTCTACTTGGCAGTCCATGGCTTTATCGCACAACAATCTCAATACTGACTCAGCTTTGCCAAGCGTAAGATAAGTGTCACCCACCACAGGCTGAAAGCGGCCAGCGCATAGAGACCAAAGTCAGGATCGGTCTGCAGCGTTTTCCACCATTCGAAATGGTTTACGTAACCACTCGTATAGCACCCCCAGAAAACCCAGAACAGAATGGGTATCAGGAGTATCGCGACAAACACATAGCCGCTGAAGATCTTCAAGAGTTTCCAACCCCAGAGCAGCCAGTTGATGCAGCGCAAGATCGACAGCAGCTCATTATCGCGGTTGATAATTTTGACAGGAGGCACGAAGACGTTGATGGCATAGGCCATGGCGCTGGCGATAGAAACGATAACGCCGAGCTCCTCCCACCACGTATCTTTAATGCCTGAATAGTCGCCAAGGTAATGGGCGCAGATCGCCATCCAGGAAAGGAGCAGCACCATATCATTCAGGCTGCGACGAAGTATCGCAGCAGGTAACCAATGATGATGCCAATCACCAGGAAGATCAGGGCGTACTCCAATAGAAACTCAACGATGTGCCAAAGAAATTCTCCCACTCCTGAAAACGCTGAGCTGAAGCCTAAGAGAGAACCGAGCATCCCAAGCACCACGACGGCAATAGTGAATTTCATCATAACGAGAGCCCTCAGGGTTGCGCCATTCTGCGCATGGAAAGAAGTCCCTCATCGAGAGTGGCGGCAGCGATATGGAACCCGGCCAGTTCTGCCTTTTGCGTGGCCTCGGCACCTTTGATCACCCAGCCCAGCCATTCCTTGATGTAGGATGGCAGGTTTTCCATCTGGAGAAGGCGATTGGCCTCCGTGGAAGCCCGACTCCACCGTTTGCGCGAAGCGCGGATATACTCCAGCTCCGCTTCAATGATGAAATCCTTCCTCACCTCCACGCTGAGCACCTTTGTTGCGAGGGAAGCTTGATGCGGCTTGATCAGTCGCACGAACCATTCGATGTCCGTCATCGTGACCGTGGCAGGATCGGCCAGAACCAAAGGAGGGAATTCCTCCGCTTCTGAATTCACCGTCACCTCGATATCGATAAGATTGCCGTCCTCCTCCGTCGTGCTCACCACGATATGGCCGTCCTTGCGCCCCCACTCCGTCTTCTTCAACTCATCGGTGCTTCGCTCCGAGGGCTTGGGTTCCTCCCAGCTCGACTCACCCTTGTTCTCCTCCAGCACCTGCCAGAGCAAGTACCACGGCATGGGAACCTTCGCAAATTTATTGCGGGGCAGACTCTTCATGAAGGAACGCCAGTTCTCCTTCACGATTACTCCCTTTTCAAAATCGACCACCACCTCGCAGGCATCCTTGATCGTGTAGGAACGATCCCTGTAATCCTTCGCTTTGATCTTCAGGTAGAACTCTGCCCTCGACTCATCGATGGCAGCAGAAGAAATTGAAATGAATATGAGGAAGGCGAGAACAAGCCCTGCCATCCAGCTTGATCCGAGGCGATTGAATATTCTGTGAACCTGACCGTGCATGCCGTTTTGCTCCCTCCCAGAGACTGTTATTGCGATTCGCATCTACGTGCAATAATCGCACAAAATAGTCTTCCTCCATGCCCATAGTCAAGCGTGCAGATTTCGCACGTTTATGGCGACCGCTAGCAAGAACATCCTCGGCAAACGCATCCATGCCCTGCGTAAGGCAGCTAAACCTGTGATCACGCAGGAAGATCTCGTGGCGCGTTTGGCAGCACGGGGGATCTATCTGGATCGTACCGCCTTGGCTCGGATCGAGAACGAAGACCGTTTCCTGCGCGACTACGAGATTGAGGCCATCGCCAAGTGTCTGCGGGTCTCCGTGGCTGAGCTGTTCAAACGGGGATAGACACCCCTAAGTCTGTCTGAGGCCCTGGTTCGAGGGCATCGGAACTCTCTACTGTAAAAGGCAGGGTGGCCGTTGGCTCTTCACTTCACGACTCAAGTGCTGAATGAGGCGAAAGGGCTGCTCCAGTCGCTTTGAATATCGGACGCGTCTAGAGTTGAAAGGCGAGTTGGCATCACAATCCTCGACCTTATACTTACCTGACGACAGGTTGGGGGAAGGCTAAGCCCTCCTTAGCCCTACCGTCATCGCCCATGACGTGATAGGCGTCAGGCTATAGAGTCTTCATCAACCGTATAGAACCCGGTATAAATATTTCGAGATGAATTGAGAAACGGAGGCGGGCATCGGACTTCCCTAGAGTAAATGGGTGATTATCGACCAGAAAACCGCGTTGCTACTTTGGCTCGATTGAGCCGAGGTAGCAACGGTTAGGCCATTAACCCCCATGTCTCATAGCCCTCACGCAACCCATCATCGATCCACTTGGGATTGCGATAGCCACACAGCTTCTTGATGTGCGCCCGTACCAGACGCTTCGCGTGCGGGTAAGGAATGCGCAGGCATCTGGCCAGACGCCCTTTCTCGATCAACCATGCGTTACCCTGAGGGCGTTCGCGTAGCATCGAAATAAAGCACGAGATCTCGCGATTGGAACGGACGGGATACTTATAGATTCTGACCAGACGAAAAGGTGTGACACCTGTTTGAACCGTTGAGGCGATGCGATAAGCGGCGTTAAGCTTCATCAGAAGCCCCTTTCCTGTGACAGCGTGACGCGAGTCGACTGGAACTCCGTTATGAGATCATGCAATCCGCTGGCATAGAGGTTAGCCTTCAACGAGAACTGTTGAGCCGCATCGACCTCAAGACCAGATCGCGAGGGCGTGCCGAGCAGCTCGAAACAATACAGGGCTCCTTGAGACAGAAAAGATGCCGCATTCACGTAATAGGCCAGCTGATGATACTGCGCCACCGTGAGCCTGGCCATGCAAGCCGTGTGACGGGTCAATCGCCCCAGATTGGCAATATCGCAGAGGGCTGCGGGTAGACGGCAAGGGGTGTTCGTGAGCGAACTGAAGTAGCGATAGGCCTGAATCAGGGAGTCTTTGACTCGACGAGTGGAGAGGTCGAGATCCTGATAGGCTTCCTCCAGAACAGCTGAGGAGGGTTGAGAGGGAGCAGTTTGTACATGATTCATTTAGTGGAAAGTACTGACAGACCCATGGCGGTACGCCAAAGGCCTCACAACACGAACAGAGGGTTGGTGGTTTCTGGTCAGATAATCGTGGTGTTTATGATATTTCGTGATCATGTCTCTATTATAGAAAATCAGACGTCTTAATTCAATAGCTAATAGTCTAAATAATACATTCGAATAGATATACTTAATACAGCTTGGTACTACCAAGAGAGTGCCACAAAGTTCAAAACGGTTAGGCCTTTCTGGCCATTGTTTTGGATTAAATTGTGGCACGCTCCAGGATTTAGCTATTTAGACGATTTCGAGAACGACTGTCATATGGATATATCGTACATAGTGGCTGGAATATCGCGAAAGGCCCTTTTCACGATATAGCCAATTTGCACGGAGGTAGGTTCCATAATTTGAAGCTCTGAGAAAATTCGCACCAAGGTTCCAGCCACGGGATGAACTTCCAGATCTGAGTAGATGGCGTCTCTAGCTGCCTTGAAGACTTGCCGCTTGGGATGGTCCATCCAGTCCATTTTCTCAATGTCGATTAGCCAGTCAGCCACCGCGACGAATCGACAGTTCTGGGGATATTCGTATTCCAAGGAAACGTAATCGCGGCGAACCACTTCTCGATAGCGCGTTTTCGCCAGCTTAAGCAGCAAATGCTTGTCGCCGATGATCTTTTTATACTGTGCAAGCCAGCTGATGAGAGTATTGACGGCATACCTTATCTCGAGCCTGTATTCAGCGGCCTTCCAGAATGCGATATTCAGTGAACGATAGGCGTTGGCGTGACTCCAATCGCAACGGCTGATGGCACGGTGATAATAGTCGATGAGCTGGGGATCGCGACAGTTCGCCCATTTATCGAGCTTGGAGGGGTACTTGGGAGGGCAATCGGGTATCATCGAGATCAGCTTTTCGACGCGAGTTTTCCGCAAGGATGGGTTGTCGCTAATCCAAATCAGAATCTTAGGATCATTTCCTTGGCTGTCACAGGGGGGAATAGCGCTTGCAGGCGTCAGCGGAGGATAGGTTGGGCGTATATTGGGCAATTCGTAATCGATTAAAGGCATGTAAGGTCTTTCTGTAATTAAGGTTGGTGTGTAGGCAGGTGGTGTTAATTCCAATCGACGTCAGCAAGCGGGATGGCCTTGACGTGGTTCCAGCCATCATTACGCCTGGCCCTGGGAACCCCGATGTACTCAGAGTTCTTTGCATTCATGGAGCCAAAGCCCTGGATATGCCTGATGGACTTGGGATAGTGAGAGATCAGGCTGACTCCGTTGATAAAGTCCCGTACTTCATTGTTGATTTGCCAGGCTGGGCGTTCTCCAGTTGTCACCATTCTCTGCCAGTCCATTCGATAGCGAGGATTGAGGTTAATGGGCTTGATCAGATAGCGTAACGCGGACTTGAGGGAGGATTGGGTGTTGATGCGGCGAATGCAGACGGATGCCTCCAGGGAGGTAGGGGCATCAACATGCTCGAGCAACGTATTGATGTATTGCTGAAGCTCGTTGATGGTGGTGTCGTCTAGGTCTGTAGCGTCGACTACTCCGTGCAAGTGAGGGCAGATCTCAAGCGGGAGAAATTGTCGAACTGAAACCTCGTCGCTCATGTAGAATCCGCTGATAGCGGTCTTGTTGACGCGACTGTACAGCTGAAGGCCAGTGCGAAGCAGGCTCCAATAGGTCCTCAGGTTGCTGGCATTGATGTGCGTGAATGGGATAGAGCCCTTGATCGAAATGGTGATGAACCAGAAAGTACCTTTGCTGAAGTGAGGGAGAAACTCCTTCCAAAGCTGCGTCGCTGCAGCGTAGGCACAGCGAGGGCACCAGTAATGATTCTTGCAACGTTTATGATCAACCCCGCAGAGGCAGACGCTTTGCAGGAATGGAGGATGGGCAAAGACGAGCATGCCTAGATTGGCAAGGAATGCATCAATGTAGGCTTCATGGCTGAACTGAACCTTCTTCATGCCTGAGATGAGGAGTCGAGATTGAGTACGATCCAGTAATTTAATATTCGATACGACCTCACTAAGATTAGCTAGATTAAGGGAGTCGATTGTCTTTAATCCTTTTCTTATGTCAGAGTCTGTTAATAGGTCATTTGCTAAGCTAGTATATTTATATAGGCAGGTGTCATCTTCGATAGGTTTGAGCACGTAAGTAACGTCTCCTCCTTCGAAAACGGGGGCTTCAGGGGCGGCATTAGGACAAATGGAGTCCGCTGGGGCGCTTGTCGCGATGTTACAAACAGGCAGGACGGTTGGACTGACCGCAATTTGTCCTGAGGTGTTAGAGTTTAGCGACAGCGTGTCGCTAAGTTCGCTGGAGCAGGCGTGGTTATCGATCTGTTCCTCAGCATTGGTTTTGCTTTGAAAGGCATGCATATAATTCTTCAGTTGATTTAAAATATTCATAGTTTAAGGCACGACGGTTCCGTATGCCTCAGATCGTGTGATCTGAGGCAGGGACGGAGTTTGGAGAACTCTTACTGACGACTAGGTCTTAAGCGGCCTTCTTCAGTTCGATCTCAAATGGGATTTGAGGGGCGGCCTTATCTGCCTCGATAGCTTCTGCCACTTGCTCCGCTTCAGATAAAATCGTAGAGCCGCTTTTCTCGACCCATTTTTTTAACGCTTTGAGTTTCTGCTTGGGGACCTTCAATTTGATTTCCTCAAAATCAATAGCCGCCTGTTCTTGAGGCTGATCATTCTCCAATCCCTTTTTCAAGGCCGCTTCTTCCCTGTCGAGTTTGGATGCGAGGTCATGAGCGTCCGCGAACGTCTTGACGCTTCCATCCAGAATCGCGCGTTCGACGTCGTCCTTCCGCTTGAAGACCTTCCGATAGCGTTGAATCTTCCTCTTCTCTCCCGGGAAATATTTATCGAGAAACTTTCCCTGCTCACCACGGGGCAGTGCCACATAGATCGGTTCGAGCGCCTCGATAAATTTCAACGAAAGATCCAATACCTTTCCATCTGCCTGTTGTATTTCCTGGTAGATGGCGATGATTGCGGTCAGGTCTCCATCATTGGCATTGTTATCGTCGGGTTTGTTGGCAATTTCTGACATGATAATATCTTTCTTTCTAGGAGCAGTGCTCCTTTAGTTTGTTAAGGATGAATAATTTGTGGGTGTTTTTTGATTATTGGCACCTACTGAAATGGCGAGTAGCCCACGGCGCTAGCTATAAGCTTTTGCCTCTCCAATCAGCTTTTGGACTTCGTTCGCTGGAATGAGAATGCGACCGTTGCCCGGCTTGATGCACTTAATCTTACCCTTATAAAGAAGACGATACGTGAAGGTCTTCTCTCTACCGAAAAGCGAGGCAAATTCAATCGGCGTGAAAGCGACTCGATCAGTCTGGATTTTGCTACCCACGTCCAGCACTGCAAGCAACTCTGCGCCTTTTGATGCCTCTACTGCTTCTTTGTTAATCATTACAGGGTCAACAATGCCTTGAAGAAAGCACCTCATCAACTGAAGCCCCGTTTGAAGATAATTCTGTCAAAAGTAGTTCTAAACTACTTTTCAAGTTGACACTTCCATCCAAAAACACCCACACATGAGTGACATTATTCTAGTCAGCACATGCGACCGCATGCCTTCGTCCTCTCACGTCGTCATGCGTGAAACTCATCACCGTCACATCCCCTCAATTCATATCACTCGTCTCTAATTCAATAGCGCTATACTTGCGGCCCTGAGGTAGGCATGATGGAATTACTTTACTATGATTCTGCCTCAATCTGAATTAGGCTCATGCAATTTAGCTAGTTTTTTAATAATGGCTTCAATTTTGGACCATGGAAATGCCTCTAGCTTTTTGAAATCCTCTTGCGCCGACTTAAAATTGTGTCGCCAGTGAGCCGGTAACTGCCCCATAGGAATCTTCTGAAAATGTATTAAGTCGTATGCTTCTATTCTTGGCCATAGTTTAACAGCGTTCTGGTCATTTGATCGCTTGCGCTTATCAATACCTAATTGCTGCCGCTCATGGGCTAGCCAGTCCTTAAATTCTTTAATCAGTGAGTGATCAGATTTGTTCAGATTATAGCTTTCTAAATTTACGGATGACCATAATCCAGTGCCTTCATTGATCTCATGTTTGACAAGAGCATCTACTCTAGAATCCAATTCTTTGGATACGTCGGTAGCTATACTCGATAAATCCTTCACATTATCCAAAACTCCATTCCATCGGCTTAGATGCTCCACAAGGAGTTCGAGCAAGTAGTCGCTAATCTGCTGGTACGCTTTTAGGCGACCTAGTAATCTATTTGTTTTGCTTTCTCCGTTCAAAAAGCTTGCTAACGCCAATTGCTTATCAAAAGATAGCCTCAGCCACTTTTCGCCAAAGTAGTATTTTCCAGTTTTGCGCTTATACAGTTCATAGATGTATGGAGCCTGTGGCTTTTCGATCCAAAGAAGTGTCTCCAGATACTCTTCTTTATTGATTGAATGCGAAAATCGCCACCACCAATTGTATTTTTCTATGCAGTTTTTAAAATCGGCCGGAATCGGCGTCAACTCTGTGTTGGCCATAAGCGAGCTAATTTATTAGAACTTTAGATTTTTGCGTTTGCTTCTGCGTCCTTGAAGGAGTTGACAATAAATGCGCCTCGTAGTTTATTTGCGCTCTTTTCCTTTAGCCTTCGCTCCGTTTTCCTCTTTATCCAGCAAACCAAAACTTACCTTCGACATAGCGGATTGGGCATGCTCATCACGCAGGTGCCCATACACCTTCATGGCAAGTGCCCCGCCGTCTTTATGACCCATAATCTTTGCGACAGTGGGAATGTCGATACCCGCTTCAATGGCTGTAGTGGCAAATAGGTGGCGTAGATCATGGTGACCGATTCGAGGCGCAGATGCATTCTTGCAGGCTCGTTCGAGAAAGCCTCGACACTCTTTCAATCGGAGAACGGGCGTTTCAAGTGATTCGTCCTTTCTCGATTCTCTCATTTTTTCGAGCAAGGCTCGACATTCAAAAATCATCGGGACATCACGAGGCTCGCCGTTTTTGGTCACTCGCAAGGTGATCCGTCCACTACTGAAATTCACGTCCTTCCACAGGATATTATTGGCCTCCGTTTGACGCGCACCGGTATAAGCAAGCAGACGAACCATCTCTGAGGCAGCCATATTATCGCGACAGCCAGCGTTTTCGATCTCCTTAACTACTGCCATGAATTGTGCCCGGCTAGGCAACAGCAATCGTTTCGTTTTTTGTCGCCCCCGCTTGATGCTTTTATCTCGCGCTGGATTCACAAACAGATGCCCAGACTCCACCGCAATATCAAGTACATGGCGCAGTGCATCCAAAGCAGAATTAAATGTCGTGGCCGAGACCCCGGTTGAATTCCGGGAAGGCTTATGAGCTCCGTTAGGAATGTGCGGAGTCGCACTTGACCTCACCCTTAATGCCCATTCACGCACCATTGGAACGGTGATCTTCCTGATGTTAAGCCCACCAATCTCGGGCCATGTTTTGAAAATGCGCTTGATCCCAGCCTCCTGGAAGCGTTTGGTGCCTTCGGCTATTTCCACGCTACGCTGGAAGTTCTGGCGGTAGATTTCAACGGCTTCGGCAAAGGTAATTGTACCCTCAGCCACCTTTATCCCCTTGGATCGCTGCTGCCGGGCATTACCCATCAGTACTTGTAACTTCTCTTCCGCGACAGACTTAAGCGTTGTCTTAAGAGATTTCCAAATTTCCTTGCCACCAACAAAAATTCTCGCGTAGTATCTACCATTGCTGTGACGGTAGAGATTCGGCACATTGGTTTTCGTCCAACCGGGCGTTGCGGAGTTTTTCACAGGTTTGCAATTAATTCTTGCCAAACTGTATAAAAACACCGTATAAAAAGCAATGTTTCAACGGCTTGGAATCTTTTAAGTTGTTGGTAATAAGTTTAATGCCTCGGTAGCTCAGTTGGTAGAGCAGGTGACTCTTAATCACTTGGTCCAAGGTTCGAGTCCTTGCCGGGGCACCACTAACTCCTTAGTGGACAACGAGAATTGAGCCGCTCGTTCCGAAAATGATGTCCATCCACGGACCCTCCTTCACGTTACACAAAGTTTTCCACACTAATTCGGGACAACCTCATCCCGTGTGATTTCCAACTTTCTCCCTCCCCTCGGAATCACTTGGTCTGTCCCAAAATTACACAGGATGTTACACAAACAGGGGGTGAATTTGGGGTGGTTTTGGAGGTGACTTCTGATCTTTTCGGTATCACTGTTTTTCCCATTAGGATCACGCCAAACACCACCCTAAATAATTTTTATGATTCATCTCGAACTTAAAGAGGGCAACGTCATTCCAAATATTTCAGAGCTTCTTGAAAAGCATCACGAATATGGAGGTTCCATAGTTCAATACAAACGGGTATTCTCTATGATATCAGTTTGTCATAAGAGCTGTAAATATATATGGGTAGCACCTGGGAATAGTCGAGTCTATGCAGGATTAAAACACACACTTTTCTGTGCAGCCTTTGGTTGGTGGTCTCTTTTTGGATTTGTCTGGACGATTGCAGCCTTAGTCCAAAATTTAACAGGAGGAATCAACGTAACCTCGACATTAATTGGCTCATCAAAGCCCGGACTTCAATATCAATCAAATGACGATCAAACAAACAAGGAGCAGCAACGTCTCTTTATAATTCAGTTCCTAGTGTTTGCTACGCTATTCATACTATTTGCCACGCTTGCTTATCGAGGCTCCACACATCCGAAATAAGATTCTCTATATACCTGATAAATGGGGACAGGCATCTTTACCGAAACGGAAGGCGTAATCCATCACGTTCCCACCCAACAAGAACCCCCAAGGTTAATCACCTTGGGGTTCTTGTTGGAGAGGAAACCGTTACGGAACCGTAAGACGAGCGGGGGCCGATTGTGTTGTCGTAGTCGTCGTGCTTGATTGCACGGGTACGGGGGCAACCGGCGCGCTGGTGGTGCTCGTGGTTTGGACAGTTTCCGCAATCACTTTTCCATTCATGTCCTGGAGAGCGATGGTAATTGGCCGATCGCCATCATAGGCCGATGTCAGCTTGGTCGAGGCAATGATCGTGCCTTTCGCATTGCGGATTTTGTACCGGTGATCACTCGGAATGGCCGAGATATCACTTCCATCCAGATCCGTCAAATGACCGACATAGGTGCCCTCAGCGTCATAGATGCGACCATTGGGCCGGACAAATACCTGATACCCTGTCTTGATGGATCCGTTATAGGAACTTCTCAGATAGAGCGTCCGAGTTTTCACAAATGTCTTGGTAGTCGTGACAGACTCCGTAGCGACTACCGGAGGAGTTGCCACCGGAGCCGAAACGGTGCTGGTGGTCGTTGTGGTTTCAGTTTGCGCCAGAAGCGGAGAGCCGGCGCCCAGCAGAACCAGCGCGAGTAGAGCGGCCATTTTTCGGCTGTTTTTTATTTTTTTATCCATATAGATATTTTTTTAAGGTTTGAATGACTCTCACTCTGCGAAGTCATTTTCTGCTATGTCTTTTGAATCTATTTTCTATAAACCTCAACCCATACCGGGAGGTTGTCAAACGACAGATTCGACCCTTAATTCGACGAGTTTATTTAGCATTCACAATAGTCCCGTCGGATAATTCTCTATTTACGAGCGGTCAAAAAATGCTCAGACTTTACGAAACTACACGGGAGACAATCGATGAATGGGTCTATTTTTTCGAACGACACAATGGAACGGCGAATTTCTTTAATTGCGGGACAGCGCGCTCTTTTAGTGCGGACCATACTCCCGCTCGTCCTGTGGACATTTCTCTCCGCATCGTTACTTCGCGCCGAGGATCTCACTCTCACGGATGGTACCGTTTACAAGAACATCACCGTCACCAAGGTCGACCCCGATGGTCTGCGCATCATTCACTCCGACGGTGGCGGCAAGGTGCTTTTCACGCAGTTGCCAGAAGCCACTCAGCAAAAATATCATTACGATCCGGCCGCCGCTCAAAAATTTGCCGCCGCCCAGGAAGCCAAGAAACGCGCCGACCTCGAACGCGCCTTGAAGCAATCCTCCGAGGCAGCTGCGGCTGAAGCAGCAAACCCGACGCCGAAAGCGGCCGCTTCCACTACGACTGAACCCGAGAAGAAGATCTGGGCCCGGACCATTCCAGACAAGATCCTGCAAATGGTTAAAGGGGATCTGGTCTTTCTGGATGGAAACAAGTTCTCCAATTTTGACGAGCAAAAACTCGCCCCGGTTCGCTACTATGCGATCTACTATTCCGCGAGT
This sequence comes from Verrucomicrobium sp., assembly GCA_017849585.1. GTDB lineage: Bacteria > Verrucomicrobiota > Verrucomicrobiia > Methylacidiphilales > UBA1321 > UBA1321. The sequence continues at coordinate 38,642 of JAFIGT010000013.1, forward strand.
TGGTGTGGTCCCTGCCGCGAATTCACGCCACAGCTGATCAAGTTCTATAATGAATTCAAGCCAGAACACCCCAGCTTCGAACTCATCTTCGTCAGCTCGGATCGCGACGAGTCCGGCATGCTTCAATACATGCGCGCCGATACGATGACATGGCCAGCCGTCCGTTTTTCAGCCATCCCTCGTAATAGCGAAGGCAAGCGGATGCGTTCCGGCATTTCCCAGTATGCTGGCAATGGCATTCCCGACCTGGTGCTGGTGGATGCCATGGATGGCTCCGTCATGTCCGACAGCTACAATGGCCAGGAATATCTCGGCCCGCACAAAGTGATGAACGACATTCCCAAGATGGTTAAATGACCTCGCTAATACAGCCGTTCGTCCGCGCCTGGTGGCACCGGCTGTAGCACCTCCGCGCGGGCCGACTCCACCTTCGACACCCACTCCGGATCCGCCAGAATCGGACGCCCCAGTGCGACGAGATCCACCTCGTGGCGTGCGATCATGCCGAGCGCTTTCTCCAGCGTGGAGTCACCCGTTGTCACGCCTTGCAGCAGCCTTTTGACGGCATCGATATCGCTGCCGACCGACCCCACCGTGATGACCGGTTTGCCGGTCAGCTTTTTGATCCATCCGGGGAAGTTCAACTCACTTCCCGAAAATTCCGGCTCCCAAAAACGGCGCGTGGAGCCGTGGAAAATATCCACACCGGCTTCGCTCAGCGGAGCGAGAAATTGCGCCAGCTCCTCCGGGGTCTTGGCCAGCTTCGCCTCATAGTCGGCCACCTTCCACTGCGAGATGCGCAGGATAATGGGGAAATCCGCGCCCACGACCTGACGGCAGGCCCGTACCACCTCCGCCGCGAACCGTGTGCGCGCGACGAGACTGCCGCCGTATGAATCCGTGCGGCGATTCGTCATCGCCCAGAAAAACTGGTCGATCAGGTAACCATGCGCCCCGTGAATTTCGATTCCGTCAAAGCCCAACTGTTTCGCCGTGGCGGCTCCTTCTGCAAAGGCCGCGATCACCGCGTGAATCTCCCCGTCGCTCATCGGCTCACCGACGAGTTCGCCCTTGCCGTTGTAGCCCGAAGGTCCCACCGAACACGCGTCCGTGTGCGGCTTGTCGTGATGCTGGCGCTCCAGGCCTTGATGCCAAAGCTGCGGCACGATGCGCCCGCCGGCCCCATGCACCGCCTCCACGATCCGCCGCCACGCGGCCAGCGGCTCGTTTCCGTAAAAGCGCGGAATATCGTCCCCCCCCACAGCGGCGGGATGCGGAATCGCCACGCCTTCCGTCACGATCAATCCCACGCGATGCTTTGCCCGGCGTTCGTAATAGGCCAGCACTTCCGCGGTCGGCACCCCGCTCGGCGAAAAGCCGCGCGTCATCGGAGCCATCACCCAGCGAGTCGGCACCGTCAAGGTTCCGAACGTTTGCGGTGTGAACAAGGGTGCAAGGGATGTCGTCATATCAGGATGCGCCTCTGGTTAAACTGCTCTTATTTCTTGATCCAAACCGAAACGATTTCGCCGAAGTACAGTTTATGCACCCGCTCCGGATCGGCAGGTGCGTTCTTCGGCGGGAACCAGTTCTCCGCCCTCGTCCGCTCCGCGTAGAGTTTTTTGCAGACGACAATCATCCGCGCTTCCGCGTAGGCCATGCCCGGTTTCATCGACAGGGCGGTGAAACCCGCTTCCTTCAGCTTGTCTACATTGCGGCCCGATTTCGTCCCGAACATTTTCAGCTGCGGACGATACTTTTCCTCAAAGAACGACAGCGTAAAGTATTCCTCCCGCTCCAAAAACTCGTAAGTGTAGCGATCCTTGTGCACGAGAATGAAGGCCACCGGCTTGTTCCAGACCCCGAATCCACCCCAGCTCGCGGTCATGCCATTGAACTTCTCCTCATTGCCCGCACTGATGAGCATCCAGTCGTTGCCCACCAGCTTGACCGCATTGCCCGGAATTTCCTGCGGTGTGATTTGCCGAAACAGCGCCGTCACCGCTTCCGGTGGCGGGGGCAACACCGGCTTTTTCTCCTCGCCCTCCTCGGCTGCCCATGAGATTGCACCAAGCAGCCAGAGCGCTCCAATCACCCAACCCGCGCATTTCATTTTCATAAATTCTCCACTCCAAGACCCAGCCATTCAGGTCAAATAGCTTTACTACGAACCGATTAAATTGTCTGTCAAATAATGAAAGGATCCTCGCTCCCGTGAAAAAGGGATTTTCCGGTCAAAACCGGAAGACACGCTTGGGCTGCATTTTCTTGTGCGTCTGGCCGACCGTGACGTACTTTTCCGCCCACTTTTGCAGACCGGCGATCTTGTCTTCGCTTAGCGTCTTCACCACCTTGCCGGGGCTGCCCAGCACCATCGAACCGGGGGGAATGATTTGGCCCTGCGTCACCAGCGCGTTCGCACCGATGATCGATCCGCGACCGATCACCGCGCCATCCAGAATCGTCGCGTGCATGCCGATCAGGCAGCAATCCTCCACCGTGCAGGCGTGCACGATCGCGCCATGACCCACCGTCACATATTTGCCGATCACACAGGCGTAATCATCCGCGAGGTGAATGATCGCCCCGTCCTGGATATTGGAGCCTTCGCCCACGATGATGTCATTGATATCGCCCCGCAGCACCGCCGTCGGCCACACGCTCGTGTAGGCCGCCAATTTCACCGCGCCGAAAACCACCGCTTCCGGAGCGATGTAGGCCGTGTCGTGCACTTCGGGAGTTTGTCCGAGATACTTGGAAAGTCGTTCTTCGAGAGTCATCCCCCGACATTACCGCCCGTTTTTCCACTGGCAATACCGCTTCCAGACGATACGGTAAGCCTGTTAAAACAACTCCTATGGCCACCGAATTCCACGCTCCCCACGGTCAACACTTCGAGTGCCGCGACTGCGCCTCGCGCTGTTGCGTGATGCCATGGAAAGTAGTCGTCACCGAGGAAGAGAAGCAACGCTTCGAGTCCGAAGCCTGGATTCGCGAACGCCTCGCCTCCCACGGTGTCGCCATCGAGTCGGTCGGCGATGGTCTCTACCGCCTCCCTGCCCTTGTGCGCAACCGTCGACTGGAATGCGTCTTTCTCGACGAGGATGGCCTCTGCAGCCAGGTGAAACGCCACGACCGGGAATTCTGGTCGCGCACGTGCAAGACCTTCCCCTTCGACTTCTTCGAAGTCGCCGAAGGCCAGGTCCATGTCTCCCTCTCCCAACATTGCCCGGCCATCCGCGACAACTACGGCAAACCCCTCGGCCCCCAACTGGAACAGTATTTCTCCACCTTCGGAGGCAAGGCCACCCGCATCGCCGAGACGATGCAACTCGGCGGCATGACCCAGTTGAACCGCCCACAGTATCTTCGCGTCGCGCAACTCTGGCGCGAACAAATCGCCGCCGCCGATTCCCTCCCCCAGGGATTGCTCAACAGTTACGACCTCACGCAGTCGCTCGCCGTTGCCCTTCTCGACAAGACGAACCCCACCGACGAAGAATTCCACGCCGCGATCGACACCGTCACGCGCGAGTTCACGCCGGAATCGATCCCGCGGCAAAAGAAAAGCTCCCTCCTCGCCCGCCTGCTGCTGAGTCTACACCTGAGCCGTCGCAGCTACCCGATCTGGTCTTATCTCTCGAAACCGGACTCCAGCAAAATTCGCTCCGCCTATTACGCCTACCGCAACACCCTGCGCCTCCTGCGCGGCAAGGGCGAAATCGATCTCATTCTCCTCCCGCGCGCCTTCGAACTTTCGCTGAGCGATGGAGTCGACTCCGCCATGGAAAATCCCGCCCTGGCCGACCGGGCCAAGCACTTCTTTGACGATGTGCTCACCCGCGGCAACCTGTTCCTGCGCTCCCGCGCCATGAATCAGGCGCTGCTCGACCTCTTCCTCTCGCTCGCCATTCTGCTGCGCATCGCCCGCTATCGCGCCGCCGCCTCCGGTCGTCGCGTGCCCGACATGTCCGATTTGGGCGAAGGTCTCAGCTACGCCGAATGCATCGCCCTCTACCATGTCGCCCGCCATCCAGCCCCTCCCGTGGCGGAACTCATCATGTCCATCCTCGCCGATAATCGCCAGGGCCTCATCGGCCTCGCCCTGGTGGAAGCGTAATCCGGACGCTCTCCCTGCTTAACCATTACGGCAGCCCTCGTATTACTGAATAGGCTCACGCTGGCCCATTACGGCTTCTTGTCTGGCGGTAGAAAAAGATCGAGCTCAGGAGCGGCGTGGCCTTTACGCGGGCGTGATTTCCGCTGTTTCTTGCCAAGGCGCGGCTGCCCCGTTTCGTCGAGTTCCTCATCCTCGAGCTGACGCAAAATCTCGCGCGCGCGACCGAGCACGGCATGCGGCAGACCTGCGAGCCGGGCGACTTGAATGCCGTAACTTTTATCCGCACCACCGGCGATGATCTTGCGCAGGAACACGACCTGATCGCCCCATTCGCGCACCGCGACATTGTAATTTTTCACACCGGGCATCGCGAGCGCTAGTTCCGTGAGTTCGTGATAATGCGTCGCGAAAAGCGTCTTCGCCCCGATCTCCGTGTGCAGATGTTCCGCCACGGCCCACGCAATGGAAAGTCCATCGAAGGTGCTCGTGCCGCGACCGATCTCGTCGAGGATGACGAGACTTTGCTTCGTCGCGTGATTGAGAATATTCGCCGTCTCGTTCATCTCGACCATGAACGTACTTTGTCCGCGCGAGAGATCGTCATTCGCGCCGACGCGGGTAAAGACGCGGTCGAGCAGGCCCACGCGCGCCGACTTCGCCGGGACAAAACAGCCGCAATGCGCGAGGATCGCGATCAGCGCCACCTGCCGGATAAAGGTGCTCTTACCGGCCATGTTCGGACCGGTCAAAATGATCAGGCGATTATTTTCCGTATCGAGCTTCGAATCATTCGGCACGAACCGTTCCGCCTGCAACATTTGCTCCAGCACGGGATGTCGGCCCTCCTCGATTTCCAAGACGCCATCGTCGTCGATTTCAGGACGGCGATAATCCTGCTCCTGCGCGAGCGCGGCCCAACCGGCCAGCACGTCGAGCGCGTTGATCGCTTGCGCGGTCATTTGAATCACGCCCGTCTTCGACACAGCGGCTTCGCGCAGCTCGAGGAAAATTTCGTACTCGAGCTGGTTCGAACGCTCCTCGGCGCCGAGAATCTTCGACTCCATCTCCTTCAACTCGGGCGTGATGAACCGCTCCGCGTTGGCCAGCGTCTGCTTGCGCGTGTAATCGGCGGGCACGTTGGCGAGGTTCGACGTACTGATTTCGATGTAGTAACCGAAAACCGAATTGTACCGCACCTTGAGCGACTTGATGCCCGTGCGCTGCTGTTCGCGCAACTGCAATTCCGCGAGCCACTCCTTGCCCTTCTTCGACGCGTCATGCAACTCGTCCAGCTCGGGCCGATACCCGGCGCGCACGATGCCGCCTTCCTTCAAGGCGAGGGGCGGTTCATCGGCAATAGCCGTTTGCAACAGCGTCACCAGTTCCGGCTGCGGCGTGATCTGCAAAGCCAATTCCCGCAAAAGCGGCACATGATTCCCAATCAACATCGCGCGCAGTTCCGGCAATTGCGCCAGCGACGCGGCCAGCGCCTGCAAATCGCGCGCGTTGCCGCTGCCCTGCGAAAGACGTCCAATGAGCCTCTCCAAATCGCGCACACCCCGCAACCGCTCGCGCACATCGGCCCGCTCGCGTTCGCTTTCCTTCCAGTGGGCGATGGCCAGTTGCCGCGCCTTGATCGGCTCCACTGCGCGCAACGGTTGCAACAGCCATTGCCGCAGCAGGCGACCGCCCCCGCTCGTGACGGTGCGATCAATCGCCGCCAATAATGTCGTGTTCGCGCCGCGCGGACTGGTCACGAGATCGAGATTCGCCCGCGTCGTCTCATCGAGCACGAGAATATCCCCACGCTGAAACGTCCCGACGCGCTGCACATGGCTCAAATTGCGGCGCAGTTCCTGCCCGAGATAATGAATGAGACCGCCCGCCGCGCAAATCGCCGCCGACGCGCCACTCAAGCCAAAGCCATCGAGCGATTGCGTCTTGAAATGATCCTTCAGCGCGAACTCCGCCGAGTCCGCCGTGAACACCCAGTCGTCCGTTCCCAGCACGAGACCCGAGCCCGCCGCGCCGCGAAATTCCTCCGGCAACCCAGCCTTCTGCTCGGTCGGCACCACGATCTCGGCCGGCTGCACGCGCCCGAGCATGTCGGCGACTTCATGTACGGTATCCATCTCGCCCGCACGAAATTCGCCCGTGCTCAAGTCGAGATAAGCGAGTCCCCAGCGCGATTTCCCTTTGACCAGCGACGCGCAAAAATTGTTCTGCTTCGCATCCAGCAAGCCCGAATCCACCACGCTGCCCGGACTGATGATCTGCGTGACTTCACGCTTCACCACCTGCCCCGGTCGCGGCGCTTCCATCTGGTCGCAAATCGCCACCCGTCGGCCCGCGCGAATCAACTTCGCGATGTAGCCCTCGGCTGCATGGAACGGCACCCCGCACATTGGCGTGGTCTGCCGCTGGGTCAGGGTGAGATTCAGCAACTGCGACGCGATCTTCGCGTCCTCGAAAAACATCTCGTAAAAATCCCCCAGCCGGAACATCAAGAGCGCGTCAGGCGGAATCTCGCGCTTGATCCGATGATACTGCTGCATCATCGGGGTCTGGCCGTCGGTTGAACTCATGGAGGGTCTATTTAGCGTCAACCGCCCCCGGAATCCAATACTTTGTTACCGATATGACGCTGGACCCGGGTCTCCCGAGCTGGATGGTGAACTCCCGCTGAAGTATTCCGGGATTATAGACAGGGAGCTATGATAACGTTCCCCCACTCAACCGGCGAACGCGGCGGGGAGGTTCAATCCAATTTAAACTTGCAGCAGAGGACGTACTTCAACACCAGATAGCATGACAGAAAGAGCATCAATGTCATGAGCAACGCACTCACTTCGTACCCGAGTAGCACGCCCTGCCAATGTTGGGGATAGAGTCCATAGCACAGCCACGCAAAAAGCGCTGCCGCGAGGAGGGAGAAATTGTCCACTGTTGTACGAGTGATCTGTCGGGCCATCTGATAGCCGATAGTACCCATCGCCAGCGAAAAGCCGAACAGGATCAGCCCTAATGCCACCGCAACCAATGACAGCATCAGGTTTTGCTTCCAGTCGGACACAAAAATAACCATCACGAAAGCAGCTCCATAAGCCAACGCGAACAACCCAAAGACTAGCGCCAAGCTTACGCCCGACAACCGAATCAGCCAGCCCAACGCCCGAGGAGGCTTTTCCTTTTCCATGGAGCGCAGATTACATCTGGAAATCCACTAGTGCAATTCGATTTCCAATCCACCACAATACCAACTTAATCTACTTATTTACTGCTGAAGCTGCACAACGGCCACCCACCGGGCAGAGCCGATGGATGGCCGTTGATCGCTGGCGCGTTTGCCGCGACTTACTTGCCCTTTTCTTCCGTCTTCTTCTTATCCTTGTCACTGCAGCCGCCGCCCGAACATTGGGCGTGGAGCGAGACAGTGGCGAACGACGCGAGTACGGCAACGCACAGAACTTTAAGGAGGGTATTCATGCCAAAAAGCGTAATCGCGATTTCCCGGTTGTCAACAGCCTCACTAATACGCCCTATTATTATTGCTTGCGCCTCGCGTAAACCGCGACAGTTTGTTAGCACATGAAACGCTCCACTCCCATCACCACCCTCTTCATCGACATCGGCGGCGTCCTCCTCACCAACGGCTGGGACCGCGCCGCCCGCGCCCGCGCGGTGGAGCACTTCCATCTCGACGCCGACGAAACCGCGGAGCGTCATCACCTCACCTTCGACACCTACGAGGAAGGCAAGCTCACCCTCGAGGAATATCTCCAGCGCGTCGTCTTCTACCGCAAGCGCAACTTCACCGTCGCCGATTTCCGCAAGTTCATGTTCGCGCAATCGAAGCCCCTGCCCGACATGATCCAGTACATCTGCGAACTTAAAGCGAAGCACGGGCTCAAGGTCGCCGTCGTCAGCAACGAAGGCCGCGAACTCAACGCCCACCGCATTCGCAAATTCAAGCTCGACCGTTTCGTCGACTTCTTCATCTCCTCCTGCTACGTCCACTTCCGCAAACCCGATGCCGACATCTACCGCGCCGCGCTCGACATCGCGCAAGTCTCCACCCGTCACGTCCTCTACCTCGAAGATCGCGAAATGTTCGTCCAGATCGCGCGCGGCCTCGGCATTCGCGCCATCCAGCACGTCAATCTCGCCACCACCCGCAAGCAATTCGACGCGCACAATTTGAGCCTGTAGCAGCGTGACGCGGCACCCAGTAGCTGGCGCGCGATGCGCGCCGCGCTCCCGCTAACTGCCTTCGGCTGTGAGTTTTGACTTTCGCCCTTCGCCTTTTGCTTTACCGTAAGCAAACCCTATGTCCTGGCCGGTTGAACTCTCCATTGCCCTGCGCTACCTGCGTCCCCGCCGGACCTTTGTTTCCGTCATCACAGTCCTCTCCGTCCTCGGCGTCACCATTGGCGTCGCCGTCCTCATCATCGTCATCGCCGTCATGGAAGGCTTTGAACAGCGCCTCAGCGAAAAAGTCATCGGCTTCAACGCCCACCTCGTCGTCAGCAGCTCCGACCTCCTGCGCAACGCCGAGCAAGTGACCGAGACCATCCACAGCCCGAAACATCCCGAAGTCCTCGCCGCCAGTCCCTACGTCATGGGCCCCGTCCTCGTCGAATTCGCCGGACGCATCACCGCCCCCGTCATCAAGGGCGTCCCCGCCAACCGCGAAGACGCCGTCATCCCCCTCCACAAATACATCATCAGCGGCGATTACGAACTCCGCGGCCTCACCGTCCTCGTGGGCGAAGAATGGGCCAAGCGCAACATGGCCCTCCCCGGCGACAAACTCCTCATCTACGCCCCCGGCCACCTCGCCGTGCTGCGCGAAGCCCAACGCAGCGGCCAGAAAGTCGCCATCCTCCCCAGCGAATACCTCATCACCGGTGTCTTCCGCACCGGTCTCTTCGACTACGACCTCAACTTCTTCGTCACCTCCCTCGAGAACGCCCAGCAGCTCTACAACCTCGGCGACGGCGTCCACGGCATCAACGTCCGCGTGAAAGACCCCCTCACCGTCTTCACCCTCGCCAAGCAGCTACACACCGAACTCAAGCCCCCCCTCATGGCCCGCACCTGGATGGACCTCAACAAACCTCTCTTCACCGCCATCGCCACCGAGCGCTCCATGATGACCTTCATCCTCTTCTTCATCGTCATCGTCGCCGCGTTCGGACTCTGCAGCACCCTCATCACCATCACCGTCCAAAAATCCCGCGAGATCGGTGCCCTCAAAGCCCTCGGCGCGCGCGACAGCCAGATCCGCCTCATCTTCTCCTGGTACGGCTTCATCGTCGGCCTCCTCGGCTCCGCCCTCGGCGTCGCCTGCGGCCTCGTCGCCCTCCACTACCGCAACCCCTTCCGCCACTTCCTCGACCGCACCTTCGGCATCACCGTCTTTCCCGCCGACGTCTACAACTTCGCCGAACTCCCCGCCGTCGTGCATCCCGAGACCGTCGCCTACATCGCCCTCGCCGCTGTCATCCTCTGCGTCCTCGCCGCCCTCATCCCCGCCCAAACCGCCGCCAAACTCGCCCCCGCCCGCGCCCTGCGTTATGAGTGATCCCCTCGACACCGCCCCACTCACACTCTCCGCCCGCGCCCTGCGCAAAAGCTTCGCCATTGGCGCGAACGAAATCCGCGTCCTGCGCGAAGTCAACGTCACCTTTCCCGCGGGCGAAATCACCATGATCCAGGGCGCCTCCGGCTCCGGCAAAAGCACCCTCCTCCACATCCTCGGCGGACTCGAACAACCCGACTCCGGCGAAGTCCTCTGGAGCGGCGAATCCATCTACCGCTGGAGTGGCGACCAACTCGCCAAGTGGCGCAACCACACCATCGGCTTCGTCTTCCAGGCCTACCACTTGCTCCCCGAATTCTCCGCGCTCGAGAACGTCGAAATGCCCGCCCGCCTCTCCGGCCGGGGCGACCCCGCCATCGGCCGCCGACTCCTCGAACAAGTCGGCATCGGCCACCGCACCCACCACCGCCCCGCGGAACTCTCCGGCGGCGAACAACAACGCGTCGCCATCGCCCGCGCCCTGCGCAACAACCCCCGCCTCCTTCTCGCCGACGAACCCACCGGCAACCTCGACGCCGCCACCGGCAAAGAGGTCATGGACCTCCTCCTCGAGCTCCAGTCCACCCAAAAGAAAACCTTGATTGTCGTCACACACGACGACACGATTGCAAGACTCGGTCAGAACAAATTGCATCTGGCCACCGGAGAAATTCAACGATGAGTACGTCCAAGATCTACATTGATGGCAAATTTTACGACCAGGCCGACGCCAAAATATCGGTGTTCGACCACGGTCTCCTGTACGGTGATGGCATTTTCGAAGGCATCCGCGCCTACAACGGCCGCGTCTTCCTCCTCAAGGAACACCTCGACCGCCTCTACGATTCCGCCAAGGCCATCCTCCTCCAGATCCCCATCTCCTACGACGAGATGCAGAAGATCGTCCTCGAAAGCTGCAAGCTCAACAACATCCGCGACGGCTACATCCGCCTCGTGGTGACCCGCGGCGTGGGCGACCTCGGCATGAGCCCCGACAAATGCTCCAAGCCCAGCGTCATCTGCATCGCCGCAACCATCCAGCTCTACCCTGAGGAATTCTACGTCAAGGGCCTCAAAGTGGTGACCACCCCCACCCAACGCATGGGCAACGCCATGCTCAGCCCCGCCATCAAATCCCTCAACTACCTCAACAACATCATGGCCAAAATCGAGGGCAACCTCGCCGGCGCGCAGGAATCCATCCTCCTCAACGCCGAAGGCTATGTGGCCGAATGTAGCGGCGATAACATCTTCATCATCAAGAAGGGCCAGATATTCACCCCGCCCATCTATGCTGGAGCCCTCGGCGGCATGACCCGCAAATGCACCATGGACATCATCAAGACCATGGGCAAACAAACCGTCGAAACCAACCTCACCCGCTACGACCTCTTCGTCGCCGACGAAATCTTCCTCACCGGCTCCGGAGCCGAGATCGTCCCCGTCGTCAATGTGGATGGCCGCATCATCGGCGAAGGCAAGCCCGGCGCCATCACCGGCGACATCATGCGCCGCTTTAAGGATTTGACCCGGACCACAGGCGTGCCAATTTATTAGTAAGGACGGGAGCCTAGTCTCCCGATCCATCTGGAAACGACTATGCTCTGCGAAGTCTGCAAAAACGAAGAAGCCACCGTGCATCTCACCCAAATCATCAGTGGGAAGATGCAAAAGGTCGACCTGTGCGAAAAGTGCGCCAAAGAAAAAGGCGTCGCTGACCCCGCCGGCTTCTCCCTGGCCGACATGCTCCTCGGCCTCGGCGCCGCCGACGAAATCAAGACCACCGCCAACGACGAATCCGTCTGCCCCAACTGCGGCTTCACCCAGCCCGACTTCAAGAAGACCGGCCGCCTCGGCTGTCCCCAATGCTACACCACCTTTGCGGAAGGCCTCGGCGTCATCCTCAAGGACATGCACAAAGGCACCACCCATCGCGGCAAGATTCCCTCCAAGATGGCCAAAATGCAGCTCTACCAGAATCGCCTCCGCGAACTCCACGGCGAGCTCCAACAAGCCGTCCAGCAGGAACGCTACGAAGAAGCCGCCTCCCTCCGCGACCAGATCTCCCTCCTCGAAACTCAGCTCAAAGGCTGAGCCGGGGAACGTTTCTCGCAAAGCCCGCCAAGACGCAAAGGGGAAGAAGGCGAGTTCGAAGTACGAAGTTCTCAGTACTAGGTTTCGCCGCGCGAACATCGTACCGGCACATCCTCAATAGATTACCTGCACCTGCCTTGTTGTAGGGCGATTCGGTGAACCGCCGATTGGCAGCGAAGCAGCCACTTCCCACTTCCACATCCGAAATCCCCTCTATCAAGAAGGGATTTCTGTTATCGCTACTCACTAAAATCGAGGTGACACTCTCGCGCTTCTGAAACTCCCCGCGGCTGATGGCACGCGGGAACTGACGAAAGACCAAACTTAAGTTTACTTACTACTACCCTTCCGAAGAGGCTCGTCCCTTTTGATCGCGTCAGTTTCTTTGACTATCCTTACAACAATCGTAAATCCGTCCTTTTGAAATTCCTGCTTTTCTTTCCAAACACATGGAAATTCTTCCCGAAAGCCATACGAATTCTTCTTCCTTTGTCCCCAAGAAAGAGACATTCGAAGTGTAAACCCCTCTCGAGATGGGATGCCTAGACCTATGGAGGTATTGCGCCAATTTACAGCACCATCAGCGCATGCCGTGAGCGTGTTGGGTGGTTTAACCGTAATAACACCCTCTCCATGAGGATATAACTTTAGGGGGAATACCCATTTATCATTGAAAACGCCTTCCTTTTTATATTCCACAACGACCGTGAAATCTGGCTTGTCTCTTTTCTCTGGAGTTGTCGCGTAAGACTCACTCCAAGGAAGATCTGAAATGAAGTCGCCAATGTCTGCGGCTTGGGAAGGGGCGCCGAATCCAAAGTGGATAGCGAAAAGCACCACAATGAAACCCTCATGAATCAACCGCCATTTCCCTCTTTCCATGATGGAAAGAAACTCACCCCCTCCAATGAATGTGTCAAGCCCTCGGCAATCATATTCCAAAACTAGGATAGCTCTCCCGCGCCAGCGTACTTCGTACTTTCCCGCCCTTCCCTCACTTTTTTCGCACACGTAGCTCACGTAGCAAACCTAAGGCTAACCGTTTCCCCGCGATCCATGGTTAAATGCTCTCCATGGCCGAGATCCAGCGTCACCACCGATCCATCCCTTACCCCGCATGCACGCGCCTCGTGGCTCGCATGCTCCGACTCAAGCACTTAGAAAATCTGGAGCCGTTGGGAGCGCTTCGGAGCCGCGAACCCGATTTTCTTTCCCGCTCCCCCTACTTCGTACTTAGAACCTCGTACCTAGAACTTGCCTTTTCCCCTCGGTAACGCTCAAATACCCCCTTCCCTATGAAATTCTCGTTACGCTGGCTGAAAGAGTACGTCGACATCACCATTCCCGCCGAGGAGCTGTTCGAACGGCTCACCCTCGCGGGCAATACCGTCGAGTCCTTCGAAGTCAAAGGTCTCGAGAGTCCCCACATCGTCGTCGGCCAGATCGTCAGCTTCGTCCAGCACCCCAACGCCGACCGCCTGCGCCTCTGCCAGGTGAACGACGGCAAGGGCGTGCGCCAGGTCGTCTGCGGCGCGAAGAATTTCAACGCCAACGACAAGATCGTCCTCGCCCTGCCCGGCGCGCGCTTCTCCGCCGACTTCGTCATCAAGGAATCCAAGCTGCGTGGCGAACTCTCCCAAGGCATGTGCTGCTCCGCCAAGGAACTCGGCATCGCCGAGGAATCCGACGGCATCCTCATTCTCCCGACCGACGCGCCCCTCGGCGCGGTGTTCCATGAATACATGCCCGGCGATTCGATCTTCGAAGTCGAGATCACGCCGAATCGTCCCGACCTGCTTTCCTACCTCGGCCTCGCCCGCGAAATCGCCGCCGCCGGAGCGGGCAAGCTCAAGCCGTGGCCGATCGCGCACACCAGCGCCGCCACCGAGCCGTGCCCGTGGAACGTCTCCCTCGCCGCCGCCGACCTCGCGCCGTTTTATTCCGCCACGCATTTGACCGGTATCAAGGTCGGTCCCAGCCCGCAATGGCTCGCGGACAAGATCAGCGCCATGGGCCACAAGCCGATCAACAACGTGGTCGACATCACCAATTTCGTCCTGTGGGAAACCGGCCAGCCGCTACATGCGTTCGACGCCGCCAAGCTCCACGGCAAGACCATCACCGCGCGCCGCGCCAATGCGGGCGAGAAATTCGCCGCGCTCGATGAGAAATCCTACGACCTCGTGGCGGACGACATCGTCATCGCCGACGACGCCGGAGCCATCGCGCTCGCAGGTGTGATGGGTGGCTTGCACAGTGGCGTCACCGAGACCACGACCGAGCTCGTGCTCGAAGCCGCGTGGTTCCAACCCGCCAACGTGCGCCGCACCAGCCGTCGCCTCGGCTTGATGTCCGACTCGTCGTACCGCTTCGAGCGCCGCGTCGATCCGGACTTCGTCACCTTCGCGCGCGACCGCGCCATTCAGCTCCTCACCCAACTCGCCGGAGCGCAACACGTGTGCGCCCCGTGCAATGCCGGCACACTGCCCTCCACCAAGCGCATCGTCTCGCTGCGTCCCGCCGCTGTCGATAAACTCATGGGTGCCCATGTGCCGACGGAAAAGATCGAGCAGTGGCTCCTCGGCCTCGGCCTGAAATTGCAGAGCAAGGAACAACACGCGCTGCAGTGGGAGATTCCGTCGTTCCGTCACGACCTCGACCGCGAGGTCGATCTCATCGAGGAAGTCGCCCGCCTGCACGGCCTGCAACAACTCCCCGCCCGCATCAATTTCGGAATCAACCGCGAGAGCGATGCGGACCGCCGTTACGACAAACTGCGCACGCTGCGCAAGACGCTCGCCGCGCGCGGCTGGAACGAAGCCGTCACCGACGTGCTCGTGGAAACGAAGCTCGCCGCCAGCGACGACGCCGTCGCGCTAATCAATCCGCTCAACGAACAATATTCCCGCCTGCGCACCAGCTTGAAGAACACGCTGCTCGCCGTCGCCGCCCGCAATCTCTCTCGTGGCGTCGCCCGCGTGCAACTCTTCGAAGTGGGCCGCGTGTATGTGACGAAGGACCGTGACATCGCCGAGCCGATGCGCCTCGCGCTGCTCGTCGCGGGTGAAGTCGACGCCGCCGCGTGGTGGCAGTCCGAACGCAAGGCCGATCTGTTCGACCTCACGGGCGCGACCGATTTCCTGCAATGCATCGCCAACATCCCCGCGAAAGCGTTGATCGAAGCGGGCAAAGTCGGCGCCGCCGATCTCAAACTGCACGGCATCAAGACCCCCGTCTTCTACGCCGAGTTCGCCATCGATGACTGGCTCGCCGCGAATGTTCCGCCCGCGAAATTCGCGCCGCTGCCGCAATTCCCCGCCATGCGCCGCGACCTCGCCGTCGTCGTGGGCCGCGACATCACGCAGGAAAAAGTGCAGTCCACGATCCAAAGCGCCAAGGTGAGCGGACTCGTCTCCATCGACCTGTTCGACATTTTCCTTGACGACAAAGGCGAAAAAATTCCGGCCGATAAAAAATCTCTCGCCTACTCCTTGACTTATCGCGACTCCAGCCGAACATTAACAGAGAAGGAAGTGAACGCCTGGCACGATCAGGTTCGCAAGACACTTCAGACCGCGCTGGGTTGCTCCTTCCGGGACAACTGATCTTTGAAAAAGCTGTAGCAGCGGAAAAAGTCTAGAGGACGAAAGTTCGTTCTCCCCGACACCCGGTTCGTTTTCCACTGCGCTCCCTCCCGGAACGCAGAAGAAAGCGAACCCGCTAACACTTTGCCCTGCGATGCCCGTGATGTGGATACCATTCTTTCTGCCGATTCATACTATTAAGGGAACACAAGCGCGCCCGGAATAAAGCCATGCCTTCACTGGAAGGCGGTTAAACTGGCCGCCGTTCCCCCCTTGTACCAAGGGTCGAAAGAACCTTCCCCACGACATCTGCGGGGCAATCTTTTTTCCAGCGGGCTCAGCCCCGCTTTACAAAATCAATCACCGCCTGCTCATCCCCATTCGCCTTCCACACGGCCCGCAAAAAATTCACCGGATCGACGTTGTTTTCTTTGAAAAATTTCCGGTCGCCGCCGCACCCGTACATCAGGTCATCCGGCATCTCGCCCCGCAACTTCGCCTTCGCCTTCACGAGGATCCGCGGTAACCACACGATCCCCGCCACGCTCGCGTCCTTCGGCGGCAGACTCGCCATATCAATCCGTTGATCAGTCAGTTTGCCCCCCTGCACCTGCAAGAAGTACTCGCGGCGCACTCCGGCAATGGCTAGGGCCGTTTCCAAGTCCGGTTCGCCATATTTCACCCGATCCTCCGCGAAATCGTACAACTCCTGCGCGCGATAGCCAAATGCCGCCAATTCGGCAATTTCTGCCGGGCTGAAATAGCTCGCAGCTCCTCGCTTTCCGGACCGATAATGATCTACTGCAAGGTTAAAGAGAGAGCGAAACGAGCTCTTCCAGTTCTCAGAGGAGGATTGATTCATAATTAGGCAAGGTTTCTGCTGCATTAGTCTTTGTGAAACGTCTTAAGTGCTTAGCCAGCTTATTCATAAGATATGCTACGCGATAAATCCAGAACAGATAAACTATACTTGTACTTGCGGTGATCGACGTCAACCCGCTTGATTAACTACCTCTGCCCCTCCATATTACACAATCGTTATGCCCACTGCCGATAAAGCCACAAAGAAAGGTCAAAGTTTGTCTAATAGCTCGATCCTGCCGCCGCTTGATCCCCAAGGAAAGCTGCAGCTTTATCGCCAGATGCTCCTGATCCGTCGCTTCGAAGAAAAAGCGGCCCAAGCCTTCCAACAGGCGAAGATCAAAGGCTTCTGCCATCTTTATATTGGTCAGGAAGCGGTTGCCGTCGGCACCATTTCGACCCTCACGGCGGAGGACGCCGTCATCACCGCCTACCGCGATCACGGCCACGCACTTGCCCGCGGCATGGATGCGAACTCCTGCATGGCGGAACTCTTTGGCAAGATCACCGGCTGCTCCCGCGGCAAGGGTGGTTCGATGCACTTCTTCAGTGCCGAAAAACATTTCTACGGTGGACACGGCATCGTCGGTGGTCAATCCGCCCTCGGCATCGGGCTCGCCTTCGGCCAGAAATACCTCAACACCGGCCGAGTGACGATTTGCTATCTCGGCGACGGCGCGATCAATCAGGGCGCCTTCCACGAATCGCTCAACATCGCCGCGCTCTGGAAACTCCCCATTATTTACGTCATTGAAAACAACGGCTACGCCATGGGTACCAGCGTCGCCCGCTCCTCGGCCGGCGATCCGCTCGTGAAACGCGCCGATGGTTACGACATGGCCGGTCTCATCGCGGACGGCATGGACATCGACGACGTCCGCGCCAAGACGGCTGAAGCCGTCAACCTCGCCCGCACGGAAAGCCTTCCTACCCTCATGGAAATCCGCACTTACCGCTATCGCGGCCATTCCATGTCCGACCCGGGCAACTACCGCACCCGCGAGGAGATCGAGAAGTACAAGAAGTTCGATCCCATCCTCCTGTACCGGACCCGCCTGCTCGACGACAAGGTGACCACCGACGACGCTCTCGAAGCGATCGACAAGGAAGTCACCGCCGAGGCCCAGGCCGCGTACGATTTCGCCGATAAGAGCGAAGATCCCGCGTTTGAGACGGTCTACGAGGACATCTTTGCCCCCGAGGACCAGATCGACGAAATCCCGCGTCGCAATCTGCCGCTCTAATCGTCGGCTCGATTTTCCCAACACCGAAAACTTCGAACTCAGAACTTTCCATGCAAGTCATTACCTATCGTGAAGCGTTGAACCAGGCCCTCTCCGAAGAGATGGAGCGCGACGAGCGCGTCTTCCTCTGCGGCGAAGAAGTCGCCGAGTATGATGGCGCCTACAAAGTCAGCCAGGGTCTGCTCAAAAAGTTCGGCCCCAAGCGCGTCATCGACACCCCCATCAGCGAAACCGGCTTCACCGGACTCGGCATCGGCGCCGCCATGTACGGTCTGCGCCCCGTGGTCGAGTTCATGACATGGAGCTTCTCCCTCGTCTGCTACGACCAGATCATCAACAACGCCGCGCAAGTCCGCTACATGTCGGGCGGTCAATTTTCCGTCCCGATCGTCTTCCGCGGCTCCTCCGGCGGCGGCTTGCAGGTCGGCGCGACCCACTCGCACACTCCGGAAAATTGGTACGCCAACGTCCCCGCGCTCACCGTCATCACCCCTGCCTTCCCCGACGACGCGAAGGGCCTCCTCAAGAGCGCCATCCGCAGCAACAATCCCGTCTGCTTCATCGAGAATGAAAAACTCTACGGCTACAAGGATGAAGTCCCCGAGGGCGAACACCTCATTCCCATCGGCAAGGGCAAGATCCGCCGCGCCGGAAACGACGTCACCATCATCTCCAACAGCGGCTCCACCCACCGCGCCCTCGCCGCCGCCAAACTGCTCGCAGAAGACAACATCGATGCCGAAGTCATCGACCTGCGCACGATCAAGCCGCTCGACTTCGACCTCATCGCCGAGTCCGTGGTGAAGACCAACCGCGTTGTCATCGTCGAGGAAAACAAGCCCTACGCCGGATGGGGTGCCCAAGTCACCTACGAGATCCAGAAGCTCCTCTTCGATCATCTCGACGCGCCCGTCAACCGCATCACCTCGCTCGATGTGCCCCAGCCCTACAACGGCAAGCTGGAGCAATCGGTGCTCCCGAACGAAGAGCGCATCATTGCGGGCGTCCGCGAGACTCTCGCATAGCCGGATAGAGACGGAAAACGGGAGGCCGGAGGTTGGAAAAACCAACGGCCATCGCTTGCCTCTTTCCCGATTTCGTCTTAATACTGTCTTCACGGAAAACGGATTACCCCAAACTCAATACCCAGTACCTAGAACTTAGAACCTAGTACTTCCCCAAATTTATGGCCAAAGATGTCACGATGCCGATGCTGAGCCCGTCCATGACGGAAGGAACCCTCGTCCGCTGGCTCAAGAAAGAAGGAGACACCATCAAGTCCGGTGATGTCATCGCCGAAGTCGAGACCGACAAAGCGACGATGGATCTCGAAGCCTTCGACAGCGGCGTCCTGCGCAAGATCTTCATCGCCGAAGGCAATCGCGTTCCGGTCAACACCCGCATCGCGCTCATCACCGACAAGGACGAAGTCGTCAGCGATCACGAACTCAGCGCCCATGCCGCCGCCAGCGCCACCGACAATGAGGAAGTCTCCTCCGCCGCGTCGCATCCCGCGCCTTCCCCCGCCTCACCGGCCCCGGCCAAGTCCCCCGCCGCCGCGCCCGCTCCCGTTACCACCAGCGGCGGCCGCGTCAAATCTTCTCCCCTCGCCCGCAAAGTCGCCGAAGAACGCGGCATCAATATCACCCGCCTCACCGGCACTGGTCCCGGCGGTCGCATCGTGAAAAAAGATGTCCTCGCCTTCACCGCCACTGGCGGTGGTGGCTCCTCTTGGTCGCCGTTCGGTTCCGGCCCGATTGCCGAAGACCGTCGCACCCCGCTTTCCAACATGCGTCAGACCATTGCCCGCCGCCTCGTCGAGAGCAAGACGCAGAACCCGCATTTCTATCTACAGGTCGAAGTCGACGCCGCTCCGCTGCTCGCCCTGCGCGCGCAGGTGAATAAAGGCTTTGAATCCCTCCCGCAGCCGGTCAAGTTCAGCGTCAACGACTTCATCATCAAGGCCACCGCCGAGGCGCTTCGCCGCGTCCCGAAGGTGAACGCATCATGGGAAGGCGACGCCATTCATCAGTTCCCGGACGTCGATCTCTCGTTCGCAGTTTCGATTCCGGACGGTCTGATCACCCCGATCATCCGCGAGGCACAGAACAAGAACATCAAGCAGATCAGCGAAGAAGCCAAGTCCCTCGCCGGCAAGGCGCGCGACGGAAAGCTCAAGCCCGAGGAATTCGTCGGCGGCACCTTCACCATCTCCAACCTCGGCATGCTCGGCGTGGATTCCTTCAGCGCCATCATCAACCCACCGCAGGCTGCGATCCTCGCCGTCGGCAGCGTGGTGAAAAAACCCGTGGTCAATGACCGCGACGAGATCGTCGTCGGCCATCGACTCAACCTCACCCTCTCCTGCGATCATCGCGTCGTCGATGGCGCCCTCGGTGCCACCTTCCTCGCAGAACTACGCACCTTGGTGGAAAACCCGGCGATCCTGCTTCTGTAATCACTCGTGAATAAATGGGGGAAAGCGTTTTCGCTGACGGTCATATTTTTGACCGCCCTCCCCCTTGCTGCGTTGAGTGCTCCCGCTCCGACCACCACACCAGCCAAACCCGCAGGAAAGGCACTCGTCGTCGGTATTTACGAATCGCCTCCCTTCTGCACGAAGATGCCGGATGGACAATGGACCGGCCTGAGCGTGGAATTGTGGAAGACGGTCGCACGCTCCCTCAACCTCCGCTATCACTGGAGCGAGTACGAATTTCACGATCTCCTCAAGGCCGTGGCCAATGGCGACATCGATGCCGCCATCGGCCCGATCAGCGTCACCGCCGACCGTGAAGTCATCATGGACTTCACCCACCCCTATTACGTCTCCGACCTCGCCATCGCCGTCCCGGCCAAAGACTCGTTCTACCCGTGGGGCGAAGTCGCCCGCGAATTCATGACGGTGGCCTGGCTCAAACTCATCATCGTTCTCATCATCATGCTGACCCTCTCGGGCTTTGCTGTCTGGTGGTTTGAGCGTCATCACAATCACGCGCATTTCGGTGGCCCGTGGCGGCACGGACTTGGCTCTGCCTTTTGGTGGGCGGCCGTCACCATGTCCGGCGTCGGCTATGGCGATAAAACCCCCATCACCGTTCCCGGCCGCGCCATCGCCCTTGTCTGGATGTTCATTAGCGTCATCACGGTTGCCCTCGTCACCGGATCCGTCACCTCCGCCGTCGTGGCCAACCGCGTCGTCTACCGCATTCACAGCCCCTCCGATCTAGGCCGCGCCCATGTCGCCGTGCTCAACGGCAGCACCGCCGAACAGTACGCCCTCCTCACCCGCATCGATTACAGCCTCTACCCCACGGTGCAGGACGGCCTCCAAGCCGTTCTCAAGCGCGAAGTCGATGCCTGTCTTGCCAATGAAGTGCAACTCCGCTACATCACGCACCAGCAATTCCGCCACAAGCTCGACATCCTCCCCTTCACTTTCCAGCGGGAAGATTGCAGCTTTGCCTTGCCCAATAATTCGCCGCTCAAGGAACCCCTCAATCGCGCAATACTTTCCGAAGTGGAAAGCGACCACTGGCGTGCACTCCGCGCCCAGTACCTCGGCAAGGACGGTTAGTTGGGCATAATCTGCCACCGATGTCCATCTCTCAGCCCTTCTGCCACTTTCGATACGCGCGCGGCGATCGCCCCATAATTCCGCGGAACATTCGCGAAAAATAATAAGGATCGCTGAAACCCGTCTCTTCTGCCACTTCCGAAATTGGCAGTAACGTAGCGTCCAGCAACTGACACGCCCGCTGAATGCGCAACCGCAAGTGATAATTCACCGGCGCATAACCGGTCGATTGCCGAAATAACGCCGCATAATGCGGTACAGACATACCTGCGAGCGCAGCCAACTCCGGCAAACGCACCGCCCGATCCAAGTGCTCCCGCATCCACTCCACGGTCGAGGCCGCGCGCTCCACCGTGGTTGGGGACGCCGCACCAGCGCGGGGACGGCCTGCCCCAATCAACGCCGTACGCACGGCCACCGAGGCGGAAATCAATTGCGTGAGGGCATATCCTGATTCCAATTGCCGGTACGCTTCCTCTATTTGCGCCGTCATCTCCCGACTGCCTTCCCGAGATAACGCAAGCACCCCGCCCGGCACCGACAGACCCAGCCACTCGCGCCAACCTTCCAGTTCTGTTCCCTGCAAATGCACCCAGACAATCGTCCATGGACTAGTTTCAGCAGCACCATAGGCATGAGCGCGGTGAGCCGGAAACCAAAGCAACTCTCCAGCACGAATTTCATGGCGCTCATTCCTGTCCCATTGCGCCCAGCCCCGACCCGCCGTACAGAGAATCAGCAAGGTTGACTCCGCTCCCTGAGGCCGCACAACCTCATGCCCCTGCGCTCGCGGAAATAATCCAACATCAGTGACTCGCAATCCGCCCAGTAACGGATGCCGAGCCCCCTCAGCGACGATCGCGCGAGGCAATACAACGAGATGCTGCCCGCGAAAACCCTCGCGAATTTTTTTTGATGCGTATCGCTGTTTCATAAGATCCTCCATCTTATTCCGAATTCCATCCATTCACAATATCCGATCCTCATCGTATTGTCTTGGTATGGATCAAGTCCTCGTTCGCCGTGAACCGGTCACACTGCTCACCTACACCCCGGCCGCTCCCGACAAAAATCCAATGTTTCTGGAAAAACGCGTCTATCAGGGTTCCAACGGACAAGTCTATCCGCTGCCGTTCTACAATCGCATCGAGGAAAAACCGGCAATGCAAGAATGGGAGGCCGTGCATATTGAAAACGACTCGATCTACGTGATGATCCTTCCCCAACTTGGTGGTCGCATCCATATTCTCCGCGACAAGACCAACGGTTACGACGCCATCTACAATCAATCCGTCATTAAACCCGCTCTCGTCGGACTCTCGGGTCCATGGGCCAGCGGAGGAATCGAATTCAACTGGCCGCAGCACCACCGACCCGCCACTTACATGCCGGTCGAATCAGCCATCGAATCGCATGACGACGGTTCCGTCACGGTCTGGCTCAGCGATCACGATCCGCTACTGCGACTCAAAGGCATGCATGGCATCTGCCTGCACCCCGGTCGTGCCTACCTCGAACTTAAAGTCCGCGCGTATAACCGCACACCCTATACGCAGACATTTCTCTGGTGGGCCAACGTCGCCACGCGTGTACATGAAGCTTATCAATCCTTCTTCCCGCCCGATGTCACGCACATTGCCGATCACGCCCGTCGCGCCACGAGCGAGTATCCGCTCTGCCAAGGTAGCTACTACGGAGTGGATTACCGCAATCGCGCGCAGCGCGGAATTCCTGAACAGGAAAAGCCCACGCAATTTCCACCGCGTCATGAGACATCCTCATCGTCCACGCTTCCCAACTACGCGCCTAATGATCTCTCGTGGTATGCCAATATTCCGGTGCCCACATCGTATATGTGTCTCGGCTCGAAGATGGATTTTGTCGGCGCATACGATTACAAAGCTCAGGCCGGGTTACTCCACATCGCGAACCATCACATTGCGCCAGGGAAAAAACAATGGACGTGGGGCAATCACGACTTCGGCTATGCATGGGACCGTAATCTGACCGAACCCGATGCGACTGGGGAATACGCGCCTTACATTGAATTGATGGCCGGTGTCTACACCGACAACCAACCGGACTTCTCGTTTCTTCAACCCGGCGAAACCAAAACGTGGAGTCAATTCTGGTATCCGTATCAAAAAATCGGCACAGCTCAACACGCCAATCTCGATGCCGCACTACATCTCCGTTGCGATCAGAAGCAGATTCATTTCGGCGCCACCACCACGCGCGATTTTCCGCAAGCCCGCATCGTCCTCACCACCGGAACTCAAATTCTTTTCGAGCGCACCATCGATCTCTCCACTGCCAACGCCTTCACCCATACCTTGTCTCTTCGCAAGGAAATCGCTCCGGAAACATTGACTCTTCGTGTCACCTCGCAGGCTGGCCACGATCTCATCCATTATTCGCCCAAAGCACTACCGCGAGTCTCCCCCACGGCTCCGGCGACCGAACCTCCCGCCCCGCGCGACATCACCAGTACAGACGAACTCTTTACCACCGGCCTGCACTTGCGCCAATACAGTCATGCCACGCGCTGTCCGACGCTCTACTGGAAGGAAGCTCTACGACGCGATTCGGGCGACTCGCGCTGCAACAACGCGATGGGCCTCTGGCACCTGCGACGCGGTGAATTCACTCTCGCGGAACCGTACTTCCGCCATGCCATCGAACGGCTCACCCGTCGCAATCCCAATCCATACGACGGGGAGCCCTACTACAACCTTGGTCTCTGCCTCCGTGCGCTCCAGCGCGACGACGATGCCTACGATGCGATCTACAAATCGGTCTGGAATCATGCGTGGCAACCTGCGGGCTATCATGCCCTCGCGGAAATAGATTGCACTCGCCGCGACTGGCCCCAGGCGCTCGATCATCTGGATCGTGCACTGCGTGGCAATGCCGACAATCTCCGCGCCCGCAATCTCCGCGCACTTGTCCTCCGCCAAATCAACCGCCTCAATGAAGCCGATGAGTGTCTTGCCGAAACACTCGCCCTTGATCCACTCGATATCTGGGCGCGTCATCTGCGGGACAATCACCTACCACACGACACCCAGCTCGCACTCGATCTCGCCCACGACTACACACGCGCCGGTTTCCATGCGGAAGCGATTACCGTACTCGAATCCAAAACCGAATCGCCCGATCCCGGCACAGCCCCGATCCTTCACTACACCCTCAGCTGGCTCCACGAAAAACTCGGGGAAACTGACCGCGCCCGGTCCGCACGCAATCTCGCCCGCCGCGCTTCAGCCGACTACTGCTTCCCCTCGCGACTAGAAGAAATCACCATCCTCGAATCGGCCATCGTCGCCGATCCCCACGATGCGCGCGCACCTTATTATCTCGGCAATCTTTTCTATGATCGGCATCGGCATCACGAAGCCATCGCCCTTTGGCAACGCGCCGTCCGGCTCGAACCTGCCAATCCCATCGCGTGGCGCAATCTCGGCATCGGCTTCTACAATATCCTCCACGCTCCCGCCAAAGCCCGCGTCGCATATGAGAAAGCCATTCGGGCCAACCCTGATGACGCCCGCCTGCTCTACGAGCGCGATCAGCTTTGGAAACGGCTTCGCGTTTCCCCTTCCAAACGACTCGCCGCGCTGCTCGCCCGACCCGATCTTATCCGCCAACGCGACGATCTCAGTCTCGAACTCGCCGCATTGTATAATCAAACCGGTCGCTCCGAAGAAGCGCAGACGCTTCTTCAATCCCGTCGATTCCAACCTTGGGAAGGCGGCGAAGGTCTCGCCCTCGGTCAACATCTCCGCACGCAACTTCAACTCGGGCGGCAAGCCCTTGCGGCGGGCCAGCTCGTCGCTGCCCGAGCTCATTTCACATCGGCCTTGAACCCACCAGAAAATCTCGGCGAAGCGTGGCACCTCCTCGTCAACCTGAGTGACATCCACTATCATCTCGGTCTCGCGAGTGCCGCCCTCGGCGACAAAGCGAAAGCGCGTCGCCACTGGACTACCGCCGCCACCTTCAAGGGGGATTTCCAGAACATGAGCGTCCGCACTCTTTCGGAGATGACCTACTATTCCGCGCTCGCTTTGGAGAAGCTCGGGCAAAAGGCCCGCGCCAAAAAAAGACTCCGCGATCTACTCGCCTATGCGCGACAGCTCAAGAAGACCAAGGCCACCATCGACTACTTTGCCACCTCGCTACCCACCATGCTCCTCTTTGACGAAGATCTGCAGGAGCGCCAAACCACCACCGCCCTTTTCCTCGAAGCTCAAGCGTTCTCCGGCCTGGGACGCAAAACCGAGGCCCGCAAGACCCTTAACCTCGTGCTCCGGCGTGACCCCAACCACGCCCTCGCTCGGGACTTGATGACAATGACGCCTTTTTGATCGCATCCGGAGCCTTCACTACCTAGTACTGAGTACCTAGAACTTTGTACTCGGTATTTATGACCTGCCTCCTCGACACACTCCCCGCCGAATGGGATCTCGGCAACGTTCCCATCTATCGTCGTGAACAGATCGCCCAGTGGGTTTTCGAGCGCCGCGTCACCTCCTTTGCCGACATGACGAACCTGTCCGCCGCCATGCGGAAGGAACTCGCCGCCCAGTACACCCTGCAACCGCTCAAATTTGTCCGCCAGCAAGGCAGCGGTGACACCACCCGTAAATATCTCTGGCAACTCGACAAAGGTGACTTTGTGGAAAGTGTTCTTATCCCCGCTTCGCCCGATCTTTTCGGCGAGCGTGCCGACCGCTTCACCCTCTGCGTCTCGTCACAGGTCGGCTGCGCCTACGGTTGCAAATTTTGCGCCAGTGGCCTCGAAGGCTGGAAACGAAACCTCACTCCCGGCGAAATCGTCGCGCAGGTGATGGAAGCCGAGCGTGCCGCCAAAGTGAAGATCAACAACCTCGTCTTCATGGGCATGGGCGAACCGCTTGCCAATTACGACAACCTCCTGCTGGCCATCGAAATCATCAATGCCCAATCCCCGTGGGGTGTCGGCATCGGAGCACGCCACATTACCATCTCCACCAGCGGCCTGGCACCGCAGATCCGCAAGCTCGCCGACGAACCCCGTCAAATCCGCCTTGCCCTCTCACTCCACGGCGCGAGCGATGCCGTGCGCGGCCAGATCATGCCCGTGAACAAGAAGTATCCCCTCACAGAGCTCCTCGACGCCTGCAAATATTATCAGGACAAAAAGCGCAAGATGATGACGCTTGAGTACATTCTCATCAACGGCGTCAACGATGATCCCTCCGAAGCTGCGCTCCTCGTCCAGCACGCCCGCCGCCTGCACGCCAAGGTGAATCTTATTCCCTACAACAAAGTCGATGGACTACCCTGGGAGCGACCGAGTGATGTACGCATCGATGCTTTCGCCGCTGTTTTGGAAAACGCCAACACCCCTGTCACCGTTCGCCGTGAAAAGGGCCACGACATCGACGCCGCCTGCGGTCAGCTACGACTAAAGGAGCTCAAGGCGTCGACATAGAATCCCACCAGATCGCATGACCAAGTCCGCCACTTCATCAGTCTCGGCTCAAGAAATCCTGATCATTGTCCTTTTCGCCATCGCGGCGTATGGACTCACGGCGATTCACTACCAACCTTTCGCCGACGATCTCATGGTCACCACCTCCGGACCGGAAAGACTCCTCAATCCCAGTCAGGACGGGATGGGGCTCTGGAGAATTCTCGGCAGTTTCGTCATCGGAACCGGCCTGCGCCTCTCGCCCAGCGTCGGACTTTTCGGCATCGTCCTCATCCACTCCATCAGCGGCTGCCTCCTCCTGCGCATCCTTCGCCAACTCGGAGTCGGCACCCGACTCAGCCTCCTCTTCACCGTCGCCTACATTACCCTGCCGTGGTATCACGAAGCCATCGCTTGGGCCGCGGCCAATTGCTACATACTCAGCACCGCTTTTTTCCTCGTCACCCTGACTCTCGCACTCGACGCGAAACCAGGTGACACTCCCCCTACACGCCTCTGCGGCACGCTCTTTTTTCTCACCTTCATCGGAAATCTTTTCTGCGAACAACTGGCCTTCGCTTTCATGGCGCTCCCCCTCCTTGTCATTCTCTGGCGCGACGGATTTCCCCGCCACCTTTCCGGCATCTTAGGAAACTGGCCGCTACTCGGAGCCACTGCGGGAGCCGCGCTCTATATTCTCCTCTTTCTCCTCACCACCGAGCCCGGCTCAGCCAAAGATGCTCACCTCAATCCCGGCACCCTGCTCTCCGCTTTCTATTATCAATATGTTAGCCTTGCCGCCTATCATCCCTGGTGCCACATCGGCCAACTTGGAAATCTTTTCGTCTCACGCATCAACGTCCCCCTTCTTCTCACCGTCGGTGTCCTGCCTGCGATTATCGCCCTCATTCCACTCTATCGCCAACTCACCATCGAATCACCGGTCGCTTTAACCAACCGCCACTCTCTTTCCTCCGTCACAGTCGCGGGCCTGATTCTCCTCGTCAGCATCGTCATCGTGTTCGTCGTCGGCGGCGGCTACTCCCTCGACTCCCGCAAGCGCTATGACATCCTGCTGGGACTTACCATCGCCCTAGCCCCCCTTCTCGCTCGCCTGCAGTGGAAAGCCCCGCGCTGGATAATCCTCTTTGCCTTGGCCTTCATCACCCTCAACATCGCCACCACCAACCTCCTAACCGCTATCTACAAAACCGAAGTCATCCGAGCTCAACGACTCGTGCAATCACCGGAAATCGCCCAAGCTAACCGCATCTATCATCTCGAACCGTATGTCGGACGGGAAAAACTGTGGCGCAGCATCCGTCCCTACTGGGAAGGCTTCTATCTCGACATTCTCCTCCCTCCCGCGCTGAAAGGTCCCGCGACGGCACCACGCGTTTATTTCGATCTCAAACAAGATCGATGGATTTTTGAGGAATAAGACGATGTCCAACAGTGAAGCTTCTCAATCGTTTATTATGCGAGTAGCTCGACTGTTTCTCTCAGCGAGCCTGTGTCTTTTTCCAATTCTATTCCTGCTTTTTTGGTATTCTCCCATCGTCAATATCCCCATCCGAGCCGCTACGGTAATCTTTGGGATCCTGACTGTTTTTGGCCTCCTCTTTGCTGTTCGTAAAAAGCAATGGATCTTCACCACACTCAGCTCGCTGTGTGTCATCGTCCTAATCTTCCTCGCGCTTCCAACTCGACCACCCCAACATCGCGTCGAACTACGTACAGCGTACATCAACGCCATGCGTTCTTATTTGAACTGCCCATACATGTGGGGCGGCGAAGGTCGTTTCGGCATCGACTGCTCAGGCCTGATGAGGCGTGGACTCGAGGATGCTCTTGTTCGGCAGGGCCTCGTCGGATTCAATCCACTCCTCATTCGTCAAGGACTCTCCCTCTGGTGGCATGATACTACAGCACGGGAAATGGGAAGAGGTTATAAGGGACGCACACGACTTATTGCGACTTGCCCTTCCCTCAATGAATTCGACCACTCTCAACTCCAACCCGGCGACATGGCTGTCACGACTTCTGGTGTACATGTCATGGCCTACCTCGGCAATGGCCAATGGATTGCCGCCGATCCCAGCCCCGGTAAGGTTGTTACTTTCACCATCCCTGAAAAGGAAAACTCCTACTTCAGCACCCCGATGAATCTCGTGCGCTGGAGAATTCTGGAAGATCCGTAGATTTACTTTTTCAAATACCGTGCGCGATTGATCACGCGGCCTTCAGCGAGAAACTCGGTCTGAAACTCCGTTTGCGGATCGACAGAAAAATCCCAAAGCTCGGTCGACCTCAGCAACAACTCCGCATTGATCACCGGCACAGCCACGGAAAAGTATTCGGCGTGGTCGGTCGTGAAACGAAATTCGCCGCCTGATTTCAGGCTGGTGGCGACTGACTTCACGAATTCCGGCTGCACGATGCGCCGCTCGTGATGGCGACGTTTCGGCCACGGATCGGGAAACATGAGGTGCACGATGGAAACCGATTCCGCCGGAATCATATAGCGCATGAGGTAGGAGGTCTCCAATCGCAGCACCCGCAGATTTGGCAGATTCTGGCGAAACGCCTTCTTCACGATCTTTCGCGCGCGCCCAAGCAAACGCTCTACCGCGAGGAAATTCGTGCCGGGATTTGCCTTCGCGCGATTCGCCACGAAACCGCCATCGCCCGCGCCGAGGTCGATTTCCACCGGGTGATCATTCCCGAACAAAGCCTGCCAGTTCAGCGGCTCGCAAATATCGGTGATCGTCACCCACGCGGCATCGGGATTTCCCGCCGGAACACTTGCTACGCTCATGCTTCAAGCGTTTCTGGAATGCGCCAGCCAGTGCAGAATGCCCTTCTGGACATGCAACCGGTTCTCGGCCTGATCAAAAATATCCTCAGCACGAGACGTCATGATTTCTTCCGTGATCTCCTTGCCGCGATAGGCAGGCAGGCAGTGAAGAACCAACGCATCCTTGTGGGCGAGCGAGAGGAGCTTGGAATTGATCTGGTAACCGTTGAACGCCTTGATGCGCTCGGCGGCTTCCGCTTCCTTGCCCATGGAAATCCATACATCCGTGTAGAGCAAATCCGCATTGGCGGCCGCTTCCTCGGGTGAACGCACCTGTTTCACGTGCGCATTCGTCACCGAGCTTTCAAAACCTTCCGGCGCAGCAAGCACAAGATTGAACTTAAAGTATTCCGCTGCGTAAACCCACGAGCGCGCCACATTGCAGGCGGCGTCTCCAATGAAGGCCACCTTCTTGCCCACGATGGACCCACGCTTCTCTTCATACGTGAAGACGTCGGTTAAAATCTGGCAGGGATGCTCATCATCGGTCAACGCGTTGACGGTGGGAATCTTGGCATAGTTCGCAAAGTCCACCACGTCCTGCTGCGCGAAGGTACGAATCACCGCACCATGAACCATGCGGCCCAGTACGCGCGCCGTATCCGCGATCGGCTCGCCGCGACCGAGCTGGATGTCGTTCGCGTTGAGGAAAAGCGATTCACCACCGAGTTCGCGGATGCCGACTTCGAAGGAAACGCGAGTCCGCGTGGACGACTTGCTGAAAATCATCGCCCAAGTCTGCCCCTTCAGTGGCAGCTGTTCCGGGTTGCGACGATTCTTTTTATACAACGCCGCCTCGGCGAAGATAGCCTTGGCTGCCCCCACAGGCAGACCCTGCATTCCCAACAGATGGATAGGACTCGTTTTCAAGGGGGTAGCCTACAGGTTTGCGGTCAAAATTCCAAGCGCTTCTTCCACTTCCGCGTCGCTCACATTATAGGGCGGCAGGAGGCGAATGACCTCTTCCCCTGCTGGAACAACGAGCAACCCGGCTTCGCGCAACCGCGCCGTCACGTCCGCTGCGAGAGGCTTGACCTGCAATCCGAGCAATCCGCCAAAACCGCGCGCACTAATCAGGGTTTTTGCCCCCTTGGCTGCATGCGTATTCAATGCCGCCACAATCTTGTCGCCCTGCTTGCGGATATTCGCCACGAGATGTTCTCGCTCAATCACATCGAGCACGGTCAACGCCACCGCGCAGGCCAGCGGCGTGCCGCCGAAAGTGGTGCCATGCGTGCCGGGCTGGAACAAATCCGCCAGCGGCGTCTTGAGCCACACGGCGCCGATGGGGAAACCGCCACCGAGCGATTTGGCAAAGGAAATGGCGTCCGGTTGGAAGCTCGCCGCTTGCGGGTGTCCTTCCAGAATGCGCTGGTAGCTGACAAAGGTGCCCGTGCGGAAAATGCCACACTGCACCGCGTCGATCACCAACAGGATATTCTTTTCCGTGCACAGCTTGCGCAAGCCTAGGAGATATTCCGGGCTGGCGATATTCACTCCGCTCTCACCTTGGATACACTCAATGAGCACCGCCGCGGTCGACGGAGTGATCGCCTCTTCGACCGCCTTCAGGTCATTGAATGGTACATGCTTGAAACCGGGAATGATTGGCTCGAACCCCTTCTTGATCTTGTCCTGCCCCGTCGCCGCGATACCGCCGAGAGTGCGACCATGAAAAGATTTCAATGCCGTGATCACCTCGTAGCGACCCGTATCGTGACCAAATTTGCGCGCAAGCTTATAGAGCATCTCGTTCGCCTCCGCGCCGCTGTTGCAAAAGAACACCTTGCCCGGCCCCACTTGCGCTGCAATTTTGTGCGCCAGTTCGCCCTGACCACGATGATAGTAGAGATTCGAAACGTGAATCAGTTTCTGCGATTGCTCCGTGAGCGCTTTCGTAATCGCCGGATGTGCATGACCGAGCGCATTGACCGCGATGCCGCCGCCGAAATCGAGATACCGCTTTCCACCGGCATCCCACACCTCCGTGCCCTTGCCTCGCTCCAGTACAATCGAACGCGCGTACGACGGCACGACGTACTTTTCGTACTCGCGCATGATCGCCTGCGCGGCGGGTTCCACCATGACAACAGGGGCTAACGGGTCACTCATAGGATACTTTCTATTACGCAAAGCTAGGCCGTAATTTCCGTGCCGACGCCAGCATCGGTGAACACTTCCAGTAGCAACGAATGCGCCATACGGCCATCGAGGAAGTGAACCTTCTTGACCCCGTGACGCAACGCTTCGATGGCAGAATCCACCTTCGGCAACATGCCGCCGTCGATGATTCCCTGCTTCTTGAGCTCGTCGATCTCGGCAATGGTCAGCGTGGAAATCGTGGATTGCGGATCTTTGAAATCCCGCAACACACCGTTCACATCAGAGAGATAAATGATCTTGTCGGCCTTCAGCGCTTGGGCAATCTCGCCCGCTGCCACGTCGGCATTAATATTATACACGCGACCATCGCCGTCCCGAGCCAAGGGCGAGATGACCGGCATGACTTCCGCACGAACCGCGTCGCGCAAGGGCCCGGTGTCCACGCCGAGGATGTCGCCGACAAAACCGAGATCGACCGCTTCGCCAGTCTTGGCGAGACGATACTCCATCTTGCGCGCGATCAGCACTTCCTTGCCGGAAAAACCACGCGCCTTGCCGCCGAGCTTCTTGATCGCGTCGACAATCCCTGGATTGATTTCACCGGAGAGCGTCTTTTCGATGACGTCCATCGATTCCGCATCGGAGACGCGCAAGCCGTCGATGAACTTCGCAACCACGCCCCGCTCCTTCATCGCGCGGGTGATCGCCTTGCCGCCACCATGGACGAGCACAGGGTTGATCCCCACCGCCTCGAGAAAGACCACGTCGCGCAGCACGCCTTCGACCAACGCCTCGTTCTCCATCGCCGCACCGCCGTACTTGATGACGATGGTCTGCCCGCGAAATTGCTGAATATATGGCAACGCCTCAATGAGCGTTGCAGCCTTAAGATGTTCGTTCATGGGAAAGCGAAAAGTGTAAAACGATCTCGAAAATAAACAAGCCAGCGTTCTGTGACGATTAGCAGTGGAATGTAATCGCAGGCAGGCTCAAGCCTTATTGTTTTTTCTTCTTAACTTAAGAAGGTAAATAGCATTGCAAATCACAGGATAGGTCAGCCACGCCGCAGGGAAAATCCAGGAAATCGTCCAAAATCGAAAAGTAAGATCCGCTATGAGAATCGTAAAGCCGTAGCCATACAATAAGGTCACCAGCACCGTATTCAGCCATATCCTCCAACGAGGCTCTGATGGCTTTGATGAATAAGTCCGATAATTGTAATATCCCCACCCCAGAATGCCCCATAGGAGCCAGATGATAATAGCCATACGGCGACTCAACTTCCAGGTCTGGCGTCAGCCAACTTCGTACTTAGAACTGAATACCTAGAACTAACACGGCTTTCAGCCGTGTTATTCACCCTTATTGAACGTGACGTACTTTTCCGTCAGGTCCGTCGTGAGCACGCTGTACTCGCCCGAGCCGAGATGCAGGTGCAGGGTGATCGTAAACGCGGGGCGTCGCACGATCTTGCGCAGCTTTGCCATCGGCGTGCGGCTCGCTTCGCCGTTGGAAACCGCGACGAGACCGTCGTAGTAAATCTCCACCATCTCCTCTTTCACACGAGCGCCGGAATAACCGATCGCATCCATGAGACGGCCCCAATTCGGATCGCCACCGCACCACGAGCACTTCACCAGCGCCGAGTGCGCCACCGCGAGAGCCGCGAGCTTGGCGTCGGCGTTGCTCGCCGCGCCCTTGACGTTTACTTCCACCACGCGCGAAATGCCTTCGCCGTCCTGCACAATCATGCGGGCGAGTTTGCGCATCACCGTCACCAAGGCTTTTTGAAAAACACCGAGTTGCGGGTGATAGCTTTTGATCAGCGGGTTTTCCGCCATGCCGTTGGCCAGCACCATCACGGTGTCATTGGTCGATGTATCGCCATCAATGGTGATGCGATTGAAGGAATGCTCCACAGCCTCGTACGTGCATTTGCGCAGCGTGGCCTTGTCGATATTCGCGTCCGTCGTAATCACGCACAACATCGTCGCCATCTGCGGGTGAATCATCCCGGCGCCCTTGGCCATGCCACCGATGGTCACCTTGCGACCGTCGATTTCCACACACACGGCAAATTCCTTGCGGAAAGTGTCGGACGTCATGATCGCTTTCGCAGCATCCGCGCCACCGTCCACGTTCAGTTTCGAGACAGTCCGCTTGATCCCACGCTCAATCTTCGGCATCGGCAATTGCACCCCGATACGGCCCGTGGAGCACACGAGAATTTCCTTCGGTCTGCAATCGAGCGCTTTCGCCGTCTTCTCCACCATGCTCTTCGCGTTCTTGATGCCAAGCACGCCGGTGCACGCATTGGCATTGCCCGAGTTCAACACGACGCCGCGCACGGAACCATTACGCGCGTGTTCAAAGGAGACTTTTACCGGGGCGGCCTTGACCAGATTCGTTGTGAAGGTGGCACCGATTTGCGCCGGCACAGCCGAGTAAACAATGGCGAGATCCTTTTTGCCGGCAGGCTTGATACCCGAGGAGATGCCCGCCGCCACAAAACCCTGGGCGCTCGTCACACCGCCGTTTTTAATTACTTTATAGTCGTCTTTCATGCTCCCAACCCCATAGTTTCTTCGAACCCAAACCGCACGTTCAAGGCTTGGACCGCTTGCGCAGCAGCCCCCTTGCCAAGGTTATCAATCGCGGAAAAGAGAAGGAGCCGCCCGGTCCGCGCATCGAGCCGGGTGGCGATTTCAATCAGGTTGGAGCGCACGACACGCTTCACTTCAGGTAAGGTGCCATCGGTCTTCAGCGCCACGAACGGCTCGTCCGCATAATATTTCGCGTAGAGCGATTCCACCTCTTTATCGGCGAGAGAACGGGTGACCTTCGCCGAGATGGTCGTGATCATGCCACGTGTGAGAGGCACCAGATGCGGAATGAATGTCACCACGACATTCTGCGCGGCAAGGAGTGAAAGCTCCTGTTCGATTTCACTCAGATGCCGGTGCTTCGGCACGCTGTAGGCCTTCATGCTCTCGTTGAGCTCAGCAAAGAGGAGACTAACGTCCGCCTTCTTGCCCGCACCGGAAACGCCGCTGAGCGAATTAATGACGATGCTCCCCGGATCAATCAAACCGTTCTTTAGCGCCGGAGCGAGCGCCAGCAGGATGCTCGTCGGATAGCAACCGGGGCAGGCGACAAGATCGGTTTTCTTGATGGCGTCGCGATGCAATTCCGGTAACGCATAGACGGACTCCTTCAGGAGTTCAGGCGCGGGATGATCGTGACCGTAGAATTCTTTATAAATCTCGGGACTCTTCAGCCGGAAATCGGCACTGAGGTCAATGACCACCTTGCCTGCTTTGCGCAGAGGCACCGCGTATTCGGCGGCCACACCATGCGGCAGGGCGAGGAAAAAAGCATCCGCATGACCCGCCAGATCTGCGGGTGCAATGTCGGCAAAAGTGAGCTTTTCCAGCGAGGCGGGAAGTCCCGGGATGACACTGCCCACCGGTCGCCCCGCTGAAGAGCGGGACGTGATGGCAGTGAGTTGTAGCTCGGGATGCCGGGAGACAAGGCGGACCAATTCTTCACCGGAGTAGCCCGAGGCACCAACCACGGCAATGCGTAGTGTTGGCATAGGTCAACCATTCGCAGGCAAACCCTAAGGGCTCGCTTAGCGCTTGGAGAACTGGAAGCGCTTGCGGGCACCGGGCTGACCGCTCTTCTTGCGCTCTTTCATGCGAGGATCGCGCTTGAGGAAGCCGGGCTTCTTCAAAGCTGGACGCAGCGCGGGATCGACCTGAATCAGGGCCCGTGCTACGGCGAGAGAAATCGCACCCGCCTGACCCATGAGACCGCCACCGTGGGCGCGGGCCTTGACGTCAAACTTCTTGGCGAGATCCGCCGTCACCAAGGGAAGAAGCGCGCGTGTCTTCATTTCCGAGGTCGTAAAATACTCGTCAATATCGCGACCGTTGATTTCAACGGTACCCTTGCCGGGAATGAGATTGACGGAGGCCACGGCAGCCTTGCGACGGCCAGTAGCGGTGACGGGAGCAGATGAGGTCGACATGAAACGCCTGGATTATACGGTTAATGCTTTGGGATTCTGCGCGGCATGCGGATGTTCCGCACCGGCGTAGACGTGAAGTTTCTTGAGAATCTGACGGCCCAGGCGGTTGTGAGGAACCATGCCCTTGACGGCGGTCTGGATGAGCAACTCGGGGCGGCGGGCACGGCGATGTTGCACCGTTTCCGAATGATGGCCGCCGACGTAACCGGAGAAGCTCATGTAGCTCTTCTGGACTTCCTTCTTGCCGGTAAACACGGCCTTGGAAGCGTTGATCACAACGACGAAATCGCCGGTGTCAACGTGGGGGGTGAAAATTGGTTTCGTCTTGCCACGAAGGATATTGGCGACACGCTCCGCAACACGCCCGACCACTTGGTCTTGCGCGTCAACAATATACCATTTGCGGTCAACCGCTTCGGCTTTAGCACTAAAAGTTTTCATCACAGGAGGGGCGAAAGTATAACCTTCGCTGCAAAGTGTCAATGGATTTTTATCAGAAGCGGCCGCATTTTATTTTCACCGCATCTTCCCACCCTCACATCACCACCAAAAGCGCCACCCCAATTAACAATGTCGCCCCGAGGCTCAGCGCCATTTCGCGACGCAAGGCACTCGATCCTGCCGCTAGGGCAAATCCCAACTTCAACAGCGTATTACTCACCGCCGCCAGGATGATCGCCTTCGCCAAAACGTCCTCCGCCATCGTCTCCTTGCCCCCCATCTGCGCCAGCGACAGCGTGATCGCGTCCATATCCGTCAGGCCCGAAATAAAAGTTACCCAGTAAAGCCCCGCGCCATCGCCGCCGTACGTCGTCACCGCTTTCACCAACAGCACAACCACGGCATAGATCGCAGCGAATTTCAGCGCCATGGAGAGACTCAGCGGATTCGAAATGTCAGGTGTCTCGATTTTTTGCGCACCGCTCCGATCCCGAAACCACCAAGCCCAGCCGGCGTAAAATAATCCCGGTAAAGCTAGAATCAGGAATGGCCCCCACAGCTTCAGGAAGAGCTGGAGATCAATCATCGCCACCACCACCGCCACCCGCACCAACATCACGGTGCAGGCCAATACAATCGCCAGCGCGAAGTTGGAAGACAACCCTGGCTCCTCGCGACTCCGCCGACTGAAGGCAATCGTCGCCGCCGTGCTGGAAGCCAGCCCACCCGCCAATCCCGTCACCGTGATG
The DNA here is from genome assembly GCA_017849585.1 of Verrucomicrobium sp. Classification (GTDB taxonomy): domain Bacteria; phylum Verrucomicrobiota; class Verrucomicrobiia; order Methylacidiphilales; family UBA1321; genus UBA1321. The sequence goes on from JAFIGT010000013.1 coordinate 75,338, forward strand.
CCCGCCCGCGCGCCAAGCAACCGCATCAACACGTATCCAGCAAAGCCCAACCCCGAAATCAGCACCACCATCAACCACGTGGCGAAGGGATTGAATGCCTCCAGCGGACCATAGCCCTTGTTCGGCACGATCGGCAGTACAATCCCCGTGATCGCCGCAAAGACAAGCGCGCTCCGCAGATCCTTCGGCGTGAAATGAGTCGTCCAGCTATGGATCTCCCGCTTGCTGGCGATCAGGATGATCATCACCACCGCCAGCACCACCGCCACCCGCATCTGCCCGAGGTAGACCAAGCCGCCGAGCACATAGGTGAGGAGCGCCAAAGTAAAAGTCGTAAAGCCCGGAGTCTGCCCGGTGCGAATGACCGCCAGCTGCGCCACCGTCAGGTACAACGCCACCATGCCAAATGCGACCGGAAAAAAGAGCGGGAAGAAATTCTGACTGAGATACGCCGCGCTCGCACCCAATATTCCCCACAACGTAAACGTCCTCACTCCGGCCAAGCCGGGGTCCTTGGTCTGTTGATCCTCCCACTGCCGCACCAGACCGATCAAAGCCCCCAACGAAGCACTGATGATCAGCGATTGTAAGAGCACATCCATCATCCTATTTCATCATCGGACGGAATCAACCTTCAGGCAAGAGGGGAATACACGCTCCACCCGTTTCGAAAAATCAAACAAGGCGAGGAGCAAAACTAAAAATGCAGGGGCGGAATCACAGCGCCCAACGAATATAAGCCCAGCTTCGATGATGGCGGCAACAAAGATGATTTCTTCGGATACACTCCCTTCGCCCGCGGACGCAATGGATATTGCAGTTCCACCGAAGCAGCGGGAGGAAGAGCTTGATCTAGCAAGTTTTGATTTTCAGTCGCAGGAGTCACGGAACCCTCGTGGTTAACATTCGCTATCACATATCGTCCACGACCTTAGGTTATTATACAAGTTTAAAATTCACACCTATTTAGCATTCTCTGCCTACCGGAAAGTAAGCGGCAATATTTACCCATTTCTCCAGCAGAAGCGACTCCTTGTGTCTCCTTGCAAATGGGGACTCTCCAAAATTGACTTCCCTTCCCCCGCTCCTGCTTCCATAGTTTTCGCACACGCCATGGCCCAGGAACTCTTCGCCAACGCCTCGCTTTTCACCCCTTCGGAACCCGAGAATCTCGAGACCATCGACATTAACCCCACGATTATCGAGGGGCTCATCCTGCGCCTCATGCACATCAACACGACGATGGTGGCGCATGAAATCGCCGCGGAGTTGTGCGTTCCCTACTACGGGGTGGCCGAGCCCATCCTCATCCAGTTGCGCGACAGTCGTCTCATTGAAGTGACTCGCGGCGACATGGCCGCCATGTCCTATGTCTACACTATCAGCGACGCTGGCCGCGCTCGTGCCATGCAGTACTTCGAGCAAACCACCTACATCGGACCCGCTCCGGTTTCGCTCGAGACTTACAATCGCGTCGTCGCCGCACAAAGCCTCAAGAACATCACCGTCAATAGCGACCGCCTGCGCGAAGCGTTCGACGGGCTCGTCTTCGACGAAGGCATTCTCGAAAAAATTGGCCCCGCCGTAAACTCCGGTCGCTCCATCTTTCTCTACGGCCCCCCCGGCAACGGCAAGACCTCCATCTGCGAACGCATCGTCCAATCCTTTGGCGGTGCCATCTTCACCCCTTACGCCATCGAGGTCAAAGGACAGATCATCAAAGTCTTTGACGAATTCAATCACGTCCAGATTCCTCCCGAAGAAGACATGCGCCTGCAAGGCAAGTACGACCGCCGCTTCCGCCTTATCCGCCGTCCCATCATCATCGTCGGTGGTGAACTCACCATGGAAACGCTCGACCTCATCTGGAACAACGAAGCCCGCTTCTATGAAGCCCCCTTCCAGATGAAAGCCAATGGCGGTGCCTTCATGGTGGACGACTTTGGCCGACAACGCGTCGAGCCAAAAACCCTGCTCAACCGCTGGATTGTCCCGCTCGAAAAACGAGTCGACTTCCTCACCCTCCACACCGGCACCAAGGTGGAAGTCCCCTTCGACGAACTCATCGTCTTCTCCACGAATTTGAATCCTAAAGACCTCGTCGACGACGCCTTCCTGCGCCGTATCCGCTACAAAATTCCCATCAACGATCCCTCGCACGAACACTTCCGCGCCATCTGGAAAATCGTCAGCGAAGCCAAGGGAGTCCCCTACGCCGATGAAATCGTCGACTACTTCGTGGAAAAACACATGCGCAGCCATGGTCGCCCCCTGCGTGGTTGCCAACCTCGCGACATCCTCGAAAACATCATTGATGTCTGCCGCTACAAAGGAGTGGAACCAACCGTCACCGCCGAAATGCTCGACGATGCCGCTCAAGCCTACTTCGTCAAATTCGACGACATGAACTACAAGATGCTCGGTACGTAGCGCCTTTTCGATTCATCGATTCCGGAGAGACACACTCAACCCGTCCGTCTCTTTCCCGAATTTGATTGAGCAATCAACAGCTCATGTCAGCCGTAGCCGGGCTCGTTGAGCCCGGACGAAAGCCGCCTCAGCGCACAACACCAACTAAAAGATCGTGCGCGGCACCTGAATCTGATCACCCGCCTGCAAAGGAATATCCTTGCTCGGGTCTCTCAATGCTTCGACCGCATTAAAGATGTACACCTTGCTGCCGCGAGAAAGTTTTACTTCACGCTTTTGCGCGTAGTCCGTGAATCCACCGCAGGCGCTGATGGCCTTCAGGATTGTCATATCCGGCGTATAAACCACACGCTGTGGCGCGCGCACCTCGCCCAGCACGTTGATAAAGCGCTGCGACTGGCTCACGGTCACGTTCGGCGTAGCATAGATTTTCTTCTCGCGATAGGCCGCCTCAATATCCGACTTCAGCTGGCCCAACGTCTTCCCGGCCGCCTTGAAACTGCCGAGCAGCGGCATGGAAATTGTTCCCTCGTCGATGACGGTCTCCTCATACACACCACCCTCATTGTCCGGCACCCCCGTCAGACGAATCAGGAGCACGTCACCCCGGCGAATAATATCCGGATTACTTGCGTCGCCCGTCGTGGGAGGAGGTGTCATGGAACCACCGGAACCGCCACCCATGCAGCCGGTGAAAATAAAACACAGCATCCAAGCCAGGGCTAGGACGCGGCAGAAAGACGCGCGCAGATTAAAAGTCTTCGCTGCCATGAGACTGCTCGTCGTTTTTGGCGAGAGTGGCGCGCTGGGGAGTCGCGGCGCCGGATCGAGGTTTCTTTTCGCCATTACGATTGTAGTAATAATTGCCATAGCTGCTGTAATAGTAGTACGCCTCGTCGCTCTTGACGGCCACAGCGTTCAGGACGACTCCGAGGAGATTGCCCTTCACTTCCTCCACCGCCCGCTTGGCTCGCATCGAGATGTCGCGAGGATAGCGGCGGTGCTGGATGACCAGCAAGGTAAAATCAACCTCGTGCGCGAGCACTGCGCCATCGCTGATGCCGAGGACGGGAGGCGCATCGAGCAGGACGATGTCGTACCGCAATTTCAAATCATTCAGAATCTCACGCAGCTTCAATCCGCTAAAGGCACCCATCTCCGAGGCTGGCATATCCCCCGCCGTGATCACGTGCATGTTCGGCACGCTGGTCGCGCGAATGTACTGGTGCGCTTCGCCCAGACCACGCATGGCTTCCGAAATGCCCGCCTCGTTCTCAATACCCAGAATGGTGTGCACCGTGGGCCGTCGCAAATCCGCGTCCACGAGCAGGACTGACTGCCCCGATTGCGCACAGACATAGGCCAGATTGAACAACGTGGTCGACTTCCCCTCGCCCGGACCGCCGCTAACGACCGTCAACGTATTGCCTGCGCCGCTCTTGGGATTCAAATCGATCTTCGCTCGCAAAATTCGATAACCTTCCGCATGCGGGGAATCCGCTCCTTCGCGAATCAGCGGCCCCACGCCATCTGGAATAACGGCCAGCACCGGCAGATCGAGCAATTTCTCCACATCGTCCATCGTCTTCACGCTGGTATCGAGATATTCGATGAAGAACGCCAGCACGATACCCAGCACCAAGCCCGCCACACCGGAAGCAATCAGGTTGATCGTCAGATTGGGACGGAACGGCATATCGTTGGGCTCCGCCTTGGAAATAATCGTCGCGGGATCATTAATGATCTGTTTATCGACCACCGACTGCTTTTTGCGAATCACGAATTGATCGTAGAGCAATTGCTGACGCTCTTGCTCTTTCTTCGCTTCGCGGAACTTGGCCAGTTCCGTCGTCTTCTGCATCCGAACCTGATCGGTCAGCGTCCCAACTTCCTTTTCCAATTGGGTAACGCGAGCCTTGGTGACCTGCACATCAATTTCCAATGCCCGACGCTTACCAGCGGCATTCGCATTGATTTGCTCATCGATCTTCGCCAACTCCGCTTCACGCGACTTGATGCGCGGGTGATTCCCTTCCAGACCGCTCTTACGCATCTGCTCCAAATCCGATTCTGCGGCGTACTTCTTCGCCCGCAAGCTCGTCAAATTCGCATCTTCGATGCCCATCGCCACGATCGCATCAAGAAATTCATTGGTGGACAACCGATTCAACCGATCATAGCGCACCTGCCGCCCCAAGTATTCCGCCCGAACATCATCGAGTAGAGCCGATTTGCGCTTCCACTCCTCTTCGAGCATCTGTGTTTCATTCTCGCCACCACCCACCATGTTCAGGTTCAGGCTTTTTCGCAGCTCTTCGACATAGTCTTTGGCGCGCTGCACCACTTCGCCCTGCTTGGCAATTTCATCATCCAGAGTCTTAAACCCACGGCTTTCGCGAGTCTGCAAATCGGTGCGACGCATCTCGATGTAGACGTCCATGATCGCGTTCGCAATGTCGGACGCTTCCTTGGGCAGGTCGCTCTTGACCCGAATCTCGAGAATATCGGAGTTGCGCTGAACATTGACATCCACCCGGTTGTTTAATAGGACGAAAGCCTTGTCCATCGGCAGATTCGAACCGCCGAACAGCCGGGTCCCCCATTCCTTTTGCAACCCGAGTTTCTCAATGACGGGATTGAGAATTTTTTTACTCTGAATGGTGCTGATTTCACTCGTGAAGAAAACCAGGTCGAAGGGAGTGTCGGTGCGGCTGTTGCCCATGAACTCGAGGTCCGACTTTTCTTTGTACACGCGTAGCTGCGCCTTCGCATCGTACATCTTCTGCATGACGTACACCGTGACGACGTAACCCGTCATCAAGGTCAGCAGTAGGACCGTGACAATGATTGCGGCACGGTTACGAATGACTCGCCAGTAGTCTAGAAAGTGCAGGGATACTTCTGAAGCTGGAGCCGCCATATTGGTGTATCTACGTCCTTAAGCTACCCCGAAGCCCTGAAAATTCAATGTCAATAGGTACCCCGGAGACCGAGGCTGATTTGATTGCGAGTATATTCGCGATCCCGGATAGTATCATTCGAGACGTTGGTGAATGTATAAGAAGCGTCCAAATCAAGCCACTCGTTTAACTTGTACGTCGCTCCCAGAGTCAAAGTCGCCACGTTTTCTTCGTAATCTCCCATTCCGGAATTGGGAATATCGGTCTCCGTGGTGTAGGAACCAAACGTATACAACCCCTGCAGGCTGGTGGAAAACCGTGGCGTCCATTGGTACTTGAAGGTCGAGGTAATTGTATCCGATTCCTGGGCGTAGGCCGTCGCAATATCCGTCTGGCTCAGGCTGTGCGAATAATTCAGGCTCAGGCTGCTGCGCGCTCCCAGAACCCAGTTCATCCCCAGCGAGCCGTAGGGCGATGTCGAGCCGGAACCACCGTCGCCTGGATCAAAATACTGACCGCCTACCCGGCCCGATATCGTCACCTGTGGACTCAATGTCCAATCGGCGCCGACATTGCCAGTATAAACGTTAAAACTACGATCCGCATACTCGTAACTTACATCCTGAAAAATGCCGCCCGTGACAATCGTCACCGTCGGATCGATCAGGAACCGCAAATCCTGATTCACCGTCTGCGACATATTGTTATTGGTCTGCTTGGTAATCTCGTCCTCGTAATCGTACAAATCGTTCGTGTAGGTCGTCACCGTGCTGAACTTTGGCGTCCACTGAAAGGAGCCCTGCAGCGAAGCCGTATTATTAATGTAATTACCATTACGCTGCAACGCACTGGCGCTATCCAAAATCTCCGGATTCTGCGCGTAACGGAAACGCTCACGCAAATCGAGATTGAACCGTTCCGAAACAGAATGATTAATGCGTCCAACCAATTCGTGGCTCAAATCCCACCCATCCCCTTCACGATCCCAGTAGTAAAGCGAATCAAAAGTATAGCGACCGGAAAGAAGCGTCTGATCCAACGGGTAGTTAATCAAAAAAGAGGGTTGAATACCGGTCGTAAAACTCCCCTTTTCATTGGTTGAGGAAGTGTAAATGTTATCATCGTATCCCTGACGGATACCGACCGAAACCGAGTAAGGCTTTTTCTGCTGAAGTACCTGTTGACTCGTCTCTTGCCCTTTTACCAGATTTAACGATAAAAGGCATAAAAAGAGTCCGAAAACAACATGGCGCCTTTTTTGCAACATAAGCTCCAAATAGCAAATCTCCTTCATGTGGCAAGTACCAATTTTTTTAAATGTTATTGAGTAAATATCGTTAATCTATTTAGATCGTTTACCATCTACGCCGATCCGAGAAGAATAAGTATTCATTATCGAGAGGTGGCATTGGCGTATAAGACGTTAATGGGAATCCCGACGGCAGTCCCTGTCGGCGCAGGATCGGCGCCCAATCCTGGGATGTACCCTTGTCGATCTTGTAGAGCGAATTATCCCACGATTCGGGTGTAATCAACATTCCGCTGGCCCACTGAATGGTATCGTTGATTTGGTAAAACTCCTTCAACGTCGTCGGCATCCATAAGGACACCCGCCCCCCATACCATGCCGTCGCGGCAGGAATGTCCGAGACCATCAATTCTTTGGGCCCGAGCAATTGACTGATGTAGCGAATCATCGGCGGGAAGTATGGCGGATAGCGATATTGGGCCGGGCCAGGTGGCAAAAGCGCGATTACCAACGGCACGGTGCAAATGATCAGAAAGAACGTCACCACAATGTACCGCACAATTTGCAAACCAATATCCAGCCGGTCCAGAAGCACGTAGAAAAAGGCTGTGCCGATCGCTGCCAATCCGGGAAAAATCAAAATCAGATTATTCTCCTCGTCCACCGCTCCAGGCTCGGCCCGCAATAGGGAAGCACCCAAAACCACCGCCAGCCCGCTCCCGAGCAGGAACCAACGCATGAACTGCACACGATGCCGCTTGAAGCGATGCATGAATGCCGCCAACGCCAGCAAGATCACCGCGCTGGAACCCATCAACGAAAAGAAATTTCCCAAGGCATGACCGTAACCCTCGTAGACCTTGTGCAACGCCCGCTTCACCGGCCAACCATTACCTTGCAGAAAGGTACGATCCCCCCCGGCTTCCTTCACCGTGCCAAACTCCGCCACCTTCGCAATGCCGGTCCCAAAGGGATTGCCACATACCTGGTAGTTCCGCACAAACCAGGGCGTGATGCCCAGTAGCACGATCAGCAGCGCAACCAACGGCGGAAACACCATCCGGCGCAGAGCGATCAATAACAGTGCGGCGTAGGGAAAGATCAACCATGCCAGCGACAACTTCGACAAAATGATTACCACCACCAGCACGGCGCTCCCCAGTGTCCAACCCCAGACCGCCAGCCTCCGGTCCTCTTCTTCCGCGATCAGCGATTCGTGCAGAACGAATCCCAGCATCGTCATCAATAACAAAATCCAGCTCGTCGATAACCCCGACAAAGCGAACTGCCAGATCAAATCACATCCCACGAACGCCAGCGTCGAGACAAATGCTACCCGGTCGTCAAACATTCGCCATGCCCAGAAATAAAGCACCACGGCCGTGAGAAAAATGCAGAACTGATTGAAGAAAACGATCAACCGTTCCGGCGCGTAAATCTGCGCCTTCCCCAATTCCGTCGCCGTTGGTTCAAAGTTCACTTTGAAAACCCGGAATACCACGCTCAGCACGGCGGGATACACCGGCGCATTCGTGATATCCGGCAAGGCAAACACATCGATCTTCGGTTGCGGGGTGCGCGCCATCATTGCCGGGGTGCTATAAAAATCCGAATAGACTTTCAGCGCCGACGGCCGGATCACCATCGTGTTGAAACCATTTCCCGTGGCCAATTGCCGCGCCAGTTGCGCCTGATCCATCGCCGTCGGACGATCCAGTCCGCGGAACAACATCACAAAATAAAGCAGCGCGAGAAAAACAAACCCCACCAAAATGGCCGCCAGTTGAACCCAACGACGGCCCTTGCCAACCTCCAGCGTGTAGAGTGCATCCTGAAATGACATTTAGGCTTCCTCCATCCGGTATTGCAGCAGCTTGCGGTGCAAGGTACGACGGCTGATTCCCAGCTTTTGCGCCGCTTCCGTGCGATTTCCCCCACACACCTTCAAAGCCTGCTCGATAAAAAGTTTTTCCATCTTTTCCAAATTTAAATCCGAACGCGAAGAAAGTGATGCTGGTGAAAGATCTGATTTAGAGCCCAAAACGCGTTCGGGCAAATCTTTTAATCCAATTCGTTCACCGCGCGCCAGAGTCACACCGTATTCCATTGCTGTCCGCAACTCGCGGACGTTCCCCGGCCAGCCATAACGCAACAGCACTTCCTGCGCGTCCGCCGTCAGTCCCGTCACCTTCTTGTGATTCTGCCGGCTGAACTCCTTGATGAACGCGTCTGCCAGCAGCGGCACATCCTCCGTCCGTTCACGCAATGGTGGCAAATGAATCGGCACCACATTCAGGCGGAAGAACAAATCCTCGCGGAATTTTCCCTCCTTCACCAAATTCTCCAGATTCTTGTTCGTCGCCGTGATCACCCGCACATCGACCGGAATCGTCTGATTGTTCCCCACGCGTTGAATCGTTCGCTCGCCCAGCACACGCAACAATTTCACCTGCGTCGCGGCATCGATCTCACCAATCTCATCGAGAAATATCGTTCCATGGTTGGCCTCTTCGAACCTGCCGATGCGCCGGGTATTCGCCCCGGTGAATGCGCCCTTTTCGTGGCCGAATAATTCGCTCTCCAGCAACTGCGGTGACAGCGCGGCGCAATGCACGATCACGAAGGGATTCGCCTTGCGGCTGCTTAAATTATGCAACGCCTGCGCGACCAGTTCCTTGCCCGTGCCGCTCTCGCCCTCGATCATGATCGTAGCGGTGGAATTGGCGACCTGCTGCACGAGATCGAACACCTTCTGCATCGGCTCCGAATTGCCGATCAATTTCTCCATCCCGTACTTCTTGTCCAACTCCTGGCGTAACTGGACATTCTCCGCTTCGACCTGGCGAGAACGCCACGCCCGCAAGAGCAGCAGCTCCAGCTTGTCGAGATTCAGCGGCTTCGTGACGTAATCATACGCCCCGCGCTTCATCGCCTCGACCGCCACATCGACCGAGCCATAAGCCGTCATCAACACACACACCGGTTGATGCGGCAGGCTCTGCACCTTCGCCAGCAACTCCATGCCGTCCGCCCCGCCCGACAGGCGCAGATCGGTCAGCAGCACGTCGATTTGCTCCGACTCCAAAACGTTCAGCGCCGAATTGAAATCCGACGCCACATAGATCTCGAATTTATCCTCCAGCGCGCGACGCAATCCATCGCGGGTATTTTTCTCGTCCTCCACCACCAGCAGGTTGGGGAGATTGCCGTGCAACGGTTCAGTCATGGGAAATCTGGGGCTCGTATTGGTCCGAAATGAGAATGCCGTAGATAGTGCAGGATTGAAGTCAAAACTCAAAGATCAAAAGTCAAAGCCCACATCTCACCGCACAACCACTCCATGCCGAATGCCAAAGCTTTGATCTTTGACTTCACCTATGGCGTTCCCGCCGGCAGCATCCGCACGCGACGCTCCGCCAGCGGCAACACAATCCGCGCCGTCGTCCCGCGACCGGGATCGCTCTCCAGAATCAAATCGCCTCCATGCTCGCGCACGATCCGGCGGATGATGAAAAGCCCCAGCCCGCTCCCACCGTCCTTGGTCGTAAAGTACGGCTCAAAAATTCGACTCACGTTTTCCGGCGCGATCCCGCAGCCATTATCGATGAACGAAATCAGCAGGTGCGTATCATTGCGTTCCGTGCGCACCCGCAGAATGCCCCCCACCGACATCGCCTGAATGGAATTCTTGATCAGGTTATAAATCGCCTGCTTCATCTGCCCGGCATCCAGCGGCACCAATGGCAGATCCTTGGCCAACTCCGTCTCGACCAGAATATCGCGATCGGCAATCTCCGGCCGCAGAAAGTCGATCGACTCCCGCACCAGATCATTCACCTGCACCGGCTTTCGATCCGGCTGTCCCGGCCGCACCGCGCGCAAAAATTGATTGATGATATTATCCAGCCGCGTGATCTCCGCCTGCGCCACGCGCACCGAATCCACCAGCCGACCACCCTTCGCGCCCTCGATCTTTTTCAGATCACGTTCCAACAATTGCAAATGAATGTGCAGCGAATTCAGGGGATTGCCCAACTCATGAGCCACACCCGCCGCCAGCAATGTCAACGCATTCACCTTCTCCGATTCGATCACCTCGCGCGTGCGCTGGCGTGTCGCCGTGATATCGTGAAAAATCAGCGCGTAACCCATGAACTCCTGCCCCGGCTCCTCCAACGGCACGAGATAGAAATTCAGAAAGCGCATGTCCGGGTAATAGACCTCCAGATCGCGGCTCACCACCCGCCGCTCGCGCAAAATCTTCTTCCAATCCAGCTCCTTCAAATATTCCGCGATCCCATGCCCGAGCGCATTGTCCGGCAACCCGATCAACCGCTGGATGCTCGGATTGAAGTAGAGCACCTTGCCCGTCGCATCGATGACCAGCACGCCTTCTTGCAGCGTGTTGAAAATCACTTCAAGAAAACCCTTCTCCCGTGCCAACTGTTGCAAATACGTCTGCAGTTCGTCCGGCGAGACATGCTCGATCCGGTCGAGAAGCTTGGCGAGGAAAGACGGTTTCATGCGGGGCTCAGAGGACAGAATATTTACCAATCCCCTGCGCACCTAGCAAGAGCCGTCATGAACGAACGTGCGTGGGCCGGGGCGAGCCGTCGAGGGACAGCCGCCAGAGCGAAGCCCCGGCTTCGTCGGCCAGGAAAGAGAATCCCAGGCGTTCATACAATTTTGCCACGAGATTGTTTTTGGGAAGAGGAACGTAGCGACCGAGGACGGAGACGCATCCGAGACGCTGGCCAAGGACCATGATGTCGTTGAGGATGAATTCTTCCATGGTTCGCGCGAGGACACGACAGCTCATGGCCCAAGTATCAATGCGGAGATCTCCACCGGGATTACCATTCAGGACAAGCGCAGCGATAAGACCGTTATCCCCGAAGCGATCACGTAGCTTGAAGTGGCGGATGTGATAGTTGGGCCGAGCCACGATTTCCTGTAGTTCCGCTTCCGAATAGCGGGTACCGGTGAGATGGAATTGGTTGCTTTTGTTGATGAGCTGCGCGACACGGGGAAGATGAAAAGCATCGAGGCTGCCGGCTTCGCCGATCATCGCGAGCGATTCCAAATACGCATTGATGTCGGTAAAGCCGCTCTGGAGATCCGCACGGGCGGCGTTTTCGCGGTAGTAGCGGGCGCGTTGACGGTCTTCATCGGAGAACGCCACGGTTTCGAAATAGCATCCCTCAGCCACAGCCGTTTTATATTCGGCGGGGTCGGCGGGCAATTCCGGCACGGCGACCATGGGCAGGAGTTCGCGAACGAGATTCCGTTCGACCGGATTGTCATCGACAAAGACGATCGAATCGAGGCCAATATTGAGAGTCGCGGCAATGGCGCGGAGGTTGTCGGCTTTATTCCCCCAATTCGCCCGGAAGACGCTGATGTCTTCGAGCTTCAAGACGCAATCCGGATGTTGGAGAAAGGGCTCCTTTGCGTTGGCCTCGTCATTCTTCGAACAGACAGCGAGAAGAATGCCGCGTTCTTTCAGCGAGCGGAGATACCGCTGAAAATCGACAAAAGACTCACCCTCGGCATCGCCACCGAGCTTGATGCCGGAGAGACCGTCGTCGCCTATGACGCCGCCCCAGAGTGTATTGTCGAGATCGAGGACAAGACATTTCCGGGCACCACCTCTCGATGCCACCATGACACGCGCCGCCTGAAAGGCGACAAGGCCGTAGGCGTCAAAATGAAACGGGTTTTTCGAGTGGTGCCAGGAGCGGTTGTCCATCCAACGTTTTTTGCCGAAGAGAGCGGAAAGGTGGTCGAGGTCGAAGATCAGAACGCCGGCGGGAGCTGCGAGAGCGAGTTCAAGGTTGTATCGGCGCAAAAAATTTCGCTCGCTCCCGGAGAGTTGCCCCCCGAAATTGCCGAACGAATCGACCGGAGGAATATCGGCGTTATTGTGGAGGATGGTACAATTCAGCTCGGATTGGAGCACTTTCCAGAGTGCTGTTTTTTCCTGAATGATCCCGGCGATTGCGTCCGGGGCTTCACCCTCCGCTCGAGTGCTCCATCGCGCATCGCGATGGGAGGTAAAGAGCCAGACGAGATCGGGCTTAAAGGTGTAAAGGACGCTGCCGCGATCGAGGATTGTGGAGGAAATTGTGTCGAAGGGCGCGATCCAAATTTTCGCGGCGTAACCTTCTTGCGCGAGCCAATACGTCAGAATTTCAGCGAAGGAATCAACAGTACTGGAGGCGAGAAGGGCGATCTTGATCGGCTTGAGGGATGGATCGGGATTTGTTTTGAGGGCGCGCGCACAAGCCTTTGCGGCTTTGAGCTGCAGGGTAAAATCGTCGTATGGAGTCAACATGATCGATTTTTCGCGCGTTCCGTGAGGAGAAACGAAAAGAGTTTATCGGCATTATGCGGGCCAATGTGAGCTCCATTTTTAAAATCCTCAGGATCACCCCGGAAACCTTCAACAAGCGTGCAGTCATGGAAAGTAACCGTTTCGGATTCGCAACGGCGCAGCAGCGTGACAAGCTCGTTGCGCCGTTGTTCGTAGACGGTGTTTTCAATGAGGAACCGATGCAGTTGGTGATGAATCGTGCCCAGAAAAAGGACAACCTCGATTTTGCGTTCACCACACAGGGCCAGAAACCGCTTTAAATAGTCAAAGCGTTGCGCACTGAGCCGGGTATAATTCTGCATCCGCATTCCATACTGACTATTCCGGTCCGATCCGTCCGCAATGCGCAGGACATCGGTCCAGCGGTCGGCGTCATGGTAAAGAATGTCTCCAAATTCAGGAGCAAAGGTATAGTTGAGAGTTTCGTTCAAGCCCCGGCGGAAAATGACGTCAAGTTGATGGCTTCGTTCCTCCCAAACGATCGTATTTTGCGGCGCGGGTGGGGAGTCCGACGGCATATCAAGGAAAGGGCCAAGATCGGGCGACTCGAGCAGACTGGAAGATGGCGCCCAAGCCTTGGAGAAAGTCACAATATCGATTCCGAGAACAACCGTACGGAGCGGGACATGATTATTTTCCAAGACGAAATTCAGGGCGCAAAAGGCATCCTCCGGCAAACCGGAATCAACGGAAAAATTGAACGAGCGATAACCAAATCGCGTTGCCGTCCGCGAATGCAGATCGAAACATCCGCTCGGCCCCAGAACGAGAAGATCACAAGATCGGGAGGATGTCTTATAAAGATGCGCCTTGAGACTCCGGATTTCTTCCATCTGACGCAGGTCGAACGCTTGGGGTGAACTGACGGCGCCCCGGCGATTGTCGACCAGTCGGACGACGGAAGCTATCGTATCGAAAACCTGGATATCCTTGATTTCATTCAACGCGAAGGATTGCCCCATTTCCTTTTCGAGAAAAACGATCCATTGCACGACCTGGAGCGAGTCGATCCAGCCATCGCGAAGAAGGTGCAAGTCATCAAGCCGTTGCCCCTCCAGATCGGGCAGCAGATCAAGAAGGGTTTGCGAGACAATCTGATGCGAGGAATACTGGGAGACGCTCATGGCAAAGCGGCTCAGGCCGGAGCGCGATACGGGCGGGTTGTGGAAAAAATGGTCATTTAAAGGCCATCGGAAGAATCGATGCGCCTCTTGACCCCTAAGTTTTGACGACAGGAGACGATGTCACAACCACCGTCTCACCTTCAGCCACCAGATCAACCCCAGCGTACTCGTCAACGTCACGATCCCGGCGATTAAATACCCATGCGGATAACTTAATTCCGGGATATCCTGAAAATTCATTCCGTACCACGTTCCCACCAGAATCGTCGGCGTGGTGATGGCCGTCAGCAACGTCAGCAGCTTGATGATATCGTTCGTCTCGTTCGCCGCCTTGTTCAGGTACACATCCATGGACAGGAAAAGCTGGTCGTTGTATCCATGCGCCATTTCATCAATGCGCGTCAGGTTATCGTGAATATCGCGGTAATACGGCAGCAACAGGGGACGGATAATCTTGAACTCCCCGCGCGACATCCGGTAGATCACGTCGCGCTGCGGTCGCACAATCTGGCGCAACAATGCCACATCGCCCTTCACATGCCGGAAATCCGCGATCAGGCTGCCCGAGGTCCGGCGATCGGTGAACACCTCATCTTCCAGTTCCTGCAATTCCTGGCCCAGCTCCGTCAACACGGGCTGATAATTATCCACCAGCGCGTCCAATAGCAGGTGCAGCAAGCGGTCCATCAACTTGAATGTCGCGAACGTTCCCTTGTGCAACCGTTCCTGCGCCGCTTGAATTGTACGCATCGGCGTCATGTGATAGGTGACGAGAAATTCCTTTCCGAGGAAGAAATCGATTTCCTTGGTCTGAAATTTATCCGCGCGCGTAAAGTCGACGGCGTGCATGACGAGGAAGAGATAATCCTCGTAATCCTCCACCTTCGGCAATTGACTCACCGTCAAACAGTCCTCGATGGCCAACGGGTGAAAGTTAAAGAGCTCCTCCAGGATCAACTTCGATTCCTCCGGAGTCGGCTCCATCAAATCCACCCAGATGTGCAATCCCTTGTCCGCCCGCACAAGCTTGAGCGCGTCGATGTCGAGATCTTCACCGACTACCTTCCCTTCGCTGAAAACATAAGAGCGTATCATAGGTGTCCCTTTTCTTTTACACGCTTTTGACCGCGTAACACCACAGGAAATTCTTTTTCGGACGAAAACAGTTTTTGACGAAATCAGCTCTCCAGCCGCACGCGATCAATCGCCCCGACACGACCGCCGAGAAACCGCTTCGCCAGTGGCGCGAAATGCGGTGACAAATCGCTCACATGAATCCGTGTCCGGCCCGCGTGCTGTCCGCCCTCGCGCAGCAGGCTGTCCTGCTTAAGGCGCGATTGCAATGCCAGCGCCATGTTCTCCGCCGAGTCGACCAGCTTCACCTCATCGCCGAGGATCGAACGGATGATTCCCTTCAACAACGGGTAATGTGTGCAGGCCAATACCAGCGTATCGATCCGCGCCGCCTGCAGTGGCGCTAGGTACTCCGCCAAAATCAAATGCGTCGCCGCATGGGTCAGCCAATCCTCCTCCACCAGCGAGACCAGCAGCGGCGTCGCCTGTGCCGTGAGCTGCAGATCCGGCCGCCGAGTCAGCAATGCCTTTTGATATGCCCCACTCTGGATCGTCCCAGTCGTGCCAATGATGCCGATGCGACCGTTCACCGTCGCCGCCAACGCGGCCTCAACGCCCGGTTCGACCACGCCGAGAATCGGGAATGCGTACGACTGACGCACCGCCTCGAGCGCGTGGGCGGTGGCCGTGTTGCAAGCCACCACGGCAGCCTTGATGTTCTGGCTTTGCAGAAATTGCACATCCTGCTGCGCGTAACGGATGATCGTCTCGGGAGATTTGTTGCCATACGGCACGCGCGCCGTGTCGCCGAGATACACGATGTCCTCGTGCGGCAACAATCGCTGAATCGCGCTTACCACTGTCAGGCCACCCACTCCGGAATCGAACACGCCGATGGGGCGTTCGCTCACTGGAGTTGTCACTGTGGGGGCCGTGGACGATTCAGATAAAGTACTCATGGTTGATCGGGTTCCGGCGCAGCATGAGTCTTCGGCGCGGCCTCGTCGTGGTAAATTGTCGTCGACGGCTCGGGTTCGGGAGCAGTCACGCGCGGTTTTTCCTCCACCGGAGTCGCTGGCGTCGTGGGATAAATCGTCGTCGACGGCGTCCCGCTATGGGGCTCCGATGTCTTCACTTCCGTCTCAGCTTCCGTAGCAACGGTCGGCGCTGGGTTCGACGAACTATAGGAAGGCTTTTCTGGATTCGGCTCGGTGGCCACGGGGGCCGCAGGAGGCGGTTCCGGTGCGACCGGAATCCCGGGATTCGAGGAACTTGTCGCCGTCGTCGGTGCCGGAACCGGAGTGGGAGCCGGCGTGGGAACCGTCACCTGAACCGGCTTGGCGACAGGAGCGGAGGACGTCGGAGTCGCAGGCTTGGGTACGATGGCTGTGGCAGGGGTCACCGGCTTCGGTGTTTCCGTCGGACGCACCTGCGGCGGGGTCACCCGCTTTTCCGGCGGAGCCATGATGGCCGCGTAATTCAGCACGCCGCGAGCGATGGACTCCGCCAGCTTTTGCCGATAAGCCGCCGTGGCCAGCACGGAGGATTCCATGCGGTTGGAAAGAAACCCTCCCTCCACCAAAACGCTGGGCACCGTGTTTTGCCGCAGCACCACAAACCGCGCCCGTTTCACCCCGCGGTCGGCTTCAATGTCGTTCGGATTGAGCGCGGCTGCCGCGACCTTGTGCACTTCGCTCGCCAGCAGGACGTTCAAGCTGTCGGTTTCATTGCCCGGAGTCTTCTGGTAATCGGCCCGCGTCACCTGCCCCCCTGCCTGCGTCGAACCTGCCCCGCGCGGCGAACTGCAATAAGTCTCCAACCCACGCGCTTCTGCCCCGGCGGAATTGAAATGGATACTGACAAAGATATACCCCGGATATGCCGCCGCGCGCTGTGCCCGCTCGTAGAGGTCCACATACACATCCGAACGCCGCGTCATCACCGTCTTGACGCCTGCCGCGCGCAACGCCTTCTCCAACCGCAGCGCCGTGTCGAGCGTCAGATCCTTCTCCATCACCCGGCGCGAACTGATCGCCCCATTGTCCGATCCGCCATGACCGGGATCGATAATGACCCCCTGCACGGGCCGCTTGATATCGATCAGGTAGGGACGGAGCACCGGCTCAAAGAGTTTCACCAGATCCACCCGTGACAACAGCCAGTCATCCTTCGTCGAGCGCACCCCGAAACTTAACCAATACCGCACCCCGTTGATGAAGCATTCCCGGCTATCGAGCTTCAGCAAGATCGACGCTCGATCATTTCGCAACCGCATGCTGTCAGTTTGCGGGACTCCTGGATACTGAAAATTGTAAAAACTACAAAAGGATTTGAGCGTGACATATTCCCGTCCCTCGCGAGTCACGAGTTCCCAATCTGCCGCATACGCTTGGGCCGAAAGGCATAAAGCCGCCACAAGGCCGAAAATCCAGCCCAACTTCATCGTGCGGTCATGCCAAACCATTGCTCCCCCCGCAAGCAAAATGCACCACCCGCGCGTGCGCTTCCTCCGCGAGTCTTCACCCTGTGCGGCTTGCATCGCCACCGAAATGAACGGGGGAGGAGCAGAGTGGCGACACATGGCGAAAACTATCGCACACCTGGTTTCACCTTGCACCTTCAAGACAAACCTTCCGGTTCGTCCCCACCTTTTCCGCGCCATCGGATGAAGTCACGCCGTGGCACATAGGTTGCATGATAATGATTCATCTGCTAAAGCAGTAGGTATGTCGAACGCTCACGAAGGGTTACATCATCCGAGACGCGGTCAGGGCAGTCATATCTTTTGGGGCGCGCTTTCGCTCATCTTCGCGGCGGCGGCCTGCTATTTCTTCTGGCAGAATCGCGAAAACGAACTCACCGCCCGCACGCTGAAGGATCAGGAAACCCTGCTCCAGCTGGAAAACCAGCAGCTCAAAGCCCAGGTCGACAAACTCCAGTCCGGCATCGCCCAATTCGATTCGCTCCTGAAAAACCGCGAGGAAAAGCTCAAGGAGCAAGCCACCAGCCTTGCCCAAGTGACCGAAAAAACCCAGCAACTCGACGCGGAAAAACAGGAGGCCGAACGCCAAAAGAAAGCCCGTGCTGAGGCCACCGAAAAATTCCGCCAGTCCCTCGCCAGCCTCGCCAACGGCAAGGACATCACCCTCGTCTTGCGCAAGGACACTCCCACCCTCCGCATTCAAAACACCGCGCTCTTCGCCACCGGCACCATGAATCTCAAGCCCGAGATCCAGGACCTTCTCAAAAAGCTGGCCTCCATCGCCCAACCGCAACTCAAGGACCATGCCTTGCGCCTCGAAAGCTTCACCGACAACGACCCCATCACGGGCTCACTCAAATCCAAATACCCCAGCAATCTCGAACTCTCCTCCGCCCGCGCCGCCGCCGTCGCCCGCTACTTCACCAATGAACTTAAGGTCCCCGTCGACCGCGTTGTCGCCGTCGGCCGTGGCGAACAATACCCGGTCGTCTCCAACGACGCCAAGGATGGTCGCGCGCAGAATCGCCGGCTGGAAATTCTTCTGGAACCACTCGACCTCTCCGCCACGGGAAGCGCGAATCCCTAAGCGTAGGACCCAACCCAAAACTCACCCCAATAGCCACACTTTTGATCTTTGAGTTTTGACTTCCCACCCCATGCCCTACCCCACTACCCAGCAGAAGCGCATCATCTGGACCGCCGTCACCGGCCTTGCCCTCGCCGCCCTCGGCGCAGTCATCGTTCTCGCCGCATGGCTCGCCGGGCAAATCATTAAGACCATCTATCCGGTTCTCCTTCCCCTCGGCGTTGCCGCCATCATCGCCTATATTCTCGACCCCGTCCTTGAATGGCTCGAAGTCCGCTTTCATCTCAGCCGCCGCATTTCCCTCCTCGTCCTCTTCGTCGGCGTCGTCGTGGCCGCTGCACTCTTTATCCTCCTCCTCGCCCCGCCGCTCCTGCAGGACCTCTACCAATTCGTCACCAACCTGCCCCAACATATCGAACGCTCCCGTGACGGCGTCCTCTCCTACCTCGACACCCACCAGCAACTCAAAAGCTGGAGCGACGCCCATCTCACGCCGCTCCTCAACAGCCTCCCCAGCCACCTTAATAAATTCCTCGTCCATCTCGCCGGACCCGCGCAACGCTTCTTCGATTGGATTGGCTTCGTCATCGGCTTCCTTTTCGTCCCGATCTACGTATTCTATTTCCTCCTCGAAAAACGTCAGATCGCTGACAACTGGAAAAGCTACCTCCCCCTGCACCGCTCCTGGTGGCGCGACGAAGTAGTCCTCGTCCTCTCCGAGATCAACAACTACCTGATTCTCTTCTTCCGCGGGCAAATCATCGTCGGCCTCTGCATCGGCGTGCTCACCGCCATCGGCCTCTTCTGCATTGGACTGCCCTACTGGCTACTCATCGGCTTCCTCGCCGGAGCGCTCAGCCTCATCCCTTACCTCGGCATCATCAGCACCCTCGTCCCCGCCATGCTCATCGGCTATTCCTACGCCCAGACCCCGACCGACATGTGGCTCAAGCCCCTCCTCGTTCTCGGCGTCTTCGGCCTCGTGCAACTCTGCGAAGGCTTCTTCATCTCCCCCCGCATCATGGGCGACCGCACCGGCCTCCACCCCCTCACCGTCATCATCAGCATCCTCGTCTGGAGCCTCCTCCTCCCCGGACTCCTCGGCCCCATCCTCGCCGTCCCCCTCACCGCCACGCTCCGCGTACTCATGTACCGCTACGTCTGGAAGAACGTTGTCTCCGACCAACAGGCCTAGCAGGTTGCTGAAAAAATCGCGCGAGCGGCGTTGCGATGTGATTTGGGATCGGGAGCCAGGCGTGAGGAGGGAGCGTATTGGAAGCCACTACGTGACTGACGTTCCAAGCTTGAAAAGAGCCCGCACCCCGGCAAAGTACCACGATGCCTATCGTACGTCCCTTTCGTGGTTTGATTCCCCCGGCCAATCTCGTGCCCCAAGTGGCCTGCGTTCCCTACGACGTCGTCAACGCCGAGGAAGCCGCCGCCCTGGCCCAGGGCAATCCCCTGAGCCTGCTCCATGTCGACCGCGCGGAAATCGATCTCCCGCCCGACACCGATCACTACTCCCCCGCGGTCTACAATAAAGCCGCCGAAGCGTTCGCCGCCCTCCAGCAAAAAGGCGCTCTCGTTCGCGAAGCCAAGCCCGTCTACTACCTCTACCGCCAGACCATGGGCACACACGTCCAGCGCGGCCTGACCGCCGTTTGCGCCGTCACCGACTACGAACACGACATCATCAAGAAACACGAGAAGACCCGCCCCGAAAAGGAAGACGACCGCACCCGGCTCATCGATCGCATCAGCGCCCAGACCGGCCCCATCTTCCTCGCCTATCGCGACAGCGCGGAAATCGACGCCCTCCTCGCCAAGGTCGAAGCGGGAACCCCCTACGTGGACTTCGTCGCCCCCGACGGGATCAAGCACGCCCTCTGGCGCATTGAAGACACCGCCCCCATCGAGGCCGCCTTTGCCAAGCTCCCCTGCACCTACATTGCCGACGGTCACCACCGCGCCGCCAGCGGAGCGCGCGTCGCCCAGAAGCGCCGCAACGGCCAACCCGCCGATCCATCGAAATCGCACGAGTACATTCTCTCGGTACTCTTCCCCGCCAGCCAGTTGATGATCCTGTCGTACAACCGACTCGTGCACGACCTGAACGGACTCAGCGTCGATGATTTCGTCGCGAAAGTGAAAACCCTTTTCACCGTCACGCCGATCACCGATCCCGTGCCCAAAGCCCCCAACCACGTCGCCATGTACGTCGGCGGCAAATGGTACGGCCTGAGCTGGACCACCGATCCGAAAGCCGATCCCGCCGCACAGCTCGACGTGAGCGTCCTGCAGGATCGACTCCTCGCCCCCGTGCTCGGCATTGATAATCCCCGCACCAATCCCCGCATTGAATTCATCGGCGGCATCCGCGGCACGGCGGAACTTGTGCAGCGTGTGGACAAAGGCGACGGCGCCGTGGCCTTCTCAATGTACCCGACCACCGTGGATCAAGTCATGGCCATCGCCGATGCCGGCCAGATCATGCCTCCCAAGAGCACCTGGTTCGAACCGAAACTCCGCTCCGGCCTTTTCGTCCACGTTCTGGATTAGAGCCATTTCCAATTAATCGGAAAAGGCTCTGACAGGCTACCGAAAAAAAAGGCGGCAGATTTCTCTGCCGCCTTTTTGCTGGAAGACATCGCCGCATCCGCCGCGATGTCTCTTTGGCTAAAGAACTATTTCTTGAGCGCCGCGCGAACCGCTTCGAGCTGTCCGGCCGAGCCGAGCTTGACGTTCTTCGCCGCGATGAACTTGGCGTACTCGTCAATGAAGGTCTTGCCCGGAGGGCGGAAGTCGAATTCCGACGGATGATCGCGGAAGAATTCACGGTGGACACGGGTCCAGACCAGACGACCATCGGTGTCGATGTTGATCTTGGTCACACCCAGCTTCGCCGCCGGGAGGTACTCGTTTTCATCCACGCCGCAGGCGCTCGGATCGAGCTTGCCGCCGGCCGCATTGATGCGCAGCACTTCGTCCTTCGGGACGCTCGAGCTGCCGTGCATGACGATCGGGGTGCCGGGGATGGCCTTGCCGATCTTTTCGATCACATCAAAATGGAGGCTCTGGTGACCCTTGAACTTGTACGCACCGTGGCTCGTGCCAATCGCCGCCGCGAGGGCGTCGCAACCGGTCTGCTTGACGAATTCCACCGCTTCGACCGGATCGGTCAGGCAGGCGTGACCTTCGTCCACCTTGACGTCTTCTTCGACACCGCCGAGCTTGCCGATTTCGGCTTCCACGCTGATGCCCTTGGCATGCGCGCGATCCACGACCCGCTTGGTGATCGCCACGTTGTTGGCGAAGTCTTCGTGCGAGGCGTCGATCATCACCGAGCTGTAGAACCCGGAGTCGATACAGTCATAGCAGGTTTCCTCGTCACCGTGATCGAGATGCACCGCGAAGATGGCGTCCGGGAAGATCTCTTCCGCCGAGCGGATGATGGCTTCGAGCATGCGCTTGTCGGTAAACTTGCGCGCGCCTTTGCTGATCTGGATGATGAAGGGGGCTTTGGATTCCATGCAGCCCTTGAAAAGGCCCATGGTTTGTTCGGCGTTATTGATATTGTAAGCGCCGATGGCGAACTTTCCGTAAGCGACACGGAAGAGGTCCAGGGTTGTAACGATCATAGAAATTCCTATAGTTGAAGGTTGAACCCAAGGTTTACCGGAATGTCCGGGGCAGGTCAATCAATCGGACTTGCAAAGCAAAGATAACCGCACAAAAATCCACTCATTAAATAGCAATGAAAGCAATCACCCCTCCCTACTCTGCTTCAGCCCGCGGCTTCTCCTTGATGGAACTTCTTGTCGTCGTCGGAATTATGGCCATCCTCGCCGCCGTCGCTATTCCTGCCATGACCAGCAACAATAACGCCGCGAACCTCACCTCCGCCGCGCAACGCCTTGCTGACGAAATGCGCCTGGCCCAACAAACCGCCACCACGCGCAACCTCCCGGTCGAAGTCCGCTTCTACCTGCTCCCCGACCCCACCAATACCTCCGCGAAAATCTACCGCGGCTTCCAATCCTTCCTCGTCAACGACGACTCCACCTACCAGCCCCTCACCAAAGCCAGCTTCCTGCCCACTGGCATCACCACGAACACCTCGGCGGCCTACTCCACCCTGATCACCGAATTCACCCCACTCACCAGCACCTTCTCCGTGCCCACCGCCGGCACGACCTATCAGTACGTGGCATTTCAGTTTAGGTCGGACGGCTCCACCAATCTCGCCAGTGCGCCAAATGCGGGCGGCTCGTGGTGCGTCACGCTGGAACCGCAGCGCGAAAAAGAAGGCTCCACGCCCGGTCTGAAGGCGAACTTCGCCACCTTGCAAATCGACCCGCTCATCGGCCGGGTGAAGGTCATTCGCCCCTGATGGGGAAGTACTAAGTACGAGGTTCTAAGTACGAAGTAAAAAGGCAGGAACTCGCCCTACTTAATACCTAGAACTTAGTACCTAGTACTTTCTGCCTCACAGCGTCCTCTCCGCCTTGGCGAGCACATCGTACTCGCGCTGGTGCAGATCCCGCAGGCTCGCGCGGTGCGCGATGCTGACCACGGTCAATCCCGGTAGGCGCAGCTTCAAAGCCTCGTAAACTTGCTTCTGCATCCCCTCATCCAGCGCGGAAGTCGCCTCATCGAGGAACAGCCAGTCCGGCTTGTGCAGGAACACCCGCACGAACGCCACCCGCTGCTGTTCGCCCGGCGACAGCACCTGCGCCCAGTTCTCGATGTCATCCAGCCGCTTCGCCAAATGCTCCAGCTTGCACAGCGTCATCAACCCGAGCACCTCTTCCTCCGTGTACTCCGTCGGCACCTCCGGATACGTCAACGCCGCGCGCAGCGTATCCACTGGCATGTAAGGCTTCTGCGGCAGCACCATGCCGCGCATTCCGGCGGGCACCTCGATCTTGCCATTCCAATACGGCCAGATGCCCGAGATGGCACGAAAAAGCGTGCTCTTGCCAATGCCGGACGGACCGGACACCAGCAACGATTCGCCCGGCTTCACGTGGAAATTGATTCCGTCGAGCAGCGGCTGCTGATTCGGCAACGCGAGCGATACATTTTTCAGCGTCAACCCGGCTGCCGCGAAGTCATTGTGATGAATGTTGTCCGTCGTGCGCGGCGCCCGCTCCTGCGCGGCCTGCACGCTGTCGAGGAAACCGTCGAGACGAAGGATGACCGCCGCAAATTCCGCGATCACCAAATACGCATCGACGAAGAACGAGAACGAATCCTTTACCTTGTCAAAGGCATTGGAGATTTGCATCAAACCGCCCAGCTTGATTTCCTTGGCAAAAAAACGCGGCGCCGCCACGAGGAACGGGAAGATCACCGCGAACTGGTTGTAAAAAGCGCGTGTGAAAACGAGCTGCTTCTGCCGGTCCATGATCTCGCGGAAATTCAGATAGATCTCCTGGAACCGCGCGAGGAGATTGCGGTTCTCCGCCTTCTCACCGCGACTCAGCGCCACGCTCTCGCTATTCTCACGCAAACGCACCAGATGGAAACGGAAGTCCGCCTCGAACCGCTGCTGGGTGTAGGTCAGCCCGATCAACGGCTTACCAATCTTGTGAATCACCCACGTTCCCACAATCGAATAGACCAGTGCCGCCCAAACCATGTAACCCGGAATCGTCACCCCCCAAAGCGTGATCGGCCCCGACACCTGCCAGAGAATCGCGACAAACGAGGTCAACATCACCACTTCACGCAGCAAGCCGAGCGTCAACGACAAGGTCGTCGCCACAAACATATTAATGTCCTGACTGATACGTTGATCCGGATTATCGGTGATCTGCTGCTCCAACTGCCAGAGATAATAGGTCCGGTTCGCCAGCCAACGATCCACCAGGTGCGCCGTCATCCACCGCCGCCACATGATCTGCAGCAACTGCTGCAGGTATTGCTGATACACCACCACGAAAATGTAAATCACCGCCAGAACGCCGAACTTCTTGATCAAACGCCAGAATGCAGGTTGATCCAGATTCTGCATCGCGTCATAAAATTCGCGATACCACGTATTGAACTGCACGTTCAAATACACCACACCGAGAGTCAACGCGATGATGGTCACCAAGAGACCGATACCCGGCCACTTCTCGTCCGACACCCAAAACGGCTTCGCCAACGACCAAAAACGCTTGAACCAACTCTTCTTGCTGACAGGAACGGAAGTAGGGTCTGACATAATGCGGTGCTCCTAGATAGCAGACCGCAACCCGGACGAAACAAAAAAACGCACGCCTCTCCTACACACAGCGGGCTCAATCATGCGGCATCACGCGGACCGCAACATCGCATGCACCGCACGCGCGATATCTTCGATCGCATACGGCTTCGTCACCATGCCGCAAAAACCATGCTTCTTGAAATCCGCCACGATTTGATCATTCGAATAACCGCTGCACACGAGAGCTTTCACCCCCGGATCGATTTGCTGGATATGGTCCAACGTCTCCGCCCCATTGATGCTCCCGGCAAGCGTCAGGTCCAGAATGCATCCCCGGAAGGGCCGCGAGCTCGTCATCGCCTCCCTGTAAATCTCGATGGCCTGACTGCCCGTGTGCGCCACCGACACTTCGTAGCCAAGGTTTGTCAGCATCAACTTCAACATCCGCGCCAGCATCTGGTCATCCTCCAGCACCAGCAACCGACCCTGCCCCGTCTCCAATCCATCGTGCACCACATCGGGGGCAGCAGGGCCAACCTTCTCGTCATGGGCGGGCAACAGGATCGTGAATGTGGTTCCCTGACCCGGAACCGACTCCACGGAAATATCGCCCTCATGCTTTTTGATAATCGAATACGCGCTGGCCAGACCAAGTCCCGTCCCCGTTGGCTTGGTCGTGAAATAGGGATCGAAAATCTTGATCTGGTGCTCTGGCTTGATACCCGCCCCCGTATCGCTGATGGAAATGCGAACCATCCTTCCCGAAGGATGATCCGTCACATTCACCGCCTGCACCTTCACCACACCGCCATCCGGCATCGCCTGCGCGGCATTGAGCACGATGTTATGCAACACCTGGCTGATCTGGCTCGCATCCATCATCACCGCGTAAAGATCCGGCGCGATATCCAAAATCACCTGCGCCGACGAACCGTGCAGCGCAAAGCGCGTCGATTCCGTGACCACCTCCTGCAGGTTCGCCAGCTTTTTGACAGGCACTCCCCCCTTCGCAAAGGTCAGCAACTGCTGCGTCAAATCCTTCGCCCGCAAACACGCCTGCCGCGACTCCCTGATGCAATTCAGGCTCCCCTCGCGATCATCGGGAAACCGCTCCAACAGCGAAATATTTCCCAGCACCGTCGCCAGCAAATTATTGAAATCGTGCGCAATGCCGCCCGCCAGCACGCCGAGCGATTCCAGCTTGCTCGAACGCAACATCTCCTCCGCCAGCTTTTCTTTCTGCGTCGAATCCCGGAACACCAGCACCGAACCGATGATCGCCCCACCCGCGTCGCGAATCGGCGCCGCGCTGTCCGCGATGATCCGCTCCTTGCCATCGCGCGAAATCAGCACCGTATGATTTGCCAGCTCCACCGTGCGCCCCGTGCGCAACACCTTCTTCACCGGATCCTCGATCGGCAACCGCGTAAACTCGTGCACGATCCGGAAGACTTCATTCAACGGCTTGCCCGCCGCATCGACTTGCGACCAACCGGTCAGGTATTCCCCCTCCCGGTTCAGCAGGAAAACGCGGCCCTCCATATCCGTCGTCACCACCCCATCCCCAATTGAATGCAGGGTGACAGCCAGCTTTTGCTTCTCCGCCAGCAGCGCCTCCTGAATCCGGTGCAATTCCGTGATCTCCACACTCTGCCCGACAAAACACTCCAGCTTCCCCTCCACACTGAATAGAGGCACGCCATGCCCCATAAACCACCCATAATTTCCCGCCCGCGAGCGAATTCGAAATTCCCGCTGCCACGGCTGCGCCTCTTTCACACATTGAAGCAAAGTTTCCAGCAACGACGGCCAATCATCCGGATGCACATAACGCCGCCCCCCATCCTGTTCATACTCCGCCGCCGTGCAGCCCGTGTAATCGAACCAGGTTCGATTCACAAAACCCGCCTTCCCATCCGGTTGAATCTGCCACAGAATCGACGGCACCTTGTCCGCGATCAGGCGGAAGCGGGACTCGCTTTTTCGCAACGCATCCGCCTCCCGGCGGCGCGCGGCCAGAGCATGCAATTGCAAATAAAGCGCTCCCACCGCGATCAGTACGGCCACCAGAATCAGGCTTCCGAAAATCTGCGACTTCTTCGCGACAGCATCCGCCGCTGCCCGGCGATGCTCCAGCAGGCGATCCTCGCGATCTATCATCTGCTTGGCCAGCAACCGAAGCTTGTCCATCTCCAGCCGCCCCAGATCAAGCACACTCAGATCACGGCTTATGGCTCTCGTGCGACGCCGGTTCAGAACAATTTGCGCCAGCAACTCCAACCGATGATCGACCGTTTTTTGAAGATCCAGAAAAGTGCTTTCCTGCTCGGCATTATCCAGAACCAGATCATGCAAACGATGCAGGACATCCGGCAGTTGATCCCGGGCCATCTCATAAGGTGCTAAAAAACGCACCTCGCCCGTCAACAGGTACCCTCGCGCCCCCGTCTCCGCATCCTTCGCCAGCGACAGCGCCTCGACCACCGTGTGACGCACCTCATAACTGTGCCTGACCCACTGCTCGTAATTGCGACTCAGCTGAATCTGATAGACACCCACGATCACCAGCACGCCTAGTAATGCGATGGCGGCAATCGACGCCACAAATAACTTATGTTCAGCCTGCAACTTCATCGGTCTGGATGCGTTTTGAATTCCCCCGATCCGCGCCTTGAATGATATCCCCAGCGAGCGCTGTATCACAAAGTGTAACATGCGCAAAAATTTAAGGCAAGCCCCACCCACCTGAACCCCGAAAATTATCCGCTTTCCCTTTGTCACAGAATCTTGACAATAAGCCCGTTGCCACCGCTTGCCTCCACGCCTAATGTCGGATTTCCTGCCATGACCCCTGACTTCAATAATCCCTCCTTCTACATCAACCGCGAACTCAGCTGGCTGGAGTTTAACCAGCGCGTCCTCGAAGAAGCCCAGGACGTCCAGCAACCGCTCCTCGAACGGCTCCGCTTTCTCTGCATCTTCACCTCCAATCTCGATGAATTCTTCGAAATCCGCGTCGCCGGTATCAAGCAACAGATCGAGAATGAAATCAGCGATGTCGCCGCCGACGGCCTCAGCGCCACCCAGATCTTCCACGCCATCCGGGAAAAAGTCCTCTCTCTCACCAAGACCCAGTACAAACTCTGGCACGACGAAATCCGCCCCGACCTCGAGAAATTTGATATCCGCAGCCTCGAGATGAAAGATCTCTCCGCCGAGGACATGGCCTGGGCCACCCACTACTTCCGCGAGGAAGTCTTCCCCGTGCTCACCCCCCTCGCGGTCGATTCCAGCCATCCCTTTCCCCAACTGCGCAACAAGAGCCACAACCTCATCCTCCTCCTGCGCCGCCCCGACAACCTGCACGAAGTCTCCTACGGCATTGTGCAAATCCCCCGCGTACTGCCCCGCCTCGTCCGGCTTCCCGACCGCGACGGCAAACCGCGCCACCACTACTTCCTCCTCAAGAACCTGATCAAACATCAGGTCGGCGAACTTTATCCCGGACTCGAAGTTCAGGCCGCCTACACCTTCCGCATCACCCGCAACAGCGACCTCTACTTCGACGAGGAAGAAGCCGAAAACTTGCTCCGCACCATCGAGGAAGAACTCCGCAAACGCAATCGCGGCAATGCCGTCCGCCTCGAGGTCCAACCCGAATGCCCCGCCGAAGTGCAGAACTTCCTCCTCGACATCCTCAACCTCGGACCCGACGACCTCTACGTCAACGACGGCCCGATGAACTTCCTGCACTTCCTCCCGCTCTGCTCGATCGACTCCTTCCCGCAGTTGCGCGACAAGCCCTACGTCCCCATCGCCCCCAAGGCGCTCCCCGTCGATGCCGACATCTTCGAGGTCATGCGCCGTCAGGACGTCCTGCTCCACCATCCGTACGAGAGCTTCAACAGCATCATCGATTTCGTTCATCGCGCCGCCAACGATAGCCACGTGCTCGCGATCAAGATGACCCTCTACCGCACCAGCGGCGACTCCCCCGTCGTGCGCGCGCTCATTCAAGCCGCGCAAAACGGCAAGCAAGTCACCGCCCTCGTGGAACTGCGCGCCCGGTTCGACGAAGCCAACAACATCAACTGGGCCCGCCAGCTCGAAGAAGCCGGCGTCCACGTCGTCTACGGCGTCGTCGGCTTGAAGACTCACTGCAAGATGCTCATGGTCGTCCGCCGCGACGAAGACCGCATCCGCCACTACGTCCACCTCGGCACCGGCAACTATCACCCCAGCACCGCCCGCATCTACACCGACCTCGGCCTGCTCACCACGCAACCCGAGCTCACCCAGGAAGTCGCCAACCTCTTCAACACCCTCACCGGCCTCTCCGACTTCCAGGGCGTGAAGAAACTCCTCGTCGCTCCCTTCGAACTCCCCGAACGCTTCCGCGCCCTCATCGATCACGAACGCGACCTCGCCCTCTCCGGCAAACCCGGCCGCATCGTCGTGAAGGTCAACGCCCTCGTCGACGAAGACATGATCCACGCGCTCTACGAAGCCTCCTGCGCCGGTGTCAAAATCGACCTCATCATCCGCGGCATCTGCTGCCTGCGTCCCGGCATCAAGGACGTCAGCGAAAACATCCGCGTGATCTCCATCGTGGGCCGCTTCCTCGAACACAGCCGCATTTATTACTTCGGCAACGACGGCGACCCCAAAGTCTACCTCGGCAGCGCCGACTGGATGCCCCGCAACCTCTACCGCCGCGTGGAAGTCGTCTTCCCCATCGAAGATCCCCGCCTGAAAAAGCGCATCGAGGACGAAATCATCCCCGTCTATCTCCACGACTGCGTAAAGACCCGCGAACTCCAGTCCGACGGCACCTATATCCGCCTCACCCCGACCGAAGGCCAGAAGAGCAGCCAGGCCCAGCTCACCTTCCGCGAACTCGCCCGCCGCCAAAGCCTCAGCCCCGCCGACACCCAGAAGATCAACATCAAACCCCTCCTCGCCCCACCCGAAGGACTTGCCGAAAAATTACCCCCGGCCAAAACCGCCGCCAAATCAGCCTCCAAGAAAAAGTCTGCGTGACGCGGGACTGGAGAGACACGGCACACCTTCGTTGTAGCCGGCCACCAAGGCCGGATTCGTTCGAGATACCTGGAACCAATTTGGAATATCCGGATTAGTGAACAGCGCGAAGGAAAATGCTGCCAGCCGCTTCCGCGCAAAAATATCGCACACCTAGCCAACGTAGCCAACCTAACGCAAACGCCCGGCCCTCTTTCGTGCTAAAAAGAAGGCATGCATGGGTTCTCCGCTGAAGGCTCCAACCCGAAATTTCAAAGGTTTCGTTTGGGCAACACCGGTCGCGACACCCAACAGAAGCGGTTGCTCCTTGTAGCGTATTGTCGACGCACTTTTTTTTCAGGAACTATAGCCCCTTCACCCGATACATCCGCACCGCACCCTGGCTATCGGCCACGGCCAACAGCTTGTCGTCCGGCGACCACGCCAATTGCGTCACCTCGCCCGACATCCGCGCCACACCGGTCGGCGGACGCGATGGCACCACGTCTTCCCACACCGCGAGATTCCCATCCAGCGAACCACTCGCCAGCACGAAGCCATGATGCGAAAACGTCAGCGCACTCACCAGCTCCGCGTGCCATTCCAGCCGCTCCGGCGTGCGACCGGCCGGACCCTCGCCCGCGCAATCCCACACCGAAATCACCGACGAACCGCCTGCCGCGAGGAAGGTATTCGTCGCGTCCCACGACAACTCGCGAACCTTCGTTTCGTACCCGCGCATATGCATTTCTTCGCCCGTTTTCGTGCGCCACAGATGCACCGACGAATCCTGATTGCCGGTCACGAGCCATTGCCCGTTCCCGCTCCACGAAAGCTTCAACGTGGCAAACGGCGCATCGTATTTCTTGTGCAGATCCCCGTCCTTCGCGCCCCAGATTTGCACCGCGCCAAAAATGGCCGACGCCAGCAGCGGACGGTTCGGGTGCCACTGCACATCGAGAATGGTTTTCTCATGCTCCGGAAATTCCCGCACCAGCTTGCCCTCGTAATCCCACAACTTGAGCTTCTTCCCCGACGAACTCGCCAACCGCGGATAGCGCGGATCGGGATTATCCGGATGACTCCACTCCACATGCTCCACCCACGACGCCCCGCCCGGCGCAGCCACACAACGCACATCCGCTCCGTCCAGAAACCAGAATTTCACCTGCCCATCCTGCCCGCCGCTCGCCAATGCCTTGCCGTCCGGCCGCCACGAAAGCGAATCGAGCCCCTGCTCATGCCCTTCCAGCGACCACAGCTCCTTACCGTCCGCGGCATTGAAAATCTTCAACGCGCCGTCCGCGGAACCCGCTGCGATCCGGTCTCCCTCCGGGGACCATTCGAGGGCCGTGATATAGTCTTCCAGATAGTGACTCCACATTTCGGGCAAGGAAGACGGATTCGGTCGGGAGGAAATCGTGGTCATGCGTGGGATAGTGAAGCCATTCCTGCCGCTAAAATCAAGGGGCCTCACATCAAGGGCTTTCGAAAACTCCCCTTGCATTGTCGACCATTCTAACAGACAATGCATTGCATTCTATGCGACTCTCGAAAAAAGGTGAATACGCCATTCGCGCACTGACCGAAATCGGTCTGGAGGCACTCCAACCCGATCCGCAACTCCTGCAGATCTCCCTCATCGCTAAGCGGACCAAAATTCCCGAAAAGTTTCTCGAACAAATTTTGCTCACCCTGAAAAACGGCGGCATTCTCAAAAGCAAACGCGGCGTCGAAGGCGGCTACTCGCTCAACAAGAGCCTCGACGACATCACCCTCGGCGCCGTCATCCGCCTGCTCGACGGCCCCCTCGCCCCGATCTCCTGCGTCAGCGTCACCGCCTACCGTCCCTGCACCTGTCCCGATCAGGAAACCTGCGGTCTGCACATCGCCATGCTTGAAGTCCGCAATGCGATTGCCGGCATCCTCGACGCCTACACCCTGCGCACCGTCATCGGCGAAGTGCAGAAACGCCGCAGCAAAAAACTCAGCGCGTGGCAGTTTGATATTTAATCGAAACGAGGGGAGTTTTCAGTTCGATGTTTTCGGTTTTCAGTTCATTTACACACAGCTCCTGTTAAAATGTGGACCTCTGGCTTTTCCACCGAAAACTGAAAACTTAGAACCGAAAACTTTCCCATGGCCATCCTCGTCACCTGCGGCCCCAGTTTTGAGCCCATCGACCAGGTTCGCCGGCTGACCAATTTCTCCACCGGCGAACTCGGCGTCCTCCTCGCCGAAGCCCTCTCTGCCGCCGGTCACGACGTGATCTGCCTCAAGGGCACCGGCGCGACCTTCCGCGATCCCGCCCAGTCCGTCCGCAAAATCGCCTTCGCCACCAACGACGATCTCCAGCGCGAACTCGAGACACTCTCCCGGCAGGAAAAGATCGGCGCCGTTTTCCACACCGCCGCGCTCTGCGATTTCAAGGTCGTCTCCGCCACCAGCAACTCCGGCGCGCGACTCGATGCGGCAAAAATCCCCAGCCGCATTGACTCCATCACCCTCGTCCTCGAGCCCGCGCTGAAAGTCATCAGCGGCCTGCGCCCCCTCTTCCCCGGTGCCCGCATCGTCGGCTGGAAATACGAACTCGTCGGCAAACAATCCGACGCCGTGGAAAAAGCCCAGCGCCAGATCAAGGAAAACCACATCAAGGCGTGCGTCGTCAACGGAGATGCCTACGGCGACGGCTATGGTTTCTGCACCGCACAAGGCGTGCAACATCACAGCACGACCAAGACCGAACTCTGCGCGTTCCTCGTTGAATGGTTGAAGAAGGCTTAGTCTCTGCTACGCTTGACGCTCCATGAATCGCCGGGAGCTCCCCATCTTTGCTGTTGAATCCGAGATCGTCGCCGCGTTGCGCGCGCCCGATCAGAATCGCCTCATTCTCGAAGCCCCCACCGGTTCCGGAAAATCCACGCAAACACCGCAAATTCTCCTCGACCACGGCATCGCGGGCAACGGCCAGATCATCGTGCTACAGCCGCGCCGTCTCGCCACCCGCCTGCTCGCCAAGCGCGTCGCGGAAGAGCGCAATGTCCAGCTCGGGCAGGAAGTCGGTTACCAAATCCGGCTCGACCGCGTCTGCACCAATTCCACCCGCATCAAGTTCGTCACCGAGGGCGTGCTCCTGCGCCAGATCCTCGACGATGAAAAACTCCCCGGCGTCAGCATTTTAATCTTTGACGAATTCCACGAACGTCATCTCTACGGCGACATCAGCCTCGGCCGCGCAATGCAGATTCAGCAGACACTGCGCCCCGATCTGAAAATCGTCGTCATGTCCGCCACGCTCGACACCGGCGCGCTCGAGAAGTATCTCGCCCCGGCCCGCACCGTCAGCAGCGCAGGCCGCACCTATCCGGTCGAGATCGAGTACATCAAGAAAAACACCGATGATTCCCCATGGGATCTCGCCACGACCGAATTCGAGCGCATCGTCGCCTCAGGCCAGGAAGGAGACTTCCTCATCTTCATGCCCGGTGCGTACGAGATCAACCGCACCATTCAAGCCGTGCGCAATTCCCACGCCGCGCGCGGTTTCACCATCATGCCCCTGCATGGTGAACTGCCCCCCGCCGAGCAGGACCGCGCGGTCGGCCCGTGCGACCAGCGCAAGGTCATCGTCTCGACCAACGTCGCCGAAACCTCGCTCACCATTCAGGGCATCCGCACCGTCATCGACAGCGGTCTCGCCCGCATGGCGCGATTCGATCCCTACCGCGGCATCAACACGCTCCTCATCGAGAAAATCAGCCGCGCCTCCTCGGACCAACGCGCCGGTCGCGCGGGCCGCACCGCGCCCGGTCGTTGTGTGCGACTCTGGAGCCAGCTCGATCACGAACGCCGCCCCGCGCATGAACTCCCCGAGGTAAAACGTCTCGACCTCAGCGAAGTCGTGCTCACGCTCAAGGCCAGCCAGATCACCGACCTGCGCGCCTTCCCCTGGCTCGAGATGCCGGAAGAGCGCGCCCTACTTCGCGCGGAAACGTTGCTCTCCGATCTCGGCGCTCTCGATCACCAGACCCACATCACGCCGATTGGCCGCCGCATGCTTTCATTCCCGGTCCACCCACGCTACGCCCGCATGCTCCTCGCCGCCGACAAGGCCGGTTGCGTGCGACCAATTGCGCTCATGGCGGCGCTCACACAAGGGCGTTCTCTCTTACTCCGCAGCGAAGGCAAGAAGATGGACGAAATGCGGGAGATTCTCACCGATGGCGAGTCGGTCTCCGACTTCTTCGTGCTCGTGCGCGCGTGGCGTTACGCAGACAAGAATAATTACGCGCCCGATGCCTGCCGCCGTCTCGGCATTCACGGCATCACCGCGCGCGAAGTGGGCCGCCTCTACGCGCAATTTCTCGACATCGCGAAACAGGAACGACTCGACCTCACGGAAAAACCGGCGAGCGAAGAAACCATCGCCCGCTGCATTGTTCAGGGCTTCAGCGATCAACTCGCCGTGCGCCATGACCAAGGCACGCTCCGTTGCGCGCTCCTGCACAACCGCAGCGGCGAACTCGTCCGCGACAGCGTGGTGCGCGATGCTCGCATGTTCGTCGCCGCCGAAGTCCGCGAGATCGACGGCAAAGGCGACCAGCTCCGCGTCTTGCTTAGCCTCGCCACCGAGGTGCAGGAACCGTGGCTCTCGGAATTATATCCGGACGATTTCGTGGAAAGAACCGCCACCGTTTTTGATCCCACCACGCGCCGCATTGTTTCGACGAAACAAGTCCTCTTCCGGGATCTCGTTCTCCGTCAGGAAATCGGCGGTCAACCCAATCTCGACGAAGCCGCCCGCCTGCTCGCCCGCGAAGTGATCGAGGGCCGCTGTCCGCTCAAAAACTGGGACGATGCGGTCGACCAATGGATTCTCCGCGTGAACTGCCTGCGCCAATGGATGCCGGAACTCGGCCTGCCGGAAATCACCACCGCCGATCGTCACGCCATCATCGAACAAATCTGCCACGGCGCGCTTGGCTACAAGGACATCAAGGAAAAGCCGGTCTGGGATGTGGTCAAGGACTGGCTCTCGCACGAACAACAATCGTGGGTGGACAAATACGCCCCCGAGCGTTACCCGCTGCCCAACGCGCGCAAAGCCAAGATCACCTATCGCATGGACGGCGCCCCGTTCATTGGCGCCAAGATTCAAGACCTCTACGGGGTCGATGGCAGCCTCGTCATTGCCTCGGGCCGCACCACGCTCGTCATCAATGTGCTCGCCCCGAACATGCGGCCCATCCAGGTCACGCAAAACCTCAGCGCGTTCTGGAAAGACTCCTACCCCAAGGTGAAGCAGGAACTCCAACGCCGTTACCCGCGCCATAACTGGCAGTAGCCAGCGTGACGCTGGACCCAGTAGGTTACCGAGAGAACATCCAGATGCCGCGATAGCGTAATGGATGCAACGTCACGTTGCCCAGCGTGACGCTGGACCCAATAGGTTGCCGGGAGAAGAGTCTTCACCGTCCACTTGCAGATACCTCTGCACATCCTCCACTGAAATTCAGTAGCTCCTGTTAATCTGGCTGTTACGTAACATCATAAAAACTACTAACTTTTCCTTTATTATACATGCCGCAATCGCTAGCGTTAGCCATGCTCGCGGCTACTCCTAACTCCTCTTCCACGTCGTCTCCGGAAGCCACTCCCGGTATTTACACTGTAGGGACACTCAAATATACCAAACGATCGATGGCCGTGTTGTTTGGATGGTTGCTCTGGGGCGACTTCGCCTTCAACTTTTTCGAGTCCATTTTCGGTCGTTTCATGCCCCTTTACCTCAATGACCTGAAGGCCTCCAACACCCTCATCGGCATCACCACCGGTAGCATCGCGGGCGTGGTGAATATCCTCTTCCTTCCCAACATCAGCCAATGGAGCGATCGCCTCCGCACGCGCTGGGGTCGCCGCATCCCGCTTCTGACCGTCGTCGCGCCGCTGACCACGCTCTCGCTGCTCGGCGTCGGGTTCGCCCCGGAAATCAGCGCCTGGATTAGCAATCACGTGCCCGCCAGTCTCGCCCCTTGGCTCAGCGGCACAACGCTGCTCCTCTCGCTCATCTGCGCCTTCACCATTTCCTTCCACTTTTTCAACATGGTGCTGGTCAATGCCTACAACTGGCTGCTGCGCGACGTTGTCCCGCAAGTCTTCATGGCCCGCTTTCTCTCCTGGTTCCGTATCGTCGGCAACGTGGCCGGAGCACTGTTCCTCTGGTACGTGTTTCCGACCATGCTCAGCCACCGTAAGGAGACTTTCCTCGGAGTTGGCCTCTTCTACTTCATTGCCTTCATGCTGATGTGCTGGAATGTGAAGGAAGGCGAGTACATCGCGCCCGAGCCACACGCCAAAGGCAGCAATCTCTTCACCCGGTTCGGCGCCTATTTCCGCGACTGTCTTGCCCTGCCCATCTATCGGAACTTCTTCATCGGCTACGTGCTCGTAGTCGTCGCGGGCGGCTGCGCCGGTTCCTTTGTCACCCTTTACACCCGCAATACGCTCCACCTGACCATGGACGAGATGGGCCACTGGGGCACCTACACCATCATCGTCGGATCGCTGGCCTTGATTCCCGCCGGCTGGATCTGTGACCGGTTTTCCTCCATGAAAGTCGCTCTCATCTCTCTGTTCTTCCTGGCGGTGGCGCCCCTCACGGCGTTTCTGTTCGTAAGCACGAAAATGCATTGGCTCACCTACTCCCTGATTGCCACCATCCCCGGCGTCTTCTGGGGCTTGGCCGTGGCCGCCTTGAGCATGACCCTTTTCCCCGACCGGGTGTTCGGCCAATTCTCCGCGGGCATGAATGTCTTCGGCTGCGGTGGTCTGATCTTCGGCAACTACCTCGCGGGCCTGTTCATGGATCTCGTCGATAGTAATTTCCGGCTGATCTTCCTCTGGAGCGTTCTGTTCTACGCCTTGGCGCTCATCCCCTTGCTTCTCGTATACCGCGACTGGAAGAAGAATGGCGGCCAAAACAATTACGTCGCCCCCATTCCCGAGCACATGCTCGAAGATTAAGAGACCACTACGGCACAAAAAAGGCGACTCCTGCGAGTCGCCTTTTTTATTACGATCCGTCCCCAAAACGTTCACCTGTGGCGAAGCGTCACTGGGTCGAGTGTCACGCTTGGTTAAGTCGAACCGGGCTTCACCGCAGGAGTCGCCGCCAGATCTTCCGGCAGCCCGTCCGCCGGGAATGTCTCGACGTGAAGCTTCAATAGGCTGTAGAGGGGCAGCCCGAAATCCACACCCGGCTCCGCACTGCGATCAACGATCACCGCCACCGCCACGGGAATACCACCCGCCGCCTTCACGATCTCAATCGTCTCGCGCACCGCGCTGCCGGTCGTCACGACATCTTCCGCCACAATGAACCGTTCACCCGGCTTGATGGCAAAGCGGCGCATCTTGAGCTTGCCATTTTCCTTCTCCGTAAAGATGTGGCGTGTTTCCAGATGACGCGCCAGCTCCTGCCCAACGAGGATGCCACCCATTGCAGGAGAAATAACCGCATCGAAATCGAGATTGCGCACCTGCACGGCCAGCTTGCCGATCAGTTCGCTCGCCAGCTTGGCGTGCTGCAGCAACAAGGCACATTGAAAATACTGGCGGCTATGCAAACCCGAGCGCAGTAGAAAGTGTCCGTCTAGCAAAGCGCCCGTGGCGCGGAAAGAGTCGATGACATCCATGATGTGTTTCCTTTTTATCCCTTGAGGTTGCCCCGGCCTCGCGCCGCCCGTCTGCAGGGCGGCGGTGCGCGATCCGGGGGATGAACTGGCGCCGCGTCAGGCGGCGACAGCGACCACTTCGATTTCCACCAGCGAATCCTTCGGGATGCGGGCCACCTGAATGGTGGAACGCGCCGGATGCGGAGCGGTGAAGTGTTTGGCGTAGACGGCGTTCATGGCCGCGAAATCATTCATATCGTACAGGAAGACGGTCGACTTCACCACCGCGCCGAGGTCAAGCCCCTGCGAGGCGAGCAACGCCTTGATGTTGGCGATGACCTGCTCGGTCTGCTCGGTGATACCACCGTCGACCAGCTTGCCGGAATCTCCAACCAACGGGATCTGTCCCGCGAGGTAAACGAAATTGCCCGTGCGGATGCCTTGTGAATACGGTCCCACCGCCGGAGGGGCGTCCGAAGCGGCGACTACTTTTTTATCGGTTTTTGTGCTCATGTAACAAAGGGAGAGTGAGGCGGGTTATTTGACTTCCTCGTACCACGCCATCTGGATGGCTTCGAGAATCGCTTCATTGCTGCCATCGGGCTTATCGCTGAAATCCGGCAGGGCGAGAACCAACTGTTGCAGCTTGGGAAAACTCAATTTCAACGGATCCTGATCGGGATGCGTATCAATGAGGGCAAAGGCAATGTCTTCAGTGTCTTTCCAGGTCAATTTATTGGCCATGGGCAAAAAGTTAGCGGGAAAAGCGGGGCTCGTCCACTGATTATGTGAGGCGTCACGCTATTGTGAGGTGGCCGTCCATGACGGTCTACTGCCGCCAATCGAGGCGCGGCGTGGCATTTTCATTGGGCCGTGCGCCCTCCTGCAAGAGAAGTTCCTTCGGCGTCTGTGCCGGCGCTTCCAGATAAAAGCCCGCCTGCTTTTGGAAGGGCAATAGCAGCATCGTCAACGCTTCCTTCCACGTGCCGTCCACCCAGTACGGATCGCGGAGGAAATTTCCCTCCATGTCAAACTCCGCCCAGAGCCACGTGTAACTATCCACCACGCCCGTCGTGAATCCACCTTGCTGCGCCACGATGAGAGTCGTCTTCTGCTGCGGAATATATTCCACCTGCGCGATGAGTTCGCCCCCGCCCTGCAACTTCCAGCGCATGTCCCAGTACGTGTTCGGATCGATGATCCAGCTCTGACCGTGATCGATGACGAGCAGAGCCACCCCCTGGCTGAAACGGCGCCAATCGCTCTCGGCCCACACCGGGGGCGCGACCACATCGCGGACGCGTTGCCAGCGGATGCGCCACTCGGCCATCAGGCGGCGAAGTTCAACAACAGAGAGCATCGGAATAGGAGCGAAGATTAACGCCCGGCGCGGCTACCTTCGAGCCGGCGAACGCGGTCGCGCAGTTCGTTCAACTCGCGCGTGCGCGCTTTAAGTACCGCCGCGGAATCATCCGCGGAAGCAGCGGTGCGCTTGAGTTGTTCCTGCTGCTTGGCCATCAGGTTGGCCGTGGCAGCGAGTTGATCCGACAGCTTGCCCATGTCGGCGCGCAACTGTTCCAGATCGGCCTGATGCTTGGTGAGTTGATCGTTATACTTCGCATCGAGCTGGGCGATGCTCACACTCTGACTGTCAATCATCTGCTTGAGCGTGTAACCGCCGAACGCCGCGAGCGCCACGAACAAGATAAAGCCTCCCACCAGAGAGTAACCCACCCATGTCAACACACTGCCCACGGCGTGTTGTTCTTTTGCCTGCCGTTCCGCATTCTTGCGAAAATCCGATACGCTGGGTTGATTCAAGGCCATAGTGCTGTTCCTGGTTGATGGGTTGGGGGTGGTTTCTTTGGGTAAGTGAATCGCAGACGACGGAGTCGTCGCGGCGGAAGAAGGTGTCGTGGTCGACGTGGAGACCGGCGACGCGCTCGCGGGACGGTTCGTGGCTCGATCCGATGACGTGGAATGAATCGATGTCGTCGCCGTCACGGGCGCGGACGTCGACTTGACCGGTTTGCTGGCCGAATGAACGGGTTCGTTCGCTTTCGATGTTGTCGGGACGGACACCGCAGTCGTCGCCACGACGGGCTCGCTTTTCGCAGAGGTAATCGATGCGGGCATGCCGGCGGATACTGGTGCCGTTTTAACCGGCGCAGCGGCAGGCGGCGTCACCGTCGTGACGGCTTTCTTTTCCGCCACCGGTTCGGATTTCACCGGAGTCGGAGAGGAAGGCGCTGCGCTCGGGACGGCAGCGGTTGTCTCGGCCATCGGCGTCACCGGCTTGGTGGACGTCGACGGAGCGGGCATCGGAATGGTCGCGTTCTTTTTGTCCTCATCCAGTTCGCCGGTCAGATCGGTGATCTTGATCGAATCGATGGAAAACTTGCTCTTCGTATGCAGAGCGGCCGCCATCGGGGGCAGCGGTTTGCTCGGGCCCGCCGAAGGATCGGGCGTAGTGGTATGGTGAATGCGCAATTTAGCCTCTGAGAAAATAGCGGGGGTTTCTTTTTTTTCCGCCACCGGTTCTGCCGGGGTGGAGATGGGTGGTGTCGCTGGCGTAGCCGGTGCCGATGGTTTCAACCCGAAATCAAATTCGAGCGTATCGTCCTTCTTGGCCGCTTTAGCTCCCGCCTTGCCTCGGGGCGCGGGCCCAATTCCTGCCTGCGCAGGAACGGACGTGGATTTCACCGGCTTTATCATCGTTAACCGACAAGATTGGAACACTGGCCACGCAATTCAAGATTTATGCTCACTATTTTTATTTTTACTGCAGTTTATGGAAAAAGAACCGTCTATCAGTTTAGAACGAGATAGATTAGTAATACATGATAGTTAATCTCAAACTTGGCCCGATACTTGCCATAGGTTGGGAATGCCCTATCCTCAAGGCGTGATTTACAAATTTCGCGACGTCCAGACTCATCAAGCCGTTCCGCTGCCTCCCGGGGAATACCTCATTGGCCGCGAGGATGATTGCCCCATCTGCATCGAAAACACTTCGGTGAGCCGCAGGCACGCCAAGATTACTAATGGCGAAGATGGCCTTTGGATCGAAGATCTTGGCTCCTCCAATGGCACCGCCGTGCGCGGTCAACTCATCACCGAGCGCACCGCCATCAGCGTGGGCGAAGTGATTTATTTCGGTCCGGTCTGCTATCGACTCGAACCGGAAATCGTCGGGGAAGAAGCTCCCGCCACGGTTCCCCAACCAGGCTTGAAACCGGCAGGTCTGCGCAACCTGATGCGCAAAACGACCGACCGCGTCCCACTTGGCAGTATTCGTTTTGATCACGTTCCAGCGAGTGAAGCCACCACACTACAGTCAGCGGCCCCGGTAGCAGTAGCGGAACCGGAACCGGTCCCCGCCCCTTCAGCCGCGCGCCAAAAAATTTCCTCGTACCCCACCATCACGTTGCCAGCCACCCGGGTCGCCTCCTCCGCACCAGCTTCCACGTTTACCGCGCCGACTCCGGCATCCGTAACGGCCGCAGAAATCCCCCGTGCCTCCGCCCCGGCATCCATCTCGACACCCTCTACAGATGAAGAAACGGTCACCAGCAAAGGCGTTTCGACCCTCACCATCTGGATGGCCTTTGGTGCTGGCGTGGGCGTGGGACTCCTCCTCGGCATCGGCATTGCTTACATGCTTTTCACGCTCGGTCGCGTGAGTTCTTGATCGCATTTGCAGTAGAAAGGTTCGCCCTCCATTCCAGCGAGGGCGAACGTTGTATTGCACCGCACCTCGGACGTTCCTAGTTCCATGCCTGAGCGACTGCGTAAATCACCTTTGTTAATTCACGCGATTTCGGCTAGAAAGATCTTCTACCTTGAAAATCTCCGCTTGTCTTATCACCCACAACGAACGGGACAACCTCGACCGGTGCCTCTCCAGTCTCCGGCCCGTGGTGGATGAGATCATTGTGGTCGACAGCGGCAGCACCGACGGCTCGCAGGAGATTTGCCGCAGCTACGGCGCGCACGTCACCGAACACAAGTGGGAAGGCTACGTGGCGCAAAAAAATCTGGCCATCTCCCTCGCCTCGAACAAGTGGGTGCTCAGCATCGATGCCGACGAGGAACTCTCCCCCGGCCTCTCCTCCGCCATCGAAATGCTGCGCGAGAATCCACCTACGGAAGACATCAGCGGTTACGAAATCTCCCGCGTTGTCTTTTACCGCGGCGAATGGATCTGGCACGGCAACTGGTTCCCGGATCGCCTCGTGCGCGTCTTCCAGAAAGACCGCGCCCGCTTCGCTGGCGGTTCCGTGCATGAGCGGCTCGAAATCGACGGCACCGTCAAGCGCCTGCCCGGCTACCTGCACCACTACACCTTCGTTTCGATGGAGGAACGTCGCGGTCGCATCCAGAACTACGCCAATCTCTGGGCCGCCAACGCCATTGCCCACGGACGCCGCGCCTGGCCCTGGTCCGCGCCCCTGCGCGCCAGCTGGCGATTCCTGCGCGGCTACGTGATTCGCCGCGGCTATCTCGACGGATCGCTCGGATGGGAAATCGCCCTCAGCAACGCCGAGGAAGTTTACATGAAGTATCAAAGCCTGCGGAGACTCCAGCAACGTGCGTAAAAAATCCGCTGCCATCGTGGGTCTGGCCGTCGTCGGCTC
Organism: Verrucomicrobium sp.; assembly: GCA_017849585.1. Taxonomy (GTDB): domain Bacteria; phylum Verrucomicrobiota; class Verrucomicrobiia; order Methylacidiphilales; family UBA1321; genus UBA1321. Next base: position 117,579 of record JAFIGT010000013.1, read on the forward strand.
CCGCGTCTTCGGACTCGTCCGCGAGGTCGTCTTCGCCGCCATGTTCGGCGCGGGCATGCTGCTCGATTCCTACCTCGCCGCGTTTCGCATTCCCAATCTCCTGCGCGACCTTTTCGCGGAGGGCGCGCTCTCGACCGCATTTGTCACCACCTTCACCAAAGTCAACGAAAAGGAAGGCAGCGACAAAGGCTGGCATCTCGCGCGACTGGTCATCTCCGCGCTCATTCTGGTCCTTGGCATTATTTGCATACTCGGCATTCTCGCCAGCGGTCCGCTCGTCTGGATGATGAATTACGGTTTCGCGGCAGTCCCCGGAAAACTCGCCCTCACCACCGACCTCACGCGCATTCTCTTTCCCTTCATCCTCTTCGTCTCCCTCGCCGCCGTCGCCATGGGCATGCTCAACGCGAAGAATGTCTTCGGCCTGCCCGCGTCCGCTTCCACCGCGTTCAATATCGTCTCGGTTTTCTTCGGCGTCGTACTCGCCTACACGTTTGATCCTCAGGAAAACTGGATGCAGCCGCACTTCTCCGAACGCGCGCTGTACGGCGTCTGTCTCGGCGTGCTCATTGGCGGACTCGCCCAGCTCGGCATTCAATTACCCAAGCTCTGGCAACTCGGCTTCCGCTATCGCTGGGAGTTGAACTTCAATGATCCCGCGCTGCGCACCGTCCTCCTGCTCATGATCCCCAGCGTCATCGCCGGATCCGCGGTGCAGGTCAACGTCGTCGTCAGTAATTTCTTCGCCTCGCAAATCAACGGCGCGCAATCGTGGCTCGGCAGCGCGTTTCGTCTCATGCAATTTCCCATCGGCGTCTTCGGCGTTGCGATTGCCACGGTCGCGCTTCCCTCCGTTTCGCGTCATCACGCGCAGGACAACCTGCCCGCCTTCGGCAAGACGGTGGAAGAAGCGTTGCGCCTCGCATTCTATCTCACGCTTCCTGCATCGCTCGGACTCGCCATTCTCGCGGAACCGATCATTCGCCTGATCTACCAACATGGCCGCTTCGATGCGGTCGCCACGTATCAAACCTCGCTCGCGCTGCAGGCCTATTCGATTGGACTTGCCGGTTACGCCGGCATCAAGGTTCTCGTCCCCTGCTTCTACGCGCTCAATCTCTCCAAGACCCCGGTGAAGATCAGCCTCTTCGGCATGGCGATTAATCTCCTCCTCTGCTACGTCCTCGTCAAAGGCTTCGGTCTCGGCCATGTCGGACTCGCCCTGACAACAGGCCTGATCGCCCTGATCAATTTCCTGCAACTTCTCTTCTTCATGTCGCGCCAGGTGAATTGCGGTCGTCCGCTCCACTGGATCACCTTCTTCGCCCGCGTGACGGCCGCCTGCTTCGCCATGGGAGCCGTCGCCTGGATCGGACAATTCCTCGCGGAACCGGCCTCCCATCTCGGCATGCTCCCGTACATCGCCGCCATCGGCGCAACGATCTTCATGGCGGCCATCACCTATTTCGGCGTCTCGTTTCAGATGGGGCTGCCCGAGTCGGTCGAGATGGCTGACTTCCTCCGCCGCAAGCTCAACCTGCCCGTTCCCAACCGGATCAAGCCGCCACAATAATCCCAATGAGAGCGGACACCCCCAGCATTCCTCCCCACTCCGATTCCGAGACGCTCCGGCTTCTCCTCGATCATGTCACTCCCTTGCCCGCCGTAGCGGTGACACTGGATCAGGCGCTCGGCCGCGTCTTGCGCCGTGACGCCCATTGCGATAGCGACCAGCCCGCCTTTGACCGCTCCGCCATGGACGGCTATGCCATCGCGCCCCATCCTTCAGGTCTCACCGCGACGACCTATACTCTTTCCGGCGAAGTCCTCACCGGACAAACACCCGCCTTCACCCTGCAACCCGGTCAATGCGCCCGCGTCTTCACCGGCGCGATGATCCCTCCCGGAGCGGTTCGCGTCATCAAACAGGAGGACTCCAAAATTCACGGCGTCACCGTGCACGAATTACATCCCGACCCGAACGCACCCACGCACATTCGCTACCGTGGTGAAGACTGCAAGGCCGGCGACATCATGATTCCCGCCGGACAAATACTACATCCCTCCCACGTCTCCATTCTCGCCAGCATCGGCATCACTGATCCCCTCGTCTCCCGCAAACCGCGTGTCGCCCACATCGTTTCCGGCAGCGAGATCGTTCACCCACTGAAGACCCCGGGACCCGGTCAAATCCGCGATTCGAACTCTCACCTCCTCGCCGCGCTCTGCGCTGAAATCGGTGCCTCCGTGCGCCATCGTGCCCACACCATCGACGACGAAGCCCAGACGCTCGATCTCGTCGCCTCTCTGCCGGATCGCGGGTATGACATCCTCCTTTTTTCCGGCGGCTCGGGCGCGGGTTCCTATGACTTCTGCCGCGCCGCCTTTGCCAAGCTCGGCTTCACCCTCCGGCTCGAAGGCGTGGCGCTGCGTCCCGGCAAACCGCTCCTCTTCGCCACGCGCGGTTCGCAACTCGCCTTTGGCCTGCCCGGAAATCCACTCTCGCACTTCGTCCTCTTCCAACTTTTTGTTCGGCCCGTCATTCGCGCCCTGCAAAAAGCCGCGCCCGAGAATCGCGAGATGACCGGACTTCTCGCGGTCGATGCGACCGATGTGCATAGTCCGCTCAAAACGTATCGCCCCGCCTGTTGGTATTCCGGTGAAAGCGGACCTCTCATCGAACCGCTCCCATGGAACGGCTCCGGCCATCTCGCCTCCCTCAGCCGCGCCAATGCGCTGCTCATCATCCCGCCACACACCGAATCCTTGAAGCGCGGCGACCGCGCGACCTGGTTAGCCATTTAGGAAGTTTTTCACTCGGGACTGAAAACCGAAAACTTCGAACTGAAAACTCTTCTTTTGGACCGTTGCGATTTGACTTACCTTTCTGCCATGGCCCGCACACTCTCCCATCTCGATGCCTCCGGCAACGCCCGCATGGTGGGCGTCGGCCACAAACCGGATGTCGCCCGCATCGCGGAAGCCCGCGCATCGATTAAGCTCGCCCCCGCAACGCTCCGTCTCCTGAAAAAGAATGCGCTCCCGAAAGGCGACGTCCTCACCGTCGCCAAGATCGCCGGCATTCAGGCCGCGAAACAAACCAGCGCCCTCATCCCGCTCTGTCATCCGCTGCCGCTCCATCACATCGACCTTCGCTTCACCGTGCGCCGCGATGGCATTGAAATCCGCGCCACCGCCGAGACCATCGGCAAAACCGGAGTGGAAATGGAAGCCCTCACCGCCGCCTCGGTGGCCGCACTCACGCTCTACGATATGTGCAAAGCCGTCGACAAAACCATGCGCTTCGAAGTCGCCCTCGTCAGCAAAAAGAAAGGTCCGGCCCGCGCATGAAAGTAGGCCGTCTCACCCTCAGTGATCGCGCTGCCAGCGGCGTGTACGAAGACGCCAGCGGACCCGAAATCGAGCGCGTCATTCAGCAACTCTTCGCCGAGCCACTCGAATTCGTTCGCGTCCTGCGGCCCGACGATCGCGCCCAGATCGAAGCAGAACTCATCCGCCTCGCCGACGATGAAGGCTGTCCGCTCATCGTCACCACCGGTGGCACCGGCCCTTCACCCCGCGATGTCACGCCCGAGGCGACCCGCGCCGTCATCGAAAAAGAACTCCCCGGTTTCGGCGAAGTCATGCGCCTCCACTCCTACGTCAAGGTCCGCACCGCCATTCTTTCCCGCGCCCTCGCCGGGGTGCGCGGTCGGTCGCTCATCATCAATCTCCCCGGCAAGCCCACCGCCATCGCCGAATGTCTCCCGCTCGTCGCCCCGGCCATCGCGGAATGTCTCGACCATATCGCCGGATTCCGCCCCCGGCTTGCGAATTCTTGAAATCGCCTTTTCCGTCCGCACTACCGATGCTATAGATTCCCCCACATGCAGCGTATCGTCATCGAAGCCGGCAAAGATTCCGCCAACTACTGGCTCGACCTCTGGCGTTATCGCGAACTCCTTGGCTTTCTTTCCTGGCGCGATCTTCTGGTACGCTACAAGCAAACCCTGCTCGGCATCACCTGGGCGTTGCTACGCCCCATTCTCTTCACCTTCGTTTTCACCCTCGTCTTCAGCAAGATTGGCAAGTTTCCATCAAACGGCATTCCCTACGCGCTCCTGACGTTGACCGGTGTTCTCGTCTGGCAACTCTTCGCCAGCGCCTTCGGCGGCTGCAGCGCCAGCCTCGTCAACAACGCCCACCTCATCACCAAGGTGTACTTCCCCCGCCTGATCCTGCCCTGCGCCGCCATGGCTGTGGGTCTCGTCGATTTTCTCGTCGCACTCGCTCTGCTTTTTGGCCTGATGCCGTTCTTCGGCGTCTGGCCCGACTGGCGCTGGCTCACCCTGCCGGCCTGGATCACCCTCGCCTTGCTCGCTGCGGCCAGCGCCGGCATCTGGATCGCCGCCCTCAACGTACGCTACCGCGATTTCGGCACGCTCGTGCCACTCGTATTGCAGCTTGGCATGTTTATCTCCCCGGTCGGCTACGCCAGCGACATCGTTCCGGAACGCTGGCGATTACTCTATTCCCTTAACCCCCTCGTGAGCGTGATCGACGGTTTTCGTTGGGCTCTGTTCGGCGGAAAAGCCTCCCTCTGTCTTTCCGGATTGGCCTTGTCGATTCTCTTTCTATTAATGCTGCTGTGGTCCGGACTGCGCTATTTCCGCACGACGGAAAAAACTTTCGCCGATATCATCTGATGTCCACTCCCGCCATTCACGTCCAGAATCTCGGCAAGCGCTATCACCTACAAAACAGTGACGTACGCACCTGGACCTTGCGCGAGACGCTGCGCAACGCAGGACTCTCCATCCTCTCCCGCCTGCGTGGCACCACGCCGAAGCAGAGCCGCACCCAGGAATTCTGGGCCTTGCAGAACGTCAACTTCACCATTCAACCCGGCGAAATCGTCGGCTTGATCGGTCGCAATGGAGCCGGAAAATCCACCCTACTGAAACTCCTCAGCCGCATTACCGACCCAACCACTGGACGCATTGAAATCAATGGCCGCGTCGCGAGCCTTCTCGAAGTTGGCACCGGATTCAACGGCGAACTCACCGGCCGCGAAAATATTTTCCTCAATGGCGCCATCCTCGGCATGAGCCACGCCGAGATCCGCTCGCAATTTGACCAGATTGTCGACTTTGCGGAGATCGGCGCCTTTGTCGACACCCCTGTGAAACGCTACTCCAGCGGCATGTTCGTCCGCCTCGCCTTCGCCGTAGCAGCCCATCTCCAGAATGAAATCCTGATTGTGGACGAAGTACTCGCCGTGGGTGATTCCAAATTCCAGCGCCGTTGCCTCGACAAGATGCAGGACGTCGCGCGCAGCGGCCACACGGTCATTCTCGTCAGCCACCAGATGCAGTTGGTCCAGTCCCTCGCCTCGCGCGCGCTCCTCCTCGAAGACGGCAAATTGATCAGCGACGGCGAACCCGGTCTCGTCATCGCCCGCTACCTCGGACAAAAAGCCGAACGATACGATTTGAGCCGCTTTGGTGGCGAACCCGATGCCATCGGCCGCTTCACCGCGCTCTCCTTTTCCTCGGGCGAGCAAACATGGCCAGCCTCCGTGGCGCAGGGAGAACCGCTCACCGCTCATCTCGAAATCGAACTTTCCGCCCCACTCCACGAAGGCAATCTCTTCATCGCAGTGCGCAACAGCGAGGGCATCGAAGTCTTCTCCAGCAACTGGTCGGAAACCCAACCCTTGCTCGAACTCCAACCCGGCACTTATCATTTCAATGTCACCTTACCCACACGCTATCTCCGACCCGATGCCTACTGGATTTCGCTGTGCCTGATCCGCAATCAGGCAGACTCAATCTCACTCCTGCGCGGGCTGGAAATGCCTCCCATTGTCCCCTCCGCCACATCGGATAAATTAATCGAAAGTCGGCGCTGGGGTCTGGTTACACTCCCATGTGAGTGGTCGCAAAAATAGACCAAAGATGGGTTACCCCTTCCACGGCTGGAAGGGGCGGCGCGGTTCCGCCTCGACCTGATGCGGATGCACCGGAGTGGTATCCAATACAAAGACCGGCTTCTTCCCCGCCTCGAACAACTCCGGCTTATGCACACGCCAGTAGGCGATGTGACGGTCGACATCCGGCCCGATGAATTCCAGCGAGCCGGGCTCCAGCCGGACAATTTCCTTCATCGTGATCAGCGTCTGCCACGGATGATCATCAATCTGCTTGATCGTGTAACCAAAATTCGGACCGGGAGCGAACCACGTCATGACGGTATCCATAACCCAACTTGCATCCCGCCGCAACTGACATAAATTGAAGCGATGCCCGAACGAACCAAGCTCCTCGCCGCAGCCGAACTCCCCCCCGGTTCCAAACGCTGCCTCGCCACGCCCTCCGGAGAGATCGCACTCTTCCACACCGAGGACGGTTTCTTCGCGCTCGACAACCGGTGCCCGCACCGGGGCGGACCGCTCAGCGAAGGCCCGGTCAAAGACGGCCACGTCGCCTGCCCCTGGCATCAATGGCGCTTCGATTTGCAAAGCGGTGCCTGCCCGAACATTCCCGGAGCCAAGGTGAAAAGTCACCCCGTGGAAATCATCGACGGCGAGGTGTGGCTCACGCTTCCCTAATCTGCGGACAGTCCCCTTTATTCGTCTCTCTCTATTTTTCGAAGATACTATTCTCATGAAAAATACCATTCGCAGAATAAGTGCAATAATTTTATCAATGGTAATAACTAACGTACGTTTCAACGAAAACAGTATGGAGTTGAGAGTTTTAAACTTACTTTCAATGTTTGTTCTTTACGCTGAAATTAATAAAATAATGATAATAAAAGCCCCTTATAGAGTGAGCGTATCCAAGAGTTCTGTGAGCGAAGAAAGGAAAAGGGTGTACCTTGCGTTAAAGAGCGGGTTTATTTATATGCTGAATTTAGATACTGATTATGAGTTTCTATCTTCGGTAAAAAGATATTGTTCAGAAGTACCACTTGAGCAGAAAGTGGTTAACGAGAGAAATCTCTCTGCATTCAATTAAGATTAAAGGGAGGCAGGCATGAATGGCACTAAGCTAAGAGAGATTTAGGATGAAAATTGCAAAAAATCGGCATCGACAGATGTAGTCCACCTCATTCTATCATTTTCCCTCTGAAATCACTTATTTAACAGCGATAGACCCAACTCGTTGAATTATAGCAGGAAGCTCCTTAACGCCATTACGGACAGTCCCCTTTCCCACCCCACCTATGAAATCCGCTTACGAACTGGCCATGGAACGACTCGAGAAATCGAGCCCTCTCAAGAAACTCTCCCCCGAACAGATCGCGCAGATTCAGGAGCTGGACTCCGTCTACAAAGCGAAGATCGCCGAGCGCGAAACCATGGCGCAAGCCGCCATTGCCGCCGCTCGAGCCGCCAACAGCCCGGAGAATGTCCAGATGTTGCAACAAACCCTCGCACAGGAACTCACCAAGATCCGCGCCGAATGGGACGAGAAGAAGGAAAAGCTCCGCTCGGCATAACACGCGGAACCGAGTCGTTCCGAATCTGAAATCTCAATTTGAAATTTCCCATGGCCCTTTCCGAAGAAATCCGCGACACCTTGCGCGACTATCTCGACGCCGTGCCGCGCCAGCGCGAACCGAATCCACCCGACCTGCTCGCCCTCTTCGCGAAACTCGACTCCCTGCACGAACGACTCGCCCAAGACCCCGCCGCCTCGCCCCAATTGCTGCACTACCTGCACGGCAAAAGCTATCGCAAGGCATGGAATTTCCTCAACGACGTTCCCAACGCCAAAGGCTCCTGCGGCGGTCATTAGACTCTGCCTCGAAATGAGGAGCCGTCGCGCGATCAGGAATTTGGCCGCCCCACGACGCAAAATGTCGCACACGCAGCTCACGTAGCAAACCTAAGACAAACACTCCTGCGCCAGCCGTGCTAGTCTGTCCCCATGCGCGGACTCTTTTCCTTTGAAATCTCAAACCAGAAATTTGAAATTTCTCGACGACACCGCACGCGACACCCAACAGAGTCGGTTGATCCTTGTAGCGCTTTGTCGACGCACTTTTTTTTCGCCCCCCTCCACTCTCAGGGGACTCCCCGAAAGGTCGTGAACAGGCTCTAATAAATCGAAAGCCCCAATATTAGAGTATCAGCCAAATGCGGCTGCCGCTTGCTTTCCTGTTGTCTATCAGTAGATTGGCCACTTATATCGTCAGACTTTCTTATGACCACGCCCGCCTTTCTTTCGATTGAGACCCTGAGCCATCGCTACGGCGAACGGCTCGCGCTGGACCGCCTTTCGTTCTCGCTGCAACAGGGAGAAATCTTCGGCCTGCTCGGGCCCAATGGCAGCGGCAAGACCACACTCTTTCGCATTCTCTCCACCCTGCTCCCGCTGCAGGACGGCACGATCACCCTCGACGGCATTTCGCTGCGCTACGACCTCGCCGGTATCCGCCAGCATCTCGGCATCGTTTTTCAATCCCCCAGCCTCGACAAGAAACTCACCGTCGGCGAGAACCTGCGCCATCAAGGTCATCTTTACGGCCTCTACGGTCGCACGCTCGCGAAACGCATCGAAGAGCTTGCCTCCAAATTCAAGATCGACGACCGCTTGAAAGATAAAGTGGAGACACTCTCCGGCGGCTTGCAGCGCCGCGTGGAAGTAGCCAAGGGACTCCTGCACCGCCCCTCGCTGCTGATCCTCGATGAACCCACCACCGGCCTCGATCCCAACGCGCGGCTGGAGTTGTGGAATTATCTGCAAGAGGTCAATCAGCGCGAGAAAATCACCATCCTCGTCACGACCCATCTCATGGACGAAGCCGAGCGTTGCCACCGCCTGATGATCCTCGACCGCGGCCTGCGCGTCTGCCTTGATACGCCGCACAAATTGAAATCCGCCTTGCGCGGCTCCGTCATCACCGTGCAATCATCCGATGCCACCGCGCTCGCCGGCCAAATCACCGAAAAGCTCTCACTCAAGCCCTCCCTCGTCGGAGGCAGTCTCCGCATCGAGACGCCCGGCGATCAGGCGGAGAGTGGTCCGAAACTCGTCGCGCAGATCGTTGCCGCGTTCCCAGACAAGGTCGACTCCATCACCCTCTCTCAACCCACGCTGGAGGATGTGTTCATCCACCTCACCGGCCGCCGCTTCGAAAACTAATTCGTCATGAGCACTTCCACTCCTTCACCGGTCACCGCCAGTTTCTTCAACACGGTCACCCTGCCCACGTGGACCCTCTGGTCGCGCGAAGTGGTTCGCTTCCTGCGCCAGAAAAATCGCGTCATCGGCGCGCTCGCCTCGCCTATCATGTTCTGGTTCGTCATTGGCGCGGGCATGGGGAAATCCTTCCACGCCGAAGGCGCGCCGGAAGGTTTCACCTACCTCCAATATTTCTTCCCCGGCACGTTGATGCTCATCATGCTCTTCACCGCCATCTTCTCCACCATCTCCATTATTGAAGATCGCCGCGAGGGTTTCCTGCAGGGCGTGCTCACCTCGCCGATCTCCCGCAGCGCCATTGTCCTTGGGAAACTCTGCGGCGGCGCGACGCTCTCCTTGATCCAAGCCTTGATCTTTCTCGCCATGGCCCCGCTCACCGGCATTCCGATTCCGTGGGCCTCGTTGCCGGGCATCATTGCGTTGTTCTTCCTCATTGGATTTGGACTCACCGCACTCGGCTATCTCATCGCCTGGCCGCTCGATTCCACACAGGGTTTTCACGCCCTGATGAATCTCGTCCTCATCCCACTCTGGCTGCTCTCCGGCGCCTTGTTTCCGCCGACCGGTGCGATGACCTGGGTCAAGTGGGTGATCTTTTTGAACCCGCTCCACTACGGACTTGCCGCCCTCCGCCAAGTACTCATCTCCCCCATCGCCGCCCCGGAAGCTTCCGATCCGCCCCTCTGGATCAGTGTCGGCGTCCTCATCCTTTTCGCCGTCACCCTGCTCGGCATCTGCTCATGGCTGACCAATCGCGTGCAGGGCCGCAATCCCTAATCTCCCCCTGACTCCGTGGCTGCGAACAAAATTGTCCTCAAAATGGCCGGGGCCTTTCTCGCCCTGATTCTCGTCGCAGCGCTCGGAGCATACCTCCTGACCTTCGCCAAACCGTTCACGCCGAAACCCGGACTACCGAAGCTCGGCCAAGTCGCCGACTTCACCCTCACCGAACGCACCGGCAAGGACATAACCAACCGCGATCTCCTCGGCAAAGTCTGGGTGGCCAACTTCATCTTCACCGCCTGCGGTGGCCCCTGCCCCACGTTGAGCCAGCATTTCGCCGCGTTTCAAAAAGAAATCGCCAGACACACCGATATCCGCCTCGTCTCCTTCAGCGTCAACCCCAGCGGCGATACCCCTCCCGTGCTCACCCAATACGCCACCAAGTACGGAGCCGACCCGCAACGCTGGCTCTTCGTCACCGGCGAAAAAATCCCGCTCTATACCCTCATTGAAACCAGTTTCAAACTCGTCGCCCAGCCCAACTACGATCCCAAAGCGCCGCCGTCCGAAAAATTCATCCACAGCACCCGACTGGTCCTCGTCGACCGCAACGGCGTCATACGCGGATATTACGATGGACTCCTCCCCGAGACCTACCCGAAACTCAAAGCCGATATCGATCGACTCCTCAAGGAACCCACCCCCCATGCTACCCCTCTCACAATTTCCTGCCCTCAATGCTACCCTTAACAGCCTGACATCACTTCTGTTGCTGGGCGGCTTCATCGCCATCCTGCGCGGCCATAAGAACGTTCACCGCGCCTTCATGATCAGCGCCTTTATCACCTCCGCCGTTTTTCTGGCCTGCTACCTGACCTACCATTTCGGCATGCACTACTATTATGGCAAAGGTGTCACCAAGTTCACCACACCCGGCTGGCCACGCACCATTTACCTGACCATCCTGTTCACCCATACCATCCTCGCCATGATCGTCCTACCAATGATCCTGCGCACCTTCTACCTCGCCTTGAAAGAACGCTTCGACGAACACAAACAACTCGCCCGCTGGACATGGCCCGTCTGGATGTACGTATCCGTTACCGGCGTCATTGTTTATCTCATGCTCTATCAACTTTACCCACCAGCGAGTTAACTACTGTTGAATCAGTTCCAGCCCCATACCAGAAGCGGATCATTTCATCTTTCCTACCGACCGTTAAAGCGCGCCTAATTCGCCCGAAACGCCTACCCCGGCGCTTTTTTGTCTTTTACCCTTGACCTAAATTCCTTCCACTGTAGGCTTAATAACTCAGATTACGGCACGGTGGGAACTCTAACCGGTTCCCACTTTTTTTTCCTGTCGTGTCGTAATCGGAAGGAGAGGAACAGTTATGAGCCAGGAATTTGTTGCCATATTGGATTACATGGAGAAGGAGAAGGGGATCAAGAAAGAAGACTTGATCGCCGCGGTGGAAAGCGCCCTCCTTGCAGCGGCCCGCAAAAGCGTTGGCCCCGCCCGCGATTTGCGCGTGGAGCTCGACCCCCGCAATGGCAAAATCCGCGCCCTTGCAAACCTTCTCGTTGTCGAAAAGGTCACGCAACCTCATGACGAAATTACCCTGGCCAAAGCCCGCGGCATCCGTGCCGACGTGAAGCTCGGTGAAATCGTACCCGTGGAAGTCACGCCGCGCGATTTCGGCCGCATTGCCGCCCAAGTCTTCAAGCAAGCCATGAACCAGACGTTGCGCGGCATCGAACGCTCCATGGTCTTCAACGAATTCAAAGACCGCATGGGCGCCATCGTCACCGGCACCGTCCGCCGCTTTGAACGCTCCGACGTCATCATCGACCTCGGCAAATTCGAAGCCGTCATGCCTGCCAAGGAACGCGTCCCGACGGAAGAATACACTCCCGGAGAACGCATCCGCGCCTACGTCGTCACCGTCGAGAACACCCAGCGCGGCCCCGAAATCATTCTTTCCCGCAGCCATCCGGATTTCGTCCGAAAGCTGTTTGAACTGGAAGTCAGCGAACTCAACGACAAGACCGTCGAAATCAAAGGCCTCGCCCGCGAAGCCGGTTACCGCACGAAGATCGCCGTCTGGTCCTCCAACGAAAAAGTGGACCCCGTCGGCGCTTGCGTCGGCCTGCGCGGCTCCCGCGTAAAGAACATCGTCCGCGAACTCAACAACGAGAAGGTCGACCTCTTCCGCTGGTCGCCCAACATCCGTGAACTCGCCGTGGAAGCCCTCAAACCCGCCAAGCTCAAGAGCCTGGAAATTGATGAGGCCCACAAGCGAGTTAAAGTCATCGTCGACGAAGAAAACCTTTCCCTCGCCATCGGACGCCGCGGCCAGAATGCACGCCTCACGCAAAAACTGACCGGTTGGGAAATCGATATTCAGAAGGAACAATCGACGGCGATGGCCTTTGAAGATCAGCTCAATCAGGCCGCCGCCAAGATGGCCGGATTGCTCCAGATCGAAGCCCCGATTGCCTCCCAAGTCGTTCGCGCCGGATTCCTCAGCATTGAAGGCATCCAGGAAGTGGACGCCGATGAATTCAGCTCGGCCCTACCTGAGGTTGACCCGGAACTGGCCCGGAAAATCCACGCGACCGCTGTCAACCAAACCAAAGCCACACCCGCTTCGTAACCGATGTCCAAAGAAAAATCCGCCTCCACTCCTGCCACCAAGCCGACCCGCAAGACCGCCGCCCCCAAGGTGAAGTCTCCCGCGGAAGAGGCGGATTCTGCACACGCGACGAAAGCGCCTGCCGCCAAAAAGAAAACGGCCTCGGCCCACCCCGCTGAAAAGAAAGCGGAAACCGCCGCTCCCGCCGCTACTCCTGTCGCGGCCAAAGTGGAACCGACGCCCGCCCCCACCCCAGTGGCAACGGCCCCGGCCCCTGTCGCCGCGCCCACACCAGCAGCCACCCCGGCCCCCGCTGCGCCAGCCGCTCCGATTTCCAAAATCGTCGTCATGAAACCGCCGATCGTGGTCAAGGAACTCGCCGCCAAGATGGGCCTCAAACCCTTCCAGCTCATCCATGACCTCATGGAGCTGAACATTTTCGCCACGCTCACACAGACCATCGACGAAGACACCGCGCGCAAACTGTGCGTGAAAAAAGGATTCACGTTCGAAATCGAAAAGCGCGAACGCGGCGCCGGTCAGGTCCACGCTCCCGTCAAGGTCGTGGAACCGCCCAAGCCCGCCCCGCCCAAACCGGCGGAGCTTCAAGCCCGTCCGCCCGTGGTCACCATCATGGGCCACGTCGACCACGGCAAGACCTCGCTCCTCGACGCCATTCGTTCGACCCGCGTCGCCGCCGGTGAAGCCGGTGGCATCACGCAACACATCGGCGCGTACACGGTAAAGCGCGGCAACCAATCCATCACTTTCCTCGACACCCCCGGCCACGCCGCATTTACTGCCATGCGCGCCCGCGGAGCCAGCGTCACGGACATCGTCATTCTCGTCGTCGCGGCGGATGACAGCCTGATGCCGCAAACCATCGAGGCAATCAACCACGCCCGCGCCGCCAAGGTGCCGATCATCGTGGCGATCAACAAAATTGATCTCCCCGGCGCAAACACCACCCGAGTCAAAGCGCACTTGCAAGAACAGGGTCTTGTCCCCGAAGAATACGGCGGCGACACCATCGTCTGCGAAGTCTCCGCCACCCGCAAAATCGGCATCGAAAAGCTTCTCGAGATGATGCTCCTCCAAGCGGAAATTCTCGAACTCAAGGCCAATCCGCACGGTGCCGGTCGTGGCGTCATCATCGAGTCCCAAATCGAACAGGGCCGCGGTCCGACTGCCACGCTCCTCGTCCAATCCGGCACGCTCCATGTCGGTGATGCCGCCCTCTGTGGACCATTCTATGGCCGCATCCGCGCACTCGTGAACGACATCGGCCAGCCCATCAAGGAAGCCGGCCCCTCGACTCCCGTGAAAATCCTCGGCCTCAACGGCGTGCCCTCTCCCGGTGAAGAACTCACCACCATGCGCAACGAGAAGGAAGTCCGCGAGATCGCCGAAGAACGCGCCGCCAAGCTCCGCCTCGGCAAACTCGAAGCGCCTCCCCGCGTCACGCTGGAAAATCTTTTCGCCACGATCGCCGACGGACAACGCAAAGTTCTCAAAGTCATCCTCAAGGGCGACGTACAGGGCTCCGTCGAAGCCATCGTCGGCTCCCTCTCCAAAATCGAGAGCAAGAAGATCGACCTCGAAGTCGTCCACGCCGCCGTCGGCCCGATTTCGGAATCCGACATACTACTCGCCAAGGCATCGCAGGCCATCGTCATCGGCTTCAACACCAAGACCGACAACTCCGCCGCAAACGCCGCCAAGCGCGAAGGCATCCAGATCAAGCTCTTCTCGATCATCTACGAACTCATCGACCAGGTGAAGGACGCGATGGTCGGCTTGCTCGACCCCGAACTGCGCGAAACCCAACTCGGCACTGCCGTGGTCAAACAGGTATTCAAACTGTCCAAGTTCCCCGTCGCCGGCTGCAGCGTCAGCAACGGCCGCATCGTCCGCAACGCCCGCGCCCGCGTGGTACGCCGCAAGCAGCCGATCTACGACGGCGGCATCCACACGCTCAAACGTTTCCAAGACGAAGCCAGCGAAGTGCGCGCCGGTCTGGAATGCGGTATCCGCCTCGGCGATTTCAACGACTACGAGGAAGGCGACATCATCGAGTGCTACCAACTCGAGAAGTTCACCCAGTCGCTGTAATGAGCATTGGAGGACTCCATCCTCCAAACCTCCTCCCAAAGGGTATCATACCCTCTGGGAACCTCAATTAGCCGAAAGACCGTGTGGCGCAGCGCCACACGGTCTTTCGGCTAATGAGAAGATTCTCAAGGAAATCATTTCCTTGAGCGGGGGTGTAGGGGCAGCGCCCCCAAAGTCTGATCCATCGCAGTACACACCTCATCAACGCTAATCGCGGCCATGTCACCGTAACGTTCCAGAACGCGCACATGCGAGCCAACCGGAGCCCACATCGCCGGATCGGTTGGACCAAAGAGCGCGATGCTGGGACAACCCGCCGCAGCCGACAAATGCGTCACGCCCGAATCGTGTCCCACGAACAAGCGACAGGCCGCGAGCACAGCCGCCAGATGCGGCAGCTGGAGATGACGCGCCACGAGCGGCGACTTGCCCGGCCAACGCGCGAGCAAATATTGCGTTCTCTCATCGTCCGCCTCGCCACTAACCACCACGAAATTTTCTTTCCCAGCTGTCACCCGGCGCTGGCACAACTCCACCCACCGATCAATAGGCCAGTTCTTTTTTTCACTGCCACTGCCGGGGTGAATCGCCACCGTTGGCCGCGAGGGATCAAGCTCCTTCAAGAATTCCACCGCCCACGCTTTGTCTTCCGCCGACAGATGCAGGCGACTCGAATAATCGTCCGTCCCCAAACCCAATTCGCTCAGCGGCGCGCAGAAATGTTTCGCCGCCGGAGCCAATCCCGCCACGGGCGAGAAGGTGATCAGGTTTGGCATATTGCAACGTTTCAGGTTCTGAAAAAAGATCTGATCCGGATCATAGAAGTACGACACCACCAAGTCGAAATCACCGAAGTAATCGACCAGCTCTGGGTCCAGCACTGCGTTCGGAATGAAGAATCCCGCCAGCGGCCCCGTATCCACGCTACGCACCGCGTTCAGGTAATAGCGATTCACGCCGAGCGCCGCATGGCGCGGATAGCCCAACAGTTCGATATGCGCTTGCGGCCATTTTTCGCGCACCAGACGCAGGGCTGGCAGCGTGACGATGAAATCCCCCAATGCGCCACCCCGGATAAAGAGAATGCTGTCCACGATCGCCAACACTACGCAAAAGCGGTCGTTTCGGCAACACGCACTCCGTCCGCGATGATTGACTTGCAAGATGGGGCTATTAGCGTACCTTTCACCCTACGGGGAGCTGGAAACGGCTGAGAGGTTGCCTACGAGGCAACGACCCGAAGAACCTGATCCGGATAATGCTGGCGAAGGGAGAGAGTGGCGTCGCACACCGTCGTGCCTGCTGTTTCCCCTGTTCCAGTTTTCCGCATCGCGAACGAAAGGAACACAGATATGATCGCACCCAAATCCGGCACCCGCACCAAGAGCAAGGGCTCCCTTCTCCGCAGCAAAAAGAAGCTCCTCGCCTCGGTCACGCAACCGTTCCCGAATTCGCATAAGATTCATGTCGACGGCAAACAGCCCGGCGTCCGCGTGGCGCTCCGCGAAGTCGAACAAACTCCCACACGCGACTTTCAAGGCAACCTGATCGCAAATCCACCGATCCGCATTTACGACGCCTCGGGTCCCTACACCGATCCCGCCGTCAAGATCGACATCCGCAAGGGTCTCGCCCCACTGCGCCAGCAATGGATCGATCAGCGCGCCGACACGGAAACCTACCTCGGTCGCCCCGTACACCCTCGCGATAACGGCTACCTCACCGCCACCCACGCCGAGTACGCCAGCCAGCAGGAACGCGGTCGTCTCGAAGAATTCCCCGGCCTGCAACGTCAACCGCTGCGCGCCAAGAGCGGCGGCAACGTCACGCAGATGCACTACGCCAAGCGCGGCATCATCACGCCCGAAATGGAGTACATCGCGATTCGTGAAAACCTCGGCCGCGAACTACCCTCTTCGCGCGGCGAGTGGCCGACCGATGCAGGTCGCGACTTCCAGCATCCCGGCCAAGCCTTCGGGGC
Organism: Verrucomicrobium sp.; assembly: GCA_017849585.1. Classification (GTDB taxonomy): domain Bacteria; phylum Verrucomicrobiota; class Verrucomicrobiia; order Methylacidiphilales; family UBA1321; genus UBA1321. The sequence goes on from JAFIGT010000013.1 coordinate 134,243, forward strand.
ACGTCTGCCGAAGATCATCACTCCGGAATTCGTCCGCGATGAAGTCGCCGCCGGCCGTGCCATCATTCCCGCGAATGTGAATCATCCCGAGAGCGAACCGATGATCATCGGCCGCAACTTCCGCGTGAAGATCAACTCCAACATCGGCAACTCCGCCGTCGCCTCCTCCATTGAAGAAGAGGTTGAGAAAATGGCGTGGTCGATCCGCTGGGGTGCCGACACCGTGATGGATCTCTCCACCGGCAAGAACATCCACGCCACGCGCGAATGGATCATCCGCAACTCACCCGTCCCGATCGGCACCGTACCGATTTACCAAGCCCTCGAAAAAGTCGGTGGCCGCGCCGAGGAACTCACTTGGGAACTCTACCGCGACACGCTCATCGAACAGGCTGAGCAGGGCGTCGATTACTTCACCATTCATGCCGGCGTGCTCCTGCGCTATGTCCCCCTGACCGCCAAGCGCGTCTGCGGCATCGTCAGCCGCGGCGGCTCGATCCTCGCGAAATGGTGTCTCGCCCATCACCAGGAGAATTTCCTCTATACTCATTTCGAGGAAATCTGCGAGATCATGAAAGCGTACGATGTCTCCTTCTCCCTCGGCGATGGCCTGCGTCCCGGCGCGGGCGCGGACGCGAATGACGAAGCGCAGCTCGGCGAATTATACACGCTTGGCGAATTGACCAAGGTCGCGTGGAAGCACGAATGCCAAGTCATGATCGAAGGCCCCGGCCATGTGCCGATGCAGTTGATCAAGGAAAACATGGACCTCGAACTCAAGCATTGCCATGAAGCGCCGTTCTACACGCTCGGACCGCTCACGACCGACATCGCCCCCGGCTATGATCACATCACCAGCGCCATCGGTGCCGCGATGATCGGTTGGTATGGCTGCGCGATGCTCTGCTACGTCACGCCGAAGGAACATCTCGGACTGCCGAACAAGAACGATGTGCGCGATGGCGTGATTGCCTACAAGATTGCCGCCCATGCCGCTGACGTGGCCAAGGGATTCCCCCATGCCGCCGAACGTGACAACGCGCTCTCGAAGGCTCGCTTCGAATTCCGCTGGGAGGATCAGTTTAATCTCGGTCTCGATCCCCAGCGCGCACGCGAATTCCACGATGCCACGCTCCCGCAGGAAGGCGCCAAGCAGGCGCACTTCTGCTCCATGTGCGGTCCGCACTTCTGCTCGATGAAGATCACCGAGGACGTGCGCAAGTACGCCGCTGAAAAAGGACTGGAAGAGCAAAAGGCGCTCGAAGCCGGCATGCAAGCCAAGGCCGAGGAGTTCAAGAAGACCGGAGCGGAGCTCTATACCAAGGCAGAGTAATAAGCCACGGGTACTAGATGCTTCTGCGTTGTAGGGCGGCACTGTGTGCCGCCGCCGCTGTTCACCGATTCGCCCCGCCGTACGCAAGACCTAACCCTGCATCACCTTCGCGACCGTGGCAGTGATCTCGTCAAAGGAGAACGGCTTGCGCACCGCCGCCTTGAAATGGTGTTTCTCGTATTCCGCCATGATCGGGTCGTTCGAATATCCGCTGCACACAATCGCCTTCACAGAGGGATCGTATTTCCGCAAGGCTTGCAACGTTTCCGCGCCGCCCATGCCGCCGGGCACCGTCAGATCAAGAATCACCGCGCCGAATGGCTTGCCTGATTCCTTTGCCTCGCGATAGAGGCGCACTGTTTCCGCGCCATTAGCGGATGCCTCCACCTCGAAACCGGAATGTTCCAGAATATCGCTGACCAATTGGCGGATATCGGCCTCGTCATCCATGATGAGCACACGACCGCCCTTGCCACTGGATTTCGGTGCCGCAGGTTCGGCCTGCTCCTTGGCGGTGACATTGCGACTGATTGGTAAAAAGAGGCTGAACGTGCTGCCCTTGCCCAGTTGCGACGTGACCCCGATATGCCCGTCGTGACGACGAATAATCGAGAATGATGTGGCCAGACCCAGTCCGTGACCGTGCGCCTTGGTGGTGAAGTACGGATCAAAAATGCGTTTGAGATTTTCCGGAGAAATTCCCGTACCCGAATCGGCCACCTCGATGCACACATGCTTGCCCATGACGGAGGGAATCTGCCAATGCTCAATCTTGTCCACGTTGTACGCGCGCACGCGGATGATCCCGCCCTGCGGCATGGCGTGAACGGCATTAATCACCAGATTCTGCAGCACCTGGCTGAGCTGACCCTGATCGGCTTCCACCGTGGCCAGATGATCATCGATCTCGAACTGGGCGCGGACGTTCGAACCATGCAGTGCGAAGAGCGTCGAATCGCGAATCAGATCGGGCAACACTGCCGCTTTTTTGACCGGAGCTCCCCCGCGCGCGAAAGTGAGCAATTGCTGAGTCAGATCCCGCGCCCGCCAGCACGCCTTTTCCGCGAGCTGCAAAAAGCCGTCCATGCCGGGCGTGTTGTCGCTCGTGTTGCGCGCCAGCGAGAGATTGCCAAGAATCGGCGTGAGGAGATTATTAAAGTCGTGCGCAATGCCCCCCGCCAGCACGCCCACCGCTTCGAGCTTGCTCGTCTTCATCTGCTCCTCGATCAGGCGGCGCTTCTCGGAAATATCCTGCACGATGGCGATGACCGACTTATCCTCCGGCCCCACCACGGCGGCTGTCACAATCGTCGGCACCCGCGTCCCGTTGCGGCACAGCAAATCCTTTTCATACGGCGTACATACACCGCGCTCCTCGATTTCATTCACCGCAAAAGGCTGCAACGGATGCCATTCCGGATCACTGAACACCATGCTCTCGACGAGACCGTTGTCCAAATCCTCGCGCGTAAATCCCAAGAGCTTCAGGAAGGCATCATTCGCCTCCTGGATATGTCCCGTGGCGGAGGCATAAAACATCCCCATGATGTTCGCATCGTAGATGCGCCGGAACTTTGCCTCGCTCGCCTTCAAGCGCTCCTCGGCCTGACGCAGCGCCTCCGCCTCGCGTTGGATCGCCTCGTTTTGCCTCTTCAACTGGTGCGTCCGCTTCTCCACCTGCCTCCGCAGTTGGAGATTCCACAAGATCACCACCAAGGCCACCAGCACCGTGGCAAAAAGCGCCGCCCTGAGCCAATACAGCCAACGATCTTCCGGCTCATTTTCCTTCGGCCAGAACAGAAATCCATTGAGCGTGTACGGGCGCGACGCCAACTTGAGCTCGACGAAAGTCTCGGCGATATGCTGCCACCGTTCCGGGTGCATTTGCCCCACCGGAATCAGGTCCGGCATGATCAACTTGCGCATCTCATCTGCCTCAAAGCGTAAATCCTCCTCCGTCAATCCGTACGTCTGTCCGCCGTACTTGTCGCGAATCATCGCGATGACCTCATCCGGCTGCTCCATTGCGTAACGCCAACCCCGCAGGCTCGCCCGCAGGAACGCTTCCACACGCGCCGGATTCAACTGCCGTTCGTTCTCGGAGGTGAACAGGCAATCGCCATAGAAATCAATGCCGTATTGATCGGGTTTCAGGACACTGACAGCCACGCCACGCTTCTTCAGGACGAAAGGCTTGTCCGTGATGTATGCGCCCATTGCGTCGACCCGCCCCTCGATCAAATCATCCACGTTCCAACTGTTGCGCTTCACCTGCATGCGGCCAATGTCAACGCCCAGCTTGCGAAACATCGCCATGATTTCCACATCGCGCTGATTCAATTCCATCATCACCCGCTTGCCCACCAGATCGAGCGGATGACGGATCTTCTTGCGCGCATCCGAAATGATCACGTAAGGCGAATGTTGGAAAATCGCCGCCAACGCCACCACAGGCCGCCCACGCAATCGCTCCACGACCAATTCCGAACCGGCAACCCCGTACTGCGCCCGGCCACTCGTCACCGCATCGACCGGTGTCTCGCCTCGCGTGACCTCGCGCAGATTCACCACCAATCCTTCCTGCGCGTAGAACCCCTTCTCGATCGCCGCGTAGTAACCGGCAAATTGAAATTGATGCGTGTAAGGAAGCTGCAGCGTAACGGCGTCGAAATCCCGAAGTTTCTCCTGCTGGACAGGAGTGGGTTGTGCCCAGCCTGCACCGATCAAGAGACCGCTGCAAAAGAGAATTCGTATAACCGCCCGAATGGGGCGGTGACGGCTCGGGCGCTTAATTGCGTGACTGGCGTCCATCGAATTAGAATCTGATTCGCCGAAGTTGTCTTAAACAAGGACGCCTCAAAATAAAGTAAAACCTGTAAAAACCAACTCTAAAATGTGGCGTATTATCGAGACGAAATCTCCACCTGCACCCGGACCGGTACCTTGTCCGCCCCATGATTATACCGAATCACCGCCGGAACGATCACCTGCGCATTGAAATTGTAGGTACCGGGAACCGTCACCGACGAGAGATCGATTGGCGCCGTTTCCAACGTGCTGTCCTTCCATTGCGTACTGCGCACTTCGGCTTGAATCGTTTCCGGAGTCACACGCACGCGCCGGGCTCGCAACTCGGGCCGTAACCCGAGCAACATCGGCTTGAGCGTCAATTCCGTCGTACGGCTTTTCACCAACTGGAATTTGAGTTGGGTTGGCTCGAAGTGATCCACTTCCCATTCGATATTCCCCAGCATCTGACGGGAAAGATTCACCGTGACCGGCCCCGGGGGATACTTCGCCAGATCAACCGTCACCGCCAGATTCGGTACCCCAAAGAGCCGGGTCGTGCGCGGAATGCGCAGGAAGACGGAACACGAGGTCGACTTGAGATCATCCACGTAGAGATCCGGCGGCAGATTCACGATGCGCACATCCGCATTAAAGGAACGGATATCGACCGGCTCATTCTTGAGCCAGTTCGTCAACTGCGTGGCAGTGTAGGAACCCGCAATGGAAAAAATCAGAGCCACCATCCAGAGAAAAACCTCGAAAAATAACCGGCGCATCCGTCGATTGCGATCCACACTCAACCCGAGTGCCTCCACCACCGCAGCACGGACATTCTCCTCAGACGCTGGATGAATGGCCCGCAGTTCGCCCCCCGCCGCGTAGGAAATCACCCCACGCTCTTCGCTTACTACCATCACATGTGCGTCGCACTGTCCGGTCAACCCCGCCGCCGCGAGATGGCGCGTGCCCCACTCCTCATGCACCCCTTCGGCCGACGCCAGAGGCAAAACTGCTCCGATGCGGATCAATTGACCTCCCTCAATCACCACCGCGCCGTCATGACGCGGCGACTTCGGGTTGAACAGGGAAAGAAGTAACGACTTGTTCGGAGCGGCCAGGATTTCCTCACCGCCGCTCAACAGTGGTTTCACATCGTCGCGCTGGCAGAAAACCAGCAGGGCACCGAGCCGCTGCCGCCCCATCTCCATCACGGCCGAGGTAATGGACGAAATCAGGTTTTCCGGCACCGCCCGCGCCCAAAAGAGACGACCGGATAGAACTGCCTGCGAAAGTCGTTTAATCTCCGGGATAATCGTGGTGAGTAGCAACAGCGCCACCGGGATAGTCAGCGTCAACACCAGCAGGCTGGTCAAGGCCAGTTGCAACTGACGGCTGGCATAAACGACCAAGACCAGGAATGCGGAAAGGAAAATGAACCGCAACAGGCCGCGATACGCCACGAGTACGCCAAGGACCACCCGGATCAGAATCGTGGAAAGAATGACATCGAGAAAAAACACGGGACGCAGCTCCTGCTAACTTCGTTCCCCTTATATCGTCACGATGCGACGGCGGCGTCAATTCATTTCCAATTTTCAAATCCCAATTACCAATTTACCGGGGCGGCAAATTGAGTAGCATCGCCGGGCTTGCAAACTTCAGAACTCGCTTTAAGCCGTCCCTTGTTTTCTACTGTCCAGACAACGGTCGGACGGAAAAGGCGGAGGCAGCTTATCGCCACCTCCGCCTTTTCAATTGGCAATTGGAAATTTCCAATCTGGAAATACTACACCTTCCAGCCCTGGAGCATGCGGAGGTAATTGCCGCGCTCGTAGGCGAGAGGATCGGGACAATGCTTGAAGCTCATGCAGCCGCGCAGCTCGTCCACCGAATTGTACTCATGCTCCTCCATCCACTTTTCGAAATCGCGGAGGATGGTCGTGAGGTACTCGGGGCCGTTCTTCAGCAACGAGGAAACGAATTGCACCACCGTGGCACCCGTCATGATCGCCTTCACCGCGTCATGGCCCGTGTAAGCGCCGCCGCTGCAGGCGTAGCTGGTCGGCACCGAAGCGCTGATAATGGCCAGCCAACGCAGGCGCAGGCGCAACTCAAACGAGTTCGACAACTGCAAGGTCGGCAGCACATCGAGTTCTTCGGTATCGATGTCGGGTTGATAGAAGCGGTTGAACAGAATGATACCATCCGCACCCGAGGCCACCAATTGGCGGCTGAAGTTCGGCAGCGAGGAGAAGAACGGCGAGAGCTTCACCGCGACGGGGATCTTCACGCTCTCCTTGACCGTCTTCAGAATCTCGCACGCACGCTTTTCCACCTCGGAACCTGTCTCTTCGACATTGGTCGAGAGATGGTAGAAATTCAACTCCAAGGCATGCGCCCCAGCCTGTTCAATTTCCTTCGCGTAACGCGCCCAGCCGCCCACGGTGGAACCGTTGAGCGAGGCGATGACGGGAATGTCGACCGCTTCCTTGATCTGGCTGATCTGCTTCAGGTATTCGTCCGGCTCGAGGTTGAACTCGGTCGGAATCGGCAGGAAGCTGGTCGCCTCCGGGCTCGATTCCAGATGCGTGGCAATCTCGTCTTCCAGCACGCGGTCTTCGTTCGTGAACTGCTCTTCGAAGAGCGAGTGCATGACGATGGCCGACGCGCCCGCATCTTCGAGACGGCGCACCGCCCCGATGCTATCCGGCATCGGCGAGGCACCCGGCATGAAGGGATTCTTGAGTTTCAGCCCGAGATAAGTGGTGGAAAGGTTCATTATTTGTTTCCTCCATTAACCGGAGTCGCCGCTCCATTTTCGGTTCCCTTGTCATCCTTGTTACCAAACGTGGCCATCTGCGAGTACAGATCGTAACGGCGCGTCAGATTGGACTGGCTTTCACCCAGCAATTCCTTGGCGCGGTCCGGAGCGGTCTTTTCCAGCAACCGGAAGCGCAATTCATTGCTCTGGTAGTTCGAAAGCTGGCCCTTCGGCGCAGCGCTGTCGATCTGCAGGGCAGCCTGACCCGCTTCCTCGCGGCGTGGGTCAAAGCGATACAAGGGCCATGAGCCGGACTCGACGGCGAGTTTCTGCTGTTCCAAGCCCAAGTGCAGGGCGTAACCGTGCGCGATACAATGGCTGTAAGCGATAATGATCGAGGTTCCAGGGAAGGCTTCGGCTTCGGCAAAGGCCTTGAGCGTTTGCGCGTCCTTGGCACCGAGGGCGACCCGGGCGACGTAGACATTGCCGTAGCTCATGGCGATCAGGCCGAGATCCTTCTTGGCCGTTTCCTTGCCACCGACGGCGAACTTCGCCACCGCGCCCATCGGCGTGGACTTCGACATCTGGCCACCCGTGTTCGAGTAGCATTCCGTGTCGAGGACGAGGATGTTCACCTTCTTGCCGAGCGACAGGACGTGGTCGAGACCACCGTAGCCAATGTCATAGGCCCAGCCATCTCCACCCATGATCCAGACGCTCTTCGGCACCAGGTACTGGGCGAGTTGATCGAGCCGTTTGGCCTCGGGCAGTTGCACCGTGGCGAGGCGGTCGCGGAGTTCCGAGACGCGCTTGCGCTGCTCGGCGATTTCCGTTTCCGTCTGCACCTTGGCATGGAGCAATTCCTGCACAAACGAGTCGCCCAATTGTGGAGCCAGTTTGGCGGCCAGCTCGCGAGCGATTTCCGTCAGCTTATCGATACCGCAGCGCATGCCGAGACCGTACTCCGCGTTATCTTCGAACAGCGAGTTCGACCAGGCCGGACCGCGACCGTTCGCGTCCACCGTGTAGGGAGTCGTCGGCAGATTGCCGCCGTAGATCGAGGAGCAACCGGTCGCATTGGCGATGATCGCACGGTCGCCAAAGAGCTGCGTGAGCAACTTGACGTACGGCGTTTCACCGCAACCCGCGCAGGCGCCGGAGTATTCGAAGAGCGGTTCCATGAACTGGCTGCTCTTGACGTCGAGCTTGAGCTTCGAACGATCCGGATTCGGGATGCTGAGGAAGAAGTTGAAGTTCTCGCGTTCGGCATCGAGCAGCGGGGCTTGCGCCTGCATGTTGATGGCCTTGCGGCGCGGGTTGGTCTTGTCCTTCGCCGGGCAGACCTGAACGCAGAGCGTGCAACCCGTGCAATCCTCCGGAGCCACCTGAATGGTGAACTTGCAGCCGGGGTTTTCGTTCGAACGGAAATTCACCGAGCGGAACGAAGCCGGAGCATTTGCCAGACTGTCGGCGGGGTAGAACTTCGAGCGAATCGCGGCGTGCGGGCAGACCAGCGAGCACTTGTTGCACTGGATGCACAAGTCGGATTCCCAGATCGGAACTTCCTGCGCGATGTTGCGTTTTTCCCACTTGGCGGTGCCGGTCGGCCACGTGCCGTCCACCGGGAACGCGCTGACGGGCAGTTCGTCGCCACGACCAGCGAGCATCAGGCCGGTCACACGGCGGACAAAGTCCGGCGCTTCGTCGGCCACGGGGGCGCGACGGGTACGCGAAGCGGTGGCAGCGCCGTAGGGCACTTCATGCAACGCGGCGAGCGTGGCGTCGACCGCGGCAAAATTCTTTTGCACGACGGCTTCACCCTTGCGGCCATAGGTCTTTTCAATGGCCTTCTTGATGCGGGCAATCGCCTCTTCGCGGGGCAGTACGCCCGAGATCGCGAAGAAGCAGGTCTGCATGATCGTGTTGATGCGGCCGCCCATGCCGGTTTCGTGCGCCACCTTGATGGCATCGATCACGAAGAACTTGAGCTTCTTGCCGACGATCTGCTCCTGCATTTCGCGTGGCAGCCATTCAAACGCCTTGTCGGCTGGCAGTGGGGTGTTCAGCAAGAACACCGCTCCGGGGACCGCGTAGCTGAGGATGTCGTACTGCTCGACAAACGGGAAGTGATGGCAGGCGACGAAATTGGCGCGCTTGATGAGGTAGTGCGACTTGATCTTGTTCGGACCGAAACGCAGGTGCGAGATCGTGACCGCGCCGGACTTCTTGGAGTCGTAGACGAAGTACCCTTGCGCCTGATTGTCGGTTTCCTCACCGATGATCTTGATCGAGTTCTTGTTCGCGCCGACCGTACCGTCGGAGCCGAGACCGAAGAACACGCTGCGGACAACGGAGTCGGGCTCGATGTCAAACGCCGCGTCGACCGGCAGGGAAAGGCCCGTCACGTCGTCATTGATGCCGACCGTGAACTTGAGCTTCGGACGCTCACGCTTGAGCTCCTCGTAAACCGCTTTGACCATGGCCGGATCGAATTCCTTCGAGGCGAGGCCGTAACGACCGGAGATGACGACCGGATCAACTTCCAGCGGGGAGATCCCGGCAGACTTGGCTTGGGAAAGAGCCGTGACGATATCCTGATAAAGGGGTTCGCCCACGGAACCGGGTTCCTTCGTACGATCGAGCACCGCAATGCTGCGGACCGTCTTCGGCAACGCTTCGGCAAAGTGACGCAGCGAGAACGGACGGAACAGGTGCACCTTGAGCAGACCGACCTTTTCGCCCCGGGCGTTCAGATAATCGATTGTCTCTTCGGCCACTTCACAACCCGAGCCCATCGCGATGATCACGCGATCGGCTTCGGCATGACCGTAGTAGCTGAACAGCTTGTACTGGCGGCCCGTCAATTCCGCGAAACGCGCCATTGTGCGCTCCACGATCTCGGGCGTCTTGTCGTAGAAGGAATTGCAGGCTTCACGCGCCTGGAAGTACACATCGGGATTCTGCGCCGTGCCGCGAATGGCCGGATGATCCGGGGTAAGAGCCAGATTGCGGAAGGCAGTGATGCAATCCTCATTGACCAGCTTGAGGAGCGTGTCCTCGGGAAGCGTCTTGATCTTGTCCACTTCGTGCGAAGTGCGGAAACCGTCGAAGAAATGAAGGAAGGGAACGCGCGATTCGAGCGTCGCCGCGTGGGCAATCGCCGCCATGTCCTGCGCTTCCTGCGTGGAGTTCGAACACAGCATGGCCCAGCCGGTCTGACGGCAGGCCATCACATCGCCGTGATCACCGAAGATCGAGAGGGCGTGGGCCGCGAGCGTGCGGGCCGTGACGTGCATCACAAACGGGAGCAATTCGCCCGCAATCTTGTACATGTTCGGGATCATCAACAGCAATCCCTGCGAGGCCGTGAAAGTAGTCGTCAAGCTGCCGACCTGCGTCATGCCGTGCACCGCTCCGGCCACGCCGCCTTCGCTCTGCATCTGAATCAGCCGAGGCACCGTCCCCCACAAGTTCTTCTTGTTGGCCGCCGACCACTCATCACACGACTCGGCCATGGGCGAGCTCGGGGTGATGGGATAGATGGCGATGGTTTCACTCAGGCGATAGGCAACTCCAGCGACTGCTTCGTTGGCGTCCAGTGTAGAGAAGGTTTTTGAGCTCATAGGGGTACGGTTGATTAGAGTAACTTATCGGCACGCTGGAGATCAATATAAATAGCTTATGTGTTAGAAGAATTATTCCAATCACTTGATCAGCAACTGGTTGAAAACTTATGCCGCAGGCGGAATCTACCCTCAAAAAACAGCCACATTTCCGCACAAAAGAATCCCTATAATGATAAAGTATCTTATCATCCGCTCAATTTGAGATGAAACACGACATAAAAAACACCAAAAGGTGTCCACAAATGAACAACGGGCATGAGTCCCCACGAGATGGCGGACACTTCAACAGGAGGTCCAACGGCTAAATTTGGGGACAGCAGTGCACCGCTGTCCGTCCCGTATTATTCCACGTAGCGGCTCGTAGTGGCGGCCGTACGCTTCGGAGGCTGGGAGAGCGGTGAGAAAAAGAAGCGGCAGGTTTCCGTCTTGGCCCGGCGAAGTTCCAAAGCTTTTTGACGTTCCGACCTGACTTGATTGATCTCGTTTTTCTTCACAATACCTTGAAATTAGCAACCCGTATGCCAGCTGAGGCTGTGTTAGTTTATTAACGAGTCATTCCCGGGCTATTGCAGTAAAAAAATCGAAAGAAACTTTCATTTTTCTCTCTCTTCACCCCTCATTATCAGACTTTCTTACCGGTCAGAGGGAAAATTTTGCCCGAAGGGTGTCGCATTTTGCCCAGTCGCCGGGTGTTTCTGCCGTGGACGGCCTCAACCTTGCGGCCGTAGAAAAGTCAGACCCGTTTCGCCGTAATCGCGATCCCGCACAATGGTCCAGCCTTGGGGCCCCTTCAAACGTTGACCGCTGAAGTGCTCCCACACAAAGAGACCGCCCGGCTTCACCCAGGGCCGCACTGCCAGAAGAAAGGGACTCTCATCAAGACTGCTGCGGATCTTCTCGTAGGGCGGATCGGCAAAGACGATATCGAACTGCTCGCCCGTCGGATGCGCCAAAAACTCATTTACGTCCTGCCGGATGACCCGCGACTGCGCATCGAACCCGCACAAAGTGACATTTTCCTTGATTGCCCCCACACAGCGGATTTCCCGCTCAACGAAAAGGGCCTTCTCCGCGCCCCGGCTGAGCGACTCCAGTCCGAGAGAGCCCGTACCGCCAAAAAGATCCAGCACGCTGGCTCCTTCGACAATTTCGATCAGGCTGTTGAAAATCACCTGCTTGATCCGATCCTGCGTGGGGCGGATTTCCACTCCTTTGGGAGTCTTGAGCCGGCGCCCGCCGACGGTTCCTGAAACGATGCGCAACATGGGAGAAGTAAGAATCGGAGCTGAAACTCAGTTCCCCGGAACCACGACCGGGGTCGACGTGGTCACGGTCTCCGAAGTAGTGGTGGTGGCTGGAACCGGTTCCGCAGACTTCTCGGTTTTGTTCTTCTTGCCGAAAAGTCCCTTCAGCAAGTCCGTCGCCTGTTCGACCATGCCGGAGGTGATCACCAGCTCCACCTTGGGTTGATTCAACGTACCGCCGAGCTTGAACGGCAACGAGCCGTAACCGTTCTCACGCATCTCCAGCGATTTCGCCATAGCCGGAGGCAATTGCTTCACCAAGTCCGGATGCAAATCCACGCGGCATTCCATCTTCAGCGCCGAATCAAATCCGATTGTCCCCGAACTGGAAAGTTCGAATAGCGCCGATTTGAGCTGCAATTTTGAAAGCGTCATCACCTGATCCGCCACCGTGAATTCGGCCTTGCCCTCGGAATAATCGGGCTGGCTCAACGCACTCACGCCCAGCAATTGCCCCAGCGTCCGGAAGATGGGTACATTAATAAGCTGTCCATTGTGCACCTCGATGGTGCCCTTGCCGGAAACCGCCATCGGATCGGTCGCCGGTCCCAGCCAAAGCGTCTTTGCATCCAGGCGGCCCGAGATCATGCCCGTCTGCTGCACCACACCGGAAAGGACCGCATTCACATCGCAATCATCCAGATTCAGTTTCAGATTATACGCCTGCTTCGGGTCGGCAAAATTTTGTTCCCACGCCCCGCTGATACGTCCCCCGTAGGTTTCCCCCTCGATGGTACTTAAAGAGAACAGATCTCCATCGAGTAGGATGGGACTATGCAGGCTGGTGATCTTCACCTTCTGCAACAACCAGATCTCACCGATGCTCAGCGAGCCCTTCAGCCCCTTCTTGCCACCACTCAGGGAAGTCGCCTCCATTTCGATCCCGCTGCAATACAGTCGGCGGCTGCCATCGCTATTCTTTACCTCGACAAGCCCCTTTTCCAGGTTGAAGGAACGCCAGGCGAACGTGATGAGCGGCTCCGTCGTCCCGCCTGGAGCCGGAGACGGCTTCGCTGCCGCCGGAGCCGTGCTGGCGGTCGAGGTGGGCGGGGCCACCGGCAACACGTAGCTTCCGTTGGCATCCTGCCCGATCACCACCACCGGCTGCTTGATCGTAAACCGGGTGATTTCGAAACGGCGCTCAAGGAGCGTCGCCCAGTCATATTTCAGAATAATCTGCTCGGCCTTGAACTCCCCTTGCGCGGGAGCCTTGTCGCCATGACGCAAATCGAGTTCATTCAGCGTGAGGCCACGGCCGACATCCCAAACCAGCTTTTTGAATTCCACCGGCACGCCCAGCAGGCGCGAACTCTCCTTCTTCACCAACGCCGAAAATTCCGGTCCCTCCACATAACGATTCAGCCACCACCAGCCGCCGCCGACCAGCAGGCCGAGTACAGCCAGTAAACCAACCAAAACGATGACTAAACGCCGCAATGCCCTCATTCCGTCAGTTCTAGCCATCCCCGTCCGAAATGACCAGCGTAACATGCGTGGAACACGGTCAAACAGATCACCCTCAAGGCGAAAGGACTACTTCACGGGCATAAGTATTCCTCAGATTCATGAAGGGAGCCCCCTTCTTCCCTCACCCCGGCGCTTCTTTTCCGCTTTGACTTTGCCCCCTACCTTGTATTGGTAGTGGACTCCGGAATCCGCCCCGTGAACAAGACCTGCATCATCCTCAACCCCGCCGCGCGTAGCGAACGCGCCCGCCAGTCGATCGCCAAGTTGCAATCACTGGCAAATAACACGGTCTTCAAACTCACCGAAGGCCCCGGCGACGCGGAAGCCCAAGCCGAACGCGCCGTGGAGCAAGGCTATGAAACCATCATCGCCGCTGGCGGCGATGGCACCATCAACGAAGTCGTCAACGGCATTGACGGCGCTCCAGTTAATCTCGGACTGCTCCCCATCGGCACCATCAATGTCTTTGCCCTCGAACTCGGTATTCCCTTCGACTTGGAGAAAGCCTGGAAGATTATCCGTGCGGGCAAAGTACGCACCGTCGATCTTGCCAGTGTCAACGATCACCGCTTTGTCCAGCTCGCCGGCATCGGCCTCGACGCACAGATCGTCGAGCGCACCGCGTGGGAATCGAAGAAAGCGCTCGGCCCGCTCAGCTACCTCCTCACCGCCACGCAAGTTGTCGCGGAAAAACCACCCCGCCTGCGTGTCACGTGGGATTCCCACAGCGTGGAAGGTTCCTTCGTCCTCGTCGGCAATGGTCGTCTCTATGGTGGTCCATTCCAACTTTTCACCGAAGCCGATCTCGAGGATGGCTTGCTCGACGTCTGCGTCTTCCAGAAAATGAATTACATCGCGCTTATGCGCTATTTTCGCGGCGTCCTCTTCGGCGTGCACACCAAATTCACCGACGTGAAATACTTCAAGGCCCGCTCCCTCCGCGTCGATTCCGACGGCCCCGTGCCGGTGGAAGTCGACGGCGAACTGCACGGCCATCTCCCCTGCGAATTCTCCGTCAGCCGCAGAAAATTGCGCGTGCTCGTGCCCTGACCGTCTCCATTTCCAAACTCACACTTGCCACGCGCCAAATCCGCGCAATGATTAATGCAAGAAAGACACATTTTCCATGGCTATCGAGTACAAGGATTACTACCAGACTTTAGGCATCAGCAAGACCGCCTCCGAAGACGACATCCGCAAGGCGTTCCGTAAACTCGCGCGCCAATATCACCCCGACGTCGCCAAGGACAAGGCCGAGGGCGAACGCAAATTCAAGGAGATCAACGAAGCTTACGAAGTGCTCAGCGATCCGGAAAAACGCCGCAAGTACGACACCCTCGGACCCAACTGGGAACAAGCGGGCATGGGTGGTCCCGGCGGCTTCAACGGCGGCGGCTATCGTCGTGCCGGTGGCGGCCAACCGGGCGGCTACACGTGGCGCTCCAGCGATGGCGAGGAAAGCTTCGAATTCGGCGGTACCGGCTTCAGTGACTTCTTCGAAGCCATGTTCGGCTCCATGGGCGGCGGCTTCGGTGACGATGCCAATTTTGGTCCGCGCACCACGCGCCGCAGCGCGACCCCGCGCCAAGGCAAGGATCTACAGGCGGAAATTCTCGTCAGCCTTGAGGAAGCCCTCCGCGGTTCCGTGCGCCAGATCACGGTCCGCCGCTCCGCTGGTCCGGGCCGTCCGCCCCGCGAGGAAGTCTATCAGGTTAAAGTTCCCGCCGGCGTGCACGAAGGCCAGATGATCCGCATGGCAGGCCAGGGCGAAAAGAGCTCATCCGGCGGCAAACCGGGCGACCTCTATCTACGCGTGCGCCTCGAGCGTCACCCGGAATTTCGCGTCGAAGGCAGCCACCTTTACTACGACCTCCCCCTCGCCCCGTGGGAAGCCGCCCTCGGCAGCCACGTGCAAATCCCCACGCTCGAAGGTCACGTCTCGCTGAAAATTCCCGCCAGCACCCAGGCCGGGCAAAAGCTGCGCCTGCGCGGTCAAGGCCTGCCAATCAAGGATGGTGGCCGCGGCGATCTCTATGCCATCGCGCAGATCGAAATGCCTCCCCACATCAGCGACAAGGAACACAAACTCTGGGAAGAATTGGCCAAAGCCTCCAAGTTTAATCCCCGTCAGGATTGAGCCCCGCTTCGATCGCCCTGGCCGTCTGCGAATGCCAGCCGCCGACTAAAATTTCTTCTGAATGGAGAGCGTGGCCGAATGGTCGCTCGGGGACCAAGTGCTGTTAATGTCGCGTTGATATTCCTGTTTCAGGTCGAACGCGGCGGAGAGATCATCGGTAAGGAGGAGTTGCTGGCCGAGGCTGAGCTTGAATTTATCTTCGCGCTGGATGACAGCCTTGTCCTCGGCAGTCTCGATGGTTTGAAGATCCGTGCGGAAGGTGAGCGTGAAATTTTTGCGAATGGCGCGGGTCCATTGCGAATAAAGCGTGCGATCGACTTGCTGACGGCTGTCGATATCGTAGTTCCAGTTAGTCAGACCCGTGCCGAGATTCCAAGAGAGATCAGGATTGAGGTTCCACAGGAGCGATTGATCGACGCGGGTTCCGGCGCGATTCTGCGTGGCATCGAGCGGGGAAAGTTCCTTGATGAGGGACGGGCTCGCAGTCCAGTTGAGAGGGAGCTTGCCAAGTTTTTGCTGGAATTGGCCCACTGAGGTCTGGCGCTCGAATGAAACGAGATTGTTGGAGTAGTAGTCCTCGCTGTTGACACCAAAACCAAGTCCAGTGCCGGGATTGAGCTGGTAATGAGTCTCGATGCCGTTGCGAACATGCGAAGGTTCGGCCCGCTGAAATTCAAAAATTTGATCCATCTGGTTCGATCCGGTGACGGACCAATTATCCTTCACATTCCATTTCAAATTGGAAGTCGACTGGTTTTGCGCGGCCTGAGCGGTGACGGCCCTGTTTTTTTCGGGCGTGGTGTTGGCGAGACCGACATTGCTCTGGTAGGTGAGAGTAACGTCATCGAGGAGATTGCGTTTGAGCAGAATCTGCGCTTTCTGCGCCCCAAGATTATTCTGCGGATTCAGATCATCGAAGACCGAAGGGGTGGCGGTTTCGACCGGCACGCCGACGGTGAGCTCGGAATCGGCGCCGCGAAGTTGGAGCGAGGAATTGGTGGACTGATTTTTCGGCAGGCTGGCCGGGATGGAGCGAAGCGGGGCAGAGATGACAGGCGACACGAGGGCATCGTCGGTCGCCGCTCCGAGGAGAGCAGTGCCGCAAAGCCAGAGAAGAAGGACCGTGCGCAACATCAGAAACAGGATACCCAGAACCGGCACGGAATCAAACACGGAGAGCGAATGATCGGGTTAATAAGTGACGTTGAGGAATAGGGTTTACACTGGTTTTTTGCACGGTTCATGGGCAAACTCTGGGCATCGACGGGGGTAAAGCTATGACAATGAAATTGATGCTGGCGATTGTAGGTCTCGTGGGATGGAGCGTGCTGGGCGCGAACGCGCAGATGGCACGACCGGTTTTGTGGCGGGCGGAATTTCCGGGTGGTAACTACTCGGTGTCGCTGGCGGCGATTTCCTCGGTGAGCACGCACGAGTATGTGGTGGATCGCGCCGTGAAAGTTTTCGAGATGACGATCAATACAAACGGAGCGGTCGTGGCGCGGTTTTATTCCGTGGAGCCGATCAAGCCGAACGCGCCGGGCGGTTATGGCCAGGGCGTGGTGGACAAGGTGCAGGAGAAAGTGCAGGACGGCGTGCAGCGCGTGACAGGCGAGACGAACGAACCGCTGTTGAGCAGCGTGATCAAGAACTATCCGACAACGACCCACGCGCATACGGTGGAATACCGGTTACCGACGCGTGATGACGTGGTGAAGGCGTTCAAGAGCGTGGAGGGATGCTGGCGCACGGGCCAGGAGGGGACGTACAAGCCGTAACGCTCGAGCCTATTTAAGTAGGCCAGCCCATGAAGAATGGATGCGCACCGCCCTACAACGCCGCCGCATCTACGTGCGATACTTTAATGTGTTTTAAAACGGCAGGAGCGATTTCGCGG
Organism: Verrucomicrobium sp.; assembly: GCA_017849585.1. GTDB lineage: Bacteria > Verrucomicrobiota > Verrucomicrobiia > Methylacidiphilales > UBA1321 > UBA1321. Next base: position 151,558 of record JAFIGT010000013.1, read on the forward strand.
CGTCGATGACTTGTTGGAGTCCCTGATTGGCGGTCTCGCCGATCGAATTCACGGCGGCGGTCTTCAGCTTGGGAGTGAGATCTTCGGTGGGGGATTGGAGCGGGCCGGTGAGGTTGAGCGGAGTCCAGATATAGCCATCGCGTTTTTCGGTGAAGACTTGCGATTCCGCGCCGGGGATGAATTTAACCACGCTGGGAACCGTGCCCAGCGAGAAACGACCGTCGATGATATTATTCTGAACGGTGAATTTGCCCTGAATGCGGACAAGACCTTCGCTTTCGAGGACGAGGTTGGTCACTTCGAGCCGATCTTGTTTCGGAATCCAGATGAAGTCGGCGCTGGCCTTGTGAAGCTTCAGGCTGCGGAATTCCTCCGTCTTGGTGAAGCTGGCGACTTGATTGAGAAACGGCAGTGCTTCGATGCGGCCTTCGAGCAACTTGAGATGGCCCACGGCTTGAATGGCCTGCGGCCCGCGCAAGTCCCCCGTCCACTTGACCAACCCATTCAGATTGCCAGTGAGGCGGGCGCGCCAATCGCCCGTGAGAAAGGCGGTGATGGGCGCTCGTTGCACATCAGCGCGGAGATTGAGCGGGGCAGTATCGCGGCTGTTGACGTCGCCACTGACGGAAATCTGGCCACTGTCCTGCAGCTGGAGGTCAACCTGAGTGAGGAAGAGCTGCGCATCCGAGGCGCGAAGTTTGGCGCGTTGCACGGTGAACAGCGGCCAGTCGGGATGTTTGAGTTTGCCGCCAGAGGCGTCGATGTTCCAAGTGCCGCCTTCGGGGGTGAGGGTGAGCTGCAGTTCCTGAAGCGTGACGGTGGGGGTCGTTTTGAGAAGAAAGTTCGCGCGGGCGATGAAGAGGGTGTCGAGTTCGACGCGACGGGGGAGGAAGCGGGCGAAGAAATCGCTGGAGCCGGGAGCGGTGGGACGTGTGACGGCGGGGATGGCCTCCGGCGCCGGAGCGGGCGGCACGGTGGGGTCGATCTCGACGTTGAGTGATTGGATATCGATGCGGGGGACGCTCCAGACGCCGTCAAGGATGGGACGCAGGTTGAGGTCTGCACGAATCTGGTCCGCGCGGACAGAGACGAGAGGATTGCCGTCATTGCCCTTGCCAAAATAGCCGTCGGAGTGAACCGAGAATCCAGACCAATGGAAGGGAAGGAACTCGCCCTTGAGCTGAAGCGATTCCGAAGTCTTGGTGGAAACGAGGGTCCGGAAATCTTCTCCCTTGAGGTAGCTGTTGAGCCAGAGATAAAAGGCAGTGAGAACGGCGACGACCAGAATCAGAACCCCGGCCACGGCGAACCCCAGATAGCGCAGTGCTTTTTTCATCAAGTAATACGATCCTAGCAATACTGACGACAACTGAAAAGGGACTTGTCGCACCGGGTTGCAGAACGTGCTATAAAAGGAGGCTCAAGCGCTTGCAAAGGCTTGTGTGTTGAGATTCCTCTCCTAAAGTAAAGTGCTTATGGCCAAGGCTCCAGCCGCGAAAGCTAAAGAACCGGTTTTGCACCGCGAACTCGCCACGGTGGCGGCGATCGTCTGGTTCGGCCTTTTCGTGCTCACATTCCTGAGTCTGGTCTCGTTCAGTTCGGACGACCTGAATCTTTTCAATACCCACCACAATGAAACGCCCACGAACTTTATCGGTTGGCTGGGGGCTTACTGGTCAGGCGGCCTTTTTCTGGGCCTGGGGCTGGCCGGCTACATTGTTCCGGCGCTCTTTCTCGCCGCAAGCATTGGGCTTTTCATGCACACGCAATGGGTGTGGCGTTGGAAATTGCTGTGGTCGGCCTTGCTGCTGATCAGCGCGGCGTGCCTGCTGCATTTGCAGCCGTACATCGGGTGGCAATGGCGCACGGAAATTAATACGATCAGCCCCGGCGGATTTGTGGGCAAGATGATCGGTGAGGATTTGCTTTCAAAACTGCTCCTCGGCAAAGGCGGCAGCGGCATCGTGCTGGGGATGGTTTACGTCGCGTCGCTGATCCTGTTGTTCAACCTGAACCTGAAGCAGATTGTCCTGACGGCGTGGCAGATGTACCTCGATTATCGCAAGCAGAAGGAAGATCTCGTCGCGGCGAACGATCCGCTGGCCCACATCTCGGCCCAGGAACGGGCACTGAAGCGCAAGCAACTGGAATTGGAGAAACAACTGTCGCGTCAAGGTGCCATCAAGCCTGAACCGATGGTAGAGCCGCGCATCATTGATACGACGTCCAGCCCCACCGCGAGCGAGAAGAAGGAAGCGGCGCGCAAAGCGAAACCGGTCGAACCCAAACCGGAACCGGCTCCCGAACCAGTGGCGGAAGTGAAAGCAGAAAAGGAAAAACCGGTTCCGGGGATCACCGACAATACGATTACGCGCAAGTCACGGCCGAAAGACAAGGACACTTCTGCACATGCGTCGTCTACCGACAGCGGACAGGACTTCAGCCAGTACCGGCTGCCGACACTGGAGATCCTGCGGGCGAATTCGCCGGACAAGCGCCCGGTCACGAATCGCGAGGAGTTGTTGGAGAATGCGAAAAAGCTCGTGGAAACGCTGGAGCAATTCGGCATCGAAGTGACGGCGGGAGAGATCACCAAGGGCGCGACCATTACCCGCTATGAAGTAAAGCCCGCCGAGGGCGTGCGCGTGGACAAGATCACGAGCCTGCAGCGCGATATTTGCCGCGTGATGAAGGCCGAGCGGGTGAACATCCTCGCACCGATTCCGGGCAAGGACACGGTCGGCATCGAAGTAGCGAACACGAACAAGGCACCGATTGTCTTGCGGGACTTGTTCGAAGCCACCGAGTGGACGAACGCGGGATCAAAGATCCCCCTCGCCTTGGGCAAGGACGTCTACGGTCACACTCTCGTGGCGGATCTTGCGGAGATGCCGCACTTGCTGATCGCGGGGACGACCGGATCGGGAAAATCGGTGTGCATCAACTGCATCCTGATGAGCTTCCTGTATCATTTTAAGCCGGATGAATTGCGGCTCATTCTCGTCGATCCGAAGCAGGTGGAATTGCAGGTCTACAACACCGTGCCGCATCTCGTGGTCCCGGTGGTGACGGACCCGAAGAAGGTCCTGCTCGCCTTGCGCTGGGTGATCAAGGAGATGGAAGAACGCTACAAGATTCTCGCAAAGGTGGGACTGCGCAATATCACCTCGTTCAACAATCGTCCCCGGGCCAAGCAGCAAACGCTGGATCTGGGGGGTGCCGGTTCGAAGCCCGATCTGGACAAGGTCGCGGACGAGGAAAGCGAAGAGGGCGAGGAAAAATTGCAGGTCAAGGTGCCACGCGATGACGAGGTGCACATTCCCGACCGGCTACCCTACATTGTCGTCGTCATCGACGAATTGGCCGACCTCATGCAGACCGCTCCGGCGGATGTGGAAAGCGCGATTGCGCGACTGACCGCCAAGGCGCGCGCGGCGGGCATTCACTTGATCCTCGCCACACAAACGCCGCGCCGCGAGGTGATCACGGGCGTAATCAAGACAAACGTACCAAGCCGCATCGCCTTCCAGGTGCCGAGCGCGCTCGATTCGCGCGTCATCCTGGATGAGAACGGCGCGGAGAATTTGCTCGGCAAAGGCGACCTCCTCTACTTGCCGCCCGGTTCGGCGAAATTCGTGCGTGGACAGGGCGCCTTTGTCAGCGACGATGAAGTAAAGCAGGTCGTCGATTTCTGCGCCGCGCAGGGCGAACCGCAGTTCCACCCCGAGATTCACGGCAAGCTCAACCGTTCCGAAGGCGAGGGCGAAGAGGTCAGCACGGAGGACTACGAGCTGCTGGTCAAGTCAATCGATATTCTGCGTCAGGAAAAACGCGCCAGTACATCCTTGCTCCAGCGGCGCTTGCGTCTAGGGTATAACCGCGCGGCCTGGGTGATGGATCATTTCGAAGGATTGGGCATTGTCGGGCCGGAGAACGGCGCAAAACCACGGGATATTCTCGTGGATCTGGATACTTACGAATTACCATCGCAATGAAATCAGTAGGCAAACAATTGGAAGCGGCGCGCGCGGGGCGAAACTGGACACCGGAGGCGGCGGCGAAAGTCACGAAAATCCGGGTGGAGCAATTGCTCGATCTCGAGCGCGACGATTTCACCCGCTTCCCAAGCCCCGCTTACGCCCGCGGCTTTGTCCGTCTTTACTCCAAGGCGCTCGGCCTCGATGACCGCCGCATGCTGGCACAACTCGATGGCCGGCTCGAAAGCGAGGAAGACGAGCTGGGCTACGTGCAGGCACCCTCGGTGGAGTATATCCCGCAACGCACCGAGATCACGGCGCCGATTCGCGTGAGCCGGTTCGGCGTGAAGGTCATTTCGGTGCTGGCTGGTCTCTTTACCGGAATCTTTTTGGTGACGCTGTTCCTGTCGAACAAGGCCGGTGTGTCGTTGACGTCGCCGGAACCGAAATCGCCCGTCGTCGCCACGCCGATCGGTGGCAAGAAGGAATCCCCGGCCACGCGTGCAGTGGCGGCGGATGACAAGCTCCCGGCCAAGACGGCTCCGAAAGAAAAGGACGTCCCGATGGCAAAACCGGCCACTCCTGCGGCCATGGCAGAGGAAGAAGCGCGGATTGCCAAAGCGAAGGCGGAGGCCGCCGCCGCCGCGGCCAAAGCCAAGGCTGACGCCGAAGCCGCCGTGCCCATGGCTCCGATTGCCAACGCCCCCTCCGCTCCGGGCAAGCACCAGCTCATGTTGAAGGCAAACCAGGATTCCTGGGTGCGCGTGGTCGCCGTGGAACGCGACGGGGAGAAATTACTTTTCGAGGGAGTGGTGGAAGCCGGTCGCGTGATCGGGCAAACGGGTGAGGGTGGATCGTTGAAACCTTTTGAAGCCACGCAGTTCAACCTGAAGGTGGCCGTACCGTCCGCTGTCGATGTGATTTTCGACGGCTACAACGGCGGCCCCAACAGCAATAGCACCACCCCGGAGACCTTCTCCATGCCGCCTCCCGGCGCGCAGTAATCCCGTCAGCCCTCGCCTATGTCATCCCCGCTCAAAGTCGGACTCATCTCTCTCGGTTGCGCCAAGAACCTGATCGATTCCGAGATCATGGTTGGCCACATTCACAAGGCGGGCATGGCGATGACGCCAAACGCGACCGAAGCCGATGTACTGATCGTCAATACCTGCTCCTTCATTGACGCCGCTAAGGAGGAGAGCATCGAGGCGATTTTCGACGCGAATCAATCGCGCGGAATGCGCAAGCGCAACCAGAAGCAAAAGCTCATCGTGGCAGGTTGCATGTCGCAGCGGTTCTCAAAGGACCTGCAAAGTTCCATGCCGGAAGTGGACGCCTTCATCGGGTTGGATCAACTCACGCAGATTGTGCCGATCATCGAGAAGATGGTCGGACAGGATCGGCCGGCCGATGCCGCGCCGGAAAATTTCGTCACCGAAAAATCGGTCTACATTCCCGATTACGATACGCCGCGCTATCGCCTGACGCCGTCACATACGGCCTATGTGAAGATTGCGGAAGGCTGCAATCATCCGTGCAGCTTTTGCATCATCCCGCAAATGCGCGGCAAGCACCGCAGCCGGACGATCAGCTCTGTCATCGCGGAAGTGAAACAACTTGTCGCCGAGGGCGTGCGCGAGATTAATTTGATCAGCCAGGACACGACCTATTTCGGCATGGACCGCTGGGAGCAAAAGGCGAGCCCGCGGCAGCCGGTCGATTCCTCCCGAGGCGATTCGCTCGTCGCGCTCCTGCGGGAACTGAACGCCATCGAGGGTGATTTCTGGATTCGTCTGCTCTATACGCATCCGGCGCATTGGAGCGATGAACTCATCACCGCCATTGCGGAATGCTCCAAGGTGGCGCGTTACGTGGACATGCCGTTGCAACACATCTCCGACAACATGCTCGGCAAGATGAAGCGTGAGACATCGTCGCAACACATTCGCGATCTCATCGCCCGCATTCGCGCGGGCGTTCCGGGCATCGCGATCCGCACGACGTTCATCGTCGGATTCCCCGGCGAGACAGAAGACGATTTCCATACGCTGACCGATTTCATCGAGACGACGAAGTTCGAGCGACTCGGCGTTTTCAAATACTCGCAGGAAGAAGGGACGCGCGCAGCGAAGATGGAGGATCAGCTCTCCACCCGCACCAAGGCGGCGCGCTGGAAGCGGGCCATGGCGCTGCAAAAAAAGATTGCCGACGAGATTTCCGCCGGATTCACGGGTCAGACCTTGCGTGTTCTCGTGGAGAAGCCGGGCGTGGCCCGTTCGCATGCCGATGCGCCGGACATTGACGGCCGGATTTACGTGGACCCGGCCTTGCCGGTGGGCGAATTTGCAGAGGTGACAATTCTTGGCGCGAAGGACTATGATTTGATTGCCCACTTGGGGTAACCATGAATCTGCCCAATCAACTCACACTCGCGCGGTTGGTGCTGTGCGGCTTTTTTGTCCTCTCCATGTCGATCGCTTGGAGCTTTGCCTCCACCGGAGCGCTGGTGATCTTCAGTCTCGCCAGTCTCACCGACTGGCTCGATGGCTCGATTGCGCGCCGTTATAATCTGATCACCGACCTCGGCAAGTTGCTCGATCCGCTCGCAGACAAGATTCTCATCAGCGCGGCCTTCATCAGCCTGATCGAACGCGGACTCGCCCCGATGTGGATGGTGGTGGTGATCATCGCGCGCGAATTCCTGATCACCGGCTTGCGCATCGTCGCGGCCAACAAACACCTGATTCTTGCCGCGGAAAAAGCAGGCAAGCACAAGACCATTACGCAGATTGTGGCGATTCTCGTTTCGCTGAGCTACCTCACATTGACCGAATTTGGTTTGGGACAGACCTTCGTGGCGCAGATTCTCCACTCCGCCATCACACCGCTGTTCTGGGTGGCACTCTTCATCACCGTGGTTTCCGGCGGCTTGTATTTCTACAAGAACCGGTTTCTGTTTGAACGCCTGGAAGAAAGCCCCTGATTTTATGACGACAACGACGATCCTCGCTCCCGCCTTCAAGGAATGGGCGGTCATTGTGGAAGCGCTCGGCCAGGGCGCGCAAATCGCCATCCTGCGCAAGGGCGGCATCGCCGAAGGCCGACAGGGATTCCAGATCAAACATCACCGTTTCTGGCTCTTCCCGACGCAATATCACCAGCAACTCGACAAGACCAAGCCCGCTGCCACGGCGTATGCAGGCGCGTTGCAGGCTGGAGTGAAAACGATTCCGCTGCAGTACTTCGCTGACATCACAGACGTCCACTATCTCGAAACCGAGGCGCAACTCACCGCGATTGAATCCGAGCATTTGTGGAAGCCGGAGATCATCACGGAGCGTTTCAACTACGGCGGCGAGACGGGACTCCACCTCATCGTCGTGCGCTTGCACAAGCTGGCGCAACCGGTCGTACTACAACCGGACGCGTCGTATGACGGTTGCAAGTCGTGGATCGAACTGCCCGTTGATTTCGCCGCGAACCCGTCGCAACCGGTGCTCACGGACGCTGAATTTACCAAGCAGCGCGACGCCCTGCTCGCGAAGTTACAATAGGAATCGCCATGAGTCTCACCGCGCTCGTTATCCTGGCCCCGGGTTTTGAGGAGATCGAAGCGATCACGCCGATTGATATCCTGCGCCGGGCAGGCATCGAGGTGACCGTTGCCGGCACGGTGAGCGGCCCCCTCACCGCAGCGCGCCAAACACGGCATCTGGCCGATGTCGATCTCGACGCGGTGAAGGACAAGGTTTTTGACATCGTGATTCTCCCCGGCGGCAGCGAGGGCACGGAAAATTTGAAGAAGGATGCACGCGTGAAAGCGATTACCAACCGGCAAAAGAACGCAGGGAAATGGGTCGCCGCAATTTGCGCGGCACCGACCGTGTTGCTAGCCAATGGCTGGATCGAGCCCGCGCACTCTTTGACCTGTCACCCCACGGTGCAGAATCAGATTCCGCTCGATCAGCTCGACAAAAAAGCGCGTGTGGTGGTGAGCGATAAATTGATCACCAGCCTCGCGGCAGGAAGCGCGATGGAATTTGCCTATGCCATTGTTGAGCAATTGCTCGGCAAGGAAGCGGTCGATAAAGTGAACGCGGGCGTGGTGGCTCCGTGCCATGAAAAATAAGGCGATCTTTCTGGATCGCGACGGCGTACTGAATGCGCCGGTCGTGCGCGACGGAAAACCGTATCCGCCGCAGACCGTGGCGGAATTTCAATTACTCCCCGGCGTGGCGGAGGCGTGTCTCCAGTTGAAGGCGGCGGGTTATCTTCTCGTCGTTGTGACGAATCAACCCGATGTCGGTCGCGGCACACAATCACGCGAAGCGGTCGAGGCGATGCATGCGAAGCTACAGGAACTCCTGCCGGTGGATCGCATTGAAGTCTGCTACGATGCCAACGACGCGGTAGGCTCGGGCCGACGCAAACCGGCGCCGGGAATGATTCTGGAAGCGGCGCGCGCACTGAAGATCGATCTCGCGCAGAGTTACATGGTGGGCGATCGCTGGCGCGATGTGGACTGCGGTTTGAACGCCGGATGCCGCACGATTTTTATTGATCGCGGATATCGCGAAGAGTTGCGACAATCGCCAGATTTCATCGCCCCAGATCTACGCGAAGCCGCAGGGATTATCATGGCTGCCAGACAACCCCAATAACGGCCAGCCCGAGCCACCTTGGGTGCCAACGCCACCTCCGACCGCAAAAAATATCGCACACGCAGCTCACGTAGCAAACCTAACGCAAACGTTCGGACCCCATTCCGTGCTAAAACGGACTCATGTCCGGCCTCAGCTCATTTGAAAATCTCCGATTTGGAATTTCCAATTCTCTTTCCATTAGCGCTACACACCCCGCCCCCCCCAACAGAGACGGTTGATGATTGTAGCGCCTTGTCGACGCCTTTTTTTTCGCCCCCTTTACCTGCTCATTTCCTCCTTTTTCACCCTCTTATTTTGTTGACTTTTGTTGCATTTGCCTCCACTTTTGTTTCCATGAAACACAGCGCTCCTCTCTCCAGTCCCTTTCGCGTTCAGACTCGTTCCACCCCCTCTTCCGCCAGCCTCACAGCGGTCCCGGAAGCCGCCCCTCCCGAGCTCGGGTTCCCTAAGGAGAAACTCCTCCTCACCGTTCCCGAGACGGCACGCTACCTGCAGGTCAGCACCACCACCGTGCGCAACCTCATCGACAGCGGCGAACTCATAGCGGGTCACGTCGGCATGTCACCGACCGCCAAGCGCCTCTGCCTGAGAGTCACCCGCCAGAGCATGGAGAGACTGCAAAAAAAGCGGTTTGGTTTTGATTCAAAATGTTGACTTTTGATTCTTTAAACTCAAAGAAAGTCAATCCTTTACCCCCTCCTCACCATGCAACCTCCCACTCCTGAAACCCTTTTCATCACCATCGACCGGGCCTCGTCCGAGCTGCTCTGGTCGGTCACCCAATTGACGGCCCAGCCCATTCCCGCGCCCCTCCGCGAGCGCACCACGGAAATGCTCGAAATCGTCATCTCCGGTCTTCGCCTCAACCACGAACAACTCACCCAAAACTCCAAGGAATCCCAACCATGACCACTCCCCTCGACACCCTCTCCCGTCCCGATCTGGAAAACCTCATCGGCGACGTCGTCTGCCTTCACCTGCGCCTCGAAGCGCGCCGCTCGGAAATGGAGCGCGAAATCACCGACGTCCGCAATCGGCACTCGGCTGACCTCGATACGCTCGAACGCGAACTGGCCGATAAACGCGCCCGCGTTCATCTCTGGGCGGAGGACAATCGCGACATCTTTCGCGGCAAGAAATCGATCGAGTGCCACCACGGCACCATCGGCTTTCGCTCGGGGCCGCCCAAGCTGGAGAAGATCAAGACGGACACCTCGTGGGAACTCATCGCGCAAAAACTGCGCCGTCTCACATGGGGTTCGCAATACATCCGCTCTCCCGAACCGCAACCGGAAGTGAACAAGGAGGCGCTCATTGCGGATCGCCATAAACTCGACACGGACAAGTTGAAGAAAGTCGGCTTGCGTATCGCGCAGGACGAACGTTTCTACATCACCCCACGGGTGCGCGCATCGGAAAATCTCCTCCGCGCTGCCGCCTAGCCAGCGTGACGCTGGACCCAGTATGGTTGTCGATAGAACATCCAGATGCCGCGATAGCGTAATGGATGCAACGTCACGTTGCCCAGCGCGGCGCTGGACCCAATATGAGAATATCCGGTTTCCGCTTGAGTGTACTGAATGCCACGTCACGCGGCTTTCAACGATGCCTTCCGAATAACCTGGATTCCATGGCCCGAATCACCTTGGTCTTGTCTTGCATTGAAAGGTGGGGTCGTTAGTCTCATTTTCGTCGTCCATGAACCAGCTTCGACAGTAAACTTACGGGAGGGATATGAGGTTCAAGGGTTGGAAGGGATGGATTGCTGGTGTTGTTATAACTGGCCTTTTGATTCTGGGCCTGCGCTCGTGGTCTGTTCGCAGCACGGGTTCCGTTGCAGCGACAGGTCCGACAACGTCCACTCCCGCAGAAAAGTCCCGAACCAAAGCGGACACGGTCGCCGCCAAACAAGCTCAAGTCCAAGCGCGCGCGGCCGTATGGAATCGTCTGGGGAATGCCCCGAAGGTACGGGAAAAGACATCATCCGGCCCGGGCGATTTCGAGGTGCATAAGACATGGGTTCGCTATCCGGGTAAATATCCCAACGTACTGGTGCGCGAGACATACCGCGTCAATCCAAGCACAGGCGAAAAGGCGTTGACGGAACAGGTGGCCATGGTTGCCGACCACTTGCTGGTCAAGCGACGTGACGGCATTCCCCGCCGCGACTTTGAACAAGGTTTGACCCAAGCGGGAATCACTTCCTTCACCCGCCTGTCGAGCGAAGGACTCTATCTAACCCGCTTTCGTGCGGTGGACACGGAATCGCTCGATCAGGCCATGACTCAACTCGCGGCGAGCAAACAAGTGGCCTTTGCGGAGCCGGATTATCTCGTGTTTTCGTCAGAAGATGTGGGTAGCCGTCGCCCGGTGATTCGTGACGCGACCGGAGCGTTTATCGACACCGTGGTCGCAGGAAAACTCGACGAGATGAACTTGGCTATCGTCCCACCAGCCGATCAAGAGTTTCTGGCCGGGGAACTCACCCGTCTGTTGCAGTCCCTGCCAGCGGGGGCCCGCGTGCTGACGTTCGATCCACCGGATCACACCGACGGACCGGGCAGCTATGCTCCCTATCTGCTCATGCAGAATTTCAAATTGAACGTGGAAGGCAGTTCGCCCAGCAACGAGTATGTCTACGTTCAGGGTCCTTATACCTCCGGTTACCCCAATAACGGCACCTATTACACACGACTGTTGAGTGGACAATATCGCCTGGTGGTCAGTCATGCCGATGGTTTGCCTTTCAGCGCGTGCGGTCTCGATGTATCGGAGTACAGCACCTACTTCGCCACGCCCATGACCGTGACCGTCAGTGGTTACACGGCGGGAGGTCAGGTGGTGACGCAAACGTTCACCACGGACGGCATCATGGATGGCACGGGGCCATTGACGGATTTCCAAACATTCACCCTGAATGCAAGCTTCACGAACCTGGTCAAGCTGACCATCGCTGCCACGTATCCGATGATGATCGACAACATCGCCGTCGTGGTGGAGGGACAGGAGATGCCGCCAATTCCCCCTCCCCAGGAACCCCTTATTTACAGCGTGACATGGGATGCCCCAAAGCATGTGGTGGGACAGATCACAGGCGTGTCAGGCCCCTACGCCCCCACCAATGTCAACTTCGGCACACCGACGGTACGAGCTGGGGTAGGCACGATGCCAGGGCCAGCGCTCGAATTGAAAGGCGGCTCTGGGTACCAGCAAATCCAGTTCAATCTGGAAAAGTCGGCACGCCTGTACCGGTTTGAGTTCGACGCCTACTTGGATAACCCGGATGAATTCCGTATTTTGGTGGATGGACTTAATTCGTATAGCACGGTCGCTTCGGCCAGTTTCTACGCAAACGGCACGGGATCAAACATTGGGTCCGGTCCGTTCCCGTTCAAAAAAGTCTTCCGGATTCGCGCCGATCTGAACCTGGACACGCAAACCTGCGAGCTTTTCCTCGATGGGCAATCCCGCTCGGTGATTAATTTCTCCTCAGCGGTGGATGATATCCATGATGTCCGCCTGCATATGAGCAGCAACAACCCCAACGTGCTCGTCGGCATCGACAACGTGACAGTCTCCGCCTACTCCGTCGATACGCAACCGTCCACCGGACCGAGACTGATCGTTCGGCCCTCCCAATTCATTTATCCTGACACCACCGTAGGAAGCGGCAAAGCCTGGTTTATGGAATTGATCAACACGGGCGGTCAACAACTGGTGGTCAATTCGATTACGTCAAATCATGCCAGCTTCCGAGTATCGGATAAAGGCCCCATCTCCATTCTACCCGGAGGCAGCTACCAAGTGGCATTGACCTTCAGCCCGACGATGGCCGGTCCGCAGAGCGGCGTAATCGCGCTGACCAGTAACGACACCAACCACGCGTCCGTGAATTTCCCCGTATCCGGCACCGGGATCACCGTACCCACGATCGCAGTCACCCCATCCATCCTGTCCGTGACAATGCCGCAAAACATCACCGGAACGCGCTCATTCAACATCGCGAACGTCGGCTCGGGCAACTTATCCTGGAATCTGGTCCTACAAGTAACTCAGCCGGGGCAAGGCACGACCAATCCCGTTACACCAGTCGATCCCGTTACCCCCTCAGATCCATACTACTCAACCTTGTGGGCCATGCGCGCGCCGCTGGGAACCTCCATGGGCGGTATTGACGCCACCCACGCTTGGAGGACAAACACTGGGTCTCCGGATCTGATGGTGGGAGTCATCGACACCGGTGTCGACTTAACCCATCCAGACCTTTCCGGAAACGTGGATACGGTCAATGGCCGCAACTTCATCACCGGAGGCGGCAACGGTCAGGACGACAACGGTCATGGCACCCATGTGGCAGGAACCATTGCCGCCCGCGGCAACAATGGCACCGGCGTAACGGGTGTGGCCTGGCGCTGCAAGATCGTTCCGCTCAAATTCCTCGACAGCTCCGGCTCCGGCTATACCTCGGACGCCATCGAGGCAGTCAACTACGCCGCATCGAAACAAATTCGCATTCTCAGCAATAGCTGGGGCGGCGGCGGTTACTCCCAAAGCCTGAGAGATGCCATCGCGACATCAGGAACATTATTCATCGCCGCAGCAGGCAACAAGGCACAGAACAACGATACCCTGCCCCATTACCCCTCCAGCTACGATTGCTACAATATCATCTCGGTAGCGGCCACGAGCTCATCCGATACGCTGGCCTACTTCTCCAATTATGGAGGCACTTCAGTCGACCTAGGCGCTCCGGGAGAAACCATCCTCAGCACCTACCTCAATCAAGAATACGCCACAATGTCGGGAACCTCGATGGCAACACCACATGTAACCGGAGTGAGCGTACTTTTGCTGACGAAAAATCCCGACCTGAACTTGAACCAACTCAAACAACTACTGCTGCACAGCACGGACACGCGCTACACGTTGAGCGGACGCACCCAATCCGGCGGACGGTTGAACGCCTACAATGCCGTGAACATGACCATGCCCTCGTGGCTAAAGCCGCTGGTGACGTATGGCTCCGTCGCCGCTGGCACCAGCCAAAACATCCCCTTGAGTATTTCCACAGCCAATCTACCCACAGGCCAATACGTCCAGACACTCTCGATCGATAGCCTGGACCCCATTCACCCCAACCTGCAAATTCCCGTGATTTTGAATGTGGTCGCAAGCTCACCGCTGAATCTTTGGAAGTCGAACAAATTCGGAACCGGATACATGCTCGACAACGACAACGCCTCATCGTGGAGTGACACCGCCGACCCGAATCACAACGGATTGCCCAACCTATTGGAATATGCGCTCGGCACCGAACCAACCGACGCAGGAGCAAGCAACCTCAAAAAAGAAATCGTCCACGCCGCCGATGGCCAGGACTACCTCACCCTCACCTATATTTGCCCGGTTCCAGCACCGGTGGACGTCAACTATACGGTGGAAGTTTCAAACGATCTCGCCACATGGCGAACAGCGATCACGGAAGTCTCCCGCACCAACAACGGAGACGGCACCCAAACGATAAAGACTCGCTCCCAAACCCCCTTAAGCTCGACAACCCGGGAATTCATCCGCTTGCGAATTTCCCACTAGGGCGAATATCGAAGAGTTGCAGAGCCCTGCACAAAGACCATTGATTGGCTTCGAGATTGAAGCCCTGATGGTGCGGGCGAAGGGAATCGAACCCTCGTCTCAGGCTTGGGAAGCCCACATTCTACCATTGAACCACGCCCGCTTGGCATCAGCCGTATACTCGTTGTAGCAGACGGAGCGGCCGTGGCAATTCAGTTGTTCAAGCAAAGCTTGTCGATGATCGCGACGATTTCCTCGCCGTGCGGCTTGCTCAACTGCGCGTCCGCGCCGACCGTGCGGCACTTGCGCGACATTTCCTCGTTGATGAGCGAGGAGTAGACAACGACCGCAGGAATATGATCATCCTGAATCTCCGTCTTCACCCGCTTGCACAAGGTGAGGCCATCGAGCTTCGGCATTTCAATATCGGTGACGATGAGATCGATGTAATCGTGGAGGTGGCGGCCTTCCTTGTGCGCCTCTTCGCTCGTGTGGGCGATGTATTCGAGAGCATCCTGGCCATTTTCAAACACCTTCAGGTTTGTATAACCCGAAGCGGTCATGATGTCGGAGGTAATCTTGCGAATCATCTTCGAATCCTCCGCATACACGATGCATTTGGTATTGCGCTTTTCCTTGAGCGACGGTTCCGGCGGCGCGCTCAATTCCGCCGTGGGCTTGTGCGAAGAGTAGTCGAGCATGAGCCGCTCGACGTCGAGAATCAGGATGATGCGATCCTCGTACTGGATCGTGCCGGTGGTGTATCCGCCGCCCTGAATGGCCGAGGTCATCGGCTGGAACTGATCCCACGTGGTGCGGTGAATCTTTTGGATGCCGTCGATGAGAAACCCGACGGTTTCCTTGTTGAAGCGCGCGATGACGATCAACTGGCGCATGGAGGCATCCGGCTTGGGTTCAAGTTTGAGCGCCTGCTTGAGATCGATGAGTTTGAGCGGTTTGCCCTGATCGTAAATGACACCGAGAATGGCGGAGGGCACTTCGGGCACACTGTTAATCTGAGTCTCGCTGAGGCTGACCACGCGAATCACCTTCGAAACATTGATTCCGTAGCTGACCCCGGCCAGGTAGAATTCCATGAACTCCACTTCATTGGTCCCGGAGCTGAGTAGGATCTTACCATTATCTGTGCGCATACTCACTTTTCGAACAGACCTGAAAAATGTTTAGCGTAATTCAAGCGTAACCCGAAATTAGTCATCGCTGAAAGAGATGAACCGGGCAGGTTCTGCCCGCCTCGCGCCAGCCTCCCATTTTTCCCGCAACAAAGCGGACCCAGCGTCACCCTGGATGGTTAAGCTGCCAGCGGCTTGATGGGATGATGCTCCATGCGGCGATTCACCATTTCGAGTGATTTGCGCCCCACCGACAGCGTACCCAACGTGGCGCTCTTGAGCAGAATCAATTCATCGCTCTCGGTAATCAATTCACCCACCACCCGGTCTCCATTCTTCAGGATCACTTCGATCACCTTCTGCGAACTATGCGCCTTGGGAATCGTCAGCGTACCGAGGCTGGCATTGCGGATATAAATGGTATCCACCGTTTCCGCGATGACATCGCCCACGATGCGATCACCATTGAGCAAGATGACTTCCCGCAATTTCTGCGCGAGCTGCTGACGCGGAATGGTAAGCACTCCGAGCGATTCGCTGTGCAGGTAAACCGTATCGGCCGTTTCGGAA
>JAFIGT010000014.1 GCA_017849585.1 Verrucomicrobium sp.
CGCACTACAACGAGGTGCGCCCGCATTCGAGTTTGCAGTACCTGACCCCCGCCGAATTCCGTCGGGTCAGCGAATGTAGTTCAACCACCGGGGCCGTGATTCTATAGACGCCAGTGGTACGAAAATATCCGTCAGGCCAATGGGATCTACCCCTGAAGTGGGTTCATCCAGAAACAGAGACCGTGTCCGGTGAATCAAGGGGCTATCTCAAACTTGCTGTTTATGCTGTATCGCATGTACCGGATGGGTTTGCGGGAATTCGCGGGCTTCATGCACGACTATTGGCGCGGGCGTGGCGTCGAGCTGCCCGTACCCAGCTTTGGCCATCTGTCGGACCTGTTTGCTTCGCTGGACATCACGGTGCGCAGGAAGTGCGTGCGCGCGGCTGAGCGCCTCAATGAAGGCGAGCCGGTGACGGTGATAGTGGACAGCACGGGCTTGCGCTTTTCTCATGCCGGCGCATGGTACGAAAAGAAATACGGCAAGAAAGCTGAGCGTACGCCATGGCGCATGATGCATCTGGCCATGGATGCTGAAGGCGACGTACTGGCAGTGGAAATCACCGATACCGGCACTGGAGACAGTAGCGGCCTCGATTTGCTGTTGCCGCAAGTCGGTAAGATCGATCGACTCATTGCCGATACGGCGTATTACCAGATCGAGCGCAATGAACAACTGCTCGCCAGCGGCGTCGTGCCGGTGATTCCTCCCAAGGCCGATGCGGTCGATGACGCGAAGCAAAATCGTTGGCACGATCAACTTGTGCGTTATCTGAAAGAGAAGGGACAGTATGCATTCCAGAACAAATATGGCTATGGCCTGCGCGCTCGCGTTGAGGCGCAATTTTCGCGCATTAAGCGCTGCATCGGCGACACGCTGCTGACGCGTCGCATCGCGTCACAAACTCAGGAAGGCCGCGCTATCGCCAACCTGATCAATCAATGGAATGCATTTGGTCAGGCGAGGTGCGTTAAAAAAGCCTAATTGCGTCTGCACCACCAGCGCCCCTAACCTCCCGAACAAAGCCGAAGCAGATCTTCGATTCGGTTGATCCCAAACGCTGGTGCTTTGCGCTCTCTACTTCTCCGTCGAGATTGGCATTGAATTGTTCAACTTCTTGACACGGTAGTCGAGTTGCGCGCGTGTCAATCCGAGAAGACGTGCGGCTTCTGATATGTTCCCGTTCGCGGCTTTGAGTGCCGCGCGTACGAGCGCATCTTCGACCTCGCAAAGTGTCGCTTTGTTCATCTGTACAGCAAGCGCTGCCCAATCCTCGAGCCCCTCCGGGGCTTCTCCGCTCTTGCGGATCGTCTCGGGGGGAGCGCTCGTCGATATGGAATCGAGGGCAAGCGACCCAAGGTCGCTTAAACCAAAAGCACCCTTACATTCCACGGTGTCACCGCTACTAAACAAGTGGCATACATCGAGCGTACCGCCTTCCTCGGCGAGGATAACGCCACGTTCGAGCACATTTTCCATCTCGCGGATATTCCCGGGCCACGAGTAATCCAGCAATAGATGAAGCGCACGATTGGATAAGCCCTTGAGGGACCGACCATGCCTTTTTGAAAATTTCTTTATGAAAAATTCCAGCAAAACCGGGATATCATCCTTTCTTTCACGCAAAGGTGGAATAACAATTGGAAATACATTCAGCCGGTAGAAAAGATCCTCACGAAAACGCCCGCTTTTTATCGCCTGTTTGAGGTTGTCATTAGTCGCAGTAATTACCCGAACATTTACCTTAACCGTCTTTGAACTCCCGAGGTGCTCCATCTCCCCCGTTTGCAAAACTCTCAATAGCTTCGCTTGAGCGGTTAGACTGAGATTACCAATCTCATCCAAAAAAATGGTCCCTTCGTTTGCGCTTTCGAAACGCCCAACGCGGGCATCGGATGCGCCGGTGAATGCCCCTCGCTCCACACCAAAAAGCTCCGATTCAATCAGCGAATCGGGAAGAGCTGCACAATTTAATTCAACGAATGGTTTCCCTACACGCGAACTTCTGTTGTGCAGTTCCCGAGCAAACAGGCTTTTGCCCACGCCGCTCTCGCCCATCAGTAAAACGGTCGCACTAGTGGGAGCCACTCTGAATATTTTGTGCATCACTGCGTTGAATCCAGCAGACGCCCCTATTGGTCCTTCTTTGACAGGCACTTCGTCAGGCTTGCAAGGCACACACTCATGATCTGTAGAGTCAGTCGGGGCTGGCCCTGAACTTTTCAACGCGACAAAGCGACGTTTCTCCAGAGATTGTGGCAGCATATACCGAAGATCCGCATCGGGGGCGTCCCACTCGTCCACGGGCTTTCCAATGATTCGACATAATGTATTGCCCATCGCGCGGCATTCGACTTCCCGGTATAGAATACGCCGGCCCATGAAAGCGCTCGTGTAGCCGCACGCGTAGCCAATCTGCATCCAGCAGGCTGGTTCGGAGCCGATGCCGTACACGGATATGTGAGCCTCATCCTCGGACGAGTCTTTCCACAGAAATTCCCCGTAATACTGACCGGTGGTGCTGTCGATATCCACTCTGACAGGTTCTACCAGGACGATGCCTTCCAGGGCGTGAAGTTGAGGACCTACCGCGAAGGCATCAAATGCGCTGTCTTGCCCGCGAACCTTTCGTGCGAGCGCGGCATCCCGAGAACCCGATAGATATCCCATGCGGGTCAGCAATCCGCGCGCAGCATCGCTACCTAAAGCTTCGATGAGTTCCTGTCGCAGTGAAGCAAACGCGTCCGTATGGATCAAGACCATTCGACGATCGTCGAGCCAGATGCGACCGTCCGCAGGATTGAAACGAAGCCGTTCCGCCAGATCCCGAATGTCCGGAAAATGCAGATCAGCCACTACATCTGGCACGAAAAGCGGTATTCCTCTGTCTATTTCTCCCGCTTTCCCTTTCTCCTCCTTCATGTTCCCTCCTCAGGAAATCGCCAGTCAGGGCTCTTTCTTAAAAGTTCATCGTCTCGCACGCTCTCACCGGGTGCGTAAACCTGCCTGGAACGAAAACCTAATTGGGGGACCGTTCGTTGCCACATGCCGTTGGCGTCACTTGAACGCCCCCCAAAGGCCTCCGCGCGGAGGCTTAAAGCGCCTCTTCCGAGAAGAAGTCACCGACCAACCGGTTAAATCGCTCTCCATGTTCAATCTGCGTCCAATGGCCACAGCGGCCGAACACGTGCAGCTGCGCCCGTGGAATCAGTCTGAGCAGTGTATAGGAATTGGACAGCGGGATGACCTGGTCTTCGCGCCCATGGATGATGAGTGTCTCGTGCGGAAGCGAGCCGACGTCCTCCTCCCGGCTCGCCATAGCGTCCACCCAACGCTGGCGCGGTGCCGGAAACATACTTGAAAACGCTTCCTGAAAGTTCGGCCGGATGCTTGCCTCATAACGCAGGCGAGCGAGGTCGTCATTTACGAGATTGCGGTCGAACGCAAAAACATCGAGCAACTCTCGCATGTTGTCGATTGACGGAACGTAGCCCCAAACCTTGTCCAACCCCTCCGTTATCGGGAAGGAGATACCCACGCTGCCCATGAGGACCAATCGGCGCACTCTTTCGGGCGCCCGGATGGCCAGCGCCAAGGCCAGAGCCCCTCCGAAAGAGTTGCCCACCACGTGAGCCTTGTCAATGCCAAGCGCATCCAGCAACCCGAGCGCATGCCCGACCCAGGTATCCATGTCATACCGGATACCCACCGGCCGCTCGGTATATCCAAAGCCCACCATGTCCGGTGCGATGACGCGAAACTGCTTCGCGAGTTCAGGGATTGTGAGGCGCCAGTTCGCCCATGCGGTTACTCCAGGGCCCGATCCATGAATCAAAAGAACAGGCACTCCCTGACCACGATCGTGATAATTGGTTTTTATACCATTTGCGGTGACTGTATTCGCAATTTCTAAAGAATCCGACATTTGCAACTCCATATATCCAGTATCCGGCAACGAGCAATAACTTGATTTCCCTTAACAACCTCGTATGATTTTTCTTGGTTGAATCATCATCGATCTTTCTCAATGCTTCGCCGCAAAGCATGCTTGGGCGGCTTCCATTGGCATCAACCCTGCATTGAAGTAGCCATGCAAACGCTTGACGACTTCTTTGTCGGGTACATAGGGCCACCGGATAAAACCTAGTTCGACGGCCGCCTCAAACCAGGCGTTCGTCCACGCCTGCAGGTGCTTTGCATCCCCGATGCGTCAGTATATTTGACTCGTCAAACATAGTTTGTCGACCTCTGATGACTCGGAGCAATCATCTGCGCAATGCGACTTACGCTAGACCGCGCCCTCTGGGGGAAGTACCACTTCCTGAACGGCTAGCGGATTTTCGCGTAGATCTCATTGCACGAGCGTCCGCTTCCGTTTCCCTTCTACGAGCGTCAAATTCAGGACACTAGCCTCAAGCTTAACCCGCGTCGCTTGAGGTACGGCAGGTCCAATACATTATGTCTAAAAACGTCTTTGGTCATTCATGACTTCAATGTCCGGCTTCGTGAACACAAAAATTGCTGTTCCCGACTCACGCGACCTCTTGTGGGCTTAAATTTCGCCGATGAACGTGGTACGTCAATAATCACAATGTTTGCCTTTAACGGTGTCTGACAGTCCTGACCTACAGGGTCAACCCCACCCGCGCCCGCCTCTGCATCAAAACCGTTTTTGCCAGGCCACCGCTGCGTTGATCTGCGAGTGGGTCACCTTTATCGGCACGGAGGTGTTGGGCTGACTCGTGTTCGTCAAGGTCTTCTGCAGTGCGAATGATATGCCGAGGTCGATCTTGCTGTTTTGGCTGAACGCATAAGAGACGCCGCCGGTCAGGGTCGTGGTCGGGATGGCGGGAATGACGGCCAACAGCATATTGTTGGGTATGGCTTCCTGCGCATAATGGAAGCCCGCACGGAACGCGAGGCTCGCGTTGTAGCGGTATTCCGCCCCCACGCCAAACACGTTGATGTCACGGTAGTTCTGCGGCAGCGACAGGTTCAGGTTCGCCCCCGTGCCCGACTGCACGAAGCTCACGTTGATGTCCTTGAACACGCTCGCGAGAAACACGCGCTGATAGTCGGCCGAAACGCTCCAGTGATCGTTTAACCGGTGACTAATACCTGCCGTGAACTGCGCGGGCATTTCGAAGCTGTGGACCGTGATCTGACCGTCGAGCGGGATGTTCCGGCAACGGAACTTACTGCCGACAACGTTGCATGGCCGCCCAGATCGCCCACGCGCGTCTTGAAGTTGTAGGCCAGGCCAAACACGGTGTCCGGCGTGAGGCGATACGTGAGGCCCAGCTTGCCGCCGATCCCCCAGGCATCGGCACCGCCGCCCACGATTCCGTTATGCGCGGAGTTGATATACCCGCCCGACAGGCCTGGCACGCTGGCGAGCGCGGGCAGCAGCGTGCCGGACGCGCGGTGCTGGGCCGCGAGCGTACCGATCTGCGAGGCATCCAGCAGCATGCCGAGATTCAGCGAGGTCCAGACCGCGTCGAGCGAGCCGCCGACCGTCAGCTTGTCCGTGACGTCGTAAGACATGGCAAACGGAATGCGCAACACCAGGAGACGCGAAAAATTGTCGAAGCCGGTGTTGATGCCGTTGGTGGTCGTGCGCGACAGAAAGCTGCTGCCGCCGTACTGCGTGCCGAGTCCCCCTCCCGCGAAGGCCCCCACGCCGAATGCATACTTCCCGGCCCGATACACGAATGCGGCTTCGGGCGCGAAGTAGGGGCCGTTGTTGTTGCCGTGATTGCCAGAAGAAACTGATTCACCGGTGGCGGCGTTTCGTATGTTGATATCGGTGTTGATGACATCCAGCCCGAAATCTAGATAGGCCCCCTGCTCCATCAAGCCCAGCGTCGCCGGGTTCGTCATCATGGCGGCCGCGCCAATGTCGTACGCCACGCCTGTGCCCCCCATGGCGCGGGACACGGGGCCATAGCCCTCCAGATTGAACACGTCAGTAGCCTTCGCAGTGCCCATCGCAAATAACGCGACCGAAAAAACCACGATCACCCGCACAGCGACACAACTCTGATTGATCTTCAATTTCGTCTCCTTACCAGATTTTTTCTAATAATGGTATGAGCGTTCTCGCGCTCACCCTCGCTTTACGTCGAAGCAGCTTTATGGCCGGATCAGTACCTTCATTGCGCTGTCCGATTTCTGATGAAAGACCGAGAATGCCTTGTCGACATCAGCAAGTTCGAACGCGTGTGAAAAGTACTCTTGCGGATTGATCACACCACGCTCCATCAGCCGCAATGCCTCCCACATGTAAGGCTGGGCGTTAGCGAAGCCATTCATGTGCAAGCTGATATTGCGCAGAAACACATCGGCCAAATTCAGATTGAAAGTTGAGTCGCAGAAAACGCCGATCGCGGCAACCGTTCCGCCGGGGCGAACCAGATCGAGGCACATCTGTAGGGTTTCGGGATAACCGACCACCTCGATCACTTTGTCAAAGCCACGTCCGCCGGTTTCTGCCAGTGCTTTTTCTTTCCAGTCTTCCTGGTTCGCATCAATCGCCACGCCCCCTTTTTTGCGCACGACGTCAAGACGATGGGCAACCTTATCGAGTACAACCACGCGCCCTGGCCCTCTGTGCAGCGCGATATCGAGAGTCATCATACCCGTCGGCCCGCAGCCCACCAGTGCAACATTCTCCCCGACCTGGATATCGGCCAGGCGGTTGGCGATGATTGCCGACGGCAGGTTGCAGGAAAGCGTAACCGCCGCTTCATCGGGAATTCCC
Source organism: Verrucomicrobium sp. (assembly GCA_017849585.1). GTDB lineage: Bacteria > Verrucomicrobiota > Verrucomicrobiia > Methylacidiphilales > UBA1321 > UBA1321. The sequence continues at coordinate 6,761 of JAFIGT010000014.1, forward strand.
TTCGGCACATTCATCGCGTGACCATCCGCGTGAGGGACGATCAGGGCCTCCGCATGAGTTCCATTGATGCTGCCGAAAGGTATGCCGAATCCATAGACTGCGTTTTTGGTAGTCTCACAATGTGCGGTCTGCCCAACCTCGCACATGTAGCAGTGGCCGCATGAGACTGAGTACCCCATACTGACGCGATCCCCCTGCTTGAAGCGCCCGACGCTCTTACCGACCTCCACGACTTCGCCGATCAACTCATGACCTGTTTGGGACTTGCCTTTTTCCATGATTCCATCAAGCGCGCCCCGGTAAAGGTGCAAATCGGAGCCACATATCGATGTGGCCGTTACTTTGACTAGCATTTCGTGGTCGGAGCGAATGACAGGGTCTGGAATATCCGTACAGCGAATATCCTGCGGACCGTAATAGACTGCGGCTTTCATTTTGGATTCCTTATAGATTAGTTAGCATAAGTGGTGCTTTCACCTTCCCGTATCCTGATGTCTCAACCCCTCTTCATACTTAAGAGGCCAGTTCAAAAACCCCTGAGGCGGCTGTTTACTTTCTCGGTAAGCTGTTAACCTTGGATGTCTGAACAACGGAACCCAAGGGATGGAAGCGCCGATTATTGATGACGAATTGTGGACACTGATCGAACCGTTACTGCCGCCGCCCAAGCCCCGGCGCAAAGGGCATCCTGGTCGCCCACGCGTATCGGATCGGGCGGCGTTGAATGGCATCCTGTTCGTGTTGAAAACCGGACTGCGATGGAACCACCTGCCGACCGTATTGGGCTTTGGCTCCGGCGCGACCTGCTGGCGACGACTGAACGACTGGCGCAAAGCAGGCGTATGGGATCGACTGCACGAACTGCTGCTCGACAAGTTGCGCGAGGCCGGGCAGATCGATCTTTCATACGCTGCCGTCGATTCCTCGTCGGTACGAGCTGTTGGGGCGGGCGAAAAACTGGCCCGAACCCCACGGATCGCTCGCGACCCGGTTCCAAACACCACATCCTCGTAGACGCCAATGGCGTTCCCATCAGCGCCATCCTGACAGGCGCGAACCGCAACGACGTCACCCAGTTGCTGCCGCTCGTCGACGCGATTCCCCCGATCCGTGGCGCGCGCGGCCGACCACTTCAGAGACCCAAGGTCATCTATGCCGATCGTGGTTACGATTCCGATCCGCATCGTCAACGATTGCGCGAACGCGGCATCAAACCGGTGATCGCACGGCGCCGCACTGAACATGGCAGTGGTCTGGGCAAATTCCGTTGGGTCGTTGAACGGACTCACTCGTGGCTCCACAACTTCCGTCGTCTTCGCATACGCTTCGATCGTCGAGCTGACATTCACGAAGCATTCTTGAAATTCGGCTGCGCCCTCGTCTGCTGGAACATCTTCAGGCGTACGGAGCAGCCTTTTTGAACTGGCCTCTAAAGGAAAATCTTGAACCCCAAAACTCCGAAAAAGTTGGGGCAACAAGAACCGGTCTTCGTTAGATCAGACCCTCGGCTTTGAGCGCGGCCTGCACGGTCGGGCGAGAAGAAATTCGATTCGTATAGCTCTGCAAAGTCGGCCAGCGTCCGATATCTACGCCGACCCACTTGCCCCAAGACAGCACGGTGAACAGATAAGCATCAGCAACCGTGAAGTTATCTCCCATCAGATAGACCTGACCACCGAGCTTTTTTTCAACATAAGCCAGACGCGCCGCGATCAAATCATTTACGATGGCTTTCCATTCTTCCGGCGTTTTAGGATTGAAAAGCGGTGCAAAAGCCTTGTGAAGCTCGGTCGAAATAAAGTTTAGCCATTCCACCAAACGATAGCGCTCCATCGTCCCGGCTTCAGGCGCAAGCCGCGCTTCGGGAGCCCGATCGGCCAAGTACTGTACGATCGCCGGACCTTCCGTGAGCACCTGCCCATCGTCGAGAACCAGCAGCGGCACATAACCATTGGGGTTGACGCTGCGAAAGTCAGAACCGCTCTCGGTCTTTTTGCTTTGCAGATCCACTTTTTCGAGCTCGAATGTCAAGCCCATTTCACGCAATACGATGTGCGGTGAAAGCGAACAAGCGCCAGGACTGTAGTACAGTTTCATCGATTACTCTCCTCTGATTAATAGACTTGCATTGACATTAATTCGCAAGTCGTGTGGACGCTTCATTAAAAGAAACGATCGAAATGAAGCTGTTCGAAAGGAACACAGTAGCCGATCATCAACATCTCCTGAAGAGCCTGAGTCATAGGTGGAGGACCGGCGAAATAAAACTCAAAATTTGACAGCGTATCCCCGAACACACGCCGAACCACGTCATGAACAAATCCCGTTTCACCGCTCCACTGAAATCCGGAGGCCTCACCCGGCAAAGACACGACGGGGTAAAAATGAATGCGTTCGTCGTAGCCACGTAACATGCGCAGGAACGATTCTCCGCAAATGTCTGACGGCGTTCTCCCACCATAGAAAAAATGGAGATGGCGTGTTTCCAGCATGCCGGACTGCGACGCGCCACGTGCAATTCTTCCTTGTTAGGCAAATGTGGTCGCGGCGGCAGTCGACTTTCCGGAAAGATTCAGGTTTGAGTTAGACCTAGCAGGCTCAATCCGGCTTGCGCACAGTGCTCGTCCTGCTCTTCGGTACCGCCAGACACGCCAATACCCC
>JAFIGT010000015.1 GCA_017849585.1 Verrucomicrobium sp.
CGGCCTCCGGCCGAATACGCCAAACGCACTGTGGCCAACAACCCAACGAACCGTACCACCCCGCCGAAAATAACTCTGCCCCTGGCCTAAAAAATGGGAGCAGGTCAATCAGGTTAAATCCTCTCACTCAATCTGGACCAGTTTCAGGGGACCCAATCACAAACGCATGAATCGGGACGGTCGATAAAATGGAGCCGAATAGCCCAACTCTTTTGACATAGCACGAGAGTGCTGCAATTGACGCTCGCAAAAATTTAATAAAAATTCAGCGGCTTCACATGCAGAAATAGAGTTTCCCATTGCTTTGGTAGGATCAAAATTACTTGTACTTAACCGCATAGCTTACGAGGAAGCCTACCTTGTTATGCTCCGGTACGGTAATGGCGTCCGCTCCCACCTTGCGCCCTTGTTCCTTAAACCATTTGATATCGGTGCTATCGTGTTCGATAGGGTCTGCCCTAATCTCTGCGAGAATGGTGTACTTCTTTGAATCACCACTGCCGCTTCTATTGATTACTTCGATATCACGATTTGAAGGCGTTGCTGAGTATTTCTTGTCGGTGTAAGCCGTGGTCGTTGAACAGGCCGACAGCACACAGGTAGCCATAATAAGGATAAGGAGGCGATACATGAATTGATAAAATGTCCCGTATTTCGGGACAAGTAAATCCCATTTTTTGGGACATGCGAGCATCGCCTTATGATAAAAAAGTGGCTGAGTTCTTGCGCTCAAGGCGTGGCGAGCAAACCTATCGGGACTTTGCGCCAAGGTTGGGCATGAGCCGCTCGACTCTCCATCGCCTTGAGAATTTGGAACAGTCGGTCACTCTCGCTAAGTTGCATGCTATCGCTCAGAGGCTGAGAACCAGCGTCGAGGCAATTCTCGGTTGGAAATGATCTCAATACGCTATACAGCTCTCAGCAACGCATACTGAGCTGGATGCGGGTGATATCAACTTCCCCTCTCGACATTTCCTTTAGGGGGATTAATTTAAGCCCCTGTAATGCCAACGGACACAGGGAATACTCCAGAGGGTCACGCTCGTCAGAAAATCGACGAGCTTCTCGTGTCATCGGGCTGGATCATTCAGGACTACAAGACCCTGAATCTTGGCGCAGGCCAAGGCATAGCCATTCGGGAAGTCCCGCTTAAGGAAGGTCGCTGCGATTACCTCCTTTTGGTTGACCGCAAGCCCGTTGGCGTTGTCGAAGCCAAGAAGGTTGGCACCACCCTATCAGCCGTAGCGGAACAATCGGGGCAATATGCTGCCAACCTGCCCGACTTCCTCAAGCAAGCCGATCTCGACAAGCTTCCGTTCCTCTACGAGTCCACTGGAGTCGAAACCTATTTCCGCGATGAACGCGATCCGGCTCCTCGTTCCCGCCGAGTCTTCTCCTTCCATCGTCCCGAGACCTTGGCTGAATGGCTTACCCACAAGAGCACGCTCCGCTGGCTGCTGGGTGAAATGCCCTTTGCGCATCCGCTCGTGACCAATGGCATGCGCGATTGCCAAATCGAAGCCATTACCAATCTCGAAAAGTCATTCGCGGAAGCCAAGCCTCGTGCGCTCATTCAAATGGCCACAGGTGCGGGGAAGACCTTCACGGCCTGCGCGTTCACCTATCGACTCATCAAGTACGCTGGAGCGCGTCGTGTGCTCTTCCTCGTTGATCGCTCCAATCTCGGGCGACAGGCCAAGAGCGAGTTCGACCAGTTCATCACCCCCGACACCGGGCGCAAATTCACCGAGCTATACAACATCCAGCATCTCACCTCGAACCAGCTCGACTCCGTTGCCAAGGTCACCATCTGCACCATCCAACGGCTTTACTCCATCCTGCGGGGTGAACCGGAGCTTGATGAGGACATCGACGAGAAATCCGGCTTTGAACTCGCCGCTGCCGACTCTCGCCCCAAGGACGTTGCCTACAATCCGTCCATTCCCATCGAGGCATTCGACTTCGTCATCACCGACGAGTGCCACCGCTCCATCTACAACCTCTGGCGGCAGGTGCTGGAGTATTTCGACGCCTTCCTCATCGGCCTCACCGCGACACCATCCAAGCAGACCATCGGCTTCTTCAATCAGAACCTCGTCACCGAGTACAATCACGAGCGAGCCGTCGCCGATGGCGTCAACGTCGGCTACGATGTCTACCGCATCCGCACCCAAGTCACCGAGCAAGGGAGCAAAGTGGAGAAGGGCTTCTATGTTGATCGCCGCAACAAGGAAACTCGTCAGTTACGCTGGGAACGATTGGATGAGGATTTCGTCTACACCAATAAGGAAGTCGACCGCTCCGTCGTCGTTCCCGATCAAATCCGCACTGTGCTCGAAACCTTCCGCAGTGCGCTTCCTGAGCTTTTCCCGAATCGCACCTTGATTCCCAAGACGCTCATCTTCGCCAAGGACGACTCCCACGCCGAGGACATCGTCCACCTCTGCCGGGAAGTCTTCGGCAAGGGCAACGACTTTTGCAAAAAGATCACCTACAAGGCGTACAACGCCGACACCAAGCGTTACGAGAAATCTGAGAGCCTCATTCAGGAATTCCGCACCTCACCTCAGCTCCGCATTGCCGTCACGGTGGACATGATCGCCACTGGCACCGATATCAAGCCGCTCGAATGCCTCCTCTTCCTGCGCGATGTCCGCAGCCGTGTTTACTTTGAGCAGATGAAAGGCCGTGGCACCCGTGTGCTGACTCCTACCGACTTGCAGGCCGTGAGCGGAGCCGATGCCCACGCCAAGACCCATTTCGTCATCGTCGATGCCGTGGGCGTTTGCGAGAGCGATAAATCCGATTCCCGCCCGCTGGAGCGCAAGCCCACCGTCTCCATGCCCAATCTTTTGCTAGGCATTGCCCTTGGGAAACGCGACGAAGACGCCATTACTACGCTCGCAGGACGCCTCGCACGCCTCGACCGTGCCATTGATGCGCAGCAACGCCAAGAAATCACCGACGTCGCTGGAGGCAAATCGCCTGCCGAACTCTCTGCCGCGCTACTTCGTGCTCTCGACCCCGATATCATTGCGGAACAGGCCACAGGCAAACCGGGAGCGTCCCAATCGGAAGTCGCCCCGGAACTCTTCGAGCAGACCAAGAAAAAGCTCGTCGATGCCGCCTGCCTCCCGTTCGATCAACCCGTCTTGCGCGATCTCATCGCCAAGGTGAAGCAGGAGACCGAGCAAACCATCGACAACGTCACGGCGGATACGGTGATCTCAGCGGGATTCGATGCCGCCGCAAAAGATAAGGCCGCTGGTCTGCTCCGCTCTTTCAAGGAGTATATCGAGCAGCACCACGCCGAAATCACCGCGCTGCAAATCCTCTACAGCCGCCCCTATGCCCAGCGATTGACCGAGCCGATGCTCAAGGAACTCGAAAAGAAGCTGCGCGACAATCACGCCACATGGACGGAAGACCGCCTCTGGGATGCTTACGTCGCCACCAATCCCGACCGGGTCAAAGGCCGCACCCAAGCCGGACGCTTCGCCGATCTCGTTTCGCTCGTCCGCTTTTCGCTGGAACAACAGCCCGTGCTCAAACCCTTTGCTGAATCGGTTCAGGAACGCTTTAATGGCTGGCTTATGGACAAAGCCAAAGCCGGGATTACTTTCAGCGCCGATCAACAGGCGTGGCTCGAATTGGTGCGCGATCACATCGCCACGAGCCTCAGCATCGAACCGGACGACTTCGATTACGCCCCTTTCAGCCAACGCGGTGGCCTCGGCAAAGCCCATCAACTCTTCGGCGATCAACTCCCCAAGCTACTCGATGAACTCAATGAGGTGCTCGCAGCGTGACTGAATTAGCTAAAAAGTGGAGGAAGATGCCCCTTGGCAAAGTTGGTCGCTGGTTCGGTGGTGGCACTCCCAGCAAAGCCAATCCGAAGTTTTGGACCAATGGCAAGATTCCTTGGGTGTCGCCCAAGGATATGAAGTGCGACATTATTCTAGACGCTCAGGATCATATAACTCCAGAAGCCGTAGCTCATTCTGCCACCAATCTGGTCGAATCTGGAAGCGTTCTATTAGTAGTTCGTAGTGGCATTCTACAGCATACCCTTCCGGTAGCAGTGACCCAAAGACAAGTTGCCTTAAATCAAGACCTCAAAGCCGTCATGCCATTTGAGGGGGTGCGTTCCGATTACCTCGCGTTGGCTTTAAAAGCATTTGAGCAAGAGATTCTTCACACCTGCACAAAAACGGGAACTACCGTACAGAGCTTGGAGCTCCCCGTTTTCTTAAAGTTTGAAATTCCAGTTGCCCCAGAAGATGAGCAGGCAGCTATTGTAAAGGAAATCGAAAAACAATTCACCCGACTTGATGCCGGGGTGACGGCATTAAAGCGAGTACAGGCCAATCTCAAACGCTATCGCGCTTCCGTTCTCAAAGCTGCTTGCGAAGGTCGCCTCGTCCCCACCGAACACGAACTCGCTCGCAAAGAAGGCCGCACCTACGAAACCGGAGAACAACTCCTCGCTCGCATCCTCACCGAGCGCCGCCAAAAATGGCAAGGTCGCGGCAAATACAAAGAATTTGATTCGGCTGATACCTCCCATCTGCCTCCGTTACCCTTAGGCTGGACATGGGCATCACCCGACAAGCTTGCCACATTCGATGATAACTCAATATGCGCCGGACCATTCGGAACAATTTTTAAAGCCCGCGATTTTCGCCCATCGGGGATACCTATCATCTTTCTGCGTCATGTCTCAGCAGGGCGATACCTCACGCATAAGCCGGGCTTTATGGATGTAGGCAAATGGGAGGAGCTGTTTCGTCCATATTCCGTCTTTGGTGGAGAATTGCTGATCACAAAGCTTGGAGAGCCTCCCGGAGTCTGTGCGATTTACCCAAAAAACGTTGGGCCAGCGATGGTGACGCCTGACGTTATTAAGCTTTCTGTTAACGAATCAGCTGTCTCACCAAGATACTTGATGCACTATTTCAATAGCGAAAACGCCCGTCACTTCTCCATCGGAGTCGCGTTTGGTACTACTCGTCTCAGATTGACAATACCAATCTTTCGTGAAATGCCCATTCCACTTCCGCCCCTCGCCGAACAAAAACGCATCGTGGCTGAAGTCGAACGCCGCCTCAGCGTCATCGACGAACTGGAAGCCGTCGTCTCCGCCAATCTCCAACGCGCCACCCGTCTCCGCCAATCCATCCTCCAGCAAGTGTTCAGTAGAGGAGTCGCATGTTAACTGAAATCACGATCAAACGATTTAAAAATATCCGAAGTATTACACTCCCATTAGAGCGTATTAACATACTCATTGGTTCGAATAATTCTGGTAAAAGCAGCATTCTTCAAGCGTTACAGTTTGCTGTGTCAGTAGGGCAAACATTAAAAACACTCAATATTAAATGGAAAGGAGGGCAGCTGAGTGAATCATTCCCTCAAAGTCGCCTCGTATATAGTCCGCTTAAGGACATTCCCTCTCTCGTCTATAACAGATGGTTTGGAGAAAAGCTTGATGGCGTTGAAGTCACTATGGTGGGAGAGGCATTGCCGCCTTTGCCAACCTCTAGCACGCCCGTGCTTCGGTTGGCGCCTCCAAGTTGCCGCTTAACAATGGACAAAGGAAGAGGGGAGTTCATCAAATGTACCGTTACTGGAATTGAGATTGGAAAAATGCTGGAGCCAATGAGTCCGCCTTATTCGGTTTACGTTCCGGGACTAGCAGGCATTCCTGTTTTTGAAGAGCATCGATCTGAAGTATTAGTTAGAAAGGCAGCAGCCAGAGGCGATGCAAACAGCGTTTTCCGCAACATCCTTTGGTTGCTATCGCAGGATAAAGTATTATGGAAATCATTCATTGGTGATTTTCAGCGCATATTCCCAGATCGCACCATTAGAGTCGGATTCCTGTCTAAACAAGACGAACACATCAACGCGACTATAAGTTCGAATTTAGCGGAGCTTCCGATTGATGCGGCAGGAACAGGCATACTGCAAGCGATTCAAATTCTCGCCTATGTCAATCTCTACAAGCCGCGTCTTTTGATATTGGACGAACCCGATGCCCATCTTCACCCAAACAATCAAAGACGACTCGCCACTGTTCTCGCTGAAATTGCTGAACAACGTGATTTTCAGATTATTCTCTCCACGCATTCGAGACACCTTCTTGACGCTCTGAAAAATGACGCGAGAATTCACTGGATTCGCAGTGGAACACGTGTCCCTGACGATCAGTATTCTGATGTTGAGGTTTTGATGGATGTTGGCGCGTTAGACAGAGGTGATCTTTTAAAAGCAGGAAAGACGAAATGTGTAGTCCTAACGGAGGATGATGATGTTTCATGCATAAAAGCCCTTTTAGATTCATCGGATTTCAATTTGAGTGAGACAGAGCTATGGCCATATAAGGGCTGTACAAAGCTCGACACCGCACTCGCCTTAGCAAGTTTCATTCGAGCGCATGCTCCAGCTGCTAAGATTGTCTTCCATCGGGATCGCGATTACCTGACCGATGACGAAGTGGCGAAATACGAGATCGACCTTAAAAAGGACGCACGCCAAGCATTTGTTTTTGTAACTGAAGGAACTGACGCTGAATCGCATTTTCTAAACCCTGATCACCTTCACTTTTTAGAGCCTTCAATCGATGCAGCTACGGCTAGAGAGTTAATCGAACGAGCAACCACAGAATCTGCCGAAAAATCTCGAAAGGCCTTTATAAATTCGCGAAACCCTATCGAGGCAGCGAAACGTCGCAAAGAGGATAAATCGCCGGATGTTGGTACGCTGTGTGTAGAGTGCGAGAAATTATACGATTCAAATCCTGTTCGTTATAGGCACGGCAAAATGGTAATTCGCCGTCTTAGGCATATTCTACAAAATGAAAAGAAGGTAAATCCTGACCCCTTTAAAAAATCTGTATTCATCAAAGATACAAAACTTTCCGCGATAGCAAATGATATTTGGCCACTCAACCCTTCGGCTAGCCCAACTTCTCCACCATGACCGCATCAACACTCGTCCCGAAACTTTGGAATTACTGCAACATCTTGCGGGATGACGGCCTCTCGTATGGGGATTACGTCGAGCAGTTGACGTATCTGCTTTTCCTGAAGATGGCGGATGAACAGTCGCGTCCACCATTCAAGAAACCCTCGCCCATTCCCAAGGGGTTTGGGTGGGATGTGTTGATTACGTTGGATGGTGATGATCTCGAAACGCATTACCGCCATACGCTCGAAGAGCTGGGCAAGCGTCCCGGCATGTTGGGCGTCATCTTCCGCAAGGCGCAAAACAAGATTCAAGACCCGGCCAAGCTACGTCGCTTGATCGTTGACCTTATCGACAAGGAAGTGTGGTCAAGCCTCGAAGCCGATGTAAAAGGCGACGCCTACGAAGGGTTGCTCCAAAAGAACGCGGAAGACGTTAAGGGTGGTGCGGGTCAATACTTCACCCCTCGCGCCCTGATAGCGGCAATCGTTGAGGTGATGGCTCCCAGTCCTGATATCACCATCTGCGATCCAGCCTGCGGGACTGGGGGCTTTCTCCTCGCCGCGCACGATTACATCGTGAAGCATCACGAACTCGATAAATCGCAAAAGAAGAAACTCAAGAACGGCACACTCTTTGGCGTCGAGTTGGTCGATAGCGTCACCCGCCTGTGCGCGATGAATCTTTTGCTGCACGGTGTCGGCAGCGAGTCAGACGCTGACATGCCAGTGGTGTCCAAGGATGCCTTGGCCGGGAAGCATGGCGAGTACGAGATGGTGTTGGCCAATCCGCCCTTTGGAAAGAAGAGCAGCGTTACCATCGTCAATGAATCTGGGGAGCAGCAGAAAGAATCACTCGTTATCAACCGCGATGATTTCTGGGCATCGACCTCGAATAAGCAACTCAACTTCCTCCAGCACATCTTCACCATCCTCAAGCAACACGGCCATGCCGCTGTCGTCTTGCCCGATAACGTCCTCTTCGAGGGTGGTGCTGGCGAAACGATCCGCCGTGAATTGCTAAAGCAGGGCGATGTTCACACGCTTCTGCGCTTGCCTACGGGTATCTTCTACGCGCAAGGCGTGAAGGCGAATGTCCTTTTCTTTGATCGCAAACCAGCTCAGGAGAAGCCATGGACACAAAAGCTCTGGATATACGATCTCCGCACCAATCAACATTTCACCCTCAAGGAAAACACTCTCAAACGGAGTGACCTTGATGAGTTTGTGAAGTGCTACAACTCCAAGAATCGCCACAACCGCAAAGAGTCAGAGCGTTTCAAGTCGTTCACCTATGACGAGCTTATCAAGCGGGACAAGGTCAACCTCGATATCTTCTGGCTCAAGGATGACGCCCTCGAAGACTCCGCCAACTTGCCCGATCCTGATATCATCGCCCAAGAAATCACGGATGACCTCGAAGCCGCTCTGGAGCAATTCGCCACCATCGCCGAGGATTTGAAAAAGTAGACTGGCGTAGGACTCTCTAAAGAATCATTACATATACCCGGTTAAGGGGTGGGGGAGTGGGGCTGCCCCCTCTTCCTCCTGTAGTGGCAAACGCACTCGGCGACATCCGCAAAAATATGACGTTCGCCTTTGTAGTGTGAGGCTGGCTCAATAGTGTTTACCCTATTTTACAGCCTTAAACTGGAAACGGCAGGTTCTTACTATTGTTCTTATTTTGCCTATTTTTAGAAGCTCTAAAATATTAAACTATTTATAGAGAGGAAGATATAAAAAGAGTGCGCTCGAGAGGACTCGAACCTCCACGGTGTTACCCACTAGAACCTGAATCTAGCGCGTCTGCCATTTCGCCACGAGCGCAAAGCTAATTTCATCCCTTGCATCGGCTTGCGCCGACGCAATGAATCGAAATTGATTGGGAATCTTCGTGGCAGAGGCTGATTGGCGCAAGCTTAAAGTGAAAAATAAACCGATGGGTAATTTTTAATAAAAAGGATCGGGGTTAAGGCAATATGCAACTTGTTGTCAAAAGGTAGATTAAGGTAGTATTTGTTTTGAGAAGAAGGTGTCTGCGACTCCTTCGGAAAAGTGGTACGTTTTTAGCTGGCGGTAAGGGAGTGCAACAACAAGATGAAGTCATAAACGACTGAGCAGAAGGGTGATTTGACGCCATGGCGCTTTTAGACAAATACCAACCGGAGGAATTTTTTGACGAGATGTTTACGGCGCCTCAGAAGGTGAGGCCCCACTATTTGGAGTTGTTCAAGCGCTTTCAGGCACTGGACACAGACGAATTTGAGCAACGGCGGCAGGCGGTGGATGCTTCCTTTTTGCGGCAGGGCATCACGTTCACGGTTTATAGCGATGAACGGGGTACGGAGCGCATTTTCCCGTTTGATCTGATGCCGCGCATCATTCCGGCGTCGGAGTGGGATTTGATTGAGAAGGGGCTGACGCAGCGGATTATCGCGCTGAATAAATTTCTGCACGATATTTATCACGAGCAGCGGATCATCAAGGAGGGGATCGTTCCGAAGGAGTTCGTTTACGGAGCGAAACATTTCCGTCCCGAGTTCATGAATTTCAATGTGCCGCGGGATATTTATATCCACATTTGCGGATCAGATCTCGTGCGCGATGGAGACGGCACCTATTATGTCCTTGAGGATAACGGTCGTTGTCCCTCGGGGGTGTCGTATCTGCTGGAAAATCGGCAGGCGATGAAGCGCGCTTTCCCGAATCTCTTTGATCGGGTGGGCGTGCGTCCAGTGGATCATTATCCGGAAGAGCTGCTGAACATGCTCAAGTACATTGCGCCGCCGAGCAAGGGCAATCCGAACGTGGTATTGTTGACGCCGGGTTATTATAACAGCGCTTATTTCGAGCATTCGTTCCTGGCTCGTCAGATGGGTATTGAGATTGTGGAGGGGCGCGATCTGACGGTGCAGGATGAGCGGGTGTATATGCGTACGACGAAGGGTCTGCAGCAGGTGGATACGATTTATCGCCGCATTGACGATGACTTCCTTGATCCGCAAGTGTTCCGGAAGGATTCCGTGCTCGGCGTGCCGGGCTTGGTGAGCGCCTACCGCGCGGGTAACGTGAGCTTGGCGAATTCGATCGGTACGGGCATCGCGGACGACAAGGCGATGTATTATTTCGTGCCGCAGATGATCAAGTTCTATCTGAGCGAAGAACCGATCTTGAAGAATGTGCCCACCTATCTCGGTTCGAATGAGAGTGATCGCAAATACATCCTGGAGAATATGTCGAAGCTGGTGGTGAAGGCGGCCAACGAGTCCGGTGGTTACGGAATGATCGTTGGCAGCAAGGCAACGCGCGCTGAACTGGCCGACTTCAAGGCAAAGGTACAGGCCGACCCGCGCAATTACATCGCGCAGCCGATTCTGGCGCTGTCGCGGCATCCGAGCTTCTGTGATGGCACGTTTGAGGGGCGGCACATTGACTTGCGTCCCTACATTCTGTATGGGGAGAAGATCACGATTGTCCCCGGTGGATTGACGCGCGTGGCGTTGCGCAAGGGATCTCTCGTGGTGAATTCCTCGCAGGGTGGCGGCAGTAAGGACACCTGGGTTTTGCGGGGGGAACACTAATATGCTTTCACGTGTAGCCGACAGCCTGTACTGGATGAGCCGTTACATGGAGCGGGCGGAAAACATCGCCCGCATCCTGGATGTGAATTTGCAACATGTACTGGATCTACCGCAGCGTGAGCCGGACTTGATCCGCAAACTGTGGACGCCGGTGCTGCGCAGTACGGGAGACGAGCGCGATTTTTATGCCCGCTACAAGGAAGCGTCGAGCGAAACGGTTATTGATTTTCTCACGCTTAACCAGGAGAACCACAATTCCATCGTGAAGTGTGTGACGGCCGGTCGCGAGAACGCCCGTCATGTGCGCGAGCAAATCTCCGACGAAATGTGGGAGGAGTTGAACCGCTTTTATCTGAGCCTGCAGGGTTTGACGGTGAAGAAGATTCTCAAGCAAGGTGCCGATGAATTCTTCAAGCATATCCGTTCCGGTTCGCATTTGTTTCAGGGTATCACCGATGCGACCATGACGCATGGCGAGGGATGGGATTTCATTCAGGTGGGGAAATATATCGAGCGCATCGACAAGACGACACGCATTCTCGATTCCAATGAAGAGGTGCTCCAGCCGAAGAAGGATGATCATGACCGGGCCGCGGAGACACTACGGCTCGCCGCGATTCTTCGTTCCTGCAGCGCGCATTCCGCCTATCGACGGGTCTACGTGGCGCAGATCGAGGCGGGCAAAGTGCTGGAGTTTCTCCTGCTCAACCAGAATTTTCCGCGCTCGATCCGTTTCTGCACTCACGAGCTGGACGGCAGCTTGCGGCGCATTTCCGGTGCGCCGGAAGGCTCTTATTCCAACGATGCGGAGAAGCTTACGGGTCGGTTGCATTCGGAGCTCAGTTACAACGGCATTGATGATATTCTCAGTCGCGGCGTGAGTCAGACGATGGACGATATTCAGCGCCAGTTGAACAAGGTGGGGGATGCACTATATCGCGCCTACATGTACTTTGAAGTGCCGGATCTGACGAAGCAAACACAGGAGCCGGCGTCGAAACAGACCCAGAAGCAATAGGTCACGTCAAACTGTCATGGCTCTTATGCCTTTGACTTTTGGCGGCGTCCTTTTACTTCTAGTGGCATGATCGCTCCCTCTGCGGCCCTGCGCCGCGTGCCTGTCACCATCGTCTGCGGCCTGCATGGCTCGGGCAAGACCACGGTGTTGCAGCAGTTGCTGGCCGAATATCGCGGCGGCGCTCTCGCTTTTATCGTGGTGCAGCCCACATCCTTCAATTTTGATGCCAACCTGATTCGCGGTTTGAGCGCGGCGCTGGATCGCAAGGATGACGCGATCTATGAAGTGCGCGAAGATGAGGAGGACGGTTATTGGCCGGACGAAGTGATGCGCTTGGTGGATGCATGCGCGGCCGCGAATCGTTACGACCATCTCTTCATCGAGCTGAGTGGCAGTTGCTCTGTCACGGCGGCGGTCGATGCCCTGGATTCCGTGCATAACGTCGTCTGCGTGATCGATGCGCTGGAGTTGTTGCAGGAGGTTCTCGGAAAATCTCCCGATGGCACGATCTCGGCCTCGGCGGATGAGGCGTCAATGATTGCGTTGCAAAAGATTGATCTGCTGAATCCGACAGAGTTAAAGAAATGCCGCGAGTATCTGCAGACGTTGCGACCGGATGCGCTGTTAGTCGACTCGCATTTTGGCGAGATTCCGCCGGAGCATCTCATGCAGGAATTGATTTTGCCGGAACCACCGCAGGCGCGAGAACTGGTGACGTCGACCGTGGCACAGGTCTTTTCCGCGCGACGTCCTTTCCATCCGCAGCGTTTTCACGATTTGTGTTTCGGTGACTGGCCCGATATCTGGCGGGTGAAGGGATTTTTCTGGCTGGCGACGCGGATGGACATCGTGGGCGGGTTTTCGCTGACGAATACGAGTTGCTCCTCTGGACCGGGCGGTCATTGGTGGGCCGCCGTACCGCGCGATCAGTGGCCCAAAGGCAAAGAGCTTCTGGCTCGCATTGAGTCAAGTTGGCGCGAGCCATACGGAGACCGGCGGCAGGAGCTGGTATTGCTGGGAGAGCCAGCGGCGTTGGATCGCATTTCGCGCGAGTTGAATGAATGCCTGCTGACAGACAGCGAGATTGAACTCGGGCCCTCCGCCTGGGCGCAATTGCCGGACCCATTCCCAAGCTGGACCGAGCCAGCATGAGCAGGGCTGAGCCCTGTACCCAGTAACGTTTCGCTACGAGTGAGATCGTGGGCGGAGGATTATCTGGGTGCGGAATCGCGTTGCCGCAGTCGCAGCGCATTGCTGATCACCGAGACAGAGCTCAGGCTCATGGCTGCCCCGGCGATCATGGGGTTAAGCAAAATGCCGAACCACGGATAGAGCACGCCTGCGGCGATGGGAACGCCCAAGAAGTTGTAGACGAAGGCGAAGAACAGATTCTGGCGGATATTGGTCATGACTGAGCGGCTCAATTGAATGGCGGTGAGGATGGAGCGCAGATCGCCCTTCACGAGCGTGATGCCTGCGCTTTCCTTGGCCACATCGGCGCCCGTGCCCATGGCGATACCGACATCGGCGGCGGCAAGGGCCGGTGCATCATTGACGCCGTCTCCGGCCATCGCGACGCGGCGGCCTTCGGCACGGAGTCTTTTCACCGTGTCATGCTTGTCGGCGGGTGTGACATTGCCGACCACTTGATCGATGCCGAGTTGACGACCAATGGCCTCGGCCGTGCTGGTGTTGTCACCTGAGAGCATGATGATGCGCAGGCCGAGTTTGTGCAACGCCTCGAGTGCCGCCGGGGTGGTTTCCTTGATCGGATCGGCAAGGACGAGGCAACCGGCGAGTTTGCCGTCGACTGCGACATGGACGATAATCTGGCCATTGGCCCGCATCGTTTGCAGGGCGGGGATATCGGCGTAATCGGTACCGGAGACGTGATGTTGTTTGAGAAAGTCCAATTTCCCGACGCGCACATGAACCGAGCCGATCTTGCCTTCCACGCCACCGCCGGGGTGCGATTGGAAATTCGTGGCTAGTCGCAAACCGCTGAAGCGGGTGCGCGCGGCGGTAACGATCGCATGGGCGAGAGGATGTTCACTGGCGGTTTCCACCGCGGCGGCATGTTGCAGGATTTCGGACTCACTGAAGCCGTCGAGCGCGATGACCTCCGTCAGCTTCGGTTTGCCTTCGGTCAATGTGCCCGTCTTGTCGAGTACGAGCGTGTCGATCTTGCCGAGATTTTCCAACGCTTCTGCGTTGCGGATCAGGATGCCCTCCCGCGCACCGCGGCCCACACCCACAATGATGGACATCGGCGTGGCGAGGCCGAGCGCGCATGGGCAGGCGATGATGAGCACCGCGACGGCGGAGACTAACGCGTAGGCGAGCCGCGGTTCGGGACCGACGAGCATCCAGACGGTGAAGGTGATGATGGAGCAGAGGATCACCGCCGGGACGAAGAGACCGGCCACATGATCCGCGAGACTTTGAATCGGCGCACGACTGCGTTGGGCTTGGGCCACGAGTTCGACGATGCGGGCGAGCAGTGTTTCGCTGCCTACGCGATCGGCGCGCATCAGGAAACTGCCAGACTGGTTTAATGTACCGGCGGTGACGGTATCGCCGGTTTTTTTCTCGAGCGGGAGCGATTCTCCCGTGATCATCGATTCATCCACCGTACTCAAACCGTCGAGAATGGCTCCATCGACGGGAACCTTTTCGCCGGGGCGCACACGGAGCTGGTCGCCCTTGGCGACGTCCTCGAGCGGGATGTCGATTTCCTGACCGTCACGCATCACGCGGGCGGTTTTCGGCGTGAGGTCAAGCAGGGCGCGCAAGGCTTGGCCGGTTTTCAGGCGGGCGCGAATTTCCAACATCTGGCCGAGTAGGACGAGCACGGTGATCATCGCGGCGGCTTCGAAATAAATCGGGACGTAACCGTTGTGCGCGAGCGTGTGGGGGAAGAGGCTCGGTACGGCAAGAGCCACGACGCTGTAGGCGAACGCGATGCCCGTGCCGAGACCGATCAGCGTGAACATATTGAGCGCGCCGGTCTGGAGCGATTTCCACGCTTTGACAAAAAAGGGCCAGCCGCCCCACAGCACAATCGGGAAGGTGAGCACGCCTTGTGTCCAGCGCGAGATCAACCGCGCGGTGCCTTGCAATTCGTACCAACCGAACATCGGACCCATGGCGAGGACGAAGACCGGTAGTGTGAGCGCGGCGCAGATCCAAAACCGCTTCGACATGGCGCGCAACTCGGCGTCCTCATGGGTGCTGCTGGCAGTCGGGGACATCGGTTCCAGGGCCATGCCGCAGATGGGGCAATCGCCGGGATGATCCTGCACAATCTCGGGGTCCATCGGGCAGGTGTAGAGCACGGTGCCGGGCGCGGCATGGATCGCGGCGGGAGTTTTGCCGTGGTGCGAGTGACCGTGATCGCCCCCGCAACAGCAGCACGATTTCTTTTCCGGTGCCGCTTTGGGCGCGGTGCCTTGACTTTGGAATTTATCCAGGCAGCCCTTGCAGCAAAAATAGACGGTCTCTCCGTCGCGCTCAGTGTGCCAGGGCGAGGAAGTCGGAACGGTCATCCCGCAAATGGGGTCGATGGGCATAATCTAAATTAGGGGTTAAATCGAAAAGCTCAAATTACAAATCACGGTCGGAAGTGAAACACCGGTACTCGCGGAAACCCTTGAAAAAACAAGGTTGCATCGCGGCAAAAGCTCGTCACGCTACGGCGCGTGATCAATTTTCTTCAGGTTGTTCTGTTAGGTATCATTGAAGGCATCACCGAGTTTCTGCCGATTTCCTCCACGGGCCATTTGCTAATTGCGGAGCAGTGGCTGGGGCATCGTTCGGAGGCGTTCAATGTGGTGATTCAACTCGGCGCGATCACGGCGGTACTGCTCATTTATTGGAACCGCGTGGTGGAGCTGGCCCGGCATTCGCTGAAGCCGGAGAATCGCGATTATTTGCTCAAGCTCGGCGCTGCCTTTGGCATCACCGTGGTGGGTGGATTGCTGGCGTCGAAGCTCGGTTTAAAGTTGCCGAAGGAAGTGCAACCAGTGGCGTGGGCGGTTTACATCGGCGCGATGGTGCTGTTCGCGGCGGAGTATTATTTGCGGCATCACAAGCCGGTGGACGAGGTGACGTGGAAGATCGCGGTGGCGATGGGGCTGGCGCAATTGCTCGCGGCGGTATTTCCTGGGACGTCCCGCTCGGCCGCGACGATTATCATTGGCATGTTGCTGGGGCAATCGCGTTCCGCTGCCACGGAGTTCGCCTTCATCCTCGGCATTCCGACGATGTTCGCGGCGAGTGCTTACGAGTTATTCAAGGCCCGCCACGAGCTGGCGCATACGGGCAGTGGGGAACTCTTGGATATCGCCATTGGATTCGTGGTTTCCGGCGTGGTTGCGTTCTTCGCGGTGAAGTGGTTGATCAGTTACATCCGCACGAATACGTTCCTGATCTTCGCGTGGTATCGCCTCGTGCTCGGGCTCGGTTTGCTCGGCGTGGTTTACTGCGGCTGGCTGCGCTAGCGGGAGTCGGAGGCGAGCTGGTCGACGATGTCCTCGGCGGGATAGGTGAGGATTTCCGCGAGGGTGGGGTGATAGTGCGGAATGGCGGCGAGGTCGGCGGCGGTGCCGTGGTAATGCATGAGCACGATGATCTCGTGAATGAGATCGGCGGCGTGCGGGCCAATGATGCTGGCACCGATGATTTCACCGCGCTTGGTTTCCGCGAGCAATTTCACGAAGCCGTGCTTCGTGCCCATGATGATCGACTTGCCGTGATCATTGAAGGGATAGGAGGCGCTGACGAAGTTGATGCCCTTGGCGGCGGTCTCGCGGCAGGTCAGGCCGACGGTGGCAATTTCCGGTGTGGTGAAGGTGACGCCGGCCTTGAGGCGGTAATCGATTTGTTTGTCGGGTCGCTCCGTGTTCGTGGCGAGCATGGCGGCGTTGTACCCGGCGATTTCCCCCTGCTGGATGGCGATGTGAACGACTTCGTGGAGACCGGTGACGTCGCCCGCTGCAAAGACGTGATGGGCTGCGGTGCGCATCGATTCGTTCACATGCACGCGGCCATCGGCGAAGGCGGGATCGATCGTCGCGAGATCGAGTCCGTCGACCGCCGGGACGCGGCCGAGCGCATAGAGAATTTCCTCGGCGTGAACCTGTTTGGTTTCACCGCCCTGTTCGAAGAAGACCGTTTTAGTGTCAGCCGTATGCTCGGCGCGAAGAAGTTTCGTGCCGGTGTGGAGCGTGATGCCGTCATCCCGGAACGCGGCTTCGAGCGTAGCGCTGACCTCCTCGTCGTTGTCCTTCACGAGGTGCGGGCTGCGCTGGATGAAAGTGACCTGCGTGCCGATGTGGGCGTAGAACTGGCCGAGCTCCACCGCGACCACGCCGCCGCCGAGGACGATGAGACTCTTCGGTTGCTTCGTGAGATTGAGCGCGGTATCGCTGGTGAGATAACCGGCTTCCGCGAGGCCGGGGATTTTCACGTCGGCGATGCGCGAGCCGGTGGCGAGAATGAATGCCGTTGCGGTGACAGCGGTTTCCTCGTTGCCGTTTTTCACGATTACGGTGTGCGGATCGGTGAAGCGGGCGAGTCCGCGGATGAAGGTGAAGGGACCGGTCGCGAGCTGGTTTTGCCGGTAGGAGGCGAACTCGTGGATGAGCTTCTTTTTGCGGGCGACGATCTGGTCGAGATGCGGCTGGACGGGGCGGACTTCGAGGCCGAACTCGTCCGCTTCGAGGATCTGGTGCCAGCGATGGCTGGATTCGAGGAGCGACTTGGACGGCATGCAGCCGCGTAGGATGCAGAGTCCGCCGATTTCCTCGCCGCCTTCAATGACGGCGGTTTTGGCTCCGTGGGAAGCCGCGGTGCGGGCGGCGGCGTAACCGGCGCTACCACCTCCGATGATGACGACATCGAAGGCTTCGGTTTTCATGACCGTAAGCAGGTGCTATTTCGACAAGAAAGCGGAGGGGGAAAGTTCCATTTCCTTGATCGCTTCCGCGGGGGGAGTGGTAGCTTTGCCGCCAAATTTGGGGTAGAGGAAACGCTCGGCGGTGACGCCCTTTTTCGTGATCACGTGGGCGGTCTTGAGTCCCTTGTCGTGCAGTTGGCGGAGGCTTTCGTGCAGGAGGAACGTGCCGAGGCCGCGGCAGCGGTATTCGTTGAGGACGCAGACGCCGGTGACGAAGTTGATGGTGACTTCGGGGTTTTCGCGAATGCCGGAGGCCGCAATGATGCGGGCCCCGTGGCGGATCACGATGAAATTGGTTTTGCCCGTGGGGAGATCGTCCTGAATGGCGCGGCGGATCTGGGCCATGCGCAGGGCCATGTGATTGCTCCAGGCTTGCTCCATGGAGAAGGAGCGGGCGATGGCGGCATCCAGCAATTCAGCATCGGCGGGAACGGCGGAATTGACGACGTAACGGCTTTCCAAGGTCGGTGCGTTGGTGGGGAGGGAGGTGAGGTCCCAAGTGTACTGCACCCAAGTCGGCTTGAACATACTTGTACTAGTTTGCTTCGGGTTCGCGCGGAATCAAGGGAATTATGTAATCCTGTGCAAATGAGAAAGATGCTTCACTCGCATTAAGTAGCGAATCTGGCTTTCCTTATGGCTTTTGGCCAACGGCTTGCGTGGGGCCCGGGCTGACGGCGAGGGGTGGCATTTCGATGCAAATCGCCCCGGTTAATATCGCCGCTTGGGCGGGGCGAAAACCGAGCGGCGCGCCGGGCAATTCGTAAACAAGGGGCAGCGCGTAGGTGCCGCGGGAATCGGTGAGGCGCGCGTTGCGGACCGGTTGGAAACGGAAGGTGTAACGGCCGCGTTCTTCGGCGCTATGGGCGGGGTCGAGAATGACCGCGACGTTATCGCTATAAGTGAGCAGAGAGATGCAGTGGCCGAGTGATTCGGCGACGGAATACTCGCGGTCGCCGGTCTTTTTGACGTAGTCGATGCAAAGGATGAAGCCGACATTGTCCTGCCCGTTTTTCTCGAACCATTCCGGGCCGGAGAAGGCGGCTCCGCCGAAGCCGCGATAACTGACCTTCACATCGTTGTAGCCTTGCTCCTTGAAGAAATTACTCAGGCCGGTCGTCATGACCTCGAATTTGGTCCCCAGTCGGTAGGAGACATTGCAGTGGACGAGGAGCTTGGTGAAGAGGCGACGGTGGCGGTTCTCCCCGGTGACGGCGGCGGGGAGGAGGTTGGGGTAACCGTTTTCGCCGAACCAATAGATGATATTCGACGCGGCGGCGGGGAAGCAGGTGTTCTCTTCCTGATCGAGGTCGGGCATGGTGTACTTGCTGGCGGCGTGGAGAGCCGGAGATAACGAATAACTGCCGGTGAAAAGAACCGCCAGTACGACACCAACCCAAGCTGAATACCCCCGTCGCATGGGAGTAAGGGTGGCGCGAAATGGTCCTTTTGGCAATCCCGGGCCGGATGGCGGTGACAAAAAAAGAGGATTGCGCTCCGAACATCTCCCAACGTCTCCACTTTCCTCTGGTTCCGAGGGCCGGGGCACTGCGCTGAAGGCCAGCGCGAGAAGCGCTGATTTGAGATTGGAAATTTCAAAAGGGAGCCGGATCATGCGAGTATTTAAGCACAGATTGCGCCGCAGCGTTTGCGTTAGGTTTGCTACGTTGGCTACGTGTGCGACATTTTCACTGAAGTACTGGGTTCTAGGTACTAAGTACGAAGTAGGAGGCTTGCGCCTACCGAAGCCACTAGCTTCGCTCAGCCCTTGGCGGTGACGATGTCTTGCGCGATCTGGCTTTTGAGGGCGTCGAGGGAGTCGAATTTCTTTTCTTCGCGGAGGAAGTGGAAGTCGGCGAGTTCGAGCGGCTGTTCGTAGAGGTCGCCGGTGAAGTCGAGGAGGTGGGCTTCGACGGAGAAACCGGCGTTGACGGTGGGGCGGGTGCCGATGTTGAGGACGGCGCGGGCGGTGCGGTCGGCGAGTCGCGCGGTGCAGGCGTAGACGCCGGAGGGGGGGATCATTTGGGTGATGTCGCCGAGGTTGGCGGTGGGGAAGCCTATGGTGCGGCCGCGGCCGTCGCCACGGATGACGCGGCCAGCGATGGCGTAGGGTCGTCCGAGGAGGAGCGCGGTGAGGGGGAAGTCGCGTTCGGCGATGGCTTCGCGGATGCGGGTGCTGCTGGCGATCTGGCCTTCGATGAGGAGGGGGGGCACTTCGTGGACGTTGAACCCTTTTTGTTTGCCAACGGCGGTGAGCAGTTCCGCGTTGCCCTGGCGGTTTTTGCCGAAGGACCAGTTGGGACCCATGCCGATGGCGCGGAGGTGAGGAATGACGCGGAGGAGTTCGTTGAGGAACGCTTCGGCGGAGAGTTCGCGGGTGGTGGGGTCGAAGGCGAGGGTGATGACTTCGGCGACTCCGGCGTGGAGGAGGAGCTGGCGCTTTTGGTCAGCGTTGGTGAGTCGCTTGGGGGCGCGCTCGGGGGCGATGATTTCGAGCGGGTGGGGCTCGAAGGTGATGATCGCGGTGGCGGCGGGATTGGCCGCGTCCTTGATGAGCCGGGCGACGACTTGCTGGTGGCCGCGATGGAAGCCGTCGAACACGCCGATCGCGACATGGGTTAGCGCGGGGCGCGCAGGCTGGTTGCGGAGGGGGAGGACTGTCGGTTGGCTGCTCACAGTGGGGTTAAGAAGTACTGAGTTCTATGTACTAGGTTCTAGGTAGGGAGGAGGTTTCTTCTCAAGCTTTTACTTAGTACCTAGAACTTAATACCTCGTACTTTTCCACTCGCTACGCGCGGCGCAGTCGCGAGATCTCGGGCAGGGTGAGGATCGCGGGGGCGAGTTCGGCGGCGGTGTTGAGGCCTTGCATCTTTTCCCAGCTGATGGCGCGGTCGAGGGTGAAGTTGCCGGACTTGATGCGGGAGAGTTGGATGAGGTGGGCGCCGCAGCCGAGTTTCTGCCCGATGTCGTGGCAGTAGGTGCGGACGTAGAAGCCTTTGCTGCAGCCGATTTCGAATTTGAGTTCGGGGCTGGCCCAGTGGTGGATGCGGTAGTAGCTGATGTGGACGAGGCGGGGTTCGCGTTCGACGGTTTTTCCGGCGCGGGCGAGTTTGTAGAGGGGGACGCCTTGTTTTTTCAGCGCGGAGACCATCGGGGGAATCTGGTAGAAGTCGCCGGTGAATTCCTTCATGACGGCTTCGACTTGTTCCTGCGTGAGGGTGGGGACCGGTTTTTCCTCGGTCACTTTGCCGTCGGAATCTTGGGAGTCGGTGACTTGGCCGAGTTTCATGGTGCCGATGTAGGCCTTGTCTTCCGCCATGAGGAGGTCCTGGATCTTGGTGGCTTTGCCGATGACGAGCATGAGCAATCCCGTCGCAAGCGGATCGAGGGTGCCGCAGTGGCCGACTTTTTTGAACTGGAAGCGGCGTCGCACGAAGTCAACGATGTCGTGGGAGGTGCAGCCGGTGGGTTTGTCTACGAGGAGTACGCCGTCAATGTCCATAGGAAGGGGAGTTTTTATTAAAGCGGGTTGAGTCGGGGGTAAAGTGGAATTGCTGGAGCGAGCGGAGCACGGCCTACGCGGCGAGTGCTTTCCGGATGTCAGCGATGACGCCGACTTCGAGTTCGGCGAGGGGGAGTTTGCTGCGGATACCGGCGGCGAGTCGATGGCCACCGCCGCCGTATTTGGAGGCGATTTGCTGGACGTCGACCTTGCCGCGGGAGCGGAGGCTGACGCGGGTGAATTCTTCGTCGGTCTTTTCGATCATGAAGGCGACTTCGACGGTCTTGACCATCTGGATCGATTCGATGAGTCCTTCGGTGTCCTCGGAGCTGGTGCCGGTGCGGGCGTAGATATCGTTGTTGAGGTGAAAGTAGGAGATGGTGGCGTCGTCGAGGAACTGGGTGTCGTTGAGGGCTTCGCGCAGGAGGAGCAGGCGGCCGAGGGTGAAGCTGGAGTAGCATTGCTGCGCGAGGTCGGTGGGATCGGCTCCGGCGCGGACGAGGTCGGCGGCGATTTCAAAGCTGCGGGCCGTGGTCTGGCGATGGCGGAAGGAGCCGGTGTCGGTGGAGAGGCCGACGAAGAGATTGGCGGCGATGTCGGCGTTGAAGGGAAGATTCTCGGCGCGGATCAATTCGTAGAGCACTTCGGCGGTGGCGGGGACGTCGGGGATGATGCAGTTGAGCGGGGCGTATCCGGCGTTGCTGATGTGGTGGTCGATGTTGACGTCGGGGGTGCGCTTCCAGCCGTGGAAGACTTTGCCGAGGCGGATCTGGTCGGCGGTGTCGAGGGCGATGATCTTGCGGTCGGCTTCGACGGCTTCGACGGGCGTGGCGATGAGGGTGTCCGCGCCGGGGAGAAAACGGTAGCGCTCGATCATGCCGTCGGCGTTGCAGGCGAGAACGTCCTTGCCCATGGCGCGGAGGCAGAGGGTGAGGGCGAGGGTGGAACCGTAGGCGTCGCCATCGGGGCGGATGTGGGCGAACACGGCAAATTTGTCGTGTTGTCGCAGGAAGTCGCCAATGGTTTTAAACAGGGAGGTCATATGCCGGAAGGGTAAGCCTAGAGGATGCGAGGGAAATTGCCAATGGCCAATTTGAGGAGGTGTGTGTGAAAAGAGTACACCTATCCAAATTGAAAATACCCTCCCATCACGGGGGCAGCGTTACGCTGGTTGGCTACTTCATGAAGAACATGACGTAACCGGCGCCGCCGATGATGAGGATCATCGAAACGACGAGAATGACCAGCAGGGGGTTGGTCTTTTTCTGGCCCGAGTCGGGCTTTTGCAAATCACTGTAGACAATGGGCCGGTTGCCGGTGAGGTAGGTGTTGTCCGAGGCGGGAGGGGCTCCGCTGGGTTTGGGCAGTGGCGCGGTTTTTTTGTGGAAGGGGATTTTTTCTTCGACGGGTTCGAGTTCGGTCGGGCTGGGCATGCGCAACTTGGGGCGTTTGACGGAGGACTCGAATTTGAGGATGACGGGGCCGATCTGGATCTGATCGCCAAGTTGGAGGATGACCTCGGTGATTTGCGCGCCGTTGACGTAGGTGCCGTTGGAGGAATTAAGGTCGCGTACGATCACGTCGCTGCCGCTGAGGATGAACATGCAGTGGCGGCTGGAGATGGCGGGATAGGCCAGGGTGATCTCATTGTTGAGCACGCGACCAAGGTGGGTGTACTCCTCGGTTAACTCAAAGCTGCGTCCGATCTCGTCGCCTTCGATGACGGTGAGTTTCGGCTGGCCACCCTGGATGCGCGTCATGATGACGGGCGCGACGGCGACATTGTTGCCGCCTACTTCAATCGGTGCGGAGGGAGTGCCTTGATCGGCGCGGAGGGCACCTTCGAAAAGCAGTTGCTCCCAAGTTTGTGTGACTGTGCGCTTGTTCGGAAGGAGTGCTTCATCGAAGTTGAATGCACCCACAGGCCAGGAGAGCATGCGGAAGACGGCCTCGGCTCCTTCGAAACCATCGGCGGTGGCGTGGATGATCTGCCCATGTTGCAGGAAAATGATGCCAGCTTTCTCCAGTGCGCGATACGTGATCTGCCCGCTGCGGTTGGCCTGGCAGCACATCTGGATGATTTCTGGCAGGCCCATCTGGCCATTGGATTCAACTCCGTAAGGTCCGTTCATAATCGACTAAAATGACGAATAATTGTTAGAGCTTGGACTTATTATGGGTTACGTCTCTAATTCTCAATAATTCGGATTGCATCTACCCATAAAGAGTGCACCATCTTGGCTCAAACACAAGACCGTAAAGCGGCAGCAATCATACACGATCATGAGCTCAGGATTTTTAGGTGGTTTATTCGGGAAAAAAGATAAAAACCCGCAGCAGCCGCCTGCACCTCCGGCACCTAAGCCGGTTCCTGCTCCTGCTCCCGCTTCGAAATTACAGCCTGGCTTAACTCCCGTTCCGGCCCGCACGAATATCGGTGCGGCGACGACGCAACCGATGGTGTTGCCGAAAAGCGGCGGTCTCAAGCCGGCGAAGCCCGCATTGATCAGTGGTGGAAAATCAACGCAACGGATCGTGCTTCCCGGGCGCAGTGCGGATGCGGCGGGTGCTCAGCCGAACATGCCAGCGGGTAATTTGAGTTTGCCGCTGGGCATGATTGTGCGGTTGCTGCCGGAGTCGGTTCGCGCGATTTCGATGGCGGAATTTGAAGCGTTGCCTGAAGCGGATCAGGATGTCTCCTTGCCACTCGGTTTGATTTTGCCGCAGCTCCCTTCGGGCAAGGTGGAAGTTGCGGTGCAGGAGCTCGTCGCGGCGATTCCGCGCAATTATGTTCGCCCCCAGGAAGAAATCGCGCCGCACCTCGGTACGCTGGTTTCGATGCCGCTGATGGATGTAGTGATGCGCATTCCGCCGGATATGCTGGCGTTGCGTCCCGATCAAAAGGAAGTAGATGCCGCCGTGGTCAACATGGCCGATCCCTTCACGGAAGAACTTTTGCGCGAGCAGGCGGAAGCCGCGCGCAAGGCGGAAGCGGAAAAGCAAGCGGCCGCCGCACCGGCCCCGGTTGCTCCGACGCCTCCCGCGCCGACCACTCCGGTCGCGCCTCCTTCTCCAGTGGCTTCGCAGCCTCTTCCCGAAGGCATGCCGACGATCCCGCTGCCGCGCCCTGTGGCAGGCAAACCGCCCGTAACGCCCACGGTGCCGCCTCCGGCCCCGTTCAAGTCGGCTTCCGGCCCCCGTCCGCCGAGCATCTCGTTGCCTCGGCCCGGCGCGCGTCCGCCGACGCCTCCCACTCCGGTGGCTCCTGCCGCTGCGGCTCCCGTGGTGCCTCCCGCGCCTCCGGCTCCGATTGTCCCGCCGCCGGCCCCGGTGGCTCCCGCTCCTGTCGAAGCGCCTGCCGCTACCGAGGGTGGTTTGAGCGAAGAAATGAAGCAACTTTTGGCTGCCGCCGAAGCGGAACTCGGCGAGGGTGGCAAGCAGGATAGTCCCGTCGTTCCTGAGCCGGTCGAAGAAAAAGCGGCGGCTCTTCCGCCCGCTCCTCCGCTGCCGCCCGCCCCGGTGGTGCCGGAACCCGAGCCGGTGATCGAACCTGCACCTGTGGCGGCCACCCCTCCCCCTCCCATCCCAGCCCCGATGCCGCCCCCTCCGCCGATGGCGATCAAGCCGCCCCCGACTCCTACTCCGATTGCGCCTCCGCCGCCCGCTCCGCGAGCGGTCACGCCTCCGCCGCCCCCCGCGGCGAAACCGGCCGTATTGCCTCCACCTCCGGCCCCGATGGCCGTGCCGCCTCCGCCTGCCCCGGCTCCGGTGGCTGCCGCTCCCGCAGTCGAGGAAGCTCCGGCACCGACTCCGATCCCGGCTCCTGCTCCTGTGGTGGTTCCACCCCCGCCCGCCCAGGCGATTCCAGCTCCGGTGGCCGTGGCCGCTCCCAGCGTTCCCGCGCCAACACCCACTCCTGCTCCCGTTGCTCCCAAGGCGGCGACGCGTTCGGTCGATCTCAACACGTGCAGCGTCGATCAATTGGCCGCGTCGGGTTGCCCCCGGTTGTTGGCCGAAGCGATTGTCGGATATCGCGCCAATCAAGGGCCGTTCCGCCGTCTCGAAGATTTGTTGAAAGTTCCGGGCATCACCAAGGCGGCCTACGCCTTGTTGACCGGCAAGGAAGTCACGACGGAGGATCTGCTCGGCTCGGTCAACGAAGTGCTGGGTTTCCCCGCCGATCAGGAAGTGGGCCTGAAGGATATCACCGACCGCATCAGCCAATGGCCCGATGTGACCGGTTGCGTCCTCGGCCAGGCCAGTGGATTGCCGTTGGTCGGCAAGGTTCCGGCGGGCTTGGAAAAGAGCGCCGTCATGGCCTTCGTGCCGCGCATGCTGTCGGAACTCAATGGTTCCTTCAAGGAATTCTCCGGTCGTGAGACGAATGAACTCTCCATTCCCACCAAGGGAACGAGTTACCATATCTTCCGCAACGACAAGCTTTACCTCGTGATCATGTCACGCCGCCGCCAACTGCCGCGCCGTTACACGAAAGTTGCAAGGTATGTCTTGTCGAGTATTGATGCCTCCCGGCATCAATAATGCTGAGAGATCAAATTCATGGCGTTCATCAACTATTCCAGTCGCGAGATTCAGCTCAAGATCGTCTATTACGGCGCGGCCTTGTGTGGGAAGACGACGAATCTCGTTACACTCCACAAGCAGATTACCCACGCGCAAAAGGGCGAATTGGTTTCGCTCGCCACAGATGCGGACCGAACGCTCTTCTTCGACTTTCTCTCACTGAACACGAAAACGCTGCCGGGGTTCACCACCCGTTTCCAACTCTACACGGTGCCTGGTCAGGCGATTTACAACACCACCCGGCAGCTCGTGCTCAAGGGCGTCGACGGCATCGTCTTTTGCGTTGATTCGCACTGGGACAAGATGGCGGACAATGTGGAATCCTTCGCCAATCTTCAGGAGAATCTCATCGAGAATCACCTCAGCCTGGCGCAGATCCCGTATGTGCTGCAGTACAACAAGCGCGATATCCCGAATGCCGCGCCCATCAATTACCTCGAATACACCTTCAACAACCGGGCCAACCGGGCGCTGGCTTTTGAAGGGGTTGCTTCCACCGGCAAGGGTGTATTGGAAACACTCAACGCGGCCGCCCGACTCTTGTTGGCCAAGTACTCCAAGACCCCGAACCCGAATGTGACAGGTTTGGCCAAGACTGACTCCAGCTCCATTGTGCAACCTTTGCCGGATTCGCCCCAGCAGGGTAGCCCCGTCGCATCGTAAAGATCAGAGGATAAAAATATGACAGGTATCGGAATGCTCACCCCCGAGGATCAAGCTCTGATCCAAAACTTGCTCAATGAATTCATCAAGAAGTCCGAGGCCCAATGGTCGGCTCTGGTGGATAAAGGCGGCAATCTCTTCGCCCAGCAGGGCAATACCGGCAGCTTGGATCTCAGTATCCTTTCCGCTCTCGCCGCCGGTTCCTTTGCCGCCACGCACGAACTCGCCAAGCGTCTCGGTGAATCCGAATTCAGTGCGCTCTATCATGAAGGTCAGGGCCAGCACATTCTGATGAGCGCGCTCCATTGCGAATGTCTGCTCGTGACCATCTTTGGTGACAAGACGAACATCGGTCTCGTCCGTTTCTACGCACAGCAGGTCACCGAACAACTCAACGCCATCCTGAAGCAGATTCAGGCCAAGGAAGCGACGATGGCGCCGCTCATCGTGGAAGGCGATTTCCTGAGCTCGGATACCGCGGCAATCTCGTAATTTTTGTGGAGAGGGCCGTGCCCTCTCCTGCAGCCATAGGTCTCGCAACTGACTCCAAGCAAGTTGGAGTATTTCTTTGCGACTCGGGGCAAAGCCTACGGATTGATCGTGATCGGCGTGCGTGCGGAGAGTTCCGGGTAGTTGCTCATGGCGACTTCCACGGTATAGGCTCCCGGTGCGGGCGGGGCGGCAAATTCACCGAGGGCGACTGTCTCGGAATAGCTGATAATGTCGCCGGCATTGATGAGGATGGTCCCGATCGCTTCGACGAATTCCTTGTCGGCGGACCAGGTGTAAACGATCTGGCCGGAGGCGCTCTTCACG
Source organism: Verrucomicrobium sp. (assembly GCA_017849585.1). GTDB lineage: Bacteria > Verrucomicrobiota > Verrucomicrobiia > Methylacidiphilales > UBA1321 > UBA1321. The sequence continues at coordinate 27,086 of JAFIGT010000015.1, forward strand.
CTGATGTCGTAGCGCTGGGAGTTGGGGAAGGAGAGGGTGTAGGTGCGCTTGCCCTTGTTACGCACGGTGAGGGTGACCTTGATGCTGGGGCGTCCGCTGGGGGATTCCTCGGCGGCTTTGATGGAGAGCGGATTGGGCGTGACCTCGATCTTGGTCTCCATGTCGGCGAAATCGATGGCGTTGGCGCGTTGAATGCGCTTCGGGTCGCCGGAGAAAATGCTGAAGCGCTTGGCGCCGGGGTTCACAAACTTGTCCGGTACGGTGTTCTTGCTGGGGTCCACTTCGGCGGCCAGCAGGGGGAGGGTACAAAGGCAAAGCAACAACGTGGCAAGTCGAGTCATTGGGGCGAGGTTATCAAGCGCGGGGGTGAATTCAAACTTTTTGCTATTTGCGGCGGGCTTGGATACTTTGGGGGCATGCAAGATCGAGTCTTGAGACCTCTGCTGGGTGCGTTGTTTTTCACGGCAATTTTCATGGTGGGCGTGGCGGGCTCCAAGCCGCCGCAATCGACTTTCCGCGTGCACGTGCAGACCGTGGAGCAAGGCGCGCCGGGGACGCAGATTTTGCCGGTAACCTTGTTGAATCCTCCGAAGCAAATCATGGTCCGGGCACAGCCGGAGCTTTCCGAGCGCGATGTCGTCAAGATTGAATCGGCGCCGGCGGAATCCGGCGGCGTGGCGCTACGCCTGACTCTGAGCGAGCATGGCAGCATCGTGATTAATGCGGTGACGACGGATAACCAGGGTCGTATTCTGGTCTTTTTTCTGAATGGGCGGGTGGTTTACGCCCCGGTCATCGACAAAACAATCAGTGACGGAGTCCTGATTATTCCCGGTGCGGTGGCTCCGGAGGAAGTCAAGCCGCTAGAAGAGGCGGCGAAGAAGGCGCGCAAGTAGTGGAGCTCCCGATCCGGGGCCGAGAGCGCGCAGGGGCGCTCTCTCCCTTTGCGTGGTTTACTTCGTGATCTCGATAAATGGGCTCGGTCCGATTGCCAGCTTCGCGGTGTCCATCGTCACGGTGATGCGTCCATTCTCCGCGGTCACGGGCAATTTGTCGCCGCGTTCGCCGTTGAATTTCAGCGCGTAGGCGACCGGCTTGGTCAACGCGCGATTGGCAATCGTCACCGTGACCTTGCCCACCTGCGTCAGCACCGGCAGCTTGCCGTTGTCGAGAATCGTCGTGCGGGCTGGGGAGGAAAACCGCATGCCGCTATTGAGCGCATCCGTCGAGAACACCACGATGATCCGCTCCGCCGTGTCGAGGCTCTTCGTCTTGTCGAGAGACGCCGCCGCCACCATGGCGGGCACGGAACACGCATTCACGGTCAGATTTTTCAACACGTGCGGCTTGTCCTGCTTCACGGCCACCCCTTCGAGGCGCGGCGTGATCACGGTCAGCATGCCGTCGCCGTCCATGCCGAGGGTCAGTTCCTTCGTGTCGCTCTGGTAGAGCCGCTTCGCGACATCGGTGATGTTGGTTTTATCAATGATGCCGCTCTCACGCACCTGCCGCACCGCGCGGGCCAGGGCAGTCTCGGACTTGGCATCGCTCTCCACCGTGCCGAACGCGCCATGATCCTTGAATGTCGAGCCGTCGCTCGCCTTGATCTTCAACGTCGGCGTCACCTTCGCGCCGGGCGCGATGGGCGTGAGGGTGCCGGTGTAGCTGACGCCCACCTTGCAGAGCGTGTAGAGCATCGACAGATCGTAGTTGAACGCGCGGGCATAGGCGTTGCCGTTGTCGAAGATCTCTTTTTCCGTGAGGGGAAATTCCACCGTGTGGGTCGAGGGCGCTACGTCGCCGCGCAGGAAGGCGAGCGCCGCGATGACTTCGGAAGCGCGGTTGATCGGGTCGTTGCCGGTGTTGTTGAACGACTCCATCGCCTTCGGCCAGAGATGCGCCGGGATGTGACTGAGCGCGATGCAATCCCAGTCCTGCAGCGAGGCGTAGCTCGGGAAGAAGAGTCCCTGCTCGTGGCGGTAGCGATTCCAGAACGTGTGACCGTATTCGCTTATGAGGAAGGGACGATCCAGCAGACGCGTCGGCACGAGCCAGCGGAAGTAGCCGCCGCCGTAGGTGAGCGAGCTGCTCTGGTCGATGGTCGAGCCGGGCCGCACCCAATCGGACGGATGCGCCTGATAACCGTGCATGACCACAATCGGCATCATGGCGCGCAAGGGCAGTTCGCTCTGGCGCAGGATGAAATCCCATTGAACCGTGAGTCCGGTATAACCCGCTGCGCGCACGACCGATTCGTACCATTGCGTGAGGTCGCGGCTGAGCTCGACCATGAACTTGGCCATGTCCTGACCGAGGGGGCCGCCGGTGTTGTAACGCGCTTCATCAATGATCGGCACGTTGTCGAAGGTCAGTGGCGACGGCAATTTCTCCGCGCCCGCCCACGCCTTTTGCAGGGCGTCGAGCGTCTTGTATTTGGCCTGCACCCATTTCTTCCACGCAGGATAGAATGTCTCGCCGAGATCGTTGCCTTTCGATCCGTAGGTGAAGCGGGTGTTTTGTTCGTTGTAGAAAACTACCGCGGTCAAAATCGGGTCCTTTGCCAGGGGAAGTCCCGTATAGGAATTCACCGTCGTGAGGAGCTTCAGATTCCCCGCGCGCCAGTTGGCCCGGACCTTCGAATCGACAAAAAGGCGGAGCGGATATTCGCCCGGCTTCAGGTTGTTGCGCCATGGGCTGACATCCGTATAGCCGCTCGTGTTCGTGCCGAGATCGAGCAGGATATAGACGCCGCGTTTTTTCAGACACGAGACGAAATAAAGAATGCGGTCGAAGTTGGTCGCGTCGAAGGGAATGGTCGCCGGATCATCGAAGTACGAGGGGTCCATTTTAGGCACCGGCCCGTTCCCGGCTACAGTGCCCATGAGGTACGCATCGAGAAAATGGAGCCGCACCATGTTGTAGCCCTGCCGCGCAATTGCCTCGGCATAGCGGTCGATGTCCTCGTGGGTCTTCGCCGTCTTCGCCGTGAGCACCTGATCGGGCAGGACCGGACAGGTGAAAAAGCGCACCGGCTTGTCCTTGGCCTTTTCGAACACGGGCCGGCCCTGAGCACTCACCGTCAGGCGTCCCTGCGTGCCAGCGGGTTCGCGCGTGACGAGCGCGGAGAAATCGAGCGCGCTGCCGGACTTGACCATGAGATCCGCCATGTCCGTGGCCTTCCATTGTTCATTCGCCACGATGCGCTCTTCCGGTACCTGCACTTCTTCCGCGCTGAAATCGCACAACGTCGCGCCCACGACGATCCATTGCTTCATCGCCGTGGTCTCAAGCGTGATCTTCGTCACCGGCTTGCTGGGCATTTCATGGCGGGACAGATACACACCCACCTCGGAAGAATGGTTGCGCCCCACGTAGCCAACAAGGCCGTTCGACAACTTTTTCGGCTGCCACCAATCGGCCAGGTCCCGGCTCGGCACTACCGGTTGCTCCTGCACGGTGCCATCCTCGAGCGTGAAAATGATTTTCCCCACCGGTTCCTCTCCGCTCTTGGCGTAGCCGCAAAGGGTCTGCAACAAATAAAGATATTTGCGACCGCGTGCCGTCTCGCTCACCGGCAGGGAAATCTGGCGCACGTTCGTCTTGAGCGCCGGACTGTCGAACACCACGATCGCCTTACCCTGATTTTGCGCCGGGTCCACGATTTGAAAGGGAATGCCGCAAAAAAGTTTTTGCCGCACCGGGAATTCCGCGAAGTCATTGTCCGGCCCCTGATCCGACCAGCCGCCCACGCCATCCGCCGCCTTGGCGTCTGCAAAACCGAAGTTGGCCACAGGCCGGAAATCCAGCGTGCTCGCCCGTGAGGAATCGCGCACGGAAACGGACCCGACGAAAATCTTCGCACCGACCGGGTAGCCCTTGAACAGGATCCGCGGCACGGTGAGACGTCCCTCCCAATCGCGATCCGCCGTGAACTCGAAGGCGCAGAGCGTCCAGCTCGATTCCAGCCGAAAGGCCTGCCGCGCTTTCGATCCGAGTTCGGTGTAGGGAGCCGCGCTCAAATTCGCCATCGCTTCCGTGACGCCCCGCTCCGTGGCCCGCGCCCAGAAACGGACCCGGTAAGTGTGGCCCTTCACGATGGGCAGTGTGGAGATCATCATCAACTGGCATTTCCATTCGTCCTTCGAATCACTCTCGCGTACGGCCGTAATCTCGAGAGCCCGTTGGCCTTCCGGCGTCTTCTCCTTGTCACTGACTTCGATGGAAAACGCTTTTTTCGCCGGGTCCCAGAACCGGAAAGTCGCTTCCGACGGCAGCGCGCCCGTCTCCAAATCCCACGTTTGCTCGCCTTCTGCGGCTTGTGTCGTGGCACCCCATGTCAAAAAAAGCATCAAACCAAAACCGAACATTTGCGTGATATTCATAGGATTTGTTCTATTGAAATGCCGCTTAAAGCGCTTTGATTACAGCGTATTTTGCAATACGCAAACATATTTGTTTATTTGTAGAACATAATAGAATCTAAACTCCATTGCAATCATTAAATGCATGGATCATAGCTTAAGAAAGAGGGGAGTAGCTCTTTTTGCTGAAACGATCAGGTAGCGTGCGTGGTCATGTCCTTTGATTGACTCTACCCACTCCGTCATTTCGAGCTTGTCGAGAAATCAGCCCAGAACCCACCCGGTTTCGTCTCATGTTTTTTGCCCGGCAGCCAATGGTCTGCGGCAAGTCCACTCTCCTAAAAAAGAAGGGCGACTCCCCGGAGCCGCCCTCAAAGCGCGAGGCGAACTAACAATTCAAAATCAAGAATGACGGCGGCGCTTGGCTTGCCAGAACAATCCCAGTGCGCCCGAGCCAAAGAGCACCACCGTCGTCGGTTCCGGGATGCTGTTGATCACCATGTTGTCGACGTATAAGGCCGAGCTGGTACCCAGTGTCTCGTACCAGCCAATGCCCGTAATCGTCTGCTGAGAGATATCCAGCGTCAGCGAGGAACCCAAGGCATACGTGCCTGTGACCGCTGGCGTGTAGGTGTACCAGGTCGAATTCGTGGCGGTGGTGAAATCAAAGGTGTAAGACGTTGCCTTCGTGCTGAAGTCGGTGGAACTACCGCTGCCACTGGGAGTGACTGAGGTGGCGTTCACATACCATTGACTGCCCACCTGCACCATCAACTGCAACGAACCGGTCACCGTGGTGGCTCCCTTCATGGCGTCATAGGTCAGCGTCCCGGGATTGGTCACACTGATACCAGTTTTGAAGATGTTGGTGATCGTACCTGAAGCCGTATCGGCATTAAAAAATGCCGCAATGCCAATGGTGCCGAGGCGATCCGTCCTGCCCGCAATGGCGACCGTGTCCGTGGCCGTGCCAGTCCAAGGGTTTATGGTACTCGACACATTTTGTTGAAGGAGCTTATCGTTAGCGACCCACGCGTGCGAATTGTAAGTATCGTAGTTGCCAGCAGCGCTGACAGTAAACGTCTCGGACCAGAGCACGGCAGCTTGCGACGTCATCGTGAAGAGACTGGCCAGAATCGCGATCGCCAGCAGCGTTGCCAGCTTGGTAGAAATGAGTTTGAAGGAGGTCATAGTCGTGGGCTTCGAGGGTTAGGTGCTTCCTTGTTCTCCACTACCATAGGCCCCATCCGCCAGAAGGGCGACGACATCCATTTACAGCTATTACTCAAAGAGTTTCATAAACTGAGCATGGTTCCCATTGCCTGCGGCCATGAACCCGAGTTATTTGCTGCCCATCGTTCCGGTCAACTGCTGCATGAGCGCGAGCGCAGTCTGGTCGATGATCTCGCGATCCGACACGTTGCGGCGCGTGCCGCCGGGCTGGTTGAACCCATAGAGCGACTCGGAACTGATCTGACCGAGAATGACGCCGGGATTTTTCAAATCATACGCCGTTGCCACGAGGTCCAGTCGATGGATTGTCGTATCGCCCGCGGGAGTGGGATAACTCACGTCGTAATGGCGTCCGAGCAATTCAACCGCGATGTCCGCGCTTTGCTTGAGCGCCGCCTGCGCTTCCTTCTCCGCATCCGTCGTGGGAGGCGTCAGGAACCGCTCGCCGATCACTGGGAAGTGGCGCAGCAATGAGGCCGCCATCTTTTGGTCGATGAACCGCGTTCCCGCCGAGAAATAAGGCGCGCGGAAACCCTCCTCCAACTGGCGCGCATCAAACTCGCTCAGATTCGGCGTACCGAGATTCGTCTTGTCACCCGGTTTGTAAGTTGTCGTCGTTTCCTTCTTCTCGCCGCCTGTCCCGGTCTGGCGCGGATTGATCACGATTCCGCCGCCACCGCTGGTTTGCGTGTTGTTGCCGATCTGGATATTCGACGTCCCGTTGCCGCCATCGACAGCGTCGCCCTTCACCTGCGTGACCGTTTCCGTCCGGCCACTCGCTTCGAGCCGTGCCGAGGGCAACAGCTCGCGATTCACAAACAGGAGGATGCGCGGCTTCTGCTGTTTCGCATACGCATCGCGAAATTGATCCACCACTTCCTTGCCGTTTGGAATCGGCGAAGCGTTGTTCAATCGCACATTGCCTGAAGCCCCAGACACCGCGCCATTACCCGGAGCGGAATCAGCCTGCGCAACGGATAATGCCGCGGCACAGACCGCGACCAAGCACGACCATTTGAGAATTTGAGATTTCATATTTGAGAAGAAGCAGCGCGCCTGCCTGGAGCCAAAGCTCGAAGTTGGAGTGGGCGCGTTCCAACTTCGAACTGAAAACCTCGAACCTCGAACTTTGTCTTTAATCCTTCTTCGGGCGATTGGTATAGCGGATGCGGATGGTCGATTGCGTGGCCTGCGGCGTGAGCGACTGCGAACGGTACGGTGTCGTACTGTTGGCCGTGATCACCATCGTCGTCCATGGCGTTTCCTCCCCGGCGCTGAAATACAGCGCATTGCCATGCTGATCGCGATAGAGCGTCTGCACTTGCACGGAGATGTCGTGATCCGTGCGGTTGCGAATATTCGCCTGCACCGCAAAGAGATTGTTCGAGGTGCGGCCGGAGCGGATTTGATCCACCGCGATGTCATCGTCCATGTCCTCATCCAGCAGCACGACCGGCGCGCCCGCCGTCTCGGGACTCTTCGCATTGCCCGGAGGAATGGTGGGGCCGTCCGCGCATGAGACGAAAAAGAGCGCGATCAGCGGCAGCAGCAGGAACGACCAGGTGACAGAAAGCTTCTTGTGGGAATGATGGGTGTTCAGGGGAGTTGTGTCCATATGACAGTAAGGTTCGGTTGTGGGTTTATGACGACGGAAAGGGTCTCTTGCTTCACTATTTTTCCATTGGCATCGAATGCCTTCAGGACCACCTGATGGGTTCCCGGCGGCAGGCGGAACGAGTGCAGGAAAATCGAGTTCGGCAGATTATCCCAGGTGCGCGTGTCGGCGGCGGGATGTGCGCTGGCGGAGACGCCTTTCGAAATCAGACCAGCCGCGACCAAGCCGAGACCCACGATGGTCTGCGTATCGTTGTTGCTGGTCATCGCCGTGGCCGCGCCCGCTACGATGGCCGCGTTGCCCGCCATGTCGGTGGCCGATTTGAATTCCGCCTTGCCGTTGAGAATGTAATCGAGCTTGCGGGGGCCGCGCGTCGTGGCCTGCACGTAGACGCTGTCCGTCGCCGCGGTGGTGGCGGGCGCTTGCGACGGTACATCGATCTCGAGCTTCGTCGTCTTATAGTCGCCCTGCACGAACGCGAGTTTTTCGTGATATTCACCGAGCCCCACCTTGCCGGGACCCTGCCCCGCTTCGGCCACGATCAGCACATTGTCCTCTGCCGCCGGAGGCAGGACATTGCCTTGGCGATTCGGAAATTTCGCACCACGAGCCAGCGCGTCGTTTGCGGTACCGGGATCATTTTGCTTCAACGAGGCGAACGCCAACAGCCACTCGGCGCTGTACCAGTCGCCCGAGTCCTGCTCCTTCGAAGCGATGTCCTCCACCTGCGCGCGCTTCGCACAGGCCGCCGCATTGCCCCAATCGCCATCCGCCGCGTAAAGAATGCCCCGGTACAGATAGAGTGCGGACCGTTCGTAGGCTTCGCCCTTGAACCATTTTTCCTCATCCGCCACGAATTTACTCTTCGTGCGCTCCGCCTGTTCCGCCCCGGCCTGCAGCGAGGCCACGCGTTTGATCGCCTGATCGAAGACGCGCTTCGCCAGATCGGAGTACCCCGACCGCTCGGCGGCAAGGCCGAGCCGCATCGCGTTGAGCACATACTGCCGCTCGCCGTCCGTCAGCAAATCGATGTACATGTGCTGCAACGGCTGGGGAATCCCATCTGCCACCGCCTGCTTTTGCGCCGCTTCGATCTGTTGCACGGTCGGTCCCTTGGGACCCGAAGCGCAGGAGGTCAGCAGCAACGCTGCCGCCAAAACGCAAGTGCTACCGAGCAACCGACGGCGGCAACGGTGAGTCTCACTAGCAGGAGTCCCCTCTAATAAGAGGGGTGGCGCGTAGCGCCGGGGTGTGTGCATGATAAAAGAATACGCTAAAATGCGTACTTAGAACTATTTCGGCTGCTAGCGATAAACTGCGCTTTCCTTGCCTTCCTTCTTGATCTGGTAGGCATTGGTCCACAGCAGCTCGTCATTCTTGTTCACCAGTTTGAAGGCGATCCGGAAGTAGTCGCTCTGGCCCTGTGAACTGTTCATCGCGATGCCCTGCAATTCCGCCGTGAGGATATAATTATACGTCAGCGCCGCGCGATTCGCCGCCGCCGGTCCGCCCACTTCACCCGCTTCCTGCATCTGCTGTTCGCGCTGGTTGAAACCCGCCGTCGTGCGGTCGATGAAGCGCACCTTGCCGCCCGTGTTGTTCAGCAACGTGTCGCGCAGGATGCTGGTGTAAAGCGAGGTGTCCACCGGGCTGCTCGATTTGTTTTGCACCGGAGTGATGATGATAATGGGCGGTTGTGCTGCCTGGGCAATCTCGCGGATATTGATGATCGACTGCGCGGCCTGCATCGCGGCAGCGTTCACATCCTGGGATTCAATGCCGGTGCCGGCGACTTGTCCTTGTGCGTTGGGGTCAACATAGCTCGGCTTCTGGTAATCACTGCCGCAACCAGCCAGCAAGGTCAACGCGGCGACGGAAAGCATCGGAACGGAAAAACGAGACAACGGGGCGAATTTCATAGGGTATGATTAATAGTAGAACGTTGTTTAGAGCCTAAAGTTTCAAAAAATCGTGTCAACTGCCGCCCAAACGTTATTTCTTGGATCGTTGCGCAAGACACATCCAGTCCCACGGGAACGGGGTTCCCATCCATTTCGGCGCCTCATCGAATTCCGTATCCCAATGGTATTCAATCTTTTCGAGAGCGCACAGCTTCAATCCGCGCTGACTCAGCTCCGACTCCAGCTCTTCCCGCAGGTAATGCTTCGTCGGCACGCCCTCGATTTTCACAATGCCCTCCCTGGCCCGCTTGGAATCCAGCACCTTGTCCGGCAACCGGGGCGTGCGGCGGCGGCGATTCCACTCCGCGAGGCGGGCCGCGGTCCACAAAACCGATTCTAGTGACGGCACCACGAGCAGGAGATGACCGCCCGGTCGCAATGCGCGGATCAGGTTGTCGAGAATCGCCTCGCGCAGCGGTCGCGACTCCGCAATGAGCACATTCACGTTCACCACGACGTCCAGCTTTGGCAACGCCGCGAGCGCTTTCCCGCGACGGCTCAGGTCCGCCGCGCCATACTCGATATTCGTGAACCGGCGGCACGACGCCCGCGCGATCTCCACCAGCTTCGGCGACAAATCAATCGCGTGCACCTTCCCGAACCGCCGCGCCACTTCGGGCAAAATGATGCCACTTCCGCAGCCCAGATCGCCCGCCACGCCGCGCGGATTCGCCACTCGCTCCATCGCGCGCAAGAGCACGCCGTTGCGGTCATTGCGCAGCACGGAGAAAATATCGTCGTCGTAACAGGCCGCAGCCCGGTTCCAGTAAGTAATATCCATCGATAACCTGCAGCATACGAAGTAGAACGAAATTTTCGATGCATTCCTGCACAAAATTTCTCGCACAACGCGAATGCGGACCTAAAACTTAACGCTCGCCTCCTTTATTATGTCCGCCTCCTTCGTCCATCTTCACGTCCACAGCGAGTACAGCCTTCTCGACGGTGCCTGCCGCACCGGGGATATGGCCAAGACCGCGAAAAAAATGGGCATGCCCGCCGTGGCGCTCACTGATCACGGCAATCTCTTCGGCGCGATCGAGTTCATCAAGAATTGCAAGAAGGCCGACATCAAACCGATCATCGGTTGCGAAGTCTACCTCGCCCCCGGCAGCCGTCTCGAAAAGAAATCCAGTTCCGGCAAGGACGCCTCCTCGCATCTGCTCCTGCTCGCGAAGGACCTCGACGGCTACAACAGCCTGATCAAGCTCGTCAGCGCGGCGCACCTCGAAGGCTTCTACTACAAGCCCCGCATCGACAAAGAAATCCTCTCCCAGTTCCGCAAGGGACTCATCTGCACCAGCGCCTGCATCAAGGGCGAAATAGCGCAAGCCATCCTCACGGGGGACATGGCAGCGGCGGAAAAATCGATCGACGACTTCAAGCAGATCTTCGGCGCGGACGACTTCTATCTCGAGATGGCCGACCACGGCCTGGAGCAGCAAAAAATCGTCAACCGCGAGCTCAAGCAACTCTCGAAAAAGTTCGGTCTCAAGCTCGTCGCGACGAATGACGTCCACTACATCAAGAAAGAGCACAGCGAAGCGCACGACATCCTGCTCTGCATCGGCACCGGCTCGCATCAGGCCGACGAAAAGCGGCTGCGTTATCCCTCGCCTGAATTCTATTTCAAAACGCCCGAGGAAATGGCCGCGCTGTTCCCGGACTGCCCGGAGGCGCTCGCCAACACGCTCGAAATCGCCGAGAAGTGCAATCTGAAGATGCAGCTCGGGTTGAACAATTACCCCGAGTACGATCCGCCCGAAGGGATGACCCGTTCCGGTTATCTTCGGCACCTCTGCGAGCAAGGCTTGATCAAGCGCTTCGGCAATCCGAGCCAGGAGATGAAGGATCGTCTCGACATGGAGCTCGCGGTTCTGGAGAAAACCGGTTTCATCAGCTACTTCCTCATCGTCTGGGATTTCATCAACTACGCCAAGAGCAACGGCATTCCGGTCGGTCCGGGTCGTGGTAGCGCGGCGGGCAGTATGATCGCTTACCTGCTCGAGATCACCGATCTCGATCCGGTGCGCTACGGACTGTTCTTCGAACGCTTCCTCAATCCCGAACGCGTGTCGCCTCCCGATATCGACGTCGACTTTTGCTACAACCGACGGCCCGAGGTCATCGAGTACGTGCGGCGCAAGTACGGCGAAAAGTCCGTCGCGCAGATCATCACCTTCGGCACGCTCGGCGCGAAGGCCGCCATCCGCGACGTCGCCCGCGTGCTCGGCATGAGCTACGGCGATGGCGACCGTCTCTCGAAGATGATTCCCTTCGATCCGAAGTTCACGCTCAACCCGAAGTACGACGACAAGGGCGAAGTGAAAGCCGAGGGCTATCGCGGCATCGCCGACATGCTCAAGGCCTACAACGAGGAAGAAGGCAGCAAGCGCGTGATCGATTACGCGTTGATCCTCGAGGGACTCTCCCGACAGGCGGGCGTCCACGCGGCGGGCGTCGTGATCGCCTCTGGCGACTTGACCGATTCGGTCCCGCTCACCCGGGACGATAGCGGCGCAGTTGTCACCCAGTACGACATGGACGGGCTCACCGAAGTCGGCGCGCTCAAGATGGACTTTCTCGGCCTGAAAACGTTGACCGTCATTCAGGACTGTCTCGACATGATCGAGAAGACGGAGGGCAAGAAAATCGCCCCGAGCGAAATTCCGCTCGACGATCCCGAAACATACGATCTCCTCAGCCGCGCGCAAAACACCGGCCTGTTCCAGGTGGAATCGCAGGGTATGTGCAACGCGTGTCGTCAGGTCCGCCCGAAGCAGATCGAGGACATCATCGCGCTCGTGGCGCTCTATCGCCCCGGCCCGATGGACAACATCCAGGTCTACGCCGATCGCAAACTCGGTCGCTCCAAGGTCGAGTACGATCATCCGCTCCTCGAAAAAATCCTGAAGGAAACCTACGGCATCATCATCTATCAGGAACAGGTTATGCAGGCCGCGAGCTTGCTGGCCGGTTACTCGCTCGGCGAGGCGGACTTGCTCCGTCGCGCGATGGGTAAGAAGAAGGTCGAGGAAATGGTCAAGCAGCGCGCCATGTTCACCGAGGGCGCGGCCAAGATTAACAACATCCCCGCCGATCAAGCGGGCCACATTTTCGATCAGCTCGAGAAATTCGCCGGGTACGGTTTCAACAAAGCGCACGCCGCCTGTTACGGCGTCCTCGCCTTCCAGACCGCTTGGTTGAAGACCCATTATCCCGTCCACTTCATGGCCTCGCTGATGTCCAACGATATGGACAACACCGACAAGATTGCGGTCTTCGTCGGTGAAGCCAAGGCGCTCGGCATCGAAGTGCTCCCGCCGTGCGTCAATGCCAGCCGCGCCACTTTCACCATCCACGGCAAATCAATTCGCTACGGACTCTCTGCCATCAAGAACGTCGGTCAGGCCGCCGTGGAGCAGATCATTGAGACCCGCGAAAAGAGCGGCCCCTTCGCCAGCATGGTCGATCTTTGCTTGCGCGTCGGCACACGCTCGATGAACAAGAAGACCCTTGAAAGTCTCATCAAGGCGGGCGCGATGGATCTTTTCGGCGAAACGCGCGCGCAGCTCTTCAGCGAAATCGACGCCGCTCTCGCGCAAGCCGGTGTCGCCACGCGCGACCGCGAACTCGGCCAGGGGTCGCTCCTCGATGTCTTCGGCGCGACCGATTCCCCGCAACCGAAACGCAGTGGCAAATCACTTCCCGAGTGGAGCACCACCGAACGGCTCGGCTACGAAAAAGAACTCCTCGGATTTTACATCAGCGGTCACCCGCTCGACGACTATGCCGCAGAGTTACACGCGTTGCAGATGACCACGATTGAAGGTCTCGCCAATCTCGATGCCGACGTCGACACACGTATTGCGGGCCTCCTCAACAAAGTGGAAGTGCGCCTCTCGCAAAAGGACAAGCGTCCGTGGGCGAAATTCATCGTGGAAGATCACACTGGCTCCACCGAAATTCTCCTCTTCCCCGACAGCTACGCCGCGTTGCCGCGTTCCTATGCGGTGGGCGAAGTCGTCATCATTGCGGGTTCTGTTGACCGTCGCGACGAACAACCCAAGCTCAAGGTAAACCAGATCTGGGGCCTCGAAGAAGCGCGCGGACTGTTCCGTCAACTCACCGTCAATGTCCCACTCGAACAGTGGACCTCCGAACGCTGGAAGGAATTGCAGGACCTGCTCCTCGATCACTCCGGCACGATTCCGCTGCGCTTCCACTGCACCAAGGACAACGGCCGCTACATCGATCTCGACGCCGGAAAACCGTACAACGTCGATCTCTCCCCGCTGCTCCTCAAGCGGCTCCGCACCTACATCAGCGCCGACTGCCTCAGCCTCATCGCCACCCAGCAACTCCCGCCGCGCCCCAAGCGCAAGTGGGCGCCGCGGAATTAAGAGAAAAGGGGACGGGAAGGCCGCAGATTCAAACGCCTCTGCGTTGTGAGTCATGCTGTATGTCACACCGGCGGCTTCAGATTACTCACCGACGTGATCGTCCGGTTGAACAGGATATGTTCCGTGCCGTCGAGACCTTCCAGCTTCACCACGCGCAGGCCCACCTCGCGCACGAAACCGGTCTTGTCGCCGATCTGCACGAAATCGCCGATCTGCAGCTGATCCTCGAATAGCAAGCCGAAGCCCGTGATCATGTCCTGGACCAAACCTTGCGAACCGAAACCGACTGCGCCTGCGACAATCGCGCCGCCGACCGTCAGACTTTGCGACGACACTCCCCATAGGAGCAACACCTTGAACACCGCAATGCAGGCCACCGTGTAACGCGCCACGCTCAGCAGGATGCTTTGCAGCGTATCGATTTTCTTGAGTTGCGACGGACGGCCCAACCGCCGCTCGCGCGCGATCCGGCACGTGCTGCGCACGATGGTCTCCAGAATGAAACCGATCAGCAAGGCGATCCCCACGATGATCGTGCTCGTGATCAAATGCTCCACCATCTCCCGGTACGTCGCCAACTCCAGCCAGCGCGAGGCCAGCAACGCGCCGATACTTCCTTGCGGCGCCGCAGAAGGCGCAGCCGTGGCGGTAGTCTCCACATTAGTGGAGCTTGCTACTCCATTAGATAAAATGTTATAGCAATAAATCGTCAGGTTTGATGCTTGCATGCTTCCCCGGGTTCAATAAAATTAGCCTTTCTAATCTTAACCATTATACCACACAGGAGATTATCTAGAATGAAAATTACAGTCGTCGGTGCCGGTTTTGTTGGCGCGACCACCGCGCAACGTCTCGTTGAAAAGAACCTCGGTGAAGTCGTGTTGCACGACATCGTTGAAGGCATGCCCCAGGGCAAGGCTCTCGACATGATGCAGTCCGCCTGTATCGAAGGCTTCGACAGCCTCATCAAGGGCACCAACAGCCCCGCCGATTACGAAGGTTCTGATATCGTTGTCGTCACCAGCGGTCTGGCCCGTCAGCCTGGCATGAGCCGCGATGACCTTCTCGCCAAGAACGCGGAAATCGTGGGTGGCGTCGCCGACAACATCAAGAAGTACGCCCCGAACGCGATCGTCATCGTCGTCAGCAACCCGCTCGACGTCATGACCTACCTCGTGGCCGCCAAGACCGGTTTCGCCAAGAACAAGGTCATGGGCATGGCCGGCGTGCTCGACAGCGCCCGCTTCCGCTGGTTCATCGCCGACGAACTCAAAGTCTCCCCCCGCGACGTCGACGCCATGGTGCTCGGCGGACACGGTGATGACATGGTTCCGCTCACCCGCTACTCCACCGTTTCCGGTATCAGCATCGAAGCCTTGATCCCCAAGGACAAGCTCGACGCGATGGTCGTGCGCACCCGCAACGGCGGCGCCGAAATCGTGAAGCTCCTCCAAAAGGGCAGCGCCTACTACGCTCCTTCCGCCTCGACCGTGCAGATGGTGCAGAGCATCGTTCGCGATGAAAAGCGCGTTCTCCCCGTGGCCGCTTACTGCGACGGCGAATACGGCATCAAGGGCCAATTCGTCGGCGTTCCCGCCATCCTCGGCAAGAACGGCGTCGAAAAGATCATCAAGCTCGACCTCACCAACGACGAACTCGGCCAGCTCCAAGCTTCCGCCGCGCATGTCGCCAAGAGCGTCAGCACGCTGAAAATCTAATTGGAAGAAAGCTTTCAGCGATCAGCTGTCAGCCTTCAACCAAACTAAAGCCCGTCCCATCTCTGGGGCGGGCTTTTTGTTGCGTGGCGTAGCATCCAGTAACCTCACGCCCGATCTGGATCTCTGTTGTAGCCGAAGCTTTCGGTCGGGGCTTCTCGGCAATGTCGATCGTCAGAAACCGAAATCCAAAAAAATCGGCGTCAATCTGCGGACTTCTCTTCCTCCATCCGATCTCTGGCGCAGTGAAGTTTTTTTTCTGGGTGCAGCGTCACGCTGCCAAAAAGCATTTCATTACTCGTCTATATTTGATTGGATGGTGACGATGGCTTCTGAAATTAAAGAACAACCCACCTCTGCGGATCTCCCGCCATCGCACCCCAGCGTGACGAACAAGGGCTTCACCCTGCGCACGCCCGTGATTGTCCGCAGTCCCAACTGGCTCGGCGATTGCATCATGGCCATGCCCGCCGTGCGCAATCTGAAGACCCTCCTCGGCGCGGAACCTCTCACCGTCGCCGCTCCGGCCAAGATCGCCGCGATCTGGCGCACGTGTCCCTTTGTCGATCAGGTCATCCCACTCGAAAAACCGCGCTCCTTCATCAAATCCTCCTCGCAGTTGCGCCAGGGCAAATACGGTTCCGCCGTGCTCCTGCCCAATTCGCTGCGCACCGCGCTCGAAGCCACCCTCGCGCTCATCCCGCAGATCATCGGCTACCCCGGTCACGCCCGCGCGTGGCTACTCACGAACGTCGTCGAAAAATCGGCTTTCAGTTTTCAGCGCCAACATCTCCAGTACGCCTACATCGACCTCATCTCCGCGCTCGGGGCGAATGACGACGACACGTTTCCGGCGCTGACCGTTCCCAAGTTGGAAATCTCTGCTGACGCGAAACCACAGTTCAGTCTTTGTCCCGGCGCGGAGTACGGCCCGGCGAAACGCTGGCCCGCCGCGTACTATGCCGAAGTGGCGCGTAAATTCATCAACGAGCACAACGCCCGTGTGGTCTTGCTCGGAGCGGCGAAAGATCAAGAATGCGCCGCCGAGATCACCACGCTCTGTCCCGGCGTGGAAAATAAAGTGGGCCAGACCACGCTCGAAGACTTCATCGCCGAACTCACCCGCTCGCGTCTCGTCCTGTGCAACGACAGCGGCTCGATGCATCTTGCCTCCGCGCTCGGCGTGCCGACTGTCGCGATCTTCGGTTCGACCGAACCGCGCCGCACCTCACCGCTCGGTCCGCGCACCGACATCCTGCGCGAGCACGTCCCGTGCAGTCCGTGTTTTCTCCGCGAATGTCCGCTCGATTTTCGCTGCATGACCGCGTTGCCGCCGGAGAAAGTCCTCCCCGTCTGTTTCGCGCGCTGGGCTGCGTGACGCCGGCTATTCGTTGATCTTCGCCATTGTCTCCGCCATCAACTTCTCTTCCTTCTCACGGGCCGCTTCCACGTCGTAGTCGTGATTGTCGGTGTGGTTCGGGTTGAGGGGCGACATGGCGCGCAGCTTCTCGATGATCGGGGGGATCACCTTCAGCGCGTAATCGACGTCGGCTTCGGTGTTGTAGTGGCTGAACGAGAAGCGGACGCAACTGCGCGCGCGCGCCGGGGTCAGGCCCATCGCGCTGAGAACGTGCGACGGATCGAGCGAGCCGGTCGTGCAAGCGGAACCGGACGAGCAGCAGATGCCTTCCAGATCGAGGCGCAGCAGGATCGCTTCCGCTTCCACGAAGTCGAACGCGATGTTCGACGTGTTCGGCAGGCGCGCATCGCGTTTGCCGTTGATGTAAATATTCGGGAGCTTTTCTTCGAGCGTCTTCTCGAACTTGTCGCGCAACGCCCGCACGCGGGTCTGCTCGTCGTTCAGGCTCGCGAGGGAAAGTTCCGCCGCCTTGCCGAGACCCACGATCGACGCCACGTTCTCCGTGCCGCCGCGCTTGCCGCGTTCCTGACCGCCGCCCACCACGTAAGGGAGGAGCTTCGTGCGGCGCTTGACGAACAATACGCCCACGCCCTTCGGGGCATGCAGTTTATGACCGGAGAGCGAGAGGAAATCCACGTTCGTGTCGCGCACATCGATCTTGATTTTACCGGGGCACTGCACGGCGTCGGTGTGGAAGAGCACTCCCTTCTTGTGGCAGATCTCGGCGATTTCCTTGATCGGGAAAATCACGCCAGTCTCGTTGTTGGCCGTCATGATCGAGACAATGCCCGTATCCTCGTGGATCGAGTTTTCCAATTCCTTCAGGTCGAGTTCGCCCTCGGAGTTCACCTTGAGCCACGTGACTTTGTAACCCTGCGTTTCGAGGTACTCGCCCTGGTTCATGATGGCGGAGTGCTCGACCGCTGTGGTGACGAGATGCTTCTTGCCCGTCGTGCGCAACGCGGACCAGATCGCCGTGTTGTCCGATTCGGTGCCGCAGCTCGTGAAGAAAATTTCCTTTGGATCGGCATTGATCAGGGCCGCCACCTTTTCACGCGCGGCGATCAGGGACGCCCCGACACGCTTGCCGAAGGCGTAGGCGCTGGAGGGGTTGCCGTAAAGTTCGGTCAGGTAGGGAACCATGGCTTCGAATACCTCGGGGGCGATGGCGGTGGTGGCGTTATTGTCGAGGTAGGTGAGTCGTTTGGCTTCCTGATGCATAATCAATTTTCTTTTACGGTTGGGGTGCGATGACTAAGAGAGGCAATGTACTGGAGAGAGGGCTTGTTTCAAGTCGATACTCCATGCATAAGAGAATCTAAGCATTATATGTCAGCCAGAGAAGACAGCCTTAAAAAGCTGGTCGGCGCGTTGATTCACGACGTGCGCAACCAGATCAATGGAATGGTCCTCGAATTGACCGACCTGCGCGAGCGCTGGCCGGACCCCCGCGTTACGGCGGAAACCGTTCCCTTGATGAAGCAAGCCATGGAAATGGCCGACCGCCTGCGTGGCGTCCGGGAACGGCTCGACCCACCCGCGCCCCGGCTGCAACCGATGTCGCTTCTCGAAGCTTGGCCGCAAATCGCGCCCCAAGCCAAACTCGTCGCGGGCCTCGGCGAAAACGACACCATTGAAATCGACTCGCTCCAAATCAAGCTCGCTGTCGCGGAATTGATTACCAATGCCGTCGACGCCGGCAATGGAGCGACCCTGCCCCAAGGCCGCATCGAACCCGGCCAGCTTGTCCTCATCGTCGAAAATCCCGTCGCCGAAGCCCCCCAACAAATCGACCAATGGGGCAAGCTCTCCGGCTACACCACCAAACGCCGTCACCTCGGTCTCGGCTGCTCCTACGTCCACGCCGTCGCCCGCGCCCACGGGGGCCGCTGCGAATGGCATTACGACGAGAAGGCCAAACTAGTCCGTGCCGAATTGCGCTTGCCGCTCGCCCAGACGGCGTAGCGGGAGATCGACCTCCCGCTTGTCCGATCACGGAGCCGTCACATTCAGCCGGATGAACTTCTGCTCCGCGCCCAGTGTATCGACTTGATACTGGATAATCGGGTCGCCCGTCAGCGGATCGGTGCCGACCGTCTGCGTATTGTCTGGCGTCACCGTCTGCCAGGTCTTCAAATCCGTCGACACCTGCACCTCGATATTCAAATCCGATGCCGCCGGATTCTGGCGATGCTGCAGCGTCAGATACTCCTTCGAGTCCTGCTCGATCACACTCGTCACCGGCAAGGCGCCCTTGTCCGCTTCCCCCAGCGCCGCGCTCGGATCAATGTGGCAGAGGTATTTCATCACATTCGCAACGCCATCGTTGTGCGGTTGGGCCGCGGGACCGCTAATCAGGGGATTGCTGGCTTCTTGCGAGGTAAAATATCGGGTGTACCAACCTTGCAGTGTGGAAACATCGCCATGCAACCAGGCAATGCCCATCGTGGATAAGCCATTGACGGTGGAGTTGCCGCCCATGGTCCAGATTTTTTCGTCGGGAGTGATGACGATGGTGCTAATCGCCCAATCTGGTTTGGAGCTTGTCACGTAGCTGGGATCAGGTGCTCCATTGGCGTCGAGACGTTTCGTATCGAAGGATCTCCCAAAGACGATTTTCCCATTCTTTTGCACGGCGACAGCTTGGATGATCGAGGTGTTATCGGAGGAAGTGTTCGAGAAGGAGCTATCCAATGTGCCGTCGGCGTTGAGGCGGGTGAGGAATTTGACGCTTTGGCCGAAGACGGAGGAGAAGTCACCGGCTGCCACGATTTTTCCGTCGGATTGTAAGGCGATGCTATACACGCGGCTGCTCTCGATTCCGATCTGAAAGGTGGGATCGAACGCACCCGTTAGGTCCAATCGTGCCAGACAGAAGGGGTCCGTGGAGCCGGTGCGGGCAAGGCTGCCACCGACCAGCACAAAACCATCCGGCTGCAGGGCGAGAGTGTTGGTTTCACTCGAAGAGCTTCCAACCGCGTTGAATGTTGAATCGAGAGTCCCCGAGGCATTCAGTTGGATCAGGAACGAGGGGGTACTACTGACAGCGGTCTCGAGATGGTAACCACCGATGAGGATTTTACCGTTGGGACGCACTAAAATGACATTGGCTTGCAAGGAGCTATCTGTGGTGAGATTGAAATTAAAGGTGGTGTCCACGGCACCACTTGGGGTGAGTCGGGCTGCGGCCTTGCGCGTGACTCCGTTGATGCTGGTAAACGCACCAACGACCAGAATGTTGCCCGCGTTATCGAGCGCCAGACCTTTCACAGCACCATTAGGGCCCGTGCCAATCGCGAAGCTGGAATCGAGGCTGCCGTCGGCATTCAGGCGCGCCAGATTGTTGCAGGCAACGCCATTTACCATGGAGAATACTCCGCCAATGATCACCTTGCCATCGGTTTGCACCGCCATGGCTTTGACGCTTCCGATGAAGCCTCCATTGGAAATAGAGGGCAAGAATTGACCGTCGGGATTCCCCGGATTGCGACCGAAGGCGGTGGACTGGACGGAGACGGTCGCCTGTGCCGGGAGTCCATCGCAGCTCGCCTGCACCGTTGTTGTGCCGATCGCCACACCGACGAGCAGGCCATAGCTATCAATGGCTGCGACTGAGGGGGCACTGGAGGTCCAGTTGGCTCCGCCTGTGACGTAGACCGTCGAGGTATCGGACATCACTTGTTTCGCCGAAAGTCTTGTGGCGCGATACCAAGGGAAAGTGACCGAGGGGCTGGTCGGTGAGATGGAGAATGAGGTCGCTGTGAGCGGGACGCCGAAATTTTGCGACACCAGAATTGAACCCCAAGAGCCATCAACGACCAAATCCGGCTTGCCATCTCCATTTAGATCCCCGATCGCAGTCCGTGTCGCCATGTCAATTCCGTAGTTGCCAGTCGGGATATTCAGTGTTGCCATGCGGGTAAGCGTCGTCGCGGCATTTCCGGTGCCTCCATTAAGGTAGACATTGATTCCACCGGGGAAATCACGGGTGATGACCAGGTCCGGAAGGCCATCTCCGTTTAAATCACCAACGGAGAGGCGCCGTACATAAAGAAAACCGCCGAGATCAATTCGCGATCCGAAAGAGGCCGCTGACAGCGGGCCGGGCTGACTTTGGTTCGGAATGAGAGACAAGGAATTGCCTCCCGAAAGTAACTCGGGTTTTCCATCTCCGTTCAGATCGACAATGGCCAACGCGTAGGGCGTTGATGAATGGGGGATCTGAATATTCTGAGCAAAAGAAATCGTCCCCGGTGTTGAAGTATTTTGCAGAATGAAAACCGTTGCGAAATAGGTCGCGACAGCGACATCCGGTTTCCCATCGCCATCCAGATCTCCGACAGCGAAATCATTAACCGGGCTGGCGTTCAAGTAGAAGCTCACCGCGGCATTGAAAGAGCTGGTGCTTAAGGTGCCGCCGAGCCCTTTATTGCGTAAGACTCCGACGTTGAGCCCGCCCATGGCGATATCGAGCCAGCCATCCCCATCGATATCGACCAGCTTCACGGAGCTTGGGGTTGAAAACAGATCATAAGATTGATAGGGGATGGGGAAGGTAATGGCGGGAGCAAAAGAAATCGCTCCGGGCGTGCTCGTGTTTTGCAGGAGGCTCAAGGAATTGCCACTCGAATTGGCTATGACAATATCTGGTTTCCCATCGCCGTTGAGGTCGCCAATCGCGAGGTCCGTCGGTCTGGTCCCCGTGCTGATTGTTGTTACGATGGCGAAGGAAGATGTTGCGAGATCTCCCGACGGATAGGTGCCGGTATTGCTGAAAACGATCACGTTGTCGTTGTTCCGATTGGCGGCGACGATGTCCGGTTTCCCGTCCCCGTCCAGATCGCAGATCTTCACGCCCATCGTGGGACTGCTACTATACCCGGTTGAGAGATTGACGAGCGCGGGCTTGGTGGGGCTTGGTGGATAGGAGCTCTGTTGCCCAAAGGACCGGTCTGCGATCGTGGCGACAGGAGAAAATTTGGGGATAAAGGGCTTGGCCGAATAAGCGGTCTTTCCATTCTCGGACGTTACGGAAATGAAATCGTAGCTGGCCCCAACGGGGACGATAGTTTCAAGGCTCGTGTCGTTCAGGGACACAATTTCGGCTCGCACCGCACCGAATCGGACGATCGTGGCGCCCGCATTGGAGCCGAAATTCGAACCCGTCAATACAATGGTCGTGCCCGGTGCGGCCGAATCCAGACTTACCGATGTGATGGAAGGAGACGCGGCGGAGGCGAGGTCGGCCTCAAGGGCCGCCACGACATCAAAAACCAAGCCATCCAGAAAAGAAGAGGAGGGGGTGTCCAACGAATCGGCGCGAATGGAGGTTGATGTGGAAACGAGACCCCACACGAGAAAGAGCAGCGCGATGATACGGCGACCGGAGTTCCCGTTTTGTTGCCCGATGACGAGTGAGCGATTCTGAGACCGCTTTGGAATCCCTTCACCCCTGCCCCTGCGATCGCTTGTCTGGCGCATTAGTTGTCCCCGTCTTATCCGTGTTCATGACTCTACAACGTGATTCTCCCAGAGAATGAGTGGAATGCAGAGCGCCTGCCATACTGAGCGGACTCAGTTTCGGGGGCAAGAAAATGACGGATTAGATTGGATGAACGAGGAGGAGGAGGGCTTATGCCGAGTGGAAATCGGTCGGTATGCCGCAAAAATATCGCACACGCAGCTCATATAGCTCACCTAACGCAAACGCTCCGGGGCAGGGTGTGCTTAAATGGGGGCATGAACGGTCGGAAATTTCTCTACGGGCGGGATACCTTAGCACTTTGCGTGTGCGTGGGAAGGACTCGCCCAGAGTATCAGGCACTTGGGAAAAGTGGAGACGTTGGGAGACGTCCGGAGCGCGGTACGCGAAATTCGTCCCGCCCCGCCGGCCGCGTGACGCTGCATCCAGTACTTAAAGGAACTAAGGCTCTTGGATCTACCGATTTCCGAAAGCGGCGGCACCGTGTGCCGCCAGCTACGGGGTGCAGGCTCAGCCCTGCCTAGCGGATCTTCGGCGTGAGGTAGTGGGTGAGCTTCTCGATCGGGATGCGTTCCTGCTTCATCGAGTCGCGATGGCGCAGGGTGACGGTATCCTTTTGACCGGCGAACTCACCGTCCTTTGCGCCTTCGAGGGTCTCGAAGTCGATGGTGATGCCGAACGGTGTTCCGGCTTCGTCCATGCGACGGTAACGGCGGCCGATGGCTCCGGCTTCGTCGTAGAAGGTGGTCATGTAGGGACGCAGCAGCTCCTGCACGGCCTTGGCCTTGGCGACGAGTTCGGGCTTGTTCTTGAGCAGCGGGAAGATGCCGACCTTGATCGGGGCCATGCGCGGGTGGAAACGCATGACGACGCGCGTTTCGCTGTTCCCCTTTTCGTCGGTGACGACTTCCTCATCGTACGCTTCGCAGAGGAGGGCGAGGATGGTGCGGTCGACGCCGGCGCTGGGCTCCACCACGTGGGGGAGGAACTTGGTCTTGGTCTCTTCGTCGAAGTATTCGAGCGGCTTGCCGCTGGCTTCGGCGTGTTGCTTCAGGTCATAGTCCGTACGGTAGGCGATGCCTTCGAGTTCCTGAATGCCGAAGGGGAATTCGTACTCGAGGTCATAGGTGCCCTGCGAGTAGAACGCGCGGTCGGCTTCGGAGATGGTCTTGACGTGGATCTTGTCGCGGGGGATGCCGATCGCTTCGTACCAGGCGAGGCGGTCTTCCTTCCACTTTTCGAGCCACTCGAAACCGGCACCCGGCTTGACGAAAAATTCGACTTCCATTTGCTCGAATTCACGCGAGCGGAAGATGAAGTTGCGCGGGTTGATTTCGTTGCGGAACGACTTGCCGATCTGGGCAATGCCGAAGGGCAACTTCTTGCGCGCGACTTCGAGGACGTTCTTGAACTGGACGAACATCGCCTGCGCGGTTTCGGGGCGCAGATACGTGATGGCGGAGTCGTTTTCGACCGGGCCCACGTAGGTCTTGAACATCAGGTTGAACGTGCGCGGTTCGGAAAGCTGCGCGCCATTCTCCGGATTGAACGCTGTGGAGTCGGTGACCTTCTCGGTGCGGTCTTCAATCGGGTTGATGATCTTGTTCGATTCGAAGCCGGTGCCTTGGGCGTAGAATTCGCGGGCCACTTTTTTGGCCTTTTCCGAATGTTCACCCTCGCGGACGAGCACGGCAAAGGGTTTGTCGCTGGTCCAGCTCTTTTCCGGAGCTTCGGCGCCCTTGAACCAATGGACGGTGCCGGACTGGGGATCAATCTGGTCGGCGCGGAAACGCTTCTTGGTGACGAAGCATTCCACGAGCGGATCGGAGAAAGTGGCTTCGTGGCCGCTGGCGCGCCAGACGGCGCGGTTCATCAGAATGGAACCATCCATGCCCACGATATCATCGCGGTACTGGGTCATGCTCTTCCACCAGAAGTCCTTCAGGTTACGCTTCAAGTCGGCCCCGAGAGGACCGTAATCCCACGCTCCGTTGAGACCCCCGTAAATTTCCGAAGATTGAAAGATGAAGCCGCGCCGTTTGCATAGGGCGACAATTTTTTCCATTTTGTCAGCGTCCGCCATAAGAGGTTCATCATTCCGGCTAGAAGAAAATGAAGCAAGAGTTTTTCAGCACTCGTGCCGATGTAATTGCAATAAATGAGTCAGCAGGAGTTGACTTTATTATCTTTGATCGTTAATTTATGTGATCGAGATATAATGTAAGGTAAAATAATAACTTACCCGCCTCGCAGTTCGGAGGTTTCGAGGGGCAACTAAGGGAGGCATTACCGTGAAAACCAGCGGAAAAAGCAAGAAATCCAATAGTTCATGCGGGATAATAGTTGACTTAAGCCCGGAGGAAAAACGAGTTTTGAAGTCCAAGGCTCGTCATTACGGCATCAGTACGACCGATTTTGTTCGGACCGTGGTAAACGAATATTTTGCTCTGGAAATGTCGAAGCGGTGAAGCGCTTCGTTCAGTTTGGGGTGTTTAGCTTCAGGTATTGACTCGTTGCTCGATGCGTGCAACGGCCCACGCGGCATGTTCGCGCACGAGCGGTTCGATATCGTTGAGAGCCTGATGGAGAGCGGGCAGGTCGTCCGCTGTGCCGATATTTCCGAGGACGACACAGACATTGCGCAACAGCCCGCGTCGTTTGACACGCAGAATGGGGCTGCCCGCGAAGCGTTGTTTGAATTCCTGTGGACTCAACGCGAGATAATCGCGGAGGTCGAGTTGCGTTGAGGTGGTGGAGGCGAAGCGCAATTCCTGCGATTGCTTCGCGAAGCGATTCCACGGACAGATGGTGAGACATTCCTCGCAGCCGTAGAGGTGATCCCCGATGAGCGGGCGCAGTTCCTCGGGAATGGAGCCCTTCAGTTCGATGGTGAGGTAGGAGATGCAGCGGCGTGCATCCAGTTCATACGGCGCGGTGATGGCCCGCGTGGGGCAGACATCGATGCAGCGGGTGCACGAACCGCAACGGTCGCGGGCTGGTTCATCGGCCGCGAGGTCGAGTGTGGTGAGAATCTCGCCGAGGAACAACCACGGTCCGAACTTCGCGTTGAGCAACATGGTGCTCTTCGCCTGCCAGCCGAGCCCGGCGAGTTGGGCGACATTCTTTTCCAGCACGGGCCCGGTGTCGGCATAGAATTTGTGCGCTCCCCCCGCATTGGCGGTGAGCCAACTCTGAAAGGCCGCGAGTTTCTCGTCGAAGAGGGTGTGGTAATCCTCGCCCAGCGCGTAGGTGGCGATGCGACCGCGGCGTGTGGGGGCGGGCTGATAATGATTGAGTCCCACCGCGATCACGCTACGCGCCTCGGGCAGGACCTGTTGTGGATCGGTCCGGCGTTGCGGATCGCGCGCCAGCCAACCCATCTCGCCGTGGCGCCCATCGGCAATCCATTGCTGATAATAGTCCGCCTGCGTGGGACGTACCGCCGCCGCGATGCCGCAGAGGTCAAAGCCCAAGGCGCGGGCCTGATCCTTGATCTGCGTGGCGGTGAGCGTGAAAGTGGGGGTGGGCATGCAGGATGGAAGAGGGTACACGCTTTTAGGAATTCCCGCAAAACTGCGATTGCATTTCTTTCCCAGCAGGTGTGGGATTGAAGGTGATGAGCATATCTGGCGAGACGTTTTTTCAGGTCATGATCCTGCGCTGCGGACTGGCGTTCATGCTGACGTGTGGGATGGTTTTCGCACAGGAAGCGACAACAGCCCCGGCGGAATCCGTGTTGCAGGGGATCTCCTATTATGACGAGTCGGCTCTCAAAAAAGCGGGCGATTACCAACGGGCACAATGCCAGCTCGATCTTTATTATCCCACGAACAAACCCGGCTTCGCGACGGTGGTCTGGTTTCATGGGGGTGGCTTGACGGAAGGTAAGCGGAGTTTTCCCCGGTTGAAAGGCGAGGGGATTGCGCTGGTGGCAGTTGGTTACCGGTTGTCACCGCAGGGAAAGTTCCCCGCCTATCTGGAAGATGCGGCGGCGGCGGTGGCGTGGACGTTGCGCCACATCGAGAAATATGGCGGCGACCCGAAGAAGGTATTCGTGGCGGGCCATTCGGCAGGGGGCTATCTCGCGGCCATGATCGGCATGGATCCGCGCTGGCTTGCGGCGCAGAGCGTTTCGAACAGACAATTGGCCGGACTGATTCCGGTCAGTGCGCAGGTAACGACCCATTTCCATGTAAAAAAAATCCTCGGAGACCAGGGGCAACAATTCCGTCCGCTCATCGATCAATATGCACCGCTCTATTACGCGGCGGCCGATCTGCCTCCGATTTGCCTCATCACTGGCGATCGCCGCATCGAATTCAAGGCGCGCGTAGAAGAGAATGACTTTCTCGCGGCCAGCTTGCGCGCTTTGGGAAATACGCAGGTGGAGTTTTACGAAATGGGCGGTCTCAATCACAGCACGGTGGTCGAGGGAGGTATGCCGGTCCTGCGGGATTTTGTCCGTAAAATCGTCAAGGTGCTCGACGAAGCGAAAAAAACGACGACCCGGGCCACTCCAGCCCCATAAGCACGCTGTACTGGATTTATCCGAACGGACGTATAGAGTTCCTGCCATGCCGAAGCCACGAGAAGACATCACGTTCGAAAGCGGTGGGCTGCGTTGCGCGGGCTGGTTCTATCGTCCTGACGGGCCGGGACCGTATCCGTGCGTCGTCCTGGCGCATGGTCTCGGCGGTATTCGCTCTCATCGTCTCGATCAATATTCCCAAGCGTTTGCGGCGGCGGGCATGGCCGCGTTGGCCTTTGATTACCGCTATTTCGGCGACAGTGAAGGCGAGCCACGCCTGCTCGTTTCCATCTCGCGCCAACTCGCTGATTACGAAGCCGCGCTCCACTGGGCTTGGGCGCATCCCGAGATTGATCCCAAGCGCGTCGCCGTGTGGGGCTCGTCCTTTAGCGGCGGTCACGTCATGGCCCTCGCTGCGAAGCATCCCCAAATCGCAGCAGCGGTCGCGCAATGTCCCTTCACCGATGGAGTGGGGGATGGACTCAAGATGCGCAGCGTCTGGCAATCGCTCCGGCTCACGGTGGCAGGCGTTTACGATCAACTGCGCGGGCTGCTGGGACTTTCCCCCTTCTACGTCGCCACGGTGGGAGCACCGGGAAGCCTCGCGGCGTTGAACCGGCCCGGGGCGCTGGAGGGTTATCTGGAAGTCGCGAAAGCCGGTGGTCACGGCGCGGAATGGAAGCCATTGATCACCGCGCGCACGCTGATTCGGATTCCGTTTTACCGCCCCATCACGCAGACCGAAAAGATTTTGTGTCCGCTCCTGATTTGCGTCTGCGAAGCCGATACAGAAGTGATTCCGGAGTCCGCACACCGTGCGGCGAAGCGCGCCCCCCGGGGCGAATCGAAAGGCTATCCGCTGACCCATTTTCAGATCTATCTCGGTGACAATTTTGCGTCCGTCGTGAGTGATCAGATTTCCTTTCTTAAGAAGCATTTGTTTTAAGCCGAGATTATATCATCACAATATGCGCGATATCGAATTTTTGTACTTGCCAAAAGGGCAGGCTTAGCTCTTAATCTGCACAGGTTTATGCCGAACCTTACTAAAAGAGACTTGGTTATCCGGATCAGCAATGAAACGGGTATGGTGCAACAGGATGTCCTGAACGTCATTCAAAAGACGTTGGATTACCTGACGGAAAGCCTTGCAAAAGGGCAGTCCGTAGAACTCCGTAACTTCGGCGTGTTTGAAGTCAAACTCCGCAAGGCGCGTGTGGGGCGCAACCCCAACAAGCCCGAGAATGATGTGCCTATCCCGCCGCGTGCCGTGGTCAAGTTCAAGGCCGGTAAGGAGATGAAGGCGAAAGTGATGAAACTTTCCGAGGATCTTTCTTCCAAGCCTGCCTCGGATCAGCCCGAGAATCCCTAGTCCCCGAGCCTCGTTTCGCTCGTCTGGACTTACGGTAACCATTCTCCATGCCCTCACTCCCCGGGTTTCGCGATTTCTACCCGGCGGATTGCGCCCTGCGTAATACGGTTTTCGCCGCATGGCGTTCTACAGCCCAGCGTTACGGCTTTGTCGAATACGACGGCCCCCCCCTCGAAGAACTCGAACTCTATACCAAGAAGTCGGGCGAGGAAATCGTCGGCCAGCTTTACCATTTTGTCGACAAGGGCGAGCGCGCCGTGGCGATGCGGTCGGAGATGACCCCCACGTTGGCCCGCATGGTGGCCGCGCAGCACCGCGATTACAAGAAGCCGATCAAGTGGTTTTCCATTCCGCAAGTCTTTCGCTACGAACGCATGCAGCGCGGTCGCCTGCGCGAGCACTACCAGTTCAATTGCGATCTGATCGGCGAAGCGAGCCTGGAAGCGGATGTGGAGTTGATTGCTCTCTGCATCGATACCCTCCGCGCCTTCGGCCTGAATGAGAAGGATTTCGTCATCCGACTGAGCGACCGCCAGTTCTGGGTGGATTTCCTGAAGTCCAAGCAAGTGCCGGAAGAAAAATGGTACGAGGTTTTCCAAGCGATTGATAAATCGGAGCGCCAGCCCCGCGAGAAAACAACCGAACTTCTGGGCGCTCTCGCCGAGGAAGTGCTAAACATCCTCGAGCACGGCGCCGCAAGCGAGCGCCTCGACATCGTGGAGAACGGTCTCAAGGCGCGCGGTCTCGGCGACTATGTGAAGCGCGACTTCACCGTCGTGCGTGGTCTCGCCTATTATACCGGCGTCGTTTTCGAAGCGTTTGACCGCAGCGGCGAATTCCGCGCCATCGCGGGCGGCGGTCGTTACGACAATCTTCTCAACAACTTGGGCGGAGTCGATCTCCCCGCGCTCGGCTTTGGCATGGGCGACGTGGTGCTCACCGAACTCCTCAAGCAAAAGGGACTGCTCAAACCCTCGACCGCCTCAATCCAAGCTTTTGTGGTCATTCCCGACGAAGCGTTCCGCGCTGAAGCGGCGGGCGTCCTCCAAACCTTGCGCGAGGCCGGGATTGCGGCCGATATGCCGTTGAGCCCCGCCAAGATGGGCAAACAATTTCAATCTGCCGAAGAACGCGGGGCCACGCACGCCATCGTCGTCGATGCGGAAATCAAGAACGGCAAAGTCGCCGTCAAGACCCTCGCCGATCGCAAGCAGGATGTCGTTGAGTTGGCGAGTCTCGTGGCCGTGCTTAGAAGCTAAATAGCGGCGCACCTCGCACACCAGCTATGGGGTGCCAGCGTCACGCTGGTTTTTATGCTTTTCACAATGGGAGTTTGCCCGTTTACTGTAGGGCTTTCCCTTATGTCTAAATACCGTTCTCATCGCTGTAACGAACTGCGCAAAGCCAATGTCGACCAGGAAGTGCGCCTGGCCGGTTGGATTCACAACAAGCGCGATCACGGCGGCGTTCTCTTTATCGATTTGCGAGACCACTACGGTCTGACCCAGATTGTTGTGCCGCCGGAACTCCCGTTCCAGAGCGAACTGGCCCACATGACCAAGGAATCGGTCGTCTCGATCGTCGGCACGGTCAAGCCCCGTCCCGAAGGCAGCACGAACCCGAATCTCCCTACTGGAGAGATCGAGGTGTTCGTCACGCAGTACGAACTGCTCAGCAAGGCCGAGCCGCTCCCGATGAATGTTTTCCCCGAGGATATCACCCCGGAAGACACTCGCCTGAAGTACCGCTTCCTCGATTTGCGCCGTTCGAAGATCCACAAGAACATTGTCCTGCGCTCCCAGATCATTGCCAGCATGCGCCGCCGCATGACGGAGATGGGCTTCAACGAATTCCAGACGCCCATTCTCACCTCGTCCTCGCCCGAAGGCGCGCGCGACTTTCTCGTGCCGTCGCGGTTGCACCCCGGCGAATTCTACGCGTTGCCGCAGGCTCCGCAGCAATTCAAGCAGCTCCTCATGGTCAGCGGTTTCGATCGCTACTTCCAGATCGCTCCGTGTTTCCGCGATGAAGACGCCCGTGCGGATCGTTCTCCCGGCGAGTTCTACCAGCTCGATGTCGAGATGAGCTTCGTCACTCAAGACGAGATCTTCGCTGCGATGGAAAACCTCATGACTGGACTCTTCACTGAGTTCAGCACGGCTCAGATCACACCCGCGCCGTTCCCGCGCATTCCGTTTGCCGAAGCGATGCTCAAGTACGGCTCCGACAAGCCCGACTTGCGCATACCCTTCACCATCAGCGATGCCACCGACCTCTTCGCCCAGAGCGAATTCAAGGCCTTCGCCGGCAAGACGGTTCGCGTGCTGCCCGTGCCGGACATCGCCGACAAGCCTCGCTCTTTCTTCGATGAATTGCAGGAACAGGCCAAGCTCCTCGGCGCGGTCGGCCTCGCATGGATTACCGTCCAACCCGACGGCTCGCTCAAGGGCCCGATCGCCAAGTTCATTACCGAAGAGGCCAAGACACAGCTCCTCGCCCGCACTGGTGCGAAGACTGGCGCGGCCCTGTTCTTCTCGGCGGACCCGGTCGAATTGACCGCCGCGAAGCTTCTCGGCGACATGAGGAATTATATTGCGGCCAAGCTCGATGTCATCGATCCGAACGTCTTCAAATTCTGCTGGATCGTCGATTTTCCGATGTTCGAAAAGGACCTGGAAACCGGCAAAGCCGCATTCAGTCACAATCCGTTCTCCATGCCGCAAGGCGGGATGGACGCGTTGCTCAATCAGGACCCGCTCACGATCAAGGCCTACCAGTACGACATCGTCTGCAACGGCATTGAACTCTCCAGTGGCGCGATTCGTAATCACGTGCCCGAGATTATGTACAAGGCGTTCGAAATTGCCGGGTACGGTCCCGAGGTGGTCGACAAGAAATTCGGCGGCATGATCAACGCCTTCAAGTGCGGAGCGCCGCCCCACGGTGGCATCGCCCCTGGCGTTGACCGCATCGTGATGCTTCTCGCCAACGAGAAGACCATCCGCGAAGTCATCGCTTTCCCGCTGACCCAGAACGCGCGCGATCTGCTGATGAACGCGCCCGCTCCGGCCACGGAAAAGCAGCTCCGCGAGGTGCACGTCACCATCCGCAAGCCGATCAAAATCTAGCAGGGCTGAGCCCTGCACCCAGTAGCTGGCGCGCGGTGCGCGCCGCTTTTGGTTGTTGATTTTTCGGGTGATCCTTCCGATGTAGTGAGGTAGGGGGCATCAGCCATGTGGAGAATCCTACTTATTGGTTTGGCTCCGCTGTGGATCGTCGCACTTCACGCGGAACGCGTTGAAATCCCGAAGGCAAAGATAGCCTTCGAGCTTCCAGCGAATGAATTTTGGCAAATCATTCCGGCCAGCAAGTTTCCTGACTCGGCGGCGAGCATGTGCTTTCCGCGTTTACGCCATGGCAGCACCACGATCAGCGTGGCGTTGTGGGAGTATGATTTTAATTCGCTCGATGCGCATATCCGCGCGTACTTCGAGCGGATGAATCGCTATGCCTCGGGGGGGTACACGCGGGAGCTGGAACGCACGAATTTTTATACCAAGTCCGGCATCGCGGGTGTCCGCTTGCTGGTGGAATCCGGCCGGGATGACGGCACGAAGTGGGAATTGCTTCGCTATGTGTTTAAGAACCGTGCCGGGATGGTGGTTTGCGTTTCAGGGAATGGCCATGCGGAGCAGATCGACAAGGTGATCAATAACATGGAGCTTTTCGCGCCGAATCGCTGATCGCTAATCGCGGAGCGGTTCGTTGTCCTGAACAAAGGGGGCTCGGGTTGGGCGCGCGGACTGGTTGACGGGCGGAGTCTTGATCAGGGTTGCTCCACCGCGTACACAGCGGACATAGTTTTCGATGCGAATCACGTCTCCTTGCGGACCGCGTCCTTTCGGAAAGGTGGCTGCATTGCCTGCCTTCGGATCGCTGCGTTGGGAGCCAGCACCGTGGACATCCATCAAGCGCAGATTGCTCGTATTGCCGGGCGGCATGCCCATAAAGCCGAGGGCGCGGCCAAAGGCAATATAGACGGCGGTATCGTTGCGTGGACCGGCAGAATGGGTGGTGCTGGTCCAGTACTCGGGATAATCTCGCTCTCCACCTTCATTGCGAATTTCGCTGATGGTGAAAAGTGGATCGATCGCAGCCGATTGGGTGGCGTCCGGTGCCCGGGTATAGTCGACGATGCTCTGCAATTCCTTGGCATTGGGGAGACGCCAGTCGGTGTGACCGGCCGTGCGATTGGATTCGGCATATTTCAGGGCGGATTCCCAGTCGAGACCTTTACCGCTGTCGGCCTTGGTCCACATCAAGCCTGTGGCCGAGTCCGTGATGGTGCCGTCGCCGTTATCGGTGAAGTGATTGAGGCCGTATGCCGGATTGCCTCGCACGTAGCGGACGAAGGCGGTCTTCGCCTGGCGTCGTCCGGGAGGGCCGTTCGGGTCGGTCCCGTAGCCTTTGATACGGCCATCGGCGAAGTTGACACCGAACGCAGTGGGGTGACCGTTCATCGTGGTGCCGACGTACTTGGTGCTCGACCAGTATTGCGCGTCGATGATTCGTTCTCCTTTGGAGGGATCGCCGTATTGAAAATCGAAGTAGTCCGTGTCGAGATAGGGAACCAGTCCGGTTGTAGCGACGAGATCGGGACGTGGATCGATCCCCATGAATTCGATGAGTGAGTAGAGTTCCTTGATCGTGGGCAAGCGCCAATCGCGATGGCCACCGAGTCCTTGCGCATTGAACGCCTCCACCGAGGCGACGGCTTCATCCCATGTCATTTTCGAGCCGGGTGTCTTTTGCCACATCAATCCGGTTACCTGATCGGTCACGGTGCCATCGCCGTTGTTGAGGTATGAAGGGCCGTTGCCTTGGTATTGGGCGTCCTGGCCGTAAAAACGCTGATTGGGATGTGGCCAGGGGATTTCGCGTGATTGGTCGTAACAGCTCGTTTGTGCGGTATCGACGATGGGGTAGTTTCCCTCCACCCCAAATCCGGAGAGGTTCACGGCCAGCGTGGCCATCAGGAAGAGGGGGAAGGCTTTTCCAAGATTGGGAATCAAAGCCATAGGTGGGTATCAGGCTGGACGTATCAGACAGAAAAAAGTTGCATAAGCACTTTCATATTCTTTTTGTTGACTAAAGAAGCCAGATTTGTGGTTTTACTGGTTATTAGAGTTGCTTTTGTCAACAAAAAGTAATAGGTTATTCACATTCATACGATGAATGCGTCAACAACAGATTTCGCCCGACGATTGCGTCTGTGGCGACATACGCTTGGTTTCAATCAGACCGAGGCGGCGCAACGGCTTCAATTGGAGCGTAGTTATCTCTCGCAGCTCGAGGGAGGACGCAAGCCGGGCGATGCAGCGCGGGTGCGGTTTGAGATTGAGGAGCGGAAAGCCGGGCTTGGTCCCGGTCCCGGTTCCTTGTCGAATCCGGCAGGTCTGCACTTGGTGGAAGAAACGCCGAATGTCACGGAATTTCCGGGCTACCGATATCAGAACCGGGTGCGGTCGTTGCCAGTTTTGTCTTGGGCGCAGGCGGGGCAGGCGGTTGATTTCCAGCAAATGCCCGATGAGTGGGAAGGTTCCGTGGCTAGCGAGGTAACGGATGATCGGGCGTTTGCGGTGCGGTTGAGGGGAGACTCCATGGAACCGCGTTTTGAAGACGGCGACATCGCCATCTTACTGCCAAGCATCGCCGCGACCAACGGGGAGATCGTCGTGGCGAATCTCAAAAACGAGGGCATTCTGTGCAAGATCATGCACGTACAGCTCGATAAAAATCTGATCACGCTCTCGAGCTACAATCCGGCCTATCCGCCGATGCAATATCGCCGCGAGGATTTCCACTGGATGTTTCCCGTCGCGCAAGTGGTGAAGAATCTCCGTCGCCGATTGGGGTGAGTTCTAAGTACTTAGAACTTCCCCATCACACACACCTCGAGGCCGAGTTCATGCATGGCCGCAGCCTTGGCCAGGAGACCCTTGTAGGCGCCAGCTTTATCCGGTGCGTAAACGACTTGGATGTGGTTCGACTTGTGCCGGGCCATCATCTGGTCGCGGGTGATGCCGGGAAGCACCGCGTGCATGATCGGCCATTGCGGCGTGGTTAAGGCCCACCGTTCCTCAGTTTCCTGTTGTGGGAGTGACACTACTTCGCCGAGCCCGGTGTCGTAACATAGTTTTCCATCGTCGAGAAACACGCGACTCCAGACAATCCAGCCGGGTTTGCTAATTCCCTTCATTGTGCCGCCGCCGAGCCGGAAATACATCGCGGGCTGGCGCTCACTCGTCGTCCCGCCATAGCCACCGATGAAATGAGCGGGTGGGGCCGCGCCGGAAATTTCAAATACCCAGACAAAGGCATCGAGTTCACTGTCCTTGTAATCGCGGCCCCAGCGCAAATCGTGCAGCGTGTTTTCCGGCGGAAACCCGAGCAGCTTCCAGAGTTTGTAGGTGATCAGTCCGTCGAGGCCGGCACATTCGTCGACTTCGTTGAAGTGCGGAAGCGCTTCGCCCTTGTAGAGTTCCTTGCCGGAAGTCTCGTGGAAGACCGGAGGCCGTTCGACGTTGTTGAGCAGTCCTTCGGCGAGATCGGAGGCGGGGGTCAGATCCTTGAGTCCCTGCTGGTATTGAATACCGATCGTGGAGCAGCCGAACTCATCGGCGAGGCGGACGGCGGCGATGTACATTTTGCACTGTTGCAGAACCTGATTTTCCGTCAGATCAGTTGCTTCATCCGGGCCAAGATTGAAGGTCATGCCGCGATCGAGAAGCCATTGGTAGACGCCCCGTGCATCGGCATCGGAGACGGTGAGCATTTTCGCGTAGAGCGTGGATTGGCTGAGGCGCTCTTTGAAAATGCCGGTTTTGCTCAGAACCTCGTCCGGGATGATCGCGTTGTACATGCCCATGCAGCCTTCGTCGAAGACGCCCATGAGGTACTTGTGGCGTTTCACTTCGCGGGCGAATTTCTGGCCCAGCTTTTTGATCGCGGCGGGGATGTCGAATTTCTTGTAGCGCTCGACGTGGTCGATCTTGTGCTTGATCTTGCCCTTCTTCAGCCACTGCCGCAGTCCGCAACGGAAGAAGTCATCGGTGAAGTCTTCGCTCCAGAGTGTGCTGTAGTCCACGCCCGCCTTGGTCAGGGAGCCGTTGAGGTTGAGCATGCCGACGAGACCGGGCCAGGTGCCGCTCCAGTTCGCGACGGTGAGGATCGGTCCCTTGTGGGTGATCAGACCGGGGAGAATATGCTGGCTGTATTGCCAGACCGATTCGGCAACGATGAGTGGGGCCTCCTCAGGAATGGTGCGGAAGACTTCGAGCCCATGCTTCTGGCTGTCGATGAAGCCGTGCTGCTTTTCCCAGTCGTAACTATGGGCGCGCTGCAGCGTGTAGCCTTCGGCGGCCAGGGCGGCAGCGAGCTTTTTTTCCATCGCGGCCTGTTCGGCTTCGCATTTCTGGTTGGCGCTGGCGCGGAGGTCGCCGTTGGCGATGAGGGAGATGATGGGATTCGTTTTCATGCGGAGGGGGCTGGGGAAACGGGGAGGAGGGTGGGTGGAAAGCGGAAATCATTCCGGCAGCAGGGATAAAAGTCAAAACCCAAAAATTCAAAACCGAATCCAGCGTCACGTTGGTTTGACTTTTCCGGTCCGCATGAACATCCTGCACGGGTTCATTATGAAAATTGCCATTGGTTCCGATCACGCCGGGTTCACTTACAAGGAAAAGATCATCGTCCTGCTCAAGGAGCTCGGGCACGAAGTGAAAGACTTCGGCACGCATAGCACCGACGCTTGCGATTACCCGGACTTCATCCGGCCCACGGCGGAAGCGGTGGCCAAGGGCGAAGCGGAACGCGGCATCGTGCTGGGCGGTTCCGGCAACGGCGAAGCCATTGTGGCCAACAAGGTCAAGGGCGTGCGCTGTGCCTTGTGCTTCAGCCGCGACACGGCGATCTGGGGGCGTTCGCACAATAATGCTAATTGTCTCTCCATCGGTGAGCGAACTGTCACGGAGGAGCAAGCCTTGGAAATCGTGAAGCTTTTCCTGGAGACGCCCTTTGAAGGCGGTCGCCACGAACGACGCGTGCAGAAAATCGAAGCCGCGTGATGCTGAGCTTCCTTCCTTAATTAGCATTTAAGTGCGAGCGAAAGGCGACAATGCCTCAACTTATTCCGGCTCCTACGATTATCGAAGCGGCGGGCAACAAGCCCAAGAGGATTGAAGAGTACATCGGTCGGGTCAATAGCCAGACTGACACGATCAGTATTGCTCGGATGAAGAGTCCCGGCGGTTGGGTGGAGCCGGGACAGACGCCGGAATTTACCGAATACACAGTCGTACTCAAGGGAATGCTTCGCGTGACTACAAAGGCAGGCGTCCTCGATGTACGGGCTGGGCAGGCGGTCATTACTCATCCGGGGGAATGGGTCAAGTACAGCACTCCGGAACCCGAGGGTGCGGAATACATTGCGGTTTGTCTGCCTGCGTTTTCGCCGACGTCGGTGCATCGCGATGTTGAATAAGGATTAGCCTCGCGTTCGTTTCCCGGAGGCGCATCATGGCTTCCGTCATGGGCGGGATCTCCTTACGTTGGCTCGGGATCGGTTGGGCCTTGGGCGGGCTCATCCTTGGGACAGTTTGTGGGAGGGCTGATGATCTACTGGAGTGGCTCAAGGCGGAGGGCTTCACCACCACCAAGGTCTACAAACGATTCAACGACGGCCGCGTTTCGGTGGTGGTCAAGATCAATGGCCACGAACTCAAACTCCTCGTCGACACGGGAGCCCCTTACACGCTCTTGAGTCGGCAAGCGGCGGAGCGGTGTGAAATTCCGGTCGAGCGCGATATCGGTTCGGCGCGCGGTACGAATGGCGTGGCGGACGAAAAAGCGGGTCTCGCGAAGATCGACAGCTTCACCATTGGCGGGGTGGAACTGACCGAATCGCCGGTCACGATTTCGACCTTTCATTATCCCTATTTATTCGGCAACGACTTCGACGGCTTGCTTGGGTTGATGACGATGAAGGTGAACAATGTGGTGTTGGGCTATGCGCCGCACTTTTTTGCGTTTAATCCCAAGCGCCCTGCGACGTACACGCTTTCCAATCAACTGAGCAGTCAGGGATATGTGGAAACTGTCTTGCGTCTCGATCATGGTCATTACTTGTTGCCAATGGTGATCAATGGCGTCTCTGCCAACGCCATCTTCGACACTGGGGCGCAGAGTACGGTGGTGAGCCTCGATTTCGCCATGCGGGCGCGCATCGCCATGGGGCCGGAACGGCTTTATTCGAGCGGCATGGATGGGAAGGGGACTATGGGACGGACTCTGGTACCGACGCGGCTGTCGTTGGCGTCGCGGATCATTCCGGCCATGCCGATTGCGGCGGTGCAGATGGAGATCTTTCAGCAAAAGACGGCGACTTCGCTTGGTGCCCTGGATGGCTTGGTCGCGTTTGATCTGGTGGCGCGGTTGGGGCCAGTGCTGGACGTTGGTAATGACCGGCTCTATTTGCGCTTGCCGAAGGCACCTGACCGGCCTTGAGTAAGGTTGATTTTACTTAAGTTAAAAAATTCCCTTTTTTCACGCTATGCGCGTTACCTTGACCTCGCCTCCGTTTGAAAACGTCCCGTGTTACTCTGCTTCCGAGCCATGGAAAGCCACGAGCCAATGGCCCGCTTCGTGGGTGGTGCCGCCGGAGGAATGGCGCAAGCCGTGGGTGGCGGCGTTCCGGTGTCAGTTCAGGACAGAGGTCCAGACTCGCGACCGGCTGCATGTGACGGCGGACGAACGGTACGAGCTTTATCTCGATGGCGAATGGCTGGGCCGTGGCGCGCAGCGTGGCGATAAGAGCCAGTGGTTCTATGAATCGTATGCGGTTGATTTAAAGCCCGGCCAGCACACGCTCGTTGCATGCGTGTGGGCATTGGGTCCGCTGCAGCCTTGGGCACAAGTATCGATCCGGCCGGGCTTCTTCTGTTGTCCCGAGAAACCTGATCTTGTGGCGAAAGTGGCGACGGGTGTGGGGCCGTGGGAGCTTCTCCCCTTGCGCGATCGCACGTTTCGCGACATGGGACCGGCGGCAGGCACAGCCATCGGGTCAGGACCGAGCGAAACGCTTGATGCGCGGGTGACGCCGTGGGGCTGGGAGCGTGGCGCGGGCGAGGGCTGGATCGCGGCGGGCAAAGGTGCGGGCGGGTATCACGGATTTCAGATCCACTCGACCCGGCCCGAGCATTGGCTGAAGCCAGCGACATTGCCGCCGCAGCTCAATCGCCCATGGAAACGCTTTCGCCTTTTCCGCGCGGAATCGGACGCGATTGCCGCGAAGGCGTGGCTCGAATTTCTAAAGAAGGGAGTAGCGGTCACGATCCCGGCGAAGGCGAAGATAAAGCTGCTCATCGATCTGGAGGATTACCTCTGCGCCTATCCCGAGTTGAAATGGAGCGGTGGCACGGGCAGTAAAATTTCGCTTGGTTGGGCCGAGGCGTTGCGCGATCCGGTGGGCGATGACAAGCGGCACGGCAACGTGGCGGCAGAGAGTCGCTTCCTGGGGCCGAGTGATGAAATCATCGTGGACGGCGGGGCGAATCGCTCGTGGCGTCCGCTCTGGTGGCGATGCGGGTGCTATGTGCAACTGGAGATCGAGACCGGCGCGGAAGCGCTCACGCTCGATGGAATTACTTTTTACGAGACCCGCTATCCGCTGCGGGTGGAGAGTCGTTGGCAGACGTCCGACCCGGAGCTGGAGCGAGTGCTCGCGATCAGCCGTCGGACGCTCGAAATGTGTTTGCACGAGACTTACGTCGATTGCCCATACTATGAGCAATTGATGTATGTCGGCGACACACGACTGCAATGTTTGCTCACTTACGCGCTGACGACCGACACGCGCCCCCCGCGCAACGCGCTCGCGCTGTACGATTCCTCACGCGTGAATCCCTCCGGCATCGTGGCCTGCGCGCATCCGAATAACGGCGGGCAATTGATCCCGCCGTTTGCGCTCTGGTGGGTGGCCATGGTGTACGACTTCGCCCGCTGGCGGGGACAACCTGATTTCATCCGCGAACGATTGCCCGGCGTCCGTGCTGTTCTGGACCTCTTTCATCAACACGTCGGCACGGACGGCGTGCTGCGCGGATTGGAGGGCTGGAATTTCTTCGATTGGACTTTCCAACCCGGCGGTGTCGCGGCAGGTGGTGAACCCGGTGGCCGCAATGCGGGGTTGCAAGCGCATTGGGCCTTGGTGTTGGGCTATGTGGCCGAACTCGAAACGTATGCCGGGGAACTGGAGCTCGCCGCGTATTTTCGTCGTTGGCAACGCGAGGCGCAGCAGGCATTGATGCGCACGTTCTGGGACGAGAAACGCGGGCTGTTGGCGGATGATGCGCCGCACACGAGCTACTCCGAGCAGGTGCAATGTCTCGCCTTGCTCGCGGGCGTGTTTACCGCGAAACAACGGGCGCGCGTCTGGAAGGGAATGGAGACCCGTTCCGATCTCCTCCGCAGCAGTTGCTACTTCGCGCACTACTTCTTTGCAGCGAGTTTGGCCGCAGGCCGATCGGATCTTTTCTACGCGAGGCTCGCTTCGTGGCGACAAGGGGTGCAGGAGGGCTTTCGCACGACGCCGGAGACCTTTGGGCAGACCCGGTCCGATTGCCACGCCTGGAGCGCGCATCCCCTCTATCATTATCTGACCGGCGTGGTCGGCATCCAACCCGGCGGTCTCGGATTTAACACGGTGACCATCACCCCGCAACTCGGCGAACTGGAATCCGCCTCCGGTGAGCTGGCCCATCCGCTGGGACCGATCCGCGTGAACGTGTGGCAGGCGAAGGGCAAGCTCACCGCCGAGATCGAATTGCCCAAAGGACTGCGCGGCGTATTTCGTGCCGGCGGAAAGACGAAACCCTTGCGCGCGGGGAAGCAGAAGATCAGCTCCAAATAAAACGACTGTTGCAGGGACCTTGCTGCAGGGCGATTCACCGAAGCGCCCTATAGAAAACCTATGGTATTCGTGACGACTCTATCGGGAATCATTGCTAAGAGTCCCATCAGGGAATAGCTGTTCGTCGTTCTCGCCACGAATGGCAACAAATAGGAGCCAGCATCACGCAGGCTGCTGCTTGATCTTCTCGACGAGATTCGGCTGGGAGGCGGGAAGCGCGAAAAGATCCTGCACTTTTTTGAAGAGCGTGGGCATTGGGAACGGCTTCGGCAGCGTTGCGTCGTAACCGGCCTGACGGGCTTCATGGAGCAGTTTTTCGTCGAAGAGTCCGCTGATCAGGATGTACTTCGCGGTGGGGAATTTCTCACCTAGCTTTGCACGCAAATCGATGCCGTTCATTCCGGGGAGATTGTAATCCACCACGAATACCACTTGGCCGGGACTGGAATTGGAGAGACCTTTCAGTGCGGCTTCCGCATCCAGATAGCCGGTGACGTGAAAGTGCGGCTTAAGCCAGTCGCAGAGTAGATCGTTGGTCGTGGTGTTATCCTCCACGATGATCACGTGCTTCGATTCGGTTGATTCAGCGGGGGAATTCATAGTACGTCGAATTCACGTTTTCCCCTGTAGCCCATCATCATTCTAGTGCCTTCTTAGGCGGTAATCAGGTTGAGGATGTTCTTCTCGAGGATGGTGAAGTCAAAAGGTTTCAGGATCAGGGCGTCGAAGCCGAGTTGATGGGCGTCTTGCGCCAGCTCAAGGCTCATTTCACCACTGATGCAGATGAACTTGCTCTGGGCATGCGTGGAGCGCAGCTGCTTGAAGAATTCGATGCCGTTCATGCCGGGCAGACGGTAATCGATAATAAAGATGTCCACCTTGCCCAGTTGCGGCAAGGCTTCCAGAGCCAGTTCAGCGGCGTTGAAGGTGTGGACCTGATTTCGCGAGCCAAAGTAATCGACCAGAGACTGGGAAATCAGCACATCATCTTCCACAATGACAATGCTCGTATCGGCTAGTTGTTGGGCCATCTGGTTTTTTCTTATAATGGGGTAATGGATCGGCTGCAAGATAATATGAACGAAAGTGCGGAGTTTTCACGGGATCTAATAGTGGTCAGCCTTGAACTATTCTCTTTTCTAAAAAGAGAGACGAAAGAGCGAAAAAAAACTTAAAAATCATTGACACGCCAAAACGCTCTCTCTAGTACTGATAGCCCAAAGCGAGATCATACCTGAATTTGGACTCTTGCGAGTTTGACATTCAGGCGTGGTCTCTTTGCCTTTTTTTCAGGACAGAGACTTCAGGATGTATGAGGGAGTCTGGTTGAGAGAGAAAGGTGGGAAGAAGACGCCTGGGGAGACTCGCGCGATTCTGGCTTTGGACGATGGCCTATGGCTAAGCCCATGTAGCTCAGTCGGTAGAGCACGTCCTTGGTAAGGACGAGGTCACCGGTTCAAGCCCGGTCATGGGCTCGCCAGGGCAGGCGAGCCGTCCGTAAGGATGAGCGAGCCAGTAGGTACGAAACAAGGAGAGAGATACTTAAGACAACGATTGTCTCTGAAAACGGCAGAGTTTTCCGGGACGTGAACATGGAGTAGCAATGGCAAAGGAATCATTTAATCGCAGTAAACCGCACGTCAATATCGGCACCATCGGTCACGTGGATCACGGGAAAACCACGCTCACCGCGGCGATCACCAGCATTCTTTCGAAAAAGGGTCTGGCTGAAGCTCGTGCCTATGATCAGATCGACAATTCCCCTGAAGAAAAAGAACGTGGTATCACGATCAACACCACCCACGTTGAATATCAGACCGACAAGCGTCACTACGCTCACGTCGACTGTCCCGGACACGCGGACTACATCAAGAACATGATCACGGGTGCGGCGCAGATGGACGGCGCTATCCTCGTGGTGAGTGCTGCTGATGGTCCGATGCCGCAAACCCGCGAGCACATTCTCTTGGCTCGTCAGGTCGGCGTTCCGGCTCTCGTGGTGTTCATGAACAAGACTGATATGGTCGACGACAAGGAACTCTTGGATCTCGTCGAACTCGAAGTTCGCGAGCTCCTCACCCAGTACGAATTCCCTGGTGACAAGATTCCGATCGTCAAGGGTTCCGCCCTCAAGGCGCTCGAAGGCGACGCCGAATACGAAAAGTCGATCATCGACCTGATGGACGCGGTGGACGCGTACATCCCGGTTCCTGAGCGTCCGAAGGATCAGCCCTTCCTGATGCCGGTGGAAGACGTGTTCAACATTGAAGGTCGCGGCACTGTTGTGACCGGCCGTGTCGAGCGTGGTGTTCTCAAGAAGATGGAAGAAGTTGAAATCGTTGGTATTCGCGACACCGTGAAGACCACCGTGACCGACATCGAAATGTTCCGCAAGCTTCTTGACTCCGCTGAAGCCGGTGACAACGTCGGCTTGCTCATGCGCGGCACCAAGAAGGATGACGTCGAGCGTGGTCAGGTTATCGCCAAGCCCGGTTCGATCAAGCCCCACACGAAGTTCAAGGCTCAGGTCTACATCCTGAGCAAGGAAGAAGGCGGCCGTCATACTCCGTTCTTCAAGGGTTACCGTCCTCAGTTCTACTTCCGCACGACGGACGTGACTGGTGTGGTGACGTTGAAGGAAGGCGTTGAAATGGTTATGCCCGGCGACAACGTCGAAATCGACGTCGAGCTGATCACTCCGATCGCCATGGAAAAGCAGATCCGTTTCGCCATCCGTGAAGGTGGCAAGACGGTCGGCGCCGGTCGCGTGACGGAAGTGCAGAGCTAGTTTAGATAGTAAAAAAGATAACGGAAACCGGAACCGGTGATACCTGCTCAGTCAGGAAATCGCCGGTTCCGGTCCGCAGTCTCAACCAACAAAGGGCAGTAGCTCAATTGGTAGAGTAGCGGTCTCCAAAACCGTCGGTTGTGGGTTCGAGTCCCTCCTGCCCTGGGTTGATAAGAAGAAGAAAGTGATGAAGTACTTACAGGAACATTGGTTCATGGCCATCGTGCTGGCGGTCGCTACGGTGATTCTCCTGGCATTGCTGGTGAAGCATGCCGCGCGTATCCGCACCTTCTTTATTGAAGTGGGTGGCG
The DNA here is from genome assembly GCA_017849585.1 of Verrucomicrobium sp. Taxonomy (GTDB): domain Bacteria; phylum Verrucomicrobiota; class Verrucomicrobiia; order Methylacidiphilales; family UBA1321; genus UBA1321. The sequence goes on from JAFIGT010000015.1 coordinate 70,243, forward strand.
AATTGGCGAAATGTTCCTGGCCATGGGACCCGCAACAAGCCGGGCTCAAGCGCTACAAGGAATTGATTGACTCCACGACAGTGGTGGTTGTTTCGACCCTGTTGCTGGCCGGCTTTGTCACGGCCTCGGATTTTGTTCTGGTGAGGGTGATTGGCTTTTTAACCCGCTTCCACACCAACGCCTAAAATTTTATGACGGAATCGATTGAAACAGGTGATGAGGGCATCTCCACACCGGCGCCAGTTCCCTCGGGACCTCCCGCCCAGTGGTATGCATTACACGTGCTCTCGGGCCAGGAAAAGCGGGTCAAGGACAGCATCGAAAAGCGTCTGAAGGCCGAAGAGATGACTGATCTCATTCGCGAGGTGATTATCCCCGTGGAGCGTGTTTCGGAAGTCAAGCGTGGCAAAAAGATCGAGTCTGAGCGCAAGCTCTATCCCGGTTACGTTTTCGTACACATGGTGCTGCAGGACGAGAACCGCAAGATTGTCGACCGCACTTGGTACTTCGTGCGTGAAACCAATGGCGTCATCGGTTTTGCCAACGGCGAAAAGCCCATCGCCATGCCGCAGTCCGAAGTGGACGCGATGCTTGGCCAGATGCGTGAACGCGAAGAAAAGGTCATGCCCAAGGTCGCCTTCAACATTGGCGACAAAGTCAAGGTTGGCGACGGTCCCTTCCAAAGCCAGGAAGGTATCATTGAGAAAATTGACGCGGAACGTGGTAAGCTGCACGTTTCCGTCAGCATGTTTGGCCGTTCCACCCCGGTCGAACTCGAATATTGGCAAGTGGAGAAAAGCTAAACACACACAGGAGGGGGCTTCGAGCGGGCAAGAAACCGCCGGGTCCCAATATCATTTATGGCAAAAGAAGTCGTCGCAACCATTCGTCTGCAAATCCCGGCAGGTTCCGCTAACCCGGCGCCTCCCGTTGGTCCCGCGCTGGGTCAACAGGGCGTCAACATCATGGCGTTCTGCAAGGAATTCAACGCCGCCACGCAGAAAGACGCGGGTAACATCCTTCCCGTCGTCATCACGGTATACAAGGACAAGACCTTCACCTTTATCACCAAGTCGCCCCCCGCGGCGGTCCTGCTCAAGAAGATGGCCAACATTGCCAGCGGTTCCAAGGAGCCGAATCGCACCAAGGTCGGCAAGGTGACCAAGAAGCAGGTCATGGAGATCGTCAAGATCAAGCGCAAGGATCTCAATGCCAACAGCGACGAAGCTGCTTTCCGCATCATTGCGGGCACGGCCCGTCAGGCCGGTATCGAGATTGTTGACTAGTTTTGTATCATTAGAAATGCGCGTGCCCTCAACTTGGTTGATGGGTACCGTACGGTAGAAAAAACAGAGGTGGGAGGGCGCCAGTCGCCCGCTAGCACCACGAGGAGATAAATATGGCAACCAAACGCAGTAAACGGTATCAAGCCGCCGCCAAGCTCGTAGACGCAAAGAAAGTCTACGCGTGGAAAGAAGCTGTCAGCGTGCTCAAACAATTTGCCCCCACGAAGTCCGACCAGACGATCGAGCTCTCGTTCAAGCTGGGCGTCGATCCCAAACAGAGCGACCAAATGGTTCGCGGCACGGTGGCCCTCCCTCACGGTTCGGGTAAGAACGTCCGCGTACTCGTGTTCGCCAAGGGCGCTGCCGCCGAAGCGGCCAAGGCCGCCGGTGCGGAGTACGTGGGCTTCGAAGACCTCATCACGAAGGTCACCGAAGGTTTCCAGGATTTCGATGTCGCGGTTGCCACCCCGGACGCCATGACCGAAGTGCGTAAGCTCGGTAAGGTTCTCGGACCGCGCGGTCTCATGCCGAATCCGAAGACTGGCACCGTCACTGCCGACACGGCCAAGGCCGTCAAGGAATGCAAGGCTGGTCGCGTTGAGTTCAAGCTCGACAAGGCTGCGAACCTGCACGTCACCTGCGGCAAGATCTCGTTCAGCCCTGAAGCCATCATTGATAATGGTCGCGCCGTCATTGAAGGGGTTATCCGCTCCCGTCCGGCCACAGCCAAGGGCAAGTTCATTGAGAACATCGTGCTCTCCGGCACGTTCACCCCTGGCATCAAGATCGACATCGCGCCGTTTCTGTCGGCCTAAACTCTCGGAGAAAACGCTAACCATTCACTACTATGCGCCCCGAAAAAAATTCCATCATCACAGAAATCCAGAGCAAGGTGAACGCCTCGCCCTTCGTCCTCCTCACGGAGTACGCTGGCATGCGCGTTGACCACTTGAGCGAGCTCCGCAAGCGCCTCCATGGCGTTGGCGCGGAATATCGCGTCGTCAAGAACACGCTCCTGCGTCGCGCCCTCAAGGACGCGAACCTCCCCGAACTCGGCGGTCTGCAAGGCCAGACTGCAGTGGTTCTCGGCGAAAAGGACGTATGCGCCGCCGCGAAGGTGCTCAAGAGCTTCACTGCGGAATTCACCAAGCCTGTGATCAAGGGTGGTATCCTTGATAACGCACTCCTCGACAAGGCCCAGATCTTGGCGCTCGCTGATCTGCCTTCTCGCGAAGTGCTCCTGGCCAAGATCCTCGGCACGTTGATCGCTCCGGCCTCGCAGCTGGTGCGTTTGCTCAACACCCCGGCTTCGCAAGTGGCTCAGGTGCTCAAGGCCAACGCCGAAAAGCAACAACCGGCCGCTTAATCGCGGATTGGAAAAAATATACGAAACAGATTTGCGAACCGAAAGCGCCTGAAATTTCCTTGGAAGCAAGGGAGCCTCGGTTCGTAACAAGGGCAGAACAAACAAGATCTTACTCTAGCTCCGAAGCCCTTCGGAGTTAATTGTCCCGCGGGTGCGGGACACTAGGTAAGGCAAAGATAACAAGAAAGAAAACTCAGCATTATGGCAACTGACCTCAATGCAATCGTCGAGCAGCTCAGCGGTCTGACCGTTCTCGAAGCCGCCGAACTCGTCAAGCAACTCGAAACCAAGTGGGGCGTCAGCGCCGCTGCTCCCGTGGCCGTTGCGGCCGCCGGTGCCGCCGCTGGTGGTGCCGCGGCTCCTGCCGCCGAAGCGAAGACTTCCTTTGATGTGATCCTCAAGGAAGCGGGCGCCAACAAGATTGGTGTCATTAAGGAAGTTCGTGCGGCGGTCGCCGGCCTCGGCCTGGCGGAAGCCAAGGCTCTGGTTGAAGGCGCCCCGAAGCCCCTTCGCGAGGGCGTGACCAAGGAAGAAGCGGAAGAAATCAAGAAGAAGCTTGAAGCCGCCGGCGCCAAGGTTGAAATTAAATAGTTTAGAGTAAGTTAGTTTAGGGTTGGCTCCCTGTTCGCGGGCAGGGAGCCTTCCCTCGTTGTAGCAGAAGACACAAGAAGAGAAACCGTCCCCGAGAAAGAAAAGCAACCACCTATGCCATCGTCAAACACCATGGAACGCATCTCGTTTGGCAAATTGCAGGAAGCGATCGAAGTGCCGAACCTGATCGAAGTTCAGGTCAATTCGTACCGCGATTTCTTGCAACGGGAGCTGCCCGTCAGCAAGCGCAAGAATGAGGGGTTGCATGCCGTTTTTAACGAGGTTTTCCCGATCGAAAGTTACGACGAGAAGATCAAGCTCGAATTCGCCGAATACGAAATTGGCGACCCGAAGGTTTCCGCTCTCGAATGCATCCGCGAAGGGCAGACCTTTGCCGCCCCCCTCTACGTCACCTTCCGCTTGCGTGAAGACAAGAACGTCAAGGAAGAGCGCGTGTACATGGGCGAACTGCCCTTGATGTCGCCCCAGGGTACTTTCATCATCAACGGCGCCGAGCGCGTCGTCGTCAGCCAGTTGCACCGTTCTCCTGGCATCTGTTTTGAGTCGAGCCTCCATGCCAACGGCAAGGTGCTCTACTCCTATCGCATCATTCCGGATCGCGGTTCGTGGCTCGAGGTCATGTACGACACCAGCGATTTGCTTTACGTCCACCTGGATCGTCGCAAGCGCCGCCGGAAATTCCTCGTCACCACGTTCCTGCGTGCCCTCGGCTACAGCAGCGATGAGGAAATCATCAAGCTTTTCTACACCATTGAGGATCTCAAGCTCCGCAACGATCTCGAAGACGAAGATATCGGCACCAAGGTGCTCATCGCCGAAATTCGCGACTCCGCGAATCAGGACGTCGTCGTGGCCCGTGCGTTTGAGCCGTTGACCAAGGCTGTCATCCGCCAGGTCATCGATCTCGGCATCAAGAATGTCCGCGTCATCGACATCAAGAACGACGACACGATCATCAAGTGCCTCAAGAAGGACCCGACTCACGATACCGATGAGGCGTTGAAGGATATTTATCGTCGCCTGCGTCCCGGAGATCCGCCCACTGTGACCAACGCGAAAGCGTTGCTCAAGCGTCTCTTCTTCGACCCGAAGCGCTACGACATCGGCCGCGTCGGTCGTTACAAGATCAACCAGAAGCTCACGCTCGAAGTTGACCTCGACACCCGCATCATCACGAACGAAGACATCGTTGCCGCGACCCAGTACGTCATTGGCCTGCGCCAGGGCGAAGGTTCCACGGACGATATCGATCACCTCGGCAGCCGCCGCGTTCGTACCGTTGGTGAATTGCTCGCGAACCAGTGCCGCACCGGTCTGGCCCGCACGGAACGTCTTGTCAAGGAGCGCATGACGCTGTTTGACGTGAACACCGAAGGCATGACCCCGCAGAAGTTGATCAACCCGAAGGCGCTCTCTGCGGTCATCCGCGACTTCTTCGGCCGCAGTCAGCTCTCGCAGTTCATGGATCAAACCAATCCTCTGGCCGAACTCACGCACAAGCGGCGTTTGTCGGCCCTTGGACCAGGGGGTCTTTCTCGTGATCGCGCCGGCTTCGAAGTCCGCGACGTTCACTCCTCCCACTATGGCCGTATTTGCCCGATTGAGACGCCGGAAGGACCGAACATCGGTCTGATCTCGTCCATGTCGTGCTTTGCCCGCATCAATGAATTCGGCTTCCTCGAAACGCCCTACCGCAAGGTGGAAGACGGTCGTTTGACCGGCGAGATCGATTATCTTACCGCCGATCAGGAAGAGAATTACATCGTTGCGATGGCCAGCACGAAGTTCGACAAGAACGGCAAGTTCACGGAAGAGAAGATCTCGGTCCGCTTCAAGGGCGAGTTCCTCGAAGTCGAACCCGAACGCGTCGGCTACATGGACGTTTCCCCCAAGCAGCTCGTCTCTGTGGCGGCCAGCTTGATTCCGTTCCTCGAACACGATGACGCCAATCGCGCGCTCATGGGTTCGAACATGCAACGTCAAGGCGTCCCGCTCATCCGCACCGAAGCGCCGCTCGTCGGCACTGGTATGGAAGGCCGTGTCGCGCGCGACTCGAAGGCCGTGCTTGTCGCCGAGCATGCCGGTAAGGTCGCCAGCGTCACCGGCACCCACATCATCATCACCGATGATGGCGAAATGCCCGACAGCAAGAAGAAGCTCAAGCATGATCCGGAAGAAGGCGTTTACGTCTACGAGATGCGCAAGTTCATGCGTTCGAACGCGGGAACCTGCATCAACCAGAAGCCGCTCGTCGCCAAGGGGCAGAAGATCACCAAGGGTCAGGTCATTGCAGATGGTCCCTGCACTGAAAACGGTGAACTTGCCCTAGGCCGCAACGTGCTCGTCGCGTTCATGCCGTGGAACGGTTACAACTTCGAAGACGCGATCCTGCTCTCCGAGAAGATTGTGAAGGAGGACATCTACACCTCCATCCACATTGAAGAATTCGAAATCAGCGCCCGCGACACCAAGCTCGGACCTGAGGAAATCACGCGCGACATCCCGAACGTCGGCGATGAAGCGTTGAAGAACCTCGGCCACGACGGCGTCGTTCGCATCGGTGCGGAAGTCAAGCCCGGCGACATCCTCGTCGGCAAGATCACGCCCAAGAGCGAAACCGAACTCGCCCCGGAAGAACGTCTCCTCCGCGCGATCTTCGGCGAAAAGGCCGCGGACGTGAAGGACAGCTCACTGACCGTTCCCTCCGGAACCTACGGCATCGTCATGGATGTCAAGGTTACCAGCGGCAACGCCAAGGTGCAGCGCATGAAGCTCACCCCGACGGAAGCCAAGCGCCAGTCCAAGGCGATCCACGACAAGTTCGCCGAAAAGGAAACCGCGCTCAAGGAAGAGTTGACCCAGGCGCTGTCGAACATCCTGCTCAACGAAAAGATTCCGCTCGACGTGGTCAATGCCGAGACCGGTGAGATCATCATCCCGGCCAACCGCAAGATCACCAAGACTCTGCTGCGCAAACTCGCCTCGGTTTACGATCATATCGAAATCGACCCGAGCCCGATCCGCATCAAGATCCGTGAAATCATCAGCAGCTTCGAAAACAAGTTCGAGCAGCTCAAGAACGAGAAGGAAGTCGAACTCGACCGCGTAGAGAGCGGTGACGATATCGATCCCGGCATCGTGAAACAGGTCAAAGTGTACGTTGCCAGCAAGCGCAAGCTTGGTGTCGGTGACAAGATGGCCGGTCGTCACGGTAACAAGGGTGTCGTGGCCAAGATCGTTCCCGAAGAAGACATGCCGTATCTGCCGGACGGAACTCCGGTGGAAATCGTGCTGAATCCTCTCGGCGTGCCTTCCCGCATGAACGTCGGACAGGTGTTGGAAACCCACTTGGGCATCGCCGCAAAGGCGCTCGGTTTCAAGGTGGCGACTCCCGTGTTTGACGGTATCAAGGAAGAGCAGATCCGCGCTTACCTGAAGGAATCAGGTCGCGATGAAGATGGTAAGAGCTACCTGCATGATGGTCGCACCGGCGAACGCTTTGACCAGCGCGTCGTGGTTGGCCAGATCTACATGCTCAAGCTGAGCCACTTGGTTGCCGACAAGATTCACGCCCGCGCGGTCGGACCGTACTCCCTCGTCACCCAGCAGCCGCTCGGTGGTAAGGCGCAATACGGCGGACAGCGCTTCGGCGAAATGGAAGTGTGGGCGATGGAAGCCTATGGCGCGGCCTACACGCTGCAGGAGCTTCTCACCGTCAAGTCGGACGACGTCCCTGGCCGTACCCGCATCTACGAGAGCATTGTCAAAGGCGACAACTCTCTTGAAGCCGGTACTCCGGAATCGTTCAACGTTCTCATCAAGGAAATGCAGAGCCTCGGTCTCGACGTCAAAGTTGGCGACCATATTGGCTTCGTTCCTGAGAGCGAAAACGAATCCCGCGCCAGCGAGACGGATGTAGCAGCCTAGAAAGTTTCAGTTCGAGGTTTTCGGTTTTCAGTAAAACTGGGACCGGAAACCTCGACTGGAAGAAAAAGGCAGAGCAGTAAGATTTTAATAGCAGGCAGACAGGGCACAACAACTCAGATCACGAGACAGCACATGAACGAGAAAACAGCACGCGAAGTATTGGGTTTGGAGCGGTCGGTCGGATTCGACCAAGTCGGTATTTCCGTCTCCGCGCCGGACACCATCCGGTCTTGGAGCAAGGGCGAAGTCAAGAACCCCGAAACGATCAATTACCGTACTTTCAAGCCTGAAAAGGGCGGCTTGTTCTGCGAACGCATCTTCGGTCCGACCAAGGACTGGGAGTGCGCTTGCGGCAAATACAAACGCATCAAGTACAAGGGTGTGATCTGCGATCGTTGCGGTGTTGAAGTCACGCTCGCCCGCGTCCGCCGTGAACGCATGGGCCATATCGAACTGGCCGTGCCCGTTTCACATATCTGGTTCTTCAAGTGCATGCCGAGCCGTTTGGGTCTCATGATGGACATGACCGCCCGCCAGCTCGAGCGCGTCATTTACTACGAGGATTACCTCGTTATCGATCCGGGCAAGACGCCGCTCACTCCTCGCCAGCTCCTTAGCGAGCAGGAATATCGTGAAGCGATCGAACAGTACGGTGAAGGTTCATTCCTCGCCAAGATGGGTGCCGAAGCGATTCGCGACGTCCTGCGCAGCATCGACCTCGCGCAGACCGCCAAGGATCTCGCCGCCACGCTCGCGGTTTCCAAGAGCAAGCAGACCCGCAAGAAAATCGCCAAGCGTTTGAAGCTCGTCCAAGGCTTCACCGGCACGCGCATGCGTCCGGAATGGATGGTGCTCGAAGTGCTGCCGGTCATTCCTCCCGACCTGCGCCCGCTCGTTCCGCTCGAAGGTGGCCGTTTCGCCACCTCTGACTTGAACGATCTCTACCGTCGCGTCATCAACCGCAATAACCGTCTGCGCAATTTGCTCCAGCTCAAGACCCCCGACGTCATCATCCGCAATGAAAAGCGCATGTTGCAGGAAGCGGTCGACGCGTTGTTCGACAATGGCCGCCATGGTCGTGCCGTTACCGGTGCGGGCAATCGCCCGTTGAAGTCACTTTCCGACATGCTCAAGGGCAAGAGCGGACGTTTCCGCATGAACTTGCTCGGCAAGCGCGTGGACTACTCCGGTCGTTCGGTCATCGTTATCGGACCGGAGCTCAAGCTTCACCAGTGCGGTCTTCCCAAGAAGATGGCGCTCGTGTTGTTCGAACCGTTCATCATCCGCCGCTTGAAGGAAATGGGTCATGTGCACACCGTGCGCAGCGCCAAGAAGATGATCGAACGCCAAGAAGCCGTCGTTTGGGATATCCTCGAAGAAGTGACCAAGGGGCACCCGGTGATGCTCAATCGCGCCCCCACGCTGCACCGTCTCTCGATCCAAGCTTTCGAGCCGGTTCTGATCGAAGGCGAGGCCATTCGTATTCACCCGCTCGTTTGTACCGCCTACAACGCGGACTTCGACGGTGACCAGATGGCCGTGCACGTACCGCTCTCGGTGGAAGCCCAGTTGGAAGCCCGCATGCTCATGATGGCGCCCAACAACATCTTCTCACCCTCCAGCGGTAAGCCGATCACGACGCCTTCGCAGGACATTATTTTGGGTTGCTACTACCTCAGCCAGGTTTCGCGCAAGCAATTGCAGGAACATGCCGAGAAGAAGCCCCGCCTCCAGCTCTTCAACGACGCGGAAGAAGTTCTCTTCGCGCACGCGGAAAAGTGGATCTCCACGCATGATCTGATCCTCATGCGCAACCCGGACTTCGGCAAGGACACCTTCTTCGGCGACAAGAACAAGAAGATGATCGAGACCACTGCCGGTCGCGTCATGTTCAACCAGATCTGGCCCAACGAAATCGGCTTCTACAACAAGAATGCCGGTAAGAAGCAGGTCGGCGAAATCATTCTCCGATGCTACCAGATCGCCGGACACCAGGCCACGGTGGACTCCCTCGACCGCCTCAAGCAGCGCGGCTTCGACGAAGCGACCCGGGCCGGTATCTCCATCGGTATCGATGACATGATCATCCCGGCCGAAAAGGAAAAGGTTATCGCCAACGCCTACACGCAGATCGCGGTCGTGGAAAAGCAATACCGTTCCGGCGCCATTACCGACGGTGAGCGCTACAACAAGATCGTTGATATCTGGACCCAGGCGACCGACGAAATTTCGTCCGTCATGTTCCGCACGCTGGAACATAACAAGGCCCGTCCGGAATTGAATCCGGTGTACCTCATGGTTGACTCCGGTGCGCGCGGTAATCGCCAGCAGGTGCGTCAGCTCGCCGGTATGCGCGGTCTGATGGCCAAGCCCTCTGGTGAAATTATCGAACGCCCCATCGTGTCGAACTTCCGTGAAGGCCTCTCGGTTCTGGAATACTTCATCTCGACACACGGCGCCCGCAAGGGTCTCGCCGATACCGCACTCAAGACCGCCGACTCCGGTTACATGACCCGCAAGCTCCACGACGTGGCGCAGGACGTCATCATCACCGAGCAGGATTGCGGCACCGTCAACGGTATCTGGGTCAAGGCCATCTACGAGGGCGAAGACGAAATCGTCAAGCTCACCGAACGTATCGTGGGCCGCGTTTCCGTAGACGACATTATCGATCCCGTGGGTAAAAAGCTCATCGTGGGTGCCGGTGAAGTCATCGACGAACACAAGGCTGCGGCGATTGATCGCCTCGGCGTCGAGCGTGTGCATATCCGCTCCGTGCTGACTTGCGAAACCAAGCGTGGCGTCTGCTCGAAGTGCTACGGCATCAGCCTCGCTTCCAACCGTCTGGCCAAGCCCGGCGAAGCCGTCGGCGTTATCGCCGCCCAGTCCATCGGCGAACCCGGCACGCAGCTGACGATGCGTACCTTCCACATCGGTGGTACCGCCTCGCAGGTGTTCAAGCAACCCCAGATCAAAGCCAAGAACGATGGTATTGTGCAGTTCACCGATCTGCGCACGGTCAAATCGCTCGAAGGTACCAACATTGTTCTCAACAAGAACGGCTCCATCAGCATCCATGCCGAAGATGGCCGCGAACTTGAACGCTACACGGTGGTGATCGGTTCCGTTATCTCGGTCGACGAGGGTGGCCGGGTCAAGAAGGGCGAAATCTTCGTCCAATGGGATCCGTACAACGTTTCCATTCTGACCGAAAAGGCCGGTAAGATCGAATTCCGTGACATCATCGAAGGTGTCACCATGAAGCGCGAACTCGACGAAGCCACCAAGCAGGTCGGCACCGTCATCATCGAACACAAGGAAGACTTGCATCCGCAGATCGTCGTTCTCGACGATAATGGCGAAGTCACCGCCTCGTACTCGATTCCTGCCGGCGCGCACATCGAAGTCAAGCAAGGCATCAAGGCACAGGCCGGTCAACGTCTGGCCAAGACACCGCGAAAGGTCGCGAAGACCAAGGACATCACCGGCGGTCTGCCGCGTGTGGCCGAACTCTTCGAAGCCCGTCGCCCGAAGGATGCTGCCGAAATTGCAAAGATCGACGGCATCGTCGAAATCGCCGGCAACATCCGCGGCAAGAAGCGCCTCATCATTCGCGATCCGAATTCCGGTTCCGAGGAAGAGCATCTGATCCCGCTGTCCAAGCATTTGATCGTCTACAAGGGCGACTTGGTCAAGAAGGGCCAGCAGCTCACCGAAGGTCCCGTCGTCCCGCACGAAGTGCTCGAGGTTTGCGGACCGCAAGACTTGCAGGAATACCTGGTGAACGAAGTGCAGGAGGTTTACCGCCTCCAGGGCGTCGAAATCAATGACAAGCACATTGAAATCATCGTCCGCCAGATGCTGCGCAAGGTGAAGATCATCGAACCCGGAGATACCAGCTTCCTCTGGGGCGAACAGATCGACCGACTCATCTTCGAAGAGGAGAATCGTCAGGTCGAAGCCAAGGGCGGCAAGCCTGCGGAAGCGTCCCCGGTGCTGCTGGGCATCACCAAGGCGTCGCTCGAAACCGAGAGCTTTATCTCGGCGGCGAGCTTCCAGGATACGACCCGCGTCCTTACCGATGCGGCCACCTTGGGCAAGATCGATAAGCTGCGTGGCTTCAAGGAAAACGTCATCATGGGTCACCTGATCCCGGCTGGTACTGGTTTCAACACGCACCGCTGCATCCGACTCGTAGAGTTGGGTGAACAAGTGGGTGAGCCGTTGATTCAGGAAGAGCCGGAAGAAGGGGCGGACGGCGGTAAAATGCCGACTCTTCCCCAGGCCTTGATCAGCTAGTATAGCCTATTACGTTCTCTAATAAAAAAACCGACGATCGAAAGATCGTCGGTTTTTTTTATGGCCCGGTTATACTGTATCACACTGGAACCCTTTCAGGGGTTTTAAATACTTCTTAATCAATGGCATGCAACGGCAAATATTAGAATATTTTTTGCTAGAGGGGTGAAAGTTGGCCTTGCCTAATAGGGTAAGTTCTCATTATAATCCCCCCCGCGTAAAGAACCCTCCAGACGATGGGTTAATGGTGGATTAACAAGATAGCCGCGAATAGAATCCATGGAGCTACAACAGCAAAACGACAGTCAGTCGGCCTATCTTCTGGTAGACGGTGTCACCTTGTACGAAATGGTTCCGAATTCCACGCTGACCATCGGGCGTTTAGATACAAATAACGTTGTGCTGGACGATTACAAAGTCAGCCGCGAACACGCCCTCCTCAAATACAACGGCAAACAATTTGTCCTCATTGATTTAGCCAGTACACACGGCACCTTTTGCAACGAAGAGCCGGTGACGCAGCGCCTGATGAATTTCGAGGAAAATTTCAAGATCGTGACGCATGAGTTGCAGATCTGCAGCCAAAAACCTGCCGATATTGAAACCAGTAATGAAACGAGTCTGATTCCGATACCGACTGCGCGCAAACTGGACCGGCGGGTGAAGCTTTTCGGCGGATTGAACGAATTCCAGCTCATCACGCTTGTGCAGTTTCTTTATCAGGAGCGTCAATCAGGTCTCCTGATGCTGGAAGAAGGACAAAAGCCGGGGCCACGTCTCTATTTTCTGGACGGAGAAATCATTCACGTGGAAGACGAAGGCGCTTCACTGAGCGAGCTGCTGACTCGCCAGATGCATGCGCAGAGCCTGTTCTTTTATTTCCACCACGAGACGGAATTCCCGGCTCGCACCGTTTTCCAATCGACGCCGAATTACCTCATGGAACTTTGCCATGCGCAGGATGTGCGTGCTCATCGCTCCATCCCCGATGCGGAAGGACTCATGCCGCCGCGGCCGCTCAATCCGAATGCGATGGTCACCGGCCGTTTACCCGAAGTGGTGGGCCGGGATCGCGATCAGGCTGCCTAATTACCAGCGCAATGCTGGACTTTTCTGACGACTTCGCCTAGGGGCATTGTTCTCTGTTCGAGAGGGCTGCCGTCAGAAATCTACGACCGATACTTGACCTGACTGCCGTATGGGCTGATATAACTAAATGATGAATCCGTTGCAGCAGGAAATCCTGGAGTTGAAGAAGCGCAAGAATGCCGTCATTTTGGCGCATAACTATCAGGTGAAGGAAATTCAGGAAGTAGCCGACTTTGTAGGTGATTCGCTGGGCCTTTCCTACCAAGCCCAATCGACACAGGCGGATATCATCGTATTCTGTGGCGTACATTTCATGGCCGAAACAGCCAAGATCGTGAACCCGGCCAAGAAAGTCTTGCTCCCTGACATGGAGGCGGGTTGTTCGTTGGCCGATTCCTGCCCGGCCTCGGAACTCGCTGCCTACAAGGCACGACACCCCGGTGTTTACGTCGTAGCCTACATCAATTGCTCGGCGGAGGTGAAGGCGCTCAGCGACGTTATTGTCACTTCCGGCAACGCCGAAAAGATCGTGCGTCAGGTTCCCGCTGACCGGGAGATTCTCTTTGTGCCGGACCAAAATCTGGGTGAGTGGGTCACGCAGCTAACGGGTCGTCCCATGCGCATGTGGCAGGGCAATTGCTATGTGCATATCGAGTTTACCCACGAAAGCATTATCAAGATTCGGCAAGAACACCCGGAAGCCCCGCTGGTGGCGCATCCGGAATGTACCCGGGCCGTGCGGTTGCTGGCCGACGAGGTCTGCTCAACCGAGAAAATGATCGGCTACTGTCGCGATCACGCTTCCAAGGCCTTCATTATTGTGACCGAAGCTGGGATGTTGCACCGCTTGCGGCGCGAATTGCCGGACAAAACATTCATTGCTGGGCCGACGGACCGGTGTGCTTGTGCGGAATGCAAATACATGAAGATGAACACACTTGAAAAGCTGCACGAAACCCTCCTTTCTGAAGGGCCGGAACTGATCATGGAAAGTGAATTGCGTGAAAAAGCGCGTATTCCATTGCAGCGCATGTTGGAGTGGAGTCGGAATTGATGAAAAAATCCTCACTTTTTTGTGATTGGCATGGGTCATTTGGACTGCTAGACCAAGGCTGCTTTGAAGTGGGTAATTTTAGCCTTATTTTTTGTCCTGAGCACGGGAGCCGCCTACTCGGCTCCTGATGGTGAGGGCACCTCGACGGCTACCCCGATCGAAATTACCTGCGATGGAGAAAACACCTTCTTTGGTGGAATCACTACGGCGGAAGATAATGTGGTGGTTCGCACCAAGTCCGACGTCGTCTACTGCGACCGCCTGACGTACAATTCCAAAACCAAGACTGCCATCTGCAAGGGTAATGTTCGCATCTACAGTGGCGACGAAGTGTATCGTGGCAACACGATGATCTACAACTTCGAGACCAAGGAAATCCAATCGGCTGATTTTCGTGGGGCCGCCTTTCCGGCTTTTGTCGCGGGTGAAGATGTCATCACTCCCGGGTTTAATCATTACCGTATCCGCAACGGCTTCTTTACGACCGATAATCGCGAGGTGCCTGCCTACAAGATGCGGGCGCAGACGATAGAGCTTTATCCCAATGACGTTGTGGTGATGAAGAATATTTCTGTCTACATTGGCAGTGTCCCGGTGCTTTGGTTGCCGATCTACGCGCAGCCGCTGGATGATCAGCGTAGTGCCTACCAGTGGACGGCCGGTTATAATTCCGCCTTTGGCCCGTACTTCTACAACAAGTACAACTGGGCTTGGGATAAGCGCTTGAAGGGTACCGTCCATCTGGACGTGCGCGAGAAACGTGGATTTGCTGGTGGGGTCGATACGGAATACAAAAAGGACGATGCCAACAAGGCGCTTTTCCGTAGTTACTATGCTCAAGATAATCTTTACTCAGCGGGCGGTGATTTAAATAGCGGTCCGGATGCAAAATACCGTTATCCGGACGTCAACAGTGACAATCGCTATCGGGTTAGCTTCAAGAATAACATGGTGGTTGGTCCCGACCTAAGCATGGTATCGGACATCAACAAGTGGAGCGATCCGTATGTCACGCTCGATTATTTTGAAAACGAGTATCAGCAGGAGCGGCAGCCGGATAATTATGTCAGTCTTGTCCAGTATAGCCCGCACTACACTTTGACTCTTCTGGGACGTGCCCAGCTCAATAATTTTTTTGAGACAGTCGAACGTAAACCTGAACTTCAATTGGCGATCCAGAGACAGAAGATCGGGAACCTTCCAATTTCCTATGAAGGAGAAAGTTCAGTGACCTCCTTTACCCGGCGTTTTGGAACATCGAGTACGGCGCCCGTTGAGATTGGCTATAGCGCGTATCGTTACGATACCTTTCACCAGATTCTCTATCCGAAGCAGTATGCCAACTGGCTGAACGTCACGCCACGCATTGGCCTTCGTGGTACATATTGGTCTGACGATAATCGCACGATCGGGGATTATAAGGATAGTGGTCCCGACAGTATAGGCGATCAGCGGAAGGATCCTCGGGGGCGTTTCGTGCCGAATCTTGGTGTGGAAAGCTCCTTTAAAGTTTCCCGTGTCTGGACGGATGTGGAAAACAAGGATCTGGGTATTTATGGTATCCGTCACGTGGCGGAACCGTTTGTAAACGCGCAATATATTCCCAAGGCGTTTGGTGCCAGCCCCGATGACATTCGCGGTTTCGATGATCGCCTTGCTTCCACGCGTCTTGCTCCGATCAATTTCCCCGATTATAACTCGATTGACTCCATTGACCGGCAGGCGGTGGTTCGCCATGGCGTGCGTAACAAAATTCAGACCAAGCGCGATGGGCAGAATTGGGATCTGGTGGATTGGGTGCTCTACGCGGATCTCGATGTGGACAAGAATTTTACCCGGGCTGGCAACAGCTCCTATAGCAATCTTTTCAGTGATATGCAGATCAAGCCGCTGCCATGGTTGACCTTCAACTCCCAGACTTCATGGGCATTGGTCGACGAAAGCTACAGCGAGTATAACAATGATATCAGTTTCCAAGTCACCCGTTCCTACAAATTCACTCTCGGTAATCGTTACATCTCGGATAGCGATCTTTTCCCGAACAGCAATCTCTACACGCTCACCAATTTCTACCGCCTGAACGAACACTGGCAGTTCCAATCCTATCACGCTTTCGAGGCGGACGGTGGGCACTTGCAGGAACAGTCCTACACCGTCTATCGTGATCTTTCGGCTTGGTTAATGGCGATCACCTTCAAGGAGCGTTACCTCAATGACCGGCAGAACGAACTCGCCATTTATCTTTCCATGACGCTCAAAGCTTTCCCCTCTGTTAACTTAACTACCAACCCCGTACAATGAATCTAGCTATTATTGGGTCCGGCTATGTCGGACTCGTGACCGGAACCTGTTTTGCCGAAGTTGGCCACAACGTTATCTGCGTGGATAACGATGCCAAGAAAGTGGAAATGCTTCGCGCCGGTCGCATCCCCATCTACGAACCCGGACTCGAAGACCTCATCAAGAAGAACGTGGCCGCTGGGCGCCTCTCTTTCACTACATCGATTCAAGACGCCATCGACAAATCCCTCGTGGTTTTCATTGCCGTTCCGACTCCGCCGCAACCGGATGGCAGTGTGGATCTCAGCTACATCGAAGCTGTCGCGCGCGAAATTGCCGGGGTGCTTACCGACTACCGCGTCATTGTCGACAAGAGCACCGTGCCGGTGAAGACCGGTGAAAAGGTTGCGCAGACGATCAATCGCTACAACAAGAAGGGCGTCACATTTGACGTCGTCAGCAATCCCGAGTTTCTCCGCGAAGGCTCTGCCGTGGCGGACCTGATGAAGCCCGATCGCATCGTCTTTGGCACTTCCACCGAGAAGGCCACGGAGATCATGACGGAGATCTACAAGCCGTTCAATGCGCCGATTCTCGTCACGGACTTGAATTCTGCCGAGTTGATCAAGCACGCCAGCAACAGCTTCCTCGCGCTCAAGATTTCCTACATCAATGCCGTCGCCGCCATTTGCGAAGCGAGCGGTGCCGACGTGGAAAAGGTCGCCGAGGGCATGGGTGCCGATCACCGGATTGGCCGTGCCTTCCTCAATGCCGGTATTGGCTACGGCGGTTCCTGTTTCCCGAAGGATCTCTCTGCCTTCATCCGCATTTCGGACGATCTCGGCTACGATTTCAAACTCCTCAAGCAGGTCGAAGAAATCAACCGGGGCCAGCGCGAGCGATTCCTCCGCAAGATTCGCGAAAGCCTCTGGGTGTTGCGCGACAAGAAAATTGGCGTGCTCGGCCTTGCCTTCAAGGGTAACACGGACGACGTCCGTTCCAGCGTGGCCATTGAGCTGGTCAAAGAGATGGTCAAGGAAGGCGCCAAGGTGCGCGCTTACGACCCGAAGGCCATGGAAAAAGCCGCCCCGATGCTTCCCGGCGTCACATTGACCGCCACGGCGGAAGAGGTGGCGGAGGGTGCCGACGCGGTCATTGTGGCCACCGAATGGACCGATTTTAAGACGGTTGATTGGAAGAAGATCAAGCAGGCGATGAACAGCCCGCTGCTCTTTGACGGTCGCAATCTCCTGGATCCGGCGAAAATGAAGGCGCTCGGGTTTGACTACTCGAGCATCGGTCGCTAGACAAGATAACGGACTTAGCGGACTTAAGACCAAGCCGCGCGTGGCCAAAAAGGCTGTGCGCGGCTGTTTGATGGTCGAACCCCTCTCAAAACCAGAAACACTTTTTCAGAAACTATTATGAATACGATCTTGATTGGCGCCCAATTCGGCGATGAAGGCAAAGGAAAAATTATCGACGTCATGATGGAAAACAACGACGTCGTCGTCCGTTTCCAGGGTGGCAACAACGCGGGGCACACCGTCGAGGTCGGTACGGAAAAATTCGTCCTGCACCTCATTCCCTCCGGCATTCTTCGCCCCGGCCGCAAGTGCGTCATCGGTAATGGCGTGGTCGTTGACCCGGTTGCTCTCGTTAAGGAAATCAAGGGTCTGCACGAGCGCGGCATTCGCACCGAGGGCAAGCTCCTTCTCAGCGAAACGGCCCATGTCGTTCTGCCCTACCATAGCCGTCTTGATGAAGCCCGCGAAAATCACCGCGGCGCTGGCAAGATCGGCACCACCAAGCGTGGCATCGGCCCCACCTACGGTGACAAGGCGGCCCGCACGGGACTGCGCCTGATCGATCTCGCCCAGCCGAAGGTTTTCTCGAAGAAGCTCAAGGCCCGCATCGAAGAGAACAACGCCATCCTGAAGTCCCTCGGTGGCGAACCGCTCGACTACGCCACGGTGAACAAGGCGTATCTCGAAGCGGGTAAGTTCCTCGCCCCGTATATTACCAACAGCGTCATCTGGCTGCATGACCAGATCAAGCGCAAGAAGCGCGTACTGTTCGAAGGCGCGCAGGGCACCTTCCTTGACATCGATTTCGGCACCTATCCCTTCGTCACTTCGTCGAACACGACGGCGGGCGGAGCGGTGACCGGTTCCGGCGTGCCGCCGCACAAGATGGATCGCGTCATCGGCGTGATCAAGGCCTACACCACGCGCGTGGGTGAGGGGCCGTTGCCCTCGCAGTCGCAGGAGCTCGGCGATCTGTTGCACGGCATGGGCCGCGAATACGGCGCCACCACGGGCCGCGAACGCCGCTGTGGCTGGTTCGACGCGGTCGCGACACACTACTCGGCGATGATTAACGGCATCGATGAACTCGCCGTTACCAACCTCGATGGTCTCGACACGCTCAAGAAGATCAAGGTTTGCGTCGCTTACAAGCTCGACGGCAAGACCATCAAGTTTCCGCCCAATGACATCGATATGCTGGCTCGTTGCGAGCCGGTCTTCCGCACCTTTGCCGGTTGGCAGACGCCGACGAGCGATGTGCGCAAGTTCAGCAAGCTCCCCGTCAACGCGCAGAAGTATCTCAAGGCGATTGCGGATCTCACCGGAGCCAAGCTGCGCATCATTTCCGTGGGCGCGCAACGCGAGCAAACCTTCATGGTATGACGGGCCAACCGTCCGCCCCTCGCTTGACCAAGGTGCCGCAGCACGTGGCCGTCATCATGGATGGCAACGGCCGCTGGGCGCGCGAGCGCAACATGATGCGGGTGCAGGGGCACCGCGCCGGGGTGGATTCGGTCCGCGAGATTGTCCGCACGGCGGGCGAGGTGGGCGTGAAGTATCTCACGCTCTACGCTTTTTCCGTGGAGAATTGGAGTCGGCCCAAGACCGAGGTCTCCACGTTGATGAAGCTCCTTGCCAAGTTCCTCAAGGACGAAGTCCCCGAGCTGAATCGCAACAACGTCCGGCTGCAGGCCATTGGCCGCATTACCGATCTACCCAAGGCGGCGCAGGACCAGTTGCACGACTCGATCGAAGCGACGAGCAAGAATACGGGACTGACCCTGATTCTGGCCCTGAGCTATAGCGGCCGTGTGGAAATCATCGAAGCGGTCCAGTCGATCATCCGCGAGGTCAAGCTGGGCCATCTTGATACCGCGCAGATTGACGCCGACGTCTTCAAGCATCATCTCTATACGCGTTATTATCCCGATCCCGATTTATTGATTCGCACCAGCGGCGAGATGCGCCTGAGCAACTTCCTACTTTGGCAGCTTTCGTACACGGAAATTTACGTGACCTCTACGCTGTGGCCGGATTTCCGTCGCGAAGAATTTTTTCGCGCCCTGGAGGATTACGCCAAACGTCAACGTCGTTTTGGAGCGGTGAGCTCGTAACGTGGAACCACTTGTCAATTTTATGCCCGGCACGATTCCCTCTGGCGTCCTGATTCGCCGCACTTTTTCCTCGCTGGCCCTCTGGTCGATCGTGCTGGCCCTGGTGTTGTCTGGTACGGGGCTGTTCTCGCAGATTTCGTGTTGGGCGATCATCACCGTCTTTGGCCTGCTGGGCCAATGGGAGTTTTATCTCGCGCAACGCGAAAAGGGACTTCGCGTGTACAAAAAGTGGGGCGTTTTCTGTGGCCTGCTCCTCTTCCTGAATTCCCTTTGGTTTCTCATCCTCAATCCGAACGTGGCCAATTCCTGGGTCGGTGTCAGCGCGATCATTGTGCTGAGCATCATTGGCGTTCTCGTGCGGATGGTGTTAGGTCGGCCCAAGCTGGATACGCCCATTGTCACCGTGGCGCTCTCGGTGATGGGTGTCATTTACGTGCCGTATCTCTTCAATTACGTTTGCCGCGTTTCCTTCTGGCCGGGACATCCCGAGACCACAAAGTACGCGCTGATCTATCTTCTGGCGGTGACGAAGTTTGCCGATGTCGGCGCGTTCGTCGTGGGATCACTCGTCGGTCGGAACAAGATGTGTCCCCACATCAGCCCAGGCAAGACATGGGAAGGTTTCGTCGGCGGCATTCTCTCCTCGCTCGGCATGAGTCTGCTTATCCTCTGGCTTTGTCCCGGCAAGGTCTGCGGCCTCGATTATGTGGATGGCATCATCCTCGGTCTGCTCTTGTCTGTGGCCAGCACCGTCGGCGATTTGGCCGAGTCGGTGGTCAAACGCGACGCCGCGATCAAGGATTCCGGCCGCACCATTCCGGGTATCGGCGGCATTCTCGATCTCATCGACAGCATTCTTTTCACGGCTCCTGTCCTCTACTTTTACCTCTATTTTTTCAATAGCTTCCAATCATGAGAAAACGCGTTGTTATTTTGGGTTCCACGGGTTCGATCGGTCTGAGCGCCTTGAAGGTGGCTCGCGACCTCCCGGATCGCATGGAAGTGGTCGCGCTCGCGGCCAATCGTCAGGTCGATGTCCTGCTGGAGCAGGCTCGCGAATTCAAGCCCGCTGCCATCGCGGTGTATGACGAAGATAATTTCAGCAAGCTCAAGGCCGGTGCGCCCGAAGGCACGGCCTGTTTCTCCGGGCCCGAGGGATTGAAGAAGTTGGCCACTTGGGCGAATGCCGACATGGTGCTCGTGGCGATCGTGGGCACGGCGGGGCTGGCTCCCACTCTGGCCGCGATCGAGGTGGGCAAGGATCTCGCCGTCGCGAGCAAGGAGATTCTTGTGATGGCCGGCGAAGCGGTCACCACGGCGGCGGCGAAAAAGAACATCAAGATTCTGCCCGTCGACAGCGAGCACAACGCGATTTTTCAATGCCTCGCGGGTGAACCGCACCGGCACATTCGCCGCCTCATTCTCACCGCCTCAGGAGGTCCGTTCCGCCGCTCGACGAAGGAGGAAATCCAGAAAGTCACCCCCGAGCAGGCGCTCAAGCATCCCACGTGGAAGATGGGAACCAAGATCACCATCGATTCCGCCACGCTTTTCAACAAAGGGCTCGAAATGATCGAAGCGCGCTGGCTTTTCGGCGTGCCGATTTCCCAAGTGGATGTTGTCGTTCACCCGCAAAGCATCGTTCACTCGCTGGTGGAATTCGTCGATGGCTCGCAACTGGCCCAGTTGAGTCACTCCGACATGTGTTTCCCGATTCAATATGCCGTGACATGGCCGGATCGCATGCCTAACAGCTTGCATGCGCTTGACTTAGCCAAGCAGGGGAGTCTGACCTTTGAAGCGCCCGACCCGGACCGTTTCCCGGCCCTGCGGTTGGCTCGCGAGGCAGGTGAACGGGGTGGTACCCTCCCGGCGGTGCTGAATGCGGCGAATGAGATTGCCGTGCCCGCCTTTTTGAACCGCGAGATATCCTTCCCCCGGATCTGGGGCTTGGTCGAAGAAGTCATGCAGAAGCATGAGTTGGTTGCGCATCCCAGCCTTGATGTTATCATTAAGGCTGACTCATGGGCGCGCGAAACGGCCCGGAAATTACTCAAAAAATAAGCCACTATGGTATCCAGCGTCCTGCATTTCATCCTGATTCTAGCCGAGGTCGTATTCCTCTTTAACGTCCTCATTCTGGTCCATGAGTTGGGCCATTTCCTCGCAGCACGCTGGCGTGGTCTCGTGGTGGAGCGCTTCGCCATCTGGTTCGGCAAGCCGATCTGGAAAAAGAAAATCAATGGGGTGGAGTATTGCCTCGGCAGCATCCCGGCGGGCGGCTATGTCGCGTTGCCGCAGATGGCTGACATGGAAACCATCGAAGGCAAGGGGCAGACCCCGAAGGAAAAACTTCCTCCGATCACGCCGCTGGACAAGATCATCGTGGCGTTCGCCGGACCGCTCTTCAGCTTCGGGCTCGCCTTTGCATTTGCCTGCATCGTATTCGTCGTCGGCCGTCCAGTGAATGAATTTGAGGCGCAGTGCAAGATCGGCTACGTCGAGCCCGGCAGCGAAGCGGCCAAGGCCGGGCTGAAACCGCTCGATGTGGTGCTCGATATCGATGGCTATCCCATCCACAAATTTGCTGGCATGGGCAATAGCGTGACCTGGCGCATGATCACCAGCGAGGGGGACGTTGTTCGCATGAACGTGCGCCGCGGGGATCAGGTGGTGGCTCTCGACATCAAGGCACAGTACGAAAAGAAGGCTTTCTGGCAGCGCAAGCCGTTGCGTGAAATTACCTTCCTACCTGCCGATTCTGAAATCAAGGTAGAGACAGTCATGCCCAACAGCCCTGCTGAAGTGGGTGGGCTCAAGCCCGGCGATATCGTGGTGGCTCTGGCCGATGAACCCATCTACACTTCGGCGGCCATTTCACGTTTCATGTCGCGCAGCCCGAATGTGCCGGTGCCTTTGACTGTTTTGCGGGACGGCAAGACGCTCACCTTCACGCTTGTACCGGAAATTCCGGCGGAACCTGAAGGCTTGCGCAACCCGATGCTCGGCATCGCTTGGGCCAGTCATTTGAAGATCGTACACCCGTCGCCGATTGATCAGATCAATAACAGTGTCTACGCGGTCGTCAGCACCATTCAGGCGTGGGTGAATCGCAACACTGACGTCAACGCTTCCCACATGCAGGGCCCCATCGGCATCATGAATGTCATGGCCATCCTCTTCCGTAGCGAGGAAGGCTGGCGGCAGGCGTTGTGGCTTGCAGTGCTCATCAATGTCAATCTCGCCATCGTGAACATGGTTCCGCTGCCGGTGCTCGATGGTGGTCATATCCTGCTGGCCATCATTGAATGGATTCGCCGCAAGCCCATTCACGTCAAGGTCCTGGAAGTGCTCCAGACCGCCTGTGCCATGCTCATCATTGGGTTTATGCTCTACGTCACCTTCTTCGACGTACAGGATTTGCGTTGGAACTTTTCCAATAAACCGATAAAATTCGCCCCCAAAACGACCGCCACTACGCCCCAATAAGTTTATGTCTTCCCCCGTCTATACCGCCAATCCGTATCATTCTCAACGCCGCGTCAGCCGGGTCGTCCAGGTTGGCAAGGTGGCCATGGGCGGAAACAATCCGATTCGCGTCCAGTCGATGCTCACTTGCGACACGATGGACACCGCGCTTTGCGTGAAGCAGACATTGGATCTGGTCAAGGTCGGCTGCGAAATCGTCCGCATCACCGCGCCGACGGTGAAGGATGCCGCCAATCTCGAGAACATCAAAAAGGAACTTCTCGCCGCCGGTTGCGATGTTCCCATTGTCGCAGACATCCATTTCAAACCCGACGCCGCGCTCGAAGCCGCCAAGTGGGTCGAGAAGATCCGCATCAATCCCGGTAATTTCGCCGACAAGAAAAAGTTCGCCACCCGCGAATACACCGATGAGGAATACGAGGAGGAACTCGTCCGCATTGAGGAAACCTTCAAACCGCTGCTCGACATCTGCAAGGCGCGTGGCATCGCCATGCGTAGCGGCACGAACCACTGGTCGCTCTCCGACCGCATCATGAACCGTTTCGGCGACACGCCCGAAGGCATGGTCGAAAGCGCCATCGAATTCGCCCGCATCGCCCGCAAGTACGACTATCACAACTTCGTCTTCTCGATGAAGTCGTCCAACCCCAAGGTGATGATCAACGCCTACCGCCTGCTCGCCAAGCGCCTGCATGAGGAAGGTCCGGACTGGAACTATCCGCTCCACCTCGGCGTCACTGAAGCCGGCGACGGCGAAGACGGCCGCATCAAGAGCGCCATCGGCATTGGCGCGCTCCTCGCCGACGGCGTGGGCGACACCATCCGCGTCTCGCTGACTGAGGACAGCGTGCATGAAATTCCCGTGGCCCGCGCCCTCGTGGAACTCTCACAACAGCACGCTAAGGATAAGCGCCCGCCGCAGGAACCGCCCCTCAGCTTTGACCCCTTCAAGTATGCCCGCCGCGAAGCCGTTTCCATCGTCACCGGCGGCAGCCTCATCGGCGGCAACGAAACCACCCGCGTGGCCTCGACCAAGAACGTTTGGCAGGCGCTCGAACCCAAGCGCGCCCAGCTCGGCGACCTCTTCCCCGACTTTGCCTGCGAAGACGCGCACATCGTGGAAGTCGATCCTGCCGATTCCTCCGCACTGCAGTTCCTCGCTGAATCTCGCGAACCGGTCCTCGTCACCATTAAGGATGGTTGCGAACTTTCGCCCATCGTGGCCTACCGTTACCTCGCAGCGCAGATCCCGGCCCGCCACCCGATCCTCCTCAAGGATACCTTCAACCCGCCCGCTCCCGGCGACAAACCCGACGTGCTCAAGACACTCCTCAGTGCTGCCACCAACATTGGTGCCATGCTCTGCGACGGCATTGGCGATGGCATCATCATCCGCTCCGAACCCGGTCCGGGCGCCAGCATTCGTCTCGCCTTCAACATCCTGCAGGCTGCGGGCAACCGTATCTTCAAGACCGACTACGTGGCGTGTCCCTCCTGCGGACGCACCCTGTTCGATCTCCAATCCACCACCGCCCGCATCCGCGCGGCCACGAACCACCTCAAGGGCGTCAAGATCGCTGTCATGGGTTGCATCGTGAATGGACCCGGCGAAATGGCTGATGCCGACTTCGGCTACGTCGGCGGCGCTCCCGGCAAGATCAACCTCTACATCGGCAAGACCCCGGTGAAGTTCAACATCCCCACCGACGAAGCGGTCGACCGCCTCGTCGACCTCATCCGTGAAAACGGCAAGTGGGTCGATGCACCCGTCACTCCCGCGCAAACCGCGAAGGTGTAGTTTCACATCCATAAAGTACGAGAGGAGGGGCTCTATGCCTCTCCTCGATCTTCTTTTGCAGGCTTGACCGCTATTCTCGGCGGCGCGCTGATAGGCCTTTGGTTTCTGAGCGCATTCCTCTCCTTTGAATGAATAAACGCCCCCATCCGGTAGGGAGACTATCTAAACGCGTTTAATATTGTATAGTAATAGTGAACAGTTCTCTTGTTTTTGAATATTAAATTTCAGCTGCAATGAAATCGTTGACAATTTTTATATGAGAGGATAGAACAAAAATAGGCACACGAACACCCCTAGGGCTGCTAGGAAAAATGCGTTTACTATTATAAAACATAATATGAAAATATCTTCTCGATGGATCAGGTTGATGGGTTGTTTCGCTCTTGCGGTCGTAGCTTCTCCTCTCTATGCGGGCACGATCGGTTACTATCGTTTTGAATCTGGGGATGTGACGGGTGACTCGAGCGGGAATGGCCGGACCTTGACTTTGGCAGGGGCGTCAGGATCGGCGCCGCTTTCCTATTTGCTACCATCAACGGGTGCGGGCTCCGCCTTTTCGGATCCGATTCCACAGACAGGTGCGGCGAATGGCTATGGCATTCAGGGCACGGGAGCTACTCAGAATTTTCAGAAATATTATACCTTGGCCGATACGGCCATCGGTTCTGCCCTCACCGTCGAATCGTACGTGAATTTGTCGAATACGGATAACACGACCAAGATTATTGCCAGTCAGGGGGCGAATGGAACGAATGGTTCGTGGGCGTTTTTAGCCACTTCAGAAGCTTCGGGGCAAGGGGCTCGCAGACTGTTGTTTCAATTTGCGAGTACGGCAGGTACGTGGGGAAGCAATGGACTCGATTCGATTAATTCCGGGATTTCGTTGACCGTTGGTCACGAC
Organism: Verrucomicrobium sp.; assembly: GCA_017849585.1. GTDB lineage: Bacteria > Verrucomicrobiota > Verrucomicrobiia > Methylacidiphilales > UBA1321 > UBA1321. Next base: position 95,765 of record JAFIGT010000015.1, read on the forward strand.
TATTATGTTGCTGTGGCGGTTAATTTTTCCGACCTTACGGCGTCCGGAGTCACATTTTATGTTCAGGATTTGACTCTCGGTTCGGCGCTGCAGATTGTGTCGAAAACACACACGGTAACCACTCTCTATGATTCCGCATCGGCGATTTCCATTGGTGTGGATGGTTTTGGCGCCTCCACGTGGCAGGGAACGCTTGATGAGGTGCGTCTTTCCGATTCGCAACTCTCGCAATCCCAGCTGCTGATTTCTGTGCCGGAACCGGCCACCGCTTCGCTCGCTTTCATGGGACTCGGATTGATGTGGGTTGCGGCTCGCCGCAACAAGAAGAGCTGAGTGGGGCTCTCCTTGATGGGGCGGGTCTATGTCAGTCCTAATAACTATTAGGCCAAGCCGAGCGGCAGCGGTTCAAACTTGCGGGCGAGAATTTTCTCGGAGGGCGCTTTCAGCCACTTGTCGAGAATGGTGGCGTAGACGCGCCGGAAGTCGGTGCTGAATTTCAAGTCGCCCTGATCGAGATTCTTCGGGTCGAGGCTGGGATACTCGCCGATGATGCCCGGCTTGGGTTTGGGGCCAATCAGGAACATCGGTGCGGCCGTGCCGTGATCGGTGCCTCCGCTGCCATTCTGGGCCACGCGGCGGCCAAATTCGCTGAAGGTCATCAACATCACACGATCGAAATTCCCCTGCGCTTTCAGATCCGCAACGAACGCGCTGACGGAACGGGAAAGCTCGGTCAGCAGGCGGTCATGCGCTCCGGCTTGGTTCGTATGCGTGTCGAAGCCGCCAAGCGAGACGTAATAGACCCGTGTGGGCATTCCCGCCGCGATCAATTGCGATACCATCCGCAGATTGTTCGCGAGCGCGTAATTGGGATAGGGGGACTGCGTGGTGGTTTTGCTCAGGATGGCGCGAATCTTGTCCGAGCTGATCTGCGCGTCCATCGCCGTGCGCTCCAGGAAATCCAGATTCGAGCCGGAGGTGGTCACGCTGCCCGCGACGGCACCGATACTGCCGCCTGCATTGGGTTCGACTTCGCCGCCGTTGCCTCCGGCCATGTTTGGCTCACCCCCATGCGTGGTGTCCATTTTGTTGAGCTGGCGGTAGAAGTATTCCTCGTTATCGACGACACCCTTCATCTTGTTGCTGCTGCTGACGAAGCGGTAATTCCGAGGGTTATCGAGGCTGATGCCGGTGGGCCGTTCCGCGACGAATGCTTGTGGGGTTTGACCCGCGATCGCGATGCCCACCGTGGGATCGGCACCCTGACAGCAATTGTCGAAGTAGCGCCCGATCCAGCCGTGCATCTCGGCCCGTTCGGCGTCGCTGGCCGATTGCCAGATCTCCGTCGAACGGAAGTGCGAGCGGTTCGGATTCGGATAGCCGACTCCGTTGATGACCGCGAGATTGCCCTCATCAAAGAGCGCCTTGAACTCCGGCATCGTCGCGGGCAGGGCGAGCTGATCATTCAGTGCGAGTTGATTCCGGCCCGGCACGTTGAGAGTGGGCCGCGCCTTGTAATAAAAATCGTTGCTGTAGGGAATGACCGTGTTCAGCCCGTCATTGCCACCTGCGAGTTGAATGATGACCAGAATTGGCGAATCCTTGCCCGTGGCGGTTTGCGTGGCGGAATTCAGCGCTTCGGCGTGCAGCGAGGAAAAAGTCTGCGCAATGAAGGACGGCACGGTCCACGCCAGCGCGCCGCCGAGCACGGTGGTGCGGAGGAATTCGCGCCGGGTGGTAAAGAGCGGATCAAAGTTCATGGCGAGGCCTCGGTTCGTGATCGTTTGCGGTAGGAAATGGGAAGAGAAAGCGGCGGGAGAGGGGCGGGCGGGCGCGACGGGCCGAGGCGTGCCGTCGCTTTGCCAGACGATAAACAGCATCGAAGCGGAGGCTGAGCTTTGCGATGAGTTCCAGTGTTTTCATGCGAGTTGATAATCCGGCGTGCTCATCAGCAGGCGCACCGCTTGCCGCAGCACCGATTCATTGAGCGCGGGCGCGCTCTGGATGTAGTCGCGCAGGGCTTGGGCGCGTTGCTCTTTGAGCGGTCCCTGGATGAAGCGGTTCGTAAGTGTCGTGACAGCTTTCTGCGCATTGCCGAGATCGCCGGGCGGCAACAGATTCGCAATCGTGGCGGGGCCCATCCCGGCGGCGGCATTTTCCGCCATGCGATCCATCATCATCTCCATTTTCTTCGCTCCGGTGGCCGAGGGCGGTGGCGCGGTCCCTTCCACGAGCGACGCGGCGTAGTTGTAACGGTTGAGCAGGCTGTTCGTCGTGATCCATGCAATACCTCCGTCCCAACCTTTTACATTCGGCGGGGCGAAGAGTTCCTGCCGCAGGGTGCGCAGCATGTTGTTCGCAATCGGGGCCGGAGGCAGATCGCGTTCCAGCAGGCGGCAACTACTCACGAGCCATTGCACGGGACTCTTGACCTGGATGTGACGTACGCGCGGACTGTAAAATTCTTCGCTCGCGAACATCACTTTCAGGAAGGGACCGAATTGTTGCTTGTTCTCAGAGAAGGCCGCCGCCAGTGCTTCATTGAGCTTGGGGTTGGGCATTTCTCCGGCGAAGAAATTCCAGAGCCGCGCGGTCATGAATAGGTTGGTCTGCGGATGCTTCGTGATCTGACGAATGACGTCCTCGCCGTCGAGTTTGCCGTTGAGTCCGAGGAAGACCTTGTCTCCGAAGTCGTGATTGTATGGCACATCCCGGAAGGCTTGCCGGTCGGGCGTGAGATCCCAGCCCGTGAGCGCGCGGGCTGCTTCCTTGATGTCTTTTTCGGTGTAGTGCCCTTCGCCGAGCGAGAAGAGCTCCATCACCTCGCGAGCGTAGTTCTCATTGGGCTTGTTCTTCGTGCTGCGTGCGTTGTCGAGCCACAGCAGCATGGCGGGGTCCTTCGACACCGCGACGAGCATCTTTTGCCAACTGCCGAGCGCGTTTTTGCGAAAGGTGTCGTTTTGCAGCCACATCAGGTAGGGATCTTTGACCTTTTCAATGCTTGTGGCGAAATGCCCGTGCCAGAAGAGCGTCAGCTTTTCCTGCAACGGGCGGGGACCGAAGGCCATGCGCCGCAACCACCAGTCGCGGAGTTGGAGCAGTTGCCGGGTTTCTTCGATGCGGATGTTTTTTTGCATTTCCCGGCGTTGCTCCTCCGTCGCTGTGCGCAGTTGGCGCATAAGTTCAAGGCGGTTCGGGTCCGGCTTGGCCCAGTCCGGGGCGGGGGTGGTATCCGGGATCTTTTCGTAATCGACCAGCCGGGCGATGGCGGCGTCCTGCCCGGCAGCGACCAAAGCGCCGATCTCGGTCGGAGTGCCACTGAACGCGGCGCGATTCAACAAGTGAGCGGCTGTCTCGTAATTCCACTGCGCATCGGGAAGACGATTGAGCATAGTGGATTCAACCCGCCGTCGTGGGGAAAGTTGCGGGAGGTATATTATTTTTGAAATAGGGATCCCGCGAAAGCTAATGCGGAGAAGAGGAGGTGGGGCCGACAGGCTGAAATTTTCATCCAAACTGGGTGAATTTTCCTTTATTCGATTTCAAAATCCCCGCAGACTCACAGATGTGTTTAAGCAACAAATTACTTTTGCGCTGTTTTTCGTTCTGGCAACGGTGATGACCCTTCGCGCGGGACCTGCTGATGATCTCTTCAAGGCAGGTAACGAAGCGTATGCAGCGGAGGACTACGCCAAGGCCATTGAGAATTACCTGAAGATCACCACGAGTTTTGCGAGCGCCAGTATTATCAATGACGTCAAGTTGCAGTTGGGCCTGGCCTACCTCTATAGCGGCAAGTATGCCGAGGCCGTGGAAGCGTTGACAAAATTGACCGAGAAGGGAACTCCTCCAGAGATCCGCGAACGTGCTTTCTTCTACATGGGGCAGGCTCAACTGAGCCTCGCGGGCACGTTGCAAAATGATGAGAAGGCGCGACAGGGCAAATTAAATGCTTCCGTGGCGAGCTTCACTGAGCAAATCAACGGCTTTGCCAAATCTCCCCTTCGCGAAGATGCCTACTACAACCGGGCGCTGGCCAATTTCTTCCTCGGTAAATATGACGACGCGGAGAAGGATTTCAATGCGCTGATCGCCGAGTTTTCCAGCAGCGTGAACAAGGCCGATTACGTTTTCTGGTTGGCACGTACTTACGGTGCGCGTTCAACGAAGGCGTTGACGGACAAGAAGCGGTCGGAAGCAGAAACTTGGGCCAACAAGGCGAAGGAAGTCTATGGCCGCATCACCGACGCGGACAGCCTCATTGTCGCGAATGACGCGCGATTCGAATCAGCAGAACTCGACTTTTATCTTGCGGAAAAAGAAGGCTACGCCAAGGCGATTGCGGAATACAACAAGGTGCGCCGCCGCGACGATTTGCTTCCAGGCCAGAAAGCGAAGATTGACTCGATCCGTGCGAAGATCGCGGAAGCGGGCCGGGCGGGCAACAAGGAACTGAGCGAAAGCCTGAGCCGTTTACGCACACGCGAGCAATCCCGCTTGGTCGATTTGGAAGGCCGCGTGGATTCCGCAATCAAGGCCGCCATACGCAAGGCGCAATGTTACGTTCTCCTCGGCAAGTACGATGAAGCCCGCGTGATTTTGCACCGGCTCAAACCCCATGTTACCGATGAGGCCGACAAGAAGGATGTTGGTTTCCAGACTATCCTGTCCTATGCGTTGCAAAAGCAGGTGGATAAAGCCAATTCCGGTCTCGACACTTACCTGAAGGATTTTCCCGGTGATCCGGACGCCGACATCATCAGCTTCCAGATCGGTAATACATTCATGGGTGAGAAGCAGTACCAGGAAGCGTACGACCAGTACGCCCGCAGCCTGCGTGATTTCCCCAAGGGCAAGTATGCCGATCAGGCCGCGATGCGGCAGGCTTCCGCGATGAGCAGTCTCGGTGAAATGGACAAGGCGATTACCATTCTCAGCGATTTCGTCGCGAAAAATCCCAAAAGCCCGACTGTGCCGGAAGCGCAATTTACCCTCGGTGCCGTGCAGATGGCGGTGAAAAAGTACGACGATGCCGCCAAGAATTTTCGCGCGGTCAAAGACAATCCCCAAGCGGGCACCTTTGCCCCGCTCGCGCATTTCCAACTCGGTCTCGCGCTTTTCTCTGCGAACCAGCTTGACCCCGCCTTGGTGGAGTTGAAATCCTACGTGCAGAAATATCCCAAGGAAGAGACCACCGGTACGGCGGCGCTCTATATTGGCATGGTGCTTGACCGTAAGAAGGATCCGACCGCCTTGCAGGCGTTGCAGGAAGTCGCGGCAAAGTACCCCAACGATAACTCGGCTCCGTTTGCGCTCAACTACATCGCTTCCATTTACAAGCGCGAGGCCAAAATGCCGGAGATGGTGGCCGCTTACGAAAAAGTGTACAAGACCTTCCCCAAGAGCAAGGAAGCTACCACGGCGCGCGTGGCCGTTGCTCAATATCTGGCGAGTCAGAAGAAGTACGATGAGGCCGCCAAGATGTACCAGGAATTGATCAAGGGCGAGGATGAAACGTCGGGTGGATTCGCTGCTTGGGGCGAGGGGGACATGTGGTCCCGTGCTTCGCGCGAGTATGGTGCCTATACGCGCATTACGCCGGACGAGCAGAAAGAAGTCCGCCGCCGCCTTGAAGCTTCCGAGAAGGCCTACGTGACGCTCCTCAAGGAATTTCCGGAGGCTAAGGAATCCTCCTACGGATTGCAGGGCTTGCTCGATCTCGCGCTTCTGCGCGCCGAATACGGGCTGCTTGCGAACGATCAGGTTGGCAAGTTCTTCACCGATATCACTGCCCAGATCACTGATCAGGCGACGAAGGCACGCGTGCAATTACTGCAAGCCGCTGTGCCCTATGAACAAGGTCGCCGTGCCGATGCTTATAACGAATACAAGAAGGTATTGCAGTCCAATCCGAATGTGCCATTCACTCCGGGGGATGCGCGTCGTTATGGCGAACTCCTCGTTGAGCACAACGAAGCGGATGCTGCAGTGGCACTCTTCACCAAGTTGCAGGCGGATTCGAATCCGGAGGATGTTCGCACCATGGCGGAGGTCTACTACGGACTCGGTTCCGCGTCGCTCGCCAAAAAGGATTATCCGAAAGCGAAGGAAAATCTCGAAAAGCTGGTCAAACAATACGGCTGGCACCCCAAGGCGGCCACAGCACAATTCGGACTCGGTCAGATTGCTCATGCCCTGAAAGATGGCGCCACAGCGAAAGCGAATTTTGAGGCGGTCATTCGCAGCCAGCGTGCGCCCTCCGATTTGAAGGCGAATGCCATGATCGAAATGGGTGACATTCTGGCGGAGGAAGGCTTGCTTGTTCCCACGGCGGACAAGACAAAGCCGAATGCCTCGGGTTATTATCTGAAAGCGGAAGCCTACTTTGGCGATGCACTTCCGGAAATCGGCGCCGCCGCGCTGATGAAGGCCGGTCAAGCATTCGAAAAGGCGAATCAGCCTGCCGATGCCCGCAAGCAATACGAGGAAATCAAAAAGAAGTACGGCAAGACTTCCTCAGCCGCCAAAGCCAACGAGCGTCTGGCTGCCTTGCCCGCGAAATAGCGGCGACGGTTGGCGTATATGGATCGTGCCGCGCGAGTGTCAGAGTTGTGCAAGCGTCTCGCGCGGACGTATCCCGACGCCCATTGCGAGTTGAATTACACCAACCCGCTTGAGTTGCTCGTCGCCACAATGCTCTCTGCGCAATGCACCGACGTGCAGGTGAATATCGTCACGGCTGAGCTCTTTAAAAAATACCGCACGGCCGCTGACTATACGAGCGCGCCCGAGGGAAAACTCGAAGAGGATATCAAGCGCATCGGCCTCTTTCGCAATAAAGCGAAAAACATCCGCGCGGCCTGCGCGATACTCGTAGCCCAGTATGGTGGCGATGTGCCGCACACCATGGGGCAATTGCACGCGTTGCCGGGTGTGGGCCGCAAGACGGCCAATGTCGTGCTCGGAAACGCCTTCGGCATCAACGTCGGCGTTGTGGTTGATACGCACATCGCGAGACTCTCCCAACGTCTCGGATTAACCCGGCATGAAGACCCCAAAAAGATTGAACCCGTCCTGATGCAACTGATCCCGCAGGACAAATGGACCCTCTTCGCGCACTGGCTCATCTTTCATGGTCGTCGCCGCTGCAAGGCGCAGAATCCCGATTGCGCCCACTGCGAACTCGCCGATATTTGCCCGTCGTGTCGGGCGTAACGACTGTACTTCGATTTACTTCGTTGCCTGCAACTTCGGCAACGCTTCTTTCTGCATTGCGGCGAGTTTTCCGACCAGCTTTGGCCGTGCGGTGGGAGCACGATAAGGCGTCGCCTCCGTCGCGAGATAACGCAGGAGCCGGTAGAGTCCCTGCCAATCGGCAAGCGAGACCGACTCGGCGGCGATCTTACTGCGCGGTCCCATGTTGTGGTAATTTTTCAACGCCAAGCAGAGCGCGCCAGCAGGATAGCCGGCTTGTTGGAAAACCGTGGCCTCGCACGTACCACCGCCCATGAGGAGCCGTTGATACGCGGCGTCGGGTTGCTTCTTTTTGATCTCTTCCAAGGCGGTTTGCATCCACGCTGTGACGGACGGGGTGAAGATCGACGTGCGATCGCCCACGCGCAGAATTGGACCCGCGCCGATTTTAGCAAAGCCGCGTGCATTGCTGGTTTCGAGCGAGAGAATTGGAATGCGGGGTAGAGCCGGAGCCATCCTCAGACTGGCGAGAGCGCCGTGAAATCCGACTTCCTCCGCGCGTGTGAGTAAGCCGTATACTTCACCGCGCGCGCCGGAACGGGAAAGATCGGCCAGCAGCGCCATAATCGTTGCCACGCCCACGAGATCATCGCAGTTACGGTTGATGAAGCGGTCGCTTGTGAATCGAGCCACCGGCAAATCCCACATGCCGAACTCGGCGTCCTTCGGAAAGGATTCGCTGAAGTACGCTTTCTTTTGCGGTTGTGACCAGTCGATGCGTTGGAGTGTGCAGACGCCCAGCGGGGCGGGGCTTTTTCGGTTGAAGAACAAGACGCTTTGCGGCTGTAAGTACTCTGGCGCGACGCCGCCTAGAAACTCTGCACACTTCTTTTTGCGAAAGGCGGCGTCCGGAATGGAAAAGCCGGGGTGATCGAGGTGCGCCACGAGCGCGAGGGCTTGTCCGCGCTGGGGCCGATTCCGGTAGTGGGCGATCAGATTGCCGTAGCGATCCTGCCGCAATTTCAAGTGGGGTAAACCTTGCAGCTGCCGGATGGCCTCTGCCCGGATCTGATGTTCGTGATAAGGCGCAGTCGGAAGATGCGCCAACGTAACAGCCACCGCCTTGAGCCGTTCATCGAGTCCCATAACAGCCATCACCTTGTATCACTCAAGGCCTCACGTCAATCCATCAGCTCAAGGCAGCAATTGCTATTCACCCACGGTTATCACCGGATGGAAAAAAACCGTCTTCACCAGCGATCACTCCGGCTATGGATAAGCCTACGTGGTGGAAGGGGGATTGGATGGACCTGTCGGCTTCGGAATAATGATGCCGAGTCGGCCGATTACGATTCGCCGAGGTACGCCCGACGGACTTCGTCGCTGGCCAGGAGATTCTCGGCGGTATCGCTGAGCACGATCTGGCCGGTGACGAGCACATAACCGCGGTTCGCAATGCGGAGCGCTTCGCGGGCGTTCTGTTCCACGAGAAGAATCGGGATGCCCTCGCGGTTGATCGCCTTGATGATCTCGAAAATACGCGCCACGATTTGCGGCGCAAGACCGAGCGAAGGTTCGTCGAGAAGAAGAAGCTTGGGTTCGCTCATCAACGCGCGTGCGATGGCAAGCATCTGCTGTTCGCCGCCGCTGAGAGTTCCACCGAGCTGATTTTTTCGCTCTGCGAGCAGCGGGAAATAATTGTAAACGCGGTCCAGCTTGGTCTGATGGTGCGAGGACGGCATTCGGTACGCGCCGATGAGGAGATTCTCCAGCACGGTCAATCGCGGAAAAATGTGACGCCCCTCTGGGCTCAGGCAAATGCCATGGGACAGCACTTCGTCGGGTGACGAGGCGATCAGCGGGGCATTATTCCAGAAAATCTTTCCGGACTGTGGTTGCACCACTCCCGCAATGGTCAGCAGCGTAGTGGTCTTGCCTGCGCCGTTGGCTCCGAGCAACGTGACGATTTCCCTGGCGTTGAGTTCAAGGTTGATGCCTTTGAGCACTTCGCTGTAGCCGTAACCGGCATGGATGTTGGAGAGGCGGAGCATGGCTGGGAAAAGTTTTCAGTTCGACGTTTTCGGTTCGAAGTAGGGGGATCGTGAATGGGACGAAGAGCGTGTCGTTTCCCAAAACTGAAAACCGAAAACCTCGAACGGAAAACTTTCGGCATTCATTCAGCTTTCCTTTCCGAGGTAAGCGGCGATGACCTTGGGATCATTGCGGACTTCTTCCGGGGTGCCGGTGGCGATGGTTTCGCCGTGGTCGAGCACCATGATGTGATCGGAGATTTGCATGACGACTTTCATGTGATGCTCAATGAGAATGATGGCGAGACCGCGGCCGCGCAGGCGTTGGATGAGATCCACCATGTGCTCGGCTTCGCTGGGATTCATGCCGGCAGCGGGTTCGTCCAGAAGCAGGACGCGCGGACTGGTGGCGAGGGCGCGGGCGATCTCCAGACGACGTTGCAGTCCGTAGGCGAGATTGCGAGCGCCAGTATGAGCGACCTCGGAGAGGCCCACGAAGTCGAGGAGTTCCAGTGCGGCTTCGTAGCCGACCGCTTCTTCGTTGCGGTAGTTCTCGCTGCGAAAAAGCATGGCCAGTGGATGTAGCCGTCGCCGGTGGAATTGTCCAATCATGACGTTGTCCAAGGCGGAGAGGCCGGGGAAGAGGCGGATATTTTGGAACGTGCGGGCGATGCCGAGATGGCAGATTTGATACGGCTTCAGTCCGGTGATGTTGATGCCTTCAAAGAAGACATCTCCGTCATCGGGTTTGTAGATGCCGCTGAGGCAGTTGAAGAGGGTGGTCTTGCCGGCGCCGTTAGGGCCGATGATGCTGAGGATCTGATTGGACGCGACGGAGAGATCGATCGACTGCACGGCCTTGAGACCTCCGAAGGTCTTGCCGAGCTTGGATGTGTGCAGCAGGGGATTCATCTCAGGTATCGCGCTTGATTTCGTGCTTATGACGGTGGCTGCCGAGGAGTCCCTGCGGGCGCAGTAACATCATGGCGACCATGATGGCGCCGAAGATGAGGAGTCGGTAATCGGAAAAATTGGGGCTGAAATCCTGAATGAGCTGAGAGTCGCGCAGGAACTCGGGGATGAGGTAGAGAAGCGCCGCGCCAAGCATGACACCGTAGATGCTGCCGAGTCCGCCGAGGACGACCATGGCGAGAATGATGACGGATTGCTCGAAAGCGGCGGTGGCGGGGTTGATATAGCTGCTGTACAGAATGAAGAGCATGCCGGCGACGGCGCCAATTCCCGCGCTGATGGCGAAGGCGAGGAGTTTCATGCGGACAACATCGATGCCCATCGAGTTGGCCGCGACTTCGTCTTCCCGGATGGCGACCCAAGCGCGACCAATAGGAGAGAGGTAGAGGCGACGAATGGCAAAGAGAATGACGAAGAGGAAGACGGTGACGATGATGTAGGTGGTCTGGAGAACGGTCAGGCCGGGGATTGCCTTGACCATGGACCGGGCGGAGAGGCTGAGGCCGATGTCGCTGCCGGTGAGATTGAGATTGCCGATGAGCTCCTTAAAGCTTTCCGCAAATCCGAGCGTGACGATGGCCAGATAATCGCCGCGCAGTCGCAGGCAGGGCAGGCCGATGACCCAGCCGAGTGCCGAGCCGAGGACGAAGATGAAAGGGAAAGCGACCCACCATTGGAGGCCGGGGATATATTGTTGCGCGAGGGCGAAGAGATAGGCCCCGAAGGCGTAGAACGCGGCGTAGCCGAGAACGAGGAGTCCCGTGAAGCCAATCGTGATGTTGAGGCCCAGGGCGAGAATCATGTAGATGCCGAGCATGCAGCCCAGTCCGAGCGATTTGTGGTCGAGATAAAAGGCGGCGGACAGCACGACGACCATGAGAAAGGGTGTCCACCACGGTTGCTCGACGAGGGGGGCGAGCGGTCGCAGGGTGAGGAGAATCGGATGGGACCAGTTCCACTTTTTGTTGGAGTAGTGGAGTGCCATCAGGATCGCCACGATGGCGAAGGCGACGGTGAGATTGCTGAAGAATTTGACGCCATGAGCCCAATTCAGGACGGTGGCGACATTGCCGGTGGCGTAGTTGTATTTGAGACTGAGCCAGAGGAAGGGAAAGGTGATGAACGCCAGCCCGAGGAACCCGAGAATGTAATTGCGGAGGCGTGTGAACATAGGAGGCTTCAGACTTTGTCGGCGACACGCTCGCCGAGGAGACCGCGAGGTCGGATGATGAGGACGATCATCAGGATGAGGAAGACGACGCTGTTACGCCAGTTGCTGCCGAAATAATAGCAGGTGATGTCTTCCGTCAAGCCGATGATCAAGCCTCCCAGCACAGCGCCGGGGATGTTGCCGATGCCTCCGAGAACGGCAGCGGTGAATGCTTTCAAGCCCCAGATGTAGCCGGAGTTCCAACCCGCGACGCTCTGGTACATGGAGACCATCACGCCCGCCACGGCCGCCAGTGAGGAGCCGAGGACAAAGGTGAGGGCGATGATTTTATTGACCGGAATGCCGACAAGCGACGCCATGAGTTGATCCTGCGCCGTGCCGCGCATGGCGATGCCCAAGCGGGTCCGGTGGATGAAGAAGAAGAGAGCTGCCATCAAGACGAGAGACGTGCCGAGGATGGTGAACTGAAGATAATTGAAGTGTACGCCACCGAGGGTGAAGGCGACTTTGTTCAGCTGGTCGGAGTAGACGCGAGGAAAGCTGATGTTGTCTTTGCTGACGGTGAGAAAGACGAAGTTCTGGAGGATGATGGAAAGACCGATGGCGCTGGTGAGGGGGGCGAGGATGTGGGCCTTGCGCAGGCGGCGGTAGGCGATGCGTTCGTTCGCGTAGCCGAAGGCGGCGGAGAAGATCATGGCCACGAGGGTGGCGAGGAGGAGATTGACGAGGGTGGTCGTGCTGAGGAGCGTAGAGAGAAGCCCGAGGGCGAAAACGCAGGTGAACATCCCGATCATGAAGATTTCGCCGTGAGCGAAATTGATCATTCCCAGGATGCCGTAGACCATCGTGTAGCCGAGAGCCACCAATCCGTAGATGGAACCTCGAACTAGGCCGCCGAGAATGATGTCAGGTGGGGGAAGGCTCACGGTTGGTTTTATATCTTTTTCTAGAGGCTGATTACGGAAGGAACGGAGCTTTTTCTTAGGATTAAAAAAGATGTGCTTGAGATTCCTCCATGGATTCCATTCATTCCGTTCCGTGCCTCCATCTTTTGCCTTAGGGGGCGGGGACAAACTTGCTGTCCTTGACGGTCCACAGGATGTCGTTGCTCTGCTTCAGATCGCCCTTGGCGTCGAAGCCGACGGGACCGAGAACGGTGTTGAAGGTCTTTTCGCGCAGCACCGCCGCGACTTTGGCCGCATCGGCGGAACCAGCGGCCTGGATGGCTTCGAGCAGCACATTGGCGGCGTCGTACCCGTAAACGGAGTAGGCGCCTTCCTTGCCGTAGAGCGAGCGGTACTTTTTAATGAACGGTTGGGCGGCCGGGAGATTCTCGTAATCGGGGCCAAAGGTGATGTAGATATTGCTCGCGCTTGCGCCGACGGCGTCCAGGAAGTTGGGATCGATCGTGCCATTGCCGCTCACGAAGGGGATATCGAGGCCAGCCTGGCGTAGTTGAAGATAGAGCGGGCCGGATTGGCTATACATACCACCCCAGAGGAGGGCTTGGGCGCCGGAGGATTTGATGACAGCAATGTTGGCGCGGAAATCGAGTTCAGTGCGCGGGATGCCATCAAAGACGACCACTTGGCCGCCATTGGCGAGGAAAGTCTTCTTCACTTCGTTGGCGAAGCCTTCGCCATAGGCCGTCTTGTCGTGCAAGACTGCGATCTTGGTCAGACCTAATTTCTCCCGCATGAACTTCGCGGCGATGGTGCCCTGCTGGTCATCTCGGCCAATGATACGGAAGAGGGCGGGAAAACCTTGCTCGGTGACCTTGGGATTGGTCGAGCCGGGGGTGATCTGGAGGATTTTGGCCTCGTTATAGATCGGGGAGGAGGGGATGGTGCAGCCGCTGTTGAAGTGGCCGATAACGGCGGCGACGCCGTTGGAGACGAGCTCGCGCGCGACCGAGACGGCCTTGTCCGGCTTGCCTTCATCGTCGCGGATGACCAATTCCACTTTCTTGCCGAGGACGCCGCCCTTGGCATTCCACTCGTCAACGGCGATGATCGAACCATTGATCATCGCGCCGCCAATCGATCCGTCGGTGCCCGTGCGCACGCCGGCGATGCCGATCTTCAGGTGATCATCGCTGGACTTCGAGCAGCCCGTCAAACCGGCCGCGACGGCAATGAAAACAACCAAAAGGGTGTGAATAATATGGCGTTGCATAGTGTGTATGTATAGGGGGCGAGTCCCGATACGGTCAACCCGGTATTTACAGGGAAAAAAGGGGGGGAGATGGTGGGACACTAGGACCGCACCTTGAAGTCGCTCAGTTGCCCGAAAAACGCCAATTCCGGACAACTGAAAACCGAAAACATCGAACGGAAAACTACAACGCGAGTCGCTCAAAGATCTGGGGCAATTCCAGTCGCAAACCATTATAGAACGGGCCGAACTCGGCGTAGCCGTGGCTGACCTCGTCGAAGCGCATCTCGTATACGATCGACTTGATCTCGTACGGATCATGCGCGAACAAGGTCACCCCCCACTCCCAGTCATCCAGACCAGTCGAGCCGGTCACGAGCTGCGTCACTTTGCCGGAATACTTGCGGCCCACCCGCGCATGACCAAGCATCAGCTCGCGACGTTTGGCGAAATCGAGCGCGTACCAGTTCTGGCCCGGTAGCCGCTTCTTGTTCATCGGGTAGAAGCAGAAATATTCCCAATCCGGCAGGGTCGGATACATCCGGGTCTGCGTATAGTACTTGATGCGTTCCTTCCACGTCGCCAGCTTTTCTTCGAAGGCCGGGGTGCCCGGTTCCAAGTTCTCCTTTGTGCGCAATTCCTCGACATACTCCGCTTCCGTCGTGGTGTATTCGGATTTCTCCGTCAGCGAAAGATACGAGTACGCGGGACGCAACACATTTGGTCCGAGCGCGCTGGCGATTTTCTTTTCCAGAGCATTCACTTGATGCATATCCGGCCCGACGATCATGAAACCGATGTCGGCGCGGGCCAGGATGGACAGGGTGAGGATTTGAAATTTTTCCCAGCCACGTGCTTCGGCGATAAGGGTGGCAAGCCGGGCTTTGCCTTCTTCTTGTTGCGGTCCAGACAGCGCTTGCCAGACGGCCCTATCCACGTGATAGAAAAGATGCATGGCGCAAAGTCCTTCAGCCGGTACAATCGGTTTGAATGCCAATTCAGTCATGCCCGAACCTTACACAGCCCCGGTAGAAGACGCAACATGCTCTCTTAAAAATGAGCTAATAGTAGAAATTCGCAATGAGATCAGTCGTTGCGGTGACAAAATCTTCTTCGAGCGCTTCATGGAGTTGGCGCTCTACCATCCCAGGCAGGGTTACTACGCCGCGGCCTCTGCGCTACCTACCGGGCGCGCCGGTGATTTTTTTACCAACGTCAGCGTTGGTGCGCTCTATGGCGAAATGATTGGTCGCCGTCTCTGGAAAACGTGGATCGAAGATCTGGCGCGCACGGAAAAGTTCACACTTATCGAACAGGGGGCGATGGATGCACAATTCGCGGTCGATTTGCTCAGTTGGGCGCGCGTGGTAAAACCCGATTTCTTCGCGGCGATCGATTACGGCATCCTCGAACCCTTTGCGCCGAATCGCGAACGTCAGCGGACGCAGCTCGCGGAAGCAGGACTGGAAACAAAAGTGCGATGGGCGAGCGACTGGAGCGAGTTGCCGGAAAAATCGATCATTGGCGCGGTCTTCTCCAATGAACTGATCGACAGCTTTCCCGTGCGGCAGGTCGTTCATCGCGCTGGCCAGTGGCGTGAGCGGTTCGTGACGTGGGCCGAAGAGCGTTTTGCATTTGTGGAGGAAGCGGCGTCGAGCGAGCTGACTGCCGAAATTGCGCGGCTGGAAATTCCGCCGCTGGAGGGTTACCTCGCCGAGATCAATCTTCGCGCTGCCGAATGGATGCGAATCGTCGCGGCCCGCTTGGAACGTGGCATCGTGCTAACCGTCGATTACGGTTTTCCCCGCGAATTACTTTATGCTCCGGAGAGAGCGCAGGGAACACTGCAGGGTTACCGCGCCCACCAGCGCAGCGACGATCCGCTTTCCGCCGTGGGGCAGCAGGATCTCACGACCCACATCGATTTTACTATGCTCATCGAAACCGGCGAAGCGTGCGGACTCCAGACCGTTCAGTTCGTGGACCAGCATCACTTCCTCATGGAACGTGTCGCCGAGGCGGAAGCAGAACGGCGGCAATACACGCCTAAAGAAATTCGCCAACTCCAGACCTTGCTTCACCCCGAGATGCTGGGCACGCGCTTCCGGTATCTGATGCAGAAGTGCTGAAGAGGAAGTTCTAGGTGTTAAGTACTAGATTTTTGCTGCCTGCCAGCCAAAACCTAGAACTTCGTACTTAGAACTACCTCGCCAGTTATACTGGCGAGATTAATGAATTCCCTTCGGCATCGCTGTTGTCTCGAGGAAAATATTATTCTCCTTCAATGAGATTCCCTGCACGCGGGTCAGTTCCGCGAGCGAGTTTTGCAAATCCGCGATGGCGCGCAATTCCGTCACCCGCGCATCGGTCAGATCGCGTTGCAAGCGCAGTACCACGAAGCTCGTGCTGCGGCCTGCCTCCAGCTTTTCGCCTTCCGCATTCAGTGTTTCCTCGGCGTACTGGCGGGCGATGCGGGCGGCCCGCACGCGCTCGATATTCGTTTGTACCTGACCGGCGGCGTTGTCGATCTGGACGATGATGTCCTGCTCGATTTTTTTGACGTTGAGAACCGATTGCTCCTTGCGTGCCTTCGCCGCATCGAGATTGCCGCGATCCGTTCGGTCTCCGATGGGGATGGTGAGCAGTGCGCCGATGGACCATGCGCTGTTATCGCCCGAGGTGGCGCGGCTGTAACTGCGGTCAAAGTCGCTGGAGAGGCCGGTATAGCCGTAGCTGCCGTTGACGTTGAGGGTGGGCAGAATCTGATTCTTGTTGAGCGTGACCTGGATATTGCTTTGTTCCAGCTGCTCCTTGGCTTGGGTCAGGTCTGCGCGATTTTGTAAACCGGTATCGATGCTGCTGATCACCTGCGGCGGCTGCCAGTCATCGGGCGGCTCGCTGGTTGGCGTGATTCTTTTGTTGAGCCAGGTGATGACGTCTGAAGTAATGAGTCGCTTCAGTGTGTTTTCCTGATCCAAGACCGCGCGTTCCGCCACGAGAAGTTCGCCTCGGCGGGTTGACGCTTCTGCATTGGCCTGTGACACGTCGAGCGGTGACATCGTGCCGATATCCACTCGGGCCTTGTTGTCTTTTAATAGTTGTTCCGCCAGCAGGAGCGCTTTTTGCCGCGCCAGCACATTGCCACGCGTATAAAGTAACTCATAGTAAGCCGAACTTACCCGCGTGATGATTTGTTCGACCTTGTAAATGAAGGCGGCATCCGCCGCTTTGAGTCCTCGCTGGGCGATGCGGATCGGTGCGAGGTTGACGTCGGTGCCGAATCCCCGCAAAAGCGGCTGGGTCAGGCGGGCTCCGATGAAGCTGAGATATTGATCCTGGAAATTATTCGTTGTGGTGGTCGTGTTTTCGCTATTGGTGTCCAGACTTACGATGGTTCCGGGAGGCAACGGCTGGTTGAGGCTGAAATCATACTGACCGCTTTTGTTTCCCGTGCCGTTGCTGCTATCGATCACTGTTGGTTGATTATTCTCCGTGTAGCTGCCGTCCAATTGCACGTACGGATCGAAGGAACCTTGTGCGGAAACGACGCCCGCTTTTGAGATCACCGGGTTGAGCCGCTCCACGGCGATGTCGAGATTGTTCTCCAGTGCCAACCGGACACACTGCGGTAATGAAAGAGGAACGATGTCCGCCTTGCCCGGAACTCCAGCCATGCGTGGCGGCGTGGCGGGCCCAATCAAGGCGGCGTCACTGGCGGAAAAGCTGTTCGCCAATCCGAGGAACGAGGCCAGAATCAGGAGGAGCAGGGGCTTCACGTTTCAGAGGCAGTAAGAACCTCGCGTAATTTTTCCCGCAGCGGGTCTAGTCCATCATTATTTTCCGCGGATAATGCTAGCACGGGATAACGCACCTTGCGCTTGAACGCCTTGAGGTTTTCCGCGGAATTGGGGAGATCCATTTTATTCGCGAGGACCAAAAAGGGACGCTTGGCCAGATCGGCCTGGTACAGCCGGATCTCCTTGCGCAGCTGTGCGAAATCGTCGCGCGGATCGCGTCCTTCGCTGCCCGACATGTCGATGACAAACAGCAACAGGCGGCAACGCTCAATATGGCGGAGGAATTCATGACCGAGGCCGACGCCTTCGTGGGCGCCCTCGATCAATCCGGGGATATCTGCCATCGTGATCCGTTGATAATCGCTGTATTCGATCACGCCGATTTGCGGTTGCAGCGTGGTGAAAGGGTAGGGGGCGATCTTGGGATGCGCATTGGACAGGCGCGAGAGCAGGGTCGATTTGCCCGCGTTCGGATAACCGACGAGGCCAATATCGGCAATCGATTTCAGCTCGAACTGGTACTGACCGCTCTCGCCGATGCGGCCTTCCTCATAACGACGCGGAGCCTGATTGACGGAGGACTTAAAATTCATGTTGCCGCGACCACCGTTGCCGCCCTTGCAGAGCACGAAGCGTTGATCGGGCGAAATCATATCGGCCACGATCTCCAGTTTTTCATCGGGAGTCGGGACACTCTGCAGATCCCCCGGTTGGGCTGGTTCCATGTCCGGATCGGGCAGACGGCTCACCACCGTGCCCGGCGGCACTTCGATGACGCATTCCTTGCCCGACTTGCCCGACATCTGGCGCTGACCGCCACCCTCGCCATTACCCGCGTACTGGTGCGGGGAATACTTCAGGCGGATCAAATTGTTCAGGTGGGGATTGACCACGACCACCACGTCGCCGCCCTTGCCGCCGTTACCCCCATCGGGGCCGCCGTCGGGCATATTCTTTTCCCGCAGGAAGCTGAGGGCTCCCCGGCCACCTTTGCCGGCGCGGGCCAGAATTCGAACGCGGTCTACAAACATAGAACCTCATCATAAACGAATGGCGCCGAATTTCACTATAAAATGTTCAGGCTCTTAAATGTAAATTCTGTTGCCTCGGATTTGCCATCGCATACAGTCGCCCCGAAGCGACCTGCTTGGCAGGTCGGACGATTCCGTCAGTGAACCTTAATTCGAAAGGAAAACATGAAACGAATCCACTCCTTGGCCCATGCTGGGCTTCTCATGGTCGGTGCCTTCCTGCTGCTTGCCACCTCACTTCCCGCAGCCGAGACCGGTCCTCGGACCAAGGAAAAGCAAGCCGCGCTCACGCCGGAACGTGTCTTGGAAAAGCTGAAGGCAGGCAATGAACGTTTCGCTCAAAACCAGCGTCGTGATCGCAATCATCTTCACGACGTGGATTTCACAGCCAAGGGACAATACCCCATTGCCGCCATCGTCGGTTGCATGGATTCCCGCGCTCCGCTGGCTTTGATATTTGATCAGGGGGTGGGCGACCTCTTTGCCATTGGCATCGCGGGCAATGTCGTGAATCGCGATATTATTGGCAGTCTTGAATACGCCTGCAAGGTTGCCGGAGCGAAGGTGGTTCTCGTCCTCGGTCATACCGAGTGCGGGGCCGTAAAAGGGGCAATCGATCATGTCGAACTCGGCAGCCTGACCGGACTACTGGAGAAGATTGATCCTGCCATCGACGAGGTGCCGGACTCGATCCAGCCACGTACGTCGAAGAACTATGCGTTTGTCGACGCCGTGGCAGCCGCCAATGTCCACCGCATGGTGGCGCAGGTCCGCGAGGACAGCGGTATCCTGGCGCGAATGGAAAAGGGCGGATCGATTAAGATCGTCGGCGGCCTCTATGATGTTGCCACGGGCCGGGTCACCTTCATCGACTAGCATTTTTTTCAATTTTCCAACTCCCGGGTGGGTTTGCCCGGGAGTTTCGTTTTTCAGAGGGAGGGAATTAGGTTCGGAATGCGAAGGGAAATCGAGGTATAATCCCTGCTGATGCTGGCCGATTCGATTCGATGGAATCGGCTTGTGATCCATTCAGCTTGTTCTAGATTTTCTCCGGTTGCTTTCTGCAGTAACACGAAAGCGATCCTGAATACCATGCATCGACTCTCTGCTGAACAAGTTCTCGAAAAGCTCCGCGCGGGCAACCGCCGCTTTGTCGAAAACCGCTCCCGTGATCGCGACCATCTCAAGGACATTGAGATCACCTCGCGCGCGCAATACCCCATAGCTGCAGTTGTTGGTTGCATGGATTCCCGCGCTCCTTCCACCATCATTTTTGACCAGGGGATTGGCGACATCTTTGCCATCTCACTGGCCGGAAACGTTATCAACGACGACGTCATCGGCAGCCTCGAATATGCCTGCAAAGTCGTCGGCTCCAAGGTCATCGTTATCCTCGGCCATACGGAATGTGGCGCGGTCAAGGGCGCCATCGATTGCGTATGTCTGGGCAAACTGACCGGACTTCTCGACCAGATCAAGCCGGTCATCGCTCATGTCCCGGAATGTATCCAGCCGCGCACCTCCGACAATCCGGAGTTTGTCGATGCCGTGGCTCGCGCCAATGTGCGGCACATGATCGAGGAAGTCCGCCTGCGCAGTCCCATATTGACGGAGCTGGAACAAACCGGCTTGCTCGCTATTGAGGGCGGAATTTATGACGTTCGTTCCGGTCTGATTACGTTCTTCCGCGACTTGCAGGACTCGGAACCGCAGGGATAGGGAACTGTCGCCGGCAGGGTGTTCAGTTCCTTGATTGGGCAAGGTAAGTCCGAAAGATTTCTTTTTGAGTTGTAGTTTTGACCGTTACGCTTTGACTTGTAATTCCATGTCCTCCCCATCGCCCATCGACCGTCTCCGCGAAATCATGGCTGCTCTGCGCGCTCCAAATGGCTGCCCGTGGGACAAAGAACAAACGCATGCGAGCATCAAACCCCAGTTGCTGGAGGAATGCTACGAAGTACTGGAGGCGATTGACAGTGGCGATGCGAAGCATTTGCAGGAGGAGCTCGGCGATGTATTGCTGCATGTGGTGTTTCATTGCCAGCTCGCGGCCGAAGCGGGTGAGTTTACTTTCGATGATGTGGCGACCGGGATCAGCGACAAGCTGGTGCGGCGTCACCCGCACGTGTTCGGCGATGTGAACGCACCGGATACGAAGACCGTTCTGAAAAATTGGGAGGCGATCAAGAAACAGGAAAAGCCGGAGCGAAAGGGGCCTTTCGACGGCATTCCCAAAGTGCTTCCCGCCCTGATGCGGGCCACAGAAGTGAGCAAGAAGGCGGCGAAGGTGGGCTTTGACTGGCAGGACGCGGCCGGTGCCATGGCGAAGGTGCATGAGGAAATCGAGGAGTTGAAAGCTGACGCGCATGACAAAGAGCGGGCGGCGGATGAGCTCGGAGATCTGTTATTTGCGACGGTGAATCTGTCGCGGCACTTGAAGTTGGATGCAGAACAATGTCTCTCTGACGCGACCAAAAAATTCCAACGCCGGTTCGAGCGGATGGCGGCGCATTTGGCGGCTCAAGGCAAGAATCTGGAGGACTGTTCACTGGCAGAAATGGATGTAGTCTGGAACGAGATCAAGCATCAGTCCGCGTGACGTGGAAGGGATGCTCTGCGGACTTTAAGTTAAGTGCGAGTCTGCTAAGGCGTCCACACAAAGCGCCACGGCTTGTCGATCCATTCTTCGGCGAAGTCGATGCCGATACGGGGTGTCTTCTGGATTTGGCGGGGAGGCACGACAATGCCGCGATCCTCAAGCCAAATGGTATCTCCGGTGAGGTCGAGGGTGTTGTGTGCGCGCGTGATGCCCAGTGCGGCGGTGACACGGCCGGGGCCGCTGGCCCAATGTTTGCGGGCGATCTTGCCCCGACGCCGGGCGATGAGTTCGATGCCGTCAGTGATGGCGACAGCGCGGATCAGCACGGCTTGCGGCACATTGGCGGGCCCGGTGACGATGTTGAACATCTCATGCATGCCGTAGCAGAGGTAGACATAGGCGCGGCCTCCGGGGGCGAACATGATTTCCGTGCGAGCGGTGCGCCGGTTGTTGTAGCCGTGGCAGGCTTTATCCTCGGCCCCGCCGTAAGCTTCGGTCTCGGTGATGAGACCGCCGCAGAGGCCGTCCGGGGTGCGCACCATCAGCGCCTTGCCGAGGAAGTAGCGGGCCATGCGGGCGGGGTTGGGATCGCGGTAAATTTCGGCAGACAATTTCATTTTCAAAGGCCGTGGCGCTGGCTATGGTTGCGGGTCTTATGCCGACCCATCCCCTCTGGAGCCAGATCAGCCCGGTACTGGCCAATGATATCCTTTTGCACACGCAGAAAAACAACAAGAAACTTTACCGCACGGCGGTTGATATCGTCGCTCCGAATATCGGCTTGCGTTCCGTGAAGGTGATGGAGATGCCCAAGCTGGAGCGTCACGCGGCCTTCACGCAGCTTCTTTCCCGCCCGCAGCTCGAAGCGTTGAGCTTCAACATCCTCAGCACGTGGCTGGTGGACACGCAGGTGCCGATGCTTTGTGCGTGGCTCGATTCCCTCGGTATTGCGCATGACGAAATCGGCTGCGCGAATTCGTTCGAACCGGTCCCCGACAAGGCGGCGTTGCAAAAGGCTATCGACGGCCTGCTCAAGGGCTTTGACCCGGTCCATGTCGCGATCTATCTGAATGCCTTCAACGAGATCGACGAAGTGCATTGGCCCGCATTGGGCGAACTGCTCGCGAGTGACGCGCGACTGAATATTCAGCCTGTTACTACTTCCACCACAGCGGCTTAAAGAAAGTCTAAAAAGGCGCTTGAAAGCGCGGGAGATTCGGCGATATTAAAACCCCATTAAGTCTATAAGCATTCAAATATGAGCACTCCCGCCCTTTCTACGCCCCGCAATTTCACCCCCGGCTCCACCCCTCAGGAATTGATCAAGATGGAGAAGGATGGGTTGGACGTCATCCACGATTTGTACCGCTACGCGGAGCTCGGATTTCAAGCGATTCCGGAGGGTGATTTCGAGCGTTTCAAGTGGTACGGGTTTTACCGCCAGAAGCCGAAGGAATCGGGCTATTTCATGCTGCGGACGAAGATCCCTGGCGGCCAGATGAATTCCGAGCAGCTTGCGGTCATGGCGGATATCGCGGACGATTTCGCGCATGGTTTCGCTGACATCACGACGCGCCAGACGCTGCAGTTCCATTGGTTGACGATTCAGGATGCACCGACGATTTTCTCGCGACTGGCGGCTGTCGGCATGACGACTTCCGGCGCGTGCGGCGACGATACGCGTAACGTGACGGGCTGCCCTGTCGCCGGCATCGACAAGAACGAGATCATCGACGGGACGGCGGTTCTGGAGCAGGTGAACGCGCACATGACCGATAACCGCGAGTTCTCGAATCTGCCGCGCAAATTCAAGATTTCCATCTCCGGCTGCCGCATTCATTGCAGCCAGCCCGACATCAATTGTATCGGAGTGTTCGGTCTCGAACGCACGGTCAATGGCAAGCTCGAAGCCGGTTTCGGCATGAAGGTCGGTGGCGGGCTTTCCAGCGCGCCGCACCTCGCGCAAACGTTACCGATTTTCCTCAAGCCCGAGGATGTGCTGTCCGCCGTCCACTACGCGGCGGTGGTGTTCCGTGATTACGGTTTTCGCGAAAAGCGCAATCGCGCGCGGTTCAAGTTCCTCGTCGCCGATTGGGGCGCGGAAAAAGTGCTGGCGAAGATGGAAGAGCTTTCCGGTCGCACGTGGGAACGCCACAGCGAGTTTCACTTCCCAGTCGATCCGGAGAGTGATCACCTCGGCGTGCAGGAACAGAAGCAGGCGGGCTTGTACTACATCGGCATCAGCTTTGCCGGTGGTCGCGTGCGCGGGCACCAGATCCGCAAGGTGGCGGAGTTGTCAAAGAAGTATGCGGCGCCCGGACTGGATCGCATCGCGGCGACGAATAAGCAGAATTTGATCATGCTCCACATTCCGGAGAAGAACCTGAAGCCGTTGCAGCGCGAGCTGGACGATGCGGGGCTCGTCTGGCAGCCGTCTAATTTCCGCAAGGGTTGCGTCTCCTGCACGGGCATGGAGTTCTGCAATCTGGCGATCGTGGAGACGAAGAATCGCATGACCCGGCTCGTGGAAGAGCTGGAAACGGAATGCGCCGATTTCCAGGACAAGATCCGCATTCATTTCAGTGGTTGCACGAGCTCGTGCGGCCAGCACCAGATCGCCGATCTCGGTTTCCGTGGCGCGATGACGCGCATCAACGGGGTGCAGACGGAGGCGTTCGACCTGTTCATCGGCGGCAAGCTGGGTGAGGGGGCGCGCTTCAATGAATTGCTGAAGGGAAAGATCCCCTCGACCGAGGTGAACAAGACCATCGGCAAGCTGCTGCACTACTACCAGAGCCATCGCACGAGCGCGGCGGAGAGTTTCTCCGACTTCTCGAAGCGGGTGCCGAAGGATGAGTTGAAGCAAGTGCTGGCCTAGGCCAGCATGACGGCAGGACTGAGCCCTGTGCCCGGGGGGCGCTTCGCCAGAGGTGTTTTTCGACGGAGAGAGTGGTCTACTTCTCCGTCTGGATATGCGGCAGTTCGATGGGCTTTTGTGACCAGTAGTAGAGCGTCGTGCCGATCAGGGTGCAGACCAGTCCGGCGACGATGAGAACGCCGGAGGCAAACCACGTGCTGATGATGAGGGGGAAGACCACGGTCTTTGGATGGGCGGGATCATAATAGACGAGGTCGGTGGTGGGCAGGCCGTCGGGATCGGTGAGGGTGTAGAGTGGCTTGAGCTGGCTGCCGACCGAGGCACGGACGCGGATGAGTTCCCCATTGTCGGTATGGAATTGGAATTCATTCCAGAACACGTAGCTGCGGTCATGGGATTCCAGCTTGGCTTGAATTTGGGCGTCGTCGGTGAGGATGAGATCTGGAAGCCCCTCCTTGGTTTTGACAACGGACACAACCTCAGCCTTGGCGCGCTTGCCGAAGGTGAGAAGACGCAGCGGCGTCCAGATATGGGAAAGGCCCAGTACAAAGAGCAGGAGACCGTAGCCGATCATCAGCAATTTGCGCTTCGAGTGCGCAGGCACGTAATGGCCCGGGACGGGAAATGCCTGCGAGGTGGAAGTGAGGTTGGGGATGGGATCGGATGGATGATCAGAGGGGTTCATGATGCTTGCGCCTCCTCGACGCCGCGCTTGTGAATGAGGCCTTTGGCTTCGAACCGGGCGAAGACCATGGTAATGGTGATGCCGATCAGGCCCATCAGGAGCATCCAGATGTAGCCGGACATATAATTGTACTTCATCGGCGCGTACTCGGCGGTCAGCAGCGGCCGGGCCACCGTGATGCGTTGCAGGGCAGCCGATTTTTCAATACGGTCGTAGAACGCGCGCGCTTGGGGTAGCAGGTTATTTTGCGCGCCAAAGTAGGACTGCATCCGCAGGCTGATGGGGTCGTTGACCACCGTGGCCGCAGGTGCGTTGACCGGAATCACCGCCGTGACGGTGATGGTCTTGGGTGCCGTGCCGGCATCGACGCGCACATGGTTGATGTCTGCGGGTGTGCGCAGGTTGCGCGCCGTGGCGGAAAGGCGGCGCTGTGGGCTGGGCACGGCGTCAAAGAGGCGCAGGATCACATTGACCACGCGTGTGATGGGCGAGACGTAGTCATCGACCGGCTTTTCCACGACCATTAAATTCAGCGCCAAGGCGGGAAGCTGCCGGATGCTGAGAGGAGCCGTGCCGGGAGTGAAAAGTCCCTTTTGTCGCAACGCAGAAACGCGTTCGACAGCAGCCTGCAGCTCGCGGGCAAGGACGAGTTCATTCTTTCCAGAGGGTAGAATGGCGCTGACCGCAATTCCGTAGCCAGTGTCGCGCTTCAGCGGTCGCAGATCGATGAGGTTGGGGAATTCCTGACGCAGATCGTTGAGATCTTGTTCCAATTCGTGAATATCGGGGCGTTTGTTGGTGGCGAGTTCGACAAGGACTGCTTGCTTGGTGCTGGCGCCGAGGACTTGATCGCCGTCAGTGATGAGCCGGGAAGCGAGCGCGGTGGTGACCTGTGTCTGAAACTTCTTCGCGCGTTCGGCCAGCGTGGCGTCGATTCCGTCAATTTGTTTGGTGAGCTCGGCGATGCGGGTGCTCTTAGCGTCTGCTTTTTGAGTGGTCTCGGACGCCGCCGTAGTCTGATTCTTGCGTGTTTGGTTGAACGCTTTGTCGCGGAGCAGTTTTTCCTCGGAAATCAGCATGGACCGTTCCTTGATCAACTCGTCCTTCCGCTTGGCGAGTTTTTCGCTCTCCTTGTTGCGCAGGCGAATTTCCCAGGCGCGACCCGTATCGCTGACGGTGCCATTGGCCTGCCAGGCGTTGGCTTCAATATTGGCGGCAGGGGCTTTGCTGTTGTCCTGCGGATAGGTCCAGATCGGATTCGCTCGGAGTTCTGCGCGCACTTCGGTTTTTTGATTCTGATCGCCGTTCAGCACCACACGGGCCATTTCCCCGGCAGGCGGTTGGAAGAGGAGGGCGTAGGCCCAGATGAACAGGCCGACACCGTTGAGGGTGACGAGTCCGGTGACCCGGGTGACGAGAGCCGCACCGGCAAAGTAGGTGCCCATTTTATTGCGGCGGATGTAATCGTAGACAAGGGGGACGTAGACCATGCTGGTGAGCAGACCGATGATGGAACCGGTTTCGCCGAAGGCGATGATTTCCACCAGCGAAGGCCGTTGATCGGGCAGGACGAACGTGACGTAGCAGAAATAGCTGAAGTTCAGCGCGACGGAGATGCAGATCAAAGTGCGATACGCCTTCATCCGGTTGAGCTTGTCGGCGAAGATGGTGAGCAGACCAATGATGAACATGTTGAGCACGCCGCCAACGGCGACGTTGATGCCCATGTCCTGCTTGGTGTAGTTCCACTGGTCGGTGTAGAGCAGATTGCCGAGTGGCCCGAGTCCCGCCGCGAGCGTGGCGGAGCCGAAGACGAGCATGTAGACCGGCCACAGTTCGGGATCGAGCAGGCCGCCAAAGAAGTTTTTGAGTGTGAGCTTTTGGCCGACGAGTTTGCTCTTCTGGTCGATTTCCTTGATTCCAAGCATGATCAACAGCAGCATCACGGTGAGGAGCAATCCGGCGGACCAGTAGATGACATCTTCCCCGACGAACGGCACGCCGGCCATGAAGGTGACATCATCGAATCGGCCCAGCGCGATGAAATAGAAGACCACGCCGGCGAGGTTGGTGCACCATTGCATGGCACCAGTGGCGCGGCCGCGTTCGTGAGGCGGAATGATCTCCTGCTTAAGCGGCTCCAGCGGTGTGTTCAGGTCGCTGAAAAAATAATAAGCCATGTAGACCGCGACCAATCCCCAAAAGTTGGGCATGAGCGGCATGAGAATCAGGCAGGTTGCTATGCCGGTCCACGATGTGACGATAAAGGGCTTGCGTCGTCCGAAGCGGGTCCAGATGCGATCGGAGATGAAACTGACGCAGGGGCCGAAGAGGATGGAGAGGAAGGTCGGCAGGCTGAGAATAAAAGTGAGACCTGCGGGATTCTCGACGAACTTTTTCAGCGAAAAAAGAAACGCGACGCCCACGACACCCCACGTGTAACCGAACGACGCCCAGGGGAGGATCGAGAAGAAAATCCAACGCGGGGGGATCTCTTTTTTGCACGTAATGATCATATAAAGCCTGGATAAAAATTAGAAAAAGACACTCTATGATGAAATTGTATCAATCGCGATGCAAGCATCTATTTGTGATATGGGTGGGAGTTTTTTGTGATGTTCGGTCTAGTGAATGGTCCATGCCTGATTTCACATAAGTGATATCCGGCATGGACCAGATCAGCGCTGGAATCGTGATCGATGGAGCCTAATGCCCGTAAACTTGGGAAATCCACTGGCGATAGTGCGTGGGGTCGAACGGCGGATTACCAGAGAGGTAATGGTTGAGGCCCTTGCCTTGCGCGCTACTCCATTCGATGACGAGGAAACGGGCTTCGCTGCGGGTGTAGGGGACCTCCTGGGCGAGCGTGACGGCGTCCGGCGCTGCGGCGCACTGGCCCTCGGCGATGATCTTGTCATGGGCGAGGTCGCGCACGGTGTAGCGGAGGTCGAGGGTGTCGCGCGTGTCGTTGCAGACGACGAGATCGTGATTCCAGCCGCGCGATTCGCGGAACATCACGAGCACGGGTTGTTGCACGCGACGGATGAAGTGGTAGGCGAGCTTCTTGTTGAAATAGTAATCAACGACAGCGTCAGAGAATTGTGGCCAGCCGTCCATGAGGTTCCACCAGAGCAACCCGGTGCGACGCCATTTCGCGCCCCGGAAAAGTTCGATGAAGAACTTCTTGGCTTCGGCCTGCACGCATTGGCTCTGGAAGGCGAAATCGTCGAGGTTGTCCGGAACGCGGCCGAACATCTCGCGGATTTGATTGCTCATGAGCTCGATGCGGTAGTCGTACAAATTTACGCCGGGAACGGGAGAGGTGGCGTGGAGCAGCCATTCGTCGTTGCCGGGCGGCCAGAGTTTCGCGGGGGAGATGAATTTTTTGATCGATTCAGGCGAGGGACAACCATGATAGCCCATCTCGCTGGCGAAGTGGGCGAGCGATTGTTCGTAGAACGGACTCTTGAAGTAATCGCGCGGACCCCAGAGATGATTTTCCGGCAGACGCGATTCGTCGGCCTTGAGCGCTTCGGCATCGATGTAAGGCGACGAGGGAAGGTAGGGACGGCGTGGGTCCTCGGCCTGCAGCACGCGGGGCAGTACTTCGCGGGTGAGGCGATTGGCTTCGGGGGAAGCACCTTTGATCCAGTAGTAGGCTTGATCGCATTCGTTGTCCCCGGCCCAGAGCGCGAGGGAGGGATGCTGGCGCAGACGACGCACGACAGCGCGGGCTTCGGTTTCGAGCACCTTGCAGAACGCGTCGTCCTTCGGATAGTAGCCGCACGCCATGGCGAAGTCCTGCCAGATCAGGATGCCGTGCTCGTCGCAGAAATCGAAGAAGCAGTCGGGCTCGTAGACATTGCCACCCCAGCAGCGGAGCATGTTGCAGCCGGAGTCGAGGACGAGCTCGAGAATCTTGGGAATGCGCTCGGCGTCGCGCGAATGATACGCGTCGGCGGGCACCCAGTTGCTGCCGTGGATGAAGACCTTCTCGCCGTTGACGAGGAAACAGAATTCGCCATTGCCTGTGTTGTCAGTGGTGCTGGTGCGGCGCAGTTCGAGCGAGCGGATGCCGTGACGGAATTGCGCGCGGTCAATGGGTTGGCCGTTTTTCAGGAGAACCACGGTGACATTGTAGAGCGATTGCGGACCGCGGTTGCGCGGCCACCAGAGGCGGGGATTGGAGATCTCGACGAAGGCGCGGCCTGCCTCGAACAGGACGACGGTTTTCTGGTGAAAAGTGGAGTCGCCGCAGGAGCCGGTGATTTCGAGCTCGTATTTATTGGCCACTTCAGAGCCAAGCCGGGCGCGGAAATGAAGCGTCAACCGGGCCTCGCGGGCCGAGCAACTCATCGTGTCGAGGAAGAGCGTTTCGATTCGCTCATCGGGAAGATACTCGATGCGCACGGGACGCCACAGTCCCGCCGAGACGGCGCGCGGCATGATGTCCCATCCATACATGTGCGGTGCCTTGCGGACGTGAATGGCGTCGTAGTTGCTGCCGAGCGCGTTGAGGCCGGGCGGGTAGTCGAATTTGCGGGCCTCTTCGACCGCCGGGCGGATGTGGATGAGCAACTCGTTGCCTTCCGCGCGCGCGCCAGTGAGCGGCAGGGTGTGCGCGATGAGCATATTCGCGCAGGAGCCGATGTGCTGGCCGTTGAGGTAGACCTCGGCAAAACAGTCGACGCCTTCCAGAACGAGCACAGGCGTTGTGCCGGGGTGCGGTGGGAGATCGAACGTGCGGAAGTACCAGACATGCGCACCTTCGTACTGACGCAGGCCCGTGATGTTCATGCCGTGGAAGGGCTCCTCAATGAGGCCATGCTTTTGCAGGTCGAGCTCGAAGTTGCCGGGAACCTGACAGTCCAGCGCGCGCAGCCCGCTCTGCTCGAGTTGGGCGATGGTGGTGGGTTCGGCGGGAGTGAGGCTCCAAGCGAAGGACCAGGAACCGTTCAAGTCGAGAGTGGAGCGATCGGTGAACATAGATGAGGTGGTATGATAAAAGGAGCGGTGAGTCGATTCTAATATTGCGCAACAATTTCAGAGGCGGAGGAAGTATCTTTTTGGGAGTGAGTTACAGATTTTGTGAAAAGAAGGCGCGTAGGAGAGGCGCGCACGCTCACGCTTTTCAGAGATTGCTCTTCAATCCAATATTCGAAGAGATTTAAGCCGAGAGACAGTGCTGATCTATCTCTAGTTATATGTTGCCAGTCAATGGCATGACCGAAGGGCGGTTACACCGTCGCGACGGCAGCGACATCACCGAGCCACGCTCCGTGTTGGAGCATGGCATCCTGCACCAGCCGGGCATCGAGTCGGCGCGGTGTCGTTTTGTGCTGGAGCGCGAGCGCGGCAGCGAATCCGGCGGCTTCGCCCATGCCCATGGTATTGGCCATCACACGCACAGCGGAGAGTGCTTCGTGGGTGGCGCTGAGGCAGCGACCAGCGACGAGCAGATTGTCGACTTTCAACGGCACGAGGGAGCGGTAGGGGATGGTCCAGTATTTGCCGCCGTAGAAATGGTCGGTGGGATATTCGGTGGTGGCGTCGGTCGGGCTGTGGATGTCGATGGGATAGGAGCCGCAGTTGATCGCATCGGGGAACTTGACGAAATTCCAGATGTCGTCGCGGGTCAGGACATATTCGCCGACAATGCGCCGGGTCTCACGCACGCCGATTTTCGCAGAGGTCCACGAAACGAATGCCTTTTCGAATCCGGGGATGTGCGGCTGGAGGAAATCATGCAGGAACTCCCACGCCTGGTGGCGGCCTTCCACCTCTGCACGGGAAAGCGTGTGCGCGTCGGAGCCATCGAGACCGGTGACGCGGGTGACGTTGAACGCACGTTCGCCGTGCCGTGCGGGCGAGCCCCACATGCCACTCAGATTACCGCGGCGAGGGTTGCGGAAGTGTTCGCGGACGGAGATTTCGTTCCAGACGGATTCCAGTTTTCCGTAGCCACCCCATTTTTGAAAGCGATCCAGATCGATGTTGCCGACGGCGAAGATGAGGCTCATCGGCTGCATCTTGCCGTCGAGGGTGCGGCCTTTCGCGATGGGAACGCCTGCGGAGATGGCGAGGTCAGCGTCGCCGGTCGTATCAATATACATGCCCGCCTGCAGGGCGAGACGACCGCCCTTGCCCTCGACGATGGCGGCATTAATCGAGGAGCCGTTCATGCTGGCGCGGGAGAAGAAGGTATGCAGGCGCAATTGCACGCCTGCTTCGCCGAGCATTTCGAGGAGGACGATCTTGAGCTTTTCCGGATCGATGTTCAACCATGTCGTCTGGTCGGGATGATCGTCGCAGCCGTCGAGCGCATGCAGCCGCTCCCACATTTCATGGAAGATGCCTTTGACCACCTGCTTCTCGCCATCGTGGCTGCCGCCGATGGGGATGCCGCTCACCAGTGTGCCGCCGATAAAACCGGCGGGATCGACGAGGGTGGTTTTCATGCCGGAACGCGCTGCGGCCAGCGCAGCGCCGACTCCAGCGCTACCGGCGCCAATGACGAGCACATCGCCCGCGTACTCGATCGGGGTGGTCAGGGTTTCAGTCAGCGTGACGGCGGTGGAAGTGGTGGGGTGCATAGTATGAATCGGGAGTGTTAATCGATGATTCAACTATGCCTCACCTCGGTATTTTTGGCCAACGGCATCGATTCCGTTCTATGCGGAATAAGTTATATCTTTTGCGCTTTTGAGAGCGGGACGGCCTATCTCACGCAGGGAGCAGCGCCGCATGAGGCAGCTCCTGCGCGGTCCACGGGCAGATATGGAGATTCGGATAGGCGAGGATGACGGAAGCCTCCTGATCGCCGCTGTGGGAGTTTAATTCCACCCGGACGCGATAGGTGCCAGCCCCGAGATCGGCCCGCACGCGCGATCCTTTCGGCGAGCGGTGCGTGGCCGGGACGTAGGGCAGATGGGCGGGGCAGTCGACGATGAGCTGGTCATCGATAAAGAGTTTTGCGCCGGAACGGGCGAGGCAGATGATCTCGCGCGGTTCGGCGGTGGACTTGTTCCAGATCCATTCCGCGCCACCGGATTGTTTGACCGACTGCGGGAGCTCGCCATTGGCCCACGGGAGGTCAACGGTCATGCCGGTCGGCCGCATCGTGATGGTGCCGGGGAGCGAGCGCAGATCGACCTGCGCGGCGGTGTTGGACCAGTCGAGATCGGACCATGATTTCGGCGCGAGTTTGCCCACCTGCGCGGCGACTCTCTGCGTGAGTTCCTTCAAAGTGGTGGGAGCTTCTTCCAGATTGATCACACCGGGGCCGAGATAGACGCCGTCGCCGATCGGTTGCATCCACTTCGCGGGGAGATTTTCAATGCCGAGCGCGAGACCAATCGTGGCTCCCACGGTGGCGGCGGTGCTGTCGGTGTCGTACCCGGCATTCACGGCGAGGAGGATGCTCGTTTCGAAATCACCGTTGCCGTAGAGCAGAGCCCACACGGCGAGCGCCACATTGAGCGGCGCATGGGTGAAATTGTCGTTGTCGTGCTGCGCGAGTAGGAGATCGCGGGTTTGCCACGCCGGGAGGCTACGTTGGTGTTGCGTAATCACGAGAGAGATCGCGCGAGCCGATTCGTTGTCGGTGGGAAGCTGCTGCCAGGCGGTGCTGATCGCATTGGTGAGATTGGTGCCGGTGGCGGCGAGACTTTGCACGATGGCGAAGAACGCTTCGCCGTAGATGCCTTCGATGTCGTGATCGAGCGACGCATCGAGCGCGGCGTAGTAGGCAGCGCTGGCGGGATCGCCGGGAAAGAGGCAGGCCCAGATTTCCGAGCGAATGGGAGAGCCCATGCCGGAAGCGAAATGATTTTCGAACGCGCCGAGGGCATCAACCGGCACATTGCGGCGCAGGTTCCAGCGGCAGCGGCCGTACTCGTCCCACATGTAGTGGAGATACTTCAGCCACGCGTCCGCGAAATCGCGACGGGTGAGCGACGCGCCGCCTTTTTCCACAATGCGCAGCCAGACCAGTTGCAACTCGAGATCGTCATTGGGCGGCGCGATGGTCGGAACCGGATCATAGAACGAATAGGACATCCGCTCCGTGCGGCCCTCGCAGGGAAGACCGAGCGTGCCGCCGATCGATTTACCCATCCAGCAACCATAGATTTTGGATTCCAGCTGGGCGGCAGAGAGAGGAGAAGGCGAAGTGAGGGTGGTCATAATCGTTTATTTGTATATTTGTAGAACATAATAAAGAGGCTGTCAGATGCAAGGAGAAACGCAATCCAACAGAGTAAAATAGGGGATGTGCGGGGTTGCGGAAGATTCATTGGCTTCAATTTACCCAACATTGTCGCTATGAGGGGGCGAATAGGGATCGAGAGAAATTCCAAACAAAACGCGATTTGTTCACCCCCGGCTTTGACCTCTCCTGAAGAATGGGTAACCTGCTCACTCCTATGCCGCAACCGTCCACCGTCCAGCAGCCCGCCGAACTTCTCGCCTATCTTTTCACGGCATGGCCCGACGTGAAGAAAAAACAGATTCGCACGTGGCTGAAATTCAAATCGGTGACGGTCAACGGGCAGGTGATCTCGCAATTCAATCACCCGCTCAAGCCGGGCGATGTCGTCGCGATCCGCACGGATCGTTTTGCGACGCCGAATACCAAGCTCTCCACTGGCATCCGCATTTGCTATGAGGATGACGCGGTGATCGTCATCGAGAAGCCGGATCGCCTGCTCACCATTGCCAGCGAGAAGGTGCAGGACAACACGGTATATCATCACCTCACCGATTACCTGCGACAGGGAGACCGGTTTTCCCGCGCGCGCGTCTGGATCGTGCATCGCCTCGACCGCGACACCTCCGGGTTGATGGTATTCGCCAAGACGGAGCAGGCCAAGCGCGCGTTGCAGTTGAATTGGGACAAGGCCGACAAACGTTATTATGCGATTGTGGAGGGCCAGTTGCCGGATGAGACGGGCACATTCCGTTCATATCTCAACGAGGAGAATCCCGGCAAGGTTTACGTCACGGAAGCGGGCGGCCAGGCGCGGCTCGCGATCACGCATTACCGCGTGCTCAAGACACACGAGCGGTATTCGCTGGTGCGGCTTTCGCTCGAGACGGGGCGCCGTCACCAGATCCGTGTGCAACTGGCTGAGGCGGGTTGTCCGATCGTGGGCGATGACAAATACGGTTCGAAGCACGACCCGATCAAGCGCATGGCATTGCACGCCTGCGCACTGGAATTTCCGCATCCGGTGACTGGCGCGCGGGTGAAGTTCGAATCGCAATTGCCGGGAAATTTCGGTCCGCTCGTGGGTGGTTATTCGCCCAAGAAGGGCGCGGCCGCGATCAAGAAATCGCGCGAGGCGGCGAAGGAAGCGGCCAAGTTGGCGCGGCCTCCTAAGATTGTGAAGCCCGCGAAACCCCCGACGCCTCCGTCACGTCCGGCCAAGCGCCGCGATTAATTTTTCCACGAAGGGCGGGAGCATTTCGCTCGCCTTGCCGGGAAGCGTGGTCACGTTCCGTGCGGAGACCATCGCGGGTGCGGGATCAATCACCGTGACCGGCGTGCCGGGCCGGATGAATTCCACCAGCGACGCCGCGGGATAAACGCGCAGGGAGGTTCCAACGACGATCAGCTGACTTGCCGTGCGCGTTTCGGCGGCGGCTTCTTCCATCATCGGCACCGCTTCACCGAACCACACGACATGTGGGCGTAGTTGCGAACCGCGCGGGCATTTGTCGCCGAGCTGAATGTCGCCGGTCATCGGCACGAGGCAGTCCGGGTCCACGGAACTGCGGGCCTTCACAATCTCGCCATGCAGATGGAGGACGTTCCGGCTGCCGGCGCGTTCGTGCAGGTCGTCGATATTTTGCGTGATCACCACCGTGTCGAAATAGTCCTGCAGTCGCGCGCAGGCGCGATGCGCGGCATTGGGTTGGGCGGCGAGCACGTCGCGGCGGCGTTGGTTGTAGAAATCGAGCACGAGTTTCGGATTGCGCTGCCAGCCGTCGGGCGTGGCGACGTCCTCAATGGAGTAGTTCTCCCAGAGTCCATCGGCATCGCGGAAGGTTTTGAGCCCGCTTTCCGCGCTGATGCCCGCGCCGGTGAGGATGACGATTTTCGAAGTGGAGGACATGGAGGAATGATAGAATAATCGGGTGGGCTTTGACATCTCTCAAAATCGGCCGAAACTGTCCGATAGAAAGAACATATGATCATAGGCGTTCCGCGGGAAACGAAAGAACAGGAACATCGTGTGGCTTTATTGCCATCGGGCGCGTACCAACTCGTCAAGCGCGGGCATACCGTACTCATCGGTCGTAACGCGGGACTGGGTTCCGGCTATCCCGACGAGGATTATGTGCAGGCCGGGGCGGTGATTACCGATGCGGTGGAGGAAATTTATCGGCGCAGCGAGCTCGTGGTGAAAGTGAAAGAGCCGCTTGAGGCCGAATATGCGCTCCTGCGTAGCGGACAAATTTTATTCACCTACCTGCATCTCGCCGCGAATCGGCCGTTGACCGATGCGTTGCGGATTTCGGGTGCGACGGCGATTGCGTACGAGACGGTGCAGCGCCAGCACCGGCTTCCCCTGCTCGAGCCGATGAGCGAGATCGCGGGCCGTATGTCGGTCATCGTCGGCGGCTTCTTTCTCTCCAAACATCGCGGCGGCAAGGGCGTTCTACTCGGCGGCGTGCCGGGGGTGTTGCCGGGCCGCGTGGTGGTGCTCGGCGGTGGGACGTCCGGCGTAAACGCGGCGCGCATGGCGACGGGGCTCGGTGCGGATGTGACCATTCTCGAGGTCGATGTGGAGCGGATGCGCTTTCTCGACATCACCATGCACGGGACGCACACCCTTTATTCCAATGAGGACCATTTGCTGTCCTTGTTGCCCACGACCGATTTGCTGATCGGGGCGGTGCTGTTGCCCGGAGCGCGGGCTCCGCGGTTGGTGCGCCGTGACATGCTGCGGTTGATGAAGCCGGGCAGCGTGTTCGTGGACATCGCGATCGATCAGGGCGGTTGCGCCGAGACGTCGCGGGTGACGACGCATGACAAGCCGGTCTTCCAGGAGGAAGGGGTGCTCCATTATTGCGTGGCCAACATGCCGGGAGCTTATGCCCGGACCGCCACGCAGGCGTTGACGAATGTCACGTACCGCTATATCGAGCAAATCGCTGACCACGGCGTTTCCGGAGCGTGCCAGGCGTTGCCGGAGTTGGTCGACGGGATCAATATCCAGGACGGCAATATTACTTTCAAGGGCGTGGCCGAGGCGCATGGCATGGGCTGCTCGTCGCCATTGATTTGAGAGCTGATTCGACGCGGACAAAAAAACACACCCCCAGACGCCAGAGCATCGGGGGGTGTGTTTTGTAAATCCGGGAAGTGCTAGATCTCGTCGACTTCCATCTCGATCGTCATGATCTCTTCCTGCGTGAGCGGGCGG
Source organism: Verrucomicrobium sp. (assembly GCA_017849585.1). GTDB lineage: Bacteria > Verrucomicrobiota > Verrucomicrobiia > Methylacidiphilales > UBA1321 > UBA1321. The sequence continues at coordinate 131,705 of JAFIGT010000015.1, forward strand.
CTCGGTTTGGTGGGGGGCGGATTCTGGTCGATGAATTTCAGGAAATCATCGCGGCGCTGGCTCATGATCTTGCTCACGGCGGCTTTTTGTTTATCTGTGAGTTTCAGGGTTTGCGTGAGCTTATCCAGTTCGGATTGATAGGATAAAATACCGGAGAGGGTTTTCACCAATTTTTCGCTCTTGGTGGGACGGACCGGGTAGTAAGGCTCACCATCCATCGGGATACCATCCGGACCCATCGGGCCATCATAGACGGCTTCCGTGCCAGAGGGGTCCATCGGATGCGCGCGTCGCAGGGTTTCCTGCTGGGTTTTCTGTTCGGGCGTCAGCACGGCATCGATCTTGTCTTGATAGGGTTTCTTCCACTCCCGCACTTTGCGGACATAAAGGCCCTGCTCACGGCTGAGTGCGAGTTGATGGCGATTGGGCCGTTCCTCGGTCACCTTGACCTGGGGATTGAGCCATGGGCAACGATCCGCATACTGAGTCACCACGCCAGTGAAAACCCCGGCGGTGAAGATGATCAATAACACGGAAATGTTTTTCCAACTGATCGAATCAGCCGGCTTGGCAGGTGTGGAGGCGGGATTGCTCATAGTGGATGGAACACTGGTATGATCCAAAAGTTGCCCAGACGCAACTTTCTTTTACCACTGGGGTTTGAATCAGTATTACTCATGAAGCAATTACATCTTCTCATTCTATTATTAGGTGTGTTTTGCCCCTTGATGTCGGGCGCGCAGGAATCGAAGCCAGCGCGTCCGTTAGCTCCCGTGCCGATGGGAGTGAAAGCGTATAGGGACTTGCTCTACGTGCCGAATGGGACGGCGCGTCAAACGTTGGATTTGTATGTGCCGGCAGAGGGGGCCGGTCCGTGGCCGGTGATCGTCTGGGTGCATGGCGGCGGCTGGCAAAATGGGAGCAAGGAGCAATGTCTTCCCTTGCGGGCTGGCTTTGTTGACAAGGGATATGCGGTGGCGAGTTTGAATTATCGCCTGAGCGGCGATGCGGTTTTTCCCGCGCAGATCGAGGATTGCAAAGCGGCGATTCGCTGGCTGCGGGCGCGCGCGGCGGAGTATCGTCTCGATGGCGCGCATTTTGCGGCGTGGGGCGGTTCGGCGGGAGGTCATCTCGTGGCATTGCTGGGAACGAGCGGCGATGTGAAGGAGTTTGATCGCGGGGAAAATCTGGATCAATCCAGCCGGGTGCAGGTGGTGTGCGATTTTTTTGGGCCGAGCGATCTGGCGGTCATGGTGGGGACGCCTGGTTACGAACGGCATGCGCTGGCGGATTCGCCGGAGTCGAAATTGATCGGTGGCATTCCGACGCAAATTCCCGAGAAGGCCGCTGCGGCGAGTCCGGTGACGTATGTGAGTCCGGATGATCCGCCCTTTCTCATTGTCCACGGGGAGAAAGATCCGGTGGTGCCTGCAGACCAGAGTGTGCGGTTGCAGGCCGCTTTGGAAAAAGCCGGGGTGAAGTCGCAACTGATCGTGATTCCCGGTGCGAAGCACGGGGGACCGGAATTCAGCACACCCTCCATTCAGAAGACGATTGCCGAGTTGTTTGAGCAGCAACTGAAGCTGGTCAAAGCGAACTGAGCTGCTTTCGCAAGGTTGCGTGATCGTTGGTCGGCAACTGGCAGGCGAAGTCGACGCAGACGAACGCGGTGGCTTGGCCGTCGATCAGCGGTGCTTCGCGCAACGAGGAGGTATCGCGGGCATGCAGCACCACCTTGCGCGGCAGGAATTTGCCATGCACTTCACGCAGGAGCGGTAGCAGGGCGGTGTCATCTTCCGAGGGCGAGGCGAGTACGATTTGCGTGGTTTTGCCGAGTGAAAAATCGAGCGCGGCGAGGAGTTGCGGTACAGCGGAGGGCGAGGTGGTGATCTGCTCAGAGAACGCTCGGAGGAGTTGCGCAGCGCGTTCACGCCAGTCGTTGCGGCTGAGCATGGAGGCGAGCCGTTGCAGGTTAAGCGCGGCGATGGAATTCGGCGAGGGTTCCGCGCCGTCGTAATCTTCCTTCAGGCGCAGCAGAACGCTGGCGTCCGCGCCACTGGTGCTGAAGTAGCCGCCGTGGGTGTCGTCCCAGAACAGCGCATTCATTTTTTCCTGCAGGAACACGGCCCAGTCGAGCCACGCCGAGTCGAAGTCGGCTTCGTAGAGATCGAGCAACGCCTGGATCAAAAAGGCGTAGTCATCGGCAAACGCGGCGACCGTGCCCGGACCCTGGCGGTAACTGCGCAGGAGCTGATCCGGGGTGCCCGCGGTGAGGTGGTCTCGCACGAAGGCGGCGGCGCGTTGAGCGGAGGCGAGGTAGGACGGTTCGCCGAGAATCTGGAAGGCTTTGGCAAACGCGGAGATCATCAGGCCATTCCATGCGGTGATGATTTTATCATCGAGATGAGGGCGGGGCCGTTGGGCGCGGGCATCGAAGAGTTTGCGGCGTGCCGATTCCAATCGCTGCGCGGCTTCGTCGGTGGAGATTTTGAATTCGGCCGCGACGGCGGTGAGGGGATGACATTGCAGCAGGATGTTCTTGCCGGTGAACTCGCCGTGCGGATCGGCTCCCTCGGGCGCGTTGCCTTCCGGGCGCACGCCGTAGGTGAAATGGATGAGGGCCGCATCGGAGGCGCCGAGAATCGCGTCGATTTCCGCCTGGGTCCAGACATAGAACGCGCCTTCCGCGTGTTCGGGTTTTCCCGAGACAAGCAGGCTGTCCGCGTCTTCCGCCGAGTAGAAGCCGCCGAGCGCATCGGTCATGTCGCGCTGCACGTAATCGAGAATATCGCGGGCGATGTCGGCATAGGACGCTTCGCCTGTGAGTTGCGCGGCTTCGAGATAGGCAACGGCCAGTTGCGCTTGATCGTAGAGCATTTTTTCGAAGTGCGGTACATGCCAGAATTCATCGACGGAGTAGCGGTGAAAGCCGCCGCCGAGATGATCGTGCATTCCGCCAGTGGCCATCTTTTCGAGAGTGAAGAGGGACATCTCGGCCGCATGCCGGCCCTCTGCCGTGTGGGCACCGCGTCGCACGTATTCGCGCAGGAGGAACGCGAAGACCGAGGGGCGCGGGAACTTGGGCGCGCTGCCCCAACCGCCTTCGGCGCTGTCGAATGTTTGGGCGAAGATCTGATAACCGCGCTGCAACGCTTTTTCATCTGGAGCGGCGGTGGCGGTGGTCGCGGACGGCGTTGTATTCTGCCGCAACGCTTCGAGCATGTTGCCGCCCTGAATGATCACGCCGTCGCGGTTCGCTTCCCACGCTTTCGCGATCCGTTGCAGCAAGGTCGGAAAGCCCACGCGCCCGTGGCGATCTTCGGGCGGGAAATAGGTACCGCCGACGAAGGGCTTGAGTTCCGGCGTCAACCAGACGCTCATCGGCCAGCCGCCTTGTCCGGTGGTGGCTTGCACAAAGGTCATGTAGAGCCGGTCCACATCCGGGCGCTCTTCGCGGTCGACCTTGATGTTGATGAAGTGGGTGTTGAGAATCTCCGCGATCTCCGCGTTCTCGAACGATTCGTGTGCCATCACGTGGCACCAGTGGCAGGTGGAGTAACCGACGGATAGGAAGATCGGTTTGTTCTCTGTGCGCGCTCGCGTGAAAGCGGCTTCGCCCCAGGGCATCCACTGCACGGGATTGTGTGCGTGTTGCAAGAGATAGGGTGATTTTTCACCCGCGAGAGCGTTGGTGGGGAGGGAGGAATCGGCGGCCATGGCGGGAGTTAACGTCGCTGCTTTCAGCGGTTTGTCAATCAGTCAGGCAGGGGAGATGAGGGGAAGCGGTGCGAAAAATAAAGAGCGTCGACAAAGCGCTACAAGAATCGACCGTCTCTGTTGGGTGTCGCGGTCGGTGTCGACGGGAGATTTCCCATTTCCGATTGGAGATTTTAAGGGAAAGTGCGGTGGGCATGCACGAGTTATAGCATGGAACCACGTCGGACGTTTGCGTTAGGTGAGCTACGTTCGCTGCGTGTGCGAAATTTTTGCGAAAAGCCTAGGTTTGCTCTTCGAGGAGCTGTCGCAGGCGGAAGGAGGCGCGGCGGGCGAGGTTGATCGGTTGCTCGCTGCCCGTGAGATAGAGGAGCGCCTTTTCACGCGATTGCACTTGCAGGTCGCGTATGGCGTGGAGGCCCACGATGAGGCAGCGTTCGAGCCGGGGGAATTTTTGCGAGGGCAACAAAGCTTCCCATTCGGCCATGGTGCGGCGCAGGAGATAATTTCGACCGTCGTGGAGATGGACGCGCGTGTAGTTTTCCTCCGACTCGATGTAGGTGATGGCTTTCATCTTCGCGACTTGCAGACCGCGATCGGTCTTGAAGAACACGTTGTCTTCCAGAGTCACAGAACCCTGAACGGTCGGGGTCGTTTCTTTTCCCAGCCGGGCCAGGCTTTGCCGGAGGCGGTCGGGATGGACGGGTTTCAGCAGATAATCAACCGCGTTGACCGTGAAGGCCCGGACGGCGTGCTCGTTGTGGGCGGTGACAAAAATAATGGATGTGGGTTGTGGCAATTGGGGGAGCAGGGCGAAGCCGTCCTCGCGGGGCATCTGAATATCGAGGAAGATGAGGTCCGGTGTGAGCGTGGCGGCGAGGGTGGCGGCTTCGGTCACGTTGCGGGCCTGGCCGACTATTTCAATTTGCGGATGGGCGGACAAGAGTTCGCGCAGGAGTTCCAGCGCGGGAAGCTCGTCGTCCACCAGCAAGGTGCGAATCGTGCGGCTCATCAGGCCACCTCCAATTCCAAGCGTATCGTGACGGTGACTTGGTCCGCTTCGCTTTTGATTTTGAGATCATGCTTTCCGGGGTAAAGAAGAGCCAGTCGCCGGCGCAGGGTGTCCAGCCCCGATCCACCGGTGCCGTCAGCGCGGCGGCCGCGGGGTTCGATCCAGTGGCCGGTATTGGACACGGTGATGTCGAGGCGCCCTTTTTCTCCGCGGCACGCGGCGATGTGGACGTGCAGGGGGCGAATCGAATCCTCCAAGCCGTAGCGGATGGCGTTTTCCACGAGGGGCTGAAGCATAATGCCGGGAACGGGGAGATGACGGGCGCTTTCGTCGATGTGCGCGTCGATGGTTAAATCGCCGCGGAATCGGGCTTTTTCCACCTCAAGGTATTGCAGGATGGCGTCAAATTCCTCGCCGAGCGGCACCATCGGGCGGTCTTGATTGGCCAGCGAATAGCGGAGGTAGTCGGCGAGGCCGAGAACCACTTTCTTCAAGGGCTCCTGGTCGCGATTCAAGCCCGATTGAATCGTATTCAGGGCATTAAAAAGAAAGTGCGGATTGACCTGGGCTCGGAGCATTTGCAGTTCGGCTTCCTGCCGGCGAATCTCCGTCTGGGCCAGACGCCGCTCGCGTGTCTGCGATTCGTTCCAGTCCTTGATCCAGAAATAAAGCAGGCTCCAGAACGCGAAAAGCATGGTGCGGTAGCAGAAGGTTCCCACCAGAAAGATCAGCGAGCGGGAGTGGGGAGGCAGGAGCGGGGAACGATATTGGATCAGCAGCACGAGGAGGGTTTCAACGGCTGCGGTGGCAATGGACATCCCCAAAATGGCAGCAATGAGCCGGGGTGTGGTGAACGCCTCTCGATTCCACCGCCGATAGATCCGCCAGAGTCCCAGCGTGAGGAGAAAGCCGATGCCTTCCCGCAGAAATGTCGCGGCCAAGGCATGGGTGAAATTGCCGAAGATCGCGAATTTCAGAGGGAAGGTCGCGAAGATGCAAATGGTCCAGCCGATGAGTTGGCAGCGCCAGAAGCTGATCGTGCGCGAGAGCATGCGCGGATTCTGAGCGCAAACGTCGTGACGAAAAAGTCCAAATCGGAAAATTCTGCGCCATTTATCGCCTAGAAAGCCTGGCGTCCGCTTCGTCACTTTTGTCGGCTCCTTCGTCACGAAAAAAGTGATATAAGCCGCGTGGTGCGTAATAAACAAGAACTAATAGCGCATCCACTCCATCCAACCACGCGAACCTCTATGATTACCAGCACACCAAACCGGCGGGAATTTTTAAAGGGACTCGTCGCGACGACCGTCGGCACGCAGTTCTTCGGGCTTGTGACGCAGAAGGCCCGGGCCGCGCAGTTGCCGTCGCAGATGAATCTCTTGCTCATCATGACGGACCAGGAGCGGCGGCCGATGTGGCTGCCTGCGGGTTGGGAGGAGGCGAATCTGCCGAATCTGACCCGGCTCAAGAATAATGGCGTCTCTTTCTCCGAGGCGTTTTGCGTGAGCGCCATGTGCACGCCGTCTCGTATTTCGCTGTTCACGGGGTTGTATCCTCCCCAGACGCAATCCCCCTGGACGTTGACGGAGGATATGCAGCAGAGCTCGATCGAGCCGATGATGGATCCATCGTTGCCGAATCTGGCGACGTGCTTTCTGGAGGCGGGCTATGATGTGATCTACAAGGGCAAGTGGCATCTCAGTCACGGCATGGACGGAGTGGACGGGGAATACATCGAAGATGATGTGTCGCGCTATGGTTTCCAGGGTTGGGATTCGCCGGATGCGGGCGGCGACACGCAGCTGAAGAATTTCGGAGGTGGCTACGCCAATAACGATCAGCGGTATCTCGACGACGCAAAGGCTTTCTTGCAGGACCGGATTCAAAATCCGACCGGCAGGCCGTTCGTGTTGATCGCGTCTTTCGTCAATCCGCACGACGTACTGGGTTATCCGGGCGTGCCGGTTGGCAGTCCTGTGGGGACGGTGCCGGCCTATATTCAGGGCGGGTACGATGACACGTGGCTGGAGGATACGGTGCCGCCGATTTCGCTGCCGCCGACAGTGACGGAAAATCTGGCGACGAATTACAAGCCGACGGCGCATGCGGCGTTGAAGGCGGTCATGGCCGTGGGCATGGGGCCGCTGGTCACTCCGGATACGCAGCAGAAGTATTTGAATTTCTATTTCCGGTTGATGAGCAAGATCGACGGGCAGATCGGGGAATTGCTCTCGGTTTTTGACAACGCCGGTGCAGCCGGAACGACGGCCTTGAACAATACGCTGATCGTCCGTACTTCGGATCACGGCGAGATGGCGCTCGCTCATGGTGGCTTGCGGCAAAAGACGTTTGTCACTTACGACGAAGCCATCCGGGTGCCGCTCATCTTTTCAAATCCCACGCTCTATTCCACCCCGCAGACGACGTCTGCCATGGTGTCGCATGTGGATCTGTTGCCCACGTTGTGCTCGCTGTTCGGTGTGCCGAACTGGCAATCGAAGGGTTTCGCGGGAGTGGATTACAGCAGCATCGTGTTGAACCCTGCCGCGCCGCCGGTGCAGGATTATATCTTGTTCGCCTTCGACGATATCTATGCTGGGTCGGACGCCGCGAATTTCCCAACCGGCGCGGTGCCGCCGCCGAATCGCATCCGGATGATTCGCACGACGGAGTACAAGTATGCGCGTTATTTCGATGGCTCGGGTGCGGTGCCTCCGGCGGCGGATCAGCAGGAGTTCTATGATCTGCGGCCGACCGGGGCGGACTATAATTCCACCTACGGGCTGCCGCTCGAATTGAACAATCATTCGCTCTGGGCCGAATCGCAGGGAGCGCCGCCGTTGACGCCGGAGAATGACAGTACGCTCATCGCGGCGCGCACGACGTTGATGAACCAGCTCGCGACGATGGAGTCCACGCGCCTTGCCCCGCGGGCGTATGCGGCGTCGATTGCGCCGGAGAATATGAAGTTCGAGATTGTGCGCTGGACTGATCCTGAGCTGGGAGCGCAGGCCAAGGCGCAGCTCACGTTCCTGTCGCGCCTGAACACAAACTACCAGATGCAGAAGTCGACCGATCTCATCACGTGGACCAATACCGGTTCGGTGGCGGTCGGGAACAATGGACTGATCGTGATGGGCGATACGCTCACCGATGAAAAGGCTTTTTACCGCGTGCAGTGGTCCGCCGCTTCCTAGCCTCGAAATCAATCGCATGAATCCGTTCCACATCATGGCCAAACCCTCCGGGGCGAAGTGCAATCTCGATTGCAAGTACTGCTTCTATCTGGAGAAGGAGGGGCTCTATCCGCCCGGGGCTATGCGGATGTCGGATGAGGTACTGGAAGCGTATGTGCGCGATCAGATTGCTGCGCAGCCGGTGAGGACTGAGGTGCTCTTCGCGTGGCAAGGGGGAGAGCCGACATTGATGGGTGTGGAGTTTTTTGAGAAGGCGGTCGCCCTGCAGAAGCAGTATGGCAAAGGCCGGACGATCCGGAATGCCTTCCAGACGAATGGCGTGTTGCTTGACGACGCGTGGGGCGAGTTCCTGCATCGCGAGGGCTTTCTGGTCGGTCTCAGCATCGATGGGCCGCGCGAGCTGCACGATCTCTATCGCGTGGATAAGGGCGGGCGTCCGACCTTTGACAAGGTGATGCGTGGATTGGAAGTGTTGAAACGTCACGAGGTGGAATTCAATACGCTGACTGTCGTGCATCGCGAGAGCGCGCGCCGACCGCTCGAGGTTTACCATTTCCTGAAAGAGATCGGCTCCACGCATTTGCAATTCATCCCGTTGGTGGATCGCGTCGGGGAAACGGAAACCGTGACCGAGGCGAGCGTGCTGGCGGAGGATTACGGCACCTTTTTGACCGCGATCTGGGACCACTGGGTGCGGCAGGATGTCGGTCAGATTTATGTGCAGCTCTTTGACGTCGCGTTGGGGGTGTGGTTGGGGCAGGCTGCGAGTTTGTGTCTTTTTCGCGAGAACTGCGGCGATGCCGTTGCGCTGGAGCACAATGGCGATCTCTACTCGTGTGATCACTTTGTCACGCCGCGTCATCGCATCGGCAACCTGCTAGATCAAAGTCTGGGCGACATCGTGCAGGGCGAGTCGCAACGCCAGTTTGGCCGGAACAAATCCGCGTCGCTGCCCCGCTATTGCCGCGACTGTGCGGTGAAGTTTGCGTGTCATGGCGAATGCCCGAAGAACCGTTTTATCCGGACGCCGGATGGCGATCCCGGCCTGAACTACCTTTGTGCAGGTTACAAACATTTTTTCACGCACGCGAATCCCGGTTTGCGCGGCATGGCCTGGCTGGCGATGCACCGTGAGCCTCCGGCTAAAATCATGGAAGTGATGTCGGAATCCTACGCCTGAACCACTCAACCCGAATGAATCAATGAACACACGCGACACTCAATATGCTCTTCTAAAGAAATGCCAGGCCGTGTTGTCTGCGGGGATGGCCGCCGCTTTGTTTTTCTCCCTCGCACCGGCACACGCGCAGCAATCCACGATGCCGGTGGGCTATCTCACATTGAAGGTCGAGGCGGGTACGGGAACGGCCAAAAAAGTCACCGGGCTTTCGGTTCCTTTCTATGAATCAGCCACGGATTACAGCCCGATCACCGGTACTATCTCAGCGGTCACGGCGAATACGATCAGTGATGCCTCGGCGGGTTGGACGGCGGGGCAACTGTCCGCCGTCGCTTCTCCCTATCTCATCAAAATCACCAGTGGAGCCGCGACCGGAAGGACGTTTTTGATTTCCACCACCACGGCCAATACGGCGACCACGGTCACGATCGATGCCAAGGATGCGGTGCAAACGAATTTGACTGCAGTGGGAATCGTCTCGGGCGACAAGTATGAGATTTACCGCTGCTACACTTTGGCCGGTTTGCTGGGCACCCCCTCGACCAGCGGCGTTCTTGGCGGGACGACTGTTGCTACGGCGGACAATGTGATGATTTGCATTAACGGCGTACTTGAAACTTACTACTACAGCACGACGTTGAACCGCTGGACTCAATCGATTGCCGGTAATCCCGACGCGACTAATACTCCGATCCGTCCCGATACCGGCATACTCTACGGCAGACTTGCCGCGACGAGTTTCACGTTGGTAATTCCCGGAAAGGTATCGACGACCGCCCGCGTGGCCATGGTGAAAAATTCCGGCACGACGATTCTGGCACAGAACTGGCCTGTCGCGACCACTCTGGCGAATTCCAACATCCAGCAAATTCCCGCCTGGGTCGCCAGTAGCTCCGCCAATACTTCGGATAAAGTGAAAATCACCACCAACGGATTGAGCGCGACTTACTGGTATGATGGCACGAATTGGCGCAAGCAGATTTTAGGTTCGCCCATTGCGAATAATCAATCCATTCCGGCGGGCTCTGCGGTCACGCTGGAACGTCTCGGCGCACAGGCCGGATACAGTCCTCTTTCTCAACCCTTGCCCTACAACCTGGAGTAATCGATATGAAATCAAGCAAAACCCTGGCAGCTCTTCTGCTGTTCTTTTCCGTCTTCACTGCCGCGCACGCGGTGGTGCTTACCAATTTCAGCGAAACGGATTTCGTTGTGGATAGCGGTAGTTCCTCGTTTTCTACCATTACTGTCAGCCCCACGACGGTCAGTGTGGAAGGTACCGATTCAGGCGAGAGTCTGGCTGGGACGTTCGATCCCGTGGATATCACGGGACTATCCTATATCAGTTTGACGGGAACGCTTAGTGGAGCGAATCCCGAGTCTATTTTCTCCGTATATCTTTTTAATAGCACCTTCGATCAATATCGACTCTATAGCGGCACGACGGCGTCCTTTGGAGAGCTCTCTTCGAGTTTGACATTGACCTTTGTTCAAGAGACTGCGGCCTTCAATGACGTGGCCGGTTTTCAATTCACTACTTCGGGCATGGGAGCTCCCATTGTTTTTACGTTCCAAGAACTTTCGGCTTCAGCCACGCCGGAGCCTTCCACGTGGGTGTTGCTGATTGGTGGAATTGCCGTGGCCGGGATCATTCGGCGGCGTTCACCGCGCCATGCGCTGTGCCGTATCCATTAAATAGGGTTCGGCAGGGGCGGTACGTGTGGAGGCGAAGCAAGAGCGTGACACCTCCAGCGGGCTTTGTATGTTATGGGGTGTATGCCTGCATTGGATTCACCCGGGCCGAGCGGCTCTTCTAAAAAGGGACCGGAGCCTTCCGTTGTTTCCACGGCTGATCTCGCGAAGTATTTGAAGCTTTCGCAGTGGACCGTTTCGCGGGCGATCAACGGACACCACGACATCAGCGAGGAAACCCGCAAGCGTGTGCTTGCCGCGATGGATGAGCTGGGCTTCCGTCCAAATCCCTTTGCGCGGGGATTGCGTGGTCGTGGCATCGGCATGATCGGCATCTGTTTCAGCCGGCTTAATATCCCGATTCTGGATCAAAAGGTTTTTGAACTTCAGGAGTACCTGCGCAACCGCGGGTTCCGCAGCCTGCTGGAAGCGTCGTTGAATGATCCGGAGAATGAGCAGCGCGTGCTGGAGGATTTTCGCCGCATTCGTGTGGATGGCGTGGTGATTTTCTTTTCGATGCTTTCCTCCGCCAAGATCCGGCAGGCGACACGCTCCATGGCCTTGGTCAGCGTCGATCCTTGGTGGCCGCAGGAGGTTCCCATGGTGATGCTCGATCGTCACAAGGCCATGCGCGAGATCATCGACCATTTGCTTGATCTGGGGCATCGTCAGTTTGCGTTGCTGGGGATTTCGCCGGACAATATCTGGCGCTGGCCGCCATTGACGGAAGGGGTGATAGCGCGGGGACTGAACCCCGACGAGGTTTTCTCCTGGTACAAGTATCCGTCGCCTTTTGAGAGTCCGATCAAGGGGGGAGCGGAGATGGCGGCGCGTGCGCTGTCGCTGAAGCCGCGACCGACCGCGTTTATTTGTCAGGATGACTTGATTGCTCTGGGCGCCATTCAGACCGTGAAGGATGCGGGTCTTTCCGTGCCGAAGGATATTTCGATCACAGGATTTAATAATCAGGACGTCGCGCAGACGTTGCGTCCGACGCTGACCACGGTGGATCAACACCCCGGCGCGGTCATCGCCCAGGTCGGCGAATTGCTCTCGACGCAGTTGGCATTGCCTGCCCGAGAGCGGGGAAAGCCAGTGGAAGTGAAGATCAAGGGCAGCTTTATAGCTCGGGAATCGAGCGGGCCCGCCCCGAAGAAGGGTTAAGTTCGGGACGCGCCAGGGGCAATCCACGCCTCCAAGGGGTCAAGGCGATATTTTTCTTGCAAGAAACAGGGGCATAATAGATACTTTGGATAACCCAATTCGAATTAGGTAAGGAGCTCGATTAATGAATCCATTATTGCTAATGATCAAACTGTGTCTCATCGCTGTTATTGTCGTTATTGCTGGTATTGTCACCCCGGAAAAAGCCTGTTCGGAGGTTTTGCTTTCGCTGGAGGGAACGACCCTGCCTACCACCCATGTCCTCACCAGTTTTAGTACGGGAACGTATGGTGGTTATGTGTGGAAAAATGATACCACTGCGACACCGGTACGCCGGGATGTCGGCCAGTCTTTTTACACGGCGGATAGCATAACGCTGGAATCGTTTGGACTGCAGCTCAACGGGAATATTCAGGGTGGTGATCCGGGCGCGGAATTCACGGTGAGCATCTACCAAAGCAGTGCCTTGAATTCCATTGGAACCCTGTTAACGAGCGAGACGGGGATTTTCCCTACGAGTGGGATGGCGGCGGGAACGGGAGCTGGGCAATGGCTCAATTTTGACCTGACGGACCTCACGTTGCAGGGGCAGTATTACTACACCTTGATGCTGTCGTGGACGTCGCCAGCGGTTAAGCGCAATCTGGTGTTTAGCGCCGTGACGTCGGGGGGCTACACAGGGGGGAGCGTCTGGTCTACTGAGGATGGCTCAAGCTTTGCTCAGCAGGGATCGGATTACTACTTTTATGTTCAGGGGGTGGTGGTGCCGGAACCTTCCTCCACGGCCCTGCTGATGGGAGCCGGGATGGTCTTGATTGCCGGGTTGCGTTTGCGTAACCAGCGTTCCTAGCGGAAGTTAACTAATTGAATATATGAAGCAAGTCGTGTGGGCGGTGTGTCTACTTTCCCTGATCTCAACCAAATACGTATTTGGTGAGGAAAAAGCCTTTGATCCGAGTGCGGCATTTCGCTCTTTGAGCGATCACCCTGTTGCGGTATTGACGATTCCACCGGGGCGGTATCGTCTGCCCAATGAGGGATTGATTCTGCGTGGGGTGAAGAATACGACGATCGAAGCGCGGGGTGTCACCTTCATCGCGACGAATAAGGACGCACCAGTTCTCCAGATTTTCCAGAGCGAGAACGTCAAGGTGGTTGGGGCCACGTTTGACTATGATCCGCTGCCGTTCACTCAGGGAAGCATCACGGCCTATGATGCCAAAGAGGGCGTGGCCGAATTTGAGATTCACGCGGGCTATGCGGATGTGACGAAAGAATACGTCAAACGGCGTTTGGTCCATTTGTTTGAGAAGGACGCCCCGCGTTGGAAGCCGGGCTCGCCGGATTATTATGCGATCAAGATCGATATTTTGACGCCTCGCACCGGACGTATCTTTTTTGCCAAGACGGGCCGCGATATGATCAAGGTGGGGGACCGCGTTGTCTTCAACATCCGGCAGATTGCCGGTATCACCATGAAGCAGGGTTGCAAGGGAATCGCGTTTGAAGATGTGACGGTGCATGCGGCTCCGGCGCTTGGATTTTTGGTTCGGTTTTGCGAGGACTCAGGCGTTTATAAAAATGTTCGCATTGTTCCTGGTCCCAAGCCCGAAGGGGCGACGCAGGAGCGGCTTTTCTCCACCTGTGCGGATGCCTTTAATGCGGCGTATACGCGCAAGGGGCCGGTGATGGACGGGTGCGAATTTTCGTATATGGGCGACGATTCGGTGAACCTGCATGGGGTCACTTTGCCTGTTCTGAAATGGATTGATGACCGCACGTTTCTTTCCATGCGTCCTCAGCGAGGCGATACGTTTGAATCGTTGATCCGGCCGGGGGATGAGATTCGTTTTCTGAAGGAGCCGAGCTACCAGATTACCGCCACCGCGCGGGTGGAATCCGCGGCTGCGGCGGAGGAAAATCGCGAAGCCTGGCAGGCCACGGCAAAAAAAATCTGGCCGACTTTTCGCCAATCGGATACGGCGGCCTTTTATCGCATTCGACTGGTCGAACCGGTCAGCGGTGTGGCGGCGGGAGATTTTTGCGACATCCCCGCGACGAGCGCTCCCAATTTTGTCATCCGCAATTCTTCTTTTCATGATCATCGGGGGCGCGGACTGCGCCTGATGAGCAACGACGGGGTCGTGGAGAACAACCGGTTTGAGCGGATCAAGGGTTCTGCCATCACGGTCGGTCCGGAGTTCGCCTACTGGCGCGAAGCGGGTTGGTGTCGCAACATCGCGGTGCGGAATAATCGCATTATCGATGTTGGGCAGGGTCTCAATATTACTTCGCCGGAGAGTTATTCGCCCGGGGCGATCGCGATCATTGCGCATGTCCTGCCACAGGGAATGGATACGCGCTATTATCCGGGGAACGAGGACATCACGATTTCCGGAAATACAATCGACGGTTGCTCGGTGAGTGGCATTAGCGTGGTTGCGGCGAAGAAAGTCAAAATCACGGGCAATACTCTGCGCCGGGTTAATCTCTCCCAAACGGCGGAAACCGCGAAGGAATACGCGCTGACGAGTTCCTCATCGATTTCGATTATTCAGGCGCAGGCAGAGGTGACCGATAATAAAATCGAGACGGAAACGGCGACGGCCAGCACTTCCGCGAATCCATGAAACTTTATCCGGCATTTGCTTGCTTCCTTTGCGCGCTGTTTCTGACTGGCCCTGCCAGCGGGCAGTCCACCGGGGAGGCCACGACTTCAGTTCTTCAGGATATGCCCGCGGAAGGCGCGGCAGTCGGCAGTTATCGTGCCGAGGATAAGGATGGGCTGCGGTGGTACTGGACGTTGGAAGGTCGTCGTGACATGGGTCAGTTTTTTCACGTGGAAAAGGCCTTCAAGGCGGAGCGGTTGACCCTCCTGATCAATGCCGGCGCTGCCAAACCTCCGACTCTGGCTCCTTTCCGGTTGATTTTCGCGCGGCCCGCGCCGAACGGAGTTGGTCCTGGCGAGGTCATTGCGGTGCGTGAGGGCAAACTGCCGGGGCCTGGTGAGGTCTTGCGCAAGGGTGTCTGGCTGGCGATTGCATTCGATTCGGTGCCGCTGGATCCGGGTGACTATTGCTTTCTGCTCCAGTTCGTCGCGGAAGGAGAAAAGAATTCCGTCGTATTAAACGTGGGACCGATGAATGCCTATGCGGGTGGGAAGGGTTTTCAGTCGCTGTCTAAAGATCCTTCCAAATATGCAGCCGGAATGACGCTTAACTTCTTTTTGTTTCCGGCCGCGCCGAATGCAACGACGGCGAATCCTTCGGTCGCGCAGCCCGGCGGTTTGGAGACGACGACTGCAGTGAGGCCGTCCGCGCCGGGAAGAGTGTTGGAGGTGGATCAGCGCGGCGGCACCTCCTATGCGACGATTGCAGCGGCAACAAAAGAGGTGATGGCTGGTGATACGATCCGGCTGGCCAAGGGCAGCGGACCTTATCGCGAAACGGTTTTTATTTCGCGTTCAGGTGAGGCGGGACGTCCGGTGATTTTTGACGGAAACGGCGAGGTGGTGACGGGATTTGAGTCGCTCCGGTTTAAGAAGGAGGGAGAGCGGTGGGTGTGCGATCTCACGACTTTTTTTGCTGAATTGAAGTATGTGCAGGGTTTCGAAAGGAAGGGCGCCATGTGGGTTAATAACGCTCAGCCACTGGCTTTTCCGGGGGTGCTCTCTTTTCGAGGGAAACGCGTTTTCCAAAATGCGGAAAGCGGCCAGTTTTTGCCACTGGCTTCGCTTGCGGACGAGGGACGAAAATTGGTTTTGGAACCGGGCGTGGAACCGGATGGCTGGGAGATTTCCGCGCGGGAGATGGTCTTTCGCATTTGCAATGTATCGCATCACCTTTACCGCAATACCCGGGCCAGCGGTGGCTTGAACGACGGTTACAACTTGCATGGCACGGGCACGGATCTTGTTTTTGAGAATGTCGAAGCCTTTCAGAATCTGGACGAAGGGTTTTCGGCTCACGACAAGATCGAATGCGTCATTCGCAAGGGTCGCTTTTGGGAAAACGACAATGGTCTCTGCAATGTCGCTTCGTGCTCCATGGTCGCGTCGGATGTGGAAACGTATGATAATAGCGGATGGGGTTTGGCTTTGTTGAATTGCCGGGGGGAACTCACTCGCATCCGTTCCTGGAATAATGGCATGCGCCAGATCTACTTTATGGCGGCGAGCGTGCTTTGCCGCGATGTCGTAGCGGTGAAACCTGCGTGGGAAAAGCGAAAATGGATGACCTCGCAGGAGTCCAAGCGTGATGTAGCCCTGGTTACTTACGAGAAATCCTCAACTGCCGCTGTAGAAGGAGATGTGGCCATTTCGGAATCGATGCCGACCACTTCCATGCGATCCCCATGAAACGATCCATCCCCAATGCTTTCACTCTCGTGGAGTTGATGATCACGGTCTCTTTGGTCGCGGTCTTGACCGGTCTGACTCTTGCGGGAACGGGCAAGCTCTCCTCGATGATGAAGTTGACGGTGTGCACGAATAATTTGCGGCAGATTGACCTCGTCTTGAAGAACTACGCAAACGAGAATAATGGACTTTTGCCCGCCGGAAAAAACAACGATGTCAACGGCTCCAAGGTATCCTGGATGATCGCTGTACAGGTCTATGCCGGAATGAGTTTTCCGGTGGTGAATCAAAAGAATGTCTTTCTCTGCCCCTCTGCCATGCAGACCTATGCGGGTAAGAAGGCGCGCCGTACCTATGCAATGAATGGCGCAGGCACGGATGGCACGGTGCCTGTTCGACTGGCGAACTATACGCAGCCGAGCGGAGTCGGCCTGATCATGGACTCTGTCGATAATGGAGCGAACGAAGGGGATGGTCGTTCGGTCTTTGGTCAGAACGATTATGAGTCGGCGGCCGAGTTTCGACATGACGAGTGTGTGAACATGCTTTTCCTCGACGGGCATGTGGAAACGATTCCCAAAACGCAGGGAGATCTCCTGCGAACCTACATTCTAAACTATAAACGCTAACTCCCTATTATTATGACGCAAAAAATAGCTCAAATCCATACGACGAGTTCTCCTGCAATGGCGGACACAAAGAAAACAAAGCGCCGCTTCGCCTACGTCGGCACGGGGTGCCGTGTGAAGATGTTTCTCGATCCCGTGGCCGATCTTTATTCAGAGGAGGCGGAAATCGTCGGCTTGTGCGACGCGAGTCTTCAGCGTGCGACCTATCATCGCGAACGCGTGGCGGCCCGCGGCTACGAAAGGGTGCCGGTTTATGCTGCGAAGGACTTTAACCTGATGCTGCGCGATACCCGGCCTGACACAGTGGTGATCTGCACCATCGACCGGGAGCATGACTATTATATCAAGGAAAGCTTGCGGGCCGGTTGCGATGTGGTGAGCGAAAAGCCGATGACAGTCAATGCCGAGAAATGCGGGCAGATTCTGACGACGGTCAAGGAGACGGGGCGTTCCGTGCGCGTGACGTTTAATTACCGCTGGGCTCCGGGTGCTTCAAAAGTGCGCGAGATTGTGGCCTCCGGGGTGATCGGGAAAATCTGGCAGGTCAACATGGAGTATCTGCTCAATACCAGTCACGGAGCTGATTACTATCGTCGCTGGCACTCGCAGAAAGAAAATTCTGGAGGACTGCTGGTCCACAAGTCGACCCACCATTTTGATTTGATCAACTGGTGGATTGATTCGATCCCGGAGTCTGTCTTCGCCCGTGGCGGACTCTTTTTCTACGGTCGTGAAAATGCCGTGCGGCGTGGGGATGGGGCGTATACGGCATATCCGCGTTATCACAAGATGGAAACGAACAAAGATCCTTTTGCGTTTCGCTATGGGGATTGGGTGGTGGATGATGCGGATTATGAATCGCACGTTTACCTTGATGCGGAGGCTGAAAGTGGTTACATCCGGGATCAAAATGTTTTCCGCGACGGCATCACCATCGAGGATGTCATGAACGTGATGGTTCGTTACCGGAACGGAACTTTACTCAATTATACGTTGAATTCCTTCAGTCCCTATGAGGGCTATCGCGTCACCTTTACTGGTGAGCGTGGCCGTATCGAGTATGAGGAAAATCACGGTCCGCATCTGGTCGATGAAAATGGCCGCAAGGTCATCAATGACGAGCATTCCCATTCCGGAGGCCAGTCGCTCAAGGTGTTTCCTCATTTCAAGCCTCCGTATGAGGTGGCGATTGAAACGAAGTCCGGCGGACACGGCGGAGGCGATCCGCTGCTTCAAGAGCAAATCTTTAAAAAGAATCCGCCGCACGATGTCCTGGGCCGTTCGGCAGGCCACGAGCAGGGGGCTGCATCGATCCTGGTGGGCATTGCGGCCAATCGCAGTATGGAATCCGGGAAAGAGGTGACGATTGCAGACTTGGTTACATTGCGCCCCGGTGCGGTCAAGCTTTCGGAGCTGATTTAAGTGAGGATCCTCCCCAACCGCCTCTTTGCAGGCGGTTGGAGAGAGGTTTGGACTCAACAGGTATCTTATGCATTTTCTCGACTGGACCTTATTGCTTCTGCCCGTGCTGCTTGTTTTTGGTATCGGCATTTACACGCAGCGTTATCTGAAGAGTGTGGCGGACTTTATGTCGGGAGGCCGTCTGGCTGGTCCTTATCTGCTTGCCGTAGCTCGTGGGGAAATGCAGGCGGGTGCGGTGGTTTTTGTGGCCTTGTTCGAAGTGATTTCCCGGGCTGGTTTTACCCTGGTCTGGTGGAGCTGGATCAGTGTGCCAATTACGATCCTGGTGGCGATTTCCGGTTTTGTGATCTATCGCTATCGAGAGACGCGGGCTATGACCTTGGCGCAGTTTTTCGAGCTGCGCTATAGCAAGCGATTCCGTGTTTTTGCCGGGGTTTTGGGATTTCTTGCTGGCATCATGAATTTCGGAATCATTCCGGCGGTTGGCTCGCGTTGCATGATTTATTTTCTTGGGTTGCCTGCGACCTTTACGGTGGGGACTTTCAGTGTTCCCACCTACATTCCCCTGATGGCATTTTTCCTGAGTGTGGCGCTTTTCCTTACCCTGTCTGGAGGGTTGATTACCATGATGGTGACTGATTGTGTCGAGGGCATTCTATCGCAGATCTTTTATCTGATCATTATTGCGGCTTTGCTCATGATCTTTAGCTGGTCGCAGATTCAGGATGTTTTGGTCAATCGTCCGGCTGGTGAATCCATGGTTAATCCCCTCGATTCGGGAAGCATCAAGGACTTCAATATCTGGTATGTGTTGATGACTTCTTTTGTGGGAGTTTACGGTACCATGGCGTGGCAGAACGCGAGTGCTTATAATTCGGCGGCCATCTCACCACATGCCTCCGTGATGGGGGGCATTCTCGGACGCTGGAGGGAGTTTGGTAAGGTCGCGGTGGTCACCTTGCTGGGAATTTGCGCCGTCACCTATCTGCAGCATCCCGATTTTGCTGCGCAATCGACTGTCGTTCATCAGGAGATGCAGGCGATTTCTGATCCGCAAATTCAAAAGCAAATGGAAGTCCCTATCGCGATTTCCCACTTCCTGCCAACCGGGATCAAAGGGTTACTGTGCGCGATTCTTATCATGGGAATTTTCGGAGGAGATTCGACTCATCTTCATTCCTGGGGCGGTATTTTTGTGCAGGATGTATTGGTTCCACTCAGGCGCAAACCCTTTACGCCCAAGGAGCACATTAAGGTGTTGCGGCTTGCGATTGTTGGTGTCGCACTGTTTGCCTTCGCATTCGGGATGCTTTTTCAGCAGACCGAATACATCACCATGTGGTGGCAGGCCACGACAGCCATTTATGTCGGTGGAGCGGGCGCTGCGATTATTGGCGGACTTTATTGGAAGAAAGGCACCACGGCGGGAGCGTGGACTGCGCTCCTGACTGGTTCATTGTTATGTCTGGGCGGCATTGTGGCACGGCAAATCTGGAGGGACGATTTTCCGCTTAACGGGACGCAGATATCCTTTTCTGCCACGCTGCTTTCCTTGTTGTTGTATGTGGTGGTCTCGCTCTTGACCTGTCGAGAGGATCACAATATGGAGCAGCTGTTGCATCGCGGCAAATATGCGGACCCTACGGATTCCAAGGAGTCGGCAACGGTGGCTGCGGACGATCGGAAGTTTACGTGGAGTAGGTTGATTGGCATTGATGAAAAATTCTCTTTGAGTGATCGATGGATCGCAGGCGGTCTTTTGGGGTGGAGCTTGCTTTGGTTTGCGGTGATGGTCGTCGGTACGACGTGGAACCTCCTGTCTCCCTGGCCGGTGGCGGTATGGTCGGATTATTGGCATGTTGCCGGAATTGGGGTTCCCATTGTCATGTGCGTGGTGACGGGAATCTGGTTTACATGGGGAGGACTGTTGGATATCCGACAGCTATTCCGGAGATTACATACGCAGAAGGTGAATCATCTCGATGACGGCTCGGTCGTTAATCATCAGAATCTGGACGAACGCGTCGCGACAGAGCAAAGCAAATCTCGCACTGCTGCAGAACGCATTTCGCGATAGATGTCCATTGCTTCCAGAATCGGCTTCAGGACGATGGCTCTATTTTGAGATCAGGGATCTCTTGCTCAAGGAATGGGAGCTTTTTCCACCCGAGCTGCGGGGTTATCGGTCGTGTCGTCGAGATTCTGGTTGTTCACGACCATGCCATTATCCAGGGCATTGATCTTCTCGTTCTTGAGTCTGGTAAAGAGCAGCCGCATGTCGCGAAGGCCTCCCCAGGTAAACCATATGGCAGTGACGACGGCGAGGAAGATGGGTAGTCCAATTCCATTGATGTGCCAGTAGAGTGACCACCAGGCGAGGGGCCATGGTGAGATCAAATTCCATGCGGTGACGATGCCGAAAAGTACAAAAAAGAAGAGACTGTAGAAGAAGAGTCCGCAGGCAATCCACTTGTCACTCCGACTGAAGTTTTTATCGATGCCGATCAGTTTCGACCAGGCGAATTTTGTAGATTCCGTATTTTCGGGGTTGGAAACCTCCTTGGCGTATCGGCCCCGGTGTAGCATGCGGTCCATGTTGTAGTCTTCCTTGCAGGTGAGCAGCGAGACGACAATGTAGAGCGCTGCGGCGGTCAGGCAGGCGAGGAATGAGATTTGTTGCCCATTGAGTGGAAAACGATCACCGATGAATTGCCGGGCTAGTATGCCTCCGCCGGATAGGGTGGAGCCGGTGAGCAGGGCGACCCAGGCTCCGGCTGTCGTTCCTTTTTTCCAGTAGAGACCTCCAATGATGCAGGCTCCGGCACCGCCGACATAGATGCCCATGGTGACGATCCACCACATCTGAATGTACTCCATCTGATGGAAGAGACTACCGAAAACAAAGGCGAACAAGGCCACGCCGATGATTGAGAGGCGGAGCCAGCGGATGTGCTCCTTCGGGCTGAGCGGCTTCTTGCGCAACGGAATCAGAACATCCTGAATGAAAAGACTGCCCCAGGAGTGTAGGTGTGTGCCGTCCCCGCCAAAGACGCCCATTAAAAGAATCACGCAGAGCGCGCCCCGTATTCCCATTGGCAGCATGTGTTCTACCCCGATGGGAATGGTCATCTGATTTTGCATTTTGATGTCAGCGATTCGGGAGATCTCCGCATGAGCCCCGCTGGCATGGGCGGCGAATTGGGGGTGAGCCAGAAACGTCATCGCGCAGACGGCCAAGAGTGGAGTGATGGCCGCCTTGCCGAGTTCTCGCCATCGGGAGAGGATGCCTGCCATGCGGGATTCGTGAGCCGAGATGGCGGCGGAATTAAACGCACTTTGGTTCTGCCATGCCATGGTGCCATAGACGGAAATGAACATGCCCATGAGGACGTACCAGAGATTGAAATTTTGATTGCCGAGCGAATCGAACGGGTTCAGTAGCGACTGGCCAGCGGGACGATCTCCCAGAATTTGCGAGATATCCTGCCAGTCGAACAGATAGACGAGCCCGAATATAATGACGAGATAGAGCACCTGCGAGATCATGCCCTCCAGGCAGTCGGCCACCATGAGGGAGATCAGTCCACCGGAGAGTGTCATGAAAAGTGTGATACTCAGCAGAATTCCCATGAGGAGAATTGGTGTAGACAAAGACCTGCCGAGAATGTCAACGGTGGGTGGAAGGTCGAGGATGTAGGTGAGAAAGCGAGCGCCCACCACAGGAATGATGCCGAAATTGATTATGCCCGCTCCGAATCCAAGGAAGCCGGTGAAGACGCGAAAGGATTTGCTGTAACGAACTTCAAAGAATTGGGCCAAGGTCATCGCGCGGGTTTCGCGATAGCGGTAGATGACAAAACCGGTCAGGGAGATGATCAGGGCGAGTGGAGTTTGAAGCGTTTGCCAAAATCCAAGTGTGAAGCCGGCCTGAGACATGATTTCAAAACTGGCGACAAAAACCACCGCGCCTGCGCCCATTTCGCCCTTTGCGACGGTGAGCAAGTAGCGTCCAGCGTGACGACCTCCCGAGAGAAAATCGGCAACGCTGCGCATGAAGCGGCGGGTATAAAGAACGATACCCAGGATGAGAGTCAGGGGTATCGCCACCAGAATCCAGTCCAACCAATGCATAAAATATCCTTCGAATAGGTACCGTATTCTCGATGTGGCTTAGTAAAAGAATGGCAGGGAATCGCGGACGGCTGTGGCGATTCTCCAACATCGTTCTACACCGAGTCGCACTGCCTGCGGCGCATCGCTCCCCAGAGCAGAAGAACTCCCAGGCCCATGAGCGCCGGGATGTTCGGCTCGGGAACCACCGATACGGTGCCGGAAGTCAGAAAGGCGGAGGTATCCCACGAGAGGCCGTTGGAAAGTGCTGGCAGCAACAAATCTGACGAGACACTAAATCCGCTCGAATCCAGTGTGCCCCAGTCCAGCAGGTCAAAGCTGTCACCCAGTGCAAAGGTATAGGAGCTGGTCACTACAATCGATCCGTCGAGCGTCAATAGATTGCTCACGTCGATCTGGTCGAAACTTGAAATTCCGGTGATTTCCAGATTGGTGACATTGTTGCTGCCGAGGCTCAAGGCACCGGTGACTGTGAAGAGGGAAACTGCGGAAGCGCCACCAACGTTCAGTGCGCTACTCGCGACACTCAATGTCTTGCCGGTTGCATTCACGGTACCCGAAGCGTTAACAGTTTGAGTCAGCGAGTAGGACGAGCCGCTGATGGCACTGATGTCCAGGGTGCCCGTGGAGGCGAGAGTCAAAGTCCCGGTCCCGAGGTTCCCCGAACCGGACAGCGCCAGCGTGCCCGCACTCACTAGCGTGCCGCCTGTATAGGAATTGGCGCCGGTCAACACCAGTCGGCCTGTGCCCGACTTTTGGAGCGTCACGAGGTTCGTGCTCGAAATCGGTCCATTGATGATCACGGTTCCATTATCCGAATTGACGTTGACGCTCTGGGTCGAATTGGCCGCAGCACCCAAAACGATGGGGGCATCGATGGTGAAAGATCCGCTCGCGGGTGTGTAATTAATCGCGGCGCTGGTTCCCGTGGCAACGCTGCCCAAGGTCAGCACGGCGTTATTGGAGCTGGAGAGCGTGTAGCTTGCGGCGGTCGAGCTATTGGCCGTGATTCGCGAGATGGACATCGAGGCACTCAGATTGGGGTTGGTGACTGCCGTGGTATTGAAGATCGCCACGTCGCCACCTGCGCTCGGAGTTCCCGTACCCGCCGTCCAACTGGTCGTACTGTTCCAGTCCGTCCCCGCGTTGCTCCAGGTATAGTTCGCGGCAGTCGACGATTCGAGTCCACCTAACAGCGTGGTCGAAAACAGCATGGCAAGAGTGAGATGTTTGCGGGAGGCTAGGATGAGTGTTTTCATTTTGGTGGTGTGCCTGATAAGGCGATATTAATAATAACAACCTTAAGGATGCTTTCTCAAGAGAGACTCGGATGGAAGCGATATCAGCGTTCCATTAATGGAACAGGATAAGGGTGAGGTTTGATGTGGTTGTCCTGGGCTTTGGGGTAAAGGCTGGATGCTTAGATTAATTGGCTCAGCCGCTGACATTCCGGACGGAGATTGAACAGATCGGTGATCCGGACCGGGGCGCCGATTTTCATGGAGTGGTTGGCGGCTGCCCCCACCAATAGGGAGGCCGCTCCTTGTTCATGACCGGCATTGCGGCCGAGATGTTCCGGCGGCGGATTGGCTGAGAATATCTGCTCCTGGATGAGCGGATCGGCGCCGCCATGACCGCTCTCGGGCATGTGAACGGGAATTTCCTGAGGATCGGAGAAAAGATTTTGCAGTCGCAAGGAAGCGCCGCGCGAAGCATTTGGTTCGATTTTCAGTTCGCGATCCCCGGTAATAATATGCGCCGCGTGACGCTCGGCATACTCTAGGCGACCAGCGTCGCCGGAGATGGAGACGCGGAATCCTTCGCAGGGGCAGTAGGCGTTGAGCGAGTAGCTCAACATCGCTCCCGTGCGGTACCGGACGGTGGCGCTCATCGAGTCTTCTATGGTGATGCCGTCGCGGAAGACATTTTCATCCCGAAGATAACCGCTATCGGATTCTGCATCGCGGTAGAGTGCTTTGAGCGTCGGGTCGCCTTCCAGATTCATGCGGAACGGGTCTCCTTCCGATTCTGGAACTCCGGTATAGCGAGGATAACGGGTCAGGGCTTCCTGACCACGTGCGACGGCATTTTCTTTGCCGTAAAAAACGAGATTTCCCATGGCGAACACGGTTTCGGGAATGGCATCGATCCACCAATTGATGAGATCGAAATGATGCGTGGCCTTGTGGACGAGCAGGCCGCCGGAGAATTTCTTGTAACTGTGCCAGCGGCGGAAGTAATCGGCGCCGTGGGAGGTATTGAGCATATATTCGAAGTCGATGTGCTTCACCGTTCCGATGGCTCCACTGGCAATAAGCTGTCGTACCTTGCTGGCGCCTGGAGCCCAACGATAGTTAAATGTCGTGCGCACACTGCGGCCTGTGCGCCGGACGGCTGCGTCGATGACGGCGAACTTTTCCGCATCGATCGTCAGTGGCTTTTCGGAAATGACATTGGCTCCGAACTCCAGGCTGCGCACGATGTAGTCGTGGTGCAGGTAATCGGGTACGCAGACGATAACTGTATCGGGGCGGCGCTCCTTGAGCATTACATCGAAATCCTCGGCGGCATAATCCGGAATCGGATCGATTCCATATTCACGAATCAAACGTTGCAGATGCCAGCGACGCCGGGTTGCGCTAAGATCGCAGAGGCCGACCAATTCGCTCGTGTCACGGTACAAGCCGGCAATGGGGTCAATAAACATCGGAATGCGTCCACCGGTTCCAACTACAGCGTATTTATGTTTCATCATGATTCTATTTGCGAATGTTGTTAAGGAGATCGTCGATCGAAAGGTCGGTCGTAGTCAGGGAAATGACGGCACCATCGGCGGTCAGGAGATTCATTTTGCTGTTGTGGCGCGCCTCCAGCCGAGCCTTGCCGCCATTTCCCTCGATGCTGCCACTCAGGGCGTTGTAACCGGCTCCACTGCCTTCATGCTTGCTCTCAACCAGGAGCGCCGTTTGGGAGGGAGCGCTTAGGGTGAGGAAACGCGGTGGATTGGCCGTGGGCGAACCGCCGGTTAAATTCAAGGCGTAGGTGCGATAGGCTGGCACGGGATAGGTCGTTCTCCATGAGGGACAGATGAAAATACTTTTATCGCCGCGGTTCGGAAACTGAACGTTCAACTGGCGCATGATCAGTACTTGCCACGAAACGGAACTGCCGCTGGAGCCGCTGGCAGGATCGGGCTGGAGCGATAGGGGGAGCAAGCCGTTATTTTCCTGGGCATAGCCGTTCAGACCGAAATAGATCTGCCTCATATTCGACGAGCAGGTGGAGGTTTCGGCCAAACGCCGCGCCCACTGGAGAAATGGCATCATCAGCGTGCTGAGTACCGCAATGATGGCCACCACCACCATAAACTCGATGAGGCCAAAGGCATTGGCTTGGCGGAAGGGGCGAGTGCGCAATATGGAGGGGGCGAAGTTCAAGGGGCGCTCTGATCGAGAATTTGGGGTTTTTCTTCCTCCCAGGAAAAATTCTTGTCGATGATGGCGGTTCTACGTTTGTTATCTTTGGCCGATTCCATGTAAGAGAGCCATTGGCGTGTGGTCTGTGCGGATTGATACACTTGAACATTCTTGAATCGGGCGATCACTCCAGCACGCATTGCCAATTGCGTCATGCCATTACCCCAGACTCGGACATTCTCCGCCTTCACGGTGCTTTCTCCTCCAAATCCCATGCCGATGCCGAGATTGTCGTGTAGATCGACCTGGCTCAGGATCGTATTGGTTTTTTGCCCATTAAGTACGCCATTGTCGTTTTCAAAAAAATCACCCTGCCGGATTTCGCTGTTTATGGTCTCGTGCGAGGAGAACCCTTCATCGAGATTCTGGCTGCCGGTAATATGTTCAAAGAGCAACTTGTCTCCGGTGCCGTGCAGATTGAAGCCGTCATTGAGGGACCCGGTGGCGGATAAATTCCGGTAGGTGTGATGAGAAACATTGAAAATGCGGACAACAAAGAGTCGCGTGGAAATTTCCCATCCCTCCGGAGATGTCCCGGGAGCGAGTGTCAGTCGACCGAGATTACTATCATAGGAAATTCCACCGGTGAATTGCCCGGTCGCTGCATCCTCGAGAACCCGCTTGCCTTGGTGCCGCAGTACGAATGGATATTTCACCTTGGCCACGGCCGTCTGCGTGCCATCGGCGTCTGCGGTAAAAACAAGAGGGTCGAATCCGGTGATTTCATTGCCATTGCCTTCGATCACAATCGGGGCCGCTTCGGTGCCCGAAGCCGCAATGAAAAGTGGCTCCCGATACGGTCCGCTTCCCGAGGCAATCCACAGCGTATCTCCGGGCTTCAAAGTCTGGACTGCTTCCCGCAAGGTGGCGAATGCCTTGGGATTCTTCGGATCGACTGTTACCCGGTGCGAGTCCGAATCGGCGGCGAAGCAAGGCAGGGTAACCGCAAACATTCCTGCGGCGACAATCATCCGATAAGTGTAGAAACACTTCATGGTGCAATTTGATCTGGGTCGATAACAACATCCATTGAATTGTCGACGTTGATCGGCTTGTCCGTCGTGAGCTTGTAAGTGGAGCCTGCCCCGGGGCGGCTTTTAAGATTGGCCTTGCGAATAGTGTTGCCGGTTACCTTGACGTCGCGACTTTGATTGATATGAATGGCGGAGCCGCCGCTTTCCTCAATTCGGTTTTTTTCGATCACGATTTTCTGGTGGCGCATTTCCGGCAGCGGAGCCGAAGGCGTTTCTCCCCGATGAAAGATTGAAATGGCGCCGGGCGCATAAACCCCGGCTCGCTGCATGCACGGATCGAAACCGCAGCGGGATACAGTATTATTGCGGATGATCACATCATGAACCCAGCCTGCCTCCCGGGCAAAGGTGAATTCTGGACCAATGCTGATACCCGACTGTTTGGTGCTCTCAATGACATTATTTTCCACCAATCCGGAAGAGCTCATCAAGCGCAGGCCACGTCCCCGGTGATCGTGAAAACGGCTGTTGCGGATGATGTAATTCGGCCCGGCAATCGCGGGAATTTCGAGAAAGTCTCCGGCTTTGATCGCCAGAGGTGCGGCCAGATCGAGTTGATAGACGGTCACCTTGCCTGTTACGACCGCGCTCGATTTCCAGATCTGGGTGGCTTGCTTCACGTATTCATCGGGAGTGTGTGGTTTGACGGCAAATTGAGTCACCTTGCCGCGTCCCTTTACGTCAAAGGAATTGCTGTCCAGTCCCAGTGCCTCGTCTCCCGGTTTGATGATGGAGTCGAATCCTTCCGCGGGATAGGGACGCAGGAGATAGAGTGTATTCCCCTCGACCTTTGCCACGTAAAAAGCGATTCCGTGTAGATTCACTCCGTCGTCTGCCATAAAGGAGAAATCGCAATTATCGATAATCGCCCCGGTTCGCGCGTAGGCATAATTCAAGCCATCTGCGGAGGTGGATAGTAAACGCGGGATCGTCGCTCCAGGCGGTAGCGGGCCGCGTTCGATTTTATAGCGGAAAAAGTTTTCCCCATCCATGTAGCGGCACACCACGGCGATCGATGGAGCGCTCCAAAAAGTGAGATTTTCCAAACGGACGCCCTGCGATCTCTGGATACGAATGCCGCGCGAATTGCGAAAATCCAGCGCGAGGTAATCACCCGGCGAAATCGAGGAGAACTCTTCTCGCTTTTCCTTGGCGAAACGCAGCATGCCCTGTCGCGGAGTCAAAGCTTTCGCCTCCGTGGCGTACAGATCGGGAGCATCTGTTTTCCAGGAAAGTGTTTTAGGTGAGAATACGTGGGCCCGCCCCTTGAGAAAGAGCGGTTCGAGGTCGCGGTACCCATCATGCACGGTGAAAGTTACTTCGCACGTGGCTGGGTCTACTTTTTCAACCGTGCCCTGAGTGAAGGGAAGGGGATCGAAGTCAATGGTGAATCCGCGCAGCACCAGCTCCGTGCAATCCTGTGCGAGGATGCCGCCATCGAGTAGATTTGTGAAAATCAATGTCGCTCCGGTGCCTTCTAGTGTTACTCCAGAAAGTCCCTTGAGTTGCAGCCCCTTGGCCAATCGATGTTCCCCTGGTGGCAAGACAATCTTTTTTTCCCCGCGACTGATCGCTTCGTTGATCAATAACTGTAAATCCGCTGCGGTCGCAGGCAAGAGGAGCGCCGCAAAGCAAAAGAAGACGGTGAGGAGTTTTGTGAAGGAATGCAATGGCAGCAACCCAGACTTTCTGAGTGCGAGATTATTAGTATTCATGAGCTTTTGGGGAGTCCTCGAAATGAAAATGGCTACGATACCGAAAACAACGCGGCAGATACCGCCTCCGAACGCTTTTCAAACGGAAAGAGACGCTCCAGTTTTGGTGCGCCGATTGCGGCGCGCGCCGCATCCATCCGGGATCGAATTTCGCTTCCGGTAATGTCGTGTAAACGCTTGCCTTTCCGGTATGCCAGGGCTGCTGCCGTTCCAGCCGCTTCGCCAAGACCCATGCAGGTGGGCATGACGCGAAAACTGCCGGCCGCTTCGTGCGTGGCGCTGATGCAGCGTCCTGCAGCGGCGATATTTTCAAGCGCGACAGGGAGCTGGCATTCCCATGGAATTCCATACACATGCCCGTCACGTGTGCTTTCAAACTGGGTGCCGTGTCCGTCTGGATCGTGCACATCAATTGGATAGGCGCATAACATGACGGACGATTCGGGGATGACTCGGGCCCGGACTGCTGATTCTGTCAATGTGGCGCGACCGGTAATCCGACGCGATTCACGCACACCGATCTGGGGACCGGTTTGCAACAGGAAGGATTTTTCAAATCCGGGCACGGAACTTTGAAAAAGCGAAAGTATTTCCCGCGCCTGCCGCCTGCCTTCGATTTCGGCCTGAGACGTTTCAACGGGATTGCAAGAGTTCAATCCTGTGATGCGCGTTCCATTAATGACGACTCGTGTTGGATCGGTCGGCAGCGACCAGAACATCGCAATATTTTCCCGCGGGACTGTCCACTTTCCGCTGGCCCGAGCGCGGGCAATTTCGGCGGAAAGGCTGTCACCCTCAGTGGCGTATCGACCTCCCACCAGGCGATGTCCGGCGGCCTTCCAGACGGCAGGTCGAAAGCCGCCCAGTTGAACCACCATCGACATCGGTTGCGTTTTTCCGTCCATACGACGACCGTGGGTCATCTCTGCTCCAGCCAGCGCGCACGCATCTCCATCGCCTGTGGCATCAATAATAAAGCGGGCGCGGATGCGAGTGATAGCCCCTTTCCCGACGAAGCTCGCCACCCATCCGTCTTTTCCCTGCGTGACGGAAGAGAGAAGAAGATGATAGAGAAGCGTGACCGGGGAATTCAGGAGGGCCGATTCCATCGTGTGTTTAACGATTTCTGGATCAAAAAAATCAGCCTGCGCCAGTGCGTCATAATAATGGCCGTTCAGCTTTTCCTGCATCTGGACAAATTCCCGGTAAACCGAGGCTGAGAGGTCTACCTGATTTGCTCGGTGATTAAGGTAACAACTCAAACCCGCTGCCGTTCCCATTCCTCCGAGAAAGCCATGCCGCTCAACCAAGATTGCCGGACATCCCTCTCTGGCTACCGCGCGGGCCGCACCGTATCCGGCGGGACCGCCCCCAATGATCAGACAGGACGTTTCCATTTCGTGGCAGGCAAGCTTCATGTAAATATAATGTCCCCAGTCTGACTGCGTAACAAGTGCCGTCCGGGGGCAGAGGCCACTTCCGTTCTATTAGTGGAACAGGCAATCTAACAATATTGATATTTGAATACGGTTGAGGCACACTCGAAAAATGACGGCGGCACTATTGAAGGAAACACCTCTCACGCAGGGCATCGCCGTTGTGCGGATGATGGTGCAGCGGGGGCATTCCCTTGGCGTCACCGGCATCGCAAAGACTCTAAAGATGCCGAAATCTTCCGTGCATCGGCTGCTTCAATCGCTCGTGCAATTGGGCTTTGTCCAGAAAATCGATTCCCTTGGACGCTACACTCTTAGCGCTGATATCTTCGACTTTGTCCATGAGATTGCGTGGAACTTCGGTCGCAACCTGCGATTGGACGATCATCTGCGCGCTGCCGCGCATCGCCTCAATTGCAACGTCTACATCAGTATGATGGGGCGGCGTGATACCTATGTCATCTGTGCAGCCGGAGACGAAGGCAATACGAATCGACTGGGGACACATGGTCCCGCCTATGCTTCTTCGGCCGGGAAGGCTTTGATCGCTCAAAAGGATCGTCGCTTGTGGCGACATTATGCTCCGCAGCCTGGTGACAAGCCGATCACACCCTATACGAATCGTAATCCTCGCAAATTTCTGACTGAACTTCGCCGAATACGCAAAACTGGAATTGCCTGGAACATGAGGGAATCCAGCGAAAGTCATGTCTCGCTGGCTACTGTAGTTCGGGAACCCTTTATCTCCCAACCCCGTCTAACCGTTGCGCTGGTCTTGAGAATGGAAGCATTCCCCGATCGCGATCCTGACGAGCTGGAAGCCGCGTTGCGTGAATTGGCTGCGGATCTCGAGAGGGAACTGGGCTCCCGATAGTTTGTCCGTTGCACTGACCTGCTCTATGTATCCTTGGATACCAGTCTTATTTTCTTGATTTTAAAGGCTTAATTATATCATATCTGATACGGTGCAGAATGTGCAAATAGCGGATTTAGGATTCCGATGACGCGTTCTCCTCACTTCGTTTTTTTCATTCCAGATCAATGGCGTGGGGATGTCATAGGTCACTTAGGTAATCCAAGTGCACGAACTCCCCATCTGGATAGGTTGGTTGATGAGGGGGCTATTTCTTTTCGTCACGCCTTCTGCCAAAATCCTGTCTGCACTCCCAGCCGCTGCAGTTTCATGACTGGGTGGTACCCCCATACCAAGGGGCATCGAACCATGGATCATCTCCTTAAAAAGGAAGAGCCCTGCCTGCTTCATTATTTGAAACAAGCCGGGTGGCAAGTGTGGTGGGGGGGGAAGAATGATCTCACTCGGGACGTCGCAGGCGCTTGCCACATTCGTCATCATGCTGAACCGGCCCACGCTAATCTTCATGTTGATCAATCATGGCGACCATCGCAGGAGGACTACTCCTTCTACGTGGGACGACTGGCTAAAAATGCAGGTGAAGACATTTACCTAGACGCCGACTGGTGTCATGTATTGGAGGCAGAGCAAGTCATAGCCAATCATTCGTCAGACAAGCCATTATGCTTGTTTCTAACTTTGGAATACCCGCATCCTCCATATGGTGTGGAAGAGCCTTATTATAATAGTATTCCACGCGAAACCATGCCAACACGAGTCTCCCCTGATTCTCTTTCTGAGGGGAAGCCGATGATACAAGCAGCGATCCGTCAGCGTCAGAATTTGGAAGACCGCGATGAAGCATGGTGGACAGAGCTTCGCGCCACCTATTACGGCATGTGCTCACGTGTGGATGACCAGTTTGGACGTATCGTTGATGCGCTGCGAAAGGCCGGCCTTTACGATGACACGGCACTCTTCTTCTTTTCTGATCACGGCGATTATACGGGCGATTATGGATTGGTGGAAAAGGCACAAAACTTATTTGAAGATTGTCTCACTCGAGTTCCCTTGATCATTAAACCTCCAGCATCAATCAATATCCGGCCGGGCATTCGCACTGGCCTGGTGGAGTTAGTGGATATTCCCTCTACTGTCTATGACCTGGCCGGATTGACACCTCCCTATACGCATTTTGGGCGCTCGCTGGTTCCACAATTCCTGAATGATGTGCCACATCGCGACGCTGTTTTTTGTGAGGGCGGACGATTGGAAAGAGAACCGCATTGCGCAGAGTTGAGCGCCAATATTCCCGGTAATCTTTATTGGCCCCGCGTATCCATTCAAAACGAATCCGCCGCCGCGCATGGCAAGGCATTCATGTGCCGAACTGCGCGCTATAAATACGTCTGGCGATTGACTGAGCCGGACGAATTCTACGATCTGGAAAAAGACCCCTATGAGCGTCATAACCGAATTGGCAATCCAGCGTACGAGCTAGAAATAAAAAAACATCGAGATGAATTACTTTCCTTCCTAGGGCAGACGGCAGATGTGGTCCCGTGGACGCCTGATGCTAGGGATAGCTGAAATCCCTTACATTGATGCTCAAGGGCGTCGTGCAGGCTTTCATGCGCTAAGACATACCTTTAATACCAATTTGCAATGTAGTGGAACGGCCCCTCGTGTAACTCAGGCATTGATGCGGCAAAGCGACCCAATATTATCCGCAAACATCTACACAGACGTTGACCGACTGCCTATGACCGGGTGATTCCCGAGCCGCATGGTGAAGTTCAAAGCCGACTTGAAAGCCGCCAAGATTGATTATGTCAATGCGCAGGGTCAACGCGCCGATTTCCATTCGCTCCGCTACACGCTCGCTACCTATCTCGCTCTGGCGGGCACGCAGCCACGTGTGGCGATGGAGGTCATGCGTCATAGCGATATGCGGCTCACGGCAAACATTTACACCGACTTAGGCTTGTTACCGACATCAGATGCCGTCTTGAAGCTCCCCTCATTCACAGGTACTGCGTCCAAGCCGCATGACTCACAAATAGACTCACAAAGTTTGTCCCGGAAGGGTCAATCCCTGACCCGCCCTGTCACAAAGTCGCTCCAAAACGCGAACTCGCAATACACTGATAATGAGGAGGATGGACTTGAATTGTCCGGCGCTGGCGCGACTAGTCCAGAAAATGAAAATGGCTGCCGCGCTAGGACTCGAACCTAGAATACTTTTTATAGCCCTTTTATTTCTGCATCTTACTCTATACGAATTAGAAAGAACGACATTGAATTACGGCGAATGTTATGCAATTCTGTTATGCAGATATGGCGTCTCTTCACAAACAGCCGGGCAGGCCTTTTTGGTTCGCCGCCTACACCGATCATACTGGCAAACGACATTTCAAATCGACCAAATGCGCCGATAAGAAACAGGCCCGTGCCGTTGCAACGGAATGGGAAAGAGCCGTAAGGGAGGCTAGACGCGGATTACTTACGCCAGAAAAGGCCCGCGACATCATCGCACGAGGTGTGGCCGAGGTATTCGCCGTTGCCAATAAGGAAACCTTGCCTGAGTCTAAATTGGGCGTTTGGCTAGACCGCTGGTTGGAAACAAAGAGCGTGGAAGCATCCCCCAGCACATTGAAGCGATACACAGACATCATCGAGAGCTTCCGCAAATATGCGGCAAAGCACCTTGAACAAGATATCGCCAGCATCAGCGCAACGACTATTGCCGCATGGCGAGACACCGAGGCAAAGCGACTGTCTCGTGCGAGTGTAAATCTTGCGCTAAAAACGGTTCGCTCGTGTTTTAGCGATGCCTTGAAGCAAGGACTTCTCACGGCCAATCCTGCCGGGCAGGTTCCCATCTTAAAGAATACGGGAGCTAGCGCACGTAGGGAATTCACCATTGCCGAAATTAAGCGACTTCGCGAGAAAGGCGATGATGAATGGAAAGGAATGATCCTCTTTGGCCTTTATACTGGTCAACGTCTAGGCGATTTAGCTCGCCTTACTTGGCGCAATGTTGACACGGAACGCAATGAAATTGCCCTATCTACTCAAAAGACAGGCCGAAGAATCGTGCTGCCAATTGTGAAACCGTTGCAAGATTTCATCGCAACACTCGAGTCTTCCGATAATCCTGACGCCTTCCTATTCCCATCGAAGGCCGCAGCGTACAAAGCTGGCAGTCTGTCGGGGCAATTTTACAATTTACTGGTAGATACGGGAATGGCAAAAGCTCGCACCCACGTTAAGGCGAAGGACGGCAGAAATGCTAAACGAGAAAAGTCGCAAATCTCCTTCCACTCCCTACGCCATTCAGCCGTGACTTTCTTAAAGGCAGCGGGTGTCTCTGACGCGCTGGCTCGTGAAATTATCGGTCATGAATCGGCGGCAGTATCACGCGCATACACTCACTTGAGCAATGAGGATATTGCAAAAGCACTCAACAAGCTACCGGACATCACATGAAAGAACCCAACGACTACTACGAGCATCGGAAGAAAAGACTTCGCCATGTCCTACTAAAACGTCTTCCAGAAGAAATATTGGAATCTCGCGAGGACGATAATTATATAGCAGAGGATCGAGAGGCCATATCTAAAGCGAAGGTAGAAGAGTATTTTTTGGAATTAATCAGAACCTTTGACGATGTGAGCGATCTTGAGTTTAAATTACCCCCTATCAAAACTCTCCCCGTCAAAAAAGACAGTAGAATGTATGATAGGCTATTGCACTTGGAAACCCTACACGGAGCAATCATAGAAATGATCGGGGCGATTAAAAAAGGTGACGACGATTTCTTTTTAAAGCTCAGCCGCGCTATTAGGTTCAAGAGCACGGAAAATAATAACTGGCGACAGATTTATCGCATGATGGGAACCTTAAAAAAGGAGCTTGGTAGATACCCGACTTGCACAGAGTTATGGGAGAGAGTCAGCACTCCTCCACTACGACTTCCTATAGACAAGCGTACGGTGCTCTTTCTTTGCAAAGAGCACGGGATTCCATTAATCATGGGTAAATCTGGAAGACCTAAGAAATCCGGGTAGTAGTCTCTCAATCACTTCGTAGTTCTAATATTTCTTTCATCCTATCTTTGGAGGATGCAAACAAATAAAAGCAAACTCGATCAATTTACCGCGAACGCAGCTAGGGGTTGCGCCGTGGATTCACTGGAACCAGAATTCTTCGGTATCGAAGAAGCATGCCGCTGGTCAAATATAGGGCGGACAAATCTCTTTGCCTTAATCAAGGCAGGGCGTGTCCGCTCCATTAATCTTCGTCAACCGGGCCGAGCCAAAGGCCGCCGCTTGATCCATATTGCGAGCCTGCGGGCCTATCTATTGGCCCATTCCGAAGGCGGCAAGTGAATGGGGCATCTATTAAATCCTAGTAGCACCCACACCAACAACGTAAATCCACCCATATACAACAAAGAGTATGTTTATGATCGATACTATTACCTTCAAATGTTATTGGCAGCTTACCTCTATGACCGGCGAATACTGGCTATTTACCCGAATAGCAAGAGACTTGCCTGTTCCTGATGGAGACGAGGAAGGTTGCACCAGCATAACCTTCACAGCATACCATCAAATTCTTGGCATTCACATTCAAGGTCATGGGAACCACATAACATCCGTTAACGTGTCCCTACCTCGCATAATTCATGGAGAAAACGCGACACTGATTGAAAATCAAGAGCAGATTGATACGGCACTCGAGCATCTGATAGATATAGTAGGGGGTATTGCAGATACCTCCTCCCCTATCCTCTATTTCACACGAGTAGATTTGTGTTGGCACTTCCAACATTCACCCGCTTCCCTAATTCGAGCGCATAGGCACTGTGTCTTTCCTCGGTGCCAGATTAAGAGACGCGAGTTTAGTGAACGCTCCGCTTCATGGGACTATAGCGATAAGCGGATCATCATGTACGACAAGCGGTTTAAGGAGTTGAAGAGGCCGGGGGATATTGTGCGTGTCGAAGTTCAGCTACGAGGCAAGTGCTTGAAAAGATACTTGGCTAATGGTGAAGAAGACGTTACCCAACTTCGGTTTGCGCTCGGATACCAAGCTTTTCGTGAAATCATGACGACCTTTGCACCATCGGTTATTGTAAACAGTTCCAATAACATCTACGAAGGCCTCGCCAATCTGGAGAATCGAGTTCTCGCTGCTGGGCTGGAATCCCCTATTGAATCATTCCTCACTAGCATCAATAGCAGAACAGCCCGTGACTGGAGAAAGCGCATGACTGCGGCGCATTTGCGGGTAGAGAACTTCCAATGGGAAAATGTTCTACCGGAAATCGAAACACCCGCTCCCATACAGGGCTATTAAAGACCTGCGAAAAATTGCAACAGTTGCAAAATATGACTAATTCACGAAAAGGTAGACCTACAAAAAGAACTCCTCGACTAGAGGCTAGTCTTCTCAAGTCGATTGAAGATGGACTTCCTCTATGTCACGCCGCCGCTGCGGCAGGTATCTCTTACGAGACATTCTGCGATTGGAGGCGACAATTTCCTGAGTTTTCTGATGCCATCTCAAAGGCGATAGCTAGGGGAGTCTCTCATCGTCTTCGGATTGTTCGAAAGGCAATGGAGTCCGGCGACGTGAAGGCTGCGCAATGGTGGCTGGAGCATGTCATTCCTGAACACTTTGCCAAGAATCGCGTAGAACTATCCCATCAAGGCAGCATTGAGCATCAATTTGCAATTCCTACTGCTTTGATGGAGGAAATCGCTCGTGCCCGCGCAGAATATGATCAGGCACAAAACTAAGGAATCGTTTCTGCTGTCAACCCCCTATGGATTCGTTAGGGGAATCTTACAGCTTCCAACGTATCCTTGGCTTGACGCAATCTATCATGATTTGGACAAAACCGGGGCAGTCGCGGTTAAAGCATGTAATGGAGCGGGGAAAACAACACGTATCGGTGCCCCTATGGCTTTGTGGCATGCCAGCGTGTTCCCCAATAGCTTGGTAGTGGCGACGGCTGGGGTATTCCGGCAAGTGAAAGAGCAGATGTTCTCGGTATTGCGTTCGTATGCAAAACTGTTTACAGGAGCGGAATTTCTTGAAGCCTCAGTTACATTTTCAAATGGAAGTCGTATTCTGGGATTCTCCACTGATGAACCGGGTAATTTTGAAGGTTTCCATAACGATCATCTATTGGTGATAGTAGATGAGGCGAAAAGCGTGCCTGACTCGATCTTCGAGGCCATTGAACGGTGCCAGCCACAGAGAACGCTGGTAATGAGCAGTCCCGGCGGCCCACAAGGAGCCTTTTATCGCGCTTTTACTCGTGATAGGAAGCACTACAGGCTCCACACGGTAACAGCGCAGGACTGTCCACATCTATCCCCAGCTTGGATCAATGAACAGATAGAAAAGCATGGAGCCGATTCCCCGCTAGTTCGCTCGATGATTTTTGCAGAATTTATGGAGCAAGACGGACTGTACTGTCCTTTGTCGATCGCTCAGTTGGAGCGATGTTTACGGGAACCGCCGCCATATCAGCCCGGTATCGTCAACGCCTTCTGCGACTTTGCTGCTGGAGGAGATGAGAACGTACTAGCCATTGCACGAGGCAATAAAGTGGTGATTGCTGCGGCGTGGAAGGACGGCGATACCATGCGCAGCATTGGAAAATTCATCCAGCATTTTCGAGAGCACGGATTGAAACCGTCACAGATAGCTTGCGATGGGAGCGGCTTGGGAATTCCGATGTGTGATCGCTTAAAAGAAAGCGGTTGGCCAGTTCGCAGAATCAACAACGGCACCCCGGCCAAAGACACGCACTCTTACGCCAATTTAGGAGCGGAAATCTGGATGACTGGCGTGCGTAAAATTGAGCGCGGCGAAGTAATACTGCCGGATGACCCTCTATTGTTCTCACAGCTAACCGCTCGAGAAGCATTCCCTAACAGCCGGGGGCAAATCATTCTAGAATCCAAGGAACAGATGCGATCTCGAGGCCTTACCAGCCCAGATCGAGCTGATGCAGTTTTAGGATGCCTATACAAAAGAGCCTCAATACTTACTTACGCTTAAGCTCAACAAGCATCTATGCTTTTTTGCAACAGTTGCAATTCCGATGGCCTCTAGAGTTGGATAGCGCCGATGCAATAGAAACTACTCTTTTACCCAGATAAGCGACCCCGCCCAAATTCTAGAACCTCCAACTTCGTTGTCGTTAATGTCCACAATTCTAAGACGCGCTTTATCCGGTTCGTTGGGCGAATGTATCGTAGCCCATAGCTTCCATAGATTTTGAGCGGCTTGAAGACGTATTTGATAGGGCTGGTAATGCCAGCCTGATTTGACTGTTAAAATCAAACGTCCTTCATCTACCGAAGCGGAACTAAACAACGCACCGCTTTGATCTACCGCTTCGACTGTCTTCATAAACTTAGCTAGTTCTCTTTTCGGTCTAGTTTTCTCCACTTCAACAAGCCTATTTTTTTCGGCTTCGATTCTAGCTTGCTCTTCAGCTTTCTTTGCGGCTGCAGTCTTAATTCTTTCAGCACGAATCGCCTTTACCTCATCAACAAAATTGGTTTCCTTGTAATTAACTTCCTTTTGCCCTCCCAAAAAGCTAACGGTCAAAATCTCTTCTTTAAGGCCAATGACCTCCACTTGACGACCTACGGGTACAGTAACACTCCCCGCGCCGTTCGAGATCGGGAATGATTGTTCAGATTTTAACGATACGCGCTTGGGCATTTCCTCCT
Source organism: Verrucomicrobium sp. (assembly GCA_017849585.1). Classification (GTDB taxonomy): domain Bacteria; phylum Verrucomicrobiota; class Verrucomicrobiia; order Methylacidiphilales; family UBA1321; genus UBA1321. The sequence continues at coordinate 170,477 of JAFIGT010000015.1, forward strand.
TGGTTACAGCATCAATCGAGAAATCTTGCGCATCTGCGGATACCTTTGATTCCGTCGTTTCTTTCGGAATCATGGGAGCCTCCACAGAAGGCACCTGTGAGAGAACTAGCATGGTGGGCGTGGAGAGGTTCAATGGAATGGTACTGGCCAACCCTCCTATTCCTGCCAACACAAAAAATAGACCCGTTAACAACAAACGAGAGTCCAAGCACCTACGATTATTTATCAGCAAAGAAAATTGCATTCCATTTCTCCTATAAGCAACCACTCGCTACTCAGGGTAGTTTCGCCGTGTAGCACTTAACCGTATTAACAGCCCCTATCGCGCTTTTGTACGTATAGGTTCCATCAGGATAGGCAACTATTGAAATCGAATCTTTGTCTACAAGCGTCGACTGCGACGGATGATTTCTCAAAAAGAACAGTCCATAAACTTCTGGGGCATCTAGGCCAGAGGGCGTCGGCAAATTGACGTTTCCGCCACCACCAATGCTTGCCAAGCTATCGCCCTCTGCCATACGCACATCGCACTGGACAAGGACGCCTTCTTTAGTTTTAGAAAGCACATATCCAACGAGAGCCGCTTTACCTGCGAGCATTTGCTCTCTTTTCTTTTGCAGTTCCTTTTCTTTGGCCTGCATTTTCTGCCGTTGATCGTATGACTGATCCAGCGCAGCAAGATTGGCTTGAATCTGAGCCTTGCGCTTTGCTGCTTGCTCTGATGCGTAGGTTTCAGCAGCCGCAGGATTAAAGTTATACTTCTGCTGAATGTCGGCTGGAAGTTTTGCGAATGGGATTTTGCCTGCCCCTTCGCTGTGCATGACGGTCAGCCCATCGGGCTCCACTTTGGTAACGGTGCAAGATTTGTAGGTAATGCCGTCAGTGGTTTGCAACTCATCATAGGTGTCATTTACTCCGGCAGAGAATCCTGTCGTGATAATGGCGTATCCAATAATTGCCCAAAGTAACCTGTTAATTTTCATCCAGCCCTTCTCCTCTTTGTTGATGGATTAAGGATATTAACTGATCAAATATTCCGCAATAAAATATACGGCAATCGAATACATGTGGGCCAAATTCCTTTGGCAGCATGCTGACGTGCCCGCGAAACATAAGCGAGGCCCTGCGGGGCCAAAGTATTTAGCCGGATTAGCCGGTAAGAATGCTCGCAATGTGGTTGGCCCCAGCATCCGCAAGATTAGGATGAGTCAAACGCCTTATATGTCTCAGGTCACACTTGCCGCCAAATTGGAAGCCTTCGGCTGGGAGATCAGTCAAGGGAAGCTGGCCTTGATTGAAGCCCAAAAGCGCGGATTGTGGGATTACGAAATAATCCTAATAGCCAAAGCCCTAAAAGTCCCGGTTTCCGCCTTATTCGAGCCTCTCGCCTAGTCCAGTAGACAACATCCTGCGCATACTTGAGTTCCACTTCATACGTACTTTAAGCCAAGTTCGTTGTTTGGGGGCTGGCGTTTCGACTACTCTCGCAATACTCTTTGGCACACGAATCTAGGCGTCTCGTGCCACGACGTGAGCTAGTGCTTTACTCCCTGTCCCAATTTGCCACTATTCCAAATTATGCCCACGACAACAATGCTGGCGGTGAAAGACTTATCGCTGGATTTGCACAATTATCGGACGGTTCCTAAAAAGAATGAGTCGGAGGCAATCTCCGCGATGATTTCTCTTAGCCCTGATCGCTTTTGGGCCGTAATGCGTAGCATTTTGGAAGATGGATACTTGCCGACAGAAAATATTTTAATTTTAAGAAAAAACCAAAAAGGAACTCTTCTCAATATCGTAAAAGAAGGCAATAGGCGCGTCGCCGCACTTAAGTTGATATTTGGGTACGTGAGACGATCCACATTTAACATTCCCGAAGACCTTGAATCTAAAATTCAAGGTTTGACCAAAGAATGGAAAGGCACCAATCAATCGATAGCTTGTGCTGTCTATTTGGAAAAAGAAGCGCATATTGTCGATAAGATCGTTAGCTTAACTCATGGCAAAAGCCAGCAAGCTGGAAGAGATGGATGGAAGTCGATCGCTAGAGCTAGACATAATCGAGATGAAAATAAGGCTACTGAGCCTGGACTGGATGTTCTCGAAAAATATCTCAAAAAAACGAACGACTTATCTCAGACAGAAATCGATCGTTGGAGTGGCAGCTATTCCGTTACGGTACTTGATGAGGCCTTAAAGAATCTAGCTCCTCGCTGCGGATATCAATCTGCTAAAGATCTGTCAGAAAAGTATCCCAATATCGATAAATATCGGCAGCCTCTTGATAAAGTTATCAAGCAAATCGGATACGACCTCTTAAGTTTTTCGCATATTCGTGATGAGGAAAATGATTTTGCTGAACAGTACGGATTCCCTAGTAAGCCCAAGACTTCGAAAAATGACGAGCCCGGCAAATCTATAGATGAAAAAGAAAGCGAATCGAGTGCCGACGGAAACTCCAGTGAGAGCGCAGCAAAAAGTAAAGGCGAGAAAGATGATGAAACTCCTCGTAAGCCGAGAGCATCGGCAACAGATGACGTGCGGACAGTAAAAAAGAAACTGCGAAGCATGGTTGTTCGCGGGAAAAATAGGGAGAAGGTTGTAACTCTGCAAAATGAGATTTTGAAACTCGATATCAGGGTACATCCCCACGCCTTCTGCTTTGTATTGCGTAGCATGTTCGAAATCTCGGCTAAGGCGTTTAGCGGAGAGAATAAGTTACCTCATCTCGACAATAAGGGACGAGAGTTATCCCTAAAGGATATGCTGAGAAATATCACAACACACCTGACTCTGAATAATAAAGAAAGAGAGAAGGAACTGCATGGGGCTATGTCCGAACTTGCTAAGAGCGATGGCATGTTGTCGGTGACTTCTATGAATCAATTAGTACACAATAAAAGTTTTTCGGTCAAAGATACGCACATAAGCGCCCTTTTCTCAAATGTATTTCCATTGCTGGAGGCAATGAATAGCTAATGAGTGCCTTGCGAACCCCATTGCGCTATCCGGGCGGCAAACAAAAATTGGCACCTTTTGTCGTAGAGGTTTTGGAAGAGAATAATTTAGTGAGCGGCCATTATGCGGAGCCCTACGCAGGCGGGGCCGGTGTCGGGATCGCTCTTTTGCTTGAAAATAAAGTTTCGCATATCCATTTAAATGATAGCTGCCCTAGAGTATATGCCTTTTGGCGATCTATTTTAGATCACACGGAGGAATTTTGCCGAAGAATTATTGGCGCATCGCTGACGATAGCAGAGTGGAAGCGACAGAAAGAAATCTTTAGTAGACCTGATGAATTCGATGTACTGGACTTAGGATTCAGCATGTTTTTCCTCAATCGATGCAATCGTTCCGGGATTGCCTCTGCTGGTGTTATCGGTGGAATAAATCAAGATGGAAGATGGAAGATTGATGCTAGATTTCCTAAAGGGGAACTCATTCGTAGAATTCAGTCGATTGCTTCAAAGAGAAATGACATCACATTAAAAAACTGGGATGCCGAACGTTTTTTAAAGCGGCATGTTTCTAAATTGCCGAAAAAGTCCCTGATTTATTGCGATCCTCCATATTTTAATAAGGCAGATCGCCTTTACCTTAACTACTATAAAGAGGAGGATCATGTACGTTTGGCTAAGCTTGTCCAAAAAGAGCTTAAGCATCCATGGCTAGTTTCTTACGATAACTCCCCACAAATCGCCAAACTCTATCAAAAACGGAATAGCTTTATATACGATTTACAGTATAACGCAGCGAAAGCGTATAAAGGAAAGGAGCTGTTTGTTTTTTCCGATAACATCCATTTACCATCAAAATCGTGTGTGCCCGCAATTAATGCAGTGCTCTAAGGTATGGAGTAAAACTGTCGAAATATTCTCTTAATCTCCATACAAAAAAAACTTTTCCTTTTACCAGCTCGTCGATTGCTTTGTTGATTTGGCAATCTATTCTTGGACTGCTACACAGAACGGTTAGTCTAGCTTTCATACCACCAGCATCCTTCAACGGTTTATCGCTAGAAACTCAATTCGCGATTTAATCCCCCCCTCTTATCCGGCCTTAGCTGGAATTTAAAAATGAGCACTTGTGCACTTTGTCTACAAGAGAGAAGACTATGCAAATCTCACATTGTACCCGAGTTTATATTTTCAAAACTTTATGGGCCAGATCATGAGTACCATGTCCTTAGCGCAAAGTCGCCAGAAAGGGTGATTCGACGAAGTTTATCCGAAAAATTGCTCTGCCTAGAATGTGAACGAAAAATCTCAAACTGGGAAGGTTATGCCGCAAGCGTCATTTATGGAGATGCTCTATTACGCGGCAGGCGGGAGGGTCATCTCCTGATTATGGAAGGACTCCAATATAGTCCGTTGAAGCTTTTTTTAATGTCACTGCTTTGGCGATCATCTGTGACGTCTATTAAAGAGCTGCGCGTGGGCAATCTTAATATTCATCAAGAAATGCTCCGCATGATGTTGATTAACGAGAATCCGGGCGAGCCATGGCAGTATGGATGCCTCTTTACTGCAGTCATGCTTGGAAATAAACCTGCCAACGTAATTTTCGCTCCAAGTCCTGCTAAGATTGATGGCTACCAATGTTGGCGATTGGTCATTGGCGGATTTTTACTTTCATTTGCCGTCGCGAGTCATCCTCTACCTGAAGGAGTGACGAAAGGGTTCCTACAGAAGAACGGAACAATGGTAATTTCGCGTCGAGAACTGCATGAAGTCCCTTATTTAGTCGATATAATGCAAAGCTTCGATAAATAAGCTGCCACCATGCGCAAAAATCATGTTGAATGAAGCTGAACCAAATCGAATTTGTTATGCAGATTCGTTATGCAAATCACGACTCTAATTTTAAGTCGTTGATTATCATATGGCTGCCGCGCTAGGACTCGAACCTAGAACACCCAGATCCAGAATCTGGTGTGCTACCAATTGCACCACGCGGCAATAGAGGGGACTATTTTTGTAGCGAGGCTGGGGGCGGGGTGCAAGCGCTTTTGGAAAGAATTTACCGGACTGCAGGTTGGGGCGGTTTACTTTTGTGCTATGGTGAGGATGGAATTGGCAAAGGGAGGGACGAATGTCGCGTTGCGGGATTTCGTCTCTCCCTCTCGTTTTCATTCTCGGGCGGTTCCGCGAGCGTTTTTTAGAACTGGATGGTCAGGCTGTTATAAAATGTTCGCTCCGCGCCTGCCACGGACTGCAGCGGCGCATTATAGTTGCTGGCTTGGAAGTTATCGAAGTTCACTCCGCACAGTGGTTGGTAGTAGAACTTGTCCATCACGTTATCGATCCCGGCGTTCAGTCGTACATGGGGCCATTGGTAGCCGGTGCGGAGGTTTAACAACGCGTAGCCGGGTGTCGTCGGTTCGTTGCGTAGTCCATCGACTTCGGTCTTGGAATCGACCATCTGAACCTCGATGGCGCTGGTCCAACGGCCGAGCGTTTCCTCCAGGGCGACGGTGGCATGAAGCGGCATCATGTGATAAAGGTCGTCGCCGTCGAGGGTTTCACCGCGAACCCAGCCGGCCACGCCACGGATTTGGCCATGACCAAAAGTGTCATTGTTCCAGAGCTGTTTTTTCCACTTTAAGTCGACACCGTAAAGCTGGGCGTCATGATTGGCAAAGAGGAGCTGTGAGCGAACGCTTTGGCCGCTGTAGATGGTGCCAAAGCGGTCGACGTTAATGTAGTCCTTGACGTAAGAATAATAGGGTGTGACGGCAACTTCCCAATCTTTGCGAGCGCTGTCGTGCCAGTTGGTGGTGACGCTGAAGGTATGTGCGACTTCACTTTTGAGGTCGAGGTTTCCGGTGTAGTAGTTGCCGTCTCCGAACCAATTGACCATCTCGGCGGCCATCTTTACCTTGGACCAGGCATAGCGTTCGTAGAGACTTGGAGCGCGGCTTTTACGGGCTTAGCCGATCTCGTATGTGCTGCTTTTTTCTGGTTCGTAACGGGTCAAGGCCGTGAGATCGAAATTGATTTCAGTACGCGCATGGTCTTGAGAATTGAATGCGTTGGCATCGGCGGCATACATGGCGGAATACCCCTGCACATTGCCGGTATCCATCCACACGGTGTCGTTTCGAGCGCCGAAAAGGGTCATCCATTGTTCGTTATACTGGGTTTCCCATTCAGCGAAAAAGGCCAGACGGTTGCGCTCGCCGTTATTGATGTTCACGAACGTGTTGGGCGACATCACCATGCTGGAGCCGGGAACTTGGGGCCAGGTATCGTCGAGTTCGAAGCGGTGAAACTCATTCCCTACGCGCAGGGTGTGGAGATCGAGAATGGGAATGGTGGCTTTCAGGGTATATCCGGTATTAATGCCATGGGTATCCATGGGCATCCACATGGGCATCCACATGGGCATCCACATGGGCATGGGAAATGACTCGTTGCGTATGACGTCCATCCAGTGGTTGAGGAATCCTTCTTTGGGCGTGGAGTTGAGACCCGCCGTGATCTCACCAAAGTGCTCATCCTTACCTGCTGAAGATTTTTCCCATGCCGGCCTGAAAGGAACCCTCCTGGATGGAATAATCTCGAATCATTTCCACCCATGCCACAGAGCTTTCAGGTAGGTGGAGCGAAACACGGGCATAAACTTAGCTTCCGGGGTGGGGAGATGCTTTCGTTACGTTGTCATTCTTTAGCGTTGTCTTGCGTGGATTGGGAGCGGGAGAATTTTTAACAGGATTGGGGGCTGCTTTTACTGGATGGTGGTGATTGTGTTGGTTATCGCGACGAGCAGGGGAATGACCGGGTTTCGAAGTCAATGCGATCAGAGTTGAAAACCGGGTATTGATGTTCGCTGCCTTCTCGGAGGAACGGTGACGGCGGATGGCCATTTCGAGTTCGGTATTTTTGAACCCATCGTATTGCGCTTGCTGCACCTTTTCCGAGGACTCCTGCCATTTTTCGCCGCGGTAAAGAACGATGGATTCCGCGAGTAGATCCTCGATTTTTTTGAGGCTTGCCTGCCATTGGTCCGTCACTTTGGAATTGGTGTAGGTATCGTGTGCTTCTTCCCCCTGCAGTGTGTGGCCGCTTTTGAGGGTGGGTAGTACGCCGTCCAGCTCGGCTTTGAGCCATGGTACTTTTCTGGCGATTTCGGCTGGGGATTTGTTCTCGCCGATCATGCGGCGTATTTCGCCGAAGGCGGATTCCATCTGGAAATTTTTTTGAGCGGAGATATTGATCCGGATGGGGTCCTCGAGATTTTCAAAGATCTCGAAATAGGCGCTCTGCACCATGTCCTTCGCCTCGGCGTTTTTCTTCTCGCGATAGAGTGCTTCGGTCTTGTCCAGTCGCTGTTTAATCTCGTTCGTCAGGCGGGTGTAATCCGTATCTGCCCACGAGGTTGCTATGGATGTGAGAGCCATCAGTGCGGCCAGTCCAAGCGCACGGATGATGCGGTCGTCTTTTCTTGAAATGAGTCGATGAAAAGCAAAATCAGGCATGGTTGTGTCGTGCGGGGGGAATTTCCGCCACGATCCACCATAAAGGTTCCTGACCGAGTTGCCTTTCCCGGGGTTGCGTTTTTCTAACGGTCTATTGTTCTATCCGGCTCACCGGCTTGGCAATCCTGCCAAGTAATCCGTCCCCTACTAGTCGGTCACGTCTTCTGTGAGTGGCGCGGCGTGTGGGTTGGGCCGGGCGACTTTGCGTTCGGGCCAGAGAATGACACATGAAATCAGGATTAGCGCGCCCGAGAAGAGTGCCATGATGTGAACGGAGTAATGGCTGAGGAGCAGAAAGCCAACGAGGGGGGCAATGATGCCGCGCAATCCGGTCAGGCAAGTGTGGACGGCCATGTATTCGGCGACCCGTTCCGGAGGGGCGAACTTGGTGACCCACAAGCTCCACGCGACGTCGCCGCCCGCGACGGAGACTCCGAAGATGAGCGCTCCGGTGATCAGGCCGGGCAGGCTGTTGCCGGTGTAGAAGGTGACGATGCCAATGGCGAATCCGATATTGAGGACGATGCGCAGGGTGAAGAAGTTCATCCGGTCGAACAGTTTTCCCCAGACGGGACTCATGACCATTCGGGCGATATTGGGGAGAATGCTTGTCATGAGTGCGATCATGCCGGTGGTGAGAGTCAGGCCGTAAACGGGATTGCCGAGGTATTCCACGCGGAGGGCGAGCATCATGAGATTGGCGAAGCCCATGAACATCCATGCGATCAATGTAGTACGGAATTGCGGATCTTCCTTGAGCACGCGCAGCCCTTGCAAGGGACTGATGCCTTCCTCAGTGGGAATGATCCGCGAAGGGCAACGCGAAAAGCAATAAGCCGAGGCCAGCATGGCCCCCGCATAAGCGAGCATGAGGAGGGGAAAGCGGTTGAAATGATCGGTGAGGGCGCGCGCGATGAGTTCGCTGAAGACAGCGGCGGCGAGGATGCGCAGCACGACGGTACGGGAGAAGAGATAGCCTCGTTCGCTCACGGGATAGTTATCCTGCGAAATCTGGGTCTGCATCGGAATCGTCATGGCGAGGCAGATCATGCCCAACACGGAACCCGTCACAAAGCCGGGCAGCCACGGTAGCAGGGCGGCGAGAAGAAAGCCGACGGCACCGATCACACTCAGCCACGTGGCGGCCGTGGCGGCGCGCCAATGCAGTTTTCCCGAAATGTAAACGAGGAGAGGGCTGAGCAGGAGACCGGCTGATCCGCCTCCGGCAACGATTGCTTTCGAAATGGAATCGGCGTGGTAATGGCGGAGGGCGATCAGGAGCAGGAACGTGGTGCTGGCGGTCTCGAGAAGTCCGCCGCCGAGGGCGCGCCAGCGTTCATAGAAAAAGGTGATGCGCTTGGCATCGGCAGGGGAAAGGGTCGAGTGCAAGCGGATAGGGTAAAACGTCCGCTGGCGAGAGACAAGAATCGTTGTGAACGCGAAAAAGATTGAAAGGGGGCTGGAGCGAGCAGCGTCTAAAGGTGTATGCAGATTCTGGGGCTGGTGTTCAGGTATGGGATGGTTGGTGGAGTGATACTATATGGCTTGACGGGGTGCTCAACGACGTCCTCGTCATCCAGTGGGAGTATGTGCAACGGGAACTCCTATGAATATGGATTTCGGTCAGGAGAACGCGGGAGGAGTCTTCAGTCATATCAGGAGATGGTCGACTATAAAGAATACCGCTTCCGCCAATATCTGTACGCAGGCTATTCCAAGGAAGAGGCTAAGAAATTGGCCCGCCGGGATGTGGGGTGGTATTAGAGCTTGCAGGCTCCTAGCACCCCATTTCCTGCCATCACGCCTCTTCAGGTGTAATGGAACTGCGCCGTGGCGCGGGTCTCGCTGAGTGCCACCACACGAACCCAATGGGCGCTGAAACCCTCGGGGAAGGCGTGGTAAACGTAGCCGCCATCACCTGTGGTAATCGTGGTATAGGGCATCCAGTGACCGTCGCCTTGGAAATCGATTTCCACGCGGAAGCACGCAGCGCTTGATCCGTCGCTATGCAGGTGGAGACACTTTTTGTCGAATCCGGTCATCAGATACGGATCGGAGGCTTGTCCTTTTTGCACCGGCTCTTCCCACCACGGACCGCCCCAGCCGGTCGGCTTGCCGAGCTTCCAGAGATCTTCCGTCCGGCCCATCCAGACGGCGGATTGCGGCTCGGCGCAGAGGACATTGCCGCCGCCGTCGGCACTGGCGTTGTCGGCTCCGATGACGAGCATGCCTTTCCATGTGCAGAAATCGCCATGAACCCAGAGGTGTGTGGAGATCGGGCGCAGACCGAAGATGCGGTTGCCATAAGCCCACGGGGAGAGTTCATAGAACATGCCGTGGTGATCGAGGAGCAGGCGCTCGTGTTCGACCGAGCGGATGCGGGGCCACTCGGTTTGCCATTTATGATCCCAGCAATGCGATGCTTTGGGCAGGCGATAGCTGCGCCACGTTTTGTCTGCGGCGGTGTAGACTTTGAGAATAGCCGAGGCGCGATCCCATCCGTTGGCGAAGATGGTGCTGCCAAAATGGCCAAGGCCGCCCAAGCCGATGAAGGCGGTGCGTTCGATGATGGTCCACTTCGTGCCGTCGTATTCGGCGAGACGTCCCTTGCGGCCACGACCGAGAAAATCCTCTTCGTCGTAGTTATTCTCCACCACCACGAGTCGTCCGGCATGGGTATAGCAGTCCTTAAAGTGGCAACTGTGCTCGCCGGGGGTGTCGAGCTCTTTGGTGAGTTGAAAAATTTGCTTCAGCGCGAGCGTATGCACATTAAGCTCGAAGAGTTCGCCTTCCATGCCGAGGACATAGACGAGATTTTCCGGATCGGTGAGGTGAGTGGAGGTGCCGCAGACCCGGATGTCGATGAGACCCTCGACGGTGCGGACGTGGTGTTGGGTGTCGACGACGTGGGGACCGATGATGAGCTGGCTGCTGGGCGCGTGAACGTAGCGGTTCGCATAGGTACCGTCCACGGCGGCGGGGTGCCGGTGCATCACGAAATCCTCATGAATCACCCGCAATCCTGTCCCCGTTCCGGTGTGCCGGCGGTGGGAAGAGTAGTTGAGAATGTAGAGACGGCCATTCCAGGGCATCATACAACCCACGCCGATTTCGCTGCGAGGGGGGCCAAAGTCGGCGATTTGGGCATAGGCGGGAACGACACCGCTGACCGATTGGGGGAGTTGCGGCACCGGTGAGGTGGAGGTGAGAGGTTGGCTCATGGACGCAGTATCGGCTGTGTTTGGATCGAGGCCAAGCGAGTAGAAATGTTTACAATAACATTTTTCTGTTTTTTGAAGCCTGTCGTTGCTATATTTTCAGGCATGGCCGCTCCTCTTCCCGAAAAACGTCCCACGCTGGCCGATGTGGCTTGCGTGGCGGGAGTGAGTGGCATGACGGTCTCGCGAGTTGTTCGCGGCACGAAAGTGGTGAAGGCGAAAACGGTCGCGCGAGTGCGGCAGGCGATCGCTGAGTTGGGGTATCAGCCTGATCCAGCCCTGTCGGCGCTCGCGGCCTACCGGACGAATCGCGCGGGAAGTGGGCAGGGAAATGGGCTGGCATTCATCGATTGTGATGGCACGCCGTACAGCGCGAATGTGCTGGCAGGAGTCAAGCAGGAGGCCGCGTGGCTCGGATACGGGGTGGAGTCGTTTCGCCTGCCCACGGAAACGGCGGCCCGGCGACGGCTGGGACGTCTGCTTTTTCATCGCGGCTTTCACGGCGTGCTGATCGGTCCGTCAGATGTCTCGTGGAAGTTCGATGGCTGGGACTGGTCGCAATTTGCTGCGGTATCCATCGGGGCACTGGTGCATGAACCGGCGTTGCATGCCGTGGCAATGGATTATTTTCAAGGCGCCATGGATGGAGCGCAGACCTTGCGAGGGCAAGGGTGCCGACGGATTGCGTTGGCGGTAGAGGGGGCTCTGGAGACGCGCACGAATCATCGTTGGATCGGTGGGTACAGCGCGTGGTGCGGGGGAGTTGGGCAGTCGGCTCTCTATCTGGAACCGCTCCTAGGCGCGACTGCACTCGGGAAGAGTGTTCGCCGCCAGCGGATCGATGGGGTGCTGACCATTCATCGCGCAGTATGGGAGGCATTGCGAGGTCTCGGGGTGAAGGTGTTTTTTCTGAATGAGGTCGAATCTCCTGCAATGGCGTCGCATCTGGCTTTGGAGCCGGGCAAGATCGGCGCGGAGGGCGTGCGGGTATTGCACCCGATGTTGCTACGGCGCGAGTTTGGCTTGCCCGACCATCCGAAGATGGTGGGCTTGCGGGGCGCGTTAGTGGTTGAAGCGGACTAGCTGCGTTTCAAATGGAGCAGACCCGAGGGACTGACCTTGAGCGCGTGTAGCCCGGCGGTCAGCGTAACGCTACGGGTTTCGATGAGCTCACCGAGGACGTTGTATTCTTCGATTTGATACGCTCCGGCGGCAGAGGGGAGTTCGACCACGACGCGTGATTGATGCGCGGCATTGACGAGCCAGAGCTCCGGCGGCAACGGTTCGCATAGGGGAGCGACCACATCGGCGTAGAATGCGCCGATCCATTGCGAAGCCTTCTTTGCGACGATGAAGGGATATTGCAGTTCGGGTGAGAGCGGTTCGAGCGTGCCATCGAGCAGAACGTCGCGGTGTTCCCGCCAGAAGCCGATCCAGAAGCGCAGCATTTGCAGATGGCTGGCGGGGATCTGGTCGAGTTTCACCGAGATTTGTGGCACGGCAAAGAGGATGTTGAGGAACTGGAGCGCGGCGCTTTCCGGGGACTCCTGCAAAGACCACATGAGCATGTCCGAGTGCGTCGCGGTGTTGCCCGAGAGTAGGCGAACATCGATGGTGCGGACACGGTTGCAGATGGCGTCGTTCGGGCAGTCCGCAGCGCGGAAGAGATTGCCGTAGTTACGCATCAAGGGGCCAATGTAGGCTTGGCGAAATTCGATGAGCACATCGGGCTTTAACTTGCGCAGGCGGACCATCGTGTCGCGCAACAGGCGGTCGACCGCTTCGGGCACGGAGTCGATGTCGCGGCCGGTGACGCCGTCGTTATAGTTGGCCGCGGTCGGATTGAAGCGGTCGACGAAGTCCAGCTTGAGGCCGTCGAGGTCCCAGTCGCGAATGGCTTTTTCGTAGAGCGCGATGAGGTATTCGCGCACATCGGGGAAGCGGGGATCAAGCGTGGCGGCATGCAGACGTTCATCTTCGATCAGGTACTTGCCTTTGAACCGGTTGTAAGCGCGGGTCTTAGGGCCGACGAACGGCACGGAGAACCAGAGCAGGCTTTTCATACCCAAGGCATGCAGGCGGTCAATGTGCGCGCGCAGGTCGGGGAATTTTTTCGGCGTCACTTCCCAATCGCCGCAGTAGGCGTAGCCGCCGCTGTTGTCCTCGGTTTGCCAGCCATCATCGATGATCACGGCGTCGCAACCGAGTTGCTTGGCGAGGCGGCATTGATGTTCCACTTCCGCATCGGTGAGTTCCTGGTGAAAACTATACCACGTGGAGTACATCGGCAGCCGGGCCACATCGGGCACGGGCGAGGGGGTGATGCCCGGCAGCGAGGCCCACCACGATTGGACGTCGTTGAGGACGCGGTGGTAGGGCAAGGCGCGTCGGTCGATGCGCAGTGTGACCTTGTATTCGCGCAGCGGAGCGGTCGGTTGGGCAAAGAAATGAAAATGACAGGAAAAGGCCGCATTTCCCTCATGAATGGAGGCCGTTGTTTCGATGTGATTGAGGACATCGGAGCAAGCGAAAGTGAGGCGGTTGGCTCCGGCGAGATTGTAGAGGCTGACAACTGGCGCCTCGCGCGTGGCCTTGGATTGGACCGAGATTTCCCAAGGGAGCGTGAGCCAGCGCTTGGCGTTGCAACCGGGAAACCAGATGCCCTGGATGTCGACGATCGGCTGGCTCCACGTGAGCTTCAGCGGTTGAGGTGTGACGGGTGTTTGGGAGGTGAGCGTGAGATGCACAAGGTGCAGATCCGGCTCGATCTCCTCGGTGGTGAGAGAGGACTGAAAGTGGGATGAGTCACCTTGAAGCTTGAATAGGAAATCGGCGACTTGAATCGACGGCACGGCAGGAGCGGAAGAGAGAACCATAGGCTAACGTACTAAATGATTCCATGAGACTGACGAGTTAAAACTAGCGGCGCGAAAAGGCCTAATCAGAAGAGTAGTCTATTTAATTATGCTAATAATTGTGAACATTATTAAATAATTCAGGACAAGCGTAATTTTAGGTATATATTAGATAAAATTTAATCATTTCCAAATCCCTAATATGCGCGTCCGCTCAGCTCCCATTTGGTTTAGGTTCCTCGGTTGGGTTGCGTTAGTGGTGGGGAGCTGTGTCGGAGGGGTTTCTCCCACGCGGGCGGATATCCAAGGCGATCGGCTTTCGATTTTTGCCCGGGCGGTGGCGGACGATTTGCCGGGCAAGCATGTCAAAGGCAGTTGTTTGCCCTTTGCGCGGGAACTCTATGCGCGCTTGAATCGTGTTGGAGTTGAAGTGCATTTGATCACTTATGCGTGGAGAAAAAACGCCGGGGAATCCGGGATTCATGCCTTTGTCGTGTATCGGGATGAATCCGGCCGTTATTGGGGCATGGACAATGAGCGCTACCGGCCACTGAGGATGAATGGAATGACTCCGCGTGCGTGGGGACAATTTTTTTCGCCGTCGACCACCGTGTCGATTTGTGCTCATGTCTCGAGTTTGACGCCACCGCCGGGGCGAAATCGCGTGTCGCCAGTGCGAGCCGTTGCAGTGGCGTCTCCGGTCCCGGTCGAGAGACGTGCGCCTGCGTCGGTGGAAGGTCAGGAGATGATTGCGGCGATGAGCGCGCTATCACAGACTTCGCCCATCTATTTTAGCTCCATTCCCTGATTCTCCGGGATTGACATTGCGGCACTGAAAGAGGAGGAGTGGGAGTGCGTCATGGCTTGCGGGTTCGAGCCAGGATGATGGCATGAGCTCCATTCGATTTGGGAGAATACTACGAAGCGCCTTTTTCGGGCTGAGTCTTTTTGCGTCTTTTTCCCTTTGGGCGGCCGATTCCACTCCATGGCAGGTGATGAGTGCTCCGGCGCGGTTCGTGATCGACATCAATCAGCTGGAAAAGAAAGCCCGCGTCGCCGTGGTGCGAGTGGGCTTGCCGGACTCCCGTTGGGCCGAGCTTCCGGTCACGGTCTATGACACCACTGGCAAACAAGTGGGTGCGCGCTGGCTCTGGTCGGCGCCGGGCGAAGTGGCCACGGTGGTGTTTGATTCTTCTTCGGAGGCCAAACGTTATTTTGTTTATATCGGATCGAGCGCGGCTCCGGCCGACCCGAATTGGACTCCCGAAGCGGGGGTGGTGCTTGAGACGCGGGCGGGGGATGGACGGAATGTGAATCGCCTCGATGAGATGCTGACGGCGTGGAGGAAAAGCACCAAGGTGCTGGGGCGGTCGCTTTTGCCGACTATTTTTGAAGGTGGCCATCGGCACGGTCCGCAGACCAATCTCTTTTCCTATTATCAGGGCTGGTTCGACGCGCCCACGGCGGGAAAGTACGAGATGGCAGCCATCTCCACCGATGCGGCATTCATTCTCGTCGACGGCAAGCTTGTCGTCGAGTGGCCGGGAAAGCATGCGGTCTGGCCGGGCACGCGGGGGCAGTTCCGTAGCGCGGTCGATCTCGAAGCGGGGCCGCACAAGCTCGAATATTACAACGCCTATTGGTACCGGCCCGACGGCCGTACGCCGCTGGTGTGCTGCATGGCGGTGAAGACGCCGACGACAGGGTGGGTGACGGTGCGGCCGGGGAGTGAATTTTTTCGCCCGATCACGACGGCTCATGTGGCCGGGTACGAATTGATTCCCGAGGGATTGGCGAATTCCACGGGACTGATTTTGCCCACCGCGCCGAATGTCGGGTTCGACTGGGAAATTGCGGAACAGAGTGTGACAGCGGCGGACGCCACAGAGAGCGGATTCATCTTGATCAAATTCCGCTTCTATCGCGAACGTCCGGAGTGGACGTGCACGTGGTCGTTTGACGATGGTACGACGGCGACCGGTTCGCGGGTGGAGCATCTCTACCTGAAGCCAGGGGTGAGGCAGGTGAAGTTGAGCGTGACCGGCGCGCAGGGCGAGATCGGGACGTTGACCCTGCCAGTCAATGTGCGTCCGAACTGGACGCAATTGACCACGCGCAAGCCGGAGTTGAATCCGCTCCACCGCGACGCGGTGCTGGCGCGAGATCCGGCGACGATCAGCGCGGCGGATTGGCCGAGCGTGGTGGAATTATTTACGATTTTCGAGGATACGGACGCATTGGTGAAAATTACTCCGGCGGTGACGGCGCGACTCGTCGATTTTGCTGACGCGGATCTCGTCACGATCCAACGCGCGGCGGCGTATCTGGGCGGCGGTCTGGCGAAACGGTACGCGAATGCGGAGCCTTACTATGAGGCGCTGATCGACCGGGCGACGGGCGAGAAGGCGACGGCCGCGACGAAGACGTTGGCGAATCAGGCGCGCTTGCAAGGGGCGCAGGTGATGCTGAAATCTTCCAATCGCGTGGACGACGCGCGGGCGCGGCTCAATGCAATTGATCCACAGACTTTATCGCCGGAGGATCGCAAAGCGTTGGAAGTGATGCGCGGGGATCTTGCCCTGGCGGCGGGTGATGTGGCAGGAGCCAAAAAGATTTATCTCGCCCAGACGGTCGAACCGACGGGGGTGGATGCGCGCAGTTCAATCCGGCGTACGGCGAAGGTGGACCAAGCATCGGTCTATATCGAAAAGAAGGATTTTGAATCGGCGGAGAAAACTCTGGATGACTTGGAGAAACAGTCGCCGATGGATAAACTTGCCTCGGACGTGGCATTGAGCCGGCTGCGCTTGTATCAAGAGCGTGGAGAAAATCTCGTGGCGTTGATCTGGGGCCGTCGATTGTTGCCCGTCCTCACCGAGGCTGGGGCACGCAGCCAACTTCTTTTCCGCCTCACGGACCTTGCTTTTACTCAAGGGGAACGCGATTTCGCCCGTAAGACGTTGAAGGAGTTGGTGGAAAAGTATCCGTACAGCGAATCCACGGCTCAGGCCAAGGGGAAGTGGCCGTCCGAAATCGAAGTGAAAAAATGATTAAAAGATTCGCTTTCGTAGCAACCTTTTACTCATTAACGGGTTTAATAGACATGGCCAATCGAATGCGCAGGCTGGCGGTCGTCTTGATTCTGACCGGATTTCTGTCGGCTCAAGCCGGGGAGAATGAATGGTTTGTCCCGCTCGGCAAACCCCCGGAAGCGCCGCCCAAACGCATTTCCGGCGGCGAAGCGTTTCCCCCGCTGCCGCTGCCGGCCACGCCCCTGCGCCGCACCGAGCGCAACCGCACGCCCACGCCTCCGCCGCTTTTTGGGAAAGTCGTCTGGGGCGAGCAGGGGTCATTCACCTATGGGCAGGGAGTGACGACCAAAATCGCCGACTGGAATTTGTGTCCCGCTGATTTGCAACAGCTCTTCTCCAAGGTGCAGACGAAGCTCGGTTTGCAGTACGGCTTTGAAGAAGTCACGCTCTCGTCCTTCAGCGGAGACCCGGACAAGATGGCGGTTCTCTTTTTCAGTGGCACGCGCTCGCTGAAGCTCGACGAGAAAAGCCTCGCGCTCCTGCGTTCCTATGTGCTCAAGGGCGGCATGATCGTCTTTGATTCCGTAGCGGGTTCCCCCTACTTCTACGACTCGGCGCGGGCGCTCATGCAGCAGGCGTTTCCCGAGGTGAAATTCCGGGTCATTCCTTCCGATCATCCGATCTATCACATGGTCAGTGATGTGAAAACGGTGAAGTATTCGCCCGTGGTGAAATCGGACAAGCCGTACTTCGAGGGACTTTACGTCGGGTCTCGCATCGGTGTGCTGATCTCCAAGTATGGACTCGGTTGCGGCTGGGATAATCACGATGTGCCGTTACTGCCGCAGGCGGCCTTCTACGATGTGCCGTCCTCCGAAGCGTTGGGACTCAATCTGGTGGCCTACGCCATCGGCTACCACCGCGTCGGGCTGGAGGAAGCCAAGCCGGAATTGTTTGCGGGTATCGACGAGAAAACGCCGACCGACGAATTTGTCTTTGCGCAGATCGAACATGACGGCTCCTTCAATGTACATCCGAACAATGCGGTGACGCTGCTGACCAAGTTGCGCGCGGGCACGTCGCTGCGGGTGAATTTGAAGCGCGTCGTCGTCACTCCCGGCAAGGATGATCTTTCGAACGTGTCGTTTCTCTATCTCACCGGGCTCGATGATTTCCATTTCAGCGACGAGGCGGTCGCGTCGTTACGGGCGTTTCTGCAGCGCAACGGCACGCTGCTGATCAATAACGGTCTCGGGCTGTCCGTCTTCGATGCGGCGGTGCGTCGCGAACTGGTCCGCATCCTGCCGAACTCGAAATTGGAACCGGTGCCTACTTCGCATCCCATCTTCAGCATGGTGAGCAAGGTGCAGGATGCCGATTACACTCCCGCCGTGGCGATGCGTTATGGTGCCGGGGTGAAGGTGCCGAAGCTGGAAGGGGTCGCGCTGAATGGAGACCTGCGGGTCATCTACAGCCCGATCGACATTGAGGCCGGATGGGTGGAAAGTGAATACCCGATGGCGCTCGCGTACCGGTCCGAAACCGCCGCGCCGCTGGGTGTGAATATCCTGATGTATGCGGCCACGCATTGACGGGATGAAACGGGGAGAGTTCGCCGACTTGAAGATTTTATGACTGAACGACTCATTATTCGCACGGCCCATGGCCATGTCTCGGAAGTTCCTCTCGATGGGGCGGTGTTGGTGATCGGTTCCGATCCCTCCTGCAACGTCATCCTCAACGACTCTGCCGCGCAACCGCAACACGCGGTGGTTTCCAAGGAGGGCGGGACCTGGCTCGCCCGGGCTTACGACGATTCCGCGCCGCTCGTGCTGGATGGCCGGGTGAGTCCCGAGTTGCGGCTGGAGCATGGGGCGCGGTTTGCCATCGGGGCCACGCAGTTTGAATTCTCCAGCGAACGAACCTCGCTGGAATCCCTCCCCGGTGGCAGTGAAGAAATTTCCAACCCCGAAGAGGCAGTGGCGCAACTCTACGCCTCGCAGGAACGGGTGACGTCCGAGATGGCGCGAGTGGTCGTGGGGCAATCGGCGGTGGTGAAGCAAATCCTCGTCGCACTCTTTGCGCGGGGTCACTGTCTCCTCGTCGGCACGCCCGGCTTGGCCAAGACTTTGATGGCACGGGCGCTGGCGGGGACGCTGGAACTGCAGTGCAAGCGCGTGCAATTCACTCCCGATCTGATGCCGGCGGATATCACCGGAACGGACGTGCTGGAGGAAGATCCCGTCACCAACGCGCGTCAATTTCGCTTCAAGCGGGGACCGATCTTTACGAATCTCTTGCTTGCGGACGAAATCAACCGCACGCCGCCCAAAACGCAAGCGGCGCTCTTGGAAGCGATGCAGGAGCGGCGCGTGACCACCTCGGGCGTGACGCACGAATTGCCGCAGCCGTTCTTCGTCATCGCGACGCAAAATCCCATCGAGCAGGAAGGGACCTATCCGCTGCCCGAGGCCCAACTTGATCGTTTTATGTTTTGCGTGAAGGTGGGTTATCCATCGGCGGAGGAAGAAGAGCGCATCATCATGGAAACGACGCAGGACGCCGCCCGTGAAGTCGAGCGGGTGTTGGACGGCAACAGTCTGATCGCGTTTCAGCATCTGGTCCGTAAAACGCCGGTGAGTCGTCATGTCGGAGCCTATGTGACCAAGCTGGTTCGCGCGACACGGCCCGATGCGCCGGACGCTCCGGAGTTTGTCTCGCGCTGGGTGCGCTGGGGAGCGGGACCGCGCGCGGGGCAGTATCTCATTCTCGCCGCCAAATCGCACGCGTTGCTCAATGGCCGGTTGAACGTTTCATGTGACGACGTGCGCGAGTATGCATTGCCGGTTTTGCGGCATCGTGTGCTCTGCAATTTCGCCGCCAGCAGCGAGGGAGTCGATTCCGATGAGATTGTGCGCCGCATTCTGGAGGCGGTGCCGGAACCCGATTACGCGGCGGGAGAATAACGCTCACGGGGACTTGTCGCAATGGCCTCGGCGCGAAACTTCAAATACCTGCCGCCACGCGTGGCGGACCAGATTCGGGGACTCGGCTTGTCTTCGCGCCGTCCCATGCAGGGGACGATTCAAGGGCTGCACCGTTCGCCGAACTTCGGGGCTTCGGTGGAGTTCGCCGAATACAAGGATTACGCGCCGGGCGATGCGCCGAGCCTGATCGATTGGGCGGTCTACGCGAAGACCGATCGCTACATGATTCGCCGCTTTCAGGATGAGACGAATCTCCGCGCGTGTGTACTGGTGGATGCTTCGGCGAGTTTGAATTTCCAGCAACTGGGGCCGGTCACCAAGTTTGATTACGCCTGTAGTTTGGCCGCAGGATTTCTCTACCTTCTCGTCGTGCAGGGGGACAGCGCCTCGCTCTCCTATTTTAATGACGGCGTGACCAAACGGTTCGCTCCGGTCGCGAGCACGGAAACGCTCAGTCCGGTTCTGCTCGAGATGGAATCGATGACCGCGCAGGGCCGGGGCAATATCGAGCAGTCGCTGCATCAGGCCGCGGAATTGCTCACGCAACGGCACCTCGTCATTTTGATTTCCGATCTGCTGCAACCGCCTGCGGAGGTGGCGCGGGGCATTCAGCATCTGCAACACAATCGCCATGAAGTCGTGGTGTATCATGTGCTCGACGGCGCGGAGATTGCCCTGCCGATGCAGGGACTGGTGGAACTGCGGGATTTGGAGACGGACGAAAAACTGCTGATCGAAGCCGATGAGATTCGTGCGGACTACTCGCGTTCCGTGCAGGGGTATCTCGATGAAATGAGTCGCCTGTGCGCGGGTTGCGGCGCGGACTACTTTACGGTCGATACCCGCACGTCGATGCTGGAGGCGCTGGCCAAACGGGCGGCGAGCTAAATGGGGCTTTTTTTCTCCCATCCGGCGGTGGCGTGGTTTCTCCCGGCGATTGCATTGCCAGTGCTGTTCCATTTGTTTTTCCGGTTACGGCGGCAGGTGCGCGAGTTTCCTTCGCTCATGTTTTTCATGCGCATCGATCCGAAGTTGAGTGCGAAGCGCAAGATTCACGAGTGGCTGATTCTCTTTCTACGCTGCCTGTCCATTGCACTCGTGGTGCTCGCCTTGATGCGGCCCCGGCTCGAAGTGGGTTCGGGTGGCAGCGTGGCGCGAGTGGTTCTGATTGATAATTCCGCGTCGATGGCCGCCGTGGGTGCGGATGGAAATCCGAAGCTGATCGTGGCGGCGCGCGTGGCGGAGAAGATCGCGACCTCGGCTCAGGCGGGCGATGCGACGGCGGTGCAACTCATGATTTCGGATTCCCAAGCAGGTGTGCCGGGGGGATTTAATCCGGACCCGGCGGCGCTGCGCGAAGCCTTGGGTAAACTGGAGCCAACGGATGGATCGGCCAATGTGGCCAAGTCAATCCGTGCCGCATTCGCTCTCTTGTCTTCCGCCAAGCAACCGGTACGGGAGTTGCATGTCGTCACCGATCTGCAAAAGGCGCACTGGAGCCGTGGTGAAGTGGAAACGCCACCGGAGAATGTTCGCGTGGTCGTGCATCGCATCGAAACTCCGGCGCTGACGTCGGGTTCGGTTTCGCTGGAAATGGCACCGTTGCCGAACCGGGCGTTGCCGACGGGACGCGCGATTGCCGTGAAAGCGGCCTTGCGGAATCATGGTCCCAAGACCGCACTGGTACGGATCAATACGACGGATGATGCCGGAAAAAACGTTTCGCGCGACGTTTCGATTCCGGCGGGGGAATCGGTTCCCGTCGGTCTCACCTTTTCATTCGCCACCACCGGTTTTCATTGGGCGCGAATCTGGATCGAAGGCGATGTCGCTCCGAGCGCGACTCGCGCGGATTTGGGTTTCTGGTGCTCGGCTGCGCAACGGGCCTTATTTGTGGGAAGCCGCGAGCGTTTCGGCGCCTTGCCCTTTGCCGTCGCTCCGGGCGGCAATGCGGAGTTGTCGGGCATCGAAGCTGTTGCGGTCGGTGCGGATCGACTGGCTGCTGAACTCGCGGTCAAACCGCTGGCCGTGGCAATCACCTGGGACGATTGGCCGCAGGACGGTGTGGCGGTCAAAGCGTTGGAGACCTACGTGCGGCAGGGCGGAACGTTGTTCCTGATCGCGGCTCCTGAACTGGGCACCACGGTGGCGCGTCCGGTCGCGGCGTGGGTGGGCGCAGGAGCGGAGGCGTTGCGCCAAATGAAAGAATCGGAATCGCTCGTGGCGTTGCAGGCGGATGCCCCGGTGTGGCGCGATCTGCGCGATGCGGAGGGGAAGCCGAAGTTCGGCACGCTCAAGGCGTTTGCTTATCGTCCGCTTAAACTGGAGAAGAGCTGGCAGCCGCTGCTGGCTTCGGTCGGCGGTGCGACGGTGCTCGCGCAACGTCCGTTGGACAAGGGCTGGATTTATGCGAGCGGGATGGCGTTCACGTCGAAATGGTCTTCACTGCCGTTGAAGCCGGGCTTTGTCGTCTTGATGCAGAATCTGGTTTTCGGAGAACGCACCGAGACGATCCCGGTCGAAGGTTTGGCGGCGGGCGAAATGATTCCATTTAGTTTTCCCAAGGAAAGCGCGACGGTGCGATCCTTGGCCGGAAGTGCGTTGCAGTGGCAGGGCAAGCCGGAGGACTTCGGTGGTCTGGCCCGCTGTGGCGTCTACGAGATTCAGCAAAAGGACAAGACGCGATGGGTGACGTTGCATGGCGCAGCGGACGAGGCCGCTCCGGAATATCTTTCGAGACGGTCGATGCCGCTGTTGAAGAATGTGCCGCACGATGTGGTGGCGCTTTCGGGAGAAGAGAATGCCTCGCCCGAGGGAATCGTGGGGCGTTCGAGTCGTCCGCTGATGGGAGTGCTGCTGGCGCTGGCCCTGTTGGTTTTACTGGCGGAGACGTGGCTCGCGAATGAGCGGGGGAGCGACTTCGGGCGCAAGCTGTTCGACTCGCTCGTGCCGTCTTCGATGAAGCGCAAGGCGCTGCGCAAAACACAACCGGCGGTGACGCGATGAATGCGCTGGAGTGGAATGCGGCGTTCGGGCCGGTGATGTTCGCCGTCCTGACGCTCGGCGCGGGGGCGCTGCTTTATCTGCTGTTTCGCCGCCTCGCGGTCAGGCAGGGGAAGCAGCATGCCTGGACCGTTCTGTCGCCGAAAATCATTCTCATCACGCTGCTGCTCCTCGCGTTGCTTGATCCGGCCTGGAAATCGGCGCAGTGGAACGCGACCCCGGCCAAGGTCATTGTGTTGCAGGATATTTCTACCTCCATGGATTTGCGCGATGAGGGCTCGACGGCGCGACGAGAGCGGGCGGGGCGCGTGATTGAGCAACTGTCGGCGGCGGCTCCGGGCCATGTGCAACTTCAAGTCCTGCCCTTCGATACGTCGGTGCACGAATCCGGTTATAAACCCAAAGGCGACGCCGTGCGCGGGACCGATCTGGCGGCTGTCGTGATGGCGTTGAACGAGCAGGGGACATTGGCGGGAGCCGACGGCGTGGTGGTGATTACAGACGGTGGCGACGAAACGGCGGAGATTCCGACGGTGCCCACGATACCGCTTGCCGTGGTGGGAGTCGGGACATCGCCGGAGACATGGAACGATCTCGGATTTGGTTCGGTTACGGCCCCCGCGTCGATTGAGGAGGGAAGCGAGTTCGATCTGGAAGCGGAGGTGTATGCGCGACCGGGAACGCTGACGCGCTCGCGCGAAGCTCTTGCCGCTTTGAAGGTGTCGCTGGAAGAATGGCGAGACAAGAAATGGGTCGAGGTGGACAGCCGGACGACGAACCTGCAATCGCTCCGCACGGCGGTCTCCTTCCATATCAAACCAGCAGGAACTGCGGCGGCCGGTGGCGTGTTCCGTTATCGCGTGCGCGTGCCGGCGTTACCGGATGAGTTGACGTTGGTCAATAACGTGCGACCAGTCGCGGTGCAGGTGCAGCGCCGGGCTTTGCATGTTCTCTATTTCACGCAGGAAGTTGGAGCCGATTATAAATACCTCCGCGCGGAATTGGCTTCCGATTCCAGTGTGGCCTTTACGGCGATGTATCGCGTGCAGGAAGACAAGTTCACCGTGCAGGGGGATCGGACCGGCTTCGAAGATCTGGAGCGTGGCCTTCCGACGGACGATGCAATTCTCAAGCGTTACGATTGTATTATGCTGGGGTCGTTTCAGGCGAATCTGTTGACCGAGCCACAGCAGCAGGCGTTGATCCGCTATGTGAATGGCGGCGGCTCGCTGATTTTTCTCGGTGGCGAAATGTCGTTTGGTCGCGGCGGTTATGCCGAGAGCAAGTTGGGGTCTTTGTTTCCGTGGGCGATCGCACGTAACGAAGGTCCTTTGGTCACAGGCAGTTTTCCGGTCGCGGTGGCGACCGGGGCGACGATCGGTTTCATGAATGGCTGGAAGGAGAGTCTCACAGCTTCCGGTGGTGGCTCGCTCGATAGTGTGAATCAACCCGGTGGACTGCGTCCCGGCGCGGTGAGTTTGCTCGAGGTAACGAATGGAAATCGGACGCAATCGGTTGTGGCGATGCAGCGCTACGGGAAGGGACAAGTCTTGGGCGTGGCGACGAATACGCTCTGGCGTTGGGCGGCGGCGGGTCAGGGACTGAAAACGTTTTATGGAAAATTCTGGCGTCAATCGATCCGTGGCCTGACGCAAAAAATGGAAGGCGGATCGCTATTGGGCATTCGCTGGGACCGGGAACATTATCGGCCCGGCGAACAGGCTACGGTGGAGGTGCGCGTGCAGGGAGCGTCGGAGTCGGGAGCGGTCCGGTTGGTGGCCTCGTTGATGACACCGGACGGAAATCGCGAGATCAATTTCGCGCCGGTAATCGGACAGGCGGGATTATACACGGCGAAGATGGCGCTCGCGCGGCGCGGCGATTTTACTTTCAAGCTGGCCGCCTATGCCGGGTCGCAGGCCGTGGAGAATTACGAACGGACATTCGCGGTGGAGCCGTTGGTGGAGGAGGGAGCCAACCCGGAATTGAAAGAAGGATACCTGCGCGATCTCGCGACGCGGGCGAAGGGTATTTATGCGCCGGAGAAAGAACTGGAATCGGTGCAGGTTTTCTTGCGCGAAAGAATGCTTTCGCCACAGTCCTCGCAGTCGTGGCCACTGGTGGACGTTTGGAATGGGTTTCTGATCCTGATTTTGATAATTTTGGTGGTGGAGTGGTTGCTGCGGCGGAGGCTGAACCTGATATGAAACGGCGCATCCTCTTTTTCATCGCTTGGTTATCCGGCGCGGGACTGGCGTGTAGTGCCGTGCCGGGTGTGGTGGAGTGGTCGGATGGGCGCAAGCAAGAGGGCGCACTTTCACTGACACCGGGGAAGGATATTCGTCTCTTTGAAGTCAAAACGCAGGCATCAATCCGTCTGGAAGATGTCAGTGAAATCGTCATGACTCCCGAGAAGGAAGAGATGCGCGAGGGTTTCACCTTCGCCGAGCCGGGACAGGCGAAGCAGGAAAAGAACGGTGAGATTTATCCGGTGCGTTATCTGAAAGCCAAAGTGACTTTGCGTGATGGCAAGGTGCTCGAGGGGCATCTGTACACAACCGTGCTCTATATCGAAAATGCGGAGAAAAATGAGAAGGTGGTATTGCTGGCGAAATTGACCGGCAAGGTCGGACAAAAAATAGAAGATGTGGCCTACCCGTCGCGAATACAACTTCACTCTTCTACAAAGGAGGGGATGGGTTCCTGTCGTATTGATCTCGGATTGCCCACGCTTCAGGGGATCGAAGCGATCGTCGTCTTCTCGCTTCCCGATTTAACGTTGCTCAATGCGACCCCGGCGAGTGGTCAAGTCTGGATCATTCCTTTTGGTGATCCGTTGCGGATTCTCTACTCAATTCAGATCGCTTCCACCGTGCGCGTGGCTTGGCCGGAGAAGCGTCACGCGGAAACGGAAGAAGCGGTGAAGGCGTCGCTCGCTTCGAAGGAGATGGAGGATTTTTATGACGCACGTGAGTTGCTGGCTTGTTTTTATGATCCCGACGAAGGGAATGTCTACTCGCTCGTGCTGATGCGGCGCACGATCCAGACCCATAGTTTCAGCAAGGACAAGCAACCGTGGACGCTGGCTGTACTGCGTTGGAAATACGATGCCGAGGAAAAGAAAACGACGCTCTTGAATCGCGTGCCGTTGGCCACTGGCCGCAAGGATGCTACACAGGCGGTGCCGACGATCATTCCCGACGCGATGCTTCTCGACCGTGTGAAAGCGACGACGAAAGGCGGCACGCCATGACTCGTCGCCAAGGAGAAGCGGCTACGGCATCGTTGGAGCGGGCGGCGCGTGCCTTGAAGTGGGCCGAGGTTTTACAAGGTGCAGTCTGGTGGAGTGTTATTTCCGCCGGTTCGCTGTTGATCTTGGTTGGGCTGGACTATTGGCTGCGCTTGCCGACGGCTTTGCGCTTGCCCTTGGCGGTGGTTCTGCTGGTTTTTATTGTCATTGGGTTTTACCGGCGCGTTTGGATTCCCTGGAGGCGTCCGCTTTCAGCCGCGCGCACGGCCCGGTGGCTGGAGAAGGGGCAGGGTATCGGCGGCAACGTCCTGATCAACGCGTATCAATTCGAAAAGCACAAGCCGAAGAAGGAACAGCGCCGCTTTATCCGCCCGCTGCTGAATACGTCGCGGGCTGTGCTCGATGCGGTGGCGCCGGAATCGTTGTGGCTGACTGCTCCTTTCAAGAAATGGCTGGTGGCATTGGGGCTGCTTGTGGCGGTTTGGTTGGTGACGACGGTGGCGTTCCCGCATTCCATGACAACGGGCGTGACGCGTATTTTTCTGCCATTGGCCGATGTGCCGCCGGTCGGCAATTGGGAAGTGGAGGTCACTCCCTCGGGTCGCGTTGTCATGGTCGAGGGAGACAAATTGGAGATTCGGGCTAGGGTGCGGTTTCGTGGCGGTAAACCGATGCGGGGCGTAACGCCATTACTGATCTGGAAAGAAGGCACGCAAACGATCGAACCCGCGATGAGCACCGGGGATCGGGCCGCGATGTTGTCGACCAAAACGGAGGGTGAGTTTGTTTTTGCATTCACTGCGGTGAATCGGCCGTTCAGCTTCCGTGTCTGGGCCGATGATTCCTGCAGCGCGGCAGTAGAAGTGGCGGTGACAGCTTTGCCACGACTGAAGAGTTCCGTCTTCGAAGTCGTGCCTCCGTCCTATACGGGATTGAAACCCTATCAACAACCGGGACCGCCGATGGCCTTGAGCGTGCCTTTGGGCTCAACCGTCACCGCGATCTTCGATCTTGCCCCCAGTGCGGCGGAGGTGATGTGGTCCGATCGCGGAGAGAAGCAGAATTTAACGAAAGCGCAGGATCGCTGGCGTACCACGATGTTGGTGAATCAATCGCGGCACTATGAGATCAGTGCCACCACATCGAAACAGGCAGCGGTTCGCACACTCGCGCAAGGCGATATCAATGCGATCCCCGATCAGACTCCCGAAGTCGATTTCGTTACCGAGGATCGTAATCGTCTGGTCAATCCCGGTGCGACATTGTCGCTGACTATTCGCGCGACGGATGATTACGGCGTGGCGTCCATCGCCTTGCTGGTTGCGCGTAGCGATGATCCGGCGACGGTGAAGGTGATCAAGCAATGGACACTGGTGGGACCACCGGGACAAAAGGAGCCGACCGCGGAATCCCATGTATTGGCACTCGATCCCTCTGTTTTTACGCCTGGATCGGCTTTTTTAGTTACGTCGCAAGCCACTGATTTTAGTCCGGCGAAACAACGCGCTACCTCGCGACCGATTTTGATTCGGGTGACCGGTTTAAAAGATTTGTCCGTGCCGGCGGGCGATCCGCTGGAGAAGCTGTTCACCTTGTTGCGCGGTGTGATTACCGAGCAAACCCGGGCCAATGGGTTGACCGATAACGTGACGCTCCATCTGGCCGAAGCCTTGGCGGCGAAAGATCTGCCACGCCACCGCGACGTGATGACTGCGGCGCAAAAATCGGCGCAAGCTTCCGGTAAACTGGCAATGGAGGAGTCGGCGAAGCGTGCGGAAGCGAAGGCTTTTGGGGTGAAAATCCAAATGTTAGTGAATGGCGAGATGGGATTAGCTCTCGAGCAGATCGGCAAGATTACGGCTATGCCCAAAGAGAAGCTGCCGGGACAGCTCGAGGCGCTGCAAAAACGGCAAGGGTACATTCTCAATGAGTTGATCGGACTTTTGGGGCAAATGGCCAGCGACCGGCAAGACTCAGCACGGAATAAGGCGGGTAAAGTCGCGGGCGATTCCTCGCCGCCACCCATCACGGCGGAAAAGGCGATCGCAGAGTTACAGGACGACGTGAAGAAATTTGTGGATGACCAGAAGCGGATCATTCAAGCCACGAAATCGCTGAAGGAACTTCGACCCGAGGATTTGACCGCCGAACAGGAAGCGCTCCTTGGCGACCTGGCACGGGAAGAAGCGAAGAACGCGGCGTATTTTCAGGAGAAGCTGACGGATCTGAGCAAATTGCCGTTGCAGGATTTTGCCGACGGAAAACTGGTCAGTGAGTTAAACGAGGTGTATCAGGAGGTGGAAAAAGCGGCGGCGGCACTGTACGAGAAGAAGATCGAGATTGCCGTGCCTCGCGAGGAGGCGGGTTTGGAGAAGGCGGCCGAGCTTGAGCAGAATCTGGAGAGATGGCTGATGAACACTCCCGATTACAAAAAATGGGTCATGGAGGAGGCCGCCACACAAACCGATGTGCCGATGGCCGAGTTACCCAAGCAACTGGAGGACATTATTGGAGAACTCCTCGACAAGGAAGAGGAGATGGGGGCGGATGTGGAGGATGTTTCCAGTACTTTTATGGATTCCCTCGACAAAGGAGCCGGTTGGGGCACCGGGGATGGGCCGATGTCAAACATGAGCGCGCGGGGCGTCACTGGCAATCAACTGCCGAACAATATGGAAGTGGGAGGTCGTTCGGGAGAAGGTCGCAGTGGAAAAAGCAGCGGCCAGATGGTCGAGGAAACAGCTGATGGCAAAGGTGGACGCGAGACACCCACGCGGTTGAATTCCACACCGTTCGAACAAGGGAGCGTGGACGATAAATCCAAGGATACCAAAGGCGGTGCGACTGGGGGTGGCAAGCTGGCCGGGGCAGGGCAGGAGGGATTGCGCGGCTCTTTGCCGCCACCGGCACAGCAAAAGCTGAGGCGTCTGGCTGAACAACAAAGTAAATTGCGGCAACAGGCGGAGTCGCTGGCGGTGCAACTTCGCAAACAAAGACGACCTACTGGAGATCTCGAAACGGCGGTCAACGCGATGAAGAAATTTGAGGAAGCCGCTAAGGCGCAGAATGGCATTGCGGTCTATCAGGGTTATCATCAGGCATTGGATGCCCTGGCCGCGACTCGCACGGCTTATCGCGGTAATCGCGTCAGCCGTATTGAGATGAATTCGACCCAAGCGAGTGCGCCGAAAGACCTGTCCGACACGCAAGCGGAAAGCGTGCCGGCTGGTTATGAAGAAATGACCGGCGCCTATTTCCGTTCCTTGAGCGAAACCTCAACCCCGACTCCTGACAAATGAAAATACAATTTCTCCTCGGTATCGTTTACCTGATGTCCAGCGTGGCTTGGGGCCAATCGTTGTTAGTGAACGGTGATTTCGAGCAAGCCGATCCTGCCAATCCTCAAAAGCCTGCCCACTGGGATTTGCCCGATGGACTGGGCGTTCAATGGGCAGCCTCCCCGGTTGGATCGGGAAAATCGATTTGCATGGATACCTCGATTCCCGAAGATGTCTTTGTTGCGAACTGCAACAAGGTTGGCGTCCTGCAGTGGGTCTTTCCCAATCCCAAAAAGAATGCGATCTCGGATACTTACGGGCTTTCTCTTTATTCAGAAGCGGTTCCGGTGGAACCGGGCAAGGCCTATCGCGTGTCGTTTGATTACTGGTCGGAAAAAGGTACGGAGGCCAAGGTTTGGTTTCGAGGTTATGGCGATTTGGCGGGAAAAAAGAAGCGCCTTTACGAAGGGGTTATTCCCTGCGCGAGCAGAGGCCAGTGGCAGCATTTCACCGGGCTTTTCCATCCTACAAAACATCGCCCCGGTGTTGTGGAATTCAAAGTCATGCTTTTCGCTTATCATCCTCCCGGAGTGTGCTGGTTTGATAATGTGACGGTTGAAGCTGTGACCGAGAACCCCCCGGCACCTTGAGAAGCGTTTCGATTATAAAAAAGATTGATTTATGAGCGGGCTCAAATTTAGGATGGGCTTCGGGGGATGTTTATGGAGAGGCAATTTTTCAAAGGCGGCAAGCGACGGATTTCCAGGGCAGGGCAAACGCTGGTGGAATATTCTCTTTTATTGTCGCTGATATCATTGGTGGCGATGTCGGCTCTGGAAGAGCTTGGGATTCACGTCAAAGGTTCGATTGCGACGGCGGATTGCGCCATGATCTGGGCGCAACATAATGTGTCCGGTGGCGACGCAGTCGAGGTGAATGCCGCGTGGAATGAAATCAACGCAATGCTGGACAAGACATTCGATCCCTGCAAATCGGCCGAGCAAAAAGTCAAAGACAAGATCATCGTCAATCAAACCAAATTGAAAAAGAAGTTCCTGGGTCAATAGAGAATCGAAACCGGTCACGGTTTCGGCAGGAAAATCACGGCGTATGGATCTTCGTACACGAGTTGCCATTGCGGTGCATGGCGCAGTGCTTCGACGAGGATAAAATCGTGATCCAGAATAATGGAATCGTATGCGCCCTCGCGTAATGTTTTCTCCCATCCGGGTTTCGTAAAAAGCAGCGCGATGTAGGGCTTTAAGCGGGCGTCGCCGTAGAACTCCGTACGGTCATCGAAGGTAATACGAAAGTCGGGGGCGAGATGATAGACCAGAGCTCCCGCATTCCAGGTCGTGACGAGAGGCCTCTGGAACTGACTTCGATGTGCGCGGATGAATTCGATGGCTGCGGCAGAAATATTCTGATCTCCCACGCGAAGGGATTTTGCGCCCGGACCGGAAAGAAAACACGGGATAACAATTGCGGCAGCGGCAGGTATGATCCAGAGATGGCTCAGATTATGGCGTTCGATTTCGGCCCATCTTTGCAGACGTTGTCGCAGGCTGGGTGAAATCAAGAGGTTCAGACAGGCATCCAGGTTGCGGCAGACCGGGACGGCGGCCACCACGAGCAGGAGCATGACATGTCTTTGGACTTTAATGCCGAAATAGAGAAACAGGATCAGGGGTAAAAGGAGCTCCCACGACCAACGAATGGAGTGGGCCGATAAACGGCCGAGAGCCAGGACGCCAATAATAAAGAGATAAGCCAAGGCGAGTGGCGTGAGGGGAATGAATTGAAGTGGGCGAAATTCGTTCCAGTAGGCAAAGCTCTTGATATGAAATACCATTTCCCAAATGAGTTGATGTAATCGCCAGCCATGTGGAGTCAGCAATGTCGCATTCGCGCAGATTACCAGCACGGCTAACCACGTCATCATGGCATGATCAACTGGGCGTCGTTGGATGCGGTAATCGATGAGCCGACCCAGAATGCTGAGTCCCAGAAACAGCAGGGCTGCGGCGAATCCCCCATGGATATTGGCCCAAAAAGCAAAAATCAACGGCAGCACCACCCAGCTCCATTTGTCCGGTGCCTCACGATACCGGTACCACCACGCTACGACCACGATCATCAGGAGATAGGTCAATAAAACCGGACGCAACAGCAGGTGGGAGCGAAAGACAAGACTGGCACCCAATGAATAGAGCAGTGCCACGGGGAGCGAGATTTGTTGCTGCATCAGAAAGCGCCACAGCAGAATCGGTAACAGCGCGAAAAGCAGGAAGCCAATCGCATAGGCCAGCGGAAGTCCTCCTGCGCGAACCAGCACTGCTACGGCCACCTCAAATAACCATTCGAAAGCCACCCACGGACGTGGTGGCTGATCCACGCCGAAGGGATCGTTTTGAAGGATGGCTCCTTGTTCAATCATGATTTCCCCCGCACGC
Organism: Verrucomicrobium sp.; assembly: GCA_017849585.1. GTDB lineage: Bacteria > Verrucomicrobiota > Verrucomicrobiia > Methylacidiphilales > UBA1321 > UBA1321. The sequence goes on from JAFIGT010000015.1 coordinate 202,033, forward strand.
AGGTGGCGGGCCGTGGCTGGATCCTTCAGGAAGTCATTGCTGCTGCGGAAAAGTTCCGGAAGCGCAACCAGAAAGAGCATGGCGGCGATTCCGGGCAGAAACCAGTATTTGGCAGGGGATGACATCGTGACGAACGATGACGTTTTTTTGCCTGAAGCGCACTTAAAAAAAAGCGGACAAGGCTATGGAAGACCTTGTCCGCTTGAGGATCGTCAGGAGGTTACGAAGAAGAATTGGCCTGATCGATCCGGGAGTTGATCGTGCTGTAGAGTTGGGTCACTTTGGTACCGAGAGACTGGAGAACTACCACCGCAACAATGGATATCAGCGCGATAATGATGGCGTATTCTACCAAGGTCTGACCGGCTTTTCCGCTCCTACTGGATCGCCTCCTGGTCGCAAGAGCCAGCGCGGGTCGTGTCATGAATCAATCACCTCCTTTTTGATTCACCCCGACAGCGGCCCCAGCGCTTGATCTCATTCTGTCTCTTTGCTTGGTTTTGAGGATCATGCGTTTTTATTCCCGCCGAGCTTTGGGTTCGGCAGGAGGGTGTGTGGTCGCAACCACTCGAACGGATTCCGTGGCAGCTTTCGTGGGTTCTTGCATCAAAGTGATTGTGTGTAAATCAATGTAGAGAACGGAAACAATCTATGGAGTGTATTCAGTGATTATAAAGTCTTATTTTTGAGAGTCGCCTAAAATTTCACATTGCTAAAGAAGAAAAAGAACAAAAAATAGCCAAAGAGGTTTGGACTCTTTGGCTATTACGCCCGCGTTATTACGAGCCGGACTGAGCTTGGTCGAGTTTCGAGTTGATGGTCGAGAAAACGCTGGTCACTTTGGAGCCCAAGGCTTGAAGGACCACGATGGCCACCACCGAAATGAAGGCCAGAATCAAGGCGTATTCGACGAGAGTCTGACCCGA
>JAFIGT010000016.1 GCA_017849585.1 Verrucomicrobium sp.
CCAGACTAACTCTCCTCACGATTCAGTTTTCCTAGACCACCACACTGTTGCGTGAACACACGGCAGTGCATGGCGCCGAGGGTTTGCCGGCAAATTCTGAAGAGGGCGCACGCTATCTGGCTCGTCACAATGTTGGAGTGGAGTGGGCCAAGGCGAATCGTGCTTTGATCGCGCAGCGGCTGGCCGAGGGATTGCAGGCTGAGCATCGAGTGGTACTTGATTCGCCTCACAACACCGTGACGCCATTGGAAATGGATGGTTCCTCCGGGTGGCTGCATCGAAAAGGCGCCGCACCGAGTGATAACGGACCTGTGGTTATTCCCGGTTCGCGTGGGACTTTGAGTTATCTTGTCCTGCCGATTGGGGATCAATCAGTAAATGCCTTTTCCTTGGCACATGGAGCCGGGCGGAAATGGAATCGCTCCGAAAGCCGGGGTCGGCTGAGTGACCGCTATCGTGCGGATGATCTTACGCATACCAAGCTGGGCGGGCGCGTCATTTGCGAAGATCGTGATCTTCTTTTTGAGGAAGCTCCCGAGGCTTACAAGAATATTGAAACGGTCATCGCGGAATTAGTAGAGCTGAAACTGATTAAAATCATTGCCACGCTCAAACCAGTTCTCACTTACAAAACCCGTCGCGAGGGCGATGCCTATCGGGAGCAACGATGAACGCGAACGAGAAACCAATGGTGTGGCTGCAGATTAGCTCTGGTCGCGGGCCGGTGGAGTGCGAGAGTGTGGTGTATCGATTGCTACCTGAGATTCAACGTGCCGCGCAGGCCCAAGGCTTGTCTGTCACCATTCTGGAGACGGTCCCGGGACAATCACCGGAGACTCTGGCGTCTGCCTTGATCCAGCTACAGGGCGACAAAGTAGAGGAATTTGTTCGCGCATGGCAGGGGACTATACAATGGACCGGTGTGAGTCCGTTCCGTCCCACTCACAAACGGAAGAACTGGTTTGTGGGGATTCAGTTCCTCCAACCTCCTGAGGAGAAGCAGTGGCCATTGACCGATCTCAAATTCGAGACCATGCGCGCCAGCGGTCCCGGGGGGCAGAACGTCAACAAGGTGTCCACTGCAGTTCGCTTGACGCATATTCCCACTGGTCTGGTAGTTCAAGCTCGCGAAGAACGCTCCCAGCACTCCAATCGCAAGCTGGCGCTCGCCCGCTTGGCTATCCTATTACGAGATCAGTCAACTCGAGCAAGAGAAGGTGTACGGCAAAACCTTTGGGATCAACATAACGAACTGGAGCGCGGAAATCCGGTTAAGACATTCAAAGGTGCTCTCGAGTAATTGCCTTGAAATAAGGTCTTTCAAGGTATTCCGCTTAATTCTAGAGATTTCGTTTTTTTGCCCTAATAATAGGACTAATGGCCACGGTCAGTATTTTTGCAGGGAATTATAGATCACTTGGCCTCGGTCCGTGCGATGATTGTCATCCAAGGGGGCTGGAGGTGTGGTGGGCGTATAGGAGTTATCCATATCGAGACGCCAGCCATTCCATGATCCCCAGGCGCAATAACTCCATGACCATTGTCTCGCTTCCAAGAGGGTGATGAGGTCTCGGAGCCAGTTGGCGGTGTCAGGCACTGGACCCCAGCGAGGACAGCTGAATTCCCCGATGTAAATGGGCACAGGCCATTTTGCAGTGAACGTGTCGGCCGGAGCTAAATAGGAGGCCAGATTGGTGGTGGCTGAATCGTAGCGAATGCCGATGGTGGTGTCATACACGCCTTGCATGCAGAAGGCATCGGGATAGTAAAAGTGAGCGGAATAGATGATGCGATTGTCCGGCAGCGGTGTCAAATTGGTGAAGCCGCTGAACATATAACCAGGGCCGACATCGAAGACGATCCACGTGGAGGCATCCACCGTTCGAATGGTGCGAATCGTGTTGGCTGCCAGCGCCCACAATTGCCGGGGTTGATTCGGCATCTGGCTGCCATCGAACGGTTCATTGATCAACTCATAGGCCCAGACAGCTCCCGTGAGATTGTTGGTCACCATGGTTTGGGCGATATCCCGCCACACCGTCGCGAAACGCTCTCCCAAATCCGAGCGTGTCCAGTTGGTCTGATTGGTGGGAGGCGCATTGATGAACGGCATCTCATGAAGATCCAATACGACCTTGAGTCCGGCAGCTTGAGCGCGCTGTACAGTCTGTACGAGCAGGGAAAGATAGGAGGGCCACGCGGTATAAAAATCCTGTCCGTTGCAACGGGCGTAAGAGGCGGGCCAGAGTTGGAGCCGGACGATATTGCAGCCCCACACTTTGAGTTCGGCAAAGTACGAGCTGTCAAAAAGCGGGCTATAGTTTGTATTGATATTAGTTCCCGCGAGCATACCTCGCACTAGGCTTAGCTTGGCTTTTTCCGTCTGGAGCGCCGCAACATCGGGAACGTAGGGAGTTGGAGTGGTGCTTGTCATCGTGAGGGATTGAATCAGGGCGGTGGCGGGGCACGAGTTCACTTGTGCCACCAGATAGAACGTTCCTCCTGTGGTCGTGAAAGAAACATGATCGTCGCGCCAGCCGGTAGTCTGGCTCAGGTTGAGATTCACGAAGGACGGTGCAGACCACGACGTTTTCATATGGACCAGTAAGGAACCGGAGCCGACGCCGGAGAGGGTATAGGAACCGGCGGGCAGCGTGATGGATCGATAGATTTTGGAGTCCCATGTGGTGCCCTGAATCGTCAGATGATCACTCGTTGTGGTCAGGGTAGTGCCATTAGTGTAAGCCCAGCCGACCGCGCCGCTGGCACCGGCGAACGAATAGGTGATCGAGGTCGCCGGCGCGGGTGCAGGCACGAAGGAGATATCGTCCAGCACCAATCCGTTTGTGGCGCTCGTCTGTCCGACCCAGACGCTACGGATGAGAGCATTGGGCGATCTCACGCCGAAATAGACCGATTGACCCATGGCGATCCCGAGAGTGTATTGGGCGATCAATATTCCCTCGCTGTCGTAGAGACAAATCACATCGGTGCAATTGGCCGCGTTGGCTTTGAGCACCACGCCAAATTGCGCGAGATTTTGATCGAAGGTGAGGAAAGCGCCACCGGCCCGGTTGTTTTGATACACTCTCCCAGCGGTCAATCCCTGCACGCCCGACACCATCGTGTCCTGTGTAGTCCGATCGCTCACGAGGAAAATTCCCTGTGTCGCATCCGGCGCGCTCAATATCTGGGACGCGGTGTCAAAGAACCGATACTGCACCGCAATGGTGTGGCCGGAAGCGGTTCGGATCGAAGAGATCGCATTGGAAAGCACGAAGGGCGAGACGGTACTGGCGGAAGCGAACGCGGCTCCGGTGGCGGTCAGCGCCGACGTTGCGGCGGGAAATCCCTTGGCTGTCTCGAAATTCAGGATGGTCACATTGGGCGTTTGTTGCATGGCCGTGGCGGAAACAGCCGAGAAGGTTTCCGTGCAGTAACTCTTGAACTTGGTGGACCAGCTGGGATTTTGATACGTGATGGCCGCGCCTCCCGCCGGATCGATTTGAGTAGAGGACTGGATATTAAGACAGTCCAAGGCGTGCAACGAAACGAGTGGAACGCACCCGATAAGGGTGGGGAGTAGTAGACGACGAAGCAAAAGAAAAAGAGGGGCGGTGGACATGAGGCTCCTTGGTGGGGTGAGGGAGGGGACAGAGTTGGCGTGCAATGAAATAATTTAAATTGCAATTTTATGCAATAAAATAATATCCAAAAATATATTAATCGTGATAGCGCTCTTTGGGTGGGACCTCCTTACGGAGGCGGGCGAATGGATTTTCTCTCTATCGCAAAGCGGAAGAAGCCGGTGCGGCCGCAGCGGTTTCTCCCGTGATGGTCTGCCCGGCCACGACGAGGGAGGTTTGGTGGGTGGCGACGCCATTCAGGCGCATCATTCCCAGTCGAACCGCGAGACGGCCCAGATCGACGAAGTTCGGGTCAAAGGTGGTGAGCTGCAGATGATTCGCCGTGGCAATCCCCATGTGGTCGAAGCCGGTGACACTCACCTCTTCGGGAACGCGTATGCCGCTTTGATGAAGCCGTTGGACGACTTGATGCGCGGTGCGGTCATTGGCGCAGACGAAAGCCGTGGTTCCCTTGCGAACGGCATTGAGCAACAGGGTGCTATCCATCTGGTCGCCTCCACGATAAAGCTCATCGCCGAAAATCGTGAGGTTGGAAAGATCCAGACCGCGCCGCAACGCGCCCTGCACCAGCGCGGCGAGCCGTCGCTCGAAACATTCGCTGGGATAATTGTCCCCGATCCACGCGAGCCGCTGGTGCCCGTGATCCGCGAGGAGATCCACCATGCGGAGAATACCTTCCCAATCGTGCGGGACGACGACATCCAGGGCGACGCCGGGATAATTCCACGTCAGACTGACCGAGGGAAATCGTCGGCTGAGGAAGATGACATCGTCGGGCGCATGGCGATTTTGGAACAGGAGAAGATTACACCCCGCCTGCTCCAGGGTGGTGGTGAGATCCCGGTGCTGCTTGATCTTGCCTCGCTCGGCGGCACGGATCACATGCACCGTGACAAGTGCGCCCAGCGCATCCGCCTCGATGGTGATGCCTTCCAGATAGCGCGTGGAAATGGGGGAATGATAAATCGCGCTCTGTGATTTTAAGGCGAAGATGACACCGAAAACCATCTTGGTGGGCTCAGGCATCGCCTTCGAACGCGCCCGCAATGAAGCGCCGAGGTAGCCCATTTGCATGGCGGTGTCCACAATGAGCGCGCGGGTTTTCGGCTGGATGAGATCGCTGTTGCGGAGTGCGCGGGAAACGGTGGAAGGGGCGAGCTTCAGACGCTTGGCAATTTGATAGATGGTGACGGTCTTCATGGGTGCAATTTCAGCTTCAACCTCCCCCGAGAGGTGAGGTGAGCGATCATCCGGCTCCATAATGTCCGCAAATGCAACAATTTGTCCATGTAAATTACAACAGATCCAGAGTGCCAGCCGCGAGGAATGGCTATTCCAATGGACGCTCAACATTATGCTTAAGATGCTACATTTCAATTAATTAAGATTCGTATCGGCTTTTAAAACGAATAATAAATTGCAAGAAATTGCATTTTCAGATTGACCGAATTGCAATAAATGGTAGGTTTGCGGCATGAAAATGAACCGCTCATTTTGCGCCTCGTGCCTCCTGCTGGGATGGGTTTGCTGTCTTTTTTGGCCCATGTTCACCGTCCGCGTTTCGGCAGGAACGTTGACTTGGGATAGTGACGCCAATGCCACCAACGGGCAGACCGATGGTTCCGGCTTTTGGACGGGCGGCACGACATGGCGCAGTGGCGCGAACGATGTGGTATGGGGCAGCGGTAACACCACCGTTTATGGGGTGCCGGGAGCGGCGGCAGGAAATTTCTACACGGTGACGAACTCCGCGACGGCCTATAGCGGCGTTCAGTGCGCGCAGATCACATTTCAGGGAGGCAGTTCCTATACATTGACGGGCAATGCCTTTAATGTGCAAACCGCGATCCTCATCGGTGCGGACGTCACTTCGGCGCAAACCATCAGCGCCGCCTTTTCCTATGGAACGAGCGGTCAGACCACGGCGACGATCACGAACAACGCCAGCAGCAGCGCAGGGACAATTAACCTGAGCAGCGGAATCGCTCCGAACTCCGCCGGAGCGGGCGGCACGCTGAATCTCGCGGGTACCGGCACGGGAAATAACGTGATCAGCGGTGTAATCAGTCAATCGGGAGCGGGTGCGGTGGTGGTCAATATCAGCGGCGGACGTTGGACGTTCTCCGGTGCCAATACCTTCAAGGGCGGCGCGACGGTGACGGGCGGTGTGCTTAACTTGGGTAGCGCTACGACGTTGCAGTCGGCCACCGGATCTCTCGCCATTGCGGGTGGTACCTTATCCAGTTCTGTGGCGGCGAGCACAGTCGGTGGCGGCGTGGCGTTGTCGACGGGCTATGTGGATTTGAACGGGGCGAATGCGGGAGCTATGACTCTCGCGGCGAATCAGAATTTCACCATGAACGGCGGGGAAATGCTCATCACGCTTGGCACGGCCTTCGATCAGGTATTGGGTTCCGGCATCGGAACATTCTCGATCACGGACGGCGTTTTGCGGCTCGATGTCAGCGGCACCGGATTTTCCTATGGCAACACCTACGCCCTGTTCAGCGGTTTCAGTAGTGGCAGCGTTTCGAGTTTAGATATAACGGGTTATGATACGGTAGGCTATACGGCAGAGCTCAGTAGCGCGGGAGTGCTCAGCTTTACGGCGGTGCCGGAGGCGACCACGTGGAGCTTGCTGCTGGGGGCGATGGCCTTGATGGGAGTGCGTAGCGGTCTGCAGAAGCGGTTGGGGCGTGCGGCGCTCCGGATAGGGTGAGTTCTGACGGACTGGAAAAATTGCCCGGCGGGCGAGAAGAGACTGTAGCGGTTCTCAGCTTATCTCAACGTAAACCGATGATCTAATATGGTTCCTGATTCCATCCGAACCCCATCGGTGCGCGTCCATCAGCCGTGGGTGAATTCACGATCTGCATTACAAGCCTTTACCTTGATCGAGATGCTGGTGGCCTGTGCGTGCATTGCCATCATGGCGGCCATGTTATTGAGCGCGATTCCGCGGGTTCTCTCGGGGGCACGGGCGACGAAATGTCAATCGAACCTCCGGCAAATTGGGATCGCGGCACAACTTTGGTCTGCAGATAACAACGGCAAAATTGTGCCGGTCTTTAATCCAGGCGAGAGCGGCGATCCGCTTTCGCCTCTGCTCTGGACCGGGATGTTGGCGCCCTATATGGGACGGTCGTTGACGATGTCGTCGATCAGTTCGGCCCCCGTCTACATCTGTCCGGAGTCTCCTACGAGATTTGGGTACGGCTACAATTACCAATACCTCTCGTATATCCAATCAGCCACCAGCGTGAATCAGTGGATTTCGTATGCTCAAGTGGCCCATCCGACCGAGACGGTGATGATCGTCGACAATGCCTATCCCACACGTGGACCGAACGCCTGGAAATCCTATGTGCGCCCACCGGCCATGGGGGTGCAGGACGTGGGGGTTGATTTCAAGCATCCGGGAAAAACCGCGAACGTGCTTTGGCTGGATGGTCACGTCACGGCTGAGATCAAGAATAGTGACGCCATGCGCAATGATGAAATGTGGGATAGGAACTAAACACTTTAAGGAAAGAAAAAATAAGAATGAATCGAGAGAGTGGAATGATTTTACGCGGCGGCATTCTGGCGTTGGCAGGCTTGTGGTTGAGTGTGGGGGCGGGGATGCTCCTGGCGCAGACGACTCCGAAAAGCGAACCGGCAAAAACTGCGCCGGTGGCGAACCGGGCGGCGCGTCTGCGCGGATTTAATGTCAGCCATCTCGATCTGGTGAATCTGGCCGATGCGCGCAATCAGTGGGGCATCAATGCTGTGCGGTATATGTTCCCCTTCAACCTGAAGAAGAGCACGCTGCATCTCACCCAGCAGGAAGTTTGGGTCAAGCTCATGCAAGAGCTGCCTGCGGGTCTGGATGCGGCCAAGAAGAATGGACTGGCGGTGATCATTGCCTTGCCGCAAGCGGGAATTCTCGTGGATGATCCAAAACTTTCCGCGGCGGATAACCAAGCCCGCTTCTGGAGCGACGAGGCCAATCTGAAATGGATCATCGATTGCTGGAAAGAGGTATCGGCCATTTGCGCGAATCGCGATCAGGAAATCTGGTTCGACATTCTCAACGAACCGCTGAATCGAAAAGAGATGCCGTCCTATCCGCACCAGTGGCCTGCGTGGGCGCAGAAGATCATCGATGAAATTCGCAAGACCGACAAGGTGCACCCCATTGTGGTGGAACCGGGTCCGGGCGGACTGTGCTGGGGCTTCAAGGATTTTCCCCGGCTCCATGGAGAACCGATCATCTATTCCGTTCACCAGTACCAGCCCCATGCGTACACACATCAAGGCATCAAGGATCTGACGAATACCGATCTCGCCAGCGCCTATCTGCAAACCCAGCGGACCTGGCCTGGAGATTTCAAGGAAAACGGCGGCGTCTGGAACAAGGATCAAATCGTGAAGGAGTTGGAGCCGGTCATGATGTTTCTCGGCCGCAATCCGGACGCACGTATTTACGTGGGAGAATTCAGTGCGGTGCGCTGGGCGCCGAACGCGGCGCAATACCTCCGGGAAAATATCGAGATATTCGAGAAGCTCGGGTGGGACTGGACCTATCACGCCTTCCGCGAATACAACGGCTGGAGTCTCGAATTTGATAATCAGTACAGCGGCGTGCAAAAGCCGACTCTGGCCGATGGGTTGACGGATCGAGGCAAAGTCGTCCTGGAATTTCTACAACGCAACAAGAGCGGTAAATGAAAAACGCAAAACGAATTGGCGTCGGTGCGGTGGTGTTGGCGATGCTGTGCCAGAGCTTGTGGTCGGGCGAGATCGTGATCAAGGACGACTTCGATCAAGCTGGAGCCAAGGTAGCGCTGCAAGGTCGTGTAACAGAAACTGGCGACGCCACGTGGGAGGCCACACCCAATCTCGTGTTATTGAAGGAGGAGTCCTCCGGCTCCGTGGGACTCTCGGATAATCGGGGGATTCTCGCGAAGGTAAAACTGCCCGCTGCGGACAATATCGTGATTTCCGCCGAGGTCAGTCCCCGGCGCGACGCCGAAGAAAAAGGTTCATGGATGGCCATCGGACTCGGCAATGG
>JAFIGT010000017.1 GCA_017849585.1 Verrucomicrobium sp.
CCAAGTAAAGAAGGCGACGACTTCAAATAAATTGGTTATGGGACAATGCCGGATCACTCCGCCGCGGTCGTAGAGAAAGATGGAACTGACAACCACACCCAGCACGCCGATCGAATCGTGCCACGGCGTGGACGCGGACCGACGCGCGCCAAGGGCGTAAATCCCCCATGCCGCACTGATCAGGTACGTCACGGTTGCCGCAATGAGCCAATATCGATCTGTCATAGATGTGGGGGCGCTGTCCCCAAACCCCCGCTCAAGGAAATGATTTCCTTGAGAATCCTCACTTTGCGTTTTGCTTTTTTCTGCTGCGGAAAAAAACCAAACGCAAGTTGGGGTTTCCAAAGGGTATCATACCCTTTGGCAGGAGGTTGGGAGGACGGAGTCCTCCGGGATTATTTCAGGAGTTTTTGCACGAGAGAGCTAAGGGTTTTACCATCGGCACGACCGGCGGCCTTGGCTTGGGCGGCTTTCATCACCGCGCCCATTTGCGCTTTGGTGGTGGCGCCGACTTCAGCAATGGCGTCCTTCACGATTTGCTCCATCTCCGCTTCGCTCAGGCCGGCAGGGAGGTAGGCTTGGAGAACGGTGAGTTCCTTGGCTTCCTTATCGGCCAGATCGGTGCGGTTGGCCTTGGTAAAACTTTCGATGGAATCCTGACGCTTCTTCAGCTCCCGACGCACGACGGTGATCACTTCCGCATCGCCGGGGACAAAGTCGGCACCGCCCTTTTCGATGGCGGCATATTTCACCGAGGACTTCAACATGCGCAGGACGGAGAGCTTCTCGGTGTCCTTGCTGAGCATGGCTTGTTTAATATCGGCATCGATCTGTGTCACGAGACTCATGGGAATCACTTACTTTCTGTTAGAAGGGTTGAGCTCTCTACCATGCCAGAGGTGGCGCATAATATCAACCTTAGCCAGCGGCAGGGTTGAGCCCTGCATCCGGCGACATGGCTCGCGTAATTCGCCGTCATTGCGCATAATGATCCACTGGTGGCGTCAGGTTTATGGGGTCCGGCGTCACGCTGGCTTGACAAGTTCATAAATGCGGCAAAGGTAATGGCTATGAGCGAAAGTAGCGTCATCCTCCTCACCCGCGACGTCGAAGCCATCCAGATCCCGAGCGGGGTCAAGATTACTTTGTCGAAGGACGCGCCTGTGATCATCACACAAGCCTTGGGCGGCACCTTCACCGTTGTCGTGCAATCCCAAGCTGGACTCTACCGCATTCTCGCCAAAGACGCCGACGCGCTCGGCAAGGAAGCGGAGGCAGCGGCCGCCGCGCAAAGCGCTCCCACCTTTGAGGGACCGGTGGACGAAGAACTCGTCTGGCAACAGCTCAAGAATGTCTATGACCCGGAAATCCCGGTCAATATCGTCGACCTCGGCCTGATCTACAGCCTCGAAGTCAAACCCATCGAAGGCGGCGGCAATCGTGTTGAAGCCAAGATGACCCTTACCGCCCCCGGCTGCGGCATGGGCCCCTCCATCGCGGCGGACGCGCAAATGCGCATCCTCACCGTACCCGGCGTCACGGAAGCAGAAGTGGGCTTGGTCTGGGATCCGCCGTGGAGCGCAGAACGCATCTCGCCCGAAGGCAAAGCCAAGCTCGGCATGGTCTAGCGGGGTTGAGTCCCGAATATTTTAGGAAAAGGCGGTACATGTATTGTACCGCCTTTTTCATGCCCACCTCACACGCGTGGCCACTGCAGCGGCTGCGTCACGGCATTGCGATCCATCGGCTTGGGATGATAATCGCTCTGCGACCGGTAATGGAGTTGCGCGCGGCATTGGGCGACGGAGTGTTTCTGGAGCGACGCCACGACCGTGGGCGGCTGGACGACGCGGGGCGGAGCAACCGGGACGGGTGTCGCGGTGGAAATCACAAGGGGCTGGGTGCACGCGGCGGTGGGGTTCATAGGGGTATGTCAGGTTTGGGAAACAGGGTTGTTTACAATCGCAACACGACCGGAGTCGATCCACGACAGGGGTCGAATTGTTTTTCCTGTGGCAGTTGATGGAACGAGAGACTTGCAGGTGGAATGCCAATTTCGCCCCGAGTTAAATCTTTCCCCGGCGCGCGCCCTGTGGTAATCGTCCGTGCAGGCAGGCTGCGACGGCCTGCGGTCAGCAATCTCATCACACCAAAAGGGGGGTCACATGATGTACTACTACGCGGATAGCAACAACCAGCCGGTCGGACCATATACGCTGGAGCAACTCAAGCAGCTTAACCTGAGCGGCGTTGTGCAGGCCGAGACCTATGTGGTCGAAGAGGGCGGCAGCCAATGGCAGCCGTTCAAGAACCTGCTCATCACCCAAGCCCCGGCCGGTTCCGCCCCCTTGCCGAGCACACCGCCGCCCGTGCAGGAAAACAAACAGTCCCTCAATATCGGTCCTGCCATCCTGTGGTTCCTGTGCTGCTTTCCGATCGGCTTCATGCAGTGGGGTCAAACCGCCAAGGGCTGGATCTGGTTCCTCGTTTCCCTCTGCACCGGCGGCGTGGGCAGTATTGTCGTCATCGTCGATTACTGGATGTGCTACTCGATCCAGCAAAAGCGGAAGTTGGGCGAATGGGAATTCTTCCCGTCGAAATAAAATCGCCCGCCAATCTGGTCGTGGCGCTCGCTATCAGCGTGGCGGGGGCGGGCTGGCTGTTTTTTGGGTGGCCCATGCCGCCCTGTCCCTTCCACGAATACCTCGGCGTATCGTGCCCCATGTGCGGCTCCACGCGCGCCTGCTACGCCCTGCTGGCGGGTCGCGTGGCGGACGCGTTTCGGTTGAACCCGATCTTCTGGTACTGGGTGTTCTGGTGCGTCGTGGCGTATGTCGACGTATGGACGCGCGCGTTTTCGGTGGCGCGGCCGAGCTGCGGCACGCGACTGTTGCTTTACTCGCTGCACCATCGCGTGTGGTTGACGCTTCATGTGCTCATGCTTCTCGGAACGCTGTTGTATTTGAATTTCCGGGCGAACTGAATTCCTCCACGATCCGCCCTTCTTCCAATCGCAAAATCCGGTCCGCCTGCGCAATGCTCGAGGCACGGTGCGCGATGACCAAAAGCGTCCGTCGCCCATGACGGCACGGTTGGGCCAGCCAGACGCGGAGCGATTGCAGAATCGACTGCTCGTTGTCCGCATCGAGATGCGCAGTCGCTTCATCGAGAATGAGGAACGGGGCGTCCTTCAGGATCGCGCGGGCAATGGCCATGCGCTGACGTTGACCACCCGACAAGGTCGCGCCCATTTCGCCAACCATCGTGTTGTATCCTTGCGGCAAGGCGCGGATGAAATCGTGCAGATTGGCGAGTCGTGCAGCGGCGATCAACTCGTCCTCCGTCGCATCGGTTTTCGCCAAGCGCAGATTGTCGCGGATCGAGACACGGAACAGATGCGTGTGTTGCGAGACGACGGCGATGTGGGCGCGGAGGAGCTCCGGTGCGAGGTGATCAATCCGATGGCCGCCAAGCCAGATCACCCCCGTACCGGGCTCCCAAAAACGCAACAACAACTGCACGATCGTACTTTTTCCAGTGCCGCTCGGACCGACGAGCGCAACGGTTTCGCCGGGTGCAATCACAAATGAAACCTCGCGGAGAACGGGCTGATCCGGCCGACTTCGGTAAGCAAACGAGACATTCCGGAAAGTGAGCGTGGCCTCGCTCAGGTCCACGTCGCACAATCCCTCCTGCTCATCAATTTCCGGTTGCTGATTCATGAGGTCGAAAAGCCGTTGTGCCCCGCTCAACGCTTGTGCGAGATCAGGAATCAAATTGCTGATGCCAAGAAGCGGCACGAAAGCGCCGATGACAAGGGTAATGGCCATGACCAGTTCCAGCGCGGTCAACGTTCCCGCGGTCACCGCCTGCGTGCCAAGATACAGGGCCGTGACGATCCCGAGACCGATCAGCAGATCGCTGAGCATGATCTGCCACGCACCCGCGCGAGCAAGGCCGAGCTGATGGTACGCCAGCCGCTCGCCGCGCCGCCGGATTTCCGCCAACCGCTCCGTTTCGTAGCCGGAGGCGATCACATCGCGGACACCTTGCATGCTGTCGACGAAATGCGCATTCAGTTCCGCCACGGCTGCGCGGCTTTGCTCCGCCGAGCGTCGACCGAGCCGATAGGTGCCCCACGGCACCAGCACACCCACCGCGAGCAGAAACGGAACGAGACTGAGCGCGAGCCGTACATCGAGGAACGTCAGTGCGAGGAGTGTCAAAGGTGGCACCACAATTGCCGTCAATGCGGGAGCGATGGTGTGCGCATAGAAAATTTCCATCCGGTCCACATCGGAAATCACGCGCGAAATCACGTCGCCACTGCGGAGATGACCCAGTCCCGCCGGAGCGAGCAATTCGAGCCGCTCATAAAGTCGATGCCGCAACAGGGAGAGCAAATGAAACGCCACGGCGTGACCGGAAAATTGCTCGAGGTAGCGGCAAAGGCCCTTCACCAATCCGATCATCCCGAGGGCAAACGCAATCGTTCCCAACGAGACCGATGCATAACCGCCGGACAGCGCGTGACCGGCCATCACCATCACGCCCGCGCAAGCGCCGGTGATCAATGCGATGCCGAGGCTTTGGTTGAGAATCCGCATCGTGATCGAGAACGCCATCAGCGCGCGCAAGGGGCGCAGAAAGCGGAGTAATTGTCCGAGCGTGGCCCCGTTGTTAAATTCCGTTTTCACGCGGCTTTCTCCAGGGGATGACCGTGCGTGATGTCGGTGAGTTGTCCCTCTTCCAAATGCCAGACCCGGTCCGCACGGCAGAACATCTCCGGCTGATGCGTGATCAGGAGCACGGTTTTTTCTCCAGCCAGACGGACCAGCGTTTCGTTCAACAACAGCGCCGTGGCGCGATCCACCTGCGCGGTCGCTTCGTCGAGAAGCAGAATGGGAGTATTCTGCAGCAGGGCGCGAGCGAGTGCCAGCCGCTGGCGTTGACCACCACTAAGCGACAAGGCGCGTTCACCCACGGGTGTTTGATAACCTTGCGGAAGCTGACGGATGAAATCGTGCAGCTCGACGATCTTCATCACCGCCACCATTTCCTCCAAGCTCGCATCGGGTTTCGCAACGCGCAGATTGTCCGCGATGGAACCGTGAAAAAGATACGGATCTTGCGCCACGAGTGCGATTTTTTTGCACAGGATCGCGCGCGGAATCGAATTCAACTCGGCGTGATCGAGCCGGATCGAGCCGTGTTGCGGCTCGAGAAAACGGAGGAGCAAATTCAGCAGCGTGCTTTTTCCGGCTCCGCTTGGACCAGTCAAAACCACAAACTCACCGGGCGTAATGGAAAACGTCGCGCGTTCCAGCACCGGAGGCAAATCCGTCGCATGAGCGAAGGTTACATTTTCAAAATTAATGACTGGCATGGCTCCCGGTAATGTTGCGGCAACTCGGGATGTAGACGCGCGCGCCGCCGGTTCATCGAGTCGCTCCTTCACCCGGGCCAGCATTCGGCGACCCATCGCCCCAGCGAAGATGAATGCGCCGATGAGATTGAGTTGGCGCACGAATTCCACGCTCAACAGGATCACGGTCACCGCGCCGCCCAAGGACAATGCCCCGGCCTCCCAACGCCACGCCGAGACGACAAACGCCGCCGTGATCGCGCCAAGAGCGAAACCCCAGTCCATGATAAAAATCACTATCTGATTCAATGCGAGCAGCCCCATCGTCTCACGGCGAAGCGCGTCGCTTTCAGCGCGGATCGCTTCGCCATGCGTTTTAGCGCGATTGAACATCTTCAACGTGGGCAAGCCCTGAAGACTATCCAGGAATTGCGCGCTCAATCGATTCGCCGAAGCGTAATAGCGCTGCGTGATCGAACGAAAGCGGCCCTGCACCAAACCCAGCAACAGCGGCGCCAGCGGAGCGGAAACAAGCAGCAGCAATCCGGTTTTCCAATCGAGCCACGCCATCGCACCACATAACAACACCGGTGCCGCCAAGCTTACATAAAATTGCGGCAGGTAGAGACCGTAGTAAACGTCGAGCGCTTCCAAGCCCTCCACCGATTCGTTCACGATTTCGCCCGTGCGTGATTTCGTCAACGCAGCAGGCCCTTGCGCGAGAGTCTTGCGGTAAAGCGCGTCGCGCAAATCCATTTTCGCCCGCGCCGCGGCATGATGCGCCGCCAACCGGGCGAGTCCGCCTAGGGCCGCACGCAAAACAAGCAGTGAAATAAAGGAGGCGAAGAAAGTCGCCGAAGGCGTGCGATGACGCAGCATGTCGTCGACAACCAGGCCGATGAGGAATGCCTGCGCGATATGACCACACAGGATCAATCCGCCCAGCCCGCCCACCGCGACGGTGCACCGTCGCGCGGCGCGAAGAGTCGTCGCGGCGTTCATCGCACCGTCAGGCTAAAGAGCACCACGCCGAAACTAAGCGCGCACAGCACCCACAGCAGAAAGGCTTGTCGGCGGCGTTGCCGCGTCACCGGGTGGAGCGAACCCGAGACCCACGATTTCTTGCGGCACAACGTTGAGGGCATTTCGAGAGCGGGCGTATTCATATGGAGTGAGAGGTGTAGGGTTGAGATGGAGTGTTGACTCCTTCTCTCCGATGGATCACATCGAAGAGAAGAAGCCGAATGAAGTTGTTATGCGAGGGATTCGCGACGGCGCATCCGCCAGAACAACATGGCACTGCCCGCGATAAGCATCGCGTAAGTGGACGGCTCGGGAACGGCCTGGGTCATCGTGTCGCTCTGATTCACTTGCGCGGCGTAAACCTGCGCATGTTGCACGGCGTTGAAGTTGATCGTGTAGTCGATGATCTCGCCTGTGACCGCGCTGAGGTCCCACTGCAATGCGTAGAGATTGACGTAGACCGGTTCGCCCATCATCGTGCCGTTTTGCACCTGCACGAGTATATTCGAGTAGGTGGACGCCACGCTGGAAACGGTGACATCGCCAGTGCCGTCGTTGTACGTGTAGGTCAGCGTCGGCAACGCATCATTAAAGAAACTGTGGCCGTAGACTTGACCGATTTCCAGTTGCAGCACGATCGTTTCCAATCCCAAGAGCGGTGTCTCATCGGTGATCGCGAGCGCGCCGCCATTCGTATTCGCCACAGTGCTGCTGCCGCCGAAGTAGATGCTCGATCCCCCCACATAAGGGCCACCCCCAGTCCCGTTGGAAACCTTGCTAAGGTAGGCGTCAGCACTACCGACCACATTCGAGCCGATCGTACCGACGACGGAAGAGCCGTACGTTCCAGTCCACGCGCCAGTGCCGGGATAGCTGCCATAGCCGGTCATCGTGGTGTTGCTGAAGCTGGCCCAGCCATCGAAGCTGGTCGTACCGCTGAGGGTGATGGTTTGAGGTGCCGCATCGCTGATAGCGTCGGCGTAGGTGGTGGATGCCGCGGCCCAACCGACCAGAACGGTCAGGCAAAGCACGGCGCCAATTTGGCGGATCGGTGATTTCATACGGCGTACCGTAGGGGAAAGCGGGGATTCGCGCTGTCTTCGGCTTGTGCGGCGATTGCTCGAAGTTGCGGGACGATTACGATGATCGAATGACAGACGGACCAGCACGCAAGTAGGAGTTAAGAGAAAGCAATCCCGAGGAAGCGCAATTTTTTTTGAAAGCGAGACAACCGAAAAAAAACTCCCCCCATCGTCCGGGGAGGGACGACAGAGGGAGTTTGCGTGCCGACAAAAAATCAGAAAATCAAATGGCCACCATTTCGCGACGACGCATCCGCCAGAGCAACATGGCACAGCCTGCCACGATCATCGCATAGGTCGACGGCTCCGGAACCACCTGCACCATGGTGTCGCCTTGATCGAGTTGCATGGCGTAGACCTGCGCATGCTCGACGCCGCTGAACTCGATGCTGAAGTTCGTGATCTCGCCGTTGACGGCGCTCAAGTCCCACTGCAGGGCATAGAGATTGACATAGACTGTCTCCGTGCCGGAGGGCATCTCCACCGTGCCGTTATCCGCCTTGACCAGGACTGAGGAGAAATCCGCCGCCACGCCGGACACCGTAACGTCGCCCGTTCCGTCATTGTACGTGTAGGTGAGCGTGGGCAGCGCATGATTGTAGAGATCGTAGGTCCACGCCTCACCGATCTCGAGTTGGAAGACAATTGTCTTCAAATCAGCCAAGGGGGTCGCCTCCGTCACCGCGAGACTGCCGCCAAAGGTGTTCGGTACATCTCCAAAGCTGGCGAAGTAGAGCGAGCCGCTCGCAGGATAAGGTCCGCCACCCGCACCATTCGCGGCTTTATTCAGCGTTGCATCACCGCTACCTGCCACGTTGGAGCCGATGGCGCTGGGCCACGCCGTCGTGGAAGTGAAGAAACCAGGGAAACCCGGATTCGAGCCTGCGGTCAGACCGGCGTTGCTCCAGCCATCGAAGCTGGTATTGCCGGTGAGGGAGATGGTTTGCGGAGCCGCGTCGTCGACAGCAGTCGCATACGAGGGGATCGCCAAGCCAAGCCAGACCAGAACGGCCAGACACAGCGCGGTGCAGAGCGGAGTGATCGTTGTTTTCATGCGGCGTACCGTAAGCGAAAGCGAAGACGCGCGCTGTCTTCGGCTTGTGCCACGATTGCTCGAAGTTGCGGGGCGGTTGCGATGATCGACGGGCAGACGGACTCGCGAGCAAGGAGCAGCAGCCCAGCCGCAATCCCAAGGAAGCACGGAATACCCGGTAGTGTTAGGGATGGAGCATGCACGCTACCCATCGATTCCCACGCCATCGCGTCGCGCAACGCGCCTTCACTCTGGTGGAGACCCTTGTCACCACGGCGGTCGTCGTCATCGTGGTGACGATGTCCATGGCCGGATTTGACAAGGCGCTGAAAAACCGCCGCTGTCTCAAGGAAACGGCCGCCGCGCACAAACTCATCATCACCTACCTCACCGCCGCCACCGATAACGATGGACAATGGCTCGCCGGGATGGACGGCCGCGTGAAATCCATCACGCTGCCCAGCGGCAAGACCATCAACGGCCACACCTGCAATCGCTTTCCCTACCGCCTTGGCGCCTATATGGAATACAATCTGGATGGCACCCTTCTCCTCAAGGAGAACAGCCGACAGATTGAAAAAAGCACACCGCGCGGCAGCGGCATGTATGAATACATGGTCAGCACCTTTCCCGCTTTCGGCATGAATGTGAATTTTGTCGGCGGCTCTATCGACGAATCCAACCGCCTCGAGTATGCGGAGGATTGCGCCACGCGGGCCGCTCAAACCGAATCTCCGCTGCTCGTTTTTGCTTCGGCCGGTGGCCAGCTCGGCAATGTCCGCGTCGACGGATTCAACGTTCTTTCCCCACCCCACCTCAAAGTCGCCAACTGGATCCCCACGCCGTGGACCACCAAGACCAACCCAGCGCTCTACGGTTCTGTGGACGCACGCCACGATGGCATCGCCGTTTGTGCTTACACCGATGGCAGCGTTCGGTTGCAGACCATCGAGGAATTGCGCGATATGCGCTTGTGGAGCAAGAATGCCGCCGCGCAGAACGATCCGAATTATATGATTCCCTGACGCCCCCCGCGCATCGCCCCGAATTGCAGCGCGAGCGCAACGCGCAGCTAAAAAATCGCAACTGCCGGAAAGCGGATCCCGGTGTTCTGCGTTAGGCTGATGCCGGTCAACCTATATCGAGTGAATGAACCTCCTGTACCCGGGAATCCCTCGTTGTCGCCAGACGAGTCAGTCGCTGACCCGTTTCTGGAACAACCGGTGTGGAAGCAGATCAGCGGCGTCTGGCGCCCGCTGCATGGCAGCTTCGCGTCCAGCGGAGTCAGTCTCGAATGGCATGATTTCCATCTCGGCCAGGATCTTGATTGGTCGCCGAGCTTTCATCCCGGCAGCCTGGAAGTCTGTCTGAATTTTTCCGGTCAGGCCCAATGGCAGGCGGGCGAAAAAACGCATGCTCTCGCCGCCGGGGATGTCGCCCTCTACGCAGCCAATGGAACGGCGCTACCCGCGCAAAGACTGGCCGGTTCGCTGCATCGTTTTCTCACCATCGAACTTTCTCCGGACTATCTCCGCGCCCATTTCGCACCTATCGCGGCGGCCCTCAAACCCGGTGTGCGCCGCTTTCTGGAATCCGATGGCACAGTGGGAAAACCGTTTCTGGAAATTCTACCCATGCCGATCACGCTGCTGAACATCCGGCTCTACCTGCTCGAGCCACCCGTCGCCGCGACCGCACAGGGCATCTGGTATCAGGGAAAGATTCTCGATGTGCTCGCCCAAGTCCTCTTTCGCGAAGACAAACCTGTAGAGCCATGGAGCGAGAAACACGAGCGAGAGAATCGTGACCGTCTGGCGCGCGTGGTCTTCTGGCTCGAACGCGATTACGAAAATCCGCCCTCACTGGAAATGCTCGCGGCCGAGGTTGGTTGCAGCGTTTTTCATTTAAGCCGACTTTTCTCACAGAAAATGGGTCTATCCATCCCGCGTTTCATTCGCCTGCGCCGCATTGAACGCGCCGCGGAATTATTACGCGGTGGCGGCAAGAGCGTCACCGAGGTGGCCATGATGGTGGGTTACTCCAGCCTCAGCGCTTTCAATAAGGCCTTCGTCGAGCAGATCGGTTGCTGCCCCGGCCTCTACCCCCACATGAAAGCTCCGACCAAGCCAAGCTAGCGCCCGCCCGGACGGGGGGTGTTGCTTCAGAGTTTCCACTGGTTAAAGCTTGTAATTGAGCCCGCTCCTGAGTATCTCATCAGGATATTTCCCGCGCTTCGCTGCGGGAGTTTTGGCAGGAAGCGAAATCAACCCCCGTTCACCCAGGATTTCAAAATGATGCGTCAAGGAATGCGGTTCGTCGTCGTGACGATGGTCATGCTCATTGCAGTCGGATTCACCGCGTGCAACAGCCATAAAAAGCATGCGGAGAATCAAATCCCACTCATCGCCCTCCTGACTGACTACGGACTCAGTGACGCCTTTGTGGCCGAGATGAAAGGGGCCATCCTCACGGTGAATCCGAATGTCCGTCTACTCGACCTGACACACGAGATTGAGCCCTTTAACCTGATGCAGGCCGCTTACCTGCTAAGCCAATCGTCCGCCGAATTTCCGGCCAACACCATCTTCGTCGCGGCAGTCGATCCCGGCGTCGGCACGACTCGCTCGGCCATCATGGTGCAGACCAACGCGGGCAAGTACTACATCGCTCCGAACAATGGCCTGCTCACCCTAGTCATGGAACGCGAAGGTTTCGCCAAGGCGTGGAAACTGGATCGGCCGGGCTATTACCGCAAAGGGGTGATGTCCGCCACGGATCATGGCCGCGATGTCTTCGGCCCCGTGGCCGCCCATCTGGCTGACGGTGTTCCGGCGGATTCGATTGGCTCGGCCCTGACCAAAAAGGATGTGATCCTGTTGCCCTACCGCGCAGCGGCGGTGAATGGGCCGAATCTCTCGGGCGAAGTCTGGCATGTAGATCATTACGGCAACATCATCACCAATATTCCCGCATCGATGGATCCCAACTTGAAAGAGGGCGTGCTCCTGCGCATTACCCTCGGCAAGCAAACATTCAGCGCGCCATTGGTGAAAACCTTCGCCGATGTCCAGAAGGGCCGCATCGCCGTGCTGGTCGGCAGCCAAGGCCTGCTGGAGATTTGCGCCAATCAAGGTTCTGCTGGCAAGCAGCTCAGCGCCCAGGCGGGTCAGTCCGTGTTGATTCAAAAATAGAACGCGCCGAGATGCGTGAAAAGCGTGGTCGATGCCAATCGAATCCACGCTGACAGTCTGTGCCTTACTGTAGCCGCTGCGACGCGATACAATCACGCCCTACAAAATCCGCGCGGTTCGCATCCCTCGTCATATCACGAGGCGGTCTACCAAGAACCGGTCCACAGCCAGCCGCCTGCTGCTATTTTCCGGTCGGAGCGGGCGGGGCGAGCTTCAACGCCTCCGGCGACATTTCCGATTTCTGGAACTTTGGCACCACCATGCGAATGAAATCCTTGAGCATGCTTTCAGTCTCCTCAAGATTCTTTCCGTCGCTGCGCACGGTTTTCGTGACCAGGGAAGTCACGATCACATAGGCCCAGCGGTGATTGATATTGTGCACAAGCAGATCCCAGCTGGAATAAAACACGCGAATGTAATGCTCGGGCGTGGTGATGTTATTGCCCACAAACCAATAGTAATAGACCGATTGAATTTTCTGGGTGCGGCCCGGAGCCACTGGAACCTCGCGGTCGAGCAAAAGTTGTTTCACGTTGAGCGTTTTGCCGGAATCGAGTTTGACCGGCACGACGCTTGAAGTGCGAATGGTCCAGCCCTGCCCGGGAAGACAAATTTCCGGCCGGTGGATACTGCGCCGCTCCACACCGCTGAGCACGATGGAGCAGAGAATCTTGTCGCCGATGAGCGAGTCATAGACTTTGCGTTCGATCACGGTGTCCGGCGGCAAAACGAGTTTTTCCGCCATGCTGATTTCTTCCCGCGAACCCCAATAACTGGCAAGGCGGTAGGGGAGATCCATCACCACGCCCGCTTCGCTGGACGATTTCGGTCGGCCGGAAAGCAGGCACAGGCCGACGACAAAAAGACCAGCCGCCACAACCGCCACCGCTCGCCACATGGGCTGTGGCGCCTCAAGCAGAGTGGGACCGGCGGGTTGGGTGTCAGTAGGGGGAACAGAAGAGGGAGTCATGGCCAATGATTATTGTTTGGGTTCTGCGGGAGTCGCGGCCCATTGTTTCAAATCGGCCAGAACGCGAGGCCAATTCAGTTGCAGGAGCCAGTCAATCGCGAGCATGCCCGCGAGCGCGGCACCGAAAACCACAAAACCTGCCGCCTCATGGTAAGCGCTCGGTTTATCAGCCGGTCCGATCGCAATGTCGGATCCCAGAATGATGGTACCGAAAGTCAGCATCAACATGCGGATGAAATTTCCGAAAACAGCCAGCGGCATCGCGCAGAGGAAAAGAGCGATCTTTTGCCATGTCTTCGGCAGCGTGACGTAGCCATACAGCGCTGTGACCATCATCAACGCAAAGAGCGACCGAATGCCGCTGCAAGGATCCGCCACATCGAGCGCGAAGCGTTGACCCTGCGGAATGCCCAACGCAAAGTCCGGCGCCGACACCACCGCCGTGCCAACCCGCAAGGCCGGGATGCCAATGAGGTTCAGGAACAAATTCGTCACCGCCGACATGAATTCGCGCAGCGGAAAGGCGATCAACCCATCCAGACCGGGCATCGGCCAGGCAAACGCGAGAAAGGCCCACGGGAACAACGCCGACTTGAAGAGCGGCCAGCCATAAAACCAAATGGCCAGTGCTGCCACCAGAATCTGAATCGAGGCGAAAGCAAGCGGTTTGATGTCGCCTTTATAACCGATGTAATAAAAAAGGAAGGCGACCAGAAAAAGCGGCCAGGCCCGGGAGTCACCCGCCACGGGAGTATTGAAATACTTTTCCCGCTTCCAGTACAACAAGCCAAGGCTGATCGGCACGACCAGCAAGCCATGTTCCCAATCGGGCATGCCGGTCCAAAAGAGATAGAGCATGTGGAAAATCGAAATCGGCTCCTGCACATTGTAGCGGAAGGTGTAGGGCACCAACCCGTACATCACGATCAGCAAGAGTAACGAAGAAATCAATGGCAACGGCCAAGAGCTGTACCATTTGGCAGGGGAAGTCGATGACATGAGAAATCCTACTTAACCACCCTGAAGGGTTGAAAGCAAGCGCGAGGCACCATTTCCCCACAGCGATTGAAGAGGGAATGATGTGTTGGAAAAAGAAAACCCCCGCTGGATTTGCATCCGGCGGGGGTTTTCATCAAACAGACTGGCTAAACCGATTAGAAGCGGTAGCCGACGCTGACCTTCGGTCCGAGGGCGTCGATGGCCTTGTTCTGGTGCTCGGGTTCAGACAAGCCGGCGTTGGAAACGTGCATGTAATCGCACGCCAAACGCACGTACCAGTCGTCATTGATGTCGTAACGGAAGCCCATGGCGACACCAAAGGTGAAGTTGAAGTCCTGGCCCAAGCCGTTGGCCGTGCCATCGGGGCGGGTGATCGGATCAGAATCCGCGAACAGGATGCCAACCGTACCTTCCACGAAGGGAACGATCTTCCAGCCGGGTTGGACGAAGTTGTAGCGGGGACCCACGCTCAAGCCGCCGAGGTGGTTTTCACGACCCCAAGTGGTTTGATAGAAGTCGCCACGGAAGAGGAATTCCGTGTTGCCACGGAAAACGCCACCGGCGAATTCATCGAGCGAGACGTCGTCAATCTTCAGCACGCCCGCGAGCTGTACCGGCACCAGCGTGGTGTTGTACGCAGTGTCCGAACGGACGTTGGAGAACAAAATACCGCTGCTGAGTTCAGTGGCCCAGTTCGATTCCTTGGCTCCGCTGTACTCCACAACCTTCTTGTTATCGATTTCCTTGTTATCCGCGACTTTGTCGCCGGCCAATGCGGGAACGATGGCTGATGCCACCAGCGCGCAACAGAATGCCGCGCGGATGAATCTCAGCGTCTCCCCACGCACGAGTTTCAATGTATTTGTCATATCTTTATCTATCCTCCTATGGGTTTAAAAAGCAAGCAGCTTTTTCTGTGCCTAACGCTTCAAAAAGAGCTATCGGCGTATTTTTTAACCACCTTAACACCAACGTATCAGGATGAAATTATTGCAAACTTTTTTCTAAAGAGAGCTTTTTAGTCTCCATTGACCCGGCTTGCGTTTTGCCACCCCTACCGGCTCCTCTTCGTCTTCTGCATGGATAAAGCCTCGATTCTTCGCGCTTTCATGTCATGGAACTGTAACATTTGCGGTCTTGTGAATCGGAGGATGACAGGTTATTCACAATCCCGGTGAAGCGCATCCTTATCTTTACGGCTGGCTTTGGCGAAGGGCATAACACGGCGGCCCGTAACGTCCGTGACGCCATCGAGTTCCTCGGCGAAGACGATGCCCAAGTGGATATCGTGGATCTCTTCGACTCCTGTTATGGCCGCTTCAACGAATTGATGCGGCAGGCCTACATTACCGCCATCAATCGCACCCCGAAACTCTGGCAAGGAATCTACAACCTGCTCGATAACACACATTTAGTCGAAGCCAACATCGATTCCCTCGTCCGGATGAAGAAGGCGATGGAGGAGCTCCTCATTGAGGGGCAGCCGGACGTCGTCATCTCCACCTATCCCATCTATAACTTCCTGATCGACGAGATTTATAAGGGCCGCCCCCGTCATTTCGCGCAAATCACCGTCGTTACCGACTCCATTTCGGTCAATTCGCTCTGGTACCGGGCCGCGAGCGACTACTACCTCGTCCCCAATGACGATACGGCCCATGTCCTCGCGGAGGCCGGAGTCGAAGCGGCCCAGATCAAGGTCTTCGGCTTTCCCGTGCAGCTCGAGTTCGCCCGGCCATCGGACGACTACCGGCTGCCGGATC
The DNA here is from genome assembly GCA_017849585.1 of Verrucomicrobium sp. GTDB lineage: Bacteria > Verrucomicrobiota > Verrucomicrobiia > Methylacidiphilales > UBA1321 > UBA1321. Next base: position 15,427 of record JAFIGT010000017.1, read on the forward strand.
TCGCCAGGGGCGATTCTCCCCGGCTGCTCTACCTGATCAATTCCGGCAAAAAGAAGGCGCCGAGTGTCATCGAAAAGCTTCTGGAGCACGAAAACTGGGAGCTGACCATTGCCGTCGGCCGCGATGACAAACTGCGCCAGCTCGCGGTCAAGATTACCGCCGGCTGCGACGACCGCGTCCGCATCATCGGCTGGACCAATCAGATGCCCAAGCTGATGATGACGCATCACCTCCTGATCACCAAGGCGGGCGGTGCCACGGTCCAGGAGGCAATTGCAGGTAAAATTCCACTCCTTATCAACCAAGTGGTTCCCGGCCAAGAGGAGGGGAATTACGAACTGATCCGCCGCGCCAACGCTGGTGCACTCGCGGAAAAACCCAAGGAAATCATCACCTGGGCCGAACGGGCCTTTGAGAACAGCGGCCAGCTCTGCCAGACATGGCGGCAGAACATCACGACCATCAGCCGTCCGGATAGCGCACTGCAAATTGCCCGCTTCATCTTGGATCTGGCCGTGCCCACGAACGTCCCGGCCACTCCCGGCGGCATTCTCCACACCCAGCAGGCGACGCCCACCGCCTTGCATCCCCATAGCGACGCGCCCGCCCATCAGCGCCGCCTCCTCCTGTGCGACCTGCATACCCATACCACTTTTTCGGATGGTAAACTGACCATCAGCGAGATGGTCGACTTTTACGGCCAGCGCGGCTTCGACGCGCTCTGCATCACCGACCACCTGTGCGATCCGAAGCGACTTCTCGGCAAACTCGTCAACCTCACCGGCCTCGTCATTCCGCCCGGGGAACTCGACGACTACTTCGCCGCGATCGAGAAGGAAAAGAACCGCGCATGGAAAAAGTACGGACTGATTCTCATGAGCGGTGTGGAGTTCAACAAGGACGGCTACACGCCGAAGACTTCCACGCATCTGCTCGGCATCGACTTGAAAAAGCCGATCAACCCCGCGCTCGACCTCAAGGAGATCATCGGCGAAATCCACGCGCAGGGCGCGCTTGCGGTCGCCTCGCACCCGCACAAGATGCGCAGCATCTGGGGAAAGGACACGCTCTATCTCTGGGAGCATCAGGATGAATTCGCCCCGCTGATCGATGCGTGGGAAATCGCCAATCGCGACGACATTTTCAATCCGGTCGGCCTGAAGCGACTGCCGTTCATCGCCAACAGCGACCTGCACAAACCGAAGCACATCCACTCATGGAAGACCTTGCTCTGGTGCGAAAAGGAATCCGAGGCGATCAAGGAATGCATCCGCATAAACCGCGATGTCTCCATCACACTCTATCGCGATCACCGCTTCGGCTACGGCATTGATGCCGCCTCTGCGGCGGAAAAGAAAGTCGTCTCCGACGTCCTCAGTTTTCCCGAGCCAGCGGCGGCGTAGCCGGGCCTCATTGAGACGGAATCAACCCTGATCCACCCACCGTATGAGGTCCGCGAGGGAAGGTCTCCCGTCATGATGCCACGAGATCGGAGGATGTTGCATCCGGCCGACGCGACAAAACCGTTTCACGCCGAGCGGAAGCAAAACCTTCTCCAGCGCAGGTGTGAGTTCACCCGCCAATCCCAGCGTCGAAATTTTTCCGCGTACGACGTCCAGTGCCTGCGGCAGTTGCGTGGCCTTCACCTCATGCAAGCGGATCACGCGGTGCAGGCACGAAAAACGGAATTGCGGTTTTGGGTCGAGGATCACTGCGCCCGCTGTCGCAATCGTAGCGGAACGTGCCGTCCATACGCGCTGTCCGAGCCCACGCGCGGTATCAATCGTTTCGAAGATCACACCGAATTCCTCCGCACTGCGCTCCACTTTCGGCAAACGGGCGATCTCCTTTGTCATCGCTTCCGTCAACGCCTCGCCGAACGCTTCGGTTTTCGAACCGGGCTCTAGAAAGATCGCCTGCGGCGAGAGACATCCCATTTGGTCATAGATACAGATATCGTGCGCGACAGCCGCCACGAGCGCAGGCGTGACTTTTTTCACTGCGCCAAGCCAGATCACGCTGACTTGCAATCCGTACCCGAGAAAGAGTTGATCCCACCGCGTCTGCGCGCGGATCTCGGCCACGGTCTCATCCCGGCCAAAGGCAATCACCGCATCGGCTGACTTGAGCGTCTCCACATTAAACTCCGTCTGCACCGTCACAAGTTCGCGCAGCGGCGCGGGCAGCATCTCGATGAAACAAATCAGATCCTCGCCGCTCCGCGATGGCAGCTTCACCACATTGTGCGCACCGAGCAGAAGTCCACAGAGCACGCTATGTTGACCCGACACTGCGAGATTTCCCGCGAGGACATGATAGATCGTTTTCGGTGCGACAGCGCGGGTTTGCGAAGGGCCGTATTTCTTCCACGTTTCCAGAGCATCAAGTGAACCGAATTCCAACGCGATCCATTGCTCCAACTCGCGAGCGCTGGTCGCGCCCAGGCCGGGGAATTTTTTCAGGAGCGGAACCAGCCGGGCGATGCGTTGACGCGTGGTCATGATCAAGCCCGGTGGAAGGTTTCCGCCGTGAGCGAGCAACCGCGCGGATCGGCCTGCGAGAGCCGCCCGATCAAATAAAAGCCGTCCTTCTCGCGCACCGCCTGATCCAGCGTCTGGATCGCCAGCACGGAATCGACATTCGCCAAATCAATCCAGCGCACCAGTCCGACTTCGCCCACCGCCACTTCGCGGTCAGTTGACGGATCGACCACCAGCACCCGCGCCCAAGGCGGCGTGCGGTGCATGCCCTGCGGACCGCGCGCGTAGGCCTGACTGCTCAGCTCGCACATGCCGTACTCGTTCCAGATGCGATCCGGCTTCACCCCAAACAAATAGGCAAGCGCTTCGTAGAATTCCGCCTTGTCGATCTCGCGGCTGCGGCCTTTGAAGCCACCCGTCTCCAGCAACCAGCTTTTCTCCGGCAAGGTAAGCGGATCGGCCTGCGAGAAGGTATCGATCCAATGAACAAAACTAAACGCCGCGCCACACACGCCGACCGGGTCCACGGTCTGTTCGAGTTGCCGCCGGAGACGTTCCAGTTGCAGATGCCCCTTCTCGACCCAGAATTGCGAATCGTCATTACCCCAGCCTTCGCGCCAGAATTCGAACATCGCCGACAGTGACGAGTTCGGTGCCGCCAGCGGGGAGGGGGCCAGGAAATGCAGCGCCTGCGTCTCTTTCAAAACACCGGCGCGCTTGGCTCCTTCCACACACGTCGCGTTGTAGAGATCGATCCGGCGCAAGTGTTGCTTGCCCGGCTCGCCCGTGGTCGTGCCGCTCGTGTGAAAAACCGTGGTGGCCGTCTTGATGGGGTGCGAGTACAGCGTGGCTTCCTTGAAAAGGCGTTGCGGCACCGCCGGAATGTCGCGCCAGGACTTGATTTGCTTGGGCGACACCTCACGGGCCTTCGCGATTAATTGGAACGGCTTGCAATGCGTGAATTGCCACGCGAAAAGCTCCAGCGCGGCGGCATTGAAAGCCGCGTCGTCGAGCGAACCAAAAATCCGCTGACGCCACGCAGTGCGCTCGGCCGGGGTGGTAAACATCCATCCACGCTAGCGGATCACGTCCGCTTCCGCAACCGTGTGTTACCCCCTAGCAAGGATAGAAATAGCGCTCCTTGGCCTGGCGGGTGAGTTCCTTGTGGATATGATTTCCACGCCAGGCACCATAATATTGGCAAAAACGGAAGGCGACGATTTCACTCGCCTTCTCGAAAAAGCATTTTTCATCGATAGCCTTGGACCAATCGAAGAAAACTCCGGCCAGAAAATAACGCAGAGCGTCCATGCGGCTGACCTCCACCTCGGGCACAATACCGCGCAAGGCTAATGCCTCGCGTTCATAACGGCGCTGTACCTGAGCCCAAGTTTCATTATGGAAGTGGTACACGCAAGCCTGGGGAACATATTGGATCTTGTGGTTATCGTTATGCAGGCGCTTGGCCATGTGCATATCTTCAAGCCCGGTCAGAACCTCGTTGAACCGATACTGGGCCCAGAGTTCGCGCGGCATGGCTGCATTGGCATTATTACAGAAAAAGGTGTAGGCCGGCTCCTCATGGTTCGGCGGAAAATAGCGCTCAAAAAGTTTGCATTCGCTAAACTTCGAGTCCTTGCCGCCAATCTGCCTTCCATAGGCAAGTGCCGCCTCGCCCTTTTCCAGTGGCGCAATCAAGTGTGCCAGCCAATGCCCATCCACTGGCAGGCAGTGGGCGCTGATGAAAACAAGCTGTCGGCCTGTGGCCGCCTCGCATCCCAAATTGAGGGAGCGACCGAAGGAGAATTCCTTTTTGGGAATTTCCAGCAGCCGGCAACCGCCGTCGCGGGCGATTTGGGGCGTCGAATCACTGGAGCCGGAATCGATGACTATGATCTCAAAGTCCTGGCGCGATAGCGTCTGTTGACTCAGCGCTCCCAGGAGCGCGGGAAGATGTCGCGCTTCGTTATAGGCACGGATGATAACGCTGGCAATCATGTCGCACATGAAGCGCAGTAGGATCGCGCTCGCTTACGGATAGATCAGGAAATGACCGTCTCGGCCGCCAGCTTGCGCAGCTCATCGATTGTCAGCCACCATTCGTTGCGATCAGAGCTGTACTGGAAACCGTCCGGAACGGGCTGGGCTTCCTCGCCCAACCTGTTCTTGGAATAATCGTACGCATCCAGAAAACTGATCGTCGGCTTAATCACGAAGTGATCCTTGAATTCGACCGTCAGATGACTGTCATCCTGCGGACACATCACTTCGTGTAGTTTTTCGCCGGGACGAATACCCACAATCTTATGAGGCAGATTGGGGGCAATGGCCGTGGCCAGATCGGTAATGCGGAATGAGGGAATCTTCGGCACGAAGAGTTCACCGCCATGCATGCGCTCAAAACTGCGAATCACAAAATCCACACCTTCTTGCAACGTGATATTATACCGTGTCATGCGCACATCGGTAATTGGCATTTCGGTGGCATTGCGCGTCAAGAGCCCCTTAAAAAACGGCAATACTGAGCCTCGAGATCCCATGACATTGCCGTATCGAACCACGGCAAAACGAGTGGGATGATCTCCCACCAAATTATTGCCAGCGACGAAGAGCTTGTCCGAGGCCAGCTTGGTGGCACCGTAGAGATTGATGGGATTGGCCGCCTTGTCGGTGGATAGCGCTACAACCCGCTTGACCCCGTTGGCAATCGCCGCCTGGATCACGTTTTCCGCACCATTGATATTCGTCTTGATGCACTCCATCGGATTGTATTCTGCTGCGGGCACCTGTTTCAGGGCCGCTGCATGAACGACAAAATCGACCCCACGCATGGACATGGTCAAGCGGTCGCGATCCCGGACATCGCCGATGAAATAACGCATGCACGATGAATTAAAGCTTTGGGCCATCTCAAACTGCTTGAGTTCATCACGCGAATAGACGATCAGCCGCCGCGGCTGATAGCGCTCGAGAATGGTTTTGATGAACTTTTTGCCGAAGGAACCCGTACCCCCGGTCACCAGAATAGATTGTCCGTTAAACATGCTTTTGATTTCGCTTGAGCGTTAAGCCGCTAACCTTGGTACATTGCGCGTCTTGCGCCAAGAAAAAAAGAGGCTGCCGATTAGCCTCAGACCCAAAAGGGTGTTTGCAAAGCGCCTTTTTAGGATCATTTGCCCCGTCCATAAGAAGGGATTTGGTCGGCAATCAATCGCAATCCTAGCGGCGAAAGATGGCATTCATCATTGTACAAGGCGGCTCCGGCAAAGAGGCTACCCTGCTTGTTCTGATAGTCATGAACAATTTGACCGAAATCCACAAACGTCTGAATACCTCGTTTTGCACAAACTTCTCGCATGGTATTTTTGTAGCTAATGAATTTGGCCAAATCACTATTTTGCGTCAACCAACCCGCGCGAAATAATTCGGGAATTGTTCGGGTAATGTGCTGAGGGTAGACAAAGACCCGATACTTGACTCGATGAACGTCGAGAAGATCTGCCAGGTCAGAGACGATGCGCCGGGCTTCCCCGGGACCATAGTCAAAATCGTTCTCGCAATTAACGTAAACGACCCCCTTTATCTGCTCTCCATACTGGGCAAAAAGCCTCTTCATGCGCGCTAGATGATGCCTGGCCATGGCGCCGGGGCAGCTGGCATTAATATAGCGGGCTGCGGGATCCGCTTTCTGCAGTAGGGATGCCAGCGTCTCATCATCATTAATATCAATGCCGAAAGCCACGCTGTCTCCCACCACGAGAATGATATTTGGACTGCTACTGGCAGGCACGGTCACTCGGTTGGAAAACTCATCCGTATGACAAACAACGGGATGAAAGGCATACTGATTCAAAAAACTCAGGACTTCCGGGCTTGCTGTTTTTTTTCGTTCCAAGCCTACGTAATAATAAAGCAAATTATTCGGATCATAGAGACGAGTTCGTAAATAAGCCGCTTCAAAAGCCAGATTCGGCTTAACCCGGTATCCTTCTAGCGGATCATCGGCAATTACGCGAACCTCCTTGCTTACAAGCTCGTCGTAAGGAGAATTTCCCAATAGCACGCCGCTATCGCGAAATTTTCCAAGCATTGTTTCAATCTGAAAGCCAAAAAGAATGTTCTTGGACAAAAGCTCATCCATCCCATCGTCGCCTTTACCCTCTCTCGCAGAATGATATTGATTTTGCGCTCGCTGTAGCCGTTCCGCCTCGGCGCGCTGCTCGCGCCTGGCCTGACGATGGCGTATCCTTTCAGGAAACCACCTTTTTTCCAGGCTAACCAATGCGCGATATGTCAGACTCGGTTGAGCTTCTTTATAGCGCAGTAGAGCACTGGCCCCCTCGACCAGCACTAGGCCAATCGTCAAAAACAAAAGCGTAATGCTGGTGATGATGGCTAAATCGCGCAGGCCTTTCATAAGTCAAAAGAGCGTGTAGATCAGCGGCGCCACCGCAGAACCTTTAGCGAGTACAAGAATTAGCCCCAGTAGAATCAAAACGATTATGATGGGAGCAATCCAATATTTTTTTTGGGAAATGATGAATTCCGCAAGCTCCCGGACGATACGTAATTTTTTCATGCTAGATCACCATTCCTAAAATTGTCGCTCGTAATCCGCCCGATTTTTGCACCTGCGCGGTTTGCTCATCCAATAAGAAGATTCGGAGGCGGGCCATTTTTGAAGCAAAAAATCTTTGCGAAGAATCCGGGCCACCAGGCCAATCGGAGTCAACGCGAAAAAATAAATCAAAGCTAAGAGCGCCGTGGAAACGATCGCTCCCATCATGTTACCCAATGTCATCCAGGCAATGTAAACGTACTTGAGACTGCGAGGCCATAAAGCACCCAGCAGTGCAAGTACTGCTCCTACCGCAAGCACGGGCATGGCAAAGGATTTATGGCGAAAAAGAAACCAACCTCCCAACACCATGAGAATGCCGCCGATAAGATAACCAAAGTGACGCAGAGTCTTGGACTCGGCATGCAGTAGATGCGGTTCAATGAGAGTCATGTCGGGATCCTAATCCAATTCGAACTTTCGCAACCAGTCGATGTCTTTATCAAGTGGTTTCTGTTCGGCTTTTGTCAGCAAAAAATTTCCCACGACCAGATAATCCATGTTGGTGCGCATAAAGCAGACCCAGGCTTCCTCTGGAGTACAAACGATCGGTTCGCCTCGCACATTGAAGGATGTATTCACAATGACAGGGCAACCGTATTTTTCGTGGAAGCGCTTGATCAATTTGTAATAGGCCGGATTGTAATCAGGGCCAACTGTTTGAACGCGTGCCGAATAGTCTACATGAGTGACGGCCGGCACTTCAGAACGGATCGTCCAGAGCCGCTCAATGCCACTGAGTTGGGCCTCGTGCGAAGAGAGAGTGCGACGTTTTGACTTCTGAATTGGAGCAACAAGCAGCATGTAGGGGCTGAGGTCGGGCAACTCAAAGTAATCGCAGCTACACTCCTCCAGCACACTTGGTGCGAACGGACGAAAGCTTTCGCGAAATTTAATTTTGAGATTCATCCGGCTTTGCATCTCGGCAGACCGGGCATCCCCGATAATGGAACGAGCACCGAGTGCGCGAGGACCAAATTCCATCCGTCCCTGAAACCAGCCGATGACCTTTTCTTCCGCTATCAAATCCGCCACTACATCAGGCATCTCATCTGCAGTCAGTTCCCGATAAGGCGTTTGACGGCCATCCAGAAAAGCGCGAATTTCATCATCGGAAAATTCCGGGCCAAGGTACGAACCGAACTGGCTGTCCTGAATGCCATGAGCGGTGCGCGGCTGATCCAAATACTGATGCCAGCCAATCAGGGCGGCCCCAAGAGCCCCCCCGGCATCGCCTGCAGCAGGTTGAATCCAAATTCGATCAAATAATTTCTCCTGAAGTATTTTACCATTGGCCACACAATTAAGGGCAACGCCGCCAGCGAGACACAGATAACGTTGGCCAGTAGTCCGGCTGATGTGCCGCGCCATGCGCAGGAGGACTTCTTCCGTAACCTCCTGAATGGACCGCGCCACATCCATGTCATGTTGTGTAAGTGGAGATTCCGGTTGCCGCGCCTTGCGACCAAATAGGGCTTCAAAGCGATGGTTAATCATCTTCAATCCCCCAGCATAATCAAAGTACCGCATATTGAGCCGGAATGATCCATCGTCCTTCAGATCAATAAGCTCTCGCAAGATGAGATCGCGAAATCGTGGCTCACCATAGGGAGCCAGTCCCATCAGCTTGTACTCGCCGGAGTTCACCCTAAATCCTGCGTAATACGTGAAGGCCGAGTAGAGCAGGCCGATGGAATGAGGAAACCGGATTTCACTTTCAATGTGAAAACGATTATCCCGGCCGGTTCCGAAGCTAGTCGTAGTCCACTCACCTACTCCGTCCACCGTCAAGAAGGCAGCCTCTTGAAAAGGCGATGGATAAAAAGCCGAAGCAGCATGCGCTTCATGATGTTCGGGGAACAGGATGGGCCCATCAAACTGAAGCTCCTCACGCAAAGTATCTTTCAGCCAAATCTTGTCCCGTAGCCATAGAGGAATCGATTTGAGAAAGGAGGCCAGACCAGAAGGGGCACAGGCCAAATAGGTATAGAGCAGTCGGTCAAATTTCAGGAAGGGCTTCTCGTAATAAGCCACCAGAGCAAGATCTTTCGTGGTGATACCTGCCGTACGAAGGCAATAATCAATTGCATGACGGGGAAAATCACTATCATGCTTTTTTCGAGTAAACCGCTCCTCCTGGGCAGCCGCAATAATGACACCGTCATGCAGCAATGCGGCAGCGCTATCATGGTAGAATGCTGAAATGCCGAGAATGTAAGTACTCATGCTGTAGCCCTTGCTGCCCGTTGGCCTGGATGTCTTATCGCCAATTCACGCTTCTTGGTAAGGAACACGGAACACAAAGGCGTTATGCTGGCGTGCGCCTGGATTTCCGTCAACGGCGAAAGCGTTCGCAAGCGTGCAATAAATTGCCATTGACGTGGACCGGAGTGTTTGCTTTTTCGTTCAATCGGATGCCGCTACCGCGAGTCGGGCTGTGCAGCCGGACATAACACATGTAAAAGAGTTCATTCATGGCTTTCCTTCCTTACGGCAGACAATTCATCGACGCCGCCGATCTGCAGGCGGTCAACGAGTCCCTACAAGGCGACTATCTCACGACTGGACCCGAAGTGGAGCGTTTCGAGAAGGATCTGGCCGATTTTCTGGGTGTCAAACATGCCATCGCTGTGAATAGCTGCACCTCGGCCCTCCACATCGCCATGCTGGCCGCAGGGGTCAAGACAGGAGAGCGGGTCATCACCACTCCCAATACATTCCTCGCTTCCGCCAACTGCGCCGCGTATGTCGGCGCACGGCCTGATTTTGCCGACATCGATCCCCGGACTTTTAATTTGAGCGCGCCTGCTCTGGAAAAAAAAATGGGGTCCGATGTGCGCGCCGTGGTCGCGGTCGACTTCGCCGGGCAGACGCCCGACATGCCGCGCATCGCCGAAATCGCCCGCCGTCAGGGAGCCGTGGTTATCGAGGATGCCTGCCACGCCATTGGCACGGAATTCGAAGAGCAGGGGAAACGCTATCGCGTTGGGAACCATCCCTGGGCCGACATCAGTGCCTTCAGCTTTCACCCGGTCAAAACGATGACGACAGGCGAAGGCGGGTTCCTTGCCACGAATAACGACGACTATGCCGCAGCCTCCCGCTTGATCCGCAGCCATGGCGTGGTCCGTTCGGCGGAAACCTTTCAGGGTCTCGGACGTGGCGCGGAAGAATTCGGCCCGTGGTATTACGAAATGCAAAGTCTCGGGTACAATTTCCGCATCACCGACTTTCAATGCGCCCTCGGCCGTTCCCAGCTGAAAAAGCTTCCCGGTTTCATTCGCCGCCGACAAGAGATCGTTGCGGCCTATAATGAAGCGTTCTGTGATTTGCCCCATTTCAAGACGCCCCATGCGCATTGGCCCACCCTCACGAGCTGGCACCTCTACGTCGCGCAAATCGATTTCAAGGCCATTGGCAAAACCCGCAGCGTCGTGATGCAGGCCTTGCGCGACCAGGGAATCGGCACGCAAGTCCACTATATTCCCGTACACTTGCAGCCCTATTACCGCCAAACCTACGGCACCAAGCCCGGGGATTATCCTGTGGCAGAAGCATACTACGATCGTTGCCTGAGCCTGCCCCTTTATCCCGGGCTGACGAATGAGGATGTGCAACGGGTAATCAAAGCCGTGCGTGATGTGGTGAAATAATTCATATGAGAATCCTAGCCATCGCCCAAGGCCGGTCCGGCAGTCAACGCTTGCCTCGCAAAATTCTGATGCCCATCGAGGGCGAACCCATGATGGCGCGCGTGATCGAACGCTTGCGCCGGGCCAAGAAGCTAACCGATGTTGTCGTGGCGACGACGATTGACCCGGACGACAATGCCGTCGAAGAACTGGCCACGCAGCGCGGCTGGAACTTGTATCGCGGCAGTCACCTCGATGTACTGGATCGCTACTACCAAGCCGCCAAAAAATTCGAGGCCGATGTGGTGGTACGCATCACCTGCGATTGTCCGCTCATCGATCCCGGCGTGGTGGACAAGGTTGTCTCCCACTTTATCGAATCGCAACCGGGCATTGATTATGCCAGCAATTTTTTAGAACCGCGCACCTATCCGCGCGGCTTGGATACAGAGGTGTTTCATTTCAGCGTGCTGGAGCGTTGCTGGAAAGAAGGGAATGACCCCTCCAGCCGGGAACATGTAACGCCGTATATTTATCGCAATCCCCAAATCTTCAAAACCGCGGGTGTATGGAATGAAACCAATCACGCTGATCTGCGATGGACCGTTGATACGCCTGAAGACATGGAGTTGGTTCGCCGCATCTATGGGCATTTCAAACACGATCGATTTACCTGGCAGGAAGCATTGGAACTGATTCGCCAGCATCCGGACTGGAGTGAACTCAATCGCGCGATTGAACAGAAGAAGGTTTAAGCCACCAACCTCCGGATTGTCACGAAAGCCAGCGGGTCACTTCTGAAAAAGCCCGAATGTGTCGGGTTCCGTTCATCCAATGGCTCTGCGGTACGTTGGATGAATTGATGAGGAGAGTAAGGAGACCTGCTTCGGTGGCGGCAAGGGCTCCCATAGAGGAATCCTCTACCGCAAGAGATTGGCTGGCCTCGGCTCCTAGTCGCTCGAGTCCGAGCCTGTAGGGTTCCGGATCAGGCTTGCCTCTGGAGACATCATCTCCACCTATAATCACTTCAATCCATCCGGAAAGTCTGTTTTGGTGGAGCCATGCTTCGGCAGTGGCATGGTTTGACGATGTCACCACCGCCATGCGCCACCCTTGTTCCCGTGCTACTTGGAGGACATGTAGCGCCCCTTCGGCGGGTGGAACACGGTTGTGCAAATTCTGAAGCAGGCGGCGGTAAAGCTTCAGGAGTTCGACCTCGGAGGGTGCGAGATGATGAGTCGCCCGCAAGTACGCGATGATTTCCGGAAGGGGAGGCCCATTGAGCCGCTGAAATTCCGCCTCGCTTCCACTCACATGAAAGTGACCGAGGAATTCGTGATAAACCTGCTTGAGCGGTGTAATGCTGTCAGCAAGGGTGCCGTCGAGATCTATCAGCAATCCACGATTCGACGAGCCCATGGTGTTCACAGATTGGGACCGGTATACTTCTTGCCCATCTTTACGACTTCTTCGACAGGGGTGCTGCCGCCTTTGGGGAAAAGATGCCAGAGGTCATCTTTCATCTTATAGGTGTGGAAGGTACCACGATGTGTTTGCGGTTTGGGTGTGATTTCGCCGGTGCGAATCTTCGTCCAATTTTCTGCAAAGAGTTCCTCAATGGTTTTCTTAAGGATGAGGTATGAACTATCCAGCGTCTGTCCGGCGGGGAAATCGGGAAGTTTCTGTAACAAGATAGGCCCGGTATCGATCCCGGCATCCACATAATGAATGCTCACTCCATTCGGAGTCTGCTCGTACCAAGCCCAGAAATTGGGATTGGTGCCCCGGTTCCATGGGAGACAGGAAATATGGAGATTGACGATTTTGTGATGATAATCGGTCAGAATGGGTTCCTTGATAAGGTGTCGGTAACCGTAGGAGACAAGGAAATCGATTTTGTTGCTGCGCAGAAATTCCGGGGTGATGGCTTCCGCGGTGTGAATGACCGAGTCGGTGGCCTGAATTGGCTGAATGATCTTTTCAGGATAGGGGGAGAGTAGGAGAACGTTCATGGGAAATGGATGGGCCAAAGCGAATTCAAGCGTAGGGATAGACACGGGCTCGCGCGACTTTGTCTGCGGGCCAGTCTTCCCACCGGATTTTTTGATAGACTGTACGCTTGCTGAAATCCTGCGGAATGGCCGGGGCATAGCCCGCGTTAATCAACGGAACGTAAGCGCGGAGCAGCTCTTTTTCCAAATGCATCGCCTCGTTGTAAAGTTCCGTGGCATTGGCTTGGCGCGGGTCGAGTACACCTTTAAGTTGCGCAATGAGAGGCCCCGTATCCATTCCCCCATCTACCCAGAAGAGGCTGATGCCGGTGGCGGGGAAATCGTGCAGGATTGCATTCGCAATCGGCACGCACCCTGCACCTTCAGGCAGCAGGCTCTCATGTAAACCGATAATTGGACAAAGCGAGCGCATTTTTTTCCGGAAGATCTGTTGCCAACCCAACGAGTAGATATAGTCCGGCTTGAGCGAACGCATTTCCTCAACAAAATCGTTGATATTCGTGTTTACCGTGGTGCGTGGCACTTTCTTGGCAAATTCAAACTTGGATTCATCCACCAGATCCACGCCCTCCCAACCTGGAGATTGCGGGCCTCGCGTATAAAACATGACGATTTCTTCGCCCAGCTCGAAAAGCGTCTGCGCGTTGTGAAACGTGCTCTCAATACCGCCAATGACAATGATCCGCGACATTTACACCTCGATTTTACGGATGATATGAAAGGCTTCCGCGTACTGGACCCCGGCTTCGATCCCCCGAAGACGCGCCTGATATTCCACGCCTTCAATACTGCGCGCGTGAGGATAATTTCGATACTCGGATCGATAGTAGGTAAGTGCCAATTTTTTTCGGTCAATACTGGCTCCAACCTCTTCGTAATGATTCGGCAGAAAGGCGCGCGAAGGAGCCTGCCACGCCCGTTCCGTGGAGGAGAGTACCTCAAAGGTACGGATTTCCGCAGGCGTAAATTCCGGCGGGTTGACCCGTGCCGCCATCATGACCGCATCGAAGGTTTGGGTATGGTCCCAATTATAATCGCCGGGATGATGCGTAAAAACGAGGGATGGCCGCACCTTCTCGATGACACCGCGCAAAGCATGGCTCAGGTCCATCCGGCTCACCGTATCCATGCGATTGTCCGGAAAGTCAAAGGTGGTCACGGAATGAAAGCCGATGACCTCTGAGACACGCTTGAGATCTTGCTGGAGATGATCCCGGGCGACACGGTCTGCTTCGCTGAGCTCTGCGGGATTGGCCAGACGTCCAGTAATGCCCCCGGTCATAATCACCAGATGCGCCTCCCAGCCTTGAGTTGTCTTTTTATGAACTGTCGCGCCGCAGCCAAGCACTTCATCATCCGGATGCGCCGCGATAACCAAAAGTGAGCCGGCTGATTTGGTGTGAGTTGATGTCATATCTCTGGTGAATTGCGGTTTCGGTCTGCAGCAGCTACCCGATCCATTTCAGGCATGTCGGTCTGCCAAAACAAGCCATGAACCTCCACCGTATCAACCGCGAACGGATTTTCAACCCCGATGTTTATTGGCTTGTTTTTGCTGGGCCCAGACGTAGCTTCAACCGCACGGTAGCAAAGCGTGCAAGTACACGCCTAGACGCCATCTCTTCTGTTTGAATTGGCAAATACGATATGATTGGTAAATAACCGTACCGAACATGCTTGAACTGCTTCCCGCCCCACTCGAAATTGTCGAATCCACGGGAAATGCAGCTCCGTTTTCCACGGCCATCGAGCAACTCGTCAACGAAATTTGGGAACAGGAAAAGGCCAAGCGCCCTCACTTATTTGACGGTGAGATTTTCACGGTGGAGAGCATTTCCCCACAACGGGCCAGCGGCCGGTTTGTGCCCTACCGTTACTTTATCGCCCAGCTAAATCGTCCCGATCTCTTTTCCGAGTTGCATTTGCAAGTATTGGCTGTGTCAGGAGCGCTCTTTTCGCCGGAAGGCATTGTCTTTGGCCTTCGGGATAAAACCCTGACCCAACAGGGCGGATTCTGGGAGTTGGTTCCCTCCGGTGGTATTGATCGACACAGCCTGATGGAAAGCGGACGGCTCGATGTCATCAAACAGCTCATGGTCGAATTGGAAGAAGAGGTAGGTCTGGCGAGTCAGGACATTACCTCCACTGAAATCAGCTGCCTCATTCACGACACGGAACGCCATGTGTTGGATATTGGCGTCAAGATTGAGACCTCACGGCCTATCTCTGAAATCCTAACCTTCCATCGCACCATTCCACAAACTGAGCACATCGAATTACGCGTGATCAGTCCTGCAGCCGTAGCCGGATTCATGGAAGAAACGGGTAAAAATTTCTTACCTGCCAGCGCGGTGATCTTACGTGGTTTAGGCGTCATTCCGCCCGCAGGCTTCCCCAAGGCTTGGCAAAAGAAACCCCCCGTTTTGCTTCTGCGTGCCGACGCTTCCTCCCAAATGGGCGTGGGTCACCTCATGCGCAGCCTGGCCTTGGCACAAGCCTGGCAACACTTTAGCGGAGACGTTCTCTATTTGGGACAATGCCCCGAGTTTTTGCAGGCACGGCTTGACTCCATGGGAGTGCGCAGGGTCGCCTTGCAGGCGGCTCCCGGTTCGATCGCCGATGCTGAAGAGACACTCGATCTGGCCAATCGCCATCATGCTACCTGGGTCATCCTCGACGGCTATCACTTCACTAGCGACTTTCAGTTGCGATTACGTACCGGTCACTGGCGCGTGGGCGTAATCGATGATTATGGTCACTTGCCCCGCTATGATGGCGATTTGATCCTGAATCAAAATTGCTACGCCAGTAGCGACCTATATCCCGAACATGCCACATCCAGTCGATTTTTGTTCGGATGCCAATATACGCTTCTGCGTGATGAATTCACCCGGGTTGCACGCCCGGAACGTGTTTTCAAGAACCGCGCCAAAAAATTGCTCATCACACTGGGGGGAAGCGATCCTGATGGAGTAACGCTCAAAGTACTTGAGATTTTACCGCAACTCGATTCGGCGCTTGAAGTCCGGCTGGTCATCGGAGGCAGTAATTTCCACCGCGAAGAGCTGCACCGCGCCTCTGCAGCCGTGGGAGCCCAAGTGATCGATAACGCCACGAATATGGTGGAGCTCATGGACTGGGCCGATGTCGCGATCTCCGCTGGCGGCAGCACTTGTTGGGAATTGATGCATCGCGGAGTGCCCATGCTCTTGGTGATTCTGGCCGAAAATCAGAAACGCAATGTTGAAGCATTATCCTCCGCGGGCGTGGCCGTTAATCTCGGCTGGCATAATGACTGGGATACCGTCACGGCAAAGAACCGACTCGAAGAACTACTCAATGACGCCCCACGTCGTGAGGCCATGTCACAAATCGGCCAAGAGATGGTAGATGGCCAAGGCGTGCAACGAGTCGTGGAATTCATGCGCGAATACGCGCTCAACGTCCGACCTGTCACCGTGGCAGATGCCCGCCTGCTGTACGATTGGGCTAATGAACCCGGCGTACGAGAAGCCTCCTTCCATACTCGACCGATTGGTTGGGAAGAACATATTTCCTGGTTCCAAGGCAAGTTAAACGATCCCACCTGTCGGATGTACGTGGGAGAAAATTTACTCGGCATGCCAGTAGGCATGATTCGGCTCGATGAACATGCCGTCACCGAAATGGTCGTCAGCATCAGCGTCGACTCCCGCCAACGTGGCCGAGGTATTGGCGGTCGCATGCTTGACCTCGCCATGCGGGTGACCGAAAGTGAACGTTTGGTGAGTAAATACATTGCCCTCGTAAAACCCTCCAATCATGATTCGCGCCTGATGTTTGAAAAACGCGGCTACCAATTCATGCACATCATCAATTTTGAAGGAATGGACGCCATCGAATATCACCGCTATCCCAATAAAACCGCTTGATCCCTCCCCACTGCATGAGCACAAATGCTTTTTCCATTAACGGTCGTAAAATTGGCCCGGACCAACCGGTCTACATTATTGCCGAACTCTCGGCCAACCATCACCACTCCTATGAAATGGCCGTGGAACTACTCCATGCCGTAAAGGATACCGGAGCAGACGCCGTCAAGATCCAGACCTATACACCCGAGACAATGACGCTGGACTGTCGCACGACTCCATTCCTGATTGGTAAAGGGACTATTTGGGAGGGTAAAAACCTCTACGAACTCTACGGCGAAGCCTACACACCTTGGGAATGGCAACCTCAGCTTAAAAAGGAAGCCGATGCCCTTGGACTCACCTTTTTCTCCACCCCCTTTGACGCCACGGCCGTGGATTTTCTCGAAAACATGGATGTCCCGGCTCACAAAATTGCCTCCTTTGAACTCGTCGATCTTCCCTTGATCCGCAAAGTAGCCGCCACCGGTAAACCCATTATCATGTCCACCGGCATGGGTACACTGGAAGAAATCGATAACGCCGTGCGTACCGTCCGCTCCACTGGCAACCAGCAACTTGCCCTGCTCAAATGCACCAGTGCTTACCCCGCCGCGCCAGAAGACATGAATCTACGCACAATTCCCCACTTGGCCGCCGCCTTTGGAGTCCCCGCCGGACTCTCCGATCACACCATGAGCGTTGCAGCTCCCGTCGCTGCTGTAACCCTCGGAGCCTGCATCATCGAAAAACACTTCACCCTCTCCCGCGCCACCCCAGGACCTGATAGCCCGTTCTCCCTCGAACCGCATGAATTTAAAGAAATGGTTGAAGCCGTCCGCGTTACGGAAAAGGCACTGGGCCGGGTCTCCTACGAAATGACGACCAAGGAACAGGCCAGCGTGGTCTTTCGTCGCTCCCTCTTTGCTGTCAAGGATCTAAAAGCAGGTGAAGTCTTTACGACAGAGAACGTTCGCTCCATCCGGCCCGGTTACGGTCTCCCCCCCAAATTCATCGACGTGATTCTCGGAAAAAAAGCCGCCACCGACATTACGCGCGGCACACCTCTAGCTTGGAACCTGATCCATTAAACCATGGCTATTGATATTGGCATCATTGATTACGGCATGGGCAATTTGCGCTCCGTTGCCAATGGCTTCGAAAGCCTCGGCGGTAAAACGCTCATCCTCACATCCCCCGCACAACTTTCCGAAGTAGAGCGCGTGGTGCTCCCTGGAGTCGGCGCTTTTGGCGATGGGATGAAAAACCTGAGCGAACGCGGTTGGGTAGAAAAATTGGAAGAGCAAGTTGTACAAGGCGGCAAGCCCTTTCTCGGACTGTGCCTGGGCATGCAATTACTCGCCACCACTGGCACCGAATACGGCCATCATCAAGGCCTCAACTGGATACCGGGAAAAGTAGATCGCATTGTTCCACGCGATCCAAGCATCCGCATTCCGCATATTGGCTGGAATGACGTTGACGTCGTGCGTCCCGAAGGGCTTTTTGCCGGCCAACCCAAACTCATGACCTTCTACTTCGTCCATAGCTATGCCTTCCAAACCGATTCCAGCGACGTCGTTACCAGCTATTGTGATCATGGAATGAAATTCGTTGCCAGCGTGCAATACGGCAACATTCACGCCACCCAATTTCATCCCGAAAAAAGCCAAAAACATGGCCTTGCACTGCTGAAAAACTTTCTCGCCATCAAGGCCTGATCACCATGCTCAAAAAAAGGCTCATCCCGGTTCTCCTCCTCAAGAACGGACTGCTCGTCCGCAGCGAGATCTTTAAAATACACCAGATTATCGGCAATCCCATTCACGAAGCCGAACGTTTTAATCACTGGAATGTCGACGAACTCATCTACCTCGACATCAGCCAGACCGATGAATACGACTTGCGCCGCGACGATGGAAAAGTCAAAGGCCTCGACGGGCCACTCGCCATTCTTGAGGAAGTCAGCAAGACCTGCTTCATGCCACTGACATGGGGTGGCCGTATCAAGACCGTCGATGACATGCGCGCCCGCATCAGCCGAGGTGCCGATAAAATCACAATCAACTCCGAAGCTGTGCGCCATCCAGAACTCATTCGAGACGGCGCCCAGGTTTTCGGCAGTCAAGCCATCGTCCTGAGCATCGACATCTTCCGGCATGAGGACAGCCATACCGAAGTGTACGTGGATGGCGGTAAAACCCCGACCGGATTGAATCCCTCCGAATGGGCCAAAAAAGGCGAAGAAATGGGAGCTGGAGAAATCCTCATCCAATCGGTTCAACTCGACGGCGTCGCCACCGGCTACGATCTCGACCTCATTCGCGAAATCACCTCAGCCGTCACCATTCCCGTCATCGCCTGCAGCGGGGTCGGCCGCTTTGAAGATTACGCCGCCGGCATCCAAGCTGGAGCTTCCGCCGTTGCAGCAGCCAATATCTGGCACTTCAAGGAACTGGCGGACCGCCTCGGAAAAAAAGCACTCGTAAAGGCCGGAGTGAATGTGAGAGTCTAATTTGAATTTTCTACGAATATGCAATACTGCTCCAAGTGTGTCTACCCGGTTTTCGCGGCCACTCCATTATCCTTCGACGAACACGGAGTCTGTTCCGGTTGCCGCAGCGCCGCGGCCAAGCCGGTGATCGATTGGGAAAAACGCTGGGGGCTGCTTAAGGAGCTTGTCGAAGAATATCGCGGCAACAATAATTACGACATTCTGATCCCCGTCAGCGGCGGCAAAGACAGCTACTATCAGACTCACGTCGCGGTCAAAGAACTCGGCCTCAAGCCGTTATTGATGACCTACCATGGCAATAACTATTTGCCAGAAGGGGAATACAATCTCAACCGCATGCGGGAAGTCTTCAATTGCGATCACGTCATCGTCAAACCCAGCGTTGATACCCTCATCAAGATGAACCGGCTCGGCTTGCGCCTTCAAGGAGACATGAATTGGCAGGGCCACTGCGGCATTCATACCGCACCCATCCAAGTAGCCGTTCGCTACAAGGTACCCCTCATGATGTGGGGCGAGCATGGCTTTCTCGATCTTGGTGGCATGTACTCACTCAATGACTTTGTTGAATTCACTGCCAAGTTCCGTCTCGAACACGCTCAGCGCGGCTACGATTGGTACGACTTTACTGACGAAGGCTTGGAAAAATTAGGCCGTCCAGAATTGAAAGAAGGACTCACCGCCAAAGATCTCCTCTGGGCCCAATACCCCAGCGATGACGAAATCGCCGATGTCGGCGTACGCGGCATCTATCTGGGCAACTTCGTCAACTGGGAAGCCAATAACCACTCCAAGCTGGTCATCGAAAAGTATGGCTGGCGCCCCGCCCAACAGCCCTTCGAGCGCACCTACCGCACCATGTCCAATCTCGACGACATGCACGAAAACGGCATCCACGACTACCTCAAATTCATCAAATTTGGCTATGGCCGCGCCACCGATCACGCCTGCAAGGACATCCGCGCCGGCATCATGTCGCGGGCAGAAGGCGTGGAAATGGTGCGCAAATACGACAGCGTCAAACCCCGCCGGGATCTCGAGCGCTGGCTCAAGTACGTCAACATGACCGAGGAAGAATTCGACTACACCTGCGATACCTTCCGCGACCGCCGCGTCTGGTCCATCGAGAATGGCCAATGGGTCAAAGATAATATCTGGGGAGAACGCAGCTCCTATGGCCCTGTCCACTGCGACAAGCAATCTACCTTCCAACGCAGGCCAACAGCCGTTAAGTCCTAATTACATGAAAAAGATTATCTGGCCGGTGGGCAATACGAAAGAGGCGCGATACGATATACGCATCGCCTCCGAGCTTCAAAAGAAGATTGAAGCGGATGTTCTCTTTGTCACCGATTTTAAGTCTTCCGAGCCAATACTCGAACAGGCAGGCGTCCGATTTAAAACTCTTCGGCAACTCTTTATTGATGCCAAAGCCTATATCCCCCAGGAACCTGAGGCACTGATTGCAAAGGCTAATGAAGTTCTTAAGCAGATCGACGTCAACATGCTTGTCCATGGGGACCATATTATCGAAATGCTTCTCAAGCCGCAGAATGCCCGTATTCTCGTGTCCAAGACCATTCTGGCTTACGATTGGTTCTATCAACAGGAGCCCTTCGATTGTGTCATCCGCTACGGTGGGAATAACATCAATTTTTGGGCCCCGTCCATCATCGCCGAAAAATACGGGCGCCCCAGCTACATCTTCAACTACGCTGGCTTTTTTGAACGCAGCTCGATTCAATACGGCGGCATCCGAGAACAGTGGGACTGGCTCTCCTTCCATCGGGCATGGGAAAAATGGCAAAACCGCACCGTGCCTCCCGAAGGTAAAAAGAAAATCGATGCGTTGGTTGAAGAATACATTCAGCAACACAGTCAAGCCGTACGCTCGCGCCTCATTAAATACACCGAAAAGAACAAACCGAAGCGATTGCCTGACAAGATCAAGGCATTGATTCAACGAATCAAAGAATGCGTTGGGCCAGGACTACCTGTTTCGATTTCTGATGAAGCCGCATATTTGCAAGAGCCTGATGTCAATCAACTCGAAATTCCATTCGAGAATATTATGAAGTTGGGCCGCGAACGGTGGCGTCGCGGATATTCCAAATTCAAGTATGACGCCGTTCCCGAAAAATACGTCTATATGCCACTGAGCCAGCCTTATGATGCTCCCCATTGCTGCTGGAATCCGATGAATTATTTGCAGGAATACATGGCCGAAGTGGTAAGCAAGTCGCTACCCGCTGGCTACGAGTTGGTCGTCAAAGAGCATCCGTATTCTTGTGGATTTCCGAATCATGAGGAACTGGTGCGACTCCAAAAGCGGGGAGTCAAAGTCGTCCACCCCGACCTCCACAGCCTCGATCTCATTCGAAAAGCCAGCGCCCTTTTTTGCCCAGGCGATACTTCCGGTTGGGAAGCGATCATGCTGAAAACTCCCATGGTCGTCTATTGCGCCTATCCCTTCTACTCTACTTACCCTCTCTCGCAAAACGTCTCCGATCCTAATCAAGTTCATCATGCCTTACGCAAAGCGTTGAGCATGGGACCCTTGACAGCGCAACAGGAAGAGTGGCGTTACAGCTTTATTCAAAGTGTCCTAGACTCGAGCTACGCCTGCAACATTTGGGGTTATAAAGGCCTGATCTGGAGCAAGGCAGATCACTCCGTCCACAACATTGAGCGCATTGCCAACATGCTCGAAAATGAAATGGAACAACCTTACCCCGGCAGTCCTGTCTATCAGCCATCGCGATGGCTGCGTTCTTAAGAGGGAATGAACCTAAATACCCATTTAAATATTAGTTTGACTTTTTATACCCAAAGTAACCTAATCATAATCCCTTACTAAGGATCCGTCATGAACATACTTTTTATCATACCCAGCCTGCGACTTGGCTCAGCCAATAAACAATTTCCCGTAGGCATTACATCCGTGATGACCTTCGTACAGGAACGGGGCTACCAATTTGATGTTCTCGACATTGATATCAATGACTACAGCGACGAGTATGTCGAAAATTACCTCGCGACGCATACTTACGACGTGATTTTGACTGGATGTATCGTTACGCACTATAAATGGGTAAAGTGGCTCTGCCGCACCATAAAGAAATACAATTCAAAAACCAAAATAGTCGTGGGAAACTCTGTCGCGGGCTCCATTCCCGAGACGTTTCTTCCCAACACTGGGGCGGATGTGGCTGTAATAGGCGAAGGTGAGTACACTGTCGCCGAACTGCTGGATTGCTACCGCGACGGCAAGTCGATCGATAAAGTTGAGAGCATTGCTTACTTGGATGCCACTGGAACTCTGATCAAGACACCCAAGCGCAAGGCTTGCGACATCAATGAACTTCCCATGATTAACTGGGATTTACTTGATACCGAAAAGTACTTTAGCCGCTCTGTCTACGAATCCAAGGGTTTGGAGTTTGACGAAACCAACAAACCACGCGTTATGCCGATTTCCACGGCTAGAGGTTGCGTATTCAAATGCACTTTTTGTCACTACGTTTTCTGGAATGATCCGTATCGTCATCGCACAGCCGAAAGCATTCTGAAAGAGGCGAAGCGTAACATCGAAAAGTACAAAGCCACCTACATGAACTTCTGGGATGATCTGAGCTTTTCATCCCTGCAGCAGGCCGAAAAAATCGCAGACGGAATTATCGAATCCGGCCTTAAATTCAACTGGAGTGGCGCTGTACGATGCGATTTGCTTGGCAATCCACAATTCCCCTATGAGCGTCGCCTGCGCGTCGCCAAAAAAATGAAGGAATCCGGCTGCGTACTAGTCGTATTCTCGCTGGAATCGGGTAATGAAGAAATTCTTACCATGATGAATAAGAAAATTCAGTCCGAATACTTCCATGAGCAGATCCGCGTTTGCCGTGAAGCCGGTATCAACGTAGCCACAAGCGTTGTATTTGGTTATCCCATCGAAACTCCCGAAACCATTCGCGAAACCTTTGTGCAGTGTCTGAAGGCCAGGATTTATCCGAGCATCGGATTTTTACTCCCCCTCCCCTACACGGGCATGTACGAGTACGCCAAGAAACACGGTTTTATCACCAATGAGGATGCCTATCTCGATTCCATAACCGAGCGGCAGGATATCTGCATGAATATGACCAAGATGTCCAATGAGGAAATCATGGAGAACATTAAGGAAGGAGCCCGGCAGCTCAATGAAATGCTGGAATTGGGGCTGACTGATGATCGCCTCATCCGTACTGGTGGATATCGCAATCACACCAAGGAAACTTCCAAAGGTAAACCGTCCGCTACGCCTCCCCTTGATCCAAACAACCTCAAGCGTAACGAGAACGATGTGACATTTAACTACAGCCAGGCCGTATTCGACCTCGATCCCACAGCAGAAAGCAATAAGCTCAATTGTTAATTGAGCCGTGCGGCTACATTAACGCCGAAGACCCCCTCTTTCCTCTCTGACAAAACCTTGTCAAAAGAAAGAGGTGATATTCTGCTTGCATGACCAAGCATTCTCCTGAAATGTCGGTAGTTCCGTTTCAAGGGAGAACACAATGAGAATTGGTTTAGTGGTGGATAATCCGTATCGCGACTTGCCTGGAATGGTCCTTCTGGCTCGCGAATTGGCCCTGCAGGGCGCGCAATGTTACTTAATTCCCTACAATTTGCGCGATGTGGAAGTATGGCCTATCGCCCCCGACTTTCTCTTGCTCAATTTTCTGCGCAAAATCAATGAGGATTGGACGGCCAAACTCATCCAAGCCAATATCCGTTTCGGCGTCTTGGATACGGAAGGTAGTGTTTTTAGTCCCGTTCCGGCTTGGGCCATGGAAGATCTGGCCGCTGCAGATCACATCATCGACAAAAGCAAAGCGGAGATCATTGACTATCTGGTCACCGCAGCGCGCAAACCGGAAGTGCGGCGTGCCTCCTCCTGCTATCTGGCGTGGTCCCAGAATGTGAAGGAATTTCTCGTCTCAAGCCAGCTCTACACCGCTGATCAGATTACCGTAACCGGCTCACCGCGCACCGATATGCTGACCCCGGAATTTCGACCGGCCGCGCGCACCATTTCGAGCTATGCAGACGACCACGCCAAGCCCATCGTCCTCATCAACGCAAGCTTCCCCACGGCCAATCCCGCTTTTTTAACCGCCGAGCAGGAGATTGACCTCATGGTCAAAGCTTTTAAGTACAATCGCAAATTCTGCGAGGATTCCGTGCGCACGCAAACCATTGCCCTACGGGGCGTCACTAAAATGGCCAATGAACTGGCGCATCACTTCCCCCATGTCACCTTCATTCTGCGTCCCCATCCGTTCGAAAGTACCAATGTTTACAAATTTCTGCTCGATGATCTGCCAAACCTCAAGCTTATCAAACAGGGAACGGTCGATGGCTGGTTATTGAGATCCAGC
Organism: Verrucomicrobium sp.; assembly: GCA_017849585.1. Lineage (GTDB taxonomy): Bacteria > Verrucomicrobiota > Verrucomicrobiia > Methylacidiphilales > UBA1321 > UBA1321. Next base: position 39,991 of record JAFIGT010000017.1, read on the forward strand.
GCCTTGATCCAAATCGGCAGTTCCACCGCCGTAGAGGCCTCAGTGCTCGGCGTTCCCGTCTTTACACCTGGGTGGTTGCCATTGCATGTGGCCGTTCCCGTTTCCACGCTGGCATCCGTAAGCGCTGACTCCATCGAGCAAATGAAAGGCCACTTGGAAAGCGTGATGGCTGGATCCTATCAGGTCACCGAAGAGAAGCGTTGCGAGATTGATCAAGCCATTGCCCAGGCCTATGGAGCAATGGATGGGTTAGCCCATAAACGCGCTGCCGCAGAAATCCTGAGACATTGCAACAACAGCAATCCCGGTCGCACCATCCGGCGCTGCCGACGTCGATTCTTTTCCAGTGTCATCACAGGATCTAAATGGCGTAAACGCATTCATACAGCCGTCAATTTGATCACCAATCGCGGCATCCATTGGTCGTGGACTAAATGGAAAAACGACTACAAGAAGAAGCTCCCTTGGGATCAATCGGACAAGCGTTTTGATGCCCAGCAGGTCCAATCCATCCTCAATGCCTTGGAATCAGTACTGCCGCAGAACGAAAAACAGGTCAAAGCCCAGCAAGCCAGCCACGCCGATTACCACTTTGCCTATCGTGAGGGTCGTAGCGTCATAGTCGAAGCCCGATCGAAATGATTCAGCTTTTGACTGGTAGGCATTTTGCAAGACTTGCCTCGTCTTAAAAAGATTTACAGACTTCCGTAGCTCTGGCATCACTACAAACTCATCAAAAATCGTCTACCCTTACAGGCAATTGACGATTAGAGGCTTAAATAATCGGGGGGTGGCCGCAACTGAATTTCGTTTTCAAAAATTTGAGAAGTCGAATGCGGGATGGCAACGGGAGTCTAATAAGTGCATATTTTACTGATTTTGTTAAAAAACTCGAGCGTACTCGATTATACGCTACCGGTATTGCACCAATTGCGGCAGGAAAATCCCGAGGCACGAATTTCAATTCTTTGTACTGCCCTGAGCCATACTCAGATCATTCGTTCTTGTCAGTTTATTGACGCTATTTTGAAGGAGGATCGAATCGAGATTTATGATCTTACCTCCTTCATGGATGATATACCCAACTGGATCAAACGTTGGATTCGATGTGTTTTTCGTTTTACGAATTGGGATCGCTTACCCATGCACCATCGATTGAAGAAGATTCCTATCGGTTTTGTGCGGCAAAGATTCAGCAACCTTTATCACGAATGGAGTAAGCGTTTACCAACGAAAGTTTCAGGAATCCAAATACTGGAGCGACTAAAACCCACGCTGGTCATTTACGATCATCGCTCCAATTCAGCGCTCTACGGCAAAGTAGTCACAGAGTATCACCAGTACTTCGAGACGACCAAAGTACCAGTCGTGCTCTCCCCCCACGCTCCACATCAGATTGATCTCGACCGCTTCGTACCGTTTTCCAAAACCGGGAATGGTCTACCCGCTTACTGTGACTATTGGATGTCCTTTATTCATGACGAACATTGGCGATCCAATCCCGAGACCAAACCGCAGATGCATTACATTGGTTTTCCCGGGATGGATACAAAGTGGCTTTCCTACTGCAAGCCTCGAGGACCAATCGTTCACCGCCCTAAAAGGGCACCCAACGAACTGACCTGCCTCTTTGTCATTCGTCGCTTCCTAAACAGAGGCGAACCAGACTGGCCCGATTTTTCGCAACATTATATCTTCAATCACGAAGAGTTCATGGAAATTGCGCAGTGCGTCTCCAACACATTACGCCAGTTGGGAAGACCCGTGCACCTGCTTGTCAAACCCCATCCTTCCAATGATTTTGGCCGTGTTGAGGAGATGATGCGCGATGTCCGCATGCCAAACTATTCCATCACAACGGAACCCATTTATGGAGTGCTGAATCGAATAGATTTTGTACTGTCGGTTTATTCCACCATATTCTTTGTTCCCGCGGTGATGGGCATTCCCGTCGCACTACTCAATACACGCGTTCAACGCGATGTGCATGCCCAGAGCCAAGTGATGAAGGAACTATACGAAAATTTCCACTATTACGTCCCGGAATATAATCAACTTGCTGCTGTATTGCAGCGCATCGTTACCCGTTTGGATGGACCGAGAATCTCCCTCGCCGACGACCCCGATGTCCAACATATGCGTCGCTACTATCCGAATGGCTCCATTGAACGCGCCTTGGACCGGGTACGGGCCTTGCATGACTCATCTTTAATCTCCACTGACCCTCTGCCAACCACATGACCGACGAAACCATTCCATCCGTCCAGACCAGCATTAACGAATGCATCCACCAACTTGAAGAACGGCACCGGATGCATCGTAAGATCCGGTTTCTGCTCGATATCCGTGGCTTGCTGGTCATCAATAAGATCCAGGGCGATTATGTGGAATTCGGTGTTTATCGCGGCGAAATGATGTACGCAGCGACGCAGGTCATCGGCCATCTCATTGATCGCTTCATTGGCCTCGATACTTTTACCGGACTACCCCAGCCACAAAAAAAGGATGCCGAGGCCTTTGTTTTCGAACAACCCGGTTTCATGGCCTCACCGAAGAGCTTTGCGGATACACTGCTGCAAAACAGCAAGCATCACCTGATAGAAGGAGATTTTCGGACCGAGGCGACACGAGAAGCGTTGAACGCCCTCAAGCCTAAGATTGCCGTGCTCTCGATTGATTGCAATTGGCCGTCCTCAGTGGAAGCCTCTTTTGAACTGGCGCGCCACTCACTCCAGCCTGGTAGCATCATTTTCCTCGACGACTATTTTGTCGCCTTGCGCCAGCCTAATTTCCATGAAGCTCTGCTGCAAAAAGCGTGTGCCGAGCATGGTCTCAAACCCACCTATTTTCAGACCTATCCGCCTTGTGCCCGAGCCTTTATTTGCGAAAAGGCGTAACCTCACACCATGAGCCTGATTACCCGCTCCGTAGAAAAGCTAGGTCCTGCAGTCATCGAAAGATTGGCGCCTTATCCTAGCCTACAAAAACGCGCCAAGCGGGTGCTCGATGGCTACTATCGCATGCGCGGCAAAATGCGATATGTGCGACTCATTCGTCGCCGCATTCAGCGAATAGAAGAGCAGGTACGCAACTCAAAAGTACCGGCGTTGAATCAAAGTGAAGGACCGATCCTGTTTTACAATACTTCCGCTAAGACAGGAAATATCAGCTTCATGTCGCTCACTTGGCAAATCATCCAATGGAGCCTGCGCCTGGAGGGGCACCGTGTGATCAATATGTCCTGTCAAGGCGGGTTGACCCACTGCGTTTGCGGAACCGCTTACCCACAAGTATCCCCCCCCTGCCGCGAGTGTCGCCTGAGTAGCCAGCTCCTCTATTCCCAAGCGGAGGATATCGCATTCACCATGGATCGAGCCGCCTTCGACGCATTGCCTGTACGCGAGGATATGACGTTTGAAGAGCTCGTAGCCTTCGAACATGATGGGTTTCCTCTCGGGAGAATCTGCCGCACCTCCCTGCGCTGGGCGTTACGCTGCCATCACGTGGAAAAGCAACCAGGAGCCCGTGAGATGTTGACCCATTACATCCGCTCGGGATTGCATCTTTACCAAGCCTTTGAGAAGACGCTCGATCGGGTGCGTCCCAGTCACGTCGTGATTTTCAACGGCACATTTTATCCCGAAGCCATCGCCCGCCATATTTCGCTCCAGCGCGGCTTCGACACGATTACTTTTGAAATTGGCCACAGCAAGGGCTCCGTCTTTCTCACGCGGGGTATTTCCACGGAAACACCGCTACCGATTCCGGACGATTATGTATTGAACGAAGAGGAAAATCACCGCGTGGATGCCTATTTGGAGAAGCGGTTCAAAGGTGATTTTTTCATGGGTGGTATCAAATTCTGGAAAAAGATCGAATCAATTCCTCCCACGCTTCAACAGAAAATAGAGCGTTACCCCCAGATGGTTTCGGCTTATACAAACGTGGTCTTCGACACAACTCAAGCCACATCGCATACCGCTTTTGAAAGTTTGTTTCACTGGCTCGATGCGGTTGTGGATATAGCCCGCAAGAACCCTAAAACCCTTTTCATCATCCGTGCGCACCCCGACGAGCAACGCGCTTCGAAGGCCAGCCGGGAGACCATCGAAGAACGTCTGCAGCAAAATGGCGGGCTGGGTCTCGAAAACATGGAATTTGTCGCGCCCCAGAACAAAACGAGCTCCTACGATCTGATTCGCCTCTCCAAATTCGTACTCGTCTATAATTCCACAGTGGGATTGGAATGTCCGCTCATGGGTAAGGCCTGCCTCAGCGCCGCCCGCAGCAAATACGGTTCTCATGGAGTAACCTATGTGGCCAATACGGCTGCCGAATTCGAAGCCAAGGTGACCGAACTGCTTCATGCTGCGCAAGCATTGCCACCTGCGAATGCCGTGGAGCGCGCACGTCGCTATCTCTATTTCCTGATTTTCCGCAGTTCTCTCGATATTTCCCGTTATCTTTACTATCCAGCCTATTCACCCGGATGGGCCTTGCAGGATTTTCAAGCCGATGATCTTCGTCCATCCCGTCACCGCGAGATGCAAATCATTCACGATGGAATTTTGCGTGGCGGCAACTTCCTCAACTAAGCGGCCCTCCCCAGTATGTCCAAACATAAGCTTGTGGCCCTGTTGCCCATGAAAGCCAATAGCGAGCGGGTGCGCGGGAAAAATTTCCGAGAATTTGCAGGCAAACCACTTTATCGCTGGATACTCGACACCTTACTGGAAATCCAGCAGATCGAAAAAATTATCATTAACACTGATGCGCGTCACATCCTTGCCGGTCACGATTGCCTGAATAATCCGCGCATAGAATTACGCGATCGCAAGCCGGAACTTTGCGGTGATTTCACGAGCATGAACCTCATCCTCGCAGATGACATTGAGGCTGTGGATTCGGAAACGTATTTGATGACTCATGCCACCAATCCACTTCTTTCAGCCCGCACAATCGAGGGAGGACTGCAGGCCTATTATCAAGGCATCGCTGCAGGAACCGCTGATAGTCTTTTCACTGTCAATGCTTACCAATCCCGCTTTTATCGCGCAGACGGTACTCCGGTGAATCATGATCCCGCAAATCTGATTCGCACACAGGATCTCCCACCGCTCTACGAAGAGAACTCCAACTTCTACATTTTCACCCGACAAAGCTTCGCCAAAACCCAAGCGCGCATCGGCCAGAAGCCATTGCTCTATCCCACTCCGCATCGGGAGTCGATTGATATCGACAACATGATCAACTGGAAGGTGGCCGAATTGTTCGCCCTGCAGTGGAAAGATTAATCCCTGTCTGCCGCCATAGCCATTCGTTGACACGCCTAGATTTCCCGATTATTCAGACACTCACGCCATGAAAATCCTTCTCACCTGCCCGCCCATGATTTCGTCGATGGATGCATTGCGCCACCACTTTGCCAAGGCGGGGGTGATTTGCGATATTCCTGAGTTCCAGCAGCAATTGACCGAAGAGGAGCTGATTCCCCTTTTGCCTCAATACGATGGCTGGATTGCGGGGGATGATCCCGTCAACCGCCGGGTACTCACAGCAGGCAAACAAGGCAAGCTCAAAGCCCTCATCAAGTGGGGGGTAGGAGTGGACAACGTCGATTTCGAAGCAGTCAAAGATCTCGACCTTCCCTTCTCGAATACTCCCGGTATGTTTGGCGCAGAGGTGGCTGACGTCGCATTGGCATACCTCATCGCCACAGCAAAGGATCTAGTTCGTACGGATCGCAAAGTGAGGGCCGGGGAATGGCCCAAGCCGGTAGGTGTATCCTTGCGTAACAAGACGGTTGCATTGGTTGGGTTTGGGGATATTGGGCGTCACACGGCCCGCCGCCTATTGGCGTGCGAACTAAAAGTGAATGTTTACGATCCTGCTTACCAACCAGTTTCCGGGCTCGAAGCGGTACGTCATCTCCAATGGCCAGATCGCATCGAAGACGCCGATTTCATGCTGATAGCCTGTTCGCTAAACCCGGAAAATCGAGGCATGATCAACCGCGCAATTTTTTCCCGCTGCAAGCGCGGTTTGCGATTCATTAATATCGCACGGGGCCCCCTGGTGAAAACGGAAGATCTTGTCGCTGCACTGCAAGATGGCACCGTCGCTGCTGCGGCACTCGACGTCTTCGAGGTGGAACCACTCCAGGCTTCTTCTCCGCTACGTCAGTTCGATCAATGTATTTTCGGTTCTCACAATTGCTCCAACACCCGAGATGCCGTGATCGCCGCCAGCGAAAAAGCCATTCGTCTGCTTTTCGGCTTTCTCGATATTCAGCAACCAAAAACCAACTAATTTTATGAAACGCTCAGTGCTTATTACCGGGGTGGCAGGGGGAATCGGCCACAAAACAGCGGAATGCTTTGCGAAGGATGGCTGGCATGTCATTGGAGTGGACCGTCGTCCCTTAACCAAACGCGGAGCCGTGCATGAGTTTTTTCAAGTCGACATCTCCCTGCCCGAATCTCCGCGTCAGGTCTTTGAGGCCATCACCAAGAAGCACCGCGTCCTCAACGCTCTCGTCAATAATGCCTCAATCCAGATCACCAAAAAACTCGTCGACACGACACCCGAGGAATGGGACGCCGTAATGGCCTCCAACATTCGTTCGATTTACCTCTCCATTCGCGAAGCCTACCCTATGCTGAAACGGGCCAAAGGCAGCATCGTCAATATCAGTTCTGTTCATGCCATTTCCACATCGCCTGGTATAGCCGCCTATGCCGCTAGCAAGGGAGCCCTTCTAGCACTCACACGAGCTGTAGCCTTGGAAATGGGGCCCGAACAGATTCGCGTCAATGCGGTATTGCCGGGCGCAGTCGACACACCGATGTTGCATGCTGGCCTGAGCCGCAGTTTTCCAAATGAACGCGATACCCGCGCACTCGTTCGTGGCTTTGGGAAAAAACATGTCATGGGCCGAGTGGGGAAACCCGAAGACATCGCCCGACTCATCATCTTCCTGGCAGATAACAAACTATCCGCTTTCATGACGGGTCAAGCTATCGTGATTGACGGAGGTGCAACGGCACGTCTGAGCACCGAGTAGAGTCAACGCCCCTCATGACAGCCCACAGCCTGCCAGTTGCTACCGCACAAAGAGTTCTTCTTTTGGGCAACTGTCAGGCGCTCTCGCTGCAAAGCGCCTTGCAAGCCCGATCGCAAGGATGCAGTCCTGCTTATGCAGCCCGCTATTTGGCCAGCGCTTCGACATACCTCAGCCACCCCGATGCGATTCCCGAAGGCTTACAAGAGCGATTCTCTTCGAACGAAGGTCGTGCTCTTCTGGAATCACGCTGGTTGGAAAATCAGTTTCTGTTGGCTTCATCCCATGAGCCTCCCCCTCAGGCCATCATTCTCACCCTTTTTCATGAAGCGACACCGCTCTATCAGCATAAAAAGAAAAAGTATGTTCTCTTTGTGTCCAAGGCCTCTCGCAAGCATCCCGACTACGAGGCTTGGTTAAACGAACACTTCGATCGTTTCCATCCCGATCCTCTGTTGTATCTGGAGCGATATGCTCTTTTTCTCGACGCTCTGCGCCTACATTATCCGCAAGCCCGGTTTCTCATCGTCAAGCGCGTTAAACATTTGGCAGCTTACGCGCCCATACCCAATTCATATCTTGAAAAATGGGAGATGCTGGAGCCACGTTTTGCAACCTGGGTACGCTTACAGAAGGATGTTTCCATTTTGGAGATGGACCGCGTGGTGGGAGGCTTGATGCGGAATACGGGACTGACAATACAAAAAATATTTCCTTTTCTGCGAGCGAGCGAAAAATGCCGGCCGTCACCCTGGTTAAGATTCCTGCCCTATTTTAATTTACCTGTTTCCCGTGATATGGAGCACCCAATCTCTCTTTTTTGGGAGACAATGGCCCAATATATTGAAGAGTGGCTGCAGCAAGGAGAAATTCGGTACCGGTCCGAAGACTGTACGCCAAGCTGGACTGCCTTGATCGGTCAATATCGGGATTCCTTTCGTCTAGATGAAAAGTTGTTGCAACAAAAGAACGTCGGCGCGTGGGCCGGAGTTTGGGAGCGGCTGATTTTGCATCCAAAGTCAGTTTATTGGAAGGAGATCGAACCCTATGCATCTCATTTCCCAGCAGATAAAGTCCTTTTTCGTGCCTTGCGCACCTTGCTCGATCTTCATCCCAACCGCGCGGCAGTGCCCTTCCTAGAAGGTCATCGCGATGCCTTAAAGAACGCCGCAACCAAGTCCTTGGCGGATGCAACTTATCTGAACATGCTACAGCAATACATTGATCGACAGAAGCTCGCCAAATAATTTCTTATACGTAACATAGACTCGAACCTCCCCCATTTGGTAGCGTGCCAAGCAACTTGTACATTTGAGTCATGGCAATCAATACAGCCCCATCCTCGCCCTTCGCCACGGCCCTGCGCCAATCGTGGCGCAAGCCGCTGCGTACGCCCCAATTCCTGGCCAATGCGGTAATGGAAGCGTGGTCGGATCAGATCAAGGAGAGTCGTCCCGGAACCTGGCGTCCGCGCACGATACGTCGTCTCTATAATCGTCACGGGAAGCTGAAGCCGCTCGCGCAATCAATTGCCGTGGCGACAAAGAATTATTCCCTGCAAGCCGAGCCTCTCGTCGCTCACGACGATGCCGGGGTAGCGCTGGTGTTCATGCTGCGCTCGTTTGGGTACGCGCATGCCTTTCACAACTACATGGTGGCGCATGCGCTCAAGGATTTGGGCTACCATGTGCAGCTCATTCAGTGCGATGGCCTGCTCGAAAGCTGCGGCAGCGGTTCCAGCGCGAAGCCCACCACAGCGCCGCCTTATCTCTGCAAGGAATGCCGCACGCTCGCACATAGTTTCTATACGGAACCGTTTCAGACGATGAGCCTCGATGAGTTCGCCTCGAAGCGCGAGGATCTGCTCATCGAGCTGATCGAGGAACAGAAAGATTATTCACTCGCGCGATTGACGGTCGATGGTTTGCCGATCGGTCGTTGGATGCAACCGTATCTCCTACGTTATGTACGTGGTCATCGCGCAAAGATTTCGCTGGATAATCCCGAGGTGCTGCAGCATGTGCGCGGCGTGGTGCGGCTGGTGTGCCGCTATCAACGGGTGCTGGCGCGATTCACGCCATCGTGCGCGGTGTTCTTTAATGGACTCTTCGCGCCCGAGTCCATCTTCTATCACATGAGTACGTCGCTCGGCGTGGCCACGATTTGCACGGAGCGCGGGCCGAAGAAGAATACGCTCTTTCTCTCCCGCGATGCCGCCTGTCATTATCGGGCGGAAGCCCTCTGGGAATCGCAGCAAGGCACCATCGGGGAAGCGGAGATTGCAGAAGCGCGAGCTTCGGTCGAGTCGCGCACGCGCCTCAATCTCGATCCCTCCGGCCGGCCGCGACCGATCGAGGTGTCGGACTCCAAACCGTACGAAGAATTGGCGAAGGAGCCGTATGTCGTTTTCTTTCCGCCAGTTTTTCATGATACCGCTTCGATGGAAAAGCCGTCGCCATTCGCCGACGTTTTCGCTGCGATCGATGCCCTCTGCAAGGAGGCCATCCAGCGCAAAGTCAAGCTGGTGATCCGCGCTCACCCAGACGAAGCCGCCGAGACCAGCGCGGGCGCTTATCGGGTGCAGGATTTTCTCGCAGAGCGTGGTCATCTGGCCTATTCGACCATTCATTGCCTCAAACCCGAGGAAACCTGGAATGCCTATCTACTCGCCGAGAAGGCAAGCGCCACGGTGGTGTACAACGGCACACTCGGTATGGAATTGCCCGCACTCGGGTATCGCATTTTCAACATCGCGCAGTCGCACTACGCGGGGAAGGGCTTCACGCAGGAAGTACTTATCCCGGAAGACCTGGCGAAAATTTTTGACTCCACCTCCAATCGGTTGGATGAGGCAGCGCGCGCAACGGCACTCCGTTACTGGTACTTCTACTACAATCTCGCGAGTCTACCGGTCGGTTCGGTGCTCGACGAGAAAGAGCCGTCGCAGTTCGAACTCAATACACACGCCGCCACGGAAGAAATCCGCTCGGTCCGCCATGCCATCCGGGAACGGGTCGAATTGCTCCTGAAACAGGACTTGGCGCAGCCCCCTCTCTCGTCTATACCCAAGCCTTAGTTGGGGTTTCCAAAGGGTATCATACCCTTTGGCTAGAGGTTTGGAGGAAGGAGCCCTCCATGCAAAGTCCTTTGAGATATGAATGATCTGTTTAATTTGAAGGGGAAGGTGGCGATTGTCACTGGAGCGGGCGGTTTATTGGGCAAGCAGCATTGTGAAGCGATTGCCAGCGCGGGTGGCACGCCGATCCTGCTCGATCTCTATTTGAAACCGGCGCAAGCAGCCGCCGAAATGCTAAAGGAAAAATACGGAGTTCCGGCTCGCGCTTACGAAGCGGACATCACCCGCCGCGAATCACTCGAATCGATCCGTGCTTCCGTGCTCAAGGAATTTGGCCGCATCGATATCCTGATCAATAATGCCGCGAACAATCCCAAGGTCGAAGCCAAGGGCGATGTGCCGTGGTCGCGGTTGGAAAATTTTCCGATGGAACAATGGCATGCCGACATCGCCGTCGGTTTGACCGGCGCGTTTTTGTGCAGCCAGATTTTTGGCGTTGTCATGGCCGAGAAACGCTCCGGCGTCATCTTGAACATTGCCTCCGATCTCGCCGTGATCGCCCCCGACCAGCGCCTCTATCGCAAAGACGGCGTGACTGCGGACAAGCAGCCAGTCAAGCCGGTGACCTACTCCGTAGTGAAGACCGGCCTCGTCGGGCTCACCCGTTATCTCGCCACGTATTGGGCCGAGGCGGGCGTGCGCGTCAATGCCATCTCGCCGGGCGGCGTGGAGCAGAACCAACCGCAGGAATTTCTCGACCGCATCTCCCAGTTAATCCCCCTGGGCCGCATGGCCAAGCCGGATGAATATCGCGGCGTGGTTCTCTTTTTGGTTTCCGATGCGTCCACTTATTTGACGGGTCAGAACATCATCATCGACGGAGGAAGGAGCTGCTGGTGAACCTCGAAGCGCAAAATCTATTCTCACTCAAAGGCAAGACCGCCCTGCTCACCGGAGCCAGCGGTTACCTGGGCCGAACCCTCGCGGAGGTCCTGCTGCAGAACGGCGCCACGCTGCATGCGCTGGGCCGCTCGGAGGAACTCGAAAAGCGGGCGCAAGGCTGGAATGATAAGTACGGTGCGGGGAGCGCGACGGTACACCGCATCGACATGTACGATCGCGAGCTACTTGGCGCCACACTCGACAAGATCATCGAACGCGGTCCCGTCCATGTGCTCGTCAACAACGCGCACGAACTGGGCGCAAATACCGGTTTCAACGTTCCAAACGGTGGCCTTGAAGGCATGACGTGGGACCATTGGCTGCGCAATCTCACCGGCGGCATTTATTGGGCCGCACTCGCGACGCAAAAAGTCGGCGAGGGCATGAAAGCTGCGGGCGGCGGATCGATCATTAATATTGCCACCATGTACGCGCTCGTCGCGCCTTCACCGTTGCTGTACGAGGACACAGCCTTCATGAACCCCCCCGGCTATTCCACCTCGAAGGCCGGACTCATGGCATTCACGCGCTACGTCGCATCGTTCTGGGGACCGCACAATATTCGCGCCAATTCAATTCTGCCGGGTCCCTTCCCGAACACGGAAACGGCCAGCGAGAATGCTGTCCGCTCCGGAAATGACGACTTCCTACAAAAATTGAACAACCGCACCTGCCTGCGACGCACCGGCAAGGCCCACGAACTGGCGGGAGCCTTGCTGTACCTCGCATCGGACGCGTCGAGCTTCGTCACCGGCCATGGTCTCGTAGTCGATGGCGGCTGGACGGCAATCTAGCCCGGAGTAAATCATGGCCCGATCCTTTCATGAATTGAGCACGCGCGAAATTCTCGCACTGGCCATTTCCCTGGAAGAAGAAGATGGCCGCATTTACGCTGACTTCGCCGATCGATTACGCTCCGATTATCCGGCCTCCGCCAACGCGCTACTGAAAATGCAGGAGGAAGAATCGACCCACCGTCACCGCCTGCTCGATCTTTACCGCGAGAAATTCGGCGATCATATTCCCTTGATTCGCCGTCAGGATGTGAAGGGTTTTGTCGAACGCCGGCCGCTCTGGCTGGCCAAAATGCTCACCGTGTCGCAAGTCTGGCGCGATGTGGAGGTGATGGAGCTCGAAACCCGCCGCTTCTACGAAGCCGCCGCGCAGCACAGCACCGATGCGGGCGTGCGCCAGTTGCTCGGTGATTTGGCCCATGAGGAAGCCAAGCACAGCGAACTCGCGGAAGAATTGGAGAACGAGCAAATCACTTCCGGCGTGCGTTCCTCGGAGGAAACCACACGCCGTCGTGTGTTCGTCCTACAAGTCGTCCAGCCCGGGCTCGCCGGCCTGATGGATGGCTCCGTCTCCACGCTCGCCCCGCTCTTTGCCGCCGCATTCGCCACAAAAAATAGCTGGGATGCCTTCCTCGTCGGACTTGCCGCTTCCATCGGAGCTGGCATCAGCATGGGTTTTGCCGAGGCGCTCTCCGACGATGGCGCCCTCAGCGGTCGCGGTCATCCGTGGGTACGCGGTGGTGTCTGCGGTCTCATGACCACCCTCGGCGGCATTGGCCACACGTTGCCGTATTTGATCCATGATTTTACAACCGCCACCGCTGTGGCCGGAGGCGTGGTAGCGGTCGAACTGGCGCTCATCGCCTGGATTCGGCACCACTTTATGGACACGCCCCTGCTGTCCGCCGTCTTTCAAGTCGTGCTCGGCGGCGTGCTGGTCTTTATCACCGGAATCCTCATCGGCTCCGCGTGATCGGGGCAACTGGCAGCCTATCCCTGCCGGGCTTTGAGATCGGCGAGACGTTGTTGCGCAGCGGTGGCGAGTTCCTTCTCGTACTCGTTGAGAAGCTGTTGTTCGTACTGCGCCACTTCCCGTTCCGCACCGCGAAGCGCAGCATTACGGGCCGCGAGCCGTTCCTGATAATCCCGCTCTTTAGCCGCTTCGAATTTCTTTTTGTCGTTTGATTTCGAGACCGCATCGTAAATCAGGCCCGCGACAAATCCCGCGCCCGCCCCAATTCCCGCTGCTTCGCCATCACCACCCGTAGCGAGAGCGCCAATGGCCGCGCCGGATGCGGCACCGCCACCAATACGCGCGGCGCTTTTTGTCGGCTCACCCGAACCGGAGCCGCCAAATTTCGCGGAACTGCGGCTCACCTTGCCGGGAACACCAGCCATCCGTTCAGAGCGGAATTTGCCAACCTGATCATCGATCGATTTCAACCGCGTCGCAAAAGCCGTCAACGCCTCATCGCGAGCCGTGGCCATCGTATCCAACTCCGCTTGCGTGCGCAGCACGAGCGCGCGACCACCGGAGGCATTCACGAGGCGCTCTTCCAACGCGGGGATCTGTTGCAGAAAAATCGGGTCGGCATCCAGTACCTGCCATTTGCCGTCCTCGATGGCGGCGCGGTTTATCTTCCAAAAGAAAGTGAGATTCTTGCGTCCTTCGCTGACCTGCTTGGCGGCCGCGTCATCATACGTCAGGCCGGGGGCGAGATCGGTGCTGGCCAGCACGTACTGGGTCAGCCGCTGGTATTTCATCAGGTCCGGTTGCGTGAATTTGATCCGTGAAATCGGCACGAGATAGAGCGGCGCTTTCAATCGCACGGTGACGAGATAATTGACGCTGAGTTCGTCCTCGTTCTTTTCGTAGGATTGGGGCACGAGACTGACGAGTTTGATTTCCTTCGGCAACCGGCGCAGCAATGCGGCGCGTACGGCGGTTTCATTCGGCAGAATAAACCATTTGTCCCAAGCCGAAACCTTTTTGCCCTCTTCGTCTTCCGGCGCAACTTTGGCCGAATTCGGCAATTCTCCGGAGCCTTCGATGCGTTTCAGGGACGCCGTCCACGTGGCGTAATCGCTAGCCTGCTTCTTGGCCGAGTTCACTTCGTCGTTGCGAGTCGAACCCGGTGCCTGTACCAGGCGCGCCACCAGAACGCCCGACCCCACAAGCACGAGGATCACGATGGCTCCGATGATTCCCAGCGGCATGAACCGACCGATCTGCCCTCCGCTTTTGGCCACAGGAAGGGGCGGAGGCGTGTTCGATGGATTGCTGGACGGTTTATTCGGATCGCTGCCCGGATTGGTTCCCATAACGATTCTCCTGATTCGTTTTGACTGTTTCTATTACTAATTTAGACGTTCGTTGCCCGCAGTTTTTCAAATTCTGCCAGCGCCATGCCAACCACTTGGTCCATGTTATAGTAACGATAGGTAGCTAGGCGGCCGACAAAACTAACCCCCTTTTCAGCGGTTGCGAGTGCCGCATACCGTTCATAAAGCGCGTGGGCATCCGGGGCCGGGATCGGATAGTAGGGCTCGGTTTCAGGAGTATGATCCTGAGGATACTCGCGCACGATGGTGGTGACGGGAAGCTTCTGCCCGGTCGCGTGCTTGATTTCCACGATGCGGGTGAACTCGTGATCGTTCGGATAATTCACCTGCATGGCGGGTTGAAAAAATTCCTGCGGCAAGGTCTCGTTCTCAAACCGCAAGGAGCGATAGGGCAACCGCCCGAACTGGAAATCGAAATACTCATCGATCATGCCGGTATAAATCAGACGCTTGTATGCGATGTGCTGGCGCGCGTCGCGGTAGTCCGTATTTAAGCGCACGTCAATCCCGGGCGTAGCGAGCATGCGTTCGAACAGTTTCGTGTAGCCGTCTTTCGGCAACGCCTGAAATTTTTCTGAGAGATACCGGTCATCGCGATTCGTGCGAATGGGAATACGACCACAAACGCTCGCATCCAAATCCTTCGGATCGCGACGCCATTGTTTGCGCGTGTAGTTCTTGAAGAATTTTTCGTAGAGCGGCACCCCGACCTGCGAGATGATCACTTCCTCGGAATTCTTTGGATTATCGATGGGCACGCGCCATTGGGCGAGCGTGGCGTCCATTTCCTCCGTGGTGCTCGGGCGGCCGAGTAATTGCTCGAAGGTGTTGAGATTGATCGGAAATTGCCAGTAGCGGCCATCGCTCCACGAGAGAATTTTGTATTCGACCGGGTGCCATTCGGTGAACTGGCTGAGGTACTCGACAATGCGTTCCGAGTTGGACCGGAAATAATGCGGGCCGTACGTGTGCAGCAGCACCCCAGCCTTATCGTAATGATCATGCGAATTGCCGCCGATATGATTGCGCCGCTCGACGATGAGGCAGCTCTTGCCGCACTGCGAGGCGAGTCGTTCGGCCAATACGGCGCCCGCAAATCCGCAACCGACGATCAGGTAGTCGTACTGTTCAGGCATCGCTTTTTCCCGGCTATTTTTCACTGCGGTCCAGCATGCTGCGAATGTCGCGGTACAGCTCGAAAGCCTTTCGACCGAAAAGCGAGAGTTTCACGCTTGGTTCGCCTCCATAGCGCTCGCGAAAACGAATGGGCACATAGCCATGCCGGCAATTGGGATCTCCCCGCAAGAGGATCGCGAGCCCGATATTGGCAAGACTGAAGCTCTCGGGAATGCGATCCAGATACTTGGCAATACTGCGGGTCCGCATCAAGCGGTAAGGTACGTTCGCATCCGCGCAATTGCGTCCGAACAGAATCAGGATGAAGCACCGCAGAATGAAGCTGGCCAGCACGCGACGCCAGCCATCGTCGCGGTATTTGCGCACACCATAGATCACCGGGCACTCGTCACGCTGACGCCAGAGCCGGAAAAAAAACTGCGGATCGCATTGGCCGTCGGAATCGATTTGGAAAATATAGGGAATGTCGCGCTCCACGGCCACGCGGTAACCGGCAAGACAGCTCTGCCCGTGACCGCGATTGTCCTGATTGAGGATCTCGAAACGGGGGCCGAGTGTTTCCCGCAGCCGGTTGAGAATGGCGCGCGTGCCATCGGTGGAACCATCATTAACGGCGAGGAAGACAAAATCCTCCGTCCAATTTTCCACCTCGTGAAACCATTCCAGCACCACCTTGCGCACGGAGGCTTGCTCATTGAAAACCGGCATGACCAGCAGGAGGGTGGGGGGCTCAGACGGCACCATGATGAGTCCACTTTGCCTAGGCTACGGCCCATCGCAACCAAGAAAATACTTGTGTGTCCCCAGACTCTGGTCTGTGATGATTGTCTCATGCCTGCCGCCTTTTTTTTGAGCGCCGTGGTTCCGTGCTATAACGAGGCTTCCGGTTTGCCGGAATTGTACCGACGGCTGAAGGCAGCGTGCGCCGGGGTCGGCCAGCCGTACGAAATCATCCTGATCAATGATGGCTCCAAAGATGCCACCTGGGCCAAAATTCAGGAACTCAGTGCCAACGATGACACGGTCGTCGGCATCAATCTCTCCCGCAATCACGGCCATCAACTGGCCCTGAGCGCCGGTCTTTCCCTTTGCCGGGGCGAGTTCATCCTGATCATTGACGCCGATCTACAGGACCCGCCTGAATTACTTGGCGACATGCTGAAAAAAATGGAGGAGGGCGCAGATGTAGTCTATGGACAGCGGATTTCGCGCAAAGGCGAAACCTGGTTCAAGAAGGCAACCGCCGCCGCTTTTTACCGATTGCTCAATTACCTGAGCGACATCGATATTCCACGCGATACGGGTGACTTCCGCTTGATGCGGCGCAATGCTCTCGAAGCGCTTCTTTCCATGCCAGAGCAAAGCCGTTTTATCCGCGGCATGGTGACTTGGTTGGGATTTCGACAGGTGCCCCTGCCCTATCATCGTGACGAACGTTTCGCCGGGGAAACTCACTATCCCTTTCGCAAGATGCTCAAGCTGGCCATTGACGCGGTGACCTCCTTCTCCATTCGGCCGCTACGCATGGCTACCTACTTCGGCCTGATTATGGGAACTCTGACCGTGCTGTACGCGGTTTATCTCTTCATCAGCTGGGCACTGGGTGGTTATGTGGTTGCAGGTTGGCTGAGCTTAATGCTCGTCGTGCTTTTCGTCGGCAGCGCGCAATTTGTCCTCATGGGAGTACTCGGCGAGTATCTCGGCCGCATTTACATCGAGTCAAAACGCCGTCCGCTTTTCCTAATTCAAGAAGTCATCGGGCGTTCGACTGCAAAATAAAACACCAATTGCCTTTGGGACGTACCAGTCCGAATAGCCACGCCATGGGAATGGCCAGGGTAAACCGCTTGTAGGAAAATCCTCCCTTGCCCAGTGACGCCAGAGTCCCAGCCAAGCTGGAAGGAATGGCCACCTGCCGCGATTCGATTAACGTGAGTTGCGCTTCCCGGGCAATCCGGCTCAGATGCGTCTCATCGGGAAAAATCAAATGCCGGGGGGCATCGAGCCCATGCCAGAGCTTGCCAAATACCTTGAACTCCCATGAGTGAATCGAGGGTACAATGCCGTAAAGTTTCCCTCCCGGCGCAAGAAGCGAACCCAGACGCTTAATGAGCTGGGGCGCGTCGCGAAGATGTTCGAGCACGAAGTGCATCGTGATGACATCAAATGGCCCTGCTTTTTCCAGTTCTTCCCACGTGCTGTGGACAGGCAAGTGTAATGAGGCGGCCAAGGTAGCCGCATGTTCCGGATTGATCTCAAATCCATTGCATACCGCTCCCGCCTGGTGGGCGCGGCCTAAGAACCAACCGTCGCCACTACCAAAATCGAGCACCCGGCGACCGCGAATGGAGGCATCGCATGGGTAATAGGCGTGCGACATCAACAGCCAGCGCATGAACTCATGCAAACGGCCTTTTTTCTGGTGAACCTGGTAGCGTTCGTAAAAGCTGCCAATATTCTCTGGCACGGGATGCTCCTGCACCAGCTGGCAATCCAAGCATTGCACATACTGAAAGCGTCCCGGAAACCCCGAGTAGAGATCCTGGCAGTCGGTGAGCAACACACGGTGTTTTTCACTCCCGCACACATCACAACGAAAGGGCTGGTTCATGGCCGGAGTGCCTACTTTTTAATGGCCCATCCGGCAGGAAGATTGATCGGTACTTCGATATGGCCGAACTCGCTGCTTTGTTTCGGTCCGTGTTCCCTAGCCCAAGCGGCCATGCGAAAAACACCGTCGCGTAATGAGGTTTGCTTTCGATCGGAGAAGACCGCTTTAATCTTCTCATGGCTGGCATAGGCATGGACGACTTCCTTGCGTTCGGGCAGATGGCTAATGTCCGGCTTCACACCAAAGGCTTCCGCCACGAGTGAAGAGATTTCGTTCACGCTGTGCCAATCGTCCGATCCGATATTGAATACCTGATTCTGGCAGCCCGAAGTCGTGATGGAGGAGGCAATCAGGGGGGCGACGTCCGCAATATAGGAAAACGCGCGTGTCTGTCCGCCATCTCCAAATACTGTCATCGGCTTTCCCTGCATGACATTGTTCATGAAAATGCCAAGCACATTGCGGTACTTGTCACCGATGTTCTGGCGTTCGCCGTACACGTTGTGCGGGCGGAAGATAACGTAATTCAACCCGTACATTTCATGCGCTGCCCGCAAATCCAGTTCAACGGCAAACTTGGCGATCCCATAGGGGTCTTCCGGGTTGGGTTGTAAACTCTCCACCATCGGCAACTGGTTTTTGCCATAGACGGCAATGGATGAGGTGAAGACAAAGCAGCGGACCTTATGCAGCACGGAAGCGTTGATCAGGTTGACGCTGCCGACGAGATTATTCTGGTAGTTGAATCGGCGGATAAAGTGACTCAACCCTTCCGCGGCGTAGGCGGCCAGATGAAAGACATATTCGAAATGATGCTCGTCGAAAAGCCGGTTGATCAGATCGTGGTCGAGGATACTCCCCTGAACGAAACATGCCTTGGGGTTGACGTTTTCCGTAAAGCCACCGCTTAGATCGTCCAGAACCACCACATCATGTCCCGCTGCGATCAACGCATCCACGACATGCGATCCGATGAAACCAGCACCGCCCGTCACTAAAGTTTTCATGCTCACACCTTCTTTTTAAATAGAGTTTTGATGGTTCCTTCGATCAAGCCTGTCGTATAGAAAAAGTCTG
This sequence comes from Verrucomicrobium sp., assembly GCA_017849585.1. Taxonomy (GTDB): domain Bacteria; phylum Verrucomicrobiota; class Verrucomicrobiia; order Methylacidiphilales; family UBA1321; genus UBA1321. The sequence continues at coordinate 59,031 of JAFIGT010000017.1, forward strand.
CCGCCAATCCGATCGCACTGGCCAGCATTCTTTTGCCTAGGGGCAGTGGTCGATTGTACAGAAAATACTCGCCCCCTCTTATCACCAAAACGGCGAAAGCCACCCAAAGAAATGCCGTTTGGAATAAACCCAGCACCAGGCTGCCAGTCACCGCAGTCGCTGTCAGCAATTGTAGAAAACGGTGCAGGGCCCGATGATTGCGCGCCGCTGTCGAGGTCTTGACCGCATGACTGCCGTAGGTGAGGAGTACGTAGGCCTGCCCGGCCGCATAGGAGCGTTGTTTGCGCAGGACTTTGATGAGACTGTCCTGAGTCTGATTGTAGTGGACGGTGAATACGCACGTGTTGTCCTGAATCAGTCGCAATCCATCGCGACGCATCTTGGCTGATAAATCCTGATCCTCGCTGGTGAGTCGCAACGTTTCATTAAAATAGCCATATCGTTCCAAGGTCTCGCGGCGGAACAGGTCGGCTTTGCCCTCGATAAACGGCACCTCTTCCACGGTATCACTCTCCCGCCAGTCGACATAAAGACGGTTCAGAAGGGTGAAAAGCTGTTCGTTAAATCCGAGTTCGTCGAAATTCACATAACGACAGCGGCCTGTGGCGGCACCAAGCTTCGGATCAGTCGCAAGATGGGCCACCAGCCGAGCGATGTAGTCGGGTTCCAGAACGCAATCGGAGTGCAAGGTGAGAACGTATTCGCCATGCGCCGCCCGCAGGCCCTGGTTATAGGTTTTGGACAAGCCCAGATTTTGGGGATTTTTCAGATAACGAATCTGGTCGCGAAAAGGTGCCAAGACCTCCTCGAGATGATCCGGTGAGCAATCGTTAACGACAAGAATCTCGAGCAGAGAATAGGTTTGCCGCCTCAGCCCTTCCAAGACAGCCGGGATCGAATTCGCGCAGGCGTAACTCGGTATGACAACGCTGACTAGTGGTGAAGAAGGCATGTGATATGGACAAGTCCCAGAAATCCAGAAACGGAGACCGATCAATCTGCATTATGGGGCTTCTTTTTTTAAAGGCAATTTTCCAGCCAAAAATACTCCCCCTTGATAAAGCAAGGGCCGGTCGGCAAGGCGGCCCCGGGGTTTGGAGAGTAACAGGTAATGCTCGGCGTGGGGGTAGAACGTCCGGAGCCGATTCAGTGTGTCCCCCAAGTGTTTTTGTTGTTCCGGGATCCGCAGGAAATTATACCCGGTATCATCAATCTCTCCTGCCGGAATAAAGAATTGAGCCCGGGCGAAGAGCGGCGCGGCTCCGATCCAGAGGGAGGTGGACTCCAATTCCTTCGCCGTCACATCGTAATAGACTGGAATTTTCCCACCCTCACATTCGCGATCAATAACCCGCCAGACCTTGTCCAGCTTGGCGACGGCAAAGTTAGCCCGGATGTTATTGGCTAGGGTCAGAGCGGAACTCACTACTGCCAACGCAAGAAAAATGCGCCAGCGACGCGATTGTCCCGCTCTCTGTAAAAAGACGAAAATGCCAGCCAGGAAAACAAGTGAACCAAATTTCGGCCCAAACTCATTGACTACACCAAACAAGCAGACGACTGAACCCCAGAGAAAAATTCCCTGGCAAATCCATGTCTGCAACGAATGGTCGGTCCGTGATTTCATGAATAGTGCCGCCACACCCAGAGGATTATTGAATGCCCAGATTCCGGCGATGAAAAGAGCCAGCTTCATCAAGGTGGGAGCTGTGACGGCGGAGGAGTGTTGCAGCCATTCCAGCAGTGGAACAAAACGGATGTCTCTCACGCCCGGTGCGCGTTGGGCAAATTCGGCAAGTATGGGCATACTCAACAAAGCGGATACGAGGCCGATCACGGCTAATAGGCCCACGGCACGCCACCGCTTTTCGGTCGGCAGTTTGTAAACGAGCACCCACAGGAGCAGCGGGATGATGATGAGTAGGAAACCCAAAAGGTGAAAGGTGCAGTAACCGGCCAATGACCCGATAGCCAGCATGCAAAAAAGCGCGCGAGGTGGTGACGGCCGATGCCGCCATTGCTGCAACAGGAGCTGCAAGGTCTGGAACAAGACACCGCCTGCCAGCACGGCAAAAGGAGCCCAATAGGCACGGGCGATTTGAGGCAGCCACAAATAAAGATCCTTGGCCACAAAGGCATGTTGCATGGCGCGCATTTCTTCACCGCCCCACATCTTGGGGGGCATGTGCAATAGCGTCGAAATCACAACCAGGAAGGACGCTCCATTAATCACGAGTACGATCATGATGGCAGCCATCCACCACGAACGCACGGGTACGCGGAGAAAGTCCAAAATCAGCAAGCCCCCCACCGTACTCACCACAACGGCCGTCACCCACCAGCCCGCCCAAAGACTGATCCCGAGCCAGCTCGTCAGTGCCGCTGGCCAGCTATAGATGTAATAGTAGTAGCTGAAGGCGATTTCCGGCGCTTGCGGGTGTGGGGCAGGCCAGCCCATGGCATGCAACAGCGAAGAGGATTTGTAACCACCGAAAACATCGTCCGCGGGATTGGGACAGGAACCGGTGAAGATCCATGTGCGGATGAGAACGTGCACGAGAAAAAAGGCGAAAGCCAGTTTCCAACCATGATCCAGGAAGGCATGGCCGAGCGGTCATTGACCGGGTTTTAGCCTCAAGTAGGACGCCAATGCGACGGTCGCGTAGAGGAGTAAAGCCAACGCCCAACTCGTCTTGAATGGCAAATTCCCGGCAAATCGAATCCAGTCGCAAATCAACGGAATGAAGAGAAGGGGAATGACCGCTCCGCGTGTCACACTCCCCATCCTGTTACCGAACGCCTTGGCACCGCTAGACAGCAGTAGACCGTAAAAAACGAGAGCCCCAACCGCTTCCAGCGCCGTAATCATCCCGTGAGTGCTTTTTACGGATTAGGTTAATTCCTCATCATTGACGGCATTGAAGAGTTTGAATTCTTCAAAGTGGAACTTGGGATCGGGGCGGAAGCTGAGGCGGCCCTGAAAGCGGCGTTCGAGTTCGACGAGCAGCTCTTCGTCCTCCTTCTTGAGGCGGTCGAGCACCTGCGGGTTGACCTGAATGCGCAATTCGTGCACGCCCGGGTGCATGCGCATGACGCGGGTGATGCCGCGCTGGATTTCGACGCTCATGGTCTCGGGGGATTTGATGATGCCTTTGCCCTTGCAGTGTGGGCATTCCATGAAGACGGTGCGGCTGACGCTTTCCTGCACGCGCTGGCGGGTCATTTCCATGAGGCCGAGCGGCGAGATGGGAAGGATGTGGGTCTTGGCCTTGTCGCGACGGATGTTTTCTTTGAGCTTGTTGTAGACCGCCTGCTGGTCGCGACGGTTTTTCATGTCGATGAAATCGAGAACGACGAGTCCACCGATATTGCGGAGGCGGAGCTGGCGGGCGATTTCCTCGGCGGCTTCGAGATTGGTTTGGAGGATGGTGCGGTCCTGGTCCTTGCCGCCCTTGTTGCGACCGGTGTTGACGTCGATGGCGACGAGGGCTTCGGTTTCATCGATGACGAGGTAGCCGCCGCAGTTGAGCCAGACCTGACGGCGGAAGGCGCTGTCGATCTGTTTATCTACTTGGAACTTTTCGAAAATGGGTGTGGCTTCGTTGTAGAAACGAATTTTTTTCTGCGACCGTTTGGAGATGGCACCGATGAGGTTTTTCATCCGGTCGGCGGCCTTTTCGTCGTCGATGACGATGCGGTCGATCTCGTCGGTGAGGAAATCGCGCACGGTGCGTTCGATGATGTCGGGCTCGGAGAGGAGCAGGTTCGGCGCGGGAACGGCTTCCATCTTCTGCTCGATGGTGCGCCATTGGTCGAGTAGCATGGCGAGATCTCGCACGAAGAAGCGGGCCTTTTGACCTTCGCCCACGGTGCGCATGATGACGGCCATGCCGTCCGGAATGTCGAGTTCGTTGAGGATGCGGCGCAAACGCTGGCGTTCCTTCGGGTCCTCGATCTTGCGGGAGATACCGCATTGGTCGCTAAAGGGCATGAGGACGAGGTAACGACCGGGCAGGGAGATATTGGTGGTGATGCGGGGTCCCTTGGTACCGATCGGGCCTTTGGTAACCTGCACGATGATGTCGGAACCGGGAGGGTAGAGGCGGGGGATGTCGCCTACCGTGATCTTCTTCTGGTTGCGGCGGCGGCCTTCGCGTTCGATCGTTTCGATGCCGGCGTCTGGTGCGGCGGGAATCGCATCCCAGTAGTGGAGGAAGGCGTTCTTTTCGAGGCCGATGTCGACGAACATGGCTTTGAGGCCGGGTTCGAGGTTCTTGACCTTGCCCTTGTAAATGCTGCCGGAAATCTGCCGGTCACTATCGCGTTCGATGGAGAATTCTTCGAGCCGCCCTCCCTCAAGCAGAGCAATGCGCCGTTCGAGGCGTTCACAGCTGATGATGATTTCTTTTTCGTCGCCTTTTTTCTTAAAACCAAAAAATCCGCGGATTGAGTCGAGTATCATGAAAGTCTCCAAAGCTCCTTAACGCTTGAGTATACACCAAGTTTCGAGAGCTATTAAATGAATTAATACGAGTTAGAACTAAAAGTTTTGACCTTTACGGTGAATCCAAACGCTTTGTATCACTCCAATACAGCTCATGCAGACCACCAGGAAGGTGCCGCCGTAGCTGATAAAGGGAAGTGGAATGCCGGTAATGGGCACCACCTGGATGCTCATGCCGATGTTGATGAAGATATGGGTAAATAGCATGGCCATGATACCGGCCGTGATGAGGCAGCCGGCCTGATCACGGGAAGAGGCTCCCGCCCGTAAACATAATAGTAGCAACAAACCCTCCAGAGCAATCACGCTGGCTCCTCCCACGAAGCCCCATTCTTCTCCGATTACAGAAAAAATAAAGTCGTTATATGAAGTTTTTTTCGGCAGGTAGCCCAGCACGTTCTGGGTGCCCTTGCAGTAGCCTTTGCCGGAGACTCCACCGGAGCCGATGGCGATGAGGGATTGGTTGATCTGCCAGCCGCGGCCCTTGGGATCGAGGCTGGGGTCGAAGAACATCTTGATGCGGGCCAATTGATATTCCTTCACCTTCGGAATCTTCATGTTGGCCTTGTATATGCCAAAGTAGCAGAAGGCGAATAGTGCCGCCCCGGCCAGCAGGATGATGAAAATGTAGCGGAAGCGAATCCCGGCCACGAACATCATGACGAGCGCCACCGGCAGGAACACGGCGGCGGAACCCAAGTCGGGTTGCTTGAGGATGAGGCCGACCGGTACGAGGGTGATGCCGAGGACGCTGATGAAGGTGGAGAATTCCTTGACCCGGGTGCCTCGTTCGAGGAGATACCAGGTGAGAAAGAATATGAAGGCCATTTTGGCCATTTCCGAAGGCTGAATGCTGATGCCGCCGCCAAGTCGTATCCAGTTCTTCTGGCCGTAGCGTTCCGTGCCAACGAGGTGGACGAGAATCAGGGCGAGGAGAGCGAGGCCAGCAATGATGAGGGCGTACTTGACCCAGATCTTGTAATCGATCAGCGAGAAAAAGAAGAAGCCCACGAGACCAACGGGAATATAAAGCATCTGCGCCCGATAGGAGTTGCGAAATTCCTCGATCTCGTTGGTGTAGGTGGCGCTGTAGATGAAGGCCACGCCCGAGGCGGTCAAGCCGGCCATGACGAAGAATAAAATCCAGTCCAGGCGCATGAGTTTCTGGAAGATCGAGAGTTTCATTAGAATCCCCTCCGTTTGGGCATGATGGGAGGGGCATCATCTTCCTGCACGGTGGCCGGTTCATCGCCGCCGCCATTGGTCGGTTCCGACGAGGGAGCCGCAGGTGCGCTGGGGTCCACATTGGCGGCGGGGGCGGAGGGTGAAGCCGGGGCATTGGCGCCGAGGGGATGGGGCACATCGACCACGCCACGGAAATGACCGACGGCGGGGGTCAGGTAGGACAGGGTGATTTCTTTGCCATTTTCCATGTCGAAAATGTTTTGGAGAATCTCATGCGCTATCGGGGCGCAGGTGCCGCCGCCGGAGACGCCACCCTCGACCATGACGCAGAAGACGTAGCGCGGTTTATCGTAGGGTGCGAAGCCGTAGAACCAGGTTTTGTTGTCCTGCATTTTGTGCCCGTTCAGCACGCGCCAGGCCTGTGCGGTGCCGGTCTTGCCGGCCACTTTGATCCCCTGCACTTGGGCGCGGCGGCCCGTGCCATCGGCCACGACGGCGAGCAGCCCGTCGCGAACGGCTTCGATATCGTTCGGTTTCATCCCAAGAGTGGGGTTATCCGGATCGCGCGGTTGGGCGGCGGGAATTTCCGCTTTCTGCTCACCGTCGATATCGACCACTTCCTGAATGAGGCGCGGTTTGTAGATGTGACCGCCGTTGGCCACGGCGGACATGAGGACGCACATTTGTAGCGGGCTGACCTGTACCGCGCCCTGTCCGATGGAGACGTTGGCGGTGTAGGCTGAGGTCCAGCGTTCGCGGGGGAAGTTCTTCTTGAGCCATTCCGGACCGGGCATGATGCCCTTCGATTCGGGAGAAAGTTCGATGCCGGTCGGTTCGCCGAAGCCGACGCGCTGGCCCATTTTCACGATGGGATCGATACCGGTCTTGTTCGCGCCAAGCTGATAGAAGAAGGTGTTGCACGACATGCGCAAGGCGTCGCGCAGTTTGATCGAGCCCTGACCGTTGGGCGACCAATCCTTGAACGGATGCCCCGCAATGTAGACCACGCCGGGCGAATCAATGATGGTGTCCTTCGTGATGGCTCCCGCCTTCAAGGCGGCCAGGGCAATCAAGACCTTGTACGTCGATCCCGGTGGGTAGGTGGAGAGCGCGCGATCCACCAGCGGGGCGGTGGGATCGGTGTTGAGCGCCTTCCATTCTTCGCTGGTGATGCGGGGGATGAAATCGTTCGGATTATAATTCGGCACGGAGACGAGGGCGAGGACGTCACCCGTTTGCGGGTCCATCACCACGGCGGCACCACGACCGACCCCGCGCATGGCTTGCTCGGCGATGTACTGGATGCGGGCGTCGAGGGTGAGCTTGACGGTGTTGCCGACGGTGGGCCATTTGACCTCTTCTTCGCGATCCACATAGCCGCGGTAATTCACGCGCAGAATTTTGCCGCCGGGTTGACCCTGCAATTGCGGGTCCATGCGGCCCTCGATGCCCTGACGGCCCACCGTTTCGTAGGGGTAACCGTCCGCGGCCAGTGCTTCGCTGTTTTCGTCGGGCTTGCCAACGTAACCGAGCACGTGCGAAGCGAAGGCGCCGTAGGTGTAACGGCGGACGGGCCGTGCCACAATGTCGATGCCGGGAACGCCGAGATTACGCTCGGAGAATTGGGCGAGGGTGTTGAAATCCACGTCGGTGCGAAATTGGAAGGGAATTTCCTTGCGGGTGCGGAAGTGCTCGCGGATTTCTCGCTCGTCGGGACGGTGGGAAAAGCCGAGGCTGCGGGCAATGGGGTCAATGGCCTCGTCCACGATTTTCACGATGTCGACTTGTTCGACGTAGTGAATCTCGCCGTGACGTTTCACCGGTACTTTCACCTTCGGCAGGCGACCGCGATGAGCGCGGGAGTAATTGCGCTGGAGTTCATCGAGGTAGAAATCGACATCGAAGCTGGCGCGGTTTTCCGCGAGGGGAACGCCATTGCGGTCGACAATCGCACCGCGCGCGGGTGAGAGCCGTGTGGCCACCGTCGTTTGCGTGCGCAGCTTCTCCGTATACACATCGCCGCGCGCGAGCTGCACATCATAGAGCCGGGTGATGAGAATGCCCATCGCCAGCAGCACCATCAGCGCCAGCGTCAGCAACCGTCCGTACGGGAGGTTTCTGTCGTCATTCAGCAGCATAACCAGTGTACTCGCTCCGGCTTCCGGGCTTCCAACCCAACAAGCGCAATGGCAGATTCAACAGGGCAAAAAGGAACGGACTCAGGATCGTGTTCATAATCGATCCGTAGGTGATGAGTATCCAATCTCCCGGCGTGGAAGAGCCGCTCCAGATTTGCATGAGGAAGAAAAAATAGGTGAGGCTGAGATAGAGAAAGCTTCCCACCAGCACCACGAGCAGTTGAAAATCGAGGCGGTGCAGCAGGCGGCCCTGAGTCTGGGTGAGGATGAGCGCAGCCATGAGGCTCAAGGCAATCACGCTGACCCCGATGCGGTTCGGGCAGAGCAGGTCGATGTAAAATCCCACCGCCGCCGCGATGAAGAAAACCCGCAGGTCGCGCAGGCAGATCGCGGCATAAATCACCAGCAACGCCGGCAGGGCCGGTCGTGCGCCGCCCAGTAAATGAATCTCGGGTACAAACATTTGCACCAGCACCGAGAGCAAGCCCAGAACGAGGGTGTAGAAAAACAGGATCATTTCGCGCCAATAATGATAAACAGCTCGTCGAGTTGCCGCAAGTCGACGGCGGGATCAATGATGGCTTCCTGGTAAAGTCCGGCTGCGGTGGTGTCTTTCAACTTCGGCACTTCGGCCACCGTGCCTATCAGCAAGCCCTGGGGGAAGACGCCGCCGAGACCGCTGGTGTAAACCAATTCTCCAACGGCGATGTTCGCGGCGCGATCGATAAATTTCATGCGGGCCCGGGGACGACCCTCCTGGTAATTGCTGTCTCCGACCACGATGCCCTGGGCGTTGGAGCCCTGGATGCTCGCGGCGATCTTGCAATTCTCGTCCACGATCAACAGCACCTCGGTATAGCGGTCGTTGACGACGCTCGTCTTGCCGATCACACCACGCGGGGAAACCACGGGCATGTCTTTTTCGAGGTTCTTGTCATCGTACCAGCCGCGGTTGATTTGCACCGAATTCCACCAGCTCGAGGGATCGCGGCTGATGACCCGGCAGGGGAGCAGTTTGAAAAGGGAATCGGTCTTGAAACCGAGCATCTCGCGCAGGCGATCGTTTTCCTTGGAGAGATCGTGCAGCAGGTTGATCTCGGTCTGCAGCCGGGCGTTTTCCTCTCGCAACTTGATCGCTTCGGCCTGCGCTTCCTGCAGGGTCTGCAGGCCGGAGTCGACGCGGGTGAAGAACCCCTTGATCTTGCTGAAGAAACTGAGCGCGGGGGTGGACACCTCATAGGCCACGTGGCGCATTTTCTCCTGCGTCTTGGGCGATTGGGACAGGCCCAGGACCACCAGCACCGCGAGGGCCAGGAAGGTGAAAAGATATTTTTGATTAATCATGCAGCGTGACGCTGCCCGCAACTATTTGCGGGGTGGCATTCCATCAAAGTTTTCAGCGGAAAGCAGCCTACCGTAAAACACCAGAAGCGGCGATGAACGCCGCTTCCAGTTTTCGAGGTCTGCGTTGTGCGCTTTCCCATTTACATCTACATCTGACGCTCGGCTTCGGCCACCTTGCGCAGGTAGTTGAATTCCTGCAACACCTTGCCTGTGCCTTCGGCCACCGCGCTGAGGGGATCTTCCGCGACGTGCACCGGCAGGCCGGTTTCTTCCGCGAGGAGACGATCCATGCCGCGCAGGAGCGCACCGCCACCGGCGAGCACGATACCGCGCTCGACCAAGTCGGCGGAGAGTTCTGGAGGGCAACGCTCGAGGGTAATGCGGACGCTTTCGACGATCACGGAGATCGGTTCGAGCATCGCTTCGCGCACTTCCTGCGAGGTGATGGTGAGGGTCTTCGGCAATCCGGCGACGAGGTCGCGGCCTTTGACTTCCATCGACGATTCTTTTTCCATCGGGTAGGCTGAGCCGATCTTGATCTTGATCTCTTCGGCCGAGCGCTCACCGATCATCAAATTGTAGGCGCGGCGCATGTAGTTGATGATGCTCTCGTCGAGCTCATCTCCGGCGACGCGGACGCTGCGGCTGAACACGATGCCCGCGAGCGAGATGATCGCCACTTCGGTCGTGCCACCACCGATATCCACAATCATGTTACCGGCCGCTTCCTGCACCGGCAGGCCGACGCCGATGGCCGCGGCCATCGGTTCTTCAATCAAATGCACTTCGCGCGCTCCGGCATGAAGGGCGGAATCTTTCACCGCGCGCTTTTCCACTTCGGTGATGCCGGTCGGCACCGCGATGACGACGCGCGGGGCGCGCAGCTTGCGGCGATTGGCAACCTTGAGAATGAATGCCTTCAGCATCGCCTCGGTGATTTCGAAATCCGCGATGACGCCATCCTTCATCGGGCGCACGGCAATGATGCTGCCGGGCGTACGACCCAGCATGCGCTTGGCTTCGTCGCCGACCGCAAGCACCTTTTTCGTGCCTTGCTGGATCGCCACGACGGAGGGCTCACGCAGAACGATTCCCTGATCGCGAACGTAGACCAGAGTATTAGCGGTGCCGAGGTCGATCCCAATGTCGTTAATGAAGAAACTGGAAATGGCTTTAAACATGATGATTAGGTAAGTTTTTTCTATTTAGGGGCGGTAATAGTTACCGTCAAGGTCGAAACCCTTAAGGGGTCTTCAGCATAGATTGCGGAATTTTTCTCCTTCATCGGTTTTTCCTCACCAAGTTGATCGGAACTCTACTGGGAAAACTTTACCGATTTACTGAGTCTTGGCACTTTTTTCCCAATTGTCCACTGATTACGTCTGAGGGGACGCGATTTTGTGGAACAGTGAAATGCAGGGCTCAAAAAATAAATGACGGCGACAAGCGGCGACAAGAATCGACCCCTTCTGTTGGGTGTCGACGACGGTGTCGGTCCAACCGGGCGCTTTCCCATTTCAGGCTGGCGATATCAGGGGATGAGAGCTCGCGCATGATTCCTGTTTTAGCAGGAATCGGGTGGAAGTGTTTGCGTTAGGTGAGATAGGTGAGCTGCGTGTGCGATATTTTTCGCGGTGGGAGCTGGAAATAAATCAGGGCCGGCTCGCGAGAGCCGACCCTGATCACTTTTTTATGGCAGACGAAATTTAGCGCGATTCGGGGTTGATATCGGCCTGGTAGCCGAGGGCACCCATTTCGGGGATGTCGAGACCGGCGATTTCATCGACGACTTCGACCCGGTTGCCGATGGTCTTTTCGATGAGGGTGAAGAAGGCGTAGGAGATGCCGTAGACGACCACGATGCAGGTGATGGTTCCGATGCATTGGGCCACCAGCTGGCTGGCATCGCCGTAGAATAAACCCTTTACGTTGCCTTCCACGCCGTTCCAGCCCGCGCCGTACTTGCCGTTAGCAAAGAGGCCGAGGGAGATCACACCCCACGCGCCGTTGCAGCCGTGGACCGCGATGGCACCGACGGGGTCATCGACCTTGAGCACTTCTTCCACGAAGAGCGCGGCGTAAAGAACGATCACACCCGAGATGGCTCCAATCAGCACTGCCACCCAGGACTCCACAAAGGCGCAGGGGGCGGTGATGGCCACGGCTCCGGCGAGGAGGCCGTTGCACATGAAGCTCGGGTCGGGTTTGCCGAAGCGGAACCAGGTGAGGATCATCCCCACGGCCGCACCGGAGGCGGTGGCGAGCATGGTGTTCGTGGCGATAATTCCAATCTGCGGGTCGTTACCGGACAGGGTCGAACCGGGATTGAAGCCAAACCAGCCGAAGGCGAGGATGAAGGTTCCCAGCATGGCCATGGGCACGTTGTGACCGGGGATCGGGTTGGAGGTGCCGTTCTTGTTGAACTTGCCGTAGCGCGGTCCGATAATCTGCGCACCGGCCAGAGCAATCGCGCCGCCGCACAAGTGCACGACCGAGGAACCGGCGAAGTCGACGTGACCGTGACCGAGGCCAAAGTTCTTGCCCAAAGCTGCGAGCCAGCCGCCGCCCCACACCCAGCTGCCATAGAGCGGGTAGATAAAGCCGCCGACAAACACGGCATAGATACAAAAGGGGAAGAACTTCCACCGTTCCGCCATGGCTCCGGTGGGGATGGTGGCGGTGGTGTCCATGAACACCATCTGGAAGAGGAAGAGGGCGAAGATGCCGCCGGTCCAGAATTGAGAACCGGTCAGAAACCAACCCGTGGTGCCCATGAGCTGAAACTCTTTGCCACCCAGATTAAAACTCAGTGCGCTATTGAGTGCGGCTCCAACATCAGGGCCGAGCGTGGCCACGGTGCTGACCGATGTCGTGGCTCCGGTCCCACCAAACATGATGGCAAAGCCAGTCATCCAGAAGCCCAGCATACCGAGCGCGTACACCATGAAGTTCATCGACATGGTATGACAGCAGTTCTTCGCGCGGGTGAAGCCGGTTTCCACCAGGGCAAATCCGGCCTGCATGAACATGACGATGAACCCGGTCAGCAGAGTCCAGACGATGTTGAGATTAACGCCGCTGGTCGCCAGACCGTCGGTAATTTTCTGGACGTTATCGCTCAGGGCTTTGATGTCCGCCGCGTTGGCCATGACGGCCGTATGGGAGGCCGCCGGTACGGAGGCTTCGGGGGTTGTCGTAGTGGCATCCTGGGCGGTCAGCGAAGCCGCGCTGACGAAAAGCGCCGTGGTCAGGATCAAGAGTGTTTTCGATAGGGATGACATCGAAGGGCTTGCAGCAGCCTCCATGCCAAGTACTAGCGCATCGTCCGGAGCGGGAGGCCCCCTTCTTTCCACCCCTCTTAAACCAGATTCGTTTCCTCTGTCCGAACCTGCCGTAGATCGTGGGACTCCTCTTTCCAGAGCCGCCACGTGCGGTAGGACATGGCCAGAAGCCAACCGACATAGGAGCCAATCCACATCCCGGTGACGACATCGCCCAGATAATGCGCGCCGACGTAGGCCCGGGACCAACCGATGATCCCCGCCATCACCACGGCGGGCTTTCCGACTTTCGGCACTAAAATAGCCAGCGTGACCGCGACGGCAAAGGCGGTGGTGGTGTGACCCGATGGAAAACTGGCAAAGCCGGATGTGAAGCGGGGTCCATGAAAACCATCGTCGATCTGCAGGGTCTGCGCCACATGCGGCCGGGCCCGGCCCAGGATGCCTTTGAGCGCCATGGTCACCGTTCCCGCCAGCAAGGCAGCGGCGATGGCGACGAGGGCCGCACGCGCCCAATCCGGTCGGCGCCGCCCCACGCCGACGGCCCCCAGCGTGAGGCAAAACAAGAGGCCTCCGGGCCAAAAATCACACCAACGCGAGACCCATCGGGCGATCTCAAGTGGTATGGGGGATTGATCGGTGAGCAAATGCCAGTCGGCCAGGCTATCCCAGGGACCTTCGACTACGGCAAACATCACGAAGAAGAGCAGTCCCGTGACGAAGATCAGCCCTGAGGTCTCAATGCGTCGGACAACACAGGAGCGCAGTAGTTTCACTGGCTGGCTTTATTAGCATAAATGGACTCCAATCCCAAAACAAAAGACGGCACCCCCGAGGGGATGCCGTCTTGTGCAGGTTGCTGAAAAATGCGCCAGTTATTTCTTGGCGGCCGCGAAATGCTGGTCAATCACCGGCTGGATCGCGTCGGCCCAGATCTGATAGCCCTTTTCGTTGGGGTGGAGGAAATCGGGCATGATGTCGCGCGACAGGGTGCCATCGGGCGAGAGGAATTTGGCGCCGATGTCGAGATAGGTCACGCGCTTGCCGTCGGCCAGGGCGGAGATCTTGGTGTTGACCTCGGCCAGTTTGGCGCGGATGGCGTCAGTGGGCTTTTCGCTGCGCGGGAAAACCGCGAGGAGAAGCAGCTTCGAATTCGGGCAACGCTTGAGGTACTCGTTGACGACGGCTTTGACGCCCTCGGCAATCTGGTCCGCCGTGTCGCGGCCGGAATTGTTGGTGCCAATCATGAGGACGATGAGCTTCGGGTTCATCCCATCGACCTGTCCCTTGCCCAAACGCCAGAGCACATGCTCGGTCCGGTCGCCACCGATGCCGAAATTGGCGGCATTGAGCGCGCCGTAACGTTGCGCCCAGACTTCCTTGCCCTTGCCCTGCCAGCCGTCGGTGATCGAGTCGCCGTCGAAGATCAGGTCAAACTGCTTGCCCTGGGTCTTGTTGAAATTGTTTTGCACGCGCGCATACCAATCGTCGCGCGGCAGGGGATAGGTCGCGGGATTGATGCCTTCGGGAATGACCGGAGGGGTGTACACTTTCTCTGCCGCCCCCACCGAAGCGAGGCCCAGCAGCAACGCCATCATCGAAACCAGAAAAGAGGATTTCATAAGGAAAAGAGCGTAAGTATTGGCCTCAAAATTGCGAATACTAATTTCGCCCTACTGTCAGTTATGTTCGCTCGTGCGATCAGACCCGGTCGTACGCGAGAAAATAATAGACCACGCTGGAAACGTAGAAGGAAAGCCCAATGGCAAGCAGGATCATCTTGATGCCCAGCATTTTGGTCTTGAGATCGCGGTAGCGAAGGATGCCTTCGATGGTGTCCTGCGGATTGTCGCCGCCCATTTGGGTGACCCACTTGAGCTTTAAGCTGCTGAGGAGCATGAGGAGCGTGGTGGCGAGGACGAACACCAGCCCGATGGCCATGGTGTAACGGGAGAATTCGTTGCTGGCGGCGATCTTCGGTCCGGAGAAACCGGTGATCGTCATGGCCAACGCGCAGAGGGTGATCATGAACTGGTAGCGGGACTGGATCACGGCGAACTGGGCGCGCAGCATGGCAATGGCATTATTAAAGGAGTCCTCCCCTTTCTTCAGCGCGAGCAATTGGCGCGCTTCTTCCTCTGTGGTCAGGGTGGGAACATTTTTGGGCGTAGCCATCGCCCTTTTCATAACCTTTTGCATGCCATGCCTCAATGTTTTTAATAAGTCGGAATGGAACACCGTTTTTTCGACAAGCGGCTTGACCAGTCTTGCGCTTCTCCCTCTATATTGTCGATCATGGTTCGTTTTTTCGATTTTAAGGAAGGTTTCGGCAAGATCTTGTCCGACCGTTACTGGCTGCCGAAGGTATTGCTCGGAGGCTTCTTGCTGATTAATCCATTTTTGCTCGCGCTGTTGCCCGCGTACCTGCGCGGCATTCAGGATCCCGCCACGGAAATCGCCTGGGTCAAGGCCGCCTTCCCTTGGATTCTCGGTTTCAACGTGCTCACGTTCTGGTTCCCGCTCGGGTTCACCTATGAAGTGCTGCGCCGCGCCCGCACGGGTAGCGCGCCGCAATTGCCGGACTGGAACGTCGCGGTGTTGCCCCGCTTTGCCAAGGAGGGCGCAGTGAAATTGGTGCTGGCGATTTTCACGCTTCTGCTGCCAGTGGGGATCTGGATGGCCTTTTGTTACGTGGTGTTCATCCGCCTGTGCGGTCTGCCGGATGCGTTGCTGTCGATGTTCGTGCAGCCGATCATGCTGCTGGTGATTCCGTTCTGCGGGGTGGCGTGCTGCCGCTGGCTGGATGGCGCGAGCGTGCTGGATTGCGCGCTGGATTATGCGACGAATGTCCGCTTGTTCCGCAGGAACTGGAAAGATTATCTGCTAGCCTCGATGTTCCTGATCGGCTTGAACTCGGTCACGACCGCGTTCTTCTATACGATCCCTTTCGCCGCGGTGTTCGGCCTCTGCCTCGTGGATACTTGGTTCGGTCCGATCTACGCCGAAAGCGTCAAAGAGTAGGGGCAGCGCCCCCAAAGACTCACGCCCCGAGAACTTGGGTGAGGTGGGGGGTGTAAAGTTTGGGTTCGAGCAGGAATGAATCGTGGCCTTTGTCGGAGCTGACCGTGATCCACATTTCGTTGACGCCGGCGTTTTTCAATGTCTGCACCAGCTTCGCTTGTTCGGAAGGATGGAATGACACATCGGTATCGATGCTGAAGATCAGGAACTCCTGATTGCGGCAGCGCGAGAATAATTCCACGAGATCTTTCGCGCCCGTCCCGGCCAGCAGATCGAACCACTGCCACGCGTCGAGAATGCGCAGGTAGGCGTTCGCATCAAAACGGCGCACGAATTTCTGCCCTTGGTGCAGCATGTACGACTCCACCGGACTGTTCATCTCGTACCAATCGAAGGGCGGCGCGTTGCTGACCACTTCGTGGCGGGCGCGTTCGCGCAGGGCCTCGGGCGAGATGAAGGTCTTGTGCGCAATGCGGCGTGCGAGGGCGAGCCCGATATCGGGCCGGGGGCCGCCATAGTAATTGCCGCCCTTGAAATTCGGATCGAACTCAATCGCGGTGATTTGTTCGAAATTCATGATGCGCTGCAGAATCGGAACATCGAGACCGGTGCCGATCAGCACCACATTGCGGACGCGATCGGGGTAGCGGGTGGCGAGCACTTGCGAGAGGTAACCGCCAATTGACGCGCCGACGACGGCGTGGAGTTGCCGGATGCCGAGTGAGTCGAGCAGGCGCACTTGCGAATCGACGATGTCGCTCATGCGCAGGACGGGGAAAGTCGGTCCCCACGGTTGGCCCGTGGCGGGATTGATGGAGGCGGGACCGGTGGAACCATAGCAGCCGCCGAGATAGTTGGCGCAGAGAACGCAGTATTTATTCGTGTCGAGCGCCTTGCCGGGCCCGACAAAGCCATGCCACCAGCCTTCGTGCAACTCGTCGGTCCAGCGTCCATCCAGACCGGGCACTTCGGTGTTGATGCCGGCGGCGTGATGGCTGCCGGTCATGGCGTGAAAGAGCAGGATCGCGTTGGAGCGGTCGGCGTTCAGCTCGCCATACGATTCGTAGGCCAGCGTGTAGCGCTCCAATGCGGTGCCACAGCTCAATGTCAGGGGATTCTTCGGGTCGTGAAACTCGAAGAATTGCGTCTCTATCTTTCCAAGCGAATGACTCAAGGTTTTCCGTTTTACGTGTTCTTCGCTTTCCTGACAAGGCTTGATGGAGGACTCCGTCCTCCAAACCTCCTGCCAAGGGTATGATACCCTTGGAACCCCAACTTGCGTTTTGACTTTTTCCGCAGCGGAAAAAGTCAAAACGCAAAATTGAGGATTCCTAAGGAGTCACCCCCTTAGGCGGGGGCATGGGGGCAGCCCCCCGTTAGGCCTGTGAAGCTTTGAGAGCTTGTTCGAGGTCTTCTTTGATATCCTCGATATCTTCGATCCCGACCGCGAGGCGGATATAATCCGGCGTCACACCCGTGGCCGCTTGCTCGGCTGGAGTAAGCTGCTGGTGCGTGGTCGATGCCGGATGAATCACGAGACTCTTCGCGTCTCCGATGTTGGCGAGGTGCGAGAACAGCTTCACCGAGTTGATGAACTTCTTGCCGGCTTCGTGACCGCCCTTGATGCCAAAGCCGACGATGCCGCCGAAACCGCGTTTCAGGTACTTCGCGGCGACCGCATGATTCGGGCTGTCCGGCAGGCCGGGATAATTCACCCACGAGACGAGGGGGTGTTGCTTCAGGAACTGCGCGACCGCGAGCGCGTTGGCGGAATGTTCCTTCTGGCGCAACGGGAGGGTTTCGAGTCCCTGCAGGAATTGGAACGCATTGAACGGGCTGAGCGCCGCGCCCATGTCGCGCAAAAGTTGCAGGCGAATCTTGAACGCCAGTGCCACGTTGCCAAAGCCGGGGAAATTGCCGAACGCGTCCCAGATCTTGAGGCCGTGATAGCTTTCGTCGGGCTCGGTGAATTCGGGGAATTTGCCATTGCCCCAGTTGAATTTGCCGGAGTCGACGATGATGCCGCCGATGGAGGTGCCGTGTCCGCCGATGTATTTCGTAGCCGAGGTGGCGAGAATGTCCGCGCCGTGTTCGATGGGGCGCACGAGGCCGACGCCCACGGTGTTGTCGACGACGAGCGGAAGACCCGCTTCGTGCGCGATTTTCGCGATCGGTTCAAAGTCGGGAACGTTGAGCTTCGGATTGCCGATGGTTTCCGCAAAGACCGCGCGGGTCTTCGGCGTGATCGCGGCACGGAATGCTTCGGGATTCGTGGCGTCGACGAAACGCACGGTGCGACCGAGCTTCGGGAACGTGTGGTGCAGCAGCGAGTAGGTGCCGCCGTAGAGATTGTCCGCCGCCACGATTTCATCGCCCACGCGAGTGATGGCGAGCAGGGCGTAGCTCGCCGCGGCCTGACCCGAGGAGACCGCCAACGCGGCGCTGCCTCCTTCGATCGCCGCGACGCGTTGCTCGAACGCGTCCGTGGTGGGATTCATCAGGCGGGTGTAAATATAACCAAGCTCGCGCAGACCGAAAAGATTGGCCGCATGGTCGGCGTCCTTGAAAACATAGGATGTGGTTTGATAGATCGGAACCGCACGCGAGCCCGTCGTCGGGTCGGGTTTTTGTCCGGCATGAAGGGCGAGGGTGGCGAGTCGATGTTGAGACATAGAGGGTCCTTTGGGTTGGCAGAGGTTGAGTCCTGAATTTAGGAAAGGGGGAGGGAAGGTCCAGAATTTTGTGCGGCACATCCGCACCCCGGTCTTCCCCACAACGGGAGAGGGAGAAGACCGGGGCCGGTGTGACCGATCGTGTGAAGAAGAGTCCTAGAGTTCGTATTTGAACTGGGCCGCCCACGCGGCTTTTTCGCGTGTATCGAGCACATTACCCAGGTAGCCGTAGCCGATCGTCACGCTGGTGTGGCGGCTGGGGAGGAAACCGAGGCCGACCGTCCACCAGTCGTTTTCAGTTTCCACCAGGCCGGGGATGCGGCCGTAGTCGCTGGTCTTTTGGCGATACTCACCCGCCAGCCAGAGCCACGGCGTGAGGGAGTAGGCGAAGTTCGCCTCGAAGGTCGCATGGTAGGTGTCGCTGAAACCCACGTAGCCAAGTTGATTGGCCTCGCTGAAACGCACGCCGGCAGTGAGCAGCAAGGTGCGGTCGAATACTTTCGGAAATGCCTTGGTGGCGGTGAGGGTGTAGTCAAATCCGTAGTCACGCTTGTAACCGATATTGGTGAGCGCGCCGCCCAGAGATTTGTCGATCTGATCGATGCCATCGTTCTGCTTGAACGAGATGCCGCCCGTGATCTGCGGGAAGGGCAGATCGAAACTGTTTTCGGGGATGATGACACCGCGTACGTTCGCGTTGTAGAGCCAGACGTCATCGCGGCCAATGTCGACCGTGGTGGCGTCGCGGACGTGGTCGCGCAGGGTGCCAGTACCGAAGCGGCTGGCGGCAAAGCTGATTTCCACGCGCTGGATCAACGTTTCCGAAACGGCAAACGACTGCACGTTTTTTTCGCGGGCGTTGATGTAGGTGGCGGAAAAGGAGGGCAATCCCGCGATCTCGTCTTTCGGTCCGGGGTTGGAAAGATACGCCACCGGCGTGATCAGGATACCACCCACCCCATCAATCGTGTGCAGCGGCAGAGCCGGTCCCTTTTTGGTTTCGTAATCGGCGATGTCCTTGTCGACTTCCTTGGAAAAGCTGTCCAATTTCCCCTGACTCAGCGTTTTCACATCCTTCGGATCTTCCGTTGTCGCGCCCGCCTGCAAGGCCACGGGTAGCACCGCGAACTGTATGGCTACGACACCGGTCCATAGCCCCTGAATGAGTTTCATTTTCGTTATTCTCCTTGGTCACCGCCCGGCGGTCCGGCTCGATGAATCGTTTTTGAATTTGAGGGTTTTTCAGAGATTAGTCAGATCTCGAACCTGACGATTTATTAATCTCTATAGAATTAGTATGTAATAATAACCAAGCTGACAGTCAACGCTTTATTCTGTTGAATCCAAATGTATTAGTTAAGTCTATTGACATTATCAGGTTTATTAATTTCGATTAAAAAACCCTTCCGGAGATAATCCCCGAAAGGGTGTGAATGGAGCGTGGCGATGCCTACTTCATTTCCAACGTGGCGGTGGAACCGAGCGCTTGCGCCAATCCGCCCTGTGTCAGCCATTGCTTGGCACTGGCATCGTCCTTGAGGTAGGCATTCCAAAAAGTGGTGGTGACTTCACCCACCATTTTTTGAGTTGGGGAATCGTTACCACCTTTGCCGGGCATGAGCCGCTGGCGGTTGCCGCCAAACACCATATGATCGGCTCCCTTGAAGATGATGAGGTAAGTGTCCGGGCCGGGCGACAGGTCATAGGGTTTGCGGCGAAACTCGGCCGTGTCCTCGGGCCGGATGAAGCTGGTATCCTCGGTCCCAGTGATGTGCAGGGCGGGCACGTGCACATTGGCGTAGGAATTCACGCGGGTGCCGGTGGTGGCATTGGCGGGCGTGCTCATGGCGATCACAGCTTTCACGCGCGGATCGATGAGGCTTTTATCGCGAAAGGAAAGTCCCACCACCGCCATGGTCGTGTAAGCGCCGAAGGAGTGGCCTGCGACCCCGATTTTCGCGAGATCGAATTTCCCCTTCCATGCACCATCCGCCGTGTTCAGGGCGGTAAGCTGATCAATGGCGAAGGAGATATCCTTGGGACGATTGACGAGATTGTCCACATCGGTGGTCGCCTCTTTCATGGCCTGGATCACCTGTCGGGGACCGCCCCCGCTTTTCACCAGACTTTCGTCCGAGCCGGGATGTTGCACGTGCACGGAAATAAAACCGTGCGTGGACCAGTATTGGCCCAAATAGGAATAGCCATGGCGCGAGCCACCGAGTCCATGAGAGAAAAGGATGACAGGAAACGGCCCAGTGCCCGTGGTGGGAGCGTAGATCAACGCAGGCACATCGCGATTACGGGCGTTGTCGTGCCAGGTGAATTCGGTAGTGGTGTAACCGGTCTTCTCTTCCGCAAGAACGCAAACCGTCGCGAGCAGGAGACCAAAGACAATAAAACGCATGGGGGTGATCATACTTCCAAAGACGTCAAAGCCAATCCGCCGGTTACACCCCAGGGCTGAGCCCTGAACCCAGTAACGCTATCGCACGAGAGCATAGTATCCTGCACAAATTATCGAATGCCGATGCCCTGCGGTTTTCTGTAGGGCGGGACGGTGTCCCGCCATGCGCTTCACCGAAGCGCCCTACAGCAAGGCACCAGCGGCTATCGTTTTTATAGATGCGAATATCTTGGAGGCGATTTGCGCAGCAAATCAGCTACTGGGTGCAGCGTCACGCTGCGCCTACATATCGTGGAAGGAGGATTCATTCAACGGTATGGTCGACCGTTCTTTCTTCGCGTGACTGCTCTCAGTGGGAGCCTTTGTCGGTGTCGAGGTGGGACGCAACTTCACTTCCTGGGCAAAAGAGGTTTCCTTCGGGCTCGGAGCCAGTTGGACTCCCTTCGCGACAGCCGCCCCGCCATTCACCAGACGCAACAGCCGCTCGATGGCCCCCTTGAGCTCCTCGGCCTGCGCGTTCAATTCTTCGGCGGCGCTGGCGGTTTCTTCGGCGCTCGCCGCATTGCTTTGTGTGACCTTGTCCATTTGCGACACGGCCATGTTGACCTGCGCAATCCCGGCTTCCTGTTCCCGGCTGGCGGTGGCGATTTCGGCAATCACCGAATCCACCTCGCGCGCCTTCTTCACAATTTCGTCCAAGCCCACGCTCACCCGCTTCGAGGCCTGCTCCATATGGCCAAGATCGGTGGCGACCTGTTCCGTAACGACCTTGCCGTGGTGACTGCTATCGGTGGATTCCTTGATCATCAAGGCCGTTTGCTTGGCGGCCTCCGCGCTACGATGGGCGAGAGCCCGCACCTCATCGGCCACGACCGCAAATCCCGCACCGGCTTCGCCCGCCCGCGCCGCTTCGACCGCGGCATTCAAGGAGAGGATATTGGTCTGGAAGGCAATTTCATCGATGGTTTTCAGGATCTGCGATATCTGGCCGCTGGACGATTCGATCTTGTCCATCGCCACGCGCAGTTGCTCCGACGATTTGCCCACCGCGTCCATGGCTTGCGTCATGGTGACGATATCAGACGCCGCTTTTTCCGCGGACTTGTGGGCATCCTGCGCGAGATCCTTGGCGTGCGTGGCATTCTCCGCGTTGCGCTTGGTCATGCTCGACATTTCCTCCAGCGAGGAGCTCGTTTCCTCCAGCGACGCCGCTTGCTCGCTCGAACCTTCCGCCAGCGATTGACTGGCCATGGAGACCTGTCCCGAGGCGGAGGTGGTCTCCGCGGCTCCTTCGCCCAGCTGCCGCGCAATCTCGCGAATCGGGCGAGAGATCGATCCCGCGATCACGATCCCGAGCACGATGGAAACCACGACGCCGATGAGTCCAAGAATGGCCATCACCCCTTGCAACCGCTGGCTATCCGCAAAGGCTTGCTTGGTGGAATCGACACCGATCCTGCCATTTAGTTCGACGATTTTGGCCAAGATGTCCTTGGTCTTGTCGATCCACTCGTCATTGTGACCAAACATCTGGTTGGTCATTTTCTCATTGGCCGCCTTCAAGGTGGCCGCATCTGCATTTTGTTGCTGGAGCTTCATGTACTCGCGCTCCAAGCCCATATAGACCTCGTGCTGTTTTTTCCATTCGGCCAGATTCTTTTCAAATTCCTTCCACAGAACGGCCTCCTCTGCAGTCTGGGGAAGCGGTTCGTATAGAGCCACTCCCTTTTTGTAATTCGCCCAGGCCTCCTGGATGTCCTTCTCCAGCTCGGCCCGCTTGTCGGCAGGATAAACCGGGCTCAGCGTGGTGTTTTCCATCGAATCCAAACTCGAAATGGCTTCATTTATCATTCCCAGACCGATCAAACTTGGCACCCGCACCACGCCGACTTCGTGGATCTGGGACTGCAGCCGGACAACCCCGTAAATGCCCGCCACGCCGATCAAAAGCGTGATGGCTGAGCAAATCAGGAACGCGACGATCAATTTGGTACTGAGTTTTTGGTTGTTCATGAGATCCTTATTCAAAATAAATGGCCGCTATTCGGGCATAGTCCATCCCCCGAAAAGCTAAAATCGCTTTACCTCTGTAATCGGCCTAAACAGTTGATACCTGAGTCGTAAAAAAACCTTATGATTAGAATTTCGCGCGACTCGCTTAAAGCCAGCTAATAAACACTGCTGTTCGTTGACTCTCCCGAACCACCGTTGGGTAGGATTACAGAGGGGAAGGTCGCACTCTGGAATGTGATTTGCTTCCTGAACGTCAGGTTTCGTGTCGGTAAACAGGTCCGCACGCCCACCCTAACGACGTACTATGACTGACTTTACTCCATGCAATGGCTCGGGCTGCAGCCATTTTGACAACGCACCGCTTCCCACCGCGCTGGAAGGCATCGCGCCGAATGCGTGCCGCATCATTCGTGATCTCACCCTGCTTTTCGAAATCTCCCAGATCGTCGCCGGTAATCTCGAAGTGCGTGAAACGATCCAGCCCATTCTCAAGCAACTCTGCACGATCATTGGCGCGCAGCGGGGAATGATCAACATCATCAACCGCGAGACCTCCGAACTGCCGATCGACGAATCTTTTGGTCTCACGCCCGAGGAGAAATCACAGAGCCACTCCAAACTCGGCGAGGGTCTCATCGGCATGGTCGGCGAAACCGGCAAGCCCATCGTCGTCTCCAATATCAGCCAGAGCGAACATTTCCGCGACCGGACTCCCACGCCGGCGGAATTCAACGAGAGCGACGTGTCCGTCGCCTTTTTCTGCGTGCCCATCCGCACCACGCAAGCCATTCACGGCACCCTTAGCATCGAGCGCGTCATGCGTCGCGGGGAACCGACGGATGACGACTTGCGCCTGCTGACGCTCATCGCCTCGGTCATCGCCCAGGCCGTAAGCGTGCGCCAGTCCACGCAGGAACGCCTGCAGGTATTGCGCCGGGAAAACGAACGGCTGCAGGAGCAGATCAAAAATCAATTCAAGCCGATCAACATGATCGGCAGCTCGAGCGCCATGCGTTCGGTCTACCTCCACATCGAGCAAGTCTCGACGAGCGCCACGACCACCGTGCTCATCCGCGGCGAAAGCGGCGTGGGCAAGGAACTCGTCGCGAGCGCGATCCACAACGCGAGCAACCGCAAGAGCAAAGCCTTCGTGAAGGTGAATTGCGCAGCCTTGCCGGACTCGATCATCGAAAGCGAACTCTTCGGTCACGAAAAAGGCGCGTTCACCGGAGCCATCGCAATGCGCAAGGGCCGCTTCGAAATCGCCAACGGCGGCACCATCTTCCTCGACGAAATCGGAGACATCTCACCGGCCACCCAGGTGAAACTCCTGCGCGTACTGCAGGAAAAGGAGTTCGAGCGCGTGGGCAGCCAGACGCCGATCCGTTGCGACGTGCGCGTGATCGCGGCAACAAGCCGCAACCTGGAGCAGCTCATCGAGGAGCAAAAGTTCCGCATGGATCTTTACTACCGGCTCAACGTTTTCCCGATCTATGTGCCGCCACTGCGCGAACGGAAATCGGATATCCTCCAGCTCGCGGATCATTTCGTTGAGAAGAACAGCCTCGCTGCGGGCAAAAATATCCGGCGGATCTCCACCGCCGCAATCGATCTGCTAATGAGCTATCACTGGCCGGGCAACGTGCGGGAATTGGAGAACTGTATCGAGCGGGCCGTGCTGCTCTGCAACGACGACGCGATCCACGCGCATCATCTCCCGCCCACGCTGCAAGCCGCCGAACCCGCTTCCATCCAATCCCGCAGCACGCTCGATAGCGCGCTGAATTCACTCGAACGCGAGATGCTGATCGATGCGCTCAAGGCGACGCAGGGTAACATGTCGCAAGCCGCGCGCATGCTCGGCATCACGGAGCGCATCATGGGTCTGCGCGTGAGGAAGCACGTGATCGAACCCGGTATCTTCCGCCAAGCCACCCCCGCCGCGTGAACTTTGGGGGCGCTGCCCCCATGATCACCAAGTGGGACGCTGGTTTTTGGAGAACCATCCGCGCAACATTTTCTCGTTGGCGGTGGGTTCCTTGGGGGGCGTTGTATGGGCGGGGTCCGCATCATGTTCGAAGCTCCAGCCATGCCACTCGCGGTAGGAGTGGAACGTCCAGTCCCAGCCATATTTCTCGAATACCTCGATGCAGTCATTCACCCATTGACCCGCGCCCGGGGCCCAGCGAATTGCGCCGAATTCGCCGACGAAAATCTGCACGCCGTAGGTTTTTTGGAACGCGATGACCGGCGCGAGATTGCGTTCGATCTGTTGCTTGTCCCACTTCACGCCGTCGATGATGCCGGGATAGGTCTCGATCTTCTGTTGCTTATCCCAGACACGATTGTGGGTGAACATGCCGGGATTGTACATATGCAGGCTGTAGATGACGCCCGGCACGGTGACCGGTCGTATCGTGGCGAAGGTCTCCGGGATGTTCATGAGGTCGGTCTCGATGATGAGCGGTTTGTCGGGATCGATCTTGCGGATTTCCTCGCAAAGTTTTTGCACCAGATCGTTCCAGAGCAGCGAGCCTTCCTGCCACGTGTTTTGATTGGGTTCGTTGACGATGTCGTAGGCCCAGATGACCGGCTCGTTCTTGTAGCGCTTCGCCAGCATGCGCCAGACGGAGAGCAGTTTTTCCTGATTGGCGGGACTGACGAAGAGCCGCTTGGAGAGGGATTGCAGCGTGATCACCATGTAGAGCCGATTTTTGCGGCACAACGGGATGACTCGGTCGAGTTGCTCGAGTTCGTGCTGCAAAATCGCATCGTAATGTTTCGTCTCCAACCCTTCGCGGTAGATGCTCTCACCGATTTGCCAGCGCACCACGTTGACGTTCCATTCCTCCGCGAGCACGCGCAAGTCTTCCTCGGAAACTGCGCTGCGGATTTCCACCCCGCGCAAGCCGGAGAGTTTGTGCCCTTTGTAGACAGGACCGGTGGGCGGCACCTTGGGCGGCTCAGGCGTGACATTGAGCACCTTCACCTGCACATCCTTGAACCAGACTTTGCCGGAGACCTGTTCCAGCCCGAGCATGAAATTAATCGCGGTGGCGTTGCGGGAAATGGAGGTGGCAAAGCCGAGTTTCATCCAGCCGAAATCACCATCGGGCGTGGTGGCCTGCGCGTAGGTGTTGTCCTCGACATTGGCCATCGCGGCACTGGGATCGCCGAAAGCGGATTTCACCAGGAAGCGGCACTTCACGCCATTCCACGGCTGCAGTTTTTTCGAGAGACCCTCGGCCTTCGCCATCACGGTGATATAAACGTCGGCTCCGCGCAGATTTTCAACCGGGAGGTTGAGCGTCACCGCATGATCGCCCGGTAACTGGGCGGGCGTCTGCTCCACAAACAGGCCGTCCTTGGTGATCTTCGCTCCGCCCTTGGGATCTTTCCAGCGGGCGAGGAATTCCTTTTCGTCCGTGAACGACTCGCGATAAACGATGTCGCCTTTTTTCACCGGAGCCGGGGCGGCGTCCGCGGCCCGGACCACGCCAAGACAGGAAAGGAGCGCGAGGAGGCTCCACGTCACGATGGAATGTGTTGTTATGTTCATATAAAATTCCGGAACTGTTTCAGTTGGGGTGGTTGAGGGGGTGGATTGGAGTCGGTGATGAAAGCTAAGCGCTTTGGCGAACGATCAAATGACCGCGCAATTGGGTTTCCTGCGCATCGGGGGATTGGCCGTTTAGTATTTGGTTGAGCTGGAGGAAAGCTTGTCGACCCATTTCCGTGTACGGAATGTGATAGGTGGTCAGTGGCAAGGTGTCGTGCGCGTGCTGCTGATAGTCATCAATGCCCACGACTTTCAAATCTTCCGGCACGCGACGACCCAGTTCGCGCGCGGCGCGGATCACGCCCCACGCCATGAAATCGGTGGTGGCCACCACGGCCTCCACATCGGGATATTTCTCAAGAAAGACCCGCGCCACGGCAGCGTTTTCGCGCAGCGGATCGGTAAAGTCGGGATGCATGCTCGGCTCGAGATGAGCGAAGCCTTCGCCAAGACCGGCCTCGTTCATCGCCTGACGATAACCGAGATAACGGTCGCGCAGATAGGAAGCCGAGGCGTAGTTGGTGACGAATCCAATCCGCGTCGCCTTTTGCTCGATGAGGTAACGCGTCATCGTATAGCCCGCATGCAGGCCGTCCGAAACGACCGAGGGCCGTTGCGCGCCGGGGAAATTCAACTCAACCAAAACCACCGGAAAGGGACAGGCGAGAATCATCTGCCGGTAGTGCAATTCCATCTCGGGATCGGTCGCCACGGGATAGAGCACGGCACCCTTCACATCGAATTCGCCTAACCGCTCGATAATCTCCGCTTCTTTGCGCGCGTCGAGACCGGTGGTGAGCAAGATACTGCGGCGATCGCTCGCATGCGCGGCGCGCTGAAAACCTCGCGCGGTCTGCCAGATGCCCTCGTGCTCGTCGCTCGGGTAGATAAAGGCGCAAGCGTCGAGCTGCAGCGCGGCTTTTTCGGGGGCCGCTGTCGCTTCCCGGCGAATCACTCGCGTGCCGGTACGGCGGCGGCGTTCGACGAGATGATCGTGGGCTAGACGGGTCAGCGCCTTGCTGATGGTCGTACGATTGCAGTCAAATTCCCGCGCCAAGGCCAATTCTGTCGGCATTTGCTCACCTATTGACCACGCCCCGCTGGCAATCCGCTCCTTCAGAGTAAAATAGAGTCCTTCCACCTTATCTGAAGACTCTGCTCGGCTCATTGGATGACTTTAAAACAGTTTAGCTCATCCTTTCAAGCTCTTTTGTTGCTTATTGGGCCATGGCGTAGCGATAACGCCGGACAAACAGCAGCATTACCGCGCCCATCAGCAGCAAGGTAACCGTCGTCGGCTCGGGAATGGATTCCGGTTCCTCGATCTCGAATGCCTGGTTGGAAGCAAGTTTCTGCTTTTCCTTTTCCTCCATCGCTTTCCACTGGCTGGAGCGTTCGACGACGATGTAGGCGGCATCGGTGGTGAGAATGCGCGTCTTCTTGCCAAGCCGCAGCGTCGCGGCGGATTGATGACCGCTCGCAGCAGGCTGAAAGTAGGCCCGTTCCTGCGCCGCCCATGTGCGCACGCCATCGGCGTAGCGGGAGTTTTCCGCGAGCAGATTCAACTCCATGGGTTCGCTTTCGAATACCTTCAGTGCGGGCCGGTAGACAAATGGTTGCGTGCCAGCTGCCACACCTTCGGGGAAAATCGCCGGGCCGCCATCTGACACCGCAAACCTGCCGCCCCATTTCCAGAGAGTGACCGCCTTTGCCGCCGGGTGGGCAACGGCTTCGCGGGTGACGAGATCTTGCGCTTGGGGCACGCTGCCGATCTTTTGGAGGTAGATGACCCGGGCATCGGGAACGCGCCGGAGGAACGCGTTGAGATTCGCTTCGCGCAGCTTGGATTGGTAGGAGTACGTTTCGTTGTCGCGGGTGACAATGACGAATTGCGGACGCTGCAGCGCGGAGAATTCGCTCTGTGCGTCGTCCGCCGCGAACAGCAAACCGCGCTTCAACGCACGGTCTTGCAGGAAACCGCCGCGCATCGGCAGCAGCGATTTGTGCAGCGCCGCGTAGTCGAGTTTCTCGATGTCCGTGAGAGCCCGCTTGAAATCGCGAATCTCGAAATTCACCGAGGTGACTTTGATCTTCCGCGCTTCCGGCACGGCGCGCGCGGCTTCCGCGACGGCCTGCCGCAGTTGCTCCTCGGAGTAGGACGCGCCGCGTGAGCAATCGATGAGCAGGTGCAGATAGGGTTCGCGCACGAGGCGATTCGCGCCGTCGCCGCGCGGGATGATCACACTTTGCTCCGGCGTCCAACACGCTGCCACGGGACCGAGCGAGGAGAGTGCCGCAGGGCCGAGGTAGAGCGGACGGTCGCCCACTTTGCCCACGACACTCATTGCGGTGGGATAGGTGAGCTCGATCACGACACGCCGTTTTTGATTGGCTTCGAGCGGGAAGACGCGCAGTTCCAACTCAGTGGGACTTTTGTAGGTGAGGATGCCGGGATCGCGGCGTTCGACGACGCTGATCTTTTCGTAGACCCAGAGCGCGGTTTTCTTCTCCACGATTTTTCCGGGGACGAGTTGGTCGCCAATATAGAGTCCGAAATCAGAAACGTAGACGCCCTCTGGGATCGTGATCGACGTGACAAATTCGGTCTGCCGCGTGGTGGGATTTTCCATCGTGAGCATGAGCTTCGTCGTGGCGATGGCATCCTGTGCCGTGGTCTCTTCTTTCAGATCCTGCAGCACGGCGTCATGGGGCGGAGCCGTGCGGCTCACCGGACCTTCCCAGCCCTGCGGCGAGCTGTTCATGGGATTCATCAACGAGCGACTCTCGTCCGCCGGGACACCGAAGAACGCGAGCTGCAGCGTATCGATCTTGCTGTCGGGCAGGACGAGATTGTCGAACACGACGGAGTTATAGAGACTCGAGAGGAACGGGAGCCAGATGCCGCGCTTCATGTCGCGGAGGTGTTGGAGCGTATTCTCCAAGCGATCCAGATTGCCGGGGAAAGTGATGTCCCGGCGATAGTCGGGACTATAATAGTAGGTCAACGCCTGCTGCAGCGCGTGCCGATCCTGCACCAGCCGCACGCCGTAGCCGACCGGTAGAATACAAGCCGCGATCGCTCCCATCACCGCCGGCTTCCACGCGCGGCCATCGCGAATCTCCTCGCGATAGCCATCCACCACGCGATACCCGTGAATCAACCCCAACACAATCGGGACGAGGATCAGCGCCCCACCACCCGCCGCAATGAGCGCCAGCGGAGCCAGCGGCAGCCATGGCAGGAAGACGAGAAAGAAATAGGCGGAGAACGGCAGCATCGCGCATTGCGCCAACCAGATCGTGCGGCTCCAGAAATGGGATCGAACAATAGGCAGTATGAGCAAAGCACCGTTGATGATCGCGAGCATGTAGACAATCGGTGCTTGGAAATTCACCGGAAAGGGAATGTTTAGATTAAGCCAGAGGCCACCCAGCGGTCCCGCCAGCGCGACCAAAACCATCAACACCCATTGCACTCCCGGCCCGCGCCCACGCACCAAATAATAGGCCAGCAGCGTCGTGCGAATCGTGACAAAACAAAGTCCCACTGCTCCCGCTGTGAGTAGTGGCCAGGCCAACCATTCGATGAGGCGATACGGTATAGTGATGCTCAGTTTTCCCAAAAGCCATATCGCCGCTTGCATCACCCATGGCGCCATAATGCAAAACACCACAAATACACTAACAGCGATCAGGGATGTCCTCATCGAACGCCGTGGATAAGAGGCCAGTAATACGAGTCCGTAAAAGGCCCCCGGCATGCTCAGGACAAATCCAGTAGAAATCAGTTCGCCGGTCGAAAGAATCCATCTCGGCGTATCCCTTGGAATTGCGTATTCGAGCAAGACCACCCCCACCGCGGCCATTAAACACGAGACAAGGACCAGTCCCGCTGCCACCCAATTTCCAATCACTTGCCGTCGCACGTGCAGCCGAATCGCCAATGCTCCCACGGCAGCGGTCAGGACGGCCAGCCCCACCGCGAGACCTCCCGCGACCCACCGCTGGGTGGCATTCGTTTCGCCCGAGACGAGATAATACGCGTGAAAGAAACTTACGAAGAGCAGGACTGCCGGGACCACATGCGTCAGCCACAACCAGCCCGGCGCGCGCATGATATCGCCGATGAGCGGAGGATTTGCTTCCTCGACAACCGGGGGTGGAGTCAGCGGCGGTTTCTCCTGTGACTGGAGAGTTTCAACGACTGGCCGCACGTTCGATTCGCCCATCGGTTCCATGGTTCCCGCCCTTTCAGATCAATCCCACCAAGATGTGTGTACGGCACCTTTTGCCCATCCCAATCCGGGAAATGCGATGCCGAATGCGCTCCCTTCATAGCAGAAAATGACGAAAAAGCCAATCTTGCCCAGTGGAAATTCCGGATTGTTTCCAAAGTACTGAATCACGCAATCCGTCGCCCTACATTTTGGTAGCTCGGTAGGATGATTAGAAGTCCCTTTCTACATATCCGTAGTGAATAAGTCGGACTGATTTTCGGACTTTAGATTTATTTACGATTTTTTTCGAGATTTAACGGACTTGTAACAAGTCACTTGCACGAGGTCTCGCGAAGTTGGCACGGCAAAAAAAAATCATGGCACGTGCGCTGCAAAGAGAAGAACCGTGCAAGACAAGAATTTAACAACCGCCGCGGCCCCGATGCTTGAGGCGTGCACGCAATCCCTGAACTAAAAATCGAAAGGTATTCTGACATGAGAAAAGTAGCGATCTACGGTAAGGGTGGCATTGGCAAGTCCACCACGACCCAGAACACGGTTGCCGGTCTGGTCGAGATGGGTAAGAAGGTCATGGTGGTCGGTTGCGATCCCAAGGCCGACTCGACCCGCCTCCTCCTCGGCGGTTTGGCCCAGCGCAGTGTGCTCGACACACTCCGCGAAGAAGGTGAAGACGTTGAACTGACTGATATTCGCAGCCCCGGTTATTGCGGTTCCCTTTGCGTGGAATCGGGTGGGCCGGAGCCGGGAGTGGGTTGCGCGGGTCGCGGTATCATCACCTCGATCAACATGCTCGAGCAGCTCGGCGCGTACAACGAGAGCGAGAAGCTCGACTACGTGTTCTATGATGTGCTGGGTGATGTGGTGTGCGGCGGATTCGCAATGCCGATCCGCGAAAACAAGGCCGAGGAAATCTATATTGTCTGTTCCGGCGAAATGATGGCCATGTACGCGGCCAACAATATCTCGAAGGGTATTCTCAAATTCGCGCAGACCGGCAAGGTCCGCCTCGGTGGCCTGATCTGCAACAGCCGCAAGGTCGACAACGAACGCGAGATGATCGAGCAGTTCGCGAAGATGCTGGGCACGCAGATGATTCACTTCGTCCCGCGCCACAACGATGTGCAACGCGCCGAAATCAACCGCAAGACCGTGATCGAGTGGAATCCGCAGGCCGAGCAGGCCGACGAGTACCGCACGCTGGCCCGCGCCATCGACGGCAACGACATGTTCGTGATCCCGAAGCCGCTCGCGATCAGTGAGCTGGAAAAACTCCTCATGGATTTCGGTCTCGCTGAAGTCTGATTCGTCCGCTGCTTACACCCAACGAGAAAACTCAAAAGGAAGAAAGATTCAAGTTTATGGTCATGATTCGAGCCGTCGTGCGTCCGGAAAAATCGCATGAGATTATGGCAGCCCTGCTGGACGCCGGTTTTCCGGCCATCACCAAGTTCGACGTCTTCGGCCGCGGCAAGCAGCGCGGTCTGAAGGTCGGCGACATCACATACGACGAATTGCCCAAGGACATGCTCCTGACGGTGGTGAAGGATGAGGATCAGGAAGCCGTGATCAATACGATCGTCAAGGCGGGCCGTACCGCGGGCAAGGGTGCCTTCGGCGACGGCAAGATCTTCGTCAGCAAAGTCGAAGACGTTTACACCATCAGCACCGGCACCAAGGAATAATTCCTGTGAAAGAAATCACCGCCATCATCCGGATGCAGCAGATCAACGCCACCAAGGCCGCTTGCGTGGCGGCGGGGATCAGCGGCTTCACGGTCAGAAAGGTGCTGGGTCGGGGTCTGGGAGCCGTGGATTTCCGCGTGCTCCAGGCGGCCACAACCGGGCAGGAAGAAGCGATCGCGCAACTCGGCCAGGGCCCGCGCCTGATCCCGAAACGCATGCTTACCTTCGTTGTCCCGGACAACCTGGTGGAGAAGTTGGTGCAGACCATCATCTCCATCAACAAGACCGGCAATCACGGCGACGGCAAAATCTTTGTCCAGGATGTGGGCGATGCCGTTCGCATTCGCACGGGAGAACGCGGGCTGGCAGCCCTCGACGAGAAATAACTCTCATCCATCACGGAGGAACCACTATGTCAGAATTTGAAATCAAGACGGTCACCGGCGAGACGATCACTCCGCAGGCTCTCAAGGAAGAGATGCTCAAGATCTATCCGGCCAAAACCAAGCGCAAGCGCGAGAAGCAAATCCTCTCCAATGACCCGGAGCTTCCTCCGGAAATCGGCGCCAATACGCGCACGATCCCCGGCATCATCACGCAGCGCGGCTGCACTTACGCTGGGTGCAAGGGCGTGGTGCTCGGACCGATCCACGATATCGTCCACATCACGCACGGCCCGATCGGTTGCGCATTTTACTCCTGGCTCTCGCGCCGTAATTTGGCGAAGCCGGTGAACAAGGGCGACACGAACTACCTGCAGTATTGCATGTCGACCGACATGCAGGAGGAGGAGATTGTGTTCGGCGGCGAAAAGAAACTCGCACAGGCATGCCGCGAGGCCTACGCACTCTTCAAACCGCGCGCGATCGCGATCTATTCCACCTGCCCGGTGGGATTGATCGGTGACGACGTGCACGCCGTGGCCCGCAAGATGAGTGAAGAGCTCGGCATTAATGTCTGCGGGTTCAGCTGCGAGGGATACAAAGGCGTCAGCCAGTCGGCCGGTCACCACATTGCCAACAACGGCGTGTTCAAGCACATGGTCGGCAAGCTCGACATGACCCACGACAATCCCTTTTCGATCAACGTCCTCGGTGAGTACAACATCGGCGGCGACGCGTGGGAAATCGATACGCTCCTGCGCAAGTGCGGCATTCACGTGGTCTCCACGCTCTCGGGCGATGTGAACTACGACCAGGTCTGCTCCTCGCACACCGCGAATTTGAACGTGGTCATGTGCCACCGCTCCATCAACTACATGGCGCAGATGATGGAAACGAAGTTCGGCATCCCGTGGTTCAAGGTGAACTTTATCGGTGCCGCGGCGACCGCGAAGTCCCTCCGCAAGATCGGTCAGTTCTTCGGCGACAAGGGTCTCATCGACCGGATCGAGGAAGTGATCGCCGCCGAAATGGCTGCGCTCGCGCCGATCCAGAAGGATGTGACCAGCCGCACGAAGGGCAAGAAGGTCGCGCTGTTCGTCGGTGGTTCCCGCGCTCACCACTATCAGGATCTCTTCAGCGACATCGGCATGGAGACCATCTCCGCCGGTTACGAATTCGCCCATCGCGACGACTATGAAGGCCGCGCCGTGCTGCCGACCATCAAGATCGATGCCGATAGCCGCAACATCGAGGAAATCCATGTCGAGGCCGATCCGCAACGTTATAACCCGCGCAAGTCACCGGAGCAAATCGCCGCGCTCGAAGCCGGTGGTTTCACCTTCCGCGATTACGACGGAATGATGAAGCAGATGAAGAAGAACTCGCTCGTGATCGACGACATCAGCCACCACGAAATGGAAAAGCTGATCGCGATCTGCAAGCCCGATGTCATCTGCTCCGGCATCAAGGACAAATTCGTCATCGAAAAACTCGGCGTGCCCTGCAAACAGCTTCACAGCTACGACTACGGTGGACCATACGCCGCCTTCACCGGTGCGGCGAATTTCTACAAGGAAATCGACCGCCTGACCTCGACAAAGGTGTGGAAATTCGTGGTTCCCCCGTGGAAGCAAAATCCCGAACTGCAGGCCACGATGGCCTTCGGCAAGGCCGCCGCGGCTGAGGATCTGACGCCGAAGCGTTCGATGAAAGCCAAGAATGTTGAACCCGCAGAGGAAGCCTGACGCGCTTCCGGCCCAACCCCAAAAGCAAAAGGAAATACCATGCTCGACGGAACGAAAGCAGAATTGACAGAACGTACCGCACTGCGGATCAACCCGGCCAAAACGTGCCAGCCCATCGGCGCGATGTATGCCGCCCTGGGTATCCACGGCTGCATGCCTCACAGCCACGGATCGCAAGGCTGCTGCGCCTATCACCGCAGCCACCTCACGCGCCACTACAAGGAACCGGTCATGGCGACGACCAGCTCCTTCACGGAAGGCTCGGCGGTCTTCGGCGGCTTGGCGAACTTAACGACCGCGCTGCAAAATATCTTCTCGATCTACAACCCTGATGTGGTGGCGATTCACACCACCTGTCTGTCGGAAGTTATCGGCGACGATATCCCCACGATCATCAAGAAGGCCCGCGATGAGGGCAAGGTGCCGGAAGGCAAAGTGGTCATCCACACCAACACCCCAAGCTTCGTCGGCTCGCACGTCACCGGGTTCTCGAACATGGTCACCTCGACCATCAAGTACCTCGCGGAAAAGACGGGCAAGACCACGGATCGCCTGAACGTGATTCCGGGTTACCTCGATCCAAGCGACATCCTCGAAATCAAGCGACTGCTTGGCATCCTCGGTGTGAGCTCGATCCTCCTGCCCGACACCTCGGGCGTGCTCGATACCGGCCTGGACGGCAACTACACCATGTTCCCGAAAGGCGGCACGACCGTTGAGGACATCAAGAGCATGGGCGACAGTTTCGCGACTATCGCCTGCGGTCACTTCGCCTCGCACGCTGCGGCGACGCAGTTGGAAAATCAGTGCAACGTGCCTGCCGGATTCCTGGAACTGCCCATCGGCTTGACTGGTACGGACCGCTTCATCAATGCGGTGCGTCAGTACGCCACGATCGACATTCCAGAAGCGATCGAGGAAGAGCGCGCGCGCCTGATCGACTTGATGAGCGATTTGCACCAGTACCTGCACGGCAAGACGGTGGCCATTGCGGGCGACCCGGACCATGTCATCGCCATGACCCAGTTCCTGGTCGATCTCGACATGAAACCGAAATACATCGTCACCGGCACGCCCGGCCAGTTCTTCGAACGCCGCATTGCGGAAATTTTGAAGGACTCCGGCTCGAACGCCACGGTAAAGCAGTTTGGCGACCTGTTCGAGATGCATCAGTGGATCAAAAACGATCCGGTCGATCTCATCATCGGCAACACCTACAACAAACACATCGCCCGTGTGGAAAACATCCCGCTGATCCGCTTCGGATTCCCGATCCTGGATCGCGGCACGCACCGCCTGTTCCCGACCGTGGGCTACACCGGCGCAAAGCGGTTGATCGACGAGATGGTGAATGCACTCCTCGATAAGAAAGACCGCGAGTGCGATGAGCAATGGTTCGAATTGATCCAATAATCAACTTCCGGTCGTAACACCTATTCACCCGTGAAGACCTGAAAAATGAAACCGCGCCGCACGCCTCTTCCGCTGGGAGTCAGCCAGCACGAGTCGGTCCGACTCGAAGGGACGTGTGGTGGGGCGCAGCGTTCCGCTGCCCTCGGGCGTGACTGCCACACGCCCGATGCGGTGGCGGAATTTCTACGCGAAATCGGGACGCTGAACCGCCACTTCGCCAAGGTGGTCGGTCAAATTTCCTGGAGTCCTTCCTGTTCTCAACATCGGAGCCATCCATGAAGGAAATCGAAATCATCCCAGAGCGCGAGGGTCAGGTGCAGCGCAAGGGAAACGTCTCGGCACCGATGGCGTGCAACAAGAAGAGCGCCGCCGGTTCCGTCAGCCAGCGAGCCTGTGTTTTCTGCGGCTCGCGCGTTGTGCTCTATCCGATTTCCGATGCGCTCCATGTCGTCCACGGTCCCATTGGCTGCGCCGCGTACACGTGGGATATTCGCGGTTCGCTTTCCAGCGGCCAGCAACTGCACCGCAATAGTTTCTCCACCGATCTGCGCGAGATGGATGTCATCTACGGCGGTGAAAAAAAACTCCTTCTCGCCTTGCGCCAGCTGATCGCGCGTTACAAGCCCAAGGCCGCTTTCATCTATTCTACCTGCATCGTCGGGGTGATCGGCGATGACGTCGAAGCGGTTTGCCGGACAATGACTGCCGAAGCGGGCATCCCGGTTATTCCAGTTCATTCGGAAGGTTTCAAGGGAACCAAGAAAGATGGTTACCGCGCCGCCTGCGAGGCGGTCGCTACTCTTCTCGGCACCGGATCCACCGAGGACGTGAAGCCGCACAGCGTGAATATTCTCGGGGATTTCAATCTCGCGGGCGAGACGTGGATCATCAAAAAGTATTACGAGCGGATGGGCATTCAAGTGGTCACCTGCATCACGGGCGACGCGAAGATCGAAGACATCCGCCGCGCGCACGGCGCGAAATTGAATCTGGTCCAATGCTCGGGATCGATGACGCATCTGGCGAAGATGATGGAGGAGAAGTACGGCATTCCCTTCAAACGCGTCTCGTACTTTGGCATCGAGGATATGTCCGCCGCGCTCTACGACACGGCGAAATTTTTCAGCAATGATCCGACGATCATGCAACGCGCCCAAGATCTGGTACGCGAGGAAGTCGGTAATATTTACCCGCAACTGCAGGCGTATCGCGAAGAGCTACAAGGCAAGAAAGCCGCCATCTATGTGGGCGGTTCGTTCAAGGCGTTTTCCCTCGTGCGCGCGCTGCGTTTGATCGGGATGCAAACCGCCGTGGTTGGTTCGCAAACGGGCGGACCGGACGATTACAAGCAGCTCGCGGAAATTTGTGATGAAGGAACGATCATCGTGGACGATTCGAACCCGCTCGAGCTGGCTAAATTTGTCCTCGAAAAGGATGTGGATCTCTTTATCGGCGGCGTGAAGGAACGCCCGATCGCATACAAGCTCGGCGTGGCGTTCTGCGACCACAATCACGAGCGCAAAGAGCCGCTCGCCGGCTTTGTCGGTATGCTGAATTTTGCGAAGGAAGTCTATTCGTCCGTGATGAGTCCGGTCTGGAATTTTGTTCCCAGAAGACAGCCCGGGCGCGCTCACACTGGCATGCCCAGTGCTCAGGAAAAGAGTGTCTCTCTCGAGGAGAAAACCCCATGAGTACGCTCTCTTCCCAAACCGTTTCCGCTTGTGCTTCGTGCAACTCGTTTGATTGCGATCCGTCGACCTGTTCGGCACGTCAACCCGTGGAAGAAATTGTCGAGACCGCGCCGTTTGCTGCGTCCACGGAAGGGATTACCGCCGCAACACGGAACGCCTGCAAACTTTGCACGCCGCTCGGCGCGTGTCTCGCGTTTCGGGGAGTAGAGGGGGCCATCCCGCTCTTGCATGGTTCGCAGGGTTGCTCCACGTATATCCGTCGCTATCTGATCAGCCACTTTCGCGAGCCGATTGACATCGCTTCCTCCAATTTCACGGAAGACTCAGCGGTCTTTGGAGGCTCGAGTAATTTCAAGACCGCGGTAAAAAATCTCCGCCGCCAGTACGAGCCCGAGTTGATCGCCGTCGCTACGACGTGTCTTTCCGAAACGATCGGCGAGGACATGAAGCGGCTCTTTCACGAGTATTATGCCGAGAATTGGGAGGAGGGGCATCCGCACATGGTGCATGTCTCGACGGCCAGTTATCGCGGCACGCATATCGACGGATTCCATAACGCGGTGAGGGCTCTCGTAGAGACGCTCGCGGTTTCCGGACCGCGCACGCGCCGTGTGAATCTGCTGCCGGGCATGGTTTCAACCGCCGATTTGCAGCATCTGAAAGAAATCCTCGCTGACTTCGGTTTGCCCTACACGCTGCTGCCGGATTATTCCGAATCGCTCGATGGCGAGACCTGGGCCGAGTACGAAAAGTTGCCGAGCGGCGGCACGCCGATGAAGGCGATTGCGGAGACAGGTTCCGCGCAGCTCTCGATTGAATTCGGTCACACCATCGCGGGAACAAAAACCGCCGGTCAATTTTTGGAAGAAAAATTCTGTGTGCCGTGCCGTTCGCTCGGACTGCCGATCGGTATCGGCGAAACCGACGCATTTCTCGAAACGCTCGGCACGGCCAGTGGCCGCACCGTTCCGGCGAAGTACCGCCAGGAGCGGGGCCGCCTGGTCGACTCACTGGTGGACGGTCACAAATACGTCTTCGGTAAGCGGGCGATTGTCTACGGCGAGGAAGATCTCGTCGCCGGACTCTGTGCCTTTCTCTGCGAA
This sequence comes from Verrucomicrobium sp., assembly GCA_017849585.1. Lineage (GTDB taxonomy): Bacteria > Verrucomicrobiota > Verrucomicrobiia > Methylacidiphilales > UBA1321 > UBA1321. The sequence continues at coordinate 97,410 of JAFIGT010000017.1, forward strand.
ATCGGCGTGGAACCGGTGCTCTGTGCTTCCGGTGGCGAAAGTGGTCGCCTCGAAGAAGCGATCAAGACGGCGCATCCCGCACCGTTGCGCAAGAGCATGGCGAAGATGGAAATTCGCGGCGGAGTCGACTTCGCAGAAATCGGCGAAGATGCGGAACGCCTCAAGCCTGATTTTCTCATCGGCAATAGCAAGGGTTACAAGATTGCAAAAAAGCTCAACGTGCCGCTGATCCGTTGCGGCTTCCCCATCCACGACCGCATCGGCGGTCACCGCCTCCTGCACCTCGGCTATCGCGGCGCGCAAAGGCTCTACGACGAGATTGTCAACGCGCTACTTGAAGCAAAACAGGAGGGATCCGAAATCGGATACAGCTATTTATGAATCGCTTTCAGCCGTCAGCTTTCAGCTTTCAGTCTTCGGCACACAAAATGAATGGGTGCAGCGTCACGCTGCCCGGTGTGTGTGTTCGTATCCAATCCGTCAAACAGGAAGGAGCCTCCGTATGAGCACCGAAACCACCCTTTGCGAAACGGCCCCCACTCCCGGGGATGTGGCCCTCGATTTTTCGAAGCACCCGTGCTTCAACCGCGACGCGCATCACAAATTCGGCCGCATCCATCTGCCGGTTGCGCCGCGCTGCAACATCCAGTGCAACTTCTGTAACCGCAAATTCGATTGCATGAATGAAAGCCGGCCCGGCGTCACCAGTTCGGTGTTGAAACCATGGCAGGCGGTGGATTACTTGAGCGAGATGCTCGAAAAGCGTCCCGAGATCACCGTGCTCGGCATTGCCGGTCCGGGCGATCCGTTTGCGAATTGCGAGGAGACGATGGAAACGCTGCGACTCGCCCGCGCGAAATTCCCGAATCTCATTCTTTGCCTCGCAAGTAACGGCCTCGGCATTGGGCCGTACATCGACGAACTCGCTGAGTTGAAGACAAGTCACGTGACCATCACGATCAACGCGATCGATCCCGCCATCACGGCCAAGGTCTATGCCTGGGTGCGCGACAACAAGACACCGCTGCGGGGTCTCGCCGGTGCAGCACTGCTGCTGGAGCGCCAACTCGAAGCGATCGCCAAGTTGAAGGAAAAGAACATCGTGGTGAAGACGAACACGATCATCATGCCCGGCATCAATGATGAGCACATCCCGATCCTCGCGAAGAAAATGGGCGAAATGGGCGTCGACATCATGAACTGCATGCCGCTGATCCCGGTGAAGGGCGCGGTGTTTGAGGACATGGAAGCGCCCAGCGCCACGATGACCGCCCGCGTGCGCTTGCAATCCGGCCTCTCTCTGCCGCAGATGGTCCATTGCGCCCGCTGTCGTGCGGATGCGGTCGGTCTGATCAATGAACAACCGACCGAGGAAGTCGCGGCGAAGCTCAACGAGTATTCCCAACGCGCACCCAGTGGTGAAACCCGTCCCTGCATCGCCGTCGCATCACTCGAAGGCATGCTGGTGAATCAACACCTCGGCGAAGCCACCCGTTTCCTCGTCTATGAACCCGCTGCGGAATCGAGCGCGGGTTATAAATTCAAGGAAGTCCGGCTCGCACCCGAACCCGGTCGCGGCGTCGAACGGTGGAAGGAACTCGCGGAAACGCTCAACGATTGCCGCATGGTCTTGGTGAGTGCGGCCGGAACCGGCCCGCGCGCGGTGATGGAAGAACTCGGCGTGCTCGTGACCGAAATGGAAGGGCTCATCGACGAAGGTCTGCGCCCGCTCTTCGCGGGTCAGCCACTTCCCGCCACTTTAAAGAAGCGCCTCACCGGTTGCGGCGGTCCCTCCTGTCGCGGCACGGGCACCGGTTGCGCCTGATTTTCGACCAAAAACTCAACCTCCATTCAAACCTCTACTTAGGAAAAGAACATGATCACGAAACCGAAAACTCACATCTTCGTTTGCGGCAGCTTCCGCGCCACCGGCGCGCAGGGCGTCTGCCACAAAAAGGAATCCGCGCAATTGCTCCAGTACCTCACGGAAGAAGCCGCTGATCGCGGTCTCGATGACGTGATGGTCTCGAGCACCGGCTGTATGAAACTCTGCGATCACGGTCCTGTCGTCGTGGTCTATCCGCAAGGTCACTGGTACAAGAGCGTGAACGAATCCGCCGCGGACGCGATCCTCGATGCGATCGAAAACGACAGCGTGGCCGAGGAACATCTCCTCGTCGCCTAGTTTGTTATGACTCCTCACCTCATCGACACCACGTTGCGCGACGGCGAGCAGACGCCGGGCGTGGTGTTTTCGCGTGAGGAAAAAATCCGCATCGCCCGTGGCCTCGCTGAACTCGGGATTCCCGAGCTCGAGGTCGGCATTCCGGCCATGGGCGGTCGGCAGATCGATGACATCAATGCGGTGTGCGACCTGAATACCGGCTGCAAGATTCTCACGTGGTGCCGCGCCGCGCATGCGGACTTGGATCTCGCGGCATGCTGTCGCGCAGATGGCGTCCATATTTCCGTGCCCACATCGTCGATCCATCTCGAAGCGTGGGGCAAATCGCGTCAATGGGCGTTGACCATTCTGCACGAACTGGTGCAGGAAGGACTTGGCAGATTTTCGTACGTCACCGTCGGCGCGCAGGACGCTTCCCGCGCGGAACCGGAGTTCGTCGGAGATCTCGCGGCGGCGGCCGCCTTTGCCGGAGCGAAGCGTTTCCGCATCGCGGACACCGTGGGCATTCTCAATCCTCTAAGCACTGCGAAGTTGATTGAAACCGTGCGCGCGGCCACCAATGGCATCGAACTCGAATTTCACGGCCATAACGATCTCGGCATGGCGGTGGGCAATACCATCGCGGCGTTTCAAGCCGGAGCCGAGGCCGCCAGCGTGACCGTCAACGGCATCGGCGAACGCACCGGCAATGCGCCGCTTGAAGAAGTCGTCATGGCGTTGCGCGTGTCCTGCGGCATCGATTGCGGCATCAAGACGCGCCACATCTGGCAGCTCTCGCACTTTGTCGCCACCGCCTCGGGCCGCGACTTGCATCCTTCCAAGCCCGTGACCGGCTCAGCGGCGTTTCTGCATGAATCGGGCATCCACTGCGCAGGGCTGCTGCGCAATCACGAGACCTACGAACCGTTCAATGCGGATGAAGTCGGCCGGGGTGGCTCGGAATTTGTGCTCGGTCATCATTCCGGCAAAGCGGTGCTGCGGCACATGCTGGAACGTATCGGCATCAAGGTGGACCAAGCTACGGCATCGCAATTGCTTGAACTCGCACGGGAACAGGCGCGCCTGCTTAAGCGGGCGCTCACGGCGGAGGAACTCCGCCAGCTCGTCGCGGAAACGACCGAACTCCAGGCGGAGTTTAATTACGCTCGGAGAGAATCGTGAAAAACAGATTGCAGCACTTTTCCATCTCTTCGGAGTCGACCTTGAAGAGTTCCGAGCAAACCCGGAAACCACCGTTCATGTTCGGCTTGAGGAAAAGAATCTTCGCATTGCAATCGCTTTCCTCGTCGTCGTATCCGGACAGGGAGGCGATCTCAAAGCCCTCGTCATTGAGATATTTCAAGCGTGCGAGCATTTTCATGGGCGTGAACAGCTTCTTTTTTCGTTGGTAATTTGTCAATCCGAAGGAAAGAACATTATGGGTTTTAAGATGTATCGGTTCGAAGTCGGTGAAAACTTGAGGGAAACTTATCACAATCCGGAATCCCTCATCCTGTCCGGATTCTCCAGTCCGCTGGCGGGTTATGTAAAAGCCGTCAAACAAGAGACCTGGAACCTGAGTGAGATTGAGCTGATTGCCCTAGCAAAGCCGGGAGTGGATATCCACAGCACCGCGATCCTGTTCGAGGCGGGCTCGGATCAACCCGGCCATATCACACTATACCGGCTCGTAAGCCTGCACGGTCGCAGCACCGACGACACCACCGAGTTCATCGCCCATTTCAAGATTTTGCTGAACAATGCAAAGGTTGGTGATCTGTCCTCTTTCCGAACAAAGTTCACCACGGACTCCTCGGTCGGCAAGCCCGACATCTACGAAAATCTGAAACTCTCCGGCGGTACCCGCTCCGGCACCTGGCGCTGGATGGAAATCGAACAACTTCTCAATGCCGGGGTGATCGCTCCAAAATAACCACATTCTCCCATGATTTACTTTCACACTCCACGCCGCCTGGTTTGATCAGCGGCCTCCACCTTCCATGTGCTCTCACGATTCTGACTCCTCCCGACCCTGCCAGTGTGGCGGTGGTGGTCACCACCACGCCACGGCCCGGCAACCTGCACGCGTATCGGGTCGATCAGGTGGCATTCCGCTCACCGTTCTTCCGGCGGATGAAACCGAGTGTTGCGGAGGCCACGGCAAAGAGGGTGGCGGCTGTGGATGTGGCGGTCACAGTCATGATCCGCACGCCGATGTCGAGCACGCTTGCAGTTGCGGTGGTTGCCCGCGTCGTTACCATTCGCTCGCGGGACTTGTCCTTGGTGTTTATCTGCTCGTTCATCTCGGCATCAGCTTGCTCGGTTTCTGGCCGGATCGTTATCAGGCCGTTCTCTCGTTCATTCATCGCAACAGCGCAGCACTGCTGATCGTTGAAGTGGTCTTCATTCTCCTGCCACTTGTCGTGCATGTTGGTTACGGACTCCGCTTTCTTTTGCGTGAAGGAGTCACGCTGCCCCGGGAAAAGCATCATTACGGCAATGCGACGCGTTTTTTCTGGCAACGCGTTTCGGCGATCATCCTGCTGGCGTTCATTCTCTTTCACGTGGCAACGCTGCATCGCTACGGATTCCATGCGATCTACCAGCTTACTCATTGGTCCGCGCTGGAGCGCTATGCGCCAGGCGGACTTTTCGATCCCGCGAAGGCATATGCGTCGACCGTCCGCGGTGTGCACACCTTCTGGAATGAACAGCAGCCGTGGCATCCGGGCAATGTCCTCGTGATGAGTTTTTATTTCGTCTCCATTCTCGCTGCGGTCTATCACCTCGCCAACGGCGTCGCCACCAGCGCGATGGTGTGGGAGTTTACGCCGGATAATTCACCTGCCGCCGCGCGGCTCTGGAAATTGTGCATCCTGGGAGGAATTCTTATCACGCTTGTTGGCGTGGGCGCATGGGCTGCGTTCACCATTGGAGCCCACCTATAAGGAGTATGGAACGTTTGACCGTTACCAACCCAGATGCGGAACTTCGGCACGCGTCGCTCTTGAGTCGCCGCAAATTGAAACGATACTCATTTTGTCATTCCCACTTACCAAGGAGCCTTCATGAAATTAAGTGCACGTAATGTTCTCAAAGGAAAAGTCATCAGCATCAAAGCTGGTCCAGTCAGCACCATCGTCGAAATTGAAGTGGCCAAAGGGGTCGTCCTGAGCTCAGTTATTACCAGTCCCTCGGCCAAGAATTTGAAGTTGAAGAAGGGCAAAGAGGCTTATGCCATCATCAAGTCCTCAAACATCATCGTCGGCGTCGATTAGTTACGGTTTCCGGAAAACACACAGACCACTTCTTATGAATCGAAAACAGTTTCTCCGTTCGCTGTCAGCCCTGCTCATCGGTCTGGCATTGGCGTCGGGTTCTGTCCTCACCCTACTTCACGCCGAACCGGCGAAGAAGGAAGTCACAGTCTTCGCCGCCGCGTCTCTGGTGGATGCATTCAAGGTGCTGAAGAAATCCTTCGAAAACGCGCATCCGGGCGTGACGATTACCTACAATTTCGCGGGTTCGCAGCAATTGCGCGCACAGATAGAGCAGGGCGCCACGCCTGATGTTTTTGCCAGTGCGAATCTCGACGAGATCAAGACGCTCGCGGCGAAGAAATACGTGGACGAAGCACAGTCGAAGATTTTTGCGCGCAATAAACTCGTGATTGCCGTCAATGCCCAGAGCGATGTTCCGGTGAAATCACCCACGGATCTTGCGACCGCCAAACTAAAGCTGGTCCTCGCCGACAAATCGGTTCCGGTCGGCAAATACACGGTCAAGTATCTCGAGGACGCCTCAAAAGATCCAGCCTTCGGTGCCAGCTACAAGGACGCAGTGCTGAAGAATGTGGTGTCGTATGAAACAAACGTCCGCGCCGTACTCACGAAGGTAACTCTGGGTGAAGCCGATGCGGGGGTGGTCTATGCCACGGATGCGCAGAGTGTGGAAGCAGGCAAGCTCTTCACCATCGGTTTACCGCCCGGCCTAAGCGAAATCGCGCAGTATCCGATCGCGCCCCTGGTTAAGGCGCCGAATAAGGCGTTGGCTCAGGAATTCGTGGCTTATGTCCTTTCTCCCGAAGGCCAGAAGATCCTCGCGAAATTCGGGTTTCTGGGTAATCCATAACGTGCCAAGTGAGCGGATACCCGGCGTCTCTCACACCACAAAAAAACGGTTTGGCATCGCTGCCAAACCGTTTTTTGTTTTATGGAACCGTCAGATCGCTTTTTCGCCCGTCTCCTCGGTGCGGATGCGCACCGCTTGTTCGATGGTGAGGACAAAGATTTTGCCATCACCGATCTTGCCGGTTTTGGCAGCGGTAGCGATGGCTTTCACGGCAGGCTCGAGTTTGTCGTCGGAGACAACGATTTCGAGTTTCACCTTGGGAAGAAAATCAACGGTGTATTCACTTCCGCGGTAAATTTCCGTGTGACCCTTCTGGCGGCCGAAGCCCTTGACTTCGCTGACCGTCATTCCCTCGATGCCGAGTTCGGTAAGCGCGACTTTGACTTCTTCCAGCTTGAAAGGCTTGATGATCGCTTCAATTTTTTTCATGAGATAGTTCGGTCAGGCAGCGATCCCCTGTTGCCAGGGGATCACCGCATATTCTGCCATTTTTAGTGGACGTAGCCTTCTTCGCCGTGATCCGTGGTGTCGAGACCTTCGCGTTCGGCTTCGGGCGTCGGACGCAGGCCGATGATTGCCTTCACCACATTGGCGATGATGATCGTCGCCACGATGGAGATGACCAGCGTGATGCCAATCGCCTTGAGCTGCGCGATCCAGAGCGTGCCGCCTTCGACGGCTTCCTTGAGGCCGTTCTTGGCCGCATAACCTTCGCTGAGGAGGTTGGAGTTGACGCTACCGGAAGCGAGGAAACCCGTCAGCAAGGCACCGATGGTACCACCGACCGCGTGCACCCCGAAGGTGTCGAGCGCGTCGTCATAACCGAAGATACCCTTGAGCTTCACGCAGAAGAGGAAGGGAATCGCACCCGCGGCGATACCGATGATGACCGCGCCGTTCGCGGAAACAAAGCCGCAAGCCGGAGTGATGACCACGAGGCCCGCCACCGCACCCGAGCAGAAGCCGAGCACGCTCGCCTTGCCCTTGGTGAACAATTCCAGCGCCGCCCACACAAAGGAGGCCACACCAGTTGCCAAAGTCGTCGTCATGAAGGCATTCGCGGCCACGCCGTCAGCGGCCAGGGCGCTACCGGCATTGAAGCCGTACCAGCCAACCCAGAGCATGCCCGTACCGACCATGCAAAGGACCATGCTGTGAGGAGGCATCGATTCGGTGCCAAAGCCCACGCGCTTGCCGAGGATCAAGCACAAGATCAGTGCAGACCAACCGGAAGTCATATGCACCACCGTACCACCGGCGAAGTCAATCGCAGGGATCTTGGCGGCGGCGTTCCACACACCGTTCATCAGACCAGTCGCACCCCACACCATGTGCGCCATGGGGAAGTAGACCACAAACATCCAGATCGCCACGAAAAGCAACACGGCCGAGAACTTCATGCGTTCGGCAATGGCGCCGATGATGAGGGCCGGAGTGATGATCGCGAACATGAGCTGGTACATGCAAAACACGCTCTGCGAAATCCAGTAGGCGTAATTAGTGTTCGGAGCCGCACCGACATCCTTCAGGAAGAAGAATTCCGTGCCACCGAGGAACGGTCCAAAGGCCGACTCACCGAAGCTCGTACCGAAGACGAGGCTGTAGCCCACGGCCCACCAGAGAATCACAACCAGACCGGTGATGCCTAAACATTGGGCGAGAACCGAGAGGACGTTCTTTTTACGAACCAAGCCACCGTAGAACAGGGCCAGGCCGGGCAACGTCATAAACAACACCAAAGCCGCCGCCACCATGATGAACGCGTTGTGGCCAGGACCAGCCACACCGGCCACTTTGCTGCCAGCCGGATCCACGTTGCCCACGTAAGCTTCCAGTCCGGTCAAGCGTTGTTCCACCGTCGGCTCAGCCGCAGGAGCTGCGGCCGCAGGGGCCGGAGCCGGAGTCGCCTGCGCGAGCAGGACAGGGGTGGATTCCGCACAGAACGCTCGCGTGGCCAGGGCCAGCACGGCGATTAATGACAGCCAATACTTGGGTCGTCGCAACATGATCTCTTATTCTCCTATGATGGGTTGTTTTCCAGTTTCGCCCGACCAGACATCCCTCCGCCATCGCGAGATCCTTATCTGCGAGGTATAGAGCGCCGTCGAATGAACTTTAGTCCGGAAAAGCAACGGCCATGCCAATTTGTAGGATTTTCTCTTACAGGTTGTAAGGCCATCGGCTTCTCCCCTCGCCAGATGTTCCTTTACAGCCATTTTCCGTAGGAAATGACCGATTCTGGCTTGTTTTGACCATACAGATCACCGAAATGGCACCTTCTCTGGGGAAGCATACTTCCGGCAAAAAGCGGAAGACTGGGTGCAGAACCTGCTTTCAGGGGAGGGGATAGAAAACCAGAACCAGATCATATGTCATGGCGTTTTGCCACGCCACGACGTTGAGCTCTGCCTTGTTAATATTGTGATCCAACGCCTATTTGATTACTTCCAAAAGCGACCGCGCTGGTCCATGGCTACCGTGGCGACGATGCTGGCCACCATTGGTTATTGCGATTATCTCGTCGGGGCGGAGGTGTCACTATTGGTCATTTATCTGGTGCCCGTCTGTTTTGCGACGTGGGTGATCGGCAAGCGCTTCGGCCTGATCACCGCCGTGCTGTCGGTGGGCATCTGGACTTTCAGTAACAAACTGGCGGCCGGGTTGCACATGCACAGCCCCTTCGTTTCGGGTTGGAATATCTTTTCAGTCTTTGTCGTTTTTGTATTCATCATTTTTCTACTGAGCAATTTCGAACTTTTCCTGAAACGATTGGAAATGCGGATGGAAGAGCGGACTCTCGCCCTGCGCCGACTGGAAAAGGAAATCCTCGAGGTAAGCGAACAGGAACAACGCCGCATCGGCCATGATCTGCACGACACGGTCTGCCAACACCTGACGAGCACGACAATTGCGGTGAAAATTCTGGAAGGAAAACTGGCAGCCAAATCACTACCCGAGGCCACCGATGCCAGAGAGATCAAAATCCTGATTCAAAAGGCGATCGAGATGACGCGCGATATGGCCCGAGGCCTTTCCCCCATTGCCATGACCGCCGAGGGCTTGATGGATGCGTTCCATCAACTGGCTGACCGGGTGAGTAAGCAGCACGATATCTTCTGCCTGCTGGATTACGACGATCCTCTCTTCATCAAGGATGTGGCCACCGCCACGCATCTTTACCTGATCACCCAGGAGGCCGTGACAAATGCGGTGCGCCACAGCAAAGCCAATCGCATCGTGATCCGGATCAAGAATGACGCGAAACAAGTGCAGATCCAGGTCGAGGACAACGGCGTGGGTCCCGCGGCCAAAACGGCACCACATACGCGAGGGATGGGCCGCCGCATCATGTCGCACCGGGCGATGTTGATCGGCGCAGAGCTGCTCGTCCGCAGCCGCGAACCTCACGGCACGCTCGTGCAATGCTCCCTGCCGCACATAACCAACCCTGCTGAAAAGATCGCCGCATGACCAACCTGCCGCCCCTCAAACGCACGGTCTTTCTGGTCGACGATCATCCGCTCGTGCGTGATTGGCTGACGCAACTGATCAATCGCGAGCCCGACCTGATCATCTGCGGCGATGCTTCCACGGCAGAAGAGGCCATCGCACAGATCGGTTTGGTGAAACCGGATCTGGCGGTGGTCGACATTTCCCTGCAGGCCACTTCCGGACTGGATTTGATCAAAAGCATACGTCCGCTTTACCCGAAAACGCTATTGCTGGTTCTGTCGATGCATGAGGAAACCGTCTACGCGGAAAGAGCCCTTCGTGCCGGCGCGCGCGGTTACGTGATCAAGCGGGAAAGCACCGAGCAGATCATTGCGGCGATTCGCAAGGTGCTCGCGGGCGGCATTTATTTAAGTGAAACCCATGCCGTGGGCCTGGCGGAGAACCTGATCAAGCAGGCGGATTCGAGTGCGCAGCGATTGGAGGATCAATTGAGCAGCCGCGAACTGGAAATCTTCCGCGAGCTCGGCCAAGGCCATAAAACCTCCCAGGTTGCGGAGAAATTGGGAATCAGCCTGAAAACGGTGCATTCCTACTGCGCGCGGATCAAAGAGAAGCTCCACCTCTCAAATTCCACCGAACTCTTGCGCGAAGCCGTCTGCTGGTTTGAACAACAGCGTCAGAATTAGTGGCGCGTAACCCCATCACACCTTGCCGCGGCGCGTTTCAAGTTGGGCGCGAATCGCTCCCATCGCCGCGCGGTCGAGCGGATAAAGCCACACGAACACCAGCGCAGCGATCCAGATAAAGAGCGGAAGGACCACGTACAGCACCAGCATCATATGCAGCACATCGGCCGGCTGCTGATGCGCCAGCTTCACATCGAAGCCCGAGATTTGCAGCACCAATCCACCCAGCCCCATGGAGCATGTCAACGCAGCCTTGATGAACCAGGAATAGAACGCATTCAACGCACCTTCACGACGGCGGGTTGTCTTCAGTTCGTCATAATCCGCTGCATCCGCTTTCATGGAGGGCAGGAACAACCACACCGCCGAAATCGCCGAGGATTCGAAGATACCCGGAATTAACTGCAGGTACGGGTGCTCCGGAGTCATGCAGAAATAGTTCAGCATATGACCAAACATTGTTCCGCTGATCATCATTCCCACTACCCACTTCTTATCGAACTTTTCCCCGAGCCACGTATAGATCGGAATGCATAACAGGCCCGTCACAGTTAAAATCGTCCCCTTGAAACCGCCGATGATCCCCGCTGCCGCGAGATCGCCGCGGTTCACGTAATAAATGTTCACATACTGGCCCAGCGTACCCACCGCGCTGCTGCCGACTACCATGAAAAAGGAAATCCCAATAAGCATCCACAGCGGCTGACAATGGAACGACTCCTTGATGCTCTGCCAGAACGGATCGCGCGACTGGTGCTTCGCCTCCTTCTCATAATAGCGCTCCTTCACAAACAGCGGCGGCAACATGCCAATCGCAAAAATCGCTCCTGCCACAAACCAACTGCATACCTTCATCCCATGCACGATGTCCGGCTTGTGCGTCACCGGGTCGGCAAACAACGAACTGCTCAGCAGCGCCATGGCCCATGCACCACACATCCCCGTGATCTTGCCGAAGACCGTCGACCACGCCGTCAGGCGCGTGCGCTCGTCGTAATTCGGCGTCAACTCCAACTGCATGCTGTAATACGGCATCGCCCAGCATGAGAAGCAGGCATAGAACACCATCCCCACGAGGACCAGATAAATGACCATGCCCGTTTCGCCCCACTGAGTCGGCGGACGCCAGATCCACGGTGCCAGCAGCGCGGTCAGTGTCGAACCTACGACCATGAATGGACGGCGGCGACCCCAGCGTGTGCGTGTGTTGTCGGAAATATTACCCATGATCGGGTCCAACACCGCATTCCACGCCTGGAGAATCATCAGGACAATGCCCAGCTTCGCCGGACTGATGCCGAGCCCAATATTGAAGTAGGGCATCCATAAGACGCCGATCATCAAACCGGTGGCAAAGAAGTCCATGCTGTTGCCCGCGGCAAACATGATCTTCTGAAAAAAGGGTATCCGGTCACTCTCGGGAATCGCGGTTGCGCTCTTTATCGACATAAGAAGCGCTCACGGTAATCCACCATGTGGAATGTCGACAAGGAGATTCCCTGCAAAATGCAGAGAAGTTTACAGGACAGTGAGGTATAACGGGGAAAGACCGATTACTTCTGTACCGACTGCCCCAGTTGCTTGGCCAAGGCCGACAGCGTAATGGTGTCCCCATCGGCGTTGCTCATCGTGACAATATTGGGACCATTCTGGAGACCTGTACTCGTCTCACATACCTTGTAGGGATGATCCGATAATTTCCGGACCGAACCGGAATACATGGGGTATTGCGTCCCGGAGAAGCCACCAATATTACTGATTGCAGACATGAAGAGTACCTCATCAATGACCGGCTGGTGGCGCTCAACCGATCGTAAAATATGGACTCTCTCTTTATCGGAATCGACCCGCTAAACATTAGCCGCGCAATGAAAGTATTCGCGCGGCTAATAGGCGGCTACTTTACCAAATCCTTCGCTTCTCCCGCTTCGTGATATTCCGCATCGGTATTCACCTGCCAAAGATTGTAATGCGACCCGTCGATATTGCGCGCCGCCAGCAAGGCCGTCATCATGGAGTGATCTTGATTGTTGTACTTGTGCATGCCGTTGCGGCCCACAACCTGGAGATTTTCCAGCTGGCCCAACGACTGCCGTAATGTCTCCACGGTCTGGCTGTATTCCGCATCGTAGATCGGATACGCCTTCGGCATCCGCACGACGGCACCGTCAAACACATCCGCTGCATTCACCAGCCCAAGCTGAGCCAGTTCGCGCGTGCCGAGAGCGATCAAATCCGCATCTGACATCGCCCAGAGATCGTCATTTTCGAAACAGAAATACTCCAGGCCCAGACAGGTCACTCCTTCGACCGGAACCATTTCTGGACTCCAATTATTGAAGTTCTGAATCCGGCCCAGCTTCACGCTGGCATCGTGGACATAAATCCAGTTGTCCGGAAAAAGATTCGCTTTCTTCACCATCAACGCCACCGTCAAAAAATCGCGATAGGTCAGCTTGTTCGCCGCCGCCTGAGCTTCCAAGCCCAGTGAAGGCACAATGGCCCGGATCGTTTCCCGCAATGGCATTGAGATGATGAACTGATCCGCCGCCCACTCCGTCTCCACCTTGTTGGCATCGCGCGTCACCACGGACAATACACGATTGCCGTCCCGGTGTATGCGCACCACGTTCATGCCCAGCAACACCTGGTTGCCCGACTGGCGAATGTCATCGCGCGTCTTCTCCCACATCATGCCCGGACCGAGGCGCGGATACTCAAACTGGTCGATCAACGTCTTGATCGTATCGCTGCCTTTTTTGCGCTGTGGAATCAACGCATTCCAGATCGCGCTCAATAGCGAAAGTCCCTTGATCCGCTGCGCCGCCCAATCCGCATTGATCTCCTCGCACGGCATGCCCCAGACCTTTTCCGTGTAAGTCTTGAAGAAAATCGAGAACAGGCGGCGGCCAAAACGGTTGCTCACCCAATCGGCAAACGATTTCTCCGGCTTGATCGGATTCACGCGTGCCCAGATGTAACTCATCACGCACAGAAAACTCGTCCACACCCCGAGGCCGAACAACGCATTAAAGGCCTTCAGCGGGTAATCGAAAAAAGTACCGTTGTAAAAAATGCGCGAAAGCCGGCGCACCTTGATGAAATCGTTCGGCAAGCGGCGCTGCCACCACTCCGTCACCTCGGAACTCTTGCTAAAGAAGCGGTGCCCACCGATATCAAACCGGTAATTCTTGTAGTGCACCGTCCGCGCGATGCCACCTACGTATTCGGGATCTTTCTCCAGAATTACCACGCGGTGGCCTTTTTCAATCAGTTCCGCCGCCGCAGTCAACCCTGCCGGGCCCGCACCAACAATAATCACTTTGCTCATGGAAGTTTTACGCTCGTTTTACCGGGAGGCGTTTCCAATAGATAGACCGCATACCGGGTTTGTCCAACTGGAATCCAACCCTCCATGTGAGGGTAAATTTGATTCACTACCGCTAAAAGAGCTTTGGCGCCCATGGCCCGCAGTGTATCCAGAGTCTGAGCACGTTCATTTGGGGAGCTGTTCCAAAACTGTTCATTATTTGGGATAAGGCCTTTGAGCCGAAAATTACCAAAGTGAAGTAGTCGCATGTACCCCGAGTTCGCTTCGTGTATAATGGCTACGTCTGTGCCGTTTTTGACACCAAGTTCTGGCAGCAGTCGAGCCGCCTGTATATCCTCATCCGAAAAGATCTCCTCCACACTGCGATGGGCCAGATCCGCCCGCAATTTGTCGACAGCGCACAAGACCTCATTCCCAAAGCCTATGAGACTAAGCGCCACCAACACCATCCAGATGGAGCGCACCCGCGCCGGTTTCAAAACGGCCAAGCCAAGACCGAAAATCACAATGATCAGTACGCTGATAAAACCCAGACAATAACGGAGCATGATTACCACCAAAAAATAACTCCCACAGCCGACTAAGGCTGGCAAGGCAAGCTCCCAGGGAGAACGACGCCAATCCGACCAACCTTCCCGCTTGAGAATCAACCCCAGCGTGAGCAAGGCTACCAGCGACCAGGCAAATCCTTGTATCAACGTACTGAGCAACCGATGGGTATTGAGAACCAGCAATGAAAGCTGGCGTGGCAGGTTGAACTGGAACTTAAGGCCCTCCATCCAGTAGGAAGGATCGTTCCAAACCGGGAAAACACCGGGCACAGGGCTGTTCAAATCATAAACCTCGACGGGCTTCTCCACATAGCGCATCGGATGCTTCAGTGGAGCGCCATTCGGGCTGGTTTGCCAAAAAACAAACCACTTTTGCGACGCATAGGCACCGCTTACTCCGCAGGCCGCCACATAGTTAATCTTGCCTGTATCGCCAAACGTAAATCGTCCCTTGTGCAGCGACAATGGCAGCCATTCGATGGCACTCCATAACACGAACAACCCCAAAACGGCCGCCGTGGCAAGCCAGCGATAGCGGTGCTGACGCAGGACGAAAAATAAGGCCCCCACAAATGCAAACGCCAGCACGAAAAACACGGCCTTAGACAAATAACCTAAGGTAAGAATCAGCGGAAACAAGAGCCAGTCCTGCCACTGTTGTTGGCCCGTCTTGAACTTCAACAACTGACCACTCGCGAGCAAGAAGAAAGCAGCCACCAGCAGATCGGGATTGAAATAACCCCACAGCACATTCAGCCCCGCCACCGCCACCGTCATAAAACCAAAAAGAAACAGCGCTTGCCTCCGCTGCGGATCCCATGGCTTGCCATCCCGCGTCTCGATATAGCGCACCAGCCACCGTTCAAAGTAAAAGTAGCTGACCAAAAGCAAACCGAACGTTAACCAGAAAACGCCTACCGCCACCGGCCCCATCCACATGGGAGAGATCGCTAGAAAACGGTAAGGTATCGAGAGCAAAAACGGCAGCAGCGGGCTCCAATACCCATTGGGGCTTTGCCAAAAGGTAGAGTGCGTCAGTACGCGCGCATAGTCCACGTAGGAAAGCGCATCCGCGTCCAAAGCAAATCGTTGTTCGAAAGAGATGATTCCACCCACCAAAAAAGCCAGAACAAACAGGCCAACCCTCACAATCAATCCTCTCATAAATAATCCAGCCATACTAATCTTGGGCAACCCGTTTAAGAAAGATCTAATTCCCGCATGTTTTACCCCGGCTTCTCATCATCTTGTTCCGTGAAAAACCGTCAGGCACTGTAGCGTTTCTTCCACGTTACGGCTCAGATCGTATTGCCGGGCCAGCGCCTGCGCCGGGGCGCGAAACCGCTCGCGTTCGTTCCGGTCCCGCAATCGCACCAAGGCCTGCGCCATATCGCGCACCGCGTCGGCACGTTCAAAGACGATGCCGTCTTGACCACGCGTCAGAATCTCCGCCCCGCCGTTGTGGCGTGTGGTCAAGACGGGTAATCCGGCGGCGAGCGCCTCCAGCGTCACATTCGCAAACGGATCATAGAGTGTCGGCAGTAAAAAGACATCGGCCGCTGCATACACATCCGGCATTGGCACGGGCGGCGCGTTATCCATCACAATCAAGCGCGCTCCCGGCGTGCGATTCACCGCCGCTTGCGCATACTCCACGCCCTTGCGCTCGCGGCCCGCGCCGACGAGCAAAACGATGTATTCGTCTGCGCCAATTCCGAGCGCCGCACGACCCGCCTCGCGGTTGCCGCTGGCGAATCGTTCCACCGGCACGCCGTTGCGAATGACGCTGATGCGATCCGCGGGAAAACCGAACCGCCACACAATGGCATTCTTCACCATCTGCGAGTTCGCGATCACATGCCGCGTCTTCTCCGGGCGAAAGACCTCCGCTTCGAGCGCGCACATCGCGCGGTTCTTGAACTTGATCCAGTTTTGAAAATGGCCCAGCAGTCCACCGTACATGGCCCGCTGCTCCAACCAGTCCGCATGCACACCGTCGCCCGCGCGATAGACATCGCATCCGGGGACACGCTCCAGGCTGAACACCACGTCAAATTCGTCCCGCAGTTTCAACGCCGCGATAGCCTGTGCGAAACTCGCCGGATCATTGGACTCCACACGCCGCACATCGCGGATCGCACTCGCGCTGCCCTCCTGCCACGACTCGCACGCCAGCGCCACCGCATGGCCGCGTTCCTGCAACGCCCCGGCGAGACGTTCGAGGTAGCGCTCGGCTCCCCCGGTCGGGGAAAAACGGCGGCGAATGAGAGCGATGTGCACAGTGTTGAGGGTGGAGGAAATTTCGATGGACCCGGTGTCACCGCGTCCATCCAGTCATACTGAATTTACCGCAGGCGCGGTCCAAGCTTTTTCTCGTTGCCTTCTCCTCACGATTTACCCGGCTTTGGAATCAGCAGCGTGCGGCCCGGTCGCCACACACCGGGGATGGTGATATCGCGCGGCACGGGAGGAAGTCCAAACTGCCGGTTCTGCACCAGCGAGATGACCAACTCGGCTGTGGCCATGCCGATTTCCCGTTTATGGGCCCAGATGCCGGCCCAATCCGTGCAGTCATCTTCCATCGCGAGGTGCACCGCGCCGACTTGATCCGGAACTTTGAAACCCGCCTTTTCAATGAAATCAATCAGATCGCGGCGTTGACTCAGCACCACGTCGGGGCGGTGCTTGACCATCCATTGCCGGAAACGCACGGGACCGAATTCGTCGAGACCATGAATGGGTGGGATTCTCTCCAGTTGCGAAACCTGATCGTAAAAATAGCTCAACGCCGCCGCATACGCGTGATGGGAACGGCGGTCACTCTGGATGGGCAGTACCATACCGATACGCCGATAATGGTGGTGCTGGAGCGTTCGCAAGGCCGTGAGAATGTTTTGGTAATAATCCGGAGTGACCCGGAAAAGAGAGGGCCGCGCCAAGGCCTTTTGGAAGGAAACCGCCGCGAAGTGCCTCCAATCGAGCCGGAAATGAATGAGACTCGCCTGCGTGGGCGGCGCGATGATGACGCCCTGAATGCCACGGTGAAAAAGGATGTTCGAAAGACGGCGCATCGTCATACCCGATTGTTTCAACCAGAATTCCTGCAGATCGTAGCCCAGCTCACGGCTGCGGCTATAGGCCCCATTATAATAAGGCGTGAGATACTTCTCCTGGTGCCACGTCTTTTCATTCTCGTCGGTGTTGATCCAAGCCAGCGGCACCAGTTCCTTGGCTTTAGCCAAGCGCACTTCGTTCATGCGTGAAGCGGTGCGGGCGTCCGGCGTATACCCCAGTTTGCGGGCGATCTGGAGAATGCGACGCCGTGTGGCCGCGCCCACTCCGGGCTGATTGCGCAACGCGCACGAGACGGTCATGCGCGAGACACCCGCCACCCGGGCAATATCACCGAGACTGACTGATTCTGGGAGTGGTCGTGACATAGGCGCGGAGAGCCCCATCCGTAGCCTTATGTAAGGTTTCCCCTCACTGGCGTCAAGCCCCGCAGCGGGATTATCTTCCACGCATCAACCTGTTCGACCTGCCGCGTATTGATTCACCTCCACCTTTTCCGACACATGAAAAATCCAAGCTCCTATTCCACCCCTCTCCCCCTCTTGAAACGCGCCGATGTCGTGGTCGTCGGTGGCGGCCCCGCCGGAGCGTGCGCCGCGATTGCCGCCGTGCGCAACGGCGTCTCCACGCTCTTGATCGAGCAGTATGGTTGTCTCGGCGGCATGATGACCCTCGGCATGGTCACTCCGCTCGATGCCCGCACCACCCGCAGCAATCAACCCTTTGGCGGTATTCTGGAAGAACTGGTGCAACAGGTCATCACCGAAACCCGGCAATATTCCGGCGGTGGCGGCAAAGATCATCACCTCTACTCCTCGCCCCATGTCATGAAGCATGTCCTGGTGGAGACCGCCGTGAAGAGTGGCGTGGATGTGCTCTTCCATGCGTCGCTGGTGGATGTGGTGCGACGGGGCGACGAGATCACAGGCCTCGTCGTCCATACCAAATCGGGGTTGTGCCTGATTGAGGGCCACATTTTCATCGACGCCACGGGTGATGGCGATTTGCTGGCGCGAGCGGGAGAATGCTTCGTCACCGGCAGCGAACCGGGCGTGCTGCGCGGCCTGACCGAGACGGGGCTCAACAAGGTGCACGAGGAAGAGTCCAGCTATGGCGAGTATGAGCACAGCGGCCAGATGCAGCCGGTCACCATCATGTTCACCATGGGCAATGTCGACCTCGAACGCGGCAAACCGCTCATCAACCGCAAGCTGAAATACGCCGACATCGGCATTACGAAGGAGGAATTTCTCAAACTGCCCTACGCCAACACACCCGGTTTTCAGGTGGACGGCGACGAACTGCCGCTGCCGCAAGGCCGCGTGCTGTTCTTCAAGAACCGGCGACAAGGGGAGGTAGTCGTGAATATGACGCGCGTGACCGGCATCAACGGCACCGACGCCCTCGACCTCAGCCGCGGCGAAGTCATTGCCCAGTTGCAGGTGTTTCATGTCATCGATTTTCTCAAGCGGTTCATTCCCGGATTCGAAAACGCCTACCTGCTCGAAAGCGGTGATGTCCTCGGCGTGCGCGAGACCCGTCGCCTGATCGGACGTCACGTGCTCCGGGGCAAGGAAGCCATCCAATGCACGCCCTTTCCCGATGTCATCGCCCACGGCTCCTACATCATCGACATTCACGATCCGCAGGGACGTCGCAAGGCCATTGGCGGCGAGATTCACGGCGACTGCTACGACATTCCTTATCGCTCCCTCGTACCCAACACCGTCACCAATCTCATCGTCTCGGGACGCTGCATTTCCACCGATCACGTTGCCCACTCCAGCACGCGTATCCAAGGAACCTGCATGCTCACCGGGCAGGCGGCGGGGACGGCGGCAGCGCTGGCCTTGCAGACGTCTTGCCCCGTCGCCAACATCAATGTGCCCCAACTGCAGAAACGGCTCCTTGCTGCCAACGTCCGCCTGCGCGTGCCCGCTCCATCGGAGGCGCGCAAAACGGACGATCCTTCTCTCGCCGTCCTGAACGCTCTGTAAACTCACGATTTCACCTTATGTAAGGTAGTCACCCTCTCGCAACACCATCACCATTTTTCCTACATTAACATTATGAATTCTTCCCAACATACCCGATTGGACGTGGCGGTAACTTCGGCACGGAAACGTGGCCTCATGTGGAGCAGATGGATCGCAATCTGTTTGGTTCTGATCACGGGATTCGCGCAAGCCGAGACGTTGCTCTCGGACGACTTCGCCACCCTGAACCCCTCGACGTGGAACACCACTTCTGTGAACGCGCCGACCGTCTCGGGCGGTTCCCTCGTGGCTGCGGTCAGTACCACCAATGTGCTGAGCCATTCCGCGCTGGTCACCCAGGCCAACACGTTCAACCCGTTCACGCAGCCGATCACCATGACGCTCTCGGGCCTCACCCTCGGCGGCACTCCCGGCAGCGGTCGCGTCGGTTTCTATGCGATGCTCGGCAACATGAACACCTCGAACCCGGACAGCTTCTACGTCAACGGCAACCCGAGCAGCAACAACCCTTACAACAGCGGCACGGGGCTCGGCGGCTATCTCGGCATCGAAGTGTTCAAGACCAGCAGTTCCAATTACCTGAAGATCTATGATTACGGCCACGGCGGCAATGTCACGGCACCGACTCTGAGCTCCATTCCCACGTCCATTTCGCGCACCATTGACGGCGCGGCCAACTTGTTGACCATCTCCCTCACGGGAGCTACCTTCAACAGCATGCCGGGCAGCCCGTCGACGTACTCGTATTCGCTGCAATATTTCAACGCGAGTGTCCTCGGCTCCAGCTCCTCGCTCGCCATTGGGGCGATCAATTCGAGCCTCGGCACCAACGAGCCCACGACCGGAGCCACCTTCGGAATCGATTCCATCCTCGTCACCTCCGTTCCGGAACCGCGCACGGCGCTGCTGCTGATCGTCGCCGCCGCTCCGTTACTTTACCGCCGGTGGTTCTTGCCACGGCGGACTGCCATGTGAACTTTCACGCTTCCCGTGTATCGAGCCGCCGCGGCTTCACGCTGCTGGAGTTGTTGGTCGTGACGGCCATCGTGATGATTCTGGCCGGATTGATGCTGGCCGCGATCCGGCCCGTTCGCGCCACCGCGCAACGCACCCAATGCGCCCAAAATCTCCGGCAGCTCAGCACCGGCCTCTTCGCTTACGCTGCGGATCACGACAACAACCTGCCTCCCGTCCTCCTCGCCTGGCCCAGTAACGCAGGTCAGGAAAATACCTGGGGCTGGCTTGTCTGGCCCTACATTTACAACGGCAAACTGCCCTCCTATCCGCTGAATGACATCCAGATGCAGCGCAGCATTTATCCGAATGTCCGGCCCAATGCCTTCCGCTGTCCCGCCACGCGCGATGCCGTCATCTACATTGGCTCCATCAAGAGCGGCCTCAGTGGCCGCATGTCCTACGGGTTGAACAATACCCCACTGGCGCAGGACCCCTGGAACTACCGCACCACCCCCATTCCCTTATCGCGTATTACCCGGCCCGCTCAAGCGGCCATGGTGTTGGAAGCCAGTTACGCCGAGGCCAATTTCGGCACCTATCGGGATAACGTGGGATTGGTTCCCCACCAAAACGGCGCCAACATCCTTTTCTACGACGGACACGTCGAATGGCGGACCGCCACCGCTATTCTGCAAGCCAACAGCACGGATGTCTTCTGGACCGGGAATTAGGGTTCAGGCTCGTCACACCCTCGCCAACGCTCCCTGTCCCGCTTTCGCACCCGGGCGATTCGTCCGGCACAGGCGGTTCACACATTCCTCGAACGTTTCATGTCCGCTGGTGATCTTGATTTCGACGCGGAGGAAATAGACCGGCAGCGGGCGCGTGTCCAACCGGGGCAGCCGCACTGCGTCCTTCTCCGTGGTAAGGATTACGCGGCCCCCGCGCGATTTCGTGCGCTGGAACATGCTCTGCAATTCCTTCACCGTGAAGCGGTGATGATCCGCGTATTGCCGCGAATACAAAATCTCCGCCCCGAGCTTGACCAAGCCGTCCTCGAAACTTTCCGGTCGCGCGATGCCCGAGAGTGCTCCGACGCGTTGGCCTTTCAGATAGGAAAGCGGCTGCCGTTCCTGCGTGTAGGCCTCCTCCAGATACACCGGATGATGCGAACATTCGATGAACTCGGCATGGCGGTTATATCGACGCAACTCCGCCTTTAACTTCGTCAGGTCGCTCCCGTCGCATTTCGTGATGAAGATGATGCTCGCCCGCTTGAGGTGCTCCTTCGGCTCGCGCAACATCCCACGCGGCAGCATGTGACCATTTCCAAAAGGGGATTCGCGGTCGACCAATACCACGTCGAGCCGCTCCTTCAGCCGCAGATATTGAAAGCCATCGTCGAGCAGCAGCGTATCGACTCCATACTTGCGAATGGCATGCAGGCCGCTCTTCACCCGGTCCTTGTCCACCAGCACGAGCACATTCTTCAAATTGCTCGCCAGCATGAACGGCTCATCACCCGCCACTTCCGAGTCCAGCAGCAGCGACCGCCCATCGGACACCACGCGCGGCGGACGGCGCAATTCGTATGGCTTGAAGGAATCCGACAATCGCTCATACCACGGGCGCGGCAGACTTTTATAGCCGCGGCTCAAAATCGCCACACGCCGGCCGCCCTTCGTCAAGGCCCGCGCAAAGATCTCCACCACCGGCGTCTTGCCCGTGCCACCGACCGTCAGATTGCCCACACTCACCACGAGACAGCCGAGACTGTGTACCTTCGCGATGCGCTCCTCGAAAAAGTAGAGCCGCAACCGCATGATCTGCTTGTACAAGAGCGAGAGCAAAAGGAGCAGGGCGCGCAACAACGTCGCACGCTTTCCGGAGCGTCGCTCCAGAATCACATCGACTGCGAACTCCTCCAACCGTTCTAACGCCTTGGACATGGTGAAGCCACCAGTCTAACGCGCTCTCCCGGCCAAGATGAAGCCTAATTATAGGGGCGCTGAGCCGATCCTGCCACCACGCGATGCATCATGGTTACGTCTACCCCGCGCAAAGGATTTCCGGCCAGATCGGGCGCAAGTCCTGATCCTTGAGGGCCGTCACGATATACGTGCGATCCAAGGCAAAGGCCCGGCGCAGGCAATCGCGCGCCACCGGGATCTCACCCATTTGACACGCGTAGCATGCGAGGTTGAAATGGATCACCGCTTCGCGCGGGAACTTCGATACCGCTTGCGAGAGGATCGTGCGCGCCGCTTCGATGGAATGGGCACGCCGCGCGGCGTAGGCCAGCGCGATGCTCCAATCCGGCTCATCCGGCTGCAGTTTCGTCAGCTTGCGGGCGATTCGCTCCGCCTTGGTCCACGTTCCCGAACGCTGGGCCAGTTCGAGGCGCAAGATTAGCCCGTCGATACTGTCTGCGGTCTCCGTGGAAAGCTCTCCCACTTCGAGTGCCGCATCTTTAAGCATTCCGAGTTCGATGTACCCGAGGGCGGCACGCAACTTCATTTTGTCTGTAGCATTCATCGTTTCTCGTACGCATCCTGCGCACGTACACCTCGATGATTAGACGATTCAATTTCGTCTTTCATTCATCTACATCTCTTTTCGGTCTTAAATCCGGTAACTGAAGAACGAACCATAAGCGCTGCTGTATTAATCGCCTGGATCATACTGCTCGCATCCGCAACTCCCTTTCCCGCAAGATCTAATGCGGTTCCGTGATCCGGCGATGTCCGCACCAGCGGCAGCCCAAGGGAAATATTTACGCCTGAACTAAATGCAATCAATTTAAACGGAATCAGCCCTTGGTCATGGTACAAACAGACCACCGCGTCGAAGCCCCCTTGCACTGCTCGATGAAACAAAGTGTCCGGCGAATGTGGACCCGTAATGGTGAACCGCTCCGCCTTTTCGTAGCGGCGCAGCGCCTTCAAAGCCGGCGCCAGAATCCGCGCCTCCTCATTGCCAAATAAGCCGCCCTCGCCCGCATGCGGGTTTAGCGCGGCCAAAGCCAAGCGCGGTTTTGCGATACCAATTTGGCGCAGGAAAGCCGCGCTCGTCCGCGCCACATGAATAATCTTCGGCACGTTCAGCTGCTGAATCGCATCCAAAAGCGAACAATGCGTCGAGCACAACGCCACCCGCAATTTCGCATCGGCCAGCATCATCACCACATCGTCTTCCTTCACCCCACAATGGTGGGCAAAATATTCCGTGTGACCAGGGAAGGGGAACCCGATCGCCGCCATCGTCTCCTTCTGGATCGGACCCGTCACAATCGCGGCCAGTTCCCCGCGCTTCCACCGCGCCACGGCTTCATCGAGTGCAACCAGCGCCACTCGCGCCGACTTCTTCGTGCTGCGACCCGGCGCAATTCCGCCCCGCTCGCCAATCACTTCATAACGGAAACCCTTCGCCAGCTTGCCCGAACGCAATGCCTTCGCGATCACCTCCGGACCAATCCCCGCCGGGTCGCCGATGGTGAGGGCGATGGTAGGGCTGAGTGGGGAAGATGCGCGCGACATATTTGGTAGTAAGAATAATACGAGTCTTACCAAACACACCAAAAATCAATCCGCACGGGGTAGCAGAATAAGTCCAACCGATGTGAAAGCGTTCTGGCTGACAGCTGATTGCTGAAAGTGGACCGCTTATCAGAACATCTTGATGAATGCCTTCGAGCGCAGCGAATCGATCCACTCCTGCTGCAGGCGTTGGCGCTCTTCCTGGATGAGCGTCTTCTCGATTTGCGCGCGGACATCGGACATCGATTGCACCGAGGATCGCTTCACATCTTCCACCCGCAAAATGTAGTAGCCGTCGTCCGTCGTCAGAATGCGGCTATGCTGGCCCGGCTTCAGTTTGAACGCCGCGTCGCGGATTTCCGGTCGCAACGTCTCCTGCGTCACCCAACCGAAATCGCCGCCGTCTTCGCGCTTCGGACCTTCCGAATAAGTGCGCGCCATTTCCGCGAATGAGGAGCCTGTATCGAGCTTGTAGAGGATTTCCTTCATCACCTCTTCCTGCGGATCATATTCCTCGGTCTGACCGTTCGCGTTCGTCCGCTTTTCCTTGAAGACCGATCGGCGCAGGTAAATCAGGCGCAATTGAATCTGCGCTTCCTGCACAAACTGCCGGACGTTTTCCTGGTAATACTGCTCGATGCGGTAAGGCGACACAATCACCGCTCCCGATACATTCTTCTGGCGCATGTACTGCACCACGATCTGCTCGCGCAACTCCTTGCGGTAATTTTCCAGCGAAATGCCATTGGCCAAAAGCGTCTTGATGAAAGCCGACCGGTCGCCATCGAACTGGGAGCTGATCACATCCTTCATGCGATCTTCCACGATGTTCTCCGGCACGAAGTAACCCGCCTTGAAAAAATCCTGGATGATCAGTTGTCGTTCGATTTCGGCGTTGAGCGCCTTCAACCGCGCTTCCTTCACCTTGTCCACCAGCTCCTGGCCAGTATAGCTTTCCTTGAGCAGCCGTTCTGTGGGATCGACGCGCTTTTTGACCTCCGAGAAGGTGATCACCTTGTCATTCACGATCGCCGCGATACCGTCCACGATCTGCGCATCCAGACGCGCCGCTCCCGCGAGCAACAAGAGCATCGCCATTCCCGCCGTAAACCGGCGTCCGATTGCAGTACGTAAGGCTGACAAGTTCATGCGGTGCGGGCACCTGCCGAAAGCGGGGCAGTCCCGGCCAAAGCAGCTATCCACTGGTTTATCCCGAGGAGCTTAGAAGCGCCTCGGAACCGGGTCAAGCCCAGCGTAACGCTTCGCCGAAGCGCTTTCTCACCGTTTCGGCTTCTCGTGACCGGCCAAGGCCGCGACCCAGCCGTGAATCTCCGCGAGCTTGGCGTCGGCGGTGGAGCCATTCAGACGGGGGAATTTGCCGCCGATCATGACGAAGTCGCCACCCTGACTGATCATGAGCTTCTCGCCCTGCGTCTCGATACGGTGGACGCGCACGGCGGCGGCTTGCACGCGAATCCGTGCGGCCAAAAGGAGCCGCGTCGCCGGAGCCGGAAGCGGGCCGTAGCGGTCCGCCCATTCGTGTTCGAGGGCGTCCACGTCGTCGAGGGATCGCATCTCGGCAATCTGCCGGTAGGCCTCAATGCGGTGGCGGCTCTCGGCCATGTAGGCGCGGGGAATGAACGCGCCGTCGCGGCTGCCGTCGCCGTCCTCGTTCCACGAGAGAAAATCGAAATCGAATTTGCATTCGACCAGCCGCTCGGTCTTGCCGGTCTTCATCTGGTCGACCGCGACCTTGAGCAATTGACAGTAGAGTTCGAACCCGACCGCGGTGATGTGCCCGCTCTGCGCGGTGCCGAGAAGGTTGCCCGCGCCGCGGATTTCCAGGTCCCGCATGGCGATCTTGAACCCAGCGCCGAGCTGCGAGTATTGGCGAATGGCGGTGACGCGCTTTTTGGCATCGCCGACGGTCATAAGATGGCGCGGCAAGAAGAGATAGGCATAAGCCTTGTTCTGCGCGCGACCGACGCGGCCCCGGAGCTGGTAGAGATCGGCGAGACCGAAGCGGTCGGCGCGGTCGATGAGGATCGTATTGGCGTTGGGAATATCGAGCCCGCTCTCGATAATCGTCGTGGAGAGGAGCACGTCGGTTTCCCCAGCGATGAATCGCGCCATGACTTCCTCGAGTTCGCCTTCCTCCATCTGGCCGTGGCCGACATCGACGCGGGCTTCGGGCACGAGAAACTTGAGCTTGTCCTTCAGCTCATGGATCGAGGAGACGCGGTTGTGCAAGAAGTAGACCTGGCCATTGCGCGCGAGTTCGCGCCGGATCGCCTCGCGGATGACGCGCTCGTCGTAAGGCCCGATGATCGTCTCGACCGGCACGCGGTTCGCGGGTGGGGTCTCGATGGTGCTCAAATCGCGCGCGCCGATAAGTGACAAATAGAGCGTGCGCGGAATCGGTGTGGCGGAGAGCGTGAGGACATCGACGAGCCGGAAACGCTGCTTGAAGCGTTCCTTCTGCACGACGCCGAAACGCTGTTCCTCGTCGACCACGCAGAGGCCGAGGTCTTTAAATTCCACGTCCTTGGAAATCAACCGGTGCGTGCCGACGATGACATCCACGCTGCCGTCCTTCAATCCCGCGATGGCTTTCTTTTGCTCCTTGAGCGAGCGGAAGCGGCTGAGCACTTCGACGTGAATCGGGTAATCAGCGAAACGTTCGCGAAGGGTGTTGTAATGCTGCTGCGCGAGCACCGTCGTGGGCACGAGAAACGCCACCTGCTTGCCGTCCATCACCGCCTTGAACGTCGCGCGGATTGCCACCTCCGTCTTGCCGAAACCGACATCGCCGCAAATCAGACGATCCATCGGCTTGCGCTTTTCCATGTCGCGCTTCGCATCAGCAATGGCAGTCAGCTGATCACGTGTCTCCTCGTAGAAGAACGCTTCCTCGAATTCATTCTGCCACGGCGTGTCCGGATTGAACGCATGGCCGGGCACGCTCTCGCGTTCGGCCTGCACGCGGAGGAGTTCCGCCGCGTAGTCCATCACGGCTTTGCGCGCCGACGATTTCGCCCGTTCCCAACGCGCGCCACCGAGCACGTCGAGCGGCGGATTCTTCTTTCCGACACCAATATACTTTGAGACGAGATAAGCCTGCTCGACCGGCACGTAGAGCCGACTCTGCTCGGCGAACTCGAGAACAAGCACCTCGACCGGTTCCGCCGGGGCGCTCGTGGGAGCCGCGTCGGCCGTGCGGCCCAGCGACTCCGCAGGCAGGGTCTGCAGTCCGCGATAAAACGCGATGCCATGGTGCAGGTGCACGACGTAATCGCCTTCCTGAATGTCACTGAAATCGAGCGCCTGCGAGCGGCCCCGCATCGCGACGAGCCGCTCCTGCTTGCGCAGCGCGCGCATGGTCTGGTAGCGGCCGAAGATCTCCGCATCGCTGAGAATGACGAGTTTTCCAGCGGGCCAGACGAATCCGCGCAGAAGCGGACGCAGGACAAAACGGAGTGGTTCGGTGGGGAGATTTTCCTCCTGGATAATCTCGATCAGCCGCTTTTGTTCGCCCTCGTTATTGCAGAAAACCGCGATCTCCCACTTTTCCGAAAGCCAGTCGCGCAAATGATCGAGGAACAAATCGCGGCGCTGTTCCTGCAGGATGAAATCGCCGATCGGCGCATGCAAAAAGTCGTGCGCGAAACATTCCAGATCGACCACGGCCACGTCGTCTTTGACCGGGTCCGCAGTGGCTTGCACGCTGTCATCATCGAGCGCGAAGCGCACCGTTCCCTTCGGCAAATAATCGGCCAGCGTGGCCGATCCGCCCGAGGCGGCCTGCAGCGGCGCGAGGCTCACCGTCACCTCCAACAAGTCGCGAACCGAGCGTTGCGCCACGGCGTCGAATTCCCGCAATGAGACAATCTCGTCCCCCATCCACTCGCTGCGCACCGGCAGGGGCGCGTGCCACGAGAAGAAGTCAACCACCGCGCCGCGGACGCTGAAGGTCCCGCGCATCGTCACTTCCGCTTCGCGCTGGTAACCCGCCTCGCCGAGCTGGGCGAGCCACTTTTCGCGGTTCAGCTCCTGATGTACCGCGAGGGTCAGGCGCGATTCGGAGAGCACCTCCGGCTTTGGGATCGGCTGCGCGACGGCGGTGGCGGTGGAAAGGATCAGCCCGGCATAGGCACCGTTGAGTTTTTCCAATACGGCGAGTCGCTCGGCGGCGATTTCCTCGTCGGGCAAGGCCTCGCCCACGACTGGCTCGGTCTGGGGAAAAAAGAGGAAGGGGACGCCCCACGCTTCGAGGTCGTTGGCCAGTTCCTCCTGCGCGCGGACATTTTTGACCACGACCAGCTTCGGCACCTTGGCCAGCGAGCGGTCGCAATTGGCGGCGGCAAGAACGAACGCCTGCGCGGCAGCGGGAATTCCGGCGAGGGAATAGAGATCGCAGGCAGTGCCGGTCCACACTCCACGCGTCCACCATGACGCACAGAGGCGGTCGAAAGCATCGGAAGGAGCAGCTCGTTTTTTACCCACAGCAACCAGCATGACGCTGAATCTTCAGGCTAGCGCAGGTGTAGGGGGTTGTCGAGTGGACAGGGCGCGAGGCGAGAAGCCACCACTCCCAAAGACTTACAGATCTCTTGTAGGACGGGACTGTGCCCCGTCGCGGCAATGCCGTGCGCTAACACTTCACAGAACCGCCACAACGCAGAGACCTCAAGAAGGGTGTTCTTAACTTACCCACGACTCCATGAAGGCCTGACGCTTGACCGGGTTGAACTCGATGAAGCGGTAGGTGGCCACGCCGTTGAGCTTGTACGGATCTTGATCGACGAAGGCCTGGACCGCTTCGAGCGATTCCGCGCGGGCGATCAAAACGCCGCCGACGCGGGGGTTTTGCGGGCCGGACATCAGGAGCAGACCTGAGTCATAGCCGCCCTGGAGGAATTCGCGGTGCGCCGGAACCACCGGTTCAACCTTTTCAAAGGGCACGCTGAAGAGGATCTCGACGACAAAATGTTTCATAGTGCCATCACTCTGTAAAAATTTGCCGCTGGAAACAATCTTTTGTCGCATGAACGCGGAAATCGGGCGTCTATTTGAGGTAGAAAACTCCGCTCAAAAATAAATCGCAAAACTCACTTCAGAGCTATCATCCCGAGACGATAAATTAGGCATGGAAACGAATGTGCTACTCGCCGCGGTCCTCGTCCCGGCCGCCCTTTCTGCCACGGCCTACGGCGTCCAGCTCAGCTGGCATGCGCTGACGGACAGCCCCGAGGAGAAATGGCGCAAGCGGTACATGAAATCCCTCATTCGACTTTATACCAATTACTAAACCATCGAACTTACAAAAGATACTTTCCGAACGCGTCGGATCCTGCGCAGGGGCTGTTTCCTGGTTTCCAGCCCCTGCGCTCTTTTTTTGCACTGTAACGCTGCATCCACAAGACGGCCCCCCCCATGAAGCGGTTCGCGTGAGAAGCTGCGGGACATTTTCTCCGGTTTAGGGCATCATCGAGGCTGCGACAGGGCCTCCAATTGCGCCGGTTTATGAGTTATTGGCATTCCGACACCAATAACCTGTGAACAACGGATGATAATTTCTTCATAAACGGCACTTCTTTCCGAAACTGGGGAGTTATTAGACGGTTAATGAAGATTTATTTATTTAACAACCTATTCTATTTAGAACGAGTTAGACTCGATCGGCTGAGTTACTCACACGAATAAGAAGATGAATTAAACGGTTGTTTTTTTAGAAAATAACTATAACTATCCATTCCGTATGAAATGCGTCCTCGGAAAAGAAGCGCTGTTGAACGGTCTTCAACTCGTTCAAAACGTTGTAACCACCCGTACTACGCTCCCGATCTTGAGTAATGCCCTGCTCACCGCGAGCGATGGCAAACTCGTCATCTCGACCACCGATCTTGATACCGGCATCCGAGCCACGATTGAAGCTGAGGTACTCAAGGCCGGTTCCACGACCATTCCTGCGCGCCGACTTTTCAGCATCATCCGTGAACTTCCGGCCAGCGAACTGGTTCTCGATGTCGATGCGAAACACAGCGCCACGATTACATCCGGTCCCTCTTTCTTCCGCGTCATGGGCTTGCCCGAGGAAGATTTCCCTGCTTTCCCCAAGGCGGAAGGTGCCAAGCTCTTCAAGCTGACTCAGGGTTCCTTCAAGGAAATGCTGAAGCGCACGGCTTATGCGATTTCCACGGATGAAAGCCGCTATGTGCTCAACGGCGTGTTGCTCTCCTTCAAGGATGGCAAGCTCGTTGTCGTCGCGACCGATGGCCGCCGTCTGGCGCTCGTCGAACAGGAACTCGAATTTCCCAAGAGCAGCGAAGCTGAAGTCATCCTACCCACAAAAGCGGTGCAGGAACTTCTCCGCATTCTCAAGGGCGAAGAGCCGCTCCAGATCACCCTTTCCGATAATCAGATCGGGTTCGACATGGGCAGCGTCTATCTCGTCTCCAAGCTCATCGAAGGCAACTACCCGAACTACAAGCAGGTGGTGCCGACGGAAGCGAAGGAACGGATCACCCTCGAGCGCGAGATTTTCCTCAATGCCGTCCATCGCGTGGCGTTGCTCTCGAGCGAAAAATCGAATTCCGTCAAACTGATCTTCGGCAAGAACACCCTCGACATCACGGCCAATACGCCGGAAGTCGGTGAAGCGAAGGAATCCCTCCCGATCAATTACAAGGGCAAGGAATTCACCATCGCGTTCAACCCGAACTTCCTCATGGACCCGCTGCGCAACCTCGAGTCCGATACGATCTTCTTCGACTTCATCGACGAGCTCAGCCCCGGCGTCATCAAGTACAACAAGCCGTTCCTGTACGTGATCATGCCGATGCGCACCGCGTAAGCGGTGTGCGGCGGTAGTAGCAATCTTCGAAAATGAAACGGGCGGGAGTCATCTCCCGCCCGTTTCATTTTACGCGAAGGAATGGGCACACGTGGCATCGCGGAGACTTATCCGAAAGTGCGCGTCATGTGACCGAAAAGTCGGATTTGATCGGGCAGATGTGAGGAAATGGCTTGCACTATTTTGAAAACCGTGTGCTCTAGGCGGCACTATGGGACATTCTAAAGGCCGCGATAATGGTAAAAAACGTGCGAAACGTCGTCAAAAGGCGGAGCGCTTGTTGTTAGCGAAAATTGAAGCCAAGAAGACTGCGTAATTTAACGCAGTAATGAGGCGTTGGGCTTCGGCGGTTCGCCGGGCTGCGCGTCCTCGGCTTCCGTAAAGGCGGCACATCTCACCGATGTGTCGCCTTTCTTTTGTGCTACGAGATCACGCGGGCTTTTTCACCTTCCACAGGACCAGAACGGCAAAGAGGGCGAGACAGACAGCGATAACGTAGAGTCCGCCGGAACTACTTTGAGTGGCGTCGGTGATGGCACCGATCATGTAGGGACTGACGAAGCCGGCGAGATTGCCGAAGGAGTTGATCACCGCGATGCCCGCAGCGGCGGCGGTGCCCCCGAGGAATGCGGTGGGTAGGGTCCAGAAGAGAGGCATCATGGTGAGTACGCCGACGGTGGCAAGGGTGAGGGCGGCCATGCCGAAGACAACATTGTGGGCGAAGATGCCACAGAGGATTAATCCCGCACTTCCGGCGAAGGCGCTCGCGGCGAGGTAGCGACGATGAGTGCCGTTTTTGTCGGCAATTTTGCTAAAGAGCACCATGCTCACGGCGGCGATGCCGTAGGGGATCATGCTGAGTAGGCCGATATTGAAAACGTCTTTCACGCCAGTGTCCTTGATGATTTGCGGCAGCCAGAAGCTGATGCCATAGAGGCCCATGATGAAGAGGAAGTAGAGGAGGCTGAGAAACCAGATGCGGCGGTCGCCAAAGACCTGCATCGTGGTGAGGTGCACGTGCTGCTTCGCGCCTTCGGCGATGCGGTAATCGAGCAGCGCCTTTTCCTCGGCAGTAAGCCATTTTGCATCGTCTATGCGGTTATCGAGGCAGGCGAGCACGACCAAACCCATCACCACCGAGGGCATCCCCTCAAGCAGGAAGAGCCATTGCCAGCCGTTCCAGCCATTGACGTTGTGGAAATTCTGGATGATCCAGCCGGAGACCGGACTGCCGATGACGCCGGAGAGGGCAATGGCGGTCATGAAGAGCGCTCCGATCTGCGCCCGGATCTTCGGTGGGAACCAGTAGGTGAAATAGAGGATCACGCCGGGGAAGAATCCGGACTCCGCGATGCCTAGGAAGAAGCGCAGGACGTAAAATTCCATGGGCGTTTTCACGAACATGGTACAGACCGAGAGCAGACCCCAGATGATCATGATGGTGGCGATCCAGGGCCGGGCGCCGACCTTGTGCAGCATGATGTTGCTTGGGACTTCGAAGAGGAAATAACCGATGAAGAAGATACCCGCGCCCAGGCCGTAGATGGTGTCGCTCCACTGCAAATCGGAGAGCATCTGCAGTTTCGCAAAACCCACGTTCACGCGGTCGAGGTAGGCCACGACGTAGCAGAGAAAGATGACCGGGATGATGCGCCAGATCACTTTCGCATAGACGAGGCGTTCGCGTTCCGCAGTGAATTCAGGATGGGGTGTTTGGCCGGTGGACATAATTTTATGGTTTGGATTGAAAAGTGCGGTGACACGATACGGTCGCTATCCATCGGGGAATTTCAGGGTGTGCCGTTACGCATAGATGGGATGCGACGCGGCCACGGACCGGGTTCGTGCGGGCCGTAGAGAAGCACTATGGCTCATGATGGCGAAGAGTTCCAATACGGCTTGAGTGAGGTCCGGAGCATGGGATTGATCGGCCAGGGCGGCGAGATTGGCCAAGGTGCCGTAATTAATCCGCTGGGTGCGGGCCTCCTCCAGTGCAGAGAGAACGAGGGGGTGATCGGGAAAATAGCTTTGAAAGACGCCGAGGGTTTGGGGCGATACGGAGGGGGCGTAGCGATTCGAGGTTTCCATGGGTTCCTGCAAGGTCTGGGGGTTAAAAGGAGTAATCGGAACGAACCGCTCAAAAAGTGAGAATCGGTCTGCAGCCAGCACCGGCGCTTGCGGAGGAATGTGGCTGGGGGGACTGCTCGATCGAATTACGAATGGGCAGGAAGGCAGGGGATCATCCACATGGAGGATGTTTCTCCCGGCAGTATGAGCCCATCCACGTTTTTTTCGTGGTGGCTCCGAGAAGAACTCCAACCGGAGTTCCACCCGTGGCGAAGTGGTGCAGGGAGATTGCTGGCTTATTGCGCGGGAAGCTTCGCAGCGATGATTTGGCTCACAGCCAACGGCTGGGCGGCATTGGCCGGATTGATTTTGACGTTTACCACCCACAGGGTGGGCGAAGGAGTCCCGGAAACCGATACGTTACCCATCACATTGACCCGCGCTTCGTTTTTAATGGAATCGATGGTGATGTCGCTCGGGTCGAGCTTCTTGATCACAGCCAGGGTTTCCACATGGCCCGCCTTTGCCGCTTGGCAATGTTGGCGCAGTGTGTCGAAGTAGGTGACTTTGTCCTTCAGGAATTCCAGATTGCTCTCATCCCCGCTCTCGGTGGCGATGATGGCCGGGAGTACGGATCGGACGAACGTCTCGATCTGCTTGACCTGTCCGGAACGCTGGGAATTGCCCACGGTGACGGGCGTACTGGCGGGGGCGGAGGTGGTGGTGGGGCTGGCTGGACTGGTGGACGTACCGGGCTGCTTCATGCCGCCGCCATTACCAGCCAGGCTGGTTGATATTAAGATGATGAATAGAAAAGGGGATAAAACGACTTTCATGGACAGCCCTTAGGCATAGACCATGCCAACTATTAAAGCAAGCCAGCGCGAATAGTCTCGCTGCTTGGTGATTGCAAAGTTTGTAATACCGCTATAATTCAAAGATTCGCATGTTTTCGTTACGTAAAGGGATAGAAAAAGGTCTGGCTCTGGTTGTCGAGCTGGTATGTCGCTGGCCATTGACGATTTTGCTTTCGTCGATTGTCCTCGCAATTGCCAGCGGTTACATCGCCTACAAGGACTTCGCTGTCATCAACAACACGGCACAGTTGCTGGAGCAGAATTCGGCCGTGAGCCGTAACTACGCCCAGCTCGAAAAGGAGTTCGGCACGGATGAACTCTACCTGATCCTGATCCAGTCACCCGACGTTCAGCGCAATCGCGAAGTGGCCAACAAGGTCGGCAAATACCTCGAAACGCTCAAGCCCTTCGTCGAGCGCAGCTACTACAAGATCGATTTCTCCAAGCTGGACAACCGCTTCCTCTTCCTCCTGCCGATGGAAGACCTCCAGATGATGGAGCGTGAGCTCGCGACCCAGGCGCAGGCGCTGACCAAAGCTCCGCCCAAGCTCAATTTCAATGCGGCCTTGGAGGAGGCCAACCGCAGTTTCGATGACAAATATCTTCGCAAGTCCGAAAACTGGAAGGAATTCATCCCCTTCATCGAGCAGTTCAAAGACATCCTTAACCGACTCGCTGACCGCCTTGAAGGCGCCAAGAAACCCGCTCCCAAGCCTGCCGTTGCGACCGGTGGTAAAGCCTTCGACCAGTATCAGGATGTCAACGCCGCCCTGCAGGAGCATGAATATATCTCCTTCGATCAAGGTCGCTCGGTCCTTGTCCTCGGCATGCGCGGCCAGCTCGAAACGGATTCGGTCTCGCCTTTTTCCAATACGGTTAAAGCCATCCGCACCTATCTGGCGGAGCTCGGCAAGGAATACCCCGACGTCAAACTAGGCCTCACCGGTCAGCCGGTCCTCAGCGACGACGAACTCCAGACCTCCACGCATGATACCGAGGTGGCTTCCATCATCACCCTCGTCCTCATCGGCGGCCTCTTCTTCTTCAGCTACCGCAATCTCGAGCGCCCGCTCTACGCCCTCGCCGCCCTGGCCATCGCCATCATGTGGAGCCTCGCTTTCACCATGGTGGTCGTCGGTCACTTCAATATCATCTCCTTCGCCGTCATCCCCATGGTGCTGGGCATTGGCATCGATTTCGGCATCCAGCTTCTGAGTCGCTATGAGGAGGAACTCGGCCGCGAGGGCCTTCCCCGCAACGCCCTGCTACACTCGCTGCAAAACACCGGGGTGGCCATCATCACCGGTGGTACTACGACCGCCATCGCCTTCTACACGCTTTGCTTCAACCAATTCGTCGGCCTGCGCGAACTCGGTGCCATTGCCGGCAGCAGCATCCTCTTCTGCATTGTGGCCACGCTGGTGGTTCTGCCCGCCATTTTCTATCTCCGCGACCGCAACCGCCCCCGTGAAGTGCTTCTCACCCATGGCGTGAATTCCAACTGGGGTTCCTTTGCCAACGTCGACCGCGTGCTCACCTCCCGGCCCCGCACGGTCCTCTGGGTTTCCGTGTTGCTGACCGCCTTGTCCATCTGGGGCATCTTCCACGTAAAGTTCGATTACAATCTGCTCAACCTGCAGAATCCCAAGCTCGATTCCGTGCGCGTGCTGCATGAAGTCTTCCGCGTCACGGACAACTCCACGCTCTACGCCTCCGTCGTCGCGAAGGATATCGACGAAGCCCGCGAGCTGGAGAAGAAACTCACCGCTCTGCCGAGTGTCTCCCGTGTTGACTCCATCACGGCCCTGCTGCCCGTTGATCAGGAAGCCAAGATGCCAGTCATTCGCAAGATTGCCGCCACCATGGCTGCCGTGCAGGTGGCTCCTGTCAGTCAGGAGAAGATTGATCCCGTGCGCGTGAAGGTATCGCTCGAGCAACTCCTCGAATCGTGCCGCGAAGGCGTCAAACAGGCCAAGAAATTCGAGAAAATTTCCAAGCGCGCGCGGCAGGCTTCCGAGGTTCTCGGCGGTCTCATTCCGCCGCTCGAGCGGGCCAGCAAAGCCATCGCTGGGCTCACTCCGGACCAACTCAACCGCCGCCTCAACCGGGCGCAGGACGAAGTCTTCGGCGCGATGCAGCGTAATCTGGTCTGGCTGAAAAAGCAGCAGGTGGATCGCCCCATCCAGATCACCGACCTGCCGGACACGGTCTTGCAGCAATTCGTTTCACCCTCGGGCAAGGTGTTGCTCCAGGTCTACGCCAAGAAGGATATCTGGGAGCGCGATGCCAATGTGGAGTTTGTCAACGAACTGCGCACCGTCGATCCCAACGTCACCGGCACGCCAGTGCAGAATTACGAATACATCGGCCTGCTGCGCGACAGCTTCCTCAGCGCCGCGGTCTGGGCTTTCGTGGCGATCAGCGTCATCATCTTCCTCCACTTCCAGAACGTGAAGTACACGGCGCTCGCCATCCTGCCGCTCGTGCTGGCCGTGGCGTGGCGTACGGGCATCATGGGCTGGTGGGATATCGAATTTAATCCTGCCAATATTGTGACATTGCCGCTCATCATCGGAATCGACGTCGCCTACGGGGTCTACATCGTCGAACGCTTCCGCGAGGATGGTCGCTTCCAGCTCTTCGAGACCAGCACGGGCAAGGCGATCATCATGACCGGACTCACCGCTTTCTTTGGCTTCGTCTCGCTCCTCGTCAGTCGCTATCGCGGGATGCATTCCATCGGTTTGCTGATGAGCATGGGCATCGCGATCGGCATGGTGACCACGATCATTGTGCTGCCACAAATACTGCGTCTCCTCGCTCAAAAACGGGGTCAACACCCTGTCAACGGCACTGCCCCCCTCGAGCACGCGAAAGAATAGGGGAAGACTACTTTCCCACGCACACAGGGCCGAAATGACCGGGATGGAGGGTGACGACATCCCGAGCGCGCACGGCTTGCAGGCTTTGCTGAGCGAGTGTTGCGTTCTCGTGATAAAAGTGACCGGCACCGCTGCGCCGGAACGGAATCAGGCTGCCCCGGATTAAGTCGCCCACGATGGCTTCATGGCCGAGAAGGTAAGTCAGCGAACCCATCGTGTGGCCGGGCGTGAAGAGGACCTTGCCGGGAAATCCGAAGTCGCGGATGATCGGGGAGAGATCGTCATCGAGAATCACATCGGGCGTGAAGCCGGGGAAATGATGGACGAGAAAGGGGAGGGTAAACGGGGTCATCCACGAGGCGGGTGTGAGCGGACCATTTTCACCGCGCTCGACACGGGCGAGTTCACCGCGATGCATGACGAGCGGGAGGTTGAATTCCTCGCGCAAGCGCTTGGAGTTGCCCGCGTGATCAGAATGCCCGTGCGTGTGCAGCACCGCTTTCAACTGACCGGGCTCCACGCCGAGCGCCCGGATCGCACGCAACAACCGGCCCCAATCGCGAGGCAATCCGCTGTCGATCAGCCATGCATTCGCCCCCTCGGTGACAAGATAGGCATTCGTGGTGAAGAGATGCAGGCGGTGAATCATGACACGGACTCATTCCGCCGCGTTGTGTGGCGCGTTTCAAGTATTATCTCGGCGGTGTGGTGTTGGAGGGGAAAAATCAAACCCCTCTTTATAAGTTTCTTTGGAGCGATTTGGCGCAAGCGACGCGGATTCTAATAACTTCTGTGACTCGCATGTGCGGGCTCGCGGTTCACTGGGTTTCATCCTAAAAGAACAGACTCAATCGCTGTTCGTATGTTGGAATTTCTTCCCATTGTTTTGGCGGGATTAGGCCTGTACTTCATGGGCGTGTCGGGCATTCGCGCAAGCCTGCAACAGGTGCCGGGCATCCGTTTTCGCGAAAGCATCGGGCGGGCGTCACGACATCCGGTGCTCGCGGCGGTGACCGGTTTTTTGTTGGGGACGGTGACGCAGACCTCGATCGGAGTCGCGGTGATTTTCGCGGGCTTGATTGCGCGGGGACTTTCCACCGTGCGACAGGCGCTGCCGGTGATCGCGTGGTCGAACATGGGTTTGGTCGTGCTGGTGTTCCTGAACAACCTGCCGGTGACGCAGGTGGCGCTATTTCTGATCGGCTTCGGCGGAATCTGCACGAACTTCGGTTTCGGCGGCCGTTTTCGCGGACTGATGCCACCGCTGTATTCGTTGGGGATGTTGCTGTACGGACTACGGTTGATGAAGGATGGGCTCTATCAGCTTTCCGAACATCCGCAGTTCGAATCGTTCATGGCGCAGCTCCCTGCTTCGGAACTACTCGCATTTGCCTTCGGCGCCTTGTTGCGCATCCCGGTGCAATCGACCTCCGCCGTGGCACTGATCGGCATCACGATGTACGAGGGCCGCATTTTCACGGAGCAGGAAACCATCATGCTCTTTTACGGCACGTCGCTGGGCACGGGTTTCGCGGCGTATTTTCTGACGTCGCATTTGAAGGGGGAGATGCGGCAGGTGGCGTTGTTTGAAGCGATTGTGAATTTGTCCGCGGGCGTGCTGCTGCTGGGATTCTTTTATCTGGAAAAGCTGGGGCATTTCTCGTTGTTGGAAGGCCACGTGTATAACCTCACCGGCCATATCCAAAGCCGGCTTGCACTCGTCTTTTTCCTGCAGCAGAGCGTGTGCGTCGCGTTCGCCTATCTGTTGATGGGGCGGATGAGTGGCATTCTGGAGAAGCTGGCGCCGCGCACGGTGGAACAGGATCTGTCGCGGCCGCGTTTCATCCAGGACGAGGCAGTGTACGATATTGAAACCGGTTTGAGCTTGGCCAAGCAGGAGATCAAGGGGCTCGTGGCGCGGTTGCCGGATTACCTGCGCAGCGCGGGTTGCGAGAGCGCCGGAGGTCGGGCGGTGCCACCCGTGGCGGTGCAGCATCAATCGTTTCTCGCGGTGATCAACGAATTGCAATCCTTCCTTGCGGTGCTGTCGGACCGCCGGTTGAAGAATCATCTGACGTCGGTGAATCTGTTGCAGGTGCAGCGGCGGCTCGATTTGCTCTGCGGCATGGAGGAGGCGACGTTCCAGGTGGTGCACCAATTGCAGGGACTGAAGCCGAGTCCGGCAGTGGCCACGATCCGGCACAATGTGATCGAGTCGCTCGATGCGCTGCTGCTCACCGCGCTGGATGCGTTCGGCGGTCAGCAGGAAGACATCGCCATTCTCGAGCGGCTCACCAGTTCCCCCGGCGAAGTTGCGCACCGGCTGCGGCAGGATTACATGAACGCGCACGAAGACCTCGGCCACGAGGAACGCGCGGCGGTGGTCGCGATCATCACGCAACAGGAGCGGGTGATGTGGCTGCTGAATCAAATCAGCAAGACGCTCGAAGCTCATTTGGCCCCCACTGATTCCGTGTGCAACACCCTCCCCGGAGAAAACCCCTCATGAACCCGAACCCTCCTCTCGATCCTTCCCCGACGCCGCAGGTGGCACTGCGGGAAGTCTTTTACGGCAACGACGTCTTTGTGCAGGCGCGGGACCCGCGTCAATTCGAGGCGTACGAGAAATCGCAACATCCGTCGGTGACGATGTTGACCTGCTGCGACGCGCGGTTGCACCAGCTCGTGTTCAACTTCGACCCGATCGACCGCACGTTCGTCGTGCAGAATATCGGCAACCAATTGCAACCGGCTTCGGGTTCGATCGATTACGGCATCCATCACCTGAAGACACCGCTCTTGCTGATCCTAGGTCATACCCGCTGCGGGGCGATCCGCGCGGCGATGTCCGATTACCGCAGCGAATCGTGGGAGATCATCCGCGAGCTCAACGGCCTGCATCTGCCGCTGCTGCGTTGCGAGAAGCAGGAGGACATTGAAAAAGCGTGGCTCGATGCGGTGGAACACAATGTCGATTATCAAGTCGATCTCGCCATGCGCCGCTACGGCGCGGTGGTGAACGCGGGCAAGCTGGCCATCGTGGGCGGCGTGTACGACTTTGCCAATCTCTATGGCCGGGGTCGCGGTCGCATTGTCCTGCTCAATCTCAACGGCGTGGCGGGGCAGGAAGCGATCCGCGCGTTGCCCGTCTGGCAGGAATTTGACGAAGCCCTGAGTGACCTCGTTCTGCACGAAAGGAAATCACTATGACAATCGAATGCGAAAGCCGGGATGGCGTGGAAATCTTCCACCTGACGGGACGGTTTGACGGCAGCAGCGCCAACGACGCGCAAAAAGTGCTCCTGTCGAAAGCGGATTTCACCCCGCTGCGAATTGTTCTGAATCTCGCGGGCATCGAGGTGATCACCAGCGCCGGATTACGCGCGATTCTCGCCTTGGTGAAAAAGGTGGAGGCGAACTCGGGCAAGCTCGCAGTCACCGGGTTATCCACTTCCACACGCGAGATTTTCGAGATCTCCGGCTTCAACCGCATCATTCCGTTGCAAACCAATCTTGAGACGGCCGTGGCCGAGGTTGGAGCCATCTAGGAGAATCTCCAGAGTAGCGGATAAGGCCGCATTCTTTGACGTATCACTTTTGATGCTAACTGGCTCGCGTGACTTTCTGAACAGGCGGGATCGTGTTAGGTTAGTCGCGGTTCCCCTACTACATGAACGCCTCCTGCGTGGCCATCGTCGGATTTAAATGTCTGCCGGAATCTCCGGACGAGGCACCGCCGTTGATTGGAGAAGTTCCACCGCCGCCCGAGACGAAATTCCCGGATGCTAAAGAACTCAAACCTTGGGGCCCGGTCCTCATGCCGTGGATCAGTCCGGTACCAGTGGTGTTCGGTTTACTACTTTCCAGCGAGTGGTTTCTTTCCCCGCTCGAATTATTTCCCGTGATTGTCTAAAGTGCGGGGATGAAATCCTCCCGCCACGCTTCCGCTCCCCGTCCTCCCGCCAACGCCGACATCTGGGTGATGGCTGGTCAATCGAACATGGAGGGCTGCGGGTATCGCCGCGAGGCGTTGAAACCGGATCGCCGCGTCTGGTGCTTCGATCTGAAAAATCGCTGGGGCATCGCAAAAGATCCGATGCACGATTTGATCAACAGCACGGCGCCGGTGGATTGGAATTACCGCAAGGCGGGCGCGCCTCCCGAGATCAAGGCGAAGGGGGACAAGGCGATTCGCAAATATTGGGTCGATATGAACGCCAACGTCGGCGCGGGTCTTGGCATCGCGTTCGGAGCGGCCTATGCGACGGCGACGAAACGACCGGTGGGGCTGGTCGCCGCCGCGCATGGCGGGACGAGCCTGGAAGATTGGAATTCGAATCGGCTCGACCAAGGCTGGGAGAGTTTCTATGGCGCGATGATGGCGCGCATCCAACTCGCGGGCGGCAATCTGAAAGGCATCCTTTGGTATCAGGGAGAGTCGGACGCGAGCCCGGAACTCTCCGCGACCTACGCCGCGCGTTTCACGCAATGGGTGAAAGCGGTCCGCCGCGACACGGGGATTCCGAATCTCCCGGTCATCACGGTGCAACTCGGCGTGGTGACTGATTTCAATGCTTCGGTGGACGGCTGGAACGCGATGCGCCAGATTCAGCTCGATCTGCCCCGCAAGCTCGCGAACACGGCTGTCACTTCCGCGATTGATCTCCAGATCAACGACACCATCCACATCGACGCGCCCGGTCTCGCCCGACTGGGCCGCCGCATGGCGCGGCTCGCGCTCGGTCTGGTGACGAAGAAAAAGGCGCTGGCCGATGGCCCGCGGGTGGTGAAGGCAGTGGCTCACCTCAATGACCGCAACTTCGGCGAGACCGATCTGACCATTACCGGCGTGACTGGCGCGTGGCAACCGGCCCGTGGCATCCATGGTTTTTCCGTGCTCGATGCCGCCGGAAAACCGCACCCGTCGATTGGCGTGACGACCGCCTTCCGCCACCCGCGCAAACCCAACTCGATTGTCGTCCGCACCAATCTCCTCCCGAAACGCGGCGACCAGATTGCCTATGGCCAGGGTCTCTTCCCGATCTGCAACGCCGTGGACGAAGCGGATATGCCGCTGCCCGCGTTTCGGATCAAAATTTAGTCATAAGTAATTATATATTAATTACTTATAAATGAATAATTGGTTTAATTCGAAGATGCGGAGTTTTTTGCGACTTCCTCTTATAGAGTGGTATGAGCCGAAAGCCTTTGTTCGGTTCCTAGACGAGTATGAAGTACGTCAACAGGCGGTATGGGTGCGTCCCCTTACGGTAATCGGAGTTGCCGTGGTGTGTTCCGCGGTGATGTATGCCGATGCGGTGGTAAAGAATCGACCCCTTCCGGAATGGTGGGAGTTGACCGTGCTCCCGCTTCTGGTTGGACTTTTGAGTGGGTACTTTAGGGTTTGGTTCAAGGGATTTGGCATGAGCAGTGTGGCCATTTCTGACCGGGGAATAAGCCGTCGTCGGAATCGTTGGAGCAGATCCATTTCCTTTCGGGATCTGTCCGATTATGAATGGATTGAGAATACGGAACGGGGTTTCTGGACGTTGAGCCTGCATCGTACTTCGGGAAGTCCGTTTTTGGTGGGAGTCCCCGATGTCGCCACCCGCGACCAGATCGAAGCGGTACTGCAAGAGGCTGGGTTGAAGCGAGCGGCTTGAGTCAGCGCGGAATATATCCCGCCGCGATCTGCCACGCGTTCCCCTTTTCGATATGCTCGAGCATGATTCGGCGCAGGCGGGTGTCGCGCGGCATGTCGGTGAGGTTGGCGGGGCGCTTCGGAATGTTGAAGATGAAGGACCAGAAGCTGTCGTCATTGGCGTTGTCCACGACAGCCGGTTGAAAGCGGTTCTGGAAGTGGATGAGGTTAGACTCCGGCGGCAGGTAAAGCGCCAGTTGCCGATCCATCATCCATGAGACGCAGATGAATGCCTTGTAGTTGTGCTCGGGAAAGTAGCGCGGGAAGAACTCGCGGGCCAAGGCGAAGGCGTGGTCGCAATCGGCCGGAGTCAACGCCCCCTTGGCCGGGATGTGGACGCTGATGACCGGATCGCCGGCCTGCAAAAGCGGTGTCGTGCCGGTCTTTTCCGGTAGATGGCAAAAGGCGGGGAAGGGAATGACCTCGAATCCGAGTCGACCCAGCGGAGCGAGCCGACCTTGCGCATAGACCGAAGACCAGTTGATCAGGTCGAAACCCCAAACCCCATGTTGCTCCCGGTAGCGGTGGAGCCAGCGGTCGAACTCGCCTGCCGTGATCTGAATTTGCGTTTCAGGGATCCCGCGGGCGAGCCATTGATTCCGCATGGTGGGAAGCGAGGCGAAGTGGACGAAGGCATAATAGAAAGACAGCGCCTCCGCCTCCGTGGGTCTGAACTTCTCGTAATCCGAGCAGGTGCGGTAATGGTGGCAATCCCGTGGGAAGCGTTCGGCCACGGCGGGATCGGCTTGAAGGGCTGGCAAGGCTTCCATCAGGAGACTCGTAAACTCGGGGGCCAACCCCATCCACTGGCACAGGGAGAACAGGACCTCCGGTTCGGGGAGGCGGTCGGTAGTGATCCGGTCGAAATCGGGCAGGGTCATGGCGTCTGATCTTTTCTTGCTGCGGCCTCCCGCTTATCCTTTTCGGCGCGGTCATGCTGCTTGGCGTAGACCCGGAGCATGGCGATGTCGCTCGGGTTGATGCCGCTGATGCGGGCGGCTTGGCCGAAGGTCTGGGGCTGAATCCTCTTCAGCTTGGTCCGCGCTTCGAACTTGAGACCCTTGACCTCGTCATAGTTCATCCAGGCCGGAATCGGCTGATGTTCGGACTGGCGCGACTTCTCGATATGGGCGAGCTCGCGGTCGATATACCCGGCGTACTTGATCTCGGTTTCGACTTGGACGGCCACGTCGGGATTGACCGATTGGAACTGGGGCGGGAGATCCTTCCAGCCGTAGTCCGGGCGTTTGAGGTATTGGGCCAGGTTCTGACCGATGCCGGATTCGTGCTGGGTGGAGGTCAAAATCGTGCGGACTTCCGCCATGCTCGCTTGTTTGGCCCGGACCCGTTCGAGCCGCTCCGTGCTGGCCAGACCGACCTCATGGCCACGTTCGGTCAACCGGAGGTCCGCATTATCCTGCCGGAGCAGGAGGCGATACTCGGCTCGTGACGTGAACATCCGGTACGGTTCCTGGGTGCCCTTGGTCACGAGATCATCAATGAGGACACCGATATAGGCTTCATGCCGACCAAGGATGAGGGGAGGCTTCGACTGGACCTGTAGCGAGGCATTGATCCCGGCGATGAGACCTTGCGCGGCGGCCTCCTCGTACCCGGAGGTGCCGTTGATCTGCCCGGCAAAGAAGAGTCCACCCACCCGTTTGGTTTCCAAGGAAGGGAGGAGCTGAGTCGGGGGCGCGAAGTCGTACTCCACGGCATAGCCCGCCCGCATGATCTCGGCATTCTGAAGGCCGGGGATCGAACGGATGAACGCGTACTGGACCTCGAACGGCAAGCTGGTCGAGCAGCCGTTCACGTAATACTCATCGGTGTGGCGGCCTTCCGGTTCGAGGAAAATCTGATGCCGCTCCTTGTCCGCAAAGCGCACCACCTTGTCTTCAAGGGAAGGGCAGTAGCGCGGGCCGATGCCTTGGATCACGCCGCAATAAAGTGGTGATTTATCCAAATTTTGTTTAATGACCTCGTGCGTTTCGGTCGATGTATACGTTATGTAACAGGGCAGTTGTTCCACGTGGAACATTCCGCCCTTCCATTCGTTTAACGTGAAAATATCATCCGGATTTGCCTTCAAATGATCAACCATGAAACTGAAAGCCGGCGGCGGTTCGTCTCCCGGTTGGATCGTACACTGACTAAAATCGATGCTCTTTTTGAGCAGGCGCGGCGGAGTCCCCGTTTTGAGCCGCTGCAGGTCAAGACCCAGATTCTTCAGCGACGCGGACAGCCCGCTGGCTTGATCGCCCATGCGACCCCCAGCGACGCTGTTCATGCCGACGTGCAGTAGTCCTTGCAGAAACGTGCCGGTGGTGACGATCACGGTCCGCCCCCGGTAGCTGACCCCCAGATTCGTGGAGACGCCGATCACCCGGTCGTTCTCGACTAAAATCTCCGCGATGCTTCCTTGTTTCAGATCGAGTCGTTCTTGCCGTTCGATCGTGGCCTTCATCCGAAATTGATACGCCTTCTTGTCGCATTGCGCGCGGGGAGCCCGGGTGCT
Organism: Verrucomicrobium sp.; assembly: GCA_017849585.1. Lineage (GTDB taxonomy): Bacteria > Verrucomicrobiota > Verrucomicrobiia > Methylacidiphilales > UBA1321 > UBA1321. The sequence continues at coordinate 142,166 of JAFIGT010000017.1, forward strand.
GGGGCCCTTACTCGCATTGAGCATGCGAAATTGAATTCCGGTCGCGTCGGTGTTGATTCCCATCTCGCCGCCAAGAGCGTCGATCTCGCGCACGAGATGACCCTTTGCCAAGCCGCCGATCGCGGGATTGCACGACATCTGCCCGATGGTGTCGAGGTTCATGGTCAACAGCAACGTCTCGCACCCAATGCGCGCCGCCGCCAACGCCGCTTCGATGCCGGCGTGGCCCGCCCCAATCACAATCACGTCGTAAGGCTTCGGGTAGGTAAACATAGGTGAGTGGGGCTCTGCCCCAGACCCCGCTAAAGGGGGTCACCCCCTTGGCAGGAGGTTTGGAGGATGGAATCCTCCAATATTGTTTATTATCAATGACTTATATATGTTCCGGCAGAATCGTCAGTTGGTTTTGGTTCAGGGCGCGGTAATAGCAGGTGTGGCGGGTGTGACCGTGAGAGTCCTTGGTGTGGCAGACTCCGGCCTGGCGGGGGCGGACGAGATAGAGCAGGCTGTTTTGCTCGCAATTCACGCGCACTTCCACGAGGTCGAGGTAATCGCCGGAGGTATCCCCTTTGATCCAAAGTTTATTGCGCGAGGTGCTCCAGAAGCAGGCGACCTGACGTTTCAGGGTTTCCTGCAGGGCGACCTCGTTGGCGTAAGCGAGCACGAGCACTTCCTTCGTCTCGGCATGCTGGACGATGACGGGCAGGACGGGGATGCCGGTGGCGGCGATCTTTTGGAGCTTGGTAAAATCGAGCGTCAGCTCGGAGCCTTCTTCAAGGTGGGTGGACATGATCGTGATTCGTTTCCTGATTCCTGTTTCCTGAGGCGAAGAATCGTTCCGGTGGGTGCAGGGCCGAAACCGATTTTCGCGCAAGCCACCCAGTCTACTACAAAACAGGGCCGGGGTGAAGTCAGATCTCCAGTGAGATGCCGCACTTCGATTATGGCGAGAATCAGTCGTCTGCCAAAGTCTTAAATATTGTCAAGCTATCGAAGTTTTGATTACCTCATTGGCACGGAGCACGAGGTCATTCAACCGGTGAGTTGGAAGGGTCGGCTTTTATGGGGAGCATGAGTTATGGACGAAGCAAGTAAAACGAAAGCCCTTTGGGGGCCGCTGGAACATCAAATTTTGCAGGGGAACGGCATTGATATTGGTTGCGGCCCCGACCCGATTCTGCCGAATGTCCGGCGGTTTGATGTGGAGGATGGAGACGCGAACTGCATTACCCAATATGTTCATGAGCAATTCGACTTTGTTTTTTCCTCGCATTGCCTCGAGCACATGTTCGATCCCCAAAAAACGATTTTAGAATGGTGGCAATTGGTCAAGCCCGGCGGGCACCTAGTCTTTATCGTGCCGGATGAAGATCTCTACGAACAGGGCAGATTCCCCAGTACGTTCAATATCGATCATAAAGCGACCTTTACCCTTTCCAAACACCGGAGCTGGTCTCCCGTCTCGCACAATGTGCTCGACTTGGCTAATTCCCTGCCGAAGGGAAAGCTGATTAAGTTGGAACTGCAGGATATCGGCTACGACCGGAGGCTTCTCACGTTCGGATCGCCGCACGTTACCAATCCGATTATGTGGCTTGTGCTCCGGGTGTACCGTTGTATCCGGAGAAGAGTTTTCAATTACAAATACCGACTCCAGATGTTTGAGAAGCGGGAACCTCTCTACTTTCGCTGCGACCAGACGGTCGGAAAAGCGATGGCCCAAATTCAGTGCATCGTCCAGAAGCAGGCGTAGCGGATTGCTGAAAGACTCGCGCAAGGTCAGCGCGAGTCTTTGCTTTCACCAAACGCCGCCCCATTTGCTGGGGAGAAAAAGGCGCGGGAGAAAGTACCACCACAACGAGCCGAGAATTCCCAAGATGAGACTTTGGGAAGAGAAGAGGGTGCTCAGGGCGGGATGATTCCAGTGGTCGAGCCATGCATTGTAACCGCTCCACCAATCGCCCGGAAAATAGGCCAGCAACCACACCGGAAAATCGACGATCACCAAGGGAATCCAGATCAATTCGCGCTGGGCATCATAGGTGTGCACCAACTGGTCGATGGTCCAGAAATAAAGCATCCCGTGGAGCACCACGCAACCGAGCCCAATTTGTTTGCTGATCATCTTAGGAAGGAGAAAATCTGGTAAGATACGTTTTTAATCAGCTCGAGACTTGATTGTCCGTAATTTCTTCAACCCACGTTCAAGAATTGAAACGTCGGTGGGTACCTTTGATTTTGCAGTCCAATTATCGATGTAGCCTTTTCGGCCAAGTTCGAAGCCTTCAGCGTTTAAGTCGCTTATGAATAGTTTGAAGTCGTCGTGAATGACTCCATCAACTGGGGTAAGTGGTCGGGTAGTGAGCTTGTTTTGATCAAGCCATTGCGCAAGAGCAAGGAGAGCTTGCCGAATTTCGGATTCGCTAAACACATGAGGAAATCCCGCTCTCCTATGAATGTCTTCGAATTCCAGTCTCATTTTATATCCCGTCAGAACACTATCACTCATGGTTTCCCCCGTGCTTCAAAAGAGACTGCATTTTGAATCCTACCCTTTGAGCATCTTCTTCAAAAAGCCGCCGGTGTAGCTCGTGGGATGGGCGGCGATGGCTTCGGGCGTTCCGGTAGCGACGACGGTACCGCCGCCGTCTCCGCCTTCGGGACCGAGGTCGATGACATGGTCGGCGCACTTGATGATATCGAGTTGGTGCTCGATGATGATGAGCGTGTTGCCAGCGTTGCGGAGGCGGGTGAGCACTTCGAGGAGTTGCTCGATGTCGCCAAAATGGAGACCGCTGGTTGGTTCGTCTAAAATGTAAACGGTGCGGCCGGTGGCGCGTTTCGCGAGCTCTGCGGCGAGCTTGATGCGTTGCGCTTCGCCGCCGGACAGCGTGGTCGCCTGCTGGCCGAGTTTCAGGTAGCCGAGACCGACGTTGGCGAGCGCTTCGAGTTTGTCGTGCACGCCGGGGATATTGCGGAAGAAGTTGAGGCCGTCGTCGACGGTCATTTCGAGAATGTCGGCAATGTTGCGGCCCTTGTAGGTGATCTCGAGCGTCTCGCGGTTGAAGCGGCGGCCATTGCAGAACTCGCATGTGACGTAGACCGGTGGGAGGAAATTCATCTCGATCTTGATCACGCCATCGCCTTCGCAATGTTCGCAGCGGCCCCCCTTCACGTTCGCGCTGAAGCGGCCGGGACCGTAACCGCGCACGCGGGCGGCGGGGAGTTGCGCGAAGAGATCACGGATGCCGTTGAACGCGCCGGTGTAGGTCAGCGGATTCGAACGCGGTGTGCGACCGATCGGTGTCTGGTCGATGACGACCACCTTGTCGACGTCGTTCAAGCCGTCGATGCCGTCATGCAGACCGGGTTTTTCCTTGCTGCCGTAAAAATGCCGGAACAAGGCGCGGCAGAGCACATCGTTGACGAGCGTGCTTTTGCCGGAACCGCTCACGCCCGTCACGCAGGTCATGAGGCCGAGCGGAAAACCGACGGTGAGGTTTTTGAGATTATTTTCCCGCGCGCCTTTCACCCGCAGCCAGCCGTTTTCCGGTTCATGCCGCACCTTGGGCGTGCGGATTTTCATCGTGCCGTTGAGGTATTGACCCGTGAGCGACCGCTCGGTGGCGATGACTTCCGCCACGGTCCCGGCCGCGACGATATACCCGCCGCGCGCACCGGCTTGCGGACCGAGATCGATCAAATAATCCGCCTGGCGAATGGTGTCTTCGTCATGTTCCACCACGACCACTGTGTTGCCGAGATCACGCAGTTCGCGCAGCGTGGAAAGCAGCCGGTCGTTGTCGCGCTGATGTAGGCCGATGCTCGGTTCATCAAGAATATAGAGCACGCCCGTGAGTTTCGATCCGATCTGCGTGGCGAGCCGGATGCGCTGCGCTTCACCACCCGACAAGGTGCCGCTCTCGCGATTGAGCGTGAGGTAGCCGAGACCGACTTCTTCGAGGAAGCCGAGCCGAGCGAGAATTTCGTGCCGGATTTCGCCGCCGATTTTCTCCTGCGTCGGCGTCATCGGCAGCGACTTCAACCATGCGCTTGCGGCGGCAATCGAGAGCTGGCAATACTGCGAAATATTGAGCGCGGGTCCGGGGGGCGACTCCAGCGTGACCGAGAGCATCTCCGGTTTCAACCGCGCGCCGTTGCACGCCTTGCACGTCTCGCGCCCCATGAAGGTTTGCAGGCGGTGGCGGGTGAGTTCGCTTTTGCTCGATTCGAACAAACGCGTGAGCTGCAGCAGCACGCCCTCGAACGGACGCTCGATCAGCGTCATCCCGCCCTTGCGCGCCACGGGCAGGGGAATGCGTTCATCGCCGGAACCGAAAATCATCGTGTGGCGAAACGCCTCGGGACACTCGCCCCACGGCGTGGCCATTGAGACGCGATAATGGTCCGCGATGGACTGGATCGTCTTTTCGTAGAGCGCGGCGATGGCGGGGTTCGAGCGGCGCCACGGCGCGATGGGCATTTCGTTCAGCGGCACTTCCGGCTCGGGCACAATCAGGTCCGGGTCGAAGACTTGTTCCGTGCCGATGCCGTGACAGACCGGACACGCACCTTGCGGGCTGTTGAAGGAGAAATGACGCGGCGTGAGTTCGCCGAAACGAAAGCCGGTCTCGGGATCGAAGTTCTGATTGCTCAGCGTCCACTCGAACGAGTTGGCATCCTTGTCGGTGCCGTAGATGCGCACCACGCCGCCGCCCGTGCGCAGGGCGAGTTCGATGGAATCGCTGAGTCGCGTTTTGATCGACTCGTTGGTTTTCAGGCGGTCGACCACCGCTTCGATGGTGTGCGCCTTCGCCTTGTCGAGGCGGGTAATGGTTTCGAGTTCGACGATCTTGCCGTCGATGCGCGCGCGAACGAAACCTTCGCGTTTGATCTTCTCGAGAATGTCGCGGAATTCGCCCTTCTCCAGCGTGATGATCGGCGCGAGGAGATGCACGGGCGTGCCTTCTGGCAACGAAAGCACTTTGTCCACCATCTGTTGCACGGAGAATCGTTGCAGCGGTTTTCCGGTCTTCGGATGATGCGGCACGCCGAGGTGCGCGAAGAGGAGGCGCAGCAGGTCGTACACTTCCGTGGTCGTGGCGATGGTCGAGCGCGGATTGCCGCCGGTGGTGCGTTGCTCGATCGCGATGGCAGGCGAGAGGCCGTCGATAAAGTCGACGTCCGGTTTTTCCATCTGCTCGAGGAATTGGCGCGCGTAGGTGGAGAGGCTCTCGACGTAACGGCGCTGGCCCTCGGCGTAGAGCGTGTCGAACGCGAGCGACGACTTGCCCGAGCCCGACAAGCCGGTGATGACGGTGAGCTTGTTGCGCGGGATCGAAACCGAAATATTCTTCAGGTTATGCTGCCGGGCACCCCCGATCCGGATTTCCTCCATGGCCATAACCCCCAAGCCTAGCACACGCGCCTAGCCCCCCGGCAAACTTTTACGTGGGAGGGAGATCTTATCGGATTGGGGTGGGGCGCCACGCTTTCAGGGCACAAAAAAGGCGACCGGGAGAAGTCGCCTGATTCGCCAGAAGCCGCAGCTCCTGAGAAAATGATGCGGGTGCTCGCCAAGGAGGTTGAGAGGTGGGGAGACCCCTCAGGAAACGAGCACCCGCACGTGTGCCTTATAGGAGTTAAGACACTACCCCTTATGAAAACGTTCAAAATCTTTTACGATTTTTGCAAGTCGAAGCCACAATTTCGTTTCAACTGGTTGGGTGTAATTTCTTCGAATTTTGCAAGTTATTGAAAATTAATGGAATACGGCGTAACACCGTGTTCAGGCAATCGGCTAGAGTGGAACTTGCCCCATATGCAGGGCCGCAATGCCGAGCGTGAGATTCTGGTAGCGGACGGATTCGAATCCCGCCTCGCGCATCATTTCGGCGAGTTTTTCCTGCTGGGGGAAAGCCTCGATGCTTGTGCCGAGGTAATCATACGCGGCACATTCGGAGCCGAACCAGCCGGCAATCGTGGGGAGGATATGCCGCAGATACCAAAAGTAGGGGCGGTTCACGGGCCAGACCGGGTGGGAGAACTCCAGGATATAGACGCGACCGCCGGGGGCGAGCACGCGCCGCATCTCGCGCAGACCGGCGGCGCGATCCACGAGATTCCGCAGTCCAAAGGCGATGGTCAACGCGTCGAAACGTTGTTCGCCAAACGGCAGGCGCAGTCCGTCCGCCACGCAAAGAGGGCCGATCCCTTTTTTCTGCGCGACCTGCAACATGGGCAGGCAAAAATCAGCGCCGAGACACGAGTGGGTGTAAGCCTTTCCTCGTTGGAGCGCGCGAAAGACGTCGCCGCTGCCGGTCGCGAGATCGAGGACGCGAGCTGGTCGTTGCGCCCGCACGGCGCGGGTGAGTTGCCAGCGCCAATAAAGATCGTTCCCGCCGCTCAAAACCAAATTGAGCACGTCGTACCGCTCGGCGACTCGGCCAAACATACTTTGAATCGTCACAGCTTCCGGCGGCAGGGCACTCATATCAACTCTCCCACCTTGGCCACTCTTTCTCCAACATTCAAGGCAACGTGACGTTGCATCCAGTACGCTCACGCGGAAAACCGGATATTTTTCGGCAACAATATTGGGTCCAGCGTCATCCTGGCTCCCAATAATCTAGCACATGGGCGCGAGATGTGAGATAATGGGAAGCGATGCAACTCGAAGAAAAAGCGCGGGTCTTGCGGGCGGAACTGGAGTCGTTATCGTCATTGGTGGTGGCCTATTCCGGGGGTGTCGACAGCGCCTATTTGCTGCACGTGGCGCATGAGGTTTTGGGCGAGCGCGTGCATGGGATTTTGGCGGATTCGCCGAGTTTGCCCCGGCACGAACACGATGCCGCGATTGCCTTGGCGGCGGCCCGGGGGTGGCCCTTGAAAGTGATTGTCACGCACGAGTTGGAAAATCCCCTCTACGTCGCCAACCCGGCCAACCGTTGCTACTACTGCAAGCAGGAGCTTTTCGACCGGCTGGACGACTACGCGCGTGAGCATCACGTGGCACGGTTGGCGTATGGTGAAAATGCCGACGACGCGGGCGAATTTCGACCGGGCCAGATGGCTGCGAAGGAACTCGCCGTGCTCGCCCCTTTGCGCGATGCCGGGTTGACCAAGGCGGACATACGCGAGCTCAGCCGCCGCGCCGGATTGCCCACGGCGGACAAAGCGGCGCAACCCTGTCTGTCGTCGCGCCTGCCGACGGGGCAATCGGTCACGCGCGAGGCCTTGGCACTGATCGAGGCCGGGGAAAAAGTGTTGCGCGAATCGGGCTTCCGCGTCTATCGGTTGCGGCATCTGGGCAATACGGCGCGCGTGCAGGTCGCACCGGAGGAATTACCCCGGTTGAATGACGGCGCGTTGCGGCAATCGCTCGCGGCGGAGTTGAGCGCCCTAGGTTTTACCCAGGTGGAGTTTGACCCTGAAGGTTACCGCGGCGCGTCTCTGCGTTAGGCGATCCGCGTGACGCTGACGCCTTCACAGATCGGCCTTTAGCTGATCCACAGTAAGCCAGAGACAATGATTCCGGGTTTGGGATCCGTTCTTCTTCTGGCTCCGTCACAAAAAAGTCACCTTTTTGACGAACTGTGCACGCATTTTGCTGCGATAGAAAACAGCAGCCCCTATGGGCTGTGAGAACAGGAACACCAACCACGGAAAAACAAACCAGAAAGGAAACCGGCCATGAGCTCAAACTACGCTCCCCAGTCCATCCCCACCCGTGTACACGAAAGTTGGATCCGACCGAATCCCTCCTCGGTCATGACCTATATCTCCACCGTCGATCCGGTCGTCCAGAACGAGGCCATGCAGCAAGCGGAACAACCCGCGCAAAACACGGCCGATCCGACCGATCAATCCCCCTGGTCCTGATGCCCTCCTGGAGCCGGGCGTCATCCCGGCCCCTGTCTTTGCACGCCCCTTTCAGCGTGCCGGAAGTAACGTCGCTTTTTCTTTTCGATTTCTTTCGAATTCAACGACGTACTACGTCGTGATACGTTCCGTCTCATTATTTGGTGCGGCTGCACCGATATTTTTCTTACTGTCGGTGCGATTCCCGTATCCGATCCAGCACTCCTACGCCATGAAATCAATTCAGGAAGGTCTCGACGCCAACGACGCGATGAACAAGGCAGTGGAGCACATCAAGAGCACCGGTGCCCAAATGTCGACCGCGATCCAAAAATTGATCGAGGCCAACCACGCCATTTCCACGATTACGCGCGACCTGAATGAGATCAGTCTCCAGACCAAAATCCTCGCGCTCAATGCCGGAGTTGAAGCCGCCCATGTCGGTGCGCAGGGAGCCACTTTTGCCGTCGTGGCGGACCAGATCAAGGAAATCGCCGAGCGCTGCAAAAAAGCGTCCGAAAGCACTGCCGCCATCATCCGGCAATCCGTCATCACCAGCGAATCGGCGATTCAGGCCGGCAAGCAAATCGAGGACGATATTCAGGACATCGTTTATCAACAGTACGAAATTTCCGAGGTGTTGAATGGTTTTGCCGCGCAGAATCAACAGACCGGCACTGCGGCGGTCGCGGCAGTGGATCACGAGGCGAGCGCGGCCGTTTCCACTGACGCCACGGCTACACCGGCCACCAACGGCTCGGGCAAACCGAAGCTTGCGTTTGACCCGGCCACGATGGCCACGGGCCACGACGCGGTGGATCAGCAGCACCGTAATTTGATCGACATGGTCAACCAGCTTGAGGAAGCGGTCGAACAGGGGCGAGGTCGCGAAGGGGTCGACCGCCTCCTCAATTTTTTGGGCGACTACGCCGCCAAACATTTTTCCATGGAGGAGAAAATCATGACGGCCACGCATTGTCCCGCCGCGGAGAAAAATCGCGAGGCGCACAAGGCGATGTTCGAGACCTACAAAAAATGGCGCTCGAATTACGATCAACACGGCTTCGACCCCAAGCTTGTCATCGAGCTGAAGAACATTCTCAGCGAGTGGCTCGTCCAGCATATCTGCAAGATCGACTGCACGCTGCGCCAGCAGAACGCCGTGGCGTCCTGATTCGCTGCGCAATTTCATTGGATTCTGGTCGCGGGCCCTCCTATCATGATCGGACGCGAGCCGTCGCGCCTCGAACTCTCGATCATGAATACGAACCGACTTTTCTGCAGCCTCGCCTGCCTGCTTGTCCTGTCCTGTGCCGCCTCACTGCACGCCGTGCCACCCACGAAGGAGGAAACGACGGCCTTCGAACTCGGCAAACGCTCTTTTACGGATGGGTTGTTTGAGGTAACGGAGCAACGGCTCGGAGCCTTTGCCACGAAGTTTCCTGCCAGTGAACTCAGAACCGAGGCGCAGCTCCTGCGCGGACAGGCGCTCTACTATCTCGGTCGCTACGAACCGGCCCTCGCGCAATTTGACACCGTCGTCAAAGGCGGCTCCGATCCGGCGCTTTTCTGGCAGGCGGAAACGCTCAACGCATTGCAGCGGTGGGCTCCAGCCGAGGCGGCCTATCGCGCCTTCATCGAAAAATTGCCGCAGGATAAAAACGTGCCCGCAGCGCAACTCGGCCTCGCTTGGTCCTTGCTGCGCCAGGACAAGGAAAAGGATGCGCGCGAGATACTGGCCAAACTGTCGGAAAATAACCCGAAGAGCGAGGCAGGTCAGAGCGCGGCGCTCATGCTGGCAAAGAACCTGATTAGTAAAAAACAAGTCAAGGAAGCGAACGACGAGTTGGAAAAACTGATTGCCCAGCTTCCGAAGCCCAAGATTTTCTTCGAGGCGTCTTATCTGCTCGGTGAACTCGACTACCTCGGCAACCGCTCCGGAGATTCGATCGAGCATTATCAGAAAGTCACTGGTAATCCGAAGGCCTTCCCCAAGTCGCTTGTCGCGCAGGCGTGGTTCGGCCAGGGCCGCGCCTTCAACGCGATCAACCAACCCGAGAAAGCGATGGCGGCGTTCGAGCAGGCTTACATCCTCGGCGATGTGGAGCAGTTGAAGATGGCTGCGTTCAAGCACTACCTGCAGTCCGCGCGCACGCTCAAGCGATTGCCGGAAGCCACGACGAAGCTGCAGGAATTCAGCAAGAAGAATCCCGAGAATCCCAACGCCGCCGCCGCGCTCTTTGCCATCGGTCAGTCGCTCGCGGAAAACAAGGAAGGCGAAAAAGCGATTGGCGTGCTCGAATCGCTCCTCGTGGCTTATCCGAAATCGGTCTGGCGCGCGCCCACGAATTTCCTCCTCGGCACGCTCTACAAACAATCCGGCAAGGCCGAGAGCGCGCTCAACGCATTCAACCAGTGCATCGAGATTTCCGACAACACCGAGCTGACCCGCAAGGCTCAGATCGAGGCGGGCCGGGTCGCGTTCGAGCAAAAGGATTATGCGAAGGCCATCGCCTATTTCGACAAGGTGCAGGGAGTGAAGGATGAGCTTGGCGAAGAAGCCGCCTACAATCTGCTCCTCTCCGTCTCGCAGCTCGACAAGCCGGAGGAATTTCACAAGGCGATGGAGAAATTCCTCGCTGCGTACCCGAAGAGCAGTCACGCCAGCGAGCTGCCCTTATTGCAGGGGCGGCAACTCGAACGGCTCGGGCAGGTGGATCAAGCCCGCGCGATTTACGAGAAGGCCATTGCCGCCACCACGGGCGAGGAGAAGGCCCAGCTCACGATTCGCCTCGGCGACCTGCTCGCCTTCGCGGGCAAGAACGAAGAGGCCTGGCAGATCTATGATCAATTTCCCGCTGCGTTTCCAAATGACCCCGCGCTGCCTGATGTGGCGCGAAAGGGAATTATCACAGGGCTTGCCGCGCAGAAAATTCCCGAAGATCAGGCTGTGCAGGCGTTGCAGGCGCTGCTTGCGAAATATCCGAAGGATCCGCATGCCGCCGAGATTTTGTTCCACCTTGGCGAGTTGTACTGGAATCGACAGGACTATGTGAACGCGCAGAGCCGCTTTGAGCAGGTGGCGAAGGATTATTCGAAAAGCGCGCTGCTGGACGACTCCCTTTTCTGGGCAGGCAAAGCCGCCGCCGCGCATGCAGCCTATGCCGATGCCATAGCCATTCTCGAAAAGGTGCCCGACACCTCGCCGCTCAAACCCGAGGCGCGATTGCTGCAAGGGAAGATTTTCCACCAGCAATTGAAGTTCGACAACGCGCTCAAGCTCTATGACGCCGTGCTCGACACAGAGAAGAGCGGGCCACGTTATGTTGAAGCCACGCTAGGTCGCGGCAATGTCCTCTTCGCACTCGGCGAGAAAGATTACACGAAATATGAGCAGGCTGCCGCTGCGTATGGACTCATCCTCAACGGCAACCAGGGCAATTTCCTGCAGCGCAACGAATCCGGTTATCGTCGCGGCAAATGTCTGGAAATGCTCAAGCGCAAGGACGACGCGATGGCGCTCTATCTCGACGTGTTGAATGGCCGCTTCCTCGTCACGCCCGATGGCCAGCCTGCCACGCCGCCACCGGAATTCATCTGGCAGATCAAGGCTGGGCTCGACGCCGCGCGCATCAAGGAAGACGCGAAGGATTGGCGCGGCGCGATCACGGTGTACCGCAAGCTCGAGCAGCTCGGCGGTCCGAACCAGCAGGAATTCCGCGACAACATCAACCGCATCCGCCGCGATAACTATCTGTACGAGTAGCGAGCTCGTCGGCAATCCGGCATCGGGGCAGAGAGAGGAATCAGGTAAGAACCTGAATCTTCTTCGCTCTTACTTGGAGCCGGACAGCTCCTCGATCTCATTCCCTACCCAATAAAAGAGCTCACATCTCACCAGCGGTATCAGTTACAATTATTAGTATTTTGGGTTACTCTCCAGAGATTGACTCGTCTTAGCCATCATCTATTATTAAGGGAGTGGAAACTTCGAAAATTTTAGTCGCCCGTAAGGACGAGCTGGCCGTCATTCAGATTTGCGGCCGGGGCTCCTTCCAGAATGCCGGGGCGGTTAAGTCATTCTACCAAGAGCTGTTGCAACAGGGCGTCAGCCGCTTTGTGGTGGACTTGAATGAGTGTACCTATCTCGACAGTACCTTTCTCGGAACCCTGACTGGACTCGGCATGCGCCTGAAGGACAAATCTTCCGGCAAGGGCAAACTCCACATTGTCAACGTCAACGCCCGCAACGTCGAGCTGTTACGCAACCTCGGGCTCGACCGTCTCTTCAACATCGACGTCACCCCCCGCGATCTCACGCAAGCAGTTCCGGTTCCGCTGAAGGAAGTCAAACCCGAGCCGGTCGACAAGACTGAATCCGCCGAGCAAATGCTCGAAGCCCACGAGAATCTCATGTCGTGGGACCCGCGCAACGTCCCGAAGTTCAAGGACGTTGTCACCTACCTGAAGGAAGACCTCGGTCTCTCTACTTCGGATTAATCCCCGCCTGACGCCACAGTGGATGCAAATCCACGATGCGTCCCTCGTCCAGCGCCTGATCGATTCCGAACGCCGCCACGCACGCGCGCACCCCGTCCTCCACCGTCGCGGCGGGGGGAGTGCCTTCCAGTAAGGTCCGGCCCAACTCCACCGCCATCGCCTCGTCGCCGCCGACGTGACCGCCCGCCGGGCCCGCGAGGACTTCCTCGAGTTTCGTCTCATGCCCGATGCGCCGCCACTCGACCTTGCCTGTGATCGCATTCGCGCGGATCGCCCCTTCCGTGCCGCAGAGATAAAAGCGCCGCTCGGGAATCGCCGTGTTGCAGTTCGTATGGAACGTACCGCGCACACCGTTCGCATATTCGAGGATCGCCACCTGATTATCCACGATGTCGGCACCCTCGGAAAAAGGATTCACCCCGTGCGGGTCTGGCCACACGCGATACGCCGGTCTCCCCTGCGCATCAGGACCGAGGCGCGCCATGTGCCGCGCATTCTTCGGCACGAAGAAATCCTTGCCCCCGAAGCTCGCCGCCCGCATCGGCAGACTGCCGGTAATCCAGTTCGCGAGGTCGATATCGTGACAGCATTTCTCCAGCAGATGCGTTCCTGCCAGCGCGGTCTGCCGTCGCCAGTTTCCGAAGATGTAGCCGCCGTGATTGAATTCCAGCGTCTCGTTGAACTCGAACGAAATCAGCTCGCCCAAGACTCCCGCCGCGATGAGCTCGCGGACTTTCTGATAGATCGGCGCATAGCGCAGCACCAACCCGAACGCGAAGGGACGTCCACTCGTGCGCACGGCATTTTGCACGGCGAGGCAATCCTCCAACCGGGTCGCCAGCGGCTTTTCGCAAAAAACCGCCTTGCCCGCTTGCAGTGCGGCGATCGCCTGCTGGCTGTGCAGATGGTTGAATGAGCCGATGAACACCCAGTCGAGACCGGGGGTCGAGACCAGCGCCGGAACGGAATCAAACGCCGGAATCTCACGGCCGAACTCGGCTTGCGCCGCTTCTACCGAAAGCGGGTCCGGATCGTGAATCGCCCCCACCCGGATACCGGGATGGGCCGAGGTCAGGTTTTTCACCACCGTACGCAGACGGGCTCCGGCGCCGATCAAGCCGATTGTCACCACTTTCGAGGAAGTCTCCATGCGAACGATCCTCCCAAAGACGACTCGCATAATCCATGGCTGAATCGACCGAACTTTTAACCGAATCGATCCTGCCACCCAGCCGGAAAAGCGCGGCCCTGTGCGGCAAACCCGCCCCACAACTGTATGCTGGCATAGTCCGGCCGCTTATGTAGGATGCAAGACGGTCGGCTTGAGCCGATTCCACGCATGAAATGGTTCTTTCTGTTACTGGCAATTGGCTTGGGCTGGGTGGTCTTCACCCTGCGTCGCAAGCTCCGGGTGGCTCGTGCCCGCATGCTGCTGCTCGAGCAGGAACGAACCGCCCTGCAGGAAGAGAAGAAGATCGTCTTTGATTTCCTCCATGATCTGGGAGAAGCGTTTACCGAGGAAAACATCGACCGCGCCCAGATGCTCGGCGTCATCCTCCGCTGCGCCCGCCGGGTGTGCGATGCCCGGGGCGGCGCGATTTATCTCTGGGATGCCGGCCGCAAGAAGCTCAAGGCCGAGGCCGTGATCGGTCTTTTCCCGCCGCCCTTTCCCGTGCCGGAGGCCGTGGCGGACAAGATTGCCACGCGCGAAGAGTACCTCGAGACGATGCTCAAGAACGAACCTGTTCCGGCCAATTCCACCTCCGTGCTGGCGCAAGTGGCCCGCGAACGGCAGCCGATGCTCGTCGAGTTTGCCGAAGGCGACGAACGCTTCCCTGCCTTCCACGAACCCTCCCTCTGTACGCACAGCTATATCGCCGTGCCGCTGCACTACCGGGGCGACGATCTTGGGGTCATGGCCTTGGCCAATCGCGAGGACGGGAAATCGTTCGAACTCTCCGATCTGGAAGTGACCAAGACCGTGGCCGATCAGGCGTCCTACTCACTGCACCACGCGCAGATTTACAGCCAGCTCGCCGACAAGCGCAAAATGGATCACGACCTCAAGCTCGCCCGCGAAATCCAGCGCATCCTGCTCCCTGCCGAAGCGCCCCGCGCCGACCATTACGAATTCGCCGCGCTCAATTTGCCTGCGCAGCAGGTCAGCGGCGACTACTACGATTTCATTCCCGTCGATGAGAACATTTGGGGCGTCGCCATCGCCGACGTCTCCGGCAAGGGCATTCCCGCCTCCCTCATCATGGCCATGTGCCGCAGCGTCTTGCGCAGTAAGGCCACCGGCTGCCACTCCCCCGCCAAGGTGTTGTGCGAGGTGAACCGCCTGCTCTATCCCGACATTCAGGAAGACATGTTCATCACCATGGTCTACTTGGTAATCAATACCAAGACCAACGAGTTGCGCGTCGCCCGCGCCGGGCACGAAGCCCCGATGATCTGCACGAACAATTTTGAATCGGTCGAACTCATCAACCCCCCCGGCATGGCCCTCGGCATCGACAGTGGATCCGTTTTTGACGAACTCATCCAGGATGCTATTATACCCATGCAGCCACGTGATACCGTGGTGATCTACACGGACGGCGTCAATGAAGCCATTGACGAACGGGGCGAAGAGTTTGGCAAAGAGCATTTAAAGGAAGCTTTGCGAGCCGCCGCCCCCCGCGGCGTCGACGTCCTGGTCAAAAATATTGTGGAACGCGTGGAGCGTTTCAGCAGTGGCCAGGCTCAGAACGACGATATCACTCTGGCCGCAATACAACGTAAGGAAGTATGAAGCATCACGAAGAACATCACGCCAAACATGCGGCGCACGCTGCTCACGAAGCGGCCGCCGCCCCTGCCACTCCCGCTGACGCGCCTGCCGCACCCGGCGCCGCGACGGACATTCCCGTCTCGGAAGCGAAGCCCAGCGAACCCGTCACCCTCACCGCCGACGATTTCAAGAAACTTCAGGACGCCGCCGCCCAGGCCGAAGCCTTGCGCGACCGCCTACTGCGCACGCAAGCCGATTGGGATAACTACCGCAAGCGCGCGATCCGCGAAAAGGAAGAAGCCGTCCGCTACGCCGCGGAAGGCGTGATGGAAAAATTGCTCCCCATCCTCGACAGCTTCGAGATGGGCCTGCAAGCCGCCAAGACCGCGACCGAGGCGGCCGCCATCGCGCAGGGAATGCAGATGATTTACACCCAGTTCCAAAATCTGCTCAAGGATGTGGGCGTGGAAACCATCGACGCGATCGGTCATCCGTTCGACCCACATCGTCACGAGGCTTTAGGTCATCAGGAATCCGCCGAGCACGAGGAAGGCACCGTTGTCGGCCAGATGCGCAAGGGCTACAAATTGAAGGACCGCCTGCTGCGACCCGCCTCCGTCTTCGTGGCGAAAAAGTCCGAGGGTCAACCCTAGCGCCGGGGTGCGTGCTGCTACTCATCTTGTTTCCGAAATCGCTGACCTATGCGCCACTCGCATTCCTCCAATAAACGCGACTACTACGAGCTTCTCGCCATCGAGCGCACCGCCACGCCCGATGAAATCAAGAAGGCGTACCGCAAGCTCGCGGTCAAGTTTCACCCGGACAAAAATCCCGGCGACAAAACCGCCGAGGAGAAGTTCAAGGAAATCGGTGAAGCCTACGAAGTATTGAGCGACGAGAACAAGCGCGCCGCTTACGACCGCTACGGCCACGCCGCCTTTTCCCAAGGCATGGGCGGCGGTGCGGGGGCGGGTGGACACGATCCCTTCGAAGTCTTTCGCGAAGTCTTCGGGCAGGGTGGCGGCGGCATTTTCGGCAGTATTTTTGAAGACGCCTTTTCCGGCAACGAACGCTCCAGCCGCGGTCGTGGTGCCGATCTGCGCTACGACATGCAGATTTCCTTCGAAGAAGCCGCGCGCGGTTGCGAAAAGGAAATTTCCGTCACCAAGATGGAGACCTGCGAGCATTGCTCCGGCTCCGGCGCGGCGGCGGGTTCCTCCGCCACGACGTGCTCGACCTGCCGTGGCGCGGGTCAGGTTTACGTCACGCGCGGATTTTTCAGTGTCGCGCAGGCTTGCCCCCGCTGTCATGGCGCGGGTCAGATGATCGAAAAACCGTGCCCCACCTGTCACGGTGCCGGGCGTCAGGAAAAGGCCAGCAAGATCAAAATCAAGATTCCCGCCGGGATCGAGGACGGCTCCCGTCTGCGCTCCACCGGTCAGGGCGAGGGCGGCTCGCGCGGCGGCACCCCCGGCGATCTCTACATCGTCGTCCATGTCGAACCGCACGATATTTTCCAACGCGACGGCCAGGATCTCTACTGCGAGATTCCCATCAGCTTCGCCAAGGCCGCGCTCGGTGGCGAAATCAAGGTGCCCACGCTCGAAGGCGAAGCGCACGTGAAGATCCCCGCCGGCACCGCCTCGGGCAAGGTCTTCCGCCTGCGCGGCAAGGGCGTCACCGCGCTCAACGGCCGCTCCATGGGCGACCTGCACGTCAAGGTTTACGTCGAAGTTCCCGCCAAGCTCACCGCCGACCAGCGGGCCAAGCTCCAGGCCTTCGCCGACAGTTGCAATGAAGAAACCCACCCGGAAGAGCAAAGCTTCTTCCGCAAAGCGAAGGAATTTTTCCGATGAAACGATACTACTGCCCCAATCCTGAAATCGGTCGCCTCGGCCCCGAAGAATCTCACCACTGTCTCACCGTCATGCGCCAAAAGGAAGGCGACTACTGCAGCGTCTTTGACGGCAAAGGACTCGAACTCAAGGTCAAGATCACCGGCACCGACAAGAAGATCGTCCACTTCGAAAAAGTCAGCCAGAACCGCACGAACCGCTCCGAAGATGTGATCTGCCTCGCGCAAGCGTTGACGAAAGCAAAGTCGATGGACCTCATCATCCAGAAGGCCACCGAGCTCGGCATCAGCGAAATCGTCCCCCTCCAGTCCGATCGCAGCGTCGCCCAAGTCGACAGCGAATCCGCCGAAGCCAAGACCGAGAAATGGCGCCAGATCACGATCGATGCCGCCAAGCAATCCGGCCAGAACTGGGTGCCCACCGTGCTCACCCCGCAAAAGCCCAAGGCGTTCGTCGACTCCCTGCCGCGCACCGCGATCAAGATCATCGGCTCGCTCCAATCCGAAGCGCGTCCGCTGAAAAAGATTCTGCAGGAAACCATCGGCTCCACCAAAGGCCCGCGCAAGGTCGTCCTCATGATCGGACCCGAGGGCGATTTCACCCCGGCCGAAATCGGTGAAGCCCGCGCCGCCGGATTTCTTCCCGTCTCACTCGGCCCGACCGTCCTCCGCTCCGAAACCGCCGCGATCTACACCCTCAGCACGATCCTGTACGAGCTGCAGAGCTAACCGCGCGACGCATTCATTTGCACATCAAAAGGCCGACATGAAAGTGTCGGCCTTTTGCATTGAGTCTCGTCGCTACGACTCCTGAAACAACCAAACCGATCCTTCGACAAGGATGACGGATTGGGGAGGCAGTCTCGCGTGATAGCGAAGAGTTCTTGTGAGAGTAGAAGCCTACCCTCAGACATTACCTTCATTCTACGTCATCCTGAGCTTGTCGAAGGATCGGTTGACTTGCTCCAAAAGTATTAGCGTCAGGGAAAAGTCACCTTTTATCTTTCCTCAATCAAGAAATCAAGGGACTGACCCCTTTCCTTTCTCTCTTCTCTTACTTTCTCGCTATTTCGATCTCATTTTGACTGCCATACAAAAACTTTCCCATCGGATTTTCTAATAGCAATTCCCGAAGAAAAATCTGTTATGTTGCGTGTACTCGTTCCGCCAGAAAAAACATAATAATCGGTGAGCTCAACCGCAACACTTGGCCACTTAGCCATATTAATACTCCGATTTAAGTACGAAAATGCCGCCCGCCTATCGTTAGGAGGGTTTTTTGTCCACGATTCTGCCATTTCTGCATGAGGAAGCTTTTCTGTAATAATTTTTGACACTTCTTCGCCCCGACCATCTAGCCACTGAATTTGATTGCCTAATTCCGTGCCTAAAGGGTGGCCAACTGCAACGCTGGAATTAGTTGAGTTGGAATCGATACTCTCATGTAATGGTTTTTTGGGGGGCGTATGGGAGGCGGACATGGCATTTATACTTTTATTTTTTTGAACAGACTGCTCTACATTATTCCCGCTTGAAACGTCAGACTTTTTGAATAAAAAGCACACTCCCAGCCCAATCAGAACTATGCATACAAAAATAATGGCAACCTGCCATACTTTACAAAATAATCGGTTAGTCTCGGTCATCATTGTCATCTGAAAGTGAAAGAGGAAAGGGGTCAGTTCCTTGATTACTTGATTTTACTAAGCACCGTTGAAAGGGAGTTCGTTGTACCCATTTGAAGACGCTGGGCTATCCAGCTGACTGTCACGGTCGTTTCCCTTCGGAGTCGTTGTGCCACCTTGATCTTATCCTTGTCGTTTTTGCGGCTCGCAATCCAACTACCCACCCGCGACGACTTTGATGAATTCGACGCGGTCGCCGTGGGAGAGAATTTTGCTGGGCCACTCGTCGCGCAGGAGGGCGGTGCCGTTCAGTTCCACGAGCACCATTTGGTGCGGCAGGTTGAACGACGTGGCAAGCGCGCCGAGGGTGGTCGCGCCGTCGACTTGCTTGGCTTGGCCGTTGGCGAAGACAGTGATTTTCTGTTGGGCGATCATGGTCGCTTATTTTGCCAGAGTGACTTCTTCGTTCTGAATCGACTGATCCCAATCTTTCCAGACCGGTTCGAGACCCATCTCGCGCAGGCGGGCCACCACTTCCGGCACGGTGCGGCTGTCGGCGATGTGGAATTGTTCCTCGGCGTTCATGTCGGGGGTGACGTCCTTGATCGCTTCGCCGCGAATGCCTTTTTTCGTCTGATGCAATTGATCGCGGCCCGCGCCGGTGTACCCGCCCGGTTCGGTGCGCGAGGCGGCGCTGATCGTCGTCACGCCGAGCTGCATGAGCGCGTCCCGGAATTCCGGCCGTTCGCGCGTGGACTGCGTGATGCCGATTTGCGGGAAGCAGATGCGCAGGGCGCAGATGACCTGCGTCATGTCGCGATCAGTGAATTCGTAGCGTGGTTGGAAACCGCCCGCCGCTGGCCGCAGTCGCGGGAGCGTGACGTGGACGAGCGCCTTCCAGCAATGCTTCAGTAAATACTGCGTGTGCATCGCCAGCGCGATGGCTTCTTCGCGCCACGGGGCGAGGCCGAACAACGCGCCGATGCCAAGCCGACGAAAGCCCGCCGCGTAGCCGCGCTCGGGACAATCCATACGCCAAGCGTAGTCCTTCTTCGGGCCGAAAACGTGCATGTCCTCGTACACCACCGGGTCGTACGTTTCCTGAAAAACGATGAGGTATTCCGCGCCAGCTTTGACGATGGGAATGTAGCCTTCGGTTTCCATCGGACCGACTTCGATGCCGATCGAGGGTGTGAACGGGCGGATTTTTTCGACGCACTTTACCAGGTAATCTTCCGAGACGAATTTCGGATGTTCGCCCGCGACGAGCAGGATGCTGCGGAAGCCTTGGTTCGCGAGGAATTTTGCCTCAGTCTCGACCTGATCCACGGTCAGCGTGACGCGCAGGATCGGGTTATCGCGCGAGAAGCCGCAGTACTTGCAGTTGTTGATGCACTCATTCGACAGATAGACCGGTCCGAACATGCGGATGGTGCGGCCGAAATGTTGGCGGGTCAGCCGGTTGGCTTCCTGCGCCATCGCTTCCAGTTCCGGTCCCGTTTTTGGTTCCAAGAGTTGGGCGAATCGCGCCACGGCACCGGTGAGGGGACCATGACGATGGATGAATTCGGACGAGAAAGACATGATTCCCATAGCATAGACCGGTCTCCCCATTCTGCAACAACGGAGGCTCGGTGCTTGGCTTCCGCGTCCGGGGATTACGCTGGCTTGATGGCTTCCGCGTAGGTCTGGGAGGGATTATCGCCGAGGTAATCGATGGCGATGCGGTCGGGCTCACCGGTGAAATCGATATGGTACAACCCGAAGCGCGGGGTGTAGGAGCCCCACTCGTAATTATCGAAAAGCGACCAGTGCAGATAGCCGATAAGGGGACAGCCTTCGTTCACCAACTCCTTCACGATGCGCACGTGTTCGCGAAGATAGACACTCCGCGCGAATTGATCGCGGCGGCGGAACGCGGTGTTGTCGGTGCGGCGGCGCTGGGCCATGCCGTTCTCGGCGATGAGCAGCGGCAGGCCGCGCTTGGCCAGTTGATGCGCGAAGAAGGAAAGTCCCTCCGGCAGGACACGCCAATCCCACCATTTGCTGGCGACGGCCTCGAGCAGCCAGTCGCGCAGCGAGCGGCGGCGGGGTTCGTAGTCGCCGAAGTGCGGCCAGCGCAGGGCATGCGCGATAAATGGATCGTAATAATCGAACGCGATGTAATCGATCAACGGTTCGTCGTTCTGGTAGATCAGGTTGATCACGCGCTGCCACGCGGGCGTGCGCAGGGGTGCGGCCCCGATGGATTCATGCCAGCGTTTGATCCATTGCCCGATGTGATAGCGCGGGCTGTGGTTCGGCATGAGCTTCTCCGCCGCGAAAGCGCGATTGAACTCGAGCATCTTGTGGTGCAGATGCGCATGCACATCGCGACGCGCCACGCCACGCGCGCGGCAGAGAAACAGATCGGTCAGCGCGACGTCCATCCAGTACAGGTCGCTGGAGTAGTTGTTGAACGTGATCGCGGGCCGCTTCGCGTTGTGCGCGGCATAAGTCTCGCGGATGGCCCGACAGGCGCGGGCGTGTGCTTCGAGCAAATGACCGAGACAAAGTGCCGCTTTGCCAATCCCGCCACCCACGCTGCTGGGAAAAGCGCGGGAGATGTAGTGATTGATGCAAAGCATGTTCGGCTCGTTGACCGTGATGTAGAAATGCGGCGGTTCGCACTGGAATTCTTCCGGCAGCACGCGTAACAGGTAGTCGATGGTGTGCCGGACGTAATCGACAAAGTGGGTGATGGTCTCGGGATTCAGCCATGCGTCCATCCCGAGCCACGCGGGATGGGTGAAGTGGTGCAGCGTGACGATCGGCTCCTGTCCGGCGCGGCGGCAGGTGGCAAGCATTTGGGCGTAGTGATGGAGCGCTTCGTCATCGAACGGCGGCGGCGGCAACATCGCGCGGCGGTCCGTGGGCAACTCGCGTGTGGGTTGGATGCGGCTCCATTCCAAGCTCAGCCGAAAGGCGTTGAGGCCGAGATTTTGGCAGAGATCGAAATCAGCGGGATAGCGGTGCCAGAAATCGGCGCTGCGTCCGCTGGCGGGAACGTCGCCGGAACTTTCGGCCCAGACCCAGTTGTTCAACGGCTGGCCGGTGCCGTTGTAACCGCCCTCGGCCTGATAGCCGGAGGTGGCTACGCCCCACATGAAATGACGGCGTCTCGTTTCCGCTGTTCCCGCGCATTCTGGCTGAAGGAGGGAATCGGAATGGCTCATGATTTCTTGCCGAGGGTGGCGACTTTTTGCATCTCCGCCTGCTGTTCTTCCGGCACGGCGATGGGTTCTTGCGACGACGGCTCCTGCAGCAGCACGCGAGCGATTTCACGGGCGGCGTGGGGACGACCATAGCGGCGGGCTTGGGCTCGCATCCGTTCTATAGCGGCTGGATTCTCCAAAAGTTGCGTGATTTTGTAGGCGAGCGTGGTGAATTCGTTGCACTTGATGGCCATGCCTTTTTCGAGGAGATGATCGCTGTTGCGTTCCTCCTGTCCGGGAATGGGCGAGACGATGACCATGGGCAATTCCATGGCGAGCGCTTCGGCGGTGGTGAGTCCGCCGGGTTTGCCGATGAAGAGATCGGCGGCGGCCATCCACTTGTGCATCTCGGTGGTGAAGCCGAGCAGTTTCACGCGTACATGAGGCGAGGCGGCGCGCTCGACGCGTTCCGCGAGCCGGGCCTTGAGTTCCTCATTCTTGCCGCAAACGATGACGACTTGCGCGGGCCGTTGGAGGCGGAAGAGGCCTTCGATCACGCCTTCGGCCGGACTGACCCCCATGGCTCCGGCGGAGACGAGAAAGAGCGGGATGTTGGGATCGAGCCCCGCCTCGATGCGAATGGCGGCGCGGTCCCACGGCTCATTGAAAACGGGGTCGATCGGAATGCCGCTGACGGTCACGCGCTCGGCAGGCAGACCGAGATTTTCGAGATGGACCTTGGTCTCGTCGAGCGCGACGAAGTAACGATGGAAGAGGCTACACAGCCACATGGCGTGCATGTCGAAATCGGTGACGACGATGGAGAGGCGCGTGTCCAATTTCTTTTTCGCCATGAGATAGGCGATGATTTCGGCGGGGAGAAAATGGGTGCAGACGACGATGTCGGGATTGAACTCGGAGATGAATTTGATGAGTGGCCGGGTGTTGAGCCGGTCGAGCATGAGGCGCATCTTGTCGGTCTTCCACGGTTCGTCGCTGGTCTTGTACAACCAGCCGAGCATGGTGGGGGCGTCCTGCACCATCTTGATGTAGAGCTTCGAGTAGAAGTCGCGGAAGAGTTTGTTCGTGTAGACGAGCGCGTCGAAGTGGACGACCTCGGCGGCGGGGTCTTCGAGACGAAACGCTTTTTCCAACGCTTGCGCGGCCCGCACGTGGCCGGTGCCCGCGCTGACGGAGAGAATGAGGACTTTTTTGGACATGTTCTCAGGAAGGCTGTCTGCGGACGTCATTTTAGTCCGTTGCGGTGGAAAGCCAGCGCAAAATGCAGCGTCACCAGATTGTCACCAGCGTGACGTTGCATCCACTACGCTTACGCGGAAACCGAAATTCTTTCGGCAACAATATTGGGTCCAGCGTCACGTTGCCTACTTCTTCACGCCGCCGATGAAGAGACAATGGACGCCGCCGAACTGGATGCTGTCCTGCACGCTGAGCCAGCGTTCCTTCACCTGCTGACCCGCCACGTAGGTGCCGTTGGTCGAGCCGAGATCTTTCAGGAAAACGCCGTTGCGGGAATATTCGATCGACGCGTGGCGTTGGGAAATCGTGGCATCGGGGACAACGATGTCGTTGGTCGACGCCCGGCCAATGTAAGCGAGGCCGGGACGAATCGGGAAGGTCTTGATCTCGGTGCCGAGGGTGATGCGCAAATAGGGATTCGTGGGCGAAAGCCGGATCGGTTGCGTCTCGGTCGATTCATCGCCGCTCTCGTCCTTGATGCGGGCCGCTTCGCAGAGTACCTGCACGTAGGGCATGGTGATCGTCTGTCGCTTGGGCCGCTCGCCGACGATGAACTCGGTCTGGGGATCGCGGAGATTGATGAGGGCGATGGCCGCTTCCAGGCCGGAGCGCAGGCCGAATTGCGCGTCGACAATTTCGCCATCGACGAGATTGATGCGCGCGGGCGCGGGAACATTGGTGATGTAGATTTCGCCCGTTTTGTTGCTCAAGGCAAATGCCTGAATCTGTTCGGCTATGCTGAGCAGATTCCCGAGTCGTACCGTATCGCGGCGCAGGTCAGAATTCATCCAGGCGCATAGTATAGAACGGAATACCTCCTAGGTCTAGCGTCGTATTGCTTAAATCAGGTGCACCAATGATGCAGGCGAACCACCTACAACGGGGCAAATTTTGCCTTCCTATAGTTCATGGACGGGATACGGCAGGGAACGGTCGCCACTGCTTTTGC
This sequence comes from Verrucomicrobium sp., assembly GCA_017849585.1. GTDB lineage: Bacteria > Verrucomicrobiota > Verrucomicrobiia > Methylacidiphilales > UBA1321 > UBA1321. Next base: position 166,182 of record JAFIGT010000017.1, read on the forward strand.
CTTGTCAGGGCGCAAGCGAGCCGAAATGATCTCCTCCCATGGCCACCGCCGCATCCGCCCCACTCCTCTCCATTGTGGTCTCCGTCTACAAGGAGGAGGGCAACATCTCTCCCTTCCTCACCCGCATGGTTCCGTTGCTCGCAGCGCTCTCTCCCGACTTTGAAATTATCTTTGCGCTTGATCCTTGCCCCGACCGGACCGAGGAAATCATTCTTGAACACCGCAATCACGATCCCCGGATCAAGCTCCTGAAGTTTTCCCGTCGCTTCGGTCAACCCATGGCCACTCTGGCGGGGTTGCAATATGCAAGCGGGCAGGCCGTGATCGTCATGGATGTGGATTTGCAAGATCCGCCGGAGCTGATTCCGCAGATGGTGGCGAAATGGCGTGAGGGGTTTGACGTGGTCTACGCGCAACGCCGCAATCGCGATGGCGAGACGCTGATCAAGAAAGTCGTCTCTGCCGTCGGCTACAAGATCATCAACCGCATTGCGGAAGTCGAAATCCCCCCGAACACCGGCGACTTCCGCCTGATGAGCCGCCGCGTGGTGGACGAAATCAACAAGCTCAAGGAAGTCCACGGATTCCTGCGCGGACTCGTCGCGTTGGTGGGCTTCAAGCAGACGTCCATCCTGTTCGACCGTCCGGCGCGCCATTCCGGCGCGGGCAATTACAACCGCTTTCTTGGGTCATTACGCATCGGCCTGAACGGCATGATCTGTTTTTCCAGCACGTTGCTGTCGATCAGTTCCATGGTTGGCTTTGCACTCATCGGCTTGAGCCTGCTGTGGGCGTTGCTTGTGGCGGTCATTCTACTGGCGGGAGGTTGTCTGCCGCTGGGGCTCAGCGTCCTCGCATTTTTGATCACACTCTTTGGCGGAATCCAACTCGTTGCCATCGGCATTCTTGGCGAATACCTCTCGCGTATTTACGATGAGGTGAAACAACGCCCGAAATTCATCGTCGATCAAAAATTCGGACTTTAACAGCTCTGAGTTCTGCGACAGCCACGACTACGGCGCGGGATAACCACATCCCAGCTTGGCCTGATTCTTGCGACATCACCTCTCATGATCGACTCCACCACAGCGGCGAGCACCGCGAGCCAGCTATTGGGTGCAGCGTCACGCTGCGCTGGAAGTTCACGAGAGATGATGTATAGGTATTAATAGCAACGCATTCCCATGATTACACCCTCGACCTTTACCGGTGGCGACCTCGCCACGAACGCTTATCTTTTACCTGTTGAAGGAGGCGTTCTCTGCTTCGACGCTCCGGAAGGTCTCGCCGCGGCGTTGCGCAAAAAGGATATCACCGTCCGCGCCCTCATCCTCACCCATGGCCACTTCGATCACATCTGGGACGCGGCGCTCATTCAGGCCGATCACAAATGCCCCGTCTACGCCCATGCCGATGATGCCGGCATGATTCGCGACCCCAGCATCTTCGCGCGATTTGGCGTGCGCGAAGTCATCGCGCCCGTGAACGACCTGCAATTGATCGACGTGCCCCAACTCGGAGCCGCCCCTTTCACCGTGGCGGGTGAAACCTTCCAGGCGTTTCACATCCCCGGTCATTCGCTGGGCAGCCTCGCCTTTTATCACGCGCCATGGAGCCTCGTCATTGGTGGCGACATTCTTTTCGCTGGTGGCGTCGGTCGCTGGGATTTGCCCGGCGGCAATCACGACACGCTCATTGCCGGAATCCGCCAGCATTTACTCGTCCTGCCCGAAGAGACCCGCGTCTATCCCGGCCACGGCGGACCCACCAGCATCGGTGAGGAAAAAGAGACCAATCCCTTTTTAGCGGAATAACTGCCGCTATTTCGAGGGCAGTAATCCACCCGGTGGATTGAAATTCGGTTTAGGATCGCGCGGAATGGTAAACCGCATGGTCGCATCAATTTGGCCCTGAACCACGATAGGCACCTTTTTCAAGGTGGTGGAAGGGTTGATCCGGGTCGGATGCCGCCCCTGCGAGTGCCATTCCGTAGAGACCAAAATGCCGCGCCGGATGAGATCGGGATCACTGAACAAAATGAAGGGGGCCGCCCGCAGGAATGGTTGGGTATAAATTCCCGCCAATTGCAACTCCGTATCCTTCAGGCCCGACTCCATGATCTGCGCCTTCAGTTCCGCATACCGCTGCAGCAAAATCGTGTTGAGCCGGAAAACGCGAATCTCGCAGTAAATCAATGCGACGCTGGTCACGCCGATCAACACCCAGTTCGAAATCACGAAAAGGCGATTGAAGCCGAAACGCCGCGACGGCTTCCGATCCTGCACCCATCGCAACACGACAAGCGGGCCCACCACCCCCGTCACAAAAGTAAGGCCCGAGTACACGGTGAGAATTCGCTGTGGCCACCACCAGATCAATTCATTATCCATCTTCGACCAGAAAAAGAGCAGCCCGGCCAACGTGCCAAACGCAAAGAACAGGCGTTGTCCCGGTTTGTCCCGCGAAATCCAAAAAGCCAGTGGCGAAAATACAAAGCCGATCAGATGCACCAAACCCAGTGCGTAGAAATAAATCCGCAATGGCAGTGGATCAATGCCTAAGAGATAGGTCGTCGCCTCCCCATTCCACTGGAACAGATCATGGAGTCGTTCCCCCGCTTGTTCGGGATACCACCCGAATAATCGCGACAGGATTGGACCGGGAATCGGCTCCGGGCTCTCGTTGCGAATGACGACATGGTAGAGCAACAGCAGACCGATTCCCACGAGACTATTGAGTCGTCGTTGTGGAATGAAAATCAACCGTACCCCATAGAGCAGCAAACCAAACGGCACCATGAAGGGATGACTCAAGACCGAGGCGAGAATCAACAACAGGATCAGCCCCGACCAGTTTTTCTCCGGCCGATCGGCCTCTTTGATGCTCAAATAAATCGCCCACGCCCCGAGCACGGCCCCCAGCGAAAAAGCCAGCGGCCCCCCCCAGAGAAATTGCCCATCCCAGAACGACAAAGCGCCCACCACCAGCGCCCCGTTGCGCACATGCGGATTCGTAATGAAACGTCGCAACAGAAACCAACCGATCAGGAAATAGGACAGCGCATGGATCAAATAAAACAGCATCACCTGATACGGCACCGCCAAGCCCAGATCCACGCACAGCCGCGAAATGATCACGGGCAAAATATAGGTGAGCTGCAAGAGATAATAGTGATCCGGCCCATAGGAAAGCGAAGGGGGATAACTATTCACCGACGAGTAGGCGATAAAGTCGGTAAACGGCAACCACGGTCCGTAGCAAAAAGCGGGAATGAGAATGATCGCCAGAGCGATCAGGGGGCCGACAGCCTCCAGCGGCAAACGCCACTGCCGCCAGTCGCGCAACGCGCACACGGCCTCCGGGAAATTCTTACAGGCAGATCGCCCTTGTTCCATAAAATGTATTTGGACCGTATCGGCCCATGACGCCGAGGTCAAAACGATAATCCCTTTCTTGCTCGGTGCAGATGGGTGTGTCCGCCCGACCACTCCGAAGAAACGCGCGTCTATCCGGTCGCGGTGGTTTACCGCATCGGCGCGGAAAGAGATTAATCCGATTTTAAGCGATTGATTTTTCCATCTCTCACGCGCAGATTCTGGATCTAACCGCTTCCTTCGAGGTTGGAAGGGGAAACTATGATGGATTTCGGGAAGAAATTTCTAGGGCGTTTACCCTATCCGCTATATCTGGCCCTCAGCGCCTTTTTGATTTCCGTCGTAATTATATACTTTTACAGCCCCCGCTTTGTCACCTGGCAGGGACTCCATATCCCGCCATCTTTTTTCAATCCGGAAGTCAACCGCGGCAATGATGCGCTGAAGCAACTTGCCAATCCGTTTGAAACCAATTTTCGTCCAAACAATAGCATCATTCGCTGGCGTTTACTTTTCCCTCTCGTCGGGCATGCACTTCATTTCCCCGATAAACTCTATTTGAGTATGCCCTATGTCGGGGCACTGCTGGTCTTTGCCTTTATGGCGCATGTAGCTGTTCGCGAGACGAAGGATCGACTTGTCGCCTTGCTGATTGCCCTCCTTAGCGGGACGACCTCCTGGTTTTTTGTCTCGAGCGGATGGCTGGGCTACTTTGATTCCTGGTATGTGTTAGCCCTTCTGCTGATTGCCTTTTCACCCTCAAGACGGCTTTTGCTCGCTGCCTGCCTGCTGGGTCCGTGGGTGGACGAACGCTTTATTCTCGCGTTGCCCGTGGTCTTGTTTGTGCGTCGATTCTATTTTCACAATGAGAGTTCCTACGACTGGAAAAAGTGGAAAGACGAAACGCTTTTCGTCATCATCTCCATAGCACCTTACATCTTGATTCGATTGGCAATCATTAAAATGGGAGGAGATCAGAGCGAGAGTGTCAAAAATTTTGGTATTGCCTTAAACACACCCAACCTGTTTCTTCATCTGCTTCTCGGAATCTGGAATAGCTTTCGCGGTCTCTGGTTCTTTGTCGGCCTGTTATTCTGGATCATGTATCGCTACTACTATCGTATCGCGTCCATTATCCTTGGCTTGGTGATGCTCACCATTTTCGCCGGCAGCCTTTATGTGGCGGGTGACGTTACCCGCTCTCTCTCCATGTTCTTATCGGTTCCGTTACTCGGCATTTTCTATGGATACCGGCATCGTCCGCAATGGATGAGCGCCGCTGTGCCACTCATCGTGTTCTTTAACTTGGTTGCGCCTGCCAGTCATGTCATGACGGCCTTCACTGTTCCGATCTTCGATCTGCGCTATGAGCTTTCGCACCTTCGCAATCCCCCCATGGAGGTCAGCCCGTTGACCTACACGACCCGCGCGGAAGAGCTGATCAAGGAAAAGAAATTCGATGATGCCCTGACGATGCTTGGTTACGCAACTCGGCTGAAACCGGATTTTGCCCGCGCCTACTTCAATATTGGCTATATCAAATACACCAAGGGCCAGTACGAAGATGCCCTGACCGATTTTACCTTCTCGATTCGGTACGATACCCGGCATGCCAATACCTATTACTACCGCGGGCTATGTTACCTGCAGTTGAAGAATACGGAGAACGCTGCCTCTGAATTTACCTACGCCCTGCGCGTCGCTCCCCCCGATTGGCCATTGCGCGTGGAAACCAATAACCGGCTGCAAGCGATACCGAAAGCGCCATGAGGAGTACTCGCCGTCTTACCTGCGATCTGGCGTTACTGGCCCTCGTCTTGATCGTGCTCACGTGGTCGGCCATTGGACCGTTCGACCGCGCGACGTGGTGGATGGAAGTCATCCCGGCACTGATTGGTATCGTGACGTTGGTGGCGCTTTATCCGCGCTTTCGCTTTTCCGAGCTGGTCTGCGTTTTTCTCGCGCTGCACATGATTATTCTCATGGTCGGCGGTCATTACAGCTATGCGCGGGTGCCGTTGTTCGATTATTGCAAGGACTGGTTCGGTTGGACGCGCAATCATTTCGATCGCGTGGGTCATTTTGCCCAAGGCTTCGTCCCCGCCCTCATCGCGCGCGAAGTGCTCTTGCGGCAGGGCGTGATCGCGCGCCGGGGCTGGTTGCCCTTTCTCGTCGTCTGCATTTGCCTCGCCATCAGCGCGTCGTATGAATTTCTGGAATGGGGCGCAGCGCTCTGGCTCGGGCAGGGGGCGGATGAATTCCTCGGCACCCAGGGCGATGTCTGGGACACGCAAACCGATATGTTCCTGGCGATGATCGGGGCAGTTTGCGCCATGCTCTTTTTCAGCCGCTGGCAGGATCATTCGCTTCGGCAGGTTGCGCCGGGGCTTGCGGGGAAGTGATTTTCGCGCTTCAGTATAGGTATGGCCAACGCACGTTCCCGTTTTGCCGTTTCGCTGGGCGCCGTTGTACTCGCCCTCATGGTTTGCACCGGATGTTCCACCCCGGAATCGCGTATTGAAAAAGATCCCGCGCTCTACGCCAGCTTTCCGCCCGATGTCCAGGCCAGCGTCAAGCAGGGCAAGATCGATATTGGTTTCACCCAGAACATGGTTTATGTCGCCTGGGGCAAGCCGGATACGAAGAAGGATGTCATCGATGAAAAGGGCAAGCGCGAGGTGTGGATTTATCTCGGTTCGCGCCAGGTTTTCGATGGCTACGACATGGTGGAAGTGCCTCGGCTGGCTGGCAATGGACAGGTTGCCGGCGTCTACATGGAACAACGTCCCCGCTTCCGCACCGCTTATTATGAGCGCGCCACCGTGACCTTCACCAACGGCAAGGTCAGCAAGATCGTCCAGTAAACAGCCCTTGGGTACGAAAATGTCGCACACGCAGCGCACCTAACCAACCTAAGCCTAACGCATGCGCCCTTTTCGTGCTTAAATGGGGGCATGAACGGGAAATTCTCGGAATACCAGTCCGGCGCGGGACCGTCTCAGGACCAGGGAAGGGGTGGTGACGTTGGGAGCGGTTCGGCGCTCGCACTCCTAAAATTGCGAGGAGCCTGACCCCGCGATCGGCAAAAAAGTCCGCTCGTCTGCCGCGCCGGTAATTTCTTCCTACCGCCAGATCCACAGCCACTTAGCTGATCCCTTCCGATCGCTCCTGCCTCTTGGCTGCCAACCGGACCAGTTCTGGCTAAAGCCCTTGGCAGGCAGGTCGATAAAACGAGTGGGGACGATGGATTACGTCTATGAGCACAACCACTAGCGCCAGCAGTCTGGGTACGGTTACCATGAGCGGCTTTTACAGCGGCATGGACACCGAATCCATTCTCACCAAGATCAAGGCCGCCTCCGAGATTCCCATTACCAATCTGGAATCCCAGAGCGAGGTGCTCACCAACCAAAAGAGCGCCTACGGCTTCATCAGTTCCAGCCTCAGCACGCTGTTAACCAAGCTCGACGCCCTGAAGGACCCCCAGCTTTACCGTGGCCACACCGCCTCGGTGACCACCAGCACGGTCGGTACCGCCTCTGCCGACGAGACGGCATCGAACGGCACCTACGATATCAGCATCACCCAGGTGGCCACCTCTTCCTCCCTGCGCAGCGGCACCGGTGCCAACACCCAAATGGGCGCCATCCCCGCCGCCACAGCGACCATCGGCAGCGTCAACGGGATGGATGTCAGCAACAAAACTTTCACCATCAACGGCAAGACAATCACGCTGACCGGCAGCGAAGCCATTGACGACGGCACTGCCGGTTCCGTCATCGGCAAAATCAACGCTTCCGGCGCGGGTGTCACCGCCTCCTACAACGCGACGACCGGCAAGTTCAGCCTCACCTCCGCCTCCACCATCGTTCTCGGCACCGGGGCCGACACGAGCAATTTCCTCCGTCAGGCCCAGCTCTTCAACAACGGTACCAGCTCCGTGGAAAGCACGCTCGGCATCGCCCGCGTCAACGCCACCGCGAGCCTCAATACGGCCGGGTTTGCCACCACGCCGACTACTGGCAATTTCTACGTCAACGGAACCGCCATCACCTATAATAGCGGCGACTCCCTCAACGACATCCTCACCAAGATCACCAACAGCGGGGCGGGGGTGGTCGCCACCTACGATTCCTACACCGACCGGATCACGCTCACTTCGTCCAAGCGCGGTGCGCAAGGCATCACCGTCACCGACGGCACCAGTAACCTGGCCTCCGCCATGCGGCTGACCTCTTCCGACAGCACCTTCGCCATTGGCAAGTCGACCAAGTTCACCGTTGGCAACGATCCCACCGTCCGCCAGAGCGAGGACGAAACGCTCACCGCCGACGAGCTTGGCATCAAGGGTGTCTCGATGACAGTCATCGGCTCCGGCTCCACCCAGATCACCGTGGGCTCCGACGTCACCGCCGTTCAGACCGCCATCAACGACTTCATCTCCCAGTACAACTCGTCCCAGAACGTGGTCGCCAGCTACATCAAGGTCGACACTGACGACACCGAGAACAGCGGCATTCTCTCCACCGATTCCACGCTCACCTTCCTCCCGAGCGACCTGCGAGGCGTCCTCAGCACCGTCATGGACGGCAACAGCTCGATCAAGATGCTCTCCGATCTTGGCATCGAGACCAACAGTTCCGACAACACCATCACCTCCGTCGATGCCACCAAGCTGAAGAACGCCATGACCAATAACCTCGAGGATATTGTCACGCTCTTCACCGATTCGAGCAGCGGTCTCGTCGCCCAGATGCAGGACCGCGTCAACACTTACGCCGACAGCACCAAGGGCAGCATTGTCCTGCGCACCAACAACATCACTTCCCAGCAGAAAACCATCGCCGACAATATCACCCAGATGCAGGCCCGCGTGGATGCGGAAATCGCTTTCCTGCGCAGTGAGTTTGCCGACATGGAAGCGGCCTATAACTCGTCCCAGAACGTGCTCAGTACCCTGCTCAACAACCTGTAATCCCGTCGTAAAACCAGACCAGAAACCAGCATGAAACTCATCATCGATTCAACTCCCGTGGAGATTCCCGCCGCGGAATCCCAATCCTTTCGCGAACTCTGCGCCGGTGTCATGAACTGGCTGCTGCCACGCAAGCGGTCCATTGCCACCTGCAAGTTCGACGGCCATGTGATCCACTCCGTCGAGGAGGCCGACTCCATCCTGTCCTCCTCCCGCACCTGCGAAATCGAATCGGTCCCCTTTGATATTGCCCTGCAATCGGCCCTGGCGCTGCAATGCAATTACCTCGGCGAGATTGAGCAACAATGCGACAAGCTCGTCACCGAGAGCCTCCTCGCGGATCCGCAGGACATTGTCAAACTCTGGCGCGAGATTTGCGAGAATCTCAAGCAACAGATTTCCTTCATCCCCCAGCTCGGCAACATCCTCAGCGAATCCCAGGTCGATCACCTCATCACCAGCCGCATGGAGGATTTCAACGAGATCATGAAGAGCGCCGCTGCCGCGCTCTCCACGGCCGACGTGGTCCAGTTTTCCGATGTTCTCGAACTCAGGCTCGTCCCCTGGCTGCAACAGTACCGCGAGTTTCTGCTGCAACACGTCGACGACCTGGGTCGTGCCAATAAGAATGCCGTATAAATTATGATGAATGCCTCACGTTCGTACCTCGTTGCTCAAATTCAATCCGCCACTCCGGGGGGGTTAATCGTGCTGCTCTACGATGGGCTGCTGCGATTTGCCCAAGAGGCAGAAGAAAAACTGGCAAGCAAAGATCCCACGACAGTGAAACTGGCGGCCGAAGCGGTCCAGCGCGCCACCGATATCCTCACGGAACTCGCCTCCTCCCTGCGCGAGGATCAGAATCCGGAGTTGTGCGCCAACCTCTCGCAACTCTACTCCTTCTTTACCACCGAGCTTTCCCGCGCCCTTCACACCCGCGATGCCGCCATCATCACGAGTCTCCTCCCGCTCATCACCCAGCTACGCGATACATGGCAGGAGGCCGAAGGCCTCGCGTATCAACGCACCGACGCCGCCGCCACGGGTTAAGCCCCGTCAAAATCGCCATGTCTTCCCCCTTTGCCAGCCCACTCCACACGGAAACCCCCACCGTCGTCTTTGTCGAATCCCGCCATGGCGTGGAATCGCTCTTCACCCGCCTCCTGCGCCACGGTGCCCGTCAGGCCGGATGGAAATATCGCGTCGTTACTCTCCGCGATGGCCAGGGCCGCCGCCTGCTCGATGGCGAATTACGCGATGCGATTTGCGCCGGCTCGGTGGACCTCATCGCCTTCCTCATGGATGCCCCGCTTGGATCGTCCGGTCTCTGGAAGTCGGCCCACCTCCACGACATCCCGAAAATCTCGCTCTGGTACGACGATTATCTCCGCAGCCCCGACACGCTTGCCCATCCCGATATCTGGCGCCATTGGCAACAAAACGACCACGTCACCACCTTCATTTGGGACGGCCACTGGCGCACGCAGTGGGAGAATTTCACGCATCATCCCGCGTTACCGATTCATCTTTCCGCCGACCCCGAACAATTCTCGCCCGATACCGTTTCCGTCTTTCCCGAGTTGCATGCGCACGCGGTTTTCACCGGCACCATCCCGGCGCTCGCCGCCCTCAACGACGAGGCCCATGCGTTGCCGGTCCCCGTTCGCAACTATCTGAACACGTGCGTGGCCACCCTTGAAAAATCCGCCTGGCCGCTGCAACCCTACGAAGTGGCTGCCGCGGAACGCGCGGCCCTCGCTCCCAAGCTCTCCGCCGTCATCGATCAATGGCTGGTCAATCCCGCTCATCAGGCGCTCTTCAATCATCAGGTCTGGCACTGGAGCAAACGCATTGCGCGTCTGCGCGGCCTCGCCGCCGTGATGAAGAGCGGACCCGTCGCGGTCGTCAGCGGTCACCACACCGCACGCTTCGCGGGCGAGGCTGAACTACGCGCCGCGCTCCATGCGGACGAGTCCTTCCAATTCCGCAACACCACCGATATCGAACCCAAGCATTGGGCCGGTATCTTCCGCAGTGGCCGCTTCCAATTGCAATTCACCGATCCCCAATCGGTGCAGGGCGGGCTGCCCTTCCGCGTTTTCGAATGCGCCGCCTCCGGCTCGGCGTTGCTCTCCGACACCCGGCCCGAACTCGCCGCGGAGTTCAAGCACGACGAGGAAATCGTCCTCGCCACCGATGAGGCCGATCTCACCCGCCGCGCGCACGATCTTTTCCACGCCGACGACGACATGCTCGTCTCCATCGGCGCCGCTGCGCTCGACAAATTCCGTCAGAAACACACCTGTGGCCAGCGCTGGCGCGAGATCGTTTTGAAACATCATGAGTCCCTCCAACACGCGGCCGCACGACACGCCGCACCACCTGCTCTGGCCTAACTGGTGGCAACACCACGACGAGCGAGATACCGCTCCCAGCATTTGGCGCGCCTTGCTCGCTTTTCTCGGAATTCGTAAATCCGAATAATCGCCACGCTGCCTTGACAGCGTCCCCGACCACACCGAACATGATTCCCTCATGCTCTACTCGTGGTGGCAGGTTTTGCAGAAACTGAAGTTCGTCAAGATGCTCGCCGTCCTGGGCATCCTCGGTCTCCTCTTTCTCATTCTCGGCCTTTGCGGTTACCTTTCCTCGCCGAGCGTGGAGACCGACTCCCAAAAGAAATGGCGCATCGTCGCCGCGCTCAATGCCGATCAACTCGCCGTCGGCTGCGATGCCTACAAAAAACAATACGGCCATTTTCCCAGCACGGCTGAGAACGCCCCACTCTACGCCATTCTCCACAGCAACCAGCCCAGCCCGGACAATCAGCAGGGCATCCGCTTCGCCGATATCGGACCCAAATACATTGACCCGAACGGCGTCGTCCTCGACCCATGGAAAACACCCTATCGCATCGTCTTCGACGATCAGGGCGTGACTGTCACCTCCGCTGGTGCCGACAAACTTTTCGACACTCCCGACGACCTCACCAAACGCCGATGACTAAAGCCTACCTCTACCTCCTCATTGCCATCGTCGCCGAGGTGATCGCCACCACCTTCCTCAAAAAGAGCGACGGCTTCACCCGCTTCTGGCCCAGCACCGTCAGCACGGTCGGCTACATCATCACCTTCTACTTCCTCTCGCTCTCGTTGCGCACCCTCAATGTCGGCGTCGCCTATGGCATCTGGTGCGGCCTCGGTATCATCTTCATCTCCCTGCTCGCCTTCTTTATCTACGGCGAAAAGCTCGACCTCGCCGCCATCGTCGGCCTCGGCTTCATCATCGCCGGAGTCGTGATCATCAACGTTCTCTCCAAGACGGTCAGCCACTCGTAGACTCTGTGTGAGTCTTGACACCACCCCGCCCCTGCGCCGAACATCATTCCATCATGGGCGCGGAACCAAATCCGATGCAGGGGCAGGACACGCCACCGAAACCGAAACGATCCTGGCTGTGGTGGCCAACGCGGATTCTATTGGTATTTCTGCTTCTCGTAATACTCGACGCGCTTCTCTTTCCATTGAGTGGAAACCGTACACTCACTGCGGCAAAAAAGGCCATGACCCATACCATGACCACGCAAATCACGATCGCTAGCACTTTGTTCAAAGAAGAGTACGGCCACTATCCGCCCACCACGGATAATGCAAAATTGCAGCAACTCTTGGATGGCAACACGGTCGAAGGCGAGAACCCCCGCCGCATCCAATTCATGAGCTTCAACAAGAAAGACAATAATTCCAAAGGCGAAATCTGCGATCCATGGAAAACGCCTTACCTCATTACCTACGACGACAAAGGACCGCTCATTATCTCCGCCGGGCCAGATAAGAAGTTCGGCACGAAAGACGACATCACCAATCGCGACTCCCGATGACCAAAGCCTATCTCTATCTCCTCATTGCGATTCTCGCGGAAGCGGCGGCGACCACACTTCTGAAAAAGAGTGATGGCTTCACCCGTTGGCTGCCGAGTGCGGGTAGCATCGTGGGCTACCTCGTTACGTTCTATTTCCTGTCGCTCACGTTGTGTGTGATGAACGTCGGCATCGCGAACGCGATCTGGGCGGGATTGAGCATCATCCTCGTCTGCATCCTCGCCGCGATTTTCTACGGGGAACGTCTCGACGCCCCCGCCATCATCGGCATTGCCATGATCATGGGCGGCATCGTCCTCATCCATTTTTATTCGAAGACCGTCACCAACGGGTGAGCGGTCTATTGGCTCGAACTGGAAATTCTTTCGCGTTGTAGGGCGCTTCGGTGAAGTGTTAGCACACGGCATAGCCATGGCGGGACACCGTCCCGCCGTACAGAAGCCATGCGCGGAGAAATTCCCGCGTCGCTTACAGCCCCACTTGCTTGAACTTGCGCTTGATGTGCTGGAAGTGGCGCTTGGTCGAGCAGAGTTCGGTGATCTGCTTTTTCGTGAGGAACTTGGCGATCGCTTCGGATTCCTTCAGGTACTCGCCGAGTTGCTTGTCGCCACGCCAACAGGCCATGGCGCACGATTGCACCGCTTCGTACGCATCGCGGCGAGCCATGCCGGCATCGGTCAGGGCGAGGAGCACGCTCTGCGAATAGTAGAGACCCTTCGACAAGTCCATATTGCGTTGCATGTTCTCGGGATAGACGATCTGGTTCTCGACGAGCTTGGCGGTGAGCACGAGCATGTAGTCGAGGAGGATGGTGCTATCGGGGAAAATGATGCGCTCGACGGACGAGTGCGAGATGTCGCGTTCGTGCCAGAGGGCGATGTTCTCCATCGCGGCGACGGAATTGCCGCGCAGGATGCGGGCGAGACCGCTGAGCTTTTCGCCCGTGATCGGGTTGCGCTTGTGCGGCATGGCGCTGCTGCCCTTTTGACCCTTGGCAAAGAATTCTTCGACTTCCAACACTTCGGTGCGTTGGAGGTGACGGAATTCCGTGGCCCAACGGTCAATGCTGGAACCGATGATGGCGAGGGTGGCCATGAATTGCGCATGGCGGTCGCGCTGCACGACCTGCGTGGAGAGCGGATCGACGCCGAGGCCGAGGTGCTTGCACACGTATTGTTCGACGCGCGGATCGAGGTGCGCGTTCGTGCCGACGGCGCCGGACAATTTACCGACGTTGATTTCCTGGCGCGATTGCTCGAGGCGCGTGACGGCGCGGCGGAATTCGTCGTACATGAGGGCGAGCTTCAGACCGTAGCTGATCGGCTCGGCGTGAATGCCGTGCGAGCGGCCAATCATGGGGACGAATTGGTACTGCTTGGCTTTCTTGCCGATGACCTTGAGCAACGCCTTGAGGTCGGCGAGGAGGAGATCCGCGCTGGCGCGCAATTGCAGTGCGAGCGTGGTGTCGAGCAAGTCAGAGGAGGTTAACCCGCGGTGAATGAAACGGCCCGAGGGTCCGACGTGGACGGCGACTTCTTCGAGGAAGGCGAGCACGTCGTGTTGCGTGCGCTTTTCGTTTTCGTTGACGTTAGCGATGCGGAACTTGGCGCGCTGGCGGATAATCTTGGCATCCTTCTTGGGGATGATGCCGCAGAGGGCCATGCCTTCGCAGGCGAGAATTTCAATTTCGAGCCAATGATTGAGTTTGGCTTCGTCGGTCCAAAGGGCGGCCATTTCCTGGCGCGAATAACGTGGGATCATCCGGGGACATTAGAGAGTCCCCGGCAAATACTCAAGAGCACTCGACGAGAAATGCGCGCCGTCCGCGTGCGGTGTCACGCGGGATCGAAAAAACCGAGATCCCACGAATCCTGCCACGCGATGACGGGTTGATCCTCTCGGAACTGGATGGGCAACCAGACGTAGCGTCCGTCGATGGCATTTTCCGGACGCCAGCGGTCGGCGAGGAACACATAGGCATCCGGCTTTCCCGCGACGGGCAGCAAGTAAGTCGACTGCGATTCGAACGTGCTCTCTTTTTGCGCGTCCGTGCCGACGCAGGGATTTCCCAGTTCCGCCCACGGCCCCCAGATTGTGCGGGCCTTGAACAAACGGGCCGGATTGGGTGTCCAACCGGTACAGCCGGAGGTGATGAGAAAGTAGATGCCGCGGCGTTTCATCAGGGCCGGAGCTTCATTAAAGTGACCCGGGAAAAGCCGGACATATTCGCCCGTGGTATCGAGAAAATCATCACTCAGACGGGACAGATGCAGAGTCCCATTATCCTCGGATGCGGCGAGATGATAGGCAGTGCCATCATCATCCACAAAGAGGGTCATGTCGCGCGACATCTGACCGTTTTCAAAATCACGGCGATAAAGTAAATCGGTTGGGTAATTCTGCACAGGACCGCCCGGCAGGACCAGCTCCTTGACGCAGGCGCGTTCGTCGGCATTGAGCGGTTGTTTGAATTGGGGGGCGACGTTCTGCGGCCAGTGCCTGGCATTCGGTCGCACGCTCTTGAGGTAAGTGTACGGACCTGTTGCGACATCCGCCACGGCGACGCCGCAACGCGCGCTCGAGTAACCCGCGCCGGCGATTTCGAGATGAAACCACATGACGAACTTGCCCGTGCGGGGGTTGTGTATGACCTTTGGCCGTTCGAGAATGCAACCCCGCGCGATTTCACTTAGCGGATCGTCCTCCACGGCAAGGGCGATGCCTTCATCCTTCCACGTGAGTAGGTCGGTGGAAGAGTAGGCATGCACGCCGACTTGGGCGAGATTGCCCGCCTCGCCCTCCACCTTGTGCTCACCAAACCAGTAGTAGACGCCGTCGTGGCGCACGATTCCACCACCGTGCGCATTGATGGGAAGGCCGTTGGTATCGCGCCAGATTTCGCCGGGATGGAACGCGGGGGTCATGCAATCAGGCCGGAACGCAGGCTTCAACCGCCGCGGTGACGCGCTTGACTACCTCGCGGTTGAACACGCTCGGCACGATGAACTCGGGGTTCAGTTCGCTGTCGGACACGCACGAGGCGATGGCTTTTGCGGCGGCGACTTTCATTTCCTCGGTGATCTGTTTCGCGCGGCGGTTGAGTGCTCCACGGAAAATGCCGGGGAAGGCGAGCACGTTATTGATTTGGTTCGGGTAATCACTGCGGCCCGTGGCCATGACGAACACCTTGCCCACGACTTCCTCCGGCATGATCTCCGGGTTCGGGTTGGCCATCGCGAACACAAGCGGGCGGGCTGCCATGTTGTCGATGTCCTCGGCGTGGATCAGGCCAGGGCCGGAGACGCCGATGAAAACATCCGCGCCTTTGAGGACTTCCTTGATCGAACCCGAGCGCTGATGCGGATTCGTATTATTGGCGAGCCAGACCTTGCTATCGTTCAGATCGGTGCGGCCCTTGTGGATCGCTCCCTTGCGGTCGCACAGCGTGATGTCGGTGGCTCCGGCGGATTGCAAAATCTTACAGATCGCGACACCTGCAGCCCCCGCTCCAGCCATCACGATGCGCAGCGCGGCAATCGAGCCGCCGCGCAATTTCACGGCATTGTAGAGAGCCGCGAGCGTCACCACGGCCGTGCCGTGCTGGTCATCGTGGAATACCGGAATGTCGAGCCGGGCCTTGAGCGCCTCCTCGATTTCAAAACAACGCGGGGCCGAGATGTCTTCGAGGTTAATGCCGCCGAAACCGGGGGCGAGGTACGCCACCGCTTCGATGATCTGCTGCGGGTCCTTCGTGTTCAGGCAAATCGGGTAGGCGTCGATGCCGGCCATTTCCTTGAAGAGCATCGCCTTGCCTTCCATCACGGGCATGGCCGCTTCCGGACCGATATCACCGAGTCCGAGCACGGCGGTGCCATCGCTGACAACGGCGACCGAGTTACCCTTGATCGTCAAATCATAGGCGCGGGCGGGATTCGCATGCACCATCTCGCACACACGCGCCACACCGGGCGTATAGGCAAGCGAAAGCGCATCGCGCGAATCGAGCGGAATTTTATTTTGGATCGAAATTTTGCCACCACGATGCAGGTCCACCACGCGGTCATGTACATTGCCGATTTCCACGCCCTCGATTTGCTGGAGAGCCTTGACGATTTCGAGTTCGTGCGCTTCGTTGCGCGCCCGGATGCCGACATCGCGCGTAATCGTGTGACGGTTCGACGTCACGATTACCACGGCATCGAGATCGCCGCCGGCATCGCTGATTTTTTGCGCAATGCGCACAAAAGCGCCAATGCGATTGGCATAGGTTAGACGGACACAAAAGGCATAGGAAATCGAGGTGGATTCAACAACCGTGCTCATAAGTATTATTTATGATGCATTTACTGATATATAAGTAAAGATTACAAAGTGAAAATTGGATAAATTGTTAATTGGAAAAGGGATAAGTATAGAAAGCCTGCCAACGCGGAGTATCGTTTGTGCGAATGTCGAAATTGTCCTGACCTCGTCCAAAATGTGCTAAATCCTGCGGATGGCCGTCAGCACTACGTTCACGCTTTCGCCATTAAACGGTTCAAAATGGACACCACTTTTTCGCAAGTGAATGGCTTGGCGAGTGCGCTGCGAAAGCCCAATTCCTGCCAGTCGGCCATCACTCCGGAGTGACTATAACCACTCATGATGACAGCGCAGACATTGGGGTCGGCGCGGCGCAGGAGTTCGAGCGCTTCCGCGCCCCCTTTGCCTCCGGAGATGGTGGCGTCGATGAGCACTACATCGAAGCGTTTTCCCGCGCGTAGCGCTTTGCGATATTGCGTGAATCCGGTTTCGCCCTTGTCGGCGAGTGTGACTTGGTATCCGCTCAAGCTGAGCATCTCGGAAAGGGCATGGCGCAGACTCAAGTCATCTTCGATGATCAGGATGCGCCCGTCGCCGCTGGTCTTAATGGAGTTGCGGGTCTTCTCGTTGGCGGGGGCTGCCATCTCGGTCGCGGTTGGCAGCAGAATGGTAAATGTGGTGCCTTTACCCAATTCGGAGGCGACCGTGATGGAACCGCCATGACGTCGCACTGTGGAAAAGCAGGTGGCGAGTCCGATGCCCGAGCCGGATGGCTTTGTCGTGAAGTAGGGATCGAAAATGCGACCCATATTTTCCCGGGAAATGCCGCAGCCTTCGTCACGGACTTCGAGTTTGAGATAAGAGCCGGGGGAAAGCAGGGGGGCGTCGCCGGACTGTACTTGAACGGGGGAGAGGCTTATGTAGAGAGAGCCACCCTTGGGCGTGGCATCGCGGGCATTGATCACGAGATGATCGATGACTTGGGTCAATTGTCCCTGATCGCCCAGGACTGGTGGCAGTCCGGGAGCAAATTCGAACACCGGCTTCAGATTGGAACCGGTCAACGAAAGCGCGAGAGCGGAGCGGATCACTTCCTCCAAATTCAGCCGTGTGAGCACCGGGTCGCCGCCTTTGGCGAAGGTAAGCAGTCGCTTGGAAAGATCGCTGGCGCGGACGACATTGCGCAAGGCATCGCTGATGCGCTCCTGGTCTACCGCGCCGCGGCTGGCTTGCAGGCGGATCAATTCCAGGTTGAGGCTGATGCACATCATGATGTTATTCAGATCGTGCGCGATGCCGCCCGCCAACACGCCCAGCGCTTCCAGTTTGGCGGCATTGAGGTGTTCCTCATGCTGCAAACGCGGGGCGGTGATATCACGACTTTCAAAGATCAGGTAAGTCACCGTCCCTTGCGCGTCGCATTGGGGCTTGATTGAAATATCGAGCGTGACGATCTGTCCGTGCCGGTTTCGCACCTCGTCATTGAAGCGGACGAATTCACCGCGTTGGGCGCGGGCCATGTAATTTTTTAATTTTTGCTGACTGGCGATACTATGCTTTCGCGCCGGGTTTTCCCAGAGCGGCCTGCCCACCAGTTCTTCACGCGGTACCCCGCAAAATTCCAGTGCAGCCTGGTTGACTTCCAGCACGACGCCCTCGGGGCTGAGCAAGCCGATGAACTGGAAGGTGGCGTTGAAGATGGCGTGGAATCGCTCCTCGGCTTCCTTGCGTTCGGTGATGTCGCGGCCTACGGATTGAATTTCAACGAGTGCGCCGTCCGGGCCAAAAAAACCACGGTTGGTAAATTGAGCCCAACGGATGCGCCCGTCATCCAGAACGACGCGGTTCTCGATCATGACTACGGGATTCTCGGGAGTGAGGGCGGACAGCTCCTGCTGGATCCGCGGGACATCGTCCGGGTAGGCGCGAGGTTGCCAGGTGCGGCCGATCAAGTCCTCGGCGCTGAGGCCAAAGTAACGGCAATAGACCTCATTGACGTAAAGAAAGGTGCCATCGGCTTTGAGGCGGCTGATGAACTCGGTCTGATCTTTCAAGATCGACCGCTGAAGGTCCTTGGATGGGGAAGGCATAGAGAAGGTCCGTAGCGCGGACCCTGCAGGCTAAAATTCGTTCGGATCCGGGATCGTGCGATTTGGGGGGATGGAGTTTTTCAGCGTGCTCGCCTTGGGTCGGGTGTCAACAACCGGTGGCGGTGTGATCTTGGGTTCCGGCGCTTTGGCGCGTACCTGATTCTTGTCGTAAAAATCCTGCATGTTGGGTGCCTGCTGGGGCAGAAGAGCCGCGCGCTCGCGCTCCTTCACGTTCGCCAGCCAATCGTCCACGGAGAGGCGGGAAGTCGGGCTCGGAGTCCGTTCAAGTTTGACTGAGGCCAGAGGATCGATGATCGGTGAACGGATCTTGGTGGCATCACTTGCGGCGGTTAGCGGATCGTCCGGCACGAATGTGGGCTTGTGATTCACCCCGTCGATACTGAGGGGATCGATGGGCTCGCTCGCTTGCTTCATGGCATCCATGCCGCTCAGAGTATAGCGCGAGTAGACACCTAGACCGGAATTGAAGGGCGAGGAAAATGTGGTGCTGGCCGTGGGATCGGTTTTATCATTCTTCTTTTTATCGGCCGTCTCTGAGGCTTTAGCGGGCTTGAGCGGATCTTCCGCAAACTCCTTTTTTCTCGGATCGTTCTCGGCTTTTTCCCGCTCGTCCATCAGCTTTTGTTGCTCCTCAATTCCTTTGAGCAGCCAGTCGGCATCCTTGTTTTTGACATTGGCATCGATCCGCCGGACAGGGCGTGGCTGCTGCGGTTGTTGCGGCTGTAGTACTTCAGGAGGTGGGGCGTCGAAAATGGGATTTTGCAAGGGGTTGATATCGAGTACGCGGGAAATGTCGGCCTCCTTTTTACCGGTGATAACGGCGGCGGGTCCTGAGGCGGGAGCAGGATTGGTGGGGGTGGGAGTGACACCGAAAGCCTTTGAGGCTTCGAGGCGCGAAACGGTCTCAGCTGGGATGGAATTATCCTGCGCTCCGAGGGAAAACGCGAGAAAGGGCGTTGTCACCAGAGCGAGAAGAAGCGATGGATTCGCCTTCATAATGTCAATTTAGAGGGGGAATGAGAGGGCGTCAATGCTGCAGCCGTCGACATTTCAGAGGGGTTTCCCTCTCAAATTCTCTAAAAAAAAGATTTACCAGAGGGAAACGAACGGCTAGCACCAACTTCATGGCAACTAAAAAGAAATCCGCCCGTAAGCCGAATGCAGCGTTCCTGAAACCGGTCCAACCCGACGAAGATCTCGCCGTGATTGTCGGTTCCAAGCCGCTGCCTCGGACTGAACTGACGAAAAAGATCTGGGCCTACATCAAAAAGAACGGGCTCCAGGACAAGAAGAACAAGCGCAACATCAATGCCGACGACAACCTGAAGGTTCTCTTCAAGGGTAAGAAGCAGGTCTCGATGTTCGAATTGACGAAGATTGTCAGCAATCACGTCAGCTAGTTCTGATTCGATTCATTAACACCCTGTCTCGCTGTCGTGATGACAACCGGGACAGGGTGTTTTTCTTTTTAGCGGCATCGCCGCTCTACGCTCTCGTTCTGGGGGCCCGTCTGGCAAACATCGCGCGGCTCAGACAATTTCCAGCACATCATCCTCATCCGCGGTGGACTCGTCGAGTTCACTGACCGCATCCATGAGCAAGCCCATCGGATCGGAGCCGGGGATGCTGGTTTCCGTCGCGGCAATCTCGTAGCTGAAGAGGAAGTTGCCCTTTTCGATCGCAAGCAACTCCCGCAGCGCGGGACGCCCGCTCTGGCCATTGGCGAGCGCGTGGACGATCAGACCCTTGTCGAGGTAGATCACGCCGCTGCGGCCATCCTGCTGCACGAGGGTGAGCTCTCCGGTCTTGCGGCTCTGCACGAGCATCTGGGCGAGATCGATCACCGAGAACTCGCCGAGGTCGCCGCTGAAATTGCGCTGTGAGGCATCCATCTTCTGCAACGCATCGGTGAGGCGCAGGATGGAGATGATGATTTGCTTCGTCGCGTGATCGACTTCGCATGAGACCTCGCAGCCCACGTTTTGGCCGTCGTTCTTGATGAGGTTCAGGAAATAGGTAAAGCGGCGGTCGGCGAATTCCGCGCGCATCTTCTTGAAATCCTCCAGCATCGTCACGATGCCACCCGCAAAGAGCGTTTCCGTGTTCGTGTTCTGCTCACTGAGCGCATCGGGGGCGTGACCGCTGATCTTGATGAAACGCGCGTTGGCCTTGAGGAAGCGGTGCATGTCGTCGAAAACCACGATGGGAATCGAGCAGTTTTCGAAGAACGATTTGAACTGCGACTGGCTTTTGTCGAGGCTCATATGGGCCTCGAACAACTCCTGGTTCTTTTGCGCGAGCGCGGCCTGTTGCTTTTGCAGCGAGCGGTTCTGCTCGAGAATGGTCTCCATCTGGCGGACGATGAGCCGCTTCACCGAAGCGAGTCCGAGGAAGGCCCCTTGGTCGTGGACGATGATATCGTCGTAAAACTGGTTGCTGTGCTGCCGCTCGTTGAGCAGGTGCGTGACGAGTTCCGGGACAGATGTGGCCGCGTCGACCATAAGTGGGCTTTCCGTCATCACCTTGAGGATCGGCTTGTCCGCGAGGACGGAGAAGCCATATTTGTTGGAGGCGATGCGGGCGTTGAGATTCTCCCGGCCCACGAGTCCGGCGATACCGTTGGGGTCGAACACAGCGGCAAATTCGCTGAATGGATGTTCCTTGAACCACGCCACCAGATCGCGCACGAGCATGCTCTCCTCCAAACAGGCGTTGGAGTTGATCAGATCGCGGACGGTAAAGGTGGTGGTCGTGGGGGCCATCGAGCGTTAGTTGTCGAATGAGATTTTGGGCCGGGAGTCGTCCGAGGCGGGACGCATCCGGCGGCGTTTTTTCTTCAAGGCATCGATCTCTGAAGCCAGTCGCATGGTGATTTGCCAGCGATAGAGGGCGACACTGCGGTGGGTGCGTTGGTGCTTTTTCAGGGGTTTGATCATATCAGTTTATTGTTTGAGAAAGAGAGGTGCCATGGCGGCGCGCTGGTTAGCCGAATCGACCGTTGATGTACGCCTCCGTGGCTTCCGCCGCGGGCTGGCCGAAGATGTTTTCCGTCGCGTCGAATTCGATGAGCTGGCCCATGTAAAAGAACGCCGTGTAATCCGAGCACCGGCCCGCCTGCTGCAGATTGTGTGTGACGATCACGATGGTGTAATCCTCCTTGAGCTGGAGAATCAACTCCTCGATCTTCGCGGTCGCGATCGGATCGAGCGCCGAGGCGGGTTCATCCATGAGCAACACCTGTGGCTTGATCGCGATGGCGCGCGCGATGCAGAGGCGTTGCTGCTGGCCGCCTGAGAGAGTTACGGCGTTTTGGTTCAGCCGATCCTTCACCTCGTCCCAGAGACCGACCTTGCGCAGCGCGAGTTCAACTTGATCGTGAATCGTTTCCGCGCGGCCCATCTTGTGCAGGCGCAGTCCGAACGCGACATTGTCGTAGATGCTTTGCGGGAACGGATTCGAGCGCTGGAACACCATACCGATGTAACGGCGCAGGCGAATCGGGTTGATCTCGCGTGCGTAGATGTCTTGGTTTTGAAACAGCACACGGCCCGAGGTGCGGGCATTCGGGATGAAATCGTTCATGCGGTTCAGGCAGCGCAGGAAGGTCGATTTGCCGCATCCGGATGGTCCGATGAGTGCGGTGACCCGGTAGCGCGGAATATCGAGCGTGACGTGCTGCACGGCGGCGACGTTGCCATAGAGTAAACTCAGGTCTTGCACCTGGATGATGGGAGCCACGGCGACGGGTTCAGCGGCGGGCTCGGGGTCGAGCGATTCCACCTGATGGCTGATCGGCGCGGAGACGTTCACTGCCGGGGTGATGCCGGACGGTGCGGCGATGCGGACGCGGGGAGGATGGGCGATGGTGGGGAGAGCGTTGGTCATGGGGGTGTCTTTCTTCAGGGGTTAAGCGCGGTAGGAACGCATGCGGTGACGGGTCCAGGCGCGAACCAAAATGGCGATCAGGTTGAGCAAGAAGGTGAGCAACAGCAGCACTACGACCGTCGCAAAGAGCAGGGGCCGCGTGCGGTCCACATTGGGCGATTGCGTGGCGAGGATGTAGATGTGGTAGCCGAGCTCCATGAACTGGTCGGTGATGCTCTGCGGTAGGTGTGCGAGGTAATAGGCCGCACCCGTGAACATGATCGGAGCCACTTCACCCGCGCCGCGGCTGACGGCAAGAATGCCGCCAGTGATGATGCCGGGCGCGGCTTGCGGCAGAACGATCTGGCGCAGCGTTTGCAGCTTGGTCGCGCCGAGACCGAGCGCGGCATCGCGCAAGGGGAGCGGCACGCTGCGAAGCGCCTGCTCCGTGCTGACGACCACGACCGGCATGGTGAGCACCGCCAGCGTGAGCGCCGCCCAGATCACGGCCGGCTTGCCGAAGACCGGACTGGCCGTGTGTAGCACGTAGTCATCGATCGAACCGCCGATGAAGTAAACGAAGAAGCCAAGACCGAACAGTCCGAAAATAATCGACGGTACGCCCGCGAGATTATTCACCGCGCTGCGGATGATGCGCGTGGTCCATGCGTTCGGGTCGGAAAATTCGTTGAGATAAATGCCGCTGATCACTCCGACCGGCATCACCAGCACGGTCATCAGGAACACGAGTAGGATCGTGCCGAAAACCATCTCGAACACGCCCGCGTTGTGGACGTCGAACATCCCGCTGCTGTCCTGACTTGTCGCGCTGCCGAAGAGAAAGGAGGGGTTGAGCCCATGAAAACCTTGCGAGAAAATGTACGCCACCAAGAGGGCCACGACGCCGACGAGAAAGAACGCCACGCTGCGAAACAGCGCGGTGAAGAGCGTTGTCTGGCTCAACGTCGGGGCGCTCGTCAAATCGAGCGGCTGACCTGACACATCGCTTTGGGGGATGGCACTCATGAGGTCGCCTCCTGAGAGGTTCGCTGTCCCTCGAGCCGCGCGCGCAGCCGTTGCAAAATGACATCGGCAAACACATTGCCGACGAACGTGATGACGAAGAGGATGAATCCGATCAGGAACAACACGCGATAATGCGGGCTGTCGACCGGCGCATCGGCCAGTTCCGCCGCAATCGCTGCCGTGGCCGTGCGGCAGGATTGGAAAATGGACGGACTGAGAATTGACGCGTTGCCGCTGGCCATCAGCACCACCATCGTCTCGCCAATCGCGCGGCCAAAACCGAGAATCACGGCGGCAAAGATGCCGGGACATGCCGCGGGCACCATCACGCGGACCGTGGCATGCCACTCGGTGGCTCCCATCGCGCGGGCGGCGTCCTTGTGCGTTTGCGGCACGGCGGAGAGGGCATCCTCGGCGATGGTGAAGATGACTGGGATCAAGGCCAGCGCGAGCGCGACGCTGGCGACGAAGGTGTTCAGCCGCACCTCATAGCCGAACAGCCATTGGAATAAACTCGCGAGGGCAATGAGTGCAAGAAAGCCGAGCACAACGGAAGGCACTCCGGCGAGGAGTTCGATCACCGGCTTCACCACTTCACGAACCGTGCCGGAGGCCAATTGCGAGACGTAGATGGCCGCCATGAGCGAGAGCGGTACGGCCATGAGCAGCGACAGTACGGCGATCTTCACACTGCCGAAAAAGAGCGGCACCAGATTGTATTTTTCCACCAGTGATGTGGGTTGCCAGATGAACTCCGCTTTCGTGTACTCTTGCCAGCGGTAAGGCAATAGCAGCATCGGCCACGAGACGGTGTTCAGCTTGGAATCGGGATTCGGATGCGCGGCGAGTTCCTCGTTGCGGGAGGCGACAAGATCCTTCAGGACATCCGGGCTCAGCGGACGGATTTTGTCCACCGGTTGACTGAGATAAACGGCCAGTTGTTCGCTCGACAGATCGACCGCTTTTTCCGGCGTGATCAATTCCGCAGAGCGCGCCGTGTCCACCTGACCGAGGATCAGGGGGAGGCACTCGCGCGCGACGAAAATAAAGATCAGCAGGATGGCAAAAATGGCGGTAAGGGAGACCAGAAAGATTCCCTTTTCAACAAACGTCTCGCGCCAGGATTCGCCCTTTTCATAGAGCGCCGTACGCAACTCGAGTTCAAGCTGGCGCGACACGTCCACGACAGGCGGCATCGCGCCCGTGGCGGAATCGATCGGATCTTGCAAGGTGGTCGGCATGAGAAAATTGTTTGAGAAGAGAGGGATCACCCCCCCCGGCGCGTTGCGCTGGGGGGGGGTAAAGGATCATGAGTGGCAGCGGTTGCGGTCAACTGGCTATTTTTGCGTTAACTGGGCGAGCTTCTCCTCGCGGGCGGCGAGTGAGGCTTCCCGCTCGGCCACGGTGAGTTCGCGGCGGGCGATGCTTTCCTCGCGCTTGGCGACCGCTTCTTCACGGAACATCACGCTCTTTTCGCGATCAGCGATCATCGTGCGGAATTGATTCAGCAGACTCGTCGAGAGGACCGGTTGCTTCGCATTCGGATCAACCGGACCGGTCAGCGCGTTGAGCGCCTCGGTGGCGGAAGTCGTAGCGGGTGCGGCGCTTGCTGTTGCCGTCGGGGCAGGAGTCGGAGTGACTGCGGCAAGAATCGGAGCGGGCGTTTCCACTTTCACTTCCGCAACAGGTTGGGATACCGCAGGAGCCGGGGGTGTCGGCGCAGTGTAAGCGGCCATTTCGCCCGACGTGGCGGGGGCGGGAGTAATCGTCACGGCCGGCTTCTCTTCGACTAACGGCGCGGGTTTGTTTTCCGGAGCAGGCGTTGTTTTCGCCACCGGCTTCGGCAACGTGCCGGGCAGCGGATAGTAGCCAACTAGAGCGACAATCTTCTGACCTTCCGCGCTACGCACCCACTTGACGAACTTCTCGATTTCCGGATCGGTCGAGCGCGGGTTCAGATAGAAATTCAACGAGCGGGAGAGCGGGTAGATACCGCCTTCCACATTTTCTTGCGTCGGCGCGGTCGCCACATCGCTCTCGGTGCGGCGCAATTTCAGCGCCTTCACCCCGTGGGAATACCCGATGCCGCCATAGCCGATGCCCTTGGTGTCTTTACTGATCGCATCGATCAGCGCCGCCGTACCGGCGAGCGTTTGCGCGCGCGGCGAGAAATCCTTTTCCAGCAGGACTTCTTCCTTGAAGAATGCATAGGTGCCCGAGTTCGACTCGCGGCTGTAGAGCACAATGGGCTGGTCAGAGCCACCGACTTGCTTCCAGTTGGTGATTTCGCCGCGAAAGATTTTGCCCAGCGTCGGCAGCGAGATTTCCGTCAGTGGATTCGAGGCGTTGACGAAGACCGCCACGCCGTCGAGACAGGTCTTGTACTGGATCGGCTTGATTCCGGAATTTACGAGGAAGTCCTGGATTTCCTTCGGTTTGATCAGTCGCGACGCGGCGGCGATGTCCGTCGTGTTATTGCGCAGTGCGGCGATGCCGGTGCCGGAGCCCCCGCCCGTGACCTGGATGTTCACATCGGGATGCTTCTTCATGTACTCCTGCGCCCATTTCTGGTTCAGGATGACCATCGTATCCGAGCCTTTGATGGTGATTTCCGCAGAGCGTGCGGACAAGCCCGTAACGCTGAGAGTGGTGCTGACCAGAAAGCCGAGTAATAGATAACGTGCAAACATGGAACTCCTTTTTTAGGAGGCCAAGGTGAACCGCGATTTCGTCAAAATGATGACTGCCAAGTGCCGAAAGGGTGAATCCTGTTTTACGGAAGTAAACTATCAGGAAGGCTATTTCCTTGCGAAGACGGCACGTAATCGGCTAATCGGGTAGCATGCGCGCGTTCAACTGGCGATTCTGGCAGTGGAGCCTCGCCACGCAAATTCTGGTTGGCTTGCTCATCGGCGCGTCCTGCGGTCTGCTGGTGCAGGCTTTGGGGACCGGAGCGCGCCTTGATGCATTCATTACGAATGTCACAGCTCCAGTCGGCCAGATTTTTCTGCGGCTGATCTTCATGGTGATTGTGCCGCTGGTCATCTCCGCCATTGCCTTGGGCGTGGCAGGCATGGGCGATTTGCGGCAACTGGGCCGCGTGGGAGTGAAGTGTCTTGGCATGACGCTGCTTCTGGCCGGGGCTAGCGTGGCAATCGGGCTGGTGCTGGTGAACGTGATTCAGCCCGGTCATTACCTGAGCGCGGAAAAAAGCGCGGCGTTGGAGAAACAATACGGCAGTGCAGCGCAGGAAAAGGTAACGCAAGGCGGGCAGTCGGTCTCCGTGACTGGATTTCTGCTGGGGCTGATCCCCACAAATCCCATTGCGGAAGCCGCAAAGATTTTTACCGCGCAGGACGATGGCAAAGCCTTGCTCGCAGTCATGGTGTTCAGCGTGTTGGTCGGGTTGGCGATAATATCATGCCCGGAGGAAAGGACGCGGGCCCTCACGGCCTTTTTTGATTCGGTCTTCACGATCAGTTTGAAGATCATTGATTTTGCCATGAAGCTCGCCCCAGTCTGCGTGGCCTGTCTCGCGTTTAATGTCACCGCTCGGCTCGGCTTCGAGATTGTGACAACGCTTGGCGCGTACGTTGTCACCGTGATGCTCGGTTACCTGATTCATGGACTGGTCACGTACCCGGTCGTCCTGCGCACGCTGGGAGGGAAATCGCCCATCGCGTTCTATCGCGAGATTCAGGAGGTCATCTACACCGCGTTTGGCACCTCCTCCAGCAACGCCACCCTCCCGGTCTCGCTCGAAGTGGCGGAACAAAAACTGAAGCTGCCGCCGCAACTCTCCCGCTTCGTGCTCACGGTCGGCGCGACGGCGAATCAAAACGGGACCGCGCTCTATGAAGGCGTGACGGTGCTCTTTCTCGCACAAGTCTTCGGCGTGGATCTCTCGTTGGGCCAGCAAATCGTCGTGGCCTTGCTCTGCATCTTGGCGGGCATCGGCACGGCGGGAGTGCCGGGTGGTTCGCTTCCGCTCGTGGTCGGCGTGCTTGTGACGGTGGGTGTGCCCGGCGAAGCGATTGCGATCATTCTGGGGATCGACCGCTTCCTCGACATGTGCCGCACGGTGCTCAATGTCACCGGCGATCTGGTCATCGCTGTCGTCGTCGCCGGAAAGGATCGGGGTGGGGCATTGCCCCCCCAAGCTTAAGCCGCGCCTAATTCGTCGGCGCGTTTTTTCGCGGCGGCGATGGCCTTCACCAGGATTTCACGCCACTGTTCGGTCTCCAGAATTTCGCAGGCGGCGACAGTAGTACCCTTGGGACTTTTCACCGCATCCGCGAGAGTGGAAGGTTCGAGCTTGGTTTCCCGCACCATCAAGGCGGAGCCGATGGTCGTTTGAATCGCCAGTTCCCGGGCGAGTTCTTTCGAGAGACCTTGTTTGATGCCTGCCGTGATCATCGCTTCGATGAAATAGAACACATAGGCCGGGCCGCTTCCGCTGGTCGCCGTTACAGCATTGATTTGTTTTTCCTCCACGCGACTGGCGAAGCCGCCCGAGCTCAGGAGCTTCATCACCAACGCATCATCCTGCGGCGTGGCGTTGCGGCCCAGCGCATAGGCGCACGCGCCCGCGCCGACGAGCACCGGCGTGTTCGGCATGCAACGGACGACACGAGCGCGCTTGTCCAGGGCGCTTTCCAGCTTGATGAGCGAGATGCCCGCGGCGATGGAGATCACGAGCTTGTTCGCGCTAGCGGCGCGCAATTGTGGCAGCACGTCGTTGATCACCTGCGGTTTCACCGCGATGATGATCAGGTCGGCAGCGCGGGCCACTTCCGCATTGTCCGAGGTCCAGTGCACGGTCTGCGGTGGGAATTTTGAAAGGAAGACGTCTTGGGTGCCGTCATTGGGGGAGGCGATAAGCAAGTCGCTGGGCGCGGCCACGTTCTGGCGCACGATGCCCTGCGCGAGGGCGAGGGCCATTTTGCCCGAGCCGATAAATCCGATTTTCATGCGAAACACCTTACTCGGCTCGGCGAGGATTTCGATGTCTATTTTTAAGCTAAACTCATGCTCGAAATGGGCGATACACCCTACGGGACAGCACGAACACACGATGAATTACGTCTTATGCATTGATGACGACGTCGTGGCGCAACGGCTCTACTCAATTCTCCTGAAGAATGCCGGCTATGAAGTGGTCAACGCCACTTCGGCCTCCATGGCGATTGAGAAGATCGAACAGCAACGCTACACCGCCGCCATCCTGGATTATATGATCCCGGATTTGAACGGTCTGGATTTGGCCGGACGGATTCGTCGTCATGCGGAGGAATCCATTCGTAAGCTGCCACTCATCGTTTGCAGTGCCTCGCTGGATCGCAAGGCTGTACAGCAATTCACCCTCCTGGGTGTCCGCCATTTTCTCGTCAAACCCATCGAGAAGGAACTGCTCAAGCAGACCTTGATCCGTGCTGCGGGTACGCAATGGGATGGCAAAGCCATCACGAGCCTGGAGCTGATTTGCTGCAATCTCGGCGTTGAATCCACCACGGCGCTTGAACTCCTCCAACAGGCGGCCGAGCAACTGCGTGTCCAGTACGCCCAATTGCGAGAGGCTACCAGCGCGCGCGAGGAAGCCGCCGTCAAAATGGGCTGCTCCTCCCTCCGCTCCACTTTGTGCAATCTTGGATTACGCTCCGACGATGAGTGGATGATGGATGTTCGCGGTCTGGTCACCGCTGTGGAAGCCGGCTTCGGATCGCCCACTGCCGACCTGGAAGGGCTGCTGGCCCGGCTGGAAGGCGCGTTTGACCGCCTCCACGAAGATTTGGGCAAATTAAAGGAGCCGCAATTGGCCAGCGCATCGATCACCGTCAAGCCAGATACGGCGACATCGGAAATAGCACATTAGTGCTGCCTAAAAGCTTGTTTTATACTTGAGTAGATCGAGTTTACTCGTATCGGAATCGCGTTCACGATTCTTGTCGGTCGTTCCATAATTGGCTGATTGCCGCTCGGTTGCATCCAGCGCGGTGAGACCGTCCTTGTTCGGCGACGAGGCGCAGCCACTCATGACCGTTAGCAGGGCCAGAACGAGTACAAACTGTCCTGGAAGATGAAAAAGCTTAATAGGAGCCATAAGTTGGACTGTTGTTTTTGAGGATTGTATCGAAATGAGCATTCTTGTAAATTACAGAGAGCGTCAATCTTTCGATATGATTCGCACTACTTCGCTACGAATTCAAGGGCGGAAGGCCGGCCTTGAAAAAAGGGGTGACTTTCAAAAAGACCGAAACTTTTTGGCAACCGTAGCGTCTGTCGTAATGGACATGAAATCTCCTTTCTGCGGTGTGCTCTGGATTGTGGCCTTTTGTCTTGCGGCGGCGACAGATTTGCGTGCTGTTAATATTGTCACTACGGAAGGCACAACGACCAATACGGTGGGGACACCCGTTACGGCCACGAACTGGAGTACAGGCTGGGGTAGTGGCGGCTACGATGGGCTCGACTATGTGGGCGTCGTGAACGGTACTGCCACCGGTGGCGGTAGCGCCGATGGCTATTACAGCAGCGGCGTTTATCTCGGGAATGGTTGGGTGATCACGGCGGCGCACGTCGGTTCAGGGGAGTTTACGCTCGGGGGCTATACATATTCGATCGTGGCAGGCTCTACGACCACGGTGCAAAACGGAGTGGATTTGCTGATGTTCCAGATCGACACTTCGTCTTCGACGTTGCCTACCACATCTTTGACCCTCAGTCAGACTAGCCCTACACTTGGTAAAGAAGTGGTGATGATTGGTTGTGCGGGTCAGGTCGAAAGCTGGGGCGTGAACACGGTTTCTCAATTCCAGACCGGAACAAAATTTGGCCAGCCAGTCTATAGCGTCACGTATAATCTTTCTGTAACAGCGACCAGTAGTACCGGGGTGGTTACCACCTACACCTCCAACGATTTTGGCACCGACCATTCCGATACGAATTCAGCTCAAGTCGTGGCGGGAGATTCTGGGGGTGCGGCATTCATTTACAATAGTACGACTGGCACGTGGGAATTGGCAGGGATTCTCGAGGCAGTGGCTGCTGATGGTGATTCTTACATGGTGAATCTGGCTGCCTACAAGACGCAGATTGCCGCCATTATGGCGTCTGCCGTCCCCGAGCCCACGACTTACGCCATGGTGGCGATGGGGGCGGGAACGATTCTCCTCGCGGCGCGCAAGCGGCGGCGCAACGGCTGTTGATCCTATCTACGGCTTCGCGTCCGCTTTCAGCAGGAAATCCAGGTCGTCGAGCAATTCCTTGCAGCGACGATGGTAATCGTCCCGGTTGCGGGTTCCAGCCAGTTCCGATGTCTTGATGAACTTCTCAAGCCAGCTTTTGATTGGCGGAATATCGGCGGGTTGCTTGAGCATTTCCCGCGCTTGGGCCACAGCGGTGGACCAAGTGGCGCGGTTACCGCTGGCCACGGCCTGTTTGGCTTGGCGGGCGGCATTTTCACCGCGTTTATTCGCGTAGTACCAGTACCAATAATCGTAGTAATCATCCGGCGGGCGCCAGTTCACCGTACCGCCGAGGCGACTGCGTTCCTCTTCCCGGGCGAGATCGATCGACTCGGCCAGTTGGACCAGATCGACGAGCGCAATGCTTTTGCCCGTTTCGCTCGGAGCCACCGCCTTGGGTTCAGGCGTTGGTGTGGGAGCAGGTGCTGCTGCCGGGATCGCAATAGGGTGGATCGCTACGGGCGGGGGCGTTCCGGGATGGGGCGAGGAAGCTGTATTCTTCGCGCCCAACAATTTTTCCACGCGAGCCTTTTCATCCGCCTCGCGCTTCAATGCCATCGCTTGTGCCTTCACCGGATCGTATCCGTATTTCTTCTGCATGTCAGCCGACAGATTGGTGAATTCGAGCACCGTGGCGCCTTCCTCATAGACGATGAAAAGGCGGTCCGGTTCGATCCGTTTGATGATCGATTTGGCGTACGTTTTACCATCGAGCGTGACAATCGTCTGGGGTGCTTCCACCGGGGGCGTGAGCGTGGCGACAAAATTGGTCAGCGAATGCTGTTGCTTGAAGTGCGCCGAAAGCTGGCTGGCTGGGATGCGCGCCGCACCGCCGCTATGCAGGATGCGAATGCCATCGGGTTCGACTTTTGAGATGGTGATATCGGTGTACGTGACACCCCCGACCGTGGTGAGATTCTCCGCTTGAGTTGCGAAGCTCATGGCCAAAAACAGCCCTCCACTCACAAATAAACCCGCTCCCCCGTATTTCATCAGTGATTCAGGCTAAGGATAGGAGGGAGTGCTCGTCAATCCTGCATATTTAGCTCCATTAACCATCTGGATCGGAAACAAGACGCACTTATTAAATGGTCCGGGGCTTCCATTACCGCACCTGATCATGGTGTAAAAACAAGATTGTTTCCCGACCGCAAATAAGCTCAAGTAGCCACTTCAATCCAACGCATTCGTGAAAAGAATTTTCCCCCTTTTAGCTGTTTGGGCCCTGGCCCTTCTGGCGGCCTGCCATCCCACTGCACCCGCGCCCAAAACAGCGCAGCCCCAAGCCACTCCTCCCGCGACCGAATCCATCTCGACCGCCACTACCGCGCTCAATCTTACCCCCGCCGCTCCGACAGCAACCGCTTCTCTGACACTGTCCCCGGTGGAATTGCCGCCCGCTCCGCTGCTGGGACCGACGACGGCTCACACAAATGCGCCTCCTGCCCTGGTTACGCCGCCGGAAACCGCTGCGACCAATGCCGTACCCACGGTTGTCCCGCCGCCGATACCCACCCCGGTAAAAGTGACCAGCCTCCGGCTGCTCGTCCCGGAAGGACAAATCAGCGATGGCTTGCGGCAGGAGCTCGCCACAAAGATTGGTCTCGATGTCCAACTAGAGACCTATTCCGGGTGGGATGACGCCGCGAAAAAGATCGCCGCTCCCGGA
This sequence comes from Verrucomicrobium sp., assembly GCA_017849585.1. Lineage (GTDB taxonomy): Bacteria > Verrucomicrobiota > Verrucomicrobiia > Methylacidiphilales > UBA1321 > UBA1321. The sequence continues at coordinate 198,627 of JAFIGT010000017.1, forward strand.
TCGGGTTATGCGCTCGCGCTTGTCTCCTACCGTCTCATTCCCCATCTCCTCAGCGAACAGCGACTTGCTCCACTGCCTGCGCTCCCGACGGCCCGGCAACCAGCTCCCAAATATCTCCATCACTTCTACGACCGCGACAACAAATACAGTCTGCCCTATGCCTTCAGTCTTGCCGGCATTGCCGTTCGCGCGGCGGATGTGAAAACGCCGCTCAGTCAGTGGAATCAACTGTTCAACGAAGCTCATTACAAGGTCGCTCATCTGCCGGCTGATCCGGGGCTGGAGTCAAGTCTTCTGGCCAAGGCTGGTCTGCGCAATAGTTCCGTCAGCTCCTCCGCAGCATCGGCCACCGCTACGGTCGACGAGGGAAGCGAACCGATTCAGGTCGATTCGATTGCCAATCTGAAAAAGAAATTCGCCACTCAGCCGGGCTGGCGCTTTGTTCTGCCTGGAGAAGGCTCTGTCATCTATATGCATTGCGTTGTCATTCCCGCCAACAGTCCCGCACCGGAAAAATCGGCGGCTTTGGTTGCCGAGTTTTTTACGCCGGAGATCATCGCCCGGCTCGCGGAAGAGAACTATCTGGGAGTTACCCAACCGGCTGCTTACAAGTTACTCGCACCCGCTTCGATCAGTGACTCGCTGATCTACCCGCCGGAGCGCATCCTCGACAAATGCACCTTTGTGCGTTCCGGCTATCGCCCGATTCCCGCCCCGGAAGCGACATCGACGAATCGTTAGCCGACTCATTACGGATGATTAAATCCTCGAATTCTTACAGTCCTTCGCTATAGCTGGCGTCATGATGTGGAGGGGATTGTGGTTGGTCATTTGTTGTGCCGGACTAGCTTGGGCGGCCGATCCGGGAGAATCGACCCTGGCTTATCTCAAGGATCATCCCGAGGACTGGCCGAAGCAGGTCCTGCTCAAAAAAGCCACGCCTTTCAAAATTATTCTCAACGGCAAGGAAGCCGGGTCCATGTCCGTCCCGGATCTCACCGTCGTCACGCTGGTGGCTATCACGGAAGAAAAACTGGAGATCAGCAACGGCGTCAGCACCACCACGATTCCCGCGGAACATACCGATCTCTGGGAACGTGTGACAGCGATTCGCACCGAGCGGGCCAACCGGCCCGACCCAGCCCGAGATGACCCCGCGTACCGCATACAATTGCCAGTGAATTCCGAACCGGCCGCCTGGTACAAACAAAAGATCGATACGGTGTTCAAGCCCTGGCTGGAGAAATACGGCACGCACAAACTCGCCCTGGAAATGAAGGAGCGCGTGGTCGCATTCGAGACGGAAGCGGCCCGTGTCACCTCTGGAGAAGTGCGCCGTGGTGAACGTTGGTACAGTGCCACCGAAGCCGCTGCGCATCGTGTGCAATTCACCTTGGAAGACATGCAGTCACGTCTCGAGCAAGCCTTAAAGGCGAAAGATCTGAACCAACTGCAAAGCTGTCTTGCCGAGGTGGAAAAACACGCCAAGACCGCAGCACACCCGAAACTGCATCGCGCCGCCCACAACGCCATCCAATCGATTCAAACTTCCCTCACCGACGAATCCGCGAAAAAAGTGCTCGGGGAGTGGAGCAAAAAATGGCCGCTGGAAAAAGCGATCATTGAGGAGAAAGCGCTGGAGCAATTGGAACGCATTGCCGAACTCAAACCGGCTGCCGCCCTGCCTGTGCTGATGGAGGTCGACAAGGCCTGGCCCGGCAACGAACTCACCACGCCCCTTTTTCTAGACCTTGAGACCAAGCAGCTCGCGCAAATCGATGCTGACTTATTGGCTGGACGCATTCGTGAAGCGACTCAGGCCCATTCCCTTTTGGAAAAAATGATCGCCGCCACTCCCTCCCGGCCACCCCGGTTCGAGGAGATTAAAAAGAAAATGGAAGCGCTCAAACCCGGCCTCAATCTCGCCAAGAACGCCATGGCGGCCTACGATGAAAACGACTTCGAACGGGCTTCCTCCATCATGTTTAACAATGCTCCCGTGTCGCTCCAAAAATGGCACGCTGCGCTCAAGGAAAAGATCATCAGCCGCCGTGAAGATTCCAGCCGTGCCGTTTCGCAGGCCGAGCATGATTTGATTCACCTTCGCTTCAGCGCGGCGCAAACGGCCTTTGCCAAGGCCAAGGAACTCTGGCCGGAAAATCCCGAGATTGCGAGCCGGGAGCGCATCCTTTCCGGCGCGAAATGGATCGGGCTTGTGTTCGCCGTGCTAGTTGGCCTTTCCTTGCTGAGCTATGCCTACAGCAAGTGGGATAATTACCGCTTCCAGCGCGCCCTCAAACGCAAGACCGAGGAATCGCGCACACTCCCGCGTGAGTTTTAGCATGCCAGAAGCCGGTGCCTTGCTGTCGGGCGGCACGCAGTGCCGCCTACTCTGCGATCTATGACTGCGAGGCCTGTGGAAGTGAAGCGGTATCGCTGATTTTCTGGCCGGTCAATTCACCGACTTTCTCCGCGAGCTCGTGCAGGTTGAACGGCTTGCGCAGGACCGCGCAGAATCCGTGATCCTTGTAGTTCGCGATAATCGGATTATCCGAATACCCACTGCACGCCACCGCCTTCAGGTGCGGATCGCGTTCGCGCATCGTTCCGATGATGCGATCGCCGCCCATGCCGCCGGGGATGGTGAGATCGAGGCAGGCGACATCGAAGGGTTGATCGATCGACAAGGCTTTTTCGTAGAGATCCAGCGCTTCCTGTCCATCCTGGGCTTCCTCGACTTCATAGCCGAGCTTGGTGAGCGTCTTGCTCATCACGCGACGAATGGTCGCCTCGTCATCCATGATCAGGATGCGGCCATTCCCGCGAATCCAGGCGTGGGGTTGGCTGCGCCGGCGTTGCGCCTTCTCCTGCGTGGCGGGCAGGTAAATGTGGAAGGTTGCGCCGTGACCCGGAACGGAATCGACCGTGACGAGTCCCGCATGACGGCGGCAGATGGAGTATACTGCCGCCAGTCCGAGGCCGGTACCGGTTTCCTTGGTGGTGAAATACGGATCGAAGATCTTGCTCGCGATCTCGGGGGGAATACCGTGACCTTCGTCGCGCACGGAAATCTTGATGTACGTTCCCGGCGCCAGTACATGACCGAACTCGCTGGTGAGCGTCGTGTTTTCCGCGCTAATGTGGAGCATGCCGCCATCGCGTTCCATCGCTTCGCGGGCATTGATCACCAGGTTGTCGAAGACCTGTGCGATCTGATTTTCATCCACACGGGCACGCCACAGATCGGGAGCGATGTTGAATTCTTCTTTGACATTTGAGCCGCGCAGGTTGAATGACACCGTCTTGCGGATCAAATCATCGAGATTGCAGATGTTCTTCACCGGCTCTCCGCCTTTCGAGAAGGTCAGGAGTTGATGCGCCAGGTCTGCCGCGCGCCGTGTGGCCGCTTCGGCTTCGCCGAGAAATTCTTTCTTCGGATCATCCGGAGGCAATTGCAATTTCGCCAGCGAGATATTGCCGCCGATCGTCATCAGCAGATTATTGAAATCATGCGCGATGCCGCCCGCCAGCAAGCCCAGCGATTCCAGCTTGGCCGAGCGCAACATCTCGCGCTCCTGCTTGCGCAGGTCGGTGAGGTCGCGTTCGATGGCGATGTAGTGCGTGATGTTTCCCTCGGTGTCGCGCACCGGAGAGATTTGCACATCCACCTCATACTCCGTGCCGTCCTTGCGCTGGTTGACGGTTTCCTCGCGGAAGGGGAGCCCCTGTTGCAGCGTGCTCTTGAGACGGTTGAGAAAATCGCGGTCCGTGCTGGGGCCTTGCAGGATGCGCGGCGTCTTGCCGATTACTTCTTCGCTCGTGTAACCGGTGTGGCGTGTGAAGGCTTCGTTGACGAAGACAATCTGCGGGCCGGGCGGTTCCAATTCGGAGTTGGTGATGACGACGACTTCGTTGATGCTGCGAATGGCCTCGCCGAAAATGCGCAATTCGTCATTCGCGCGTTTCTGGTCGGTGATGTCCACGCATGAGCCGACATACCCCACGCAGGTATTGTCGTGCACGCCGTACGGGCGGCCCGTTTCGAGAATCCAGCGGTATTCGCCGTCCTCACGTTGCAACCGGTACTCGACGTCGTAATTGACCAGTGTGCTGAATTTATTGTGGTGCAGGTCACGGCATACTTCAAAATCATCCGGGTGCACGCCCGAGAGCCAGCCTTCGCCGATTTCCTGTTTCGATTCCTTGCCGCGGAATAAAAGCCAGGGGTCATTAAAGAAATCGTGTTGAATTTCCGGTTTCGACATCCACAACATTACGGGCGCGCTGTTGGCCATGCTGCGGAATCGTTCCTCGCTCTCGCGCATGGCATCTTCCATGGCGTGGCGCTGATTCATCAACTGCACCTGCTGGTTGGCCACGAGCAGGCGGATCTTCAACAAACTAAAGTCGAGCGGCTTGGAGATGTAATCGTTCGCTCCCGCCTTGAGCACCTCGTGCAAATCCTGGGCTTTGTCCTTGGCCGTGGCCATGAGGACGTAGGGCCGGTCGCCCTGCGGTTGGTAGCGCAGCCAGCGGCAGAAATCGAGGCCGCTCATGCCCGGCAGCAACCAGTCGAGAATGATCAGGTCGCTATTCTCCTTTTGATACATCACCTGGGCTTCTTCCGCCGTGGTGACCATGACAGGCTGATGCCCGCACGCCTTGAGAATTTCGCCGATAATCAGCTGCGTCGCGTAGTCGTCCTCTACTACAAGTGCTTTCATGTGTTGTACAATCTGCCGACATCCTGCCGGTCTTGGTCTGCCCGTTATGAACTCTTCTCATTTTTCGGCAGGGAATGGGAGGTCTTTAACTCTATTGGTAAGGACCTTGAGACTGGACACAATTTGCGCCCCGACGGCGAGCACCGCGAGCCGCGTCGCCGGGTGCAGGGCTCAGCCCTGCAAAAGCAGAGGCGGGCGGGATGCGCGCACTTCATCCCACCCGCCCCAAATTTTTTACTCTTACCGGCCCGGGCTCCCCGGATTGGACGGGGAGCTGAGCGGGGACGCACAAGCGCCCCCGCTCACCAAGTCACGGACATAAACAACTCAATGCCCCGTGACTCGTCTTTCACTCGTCCGATGACCTCCTCAATGGCCCCGACTTCGAGGCCAAGGTAATCGAGGGAGTAAGGCTTGATTGTTGTCAAAAATTGTTCTTCGTCCCAGACGTTGAGGTCGGCACACCGGGCGCAGGCGCTGGCGACATGCACCAGCTTGGCCAGGCCGTGGCTCTGGGTATCGAGTTCCGGATCGTTGTGGTAGCGCACGGCACTCACGATCTCCTCCGGGAAAAACCACCGCTCCAGCAGTAGTCCTCCGATTTCCGCGTGGTCGGCGCCGAGAACCATGAGCTCGGCATCCGACCACGACAATCCTTCTTGTTCCATCACCAGGCGGATTTTACCCACCTCGCGGCGGGTCGTGACATTGAGCACACTCTTGCCGATGTCGTGAAGCAGGCCTGCCACATAGCAAGCACTCGTGTCGAGTTTCAGCTTCTGGCTCATCGGGGCCAGGATCTTTGCCGCGATGGCCGACTTGATGGAGTGTCGCCACAGTTCCACCGGATCAATCCCGTAATCACTCAGCGACACCAGGGACAACTGGCCGAAGGTGATGGCCATGACCTTTTCCTGAATGAGGTTGTAACCTAGCCGAAGCACGGCTTCCTCCAGCGTCCCGCACGGATCGTCTCCGTAGCTGGCGCTGTTGCTTAAGCGCAGAATCTGCGCCGTCAGGTCCGGGTCATGGCGGATAACTTCCACCACATCGGAGTTCATCAAGTTGCGATTCTTCAACATGAAGAACAACTTGAAGGCCACCGGTGGCGAAGGCGGCATCGTCCGCAAGGAGTTGACGATGTCCTCCGCCACCGAGGTTCGGGTCAAGGGCTTGATCTGATCGAGTGCGTCTGTGATCATGGGAGTGATTCCGTGGAGAGTGTGTAGTGTCTTATTGGGGGAGAGAGAAGGAGTCTGCGAGAGCGGACGCCCGGTGAATCACCGGGACGCCACGCTCACAGTGCCCTTCGGGGAGCACGGAACGTAAACCACATTTTTCGGGGCCCGCGACAGGTCCGCATATTGCCCATGATTGGCCGGATTCGTGTAGGCGGTGCGTACTTCAGTCACTGCCGTACGAGAGAAGAAGGCCGCCCATTCCGACGGATTCTTGCCAGCGAGCCACACGGGCTTGTTCATCCGTTGATCCATGCCCCAGTAGCGGCCCTTCGCGTCGCGATAGACGACAAACGCGTGGCGGTCGCTCATGCGGCGATCATCCTGCCAATCGAACACGATCAGGTAGGCTTCGCCACCCGCACGGGTGATCCGGCTATAGAGCTCCTTGGCGTAAGGGGCGCAGGTATTCCACCCGCCCTTGCCAGGGAGATCCAAGGCCAGCGCCATGGACCAGCCATCGTCGCCGGCCTTGGATTGGAGGGGAGACATCATTAACGCTGCTCCGAGGAAGGCCGCAGCCCAGCATACTTTCTTTAACCCTGAGGAGGTCTGTTGAGTTGTTTTCATACCTGAGCTATCGTCGCCGTAGCGCAGAACAACGGTGCCGGGACCCTCCTCCAAAATCCCCAAATTCACCTTTTTCAAAATCTTTGCAATACGCTTGAAGTGAGTATCTTGCGATAGATTAAGAACCCTTTATCTCGCTCGAAATTAGCCCCCTCATGGTAGAATCGGTACCCACTTCCGGGTCGGAAAATGCCGCTGCAAAATTGGGCATGGCATAAATTCCCGCGCCTGAAAATAGCAGAACCGGTTCCCGTCACTGGTATTCACAGGCATTCGTGAGGCGATCTTTTTTCCCTTTGCCACGGGACGGAAAAAAGGCGCATTCCCAAAGCGGAAGGAATATCTCGCCTCACTTGTGACTCGGATAATTTTGGCGCCGCTTCGCTAAACGCATCCAAAACAGGGATTTATGAAGAAAAATTCTCGCGCCAGAGGCAGATTTTTGGGCTTTAAAGACGGTTTTTCGAGGAAAGAAGCCCTTTTTAAGGATCCGTGGCCGTAGGACGAGGCCTGTCGCTGGTCACCCGAAAGCCAGAAACGACGAATTTTCGGATTCTGGGCGCCGCTCTACTTCCCCTTCAGGTATGCCTTTGGCATTACCGTCAGGCCTTCGCGCCCTTCTGGAAGCAAGAGATACTCCTTCCACACAGCCGGGGGGAAGGGATTACCCTGAGGTCTCCACTTTTCCAGTACCTTTGGCTGTGCCGGATCGCTTACATCCACGACTCGCACTGTTTTCCATGCGGCGGCGACGGTGATCAGGACTCGGCCAAAGGCGCGGGGAATTCCATTCAAGGGCTCATTATTGGGCAATAACACTTGAGGCTTGGTCAATTCCGCGTGGCTGCCTTCTCCGATAACCGAATAACCATTATCAAACAACACCACGGCCCGTTCCTCCTCGAGCAATGCGACCCCACTCATCAATTTTCCAGTCGGCACCGTGCCGGGCGAATGGCGTCGTGGCGGTGACGCCTTCAAGTCGTACCAGACCGGGCCGCCCATGTGCCAGACTGCCGCAACCAATCCGTGCGGTGTCGGTCGGGGTGCGATCATCTTGCCATAAAATAATCCCGGACCGGTCTCGCTCAGCACCACGCGAATGTCCTTCGGGTCGGAAAGATCCAGAATTTCCAACCGCGGACCGTTCTCGATCGCAGCCCACGCGCCATCGGGCGAGAGCACCACTTGTTGCACGGAGCAGCCGGGTTTGGCGAAACGGCCGATTTCGCGTGGTGGATCATTACCCTCCAGCTCCCATACGGATAATCCATCCGACAATTCCGCCACGTAGAGACGCTTGCCGAAAACGGCCACATCGGTCGCGATGCCGCGGGTGGGGGTCACGGATAGCACTTTGAACTCCGGTTGCAACTGGACGAGATGCACGCCCCCATTCCCTGCGGCCAGCGCGGCCTTGCCATCGTCGTAGGGGAAAGCCGCAGCCAACTGTCCCTCGGGACGATAGCGGAGCGTTTCTCCGTCGCGCGTGATGAGTTCGTTGCTGGTGGCAGCGGGAATATTCACAGCGGGAGAATCGAGCGTCGGCTCCGGCTTCACCCCCTCACACGCGATGACGTAGACACCGCGTTCATAACCGGCCGCGTAGATCACGCCATCGCCGGGCACGGCGGCGGAAGCCGGTTCAGGCAGTGTCGGGGTACGCACACCGTTCGGCAGAATGGCTTGTCCCACGATGGTCGGTTTAGCCGGGGTCGATACATCGACTACCACCACGCCGTTATACTCATCCGCGACGATGGCATGCCGCCCCGAAATTTCCACCTGCCACGTATCGGGATAGCCTTGATAAAAGGCCGGGAATTTTGTGGTCGATTGCTTTTGCAGAGCCCCTTTTTCTCCCACGGCGAAAATCTCCAGTCCGTGACCCTCACCGTAACCGGTCTTGTTTTTTCCGGGGGCTTCGAAATGATTTTTCGTGTAGCTCGCGGCGTGATGGCCGGTTGCTGCGAAGCAGAGTCCGTTACGCATCCGCACGCCATCGCCGTAACCGTCGAGGGCCACCTCATGCACCAGGACAGGCTGTCGCGGATTACGGATATCGACCACGTAAACCCGCCGCTCCGCCCAACCTCCGGCGTAGAGGAACGAGCCGTTGATATCGACGGATTGGATTTCCTTCGTTTGTAGAGTGGTTGCGAGATACTTCGGCTGGGCCGGGTCCGACACATCAATCAATTCCACGCCATGATAACGATTCGCCACTGCGGCGATGGGAGGAGCCACGGCCATGCCGGTGGCCTTTTCCAGCGTATCGTAGTGATACAATAGCTGGGGCGATTCAGGCTTGGAAATATCCACCACATACATCCCGTCATCGCGCGAGGCAATGAAAGCTTGTCCGCCCGCGCAGGCGATTTGTCGCACGTGACCGAGGCCGTCGAGCGAGCCGAGAATCCGGGGCTTCGTCGGATCGGCCACCGATGCCGAGGTGAGTTTGCCGTCCCCGATGAACCAGAGTACGCCCTCGTGCAACGTCACATCGATGCAGGGCGCATCGCCCACGCGACCGACGACCTTGAGCGAGGCTCCCATCGGTTCGGCTGCGGCCAGTGGTAAGACAGGCAGCAGAACTAAAGAAACGACGATCCCGTAGAGGAAAAGACAACGCTTCTTCACGGGATCAGAATGCGATGGGACGTTGAGCGCGTCAACCCCGGGCCGTGCGGCGACGCGTGCCCCTGTGGCTGCCAGCGCGCCGACGGACAACAGCACCAGCCCGAATGTCGCGGGTTCAGGCACCGTTGAGAGGGAGAAATTGTCGAAATCGACCGTGCCCGTGCTCAAGCCGCCTGCGACCAGATCCAAGTTATACGCCAGCGCAGCCGGGGTTGCGTTGCCGCTTAGGTAGGGAATTCCGCCATTATGATGGGTGGAGCTGGCTGACAGGGTGGAGGTGAAATTGGCTGAGGTGAGGGAACCAGACACCGCGACATTGGTATAGGTTTTGGTCGTCGGATCGATCACCAGTTCAAAGTTAATATACTCCCCGGCATTGGCGTAAGTGGCGTAATTGCCTAGGCTGAAATTCGCCGTGCCGACGCCGGAGATCGAATCGGTGATCAAGGTCAAGGCACCATCCACGCCCATCGTCAGCCCCATCCAATAACGCTGCGTACCCGCCGCGACTCCGTTGTAGCCCAGATAAACTTGAGCCACATTTCCCGATCCCCCCGGATTGGTCACGGCCAGGCTGAAGGTCATTTTGAACGTCGACGAAAAAACCGATGAGGAACTCGCCAGATCCACGAATGTACCTAGTGCCGCTCCACTCGCTGCCGAATAGGTATCATTCAGTCGCAAAGACTGGGAGCCACCGATTCCCGTTCCCGAAGAAACTACCATGCTCGAAGCCGTCGTGCTGAACAAGTTCGACCACGTCTTAGTTCCGGGTAAACCCGAGTCATCCACTCCCACAATCGTCGAGCCGGCGGTATAACCTTGGGCATTTTCAAAATCAATGGTCACATCGGCGCGCGACGGCAGGGTCATGCCAGCGGCGAGGATCAATACGGCGGAGAGGCCGGAGAGGATTTTTTTCATGGTGCGGAAGGATTCGATGTTTAAGTGAGGTGCGAGGCGACGACCAATCCGCCTACCGAACAAATCGTGCAATGGATATTGCTGACGTACAACGCTGGTGCTATTGAATCACATCAATGAAACACCGCCCCGAATATCCCTGCACTCAGGCCGATGTGGCCAAACTCGCCGGGGTGAGCATTGGCACGGTCTCCATGGCGTTGAAAAAAGACATTCGCATCCTGCCGACGACGCGGGCCCGGGTGGAACGGGCCGCCCGGCAGTTGGGCTATCGGCCCGACCCCATGCTGTCGGCCCTGGTGTCGCGCCGCTATCTTCATAGCGGTCGCCAGACGCTGGCCAATCTGGCGCTGATCGTGGACGACCGCTGGTACAAGGCGATGAACACGCGCTGGATTGACGTCATTGTGGACGGCATGCGCCAGGCCTGCTCCCAGCATGGCTATAGCTTGGAGATCTTGCATTTGTACCGGGATTTGGTGCACAACAAGCAACCCGACAAACTTCTGCGCAGTCGTGGCATTCGCGGCCTCGCCATTCTCAGCACCACGGATGGCCAATTACCCTTGAAGCTGGATTGGAACAAATACGCCGTTGTGGCTTTGGGACGGCAACCGGCCAATCATCTTTTCCACCGCGTGGGTCCGGATTTCTTTGCCAGCATGGATCTTGCCTGCACGAAACTGGCCGAGCTGGGGTATCGCCGGGTGGGTTTGGTGAACGACATGGCCACGGAAACCCGCTACCGCTACGAATGGATCGGCAGCATCATGAAGGAAAGCTACATCCGTCCGCCGCGCGTCGAGGTCGTACCGCCCTATTTACCGGACGATTTTGACAAGGACGCCTTCTTCCGCTGGGTGACGCAATATCAGCCCGAGTGCGTGATCGCCAATTATCCCACCTTGCGCGGTATACTCGAAGAAGGTGGATGGAAAGTACCCCGGGACATTGGGCTCGCCCTTCTCACCCAATATCAACTCGACGATTCCTTCTCCAGCATCATCCACGATTCGGAACGCATCGGCATGGCCTGCATCGATCTGCTCCATACCTTGCTGATGCGGGGAGAAACGGGACAACCTCCCACCCTGACCGAAACGCTGATCTATCCCACGTGGAGGGAAGCCAAAACGACCCAGCGCATCAGGAAGGGATTTTCTGGGCGATAAGCTCGGTGATCTTGATTCCAAGCGAATCATCCACCACCACCACTTCACCGCGACCGATCAAGCAGCCATTCACGTAGAGATCAACCGGTTCCTCGACCTGCTTGTCGAGTTCGATCACCGTCCCGGGGGCCAGGTTCATCACCTCGCGCACCGGCATTTGCGTGCGACCCAGCTCGACGCTCAGGCCGACGGGAATGTCCATGATCAGGTCGGGTTTGTCAGATTGGGAGGATAGGTCGGGCATAGGATTAGGTCAGTTTGGAGTTTAAGACGAGCGAGAGATTGCGATGATCGCGCTTCACATTGGCGGAGAATTTGGGAAGGGCCCCGAGCTGGACGGTGGCCGACTGGCACTTGCTGGGTTCCAGCCAAAGCGTGTCGCCGATCGAAAGATTTTTCAATTCGCGCAATGAAATGCTGAAGCCATTCCAATGGGCCGACACCGGAACGGGCACACTATAAAGCGGCGCTGCGAGATTAGCGGGCAAGCCGAGCGCGGGACTCTTGAGTTGGTCCTGGCTGATTTCCTTCATGATCTGATCCACCAAGTTCTCGATCGTCTGGTAGGGGATGATCAGTCGCAGGCTGGAGACGCAATCTCCGAAGCGCGCTTCCATTTCGAGAAACAGCATCACCTCGTCGGGCTCCACGATCTTGAGGAACCGGGCGGTATTTTCATGCTCGATGATTTCCCAGTCGAGTTTCTGGTAGCGCAACCAGCTCGCGGCGTACTCCTTCAGGACCAGACCGATGATATTCTGCAAGACTTCCTTCTCGATGTCGGTGAACTCGCGCTCGTTCTTCACCGAGTGGCCCGGCCCGCCCAGCATCCGGTCGATCATTGTCAATCCCAGCCGCGGGGAAACATCCAGCAGACAGATGCCGTGCAGTGGATTGAGCCGGAACAATGTCAAATGGCTGGGCACCGGCAACGACTCCAGCATGTTGCGGTAGGAAATGGTTTCGAGTTTGGACATCTGCAACAGGAACTCCATGCGCAGATACAGTGAAATGCTCGCGCTCAGGCCGCGCACAAATTCCTCATGCCGGATACGCAACCGGCGCAACTCTCCCGGCGTCAGGAAGACCGGGCTGCGAAAATCATACGCCTGGACCGAGTGGGTGGCTCCCGCCTTGCTTTTATTGCCGACGACTGGCGCGCTGGCTTCCGGTGCACTGGTGACGGAAGCCAATATGGCTTCGACCTCAGCCTGACTGAGGACATTGGATGCGGCTTCTGGATTATCCATGATAAGGTACGACTGGGGGTTCTTGACTCACTGGATAAGGAAATCGACAAAGTAGAGGTTTTTTATTTGGCCTTTTTTCAACAATCCGTTGCAGGTCGCCATCATCTCCTCCCGCAGCAAGCCGCGCGCGGTGGGGGCCGTCAATTCATCCATGGTCTTCGCGGCCAGTGCGGTGGAAACCAAATCGATGATCCGGGCCCGTTGCTTTTCCAATTCCTCCAGCACGTCGGGCGAGGCGTCGAAATAAACCGAAGCCTTGATGTAACGCGCCCCGCGGGAACCGGCGTCATTGACGACAATTTCGCTCAGGACAAACTCCTTGGCCTTGGCCGGGGCATCCTCCTTCTTGGCTTCGCCATGGCCACCTTCTTCCTTTTTGCCCTCTGCCTTGGCTTCGCCGTGGCCTTCGGCCTTTTTTTCCTCTTTTTTGGCTTCCCCGTGACCGCCCTCTTCCTTTTTCGCATCGGCTTTGGCATCACCATGACCGTCCTTGCCTGCCTCTGCAGTTGCGGCCGGTTGCTTCATGGCTTCGGCCAGCTTGGCGGGCAGCACGAACTGCACGAGGGCGAAGCCGCCTCCGAGCATCAATACCCAGCTCAACCCCATGGCGCCGAAAAAAACCATCGGCGACATTCCTCCCCCCGCCGCCGCGGGTGCGCCTTCGGCAGGTGCTGGCGCGGCTTTGGCTGGTTCTTCTGCTTCGGCTGACATGGCTTACTCCTTAACGCTTGAGGTTGGTAATGGTCTGGAGCATCTCATCGCTCGTCGTGATCGTCTTTGCATTCGCGTCGAATGCGCGTTGCGTGACGATCATATCGCTAAACTGTTCGGCCAGATCGACGTTGGAGAGTTCCAAGGCTCCCTGCTGGAGTGTGCCTGCCGTACCGTCACCGGGAGTCTTGACCGCTGTAGCCGAATCGCCCGCCGAGCTGTTGTATTCGAAGCGATTGCTGCCTGTACGGATCAATCCGTTCGGATTGGGGAAGCTGGCGACGCCGACGTAGCCCACGACCAACGTGGTGCCGAGTTGGCCCACAGCCGTCACCGTGCCATTGCTGTCGATGCTAAAGCTGGAGGTGAGTTCCCCAGCCGCTACTTCGACCGGAATATAGATTCGATCCATGCCAGAGATGGGTTGACCGGCTGCGGGAATGGCAGTCGGGGGAGGTCCATCCGCATTACCCATCACATACCAGCCATCCTGCGTGCGAAGATATCCGAGAACGGGAGGAGTCGCCGTGGCGTCGCCCTGGTCGAGGATGAAATCGCCCGCGCGGGTCAACGCATTGCTGGTGCCGGTGGAATTTTGCACGACGAAAAATCCATCGCCATTGATGGCCACATCGGTCGGCACATCCGTACGCTGGAAGGCGCCCTGCGTGAACTGGGATGGCGTGGAAACGATGATGGAACCAAGCCCCACTTGATTGCTGACGGGCTGATTCGCCGTCGCGCTGCGTGAGACTTGATAGAACGCATCGGCGAAATCGGTGCGGCTGTCCTTGAATGCAACGGTATTGGCATTGGCGATGTTATTGCCGATGACGTCCATTGCCCGTTGATTGTTAAGCATGCCGCTGACGGCGGAATAGAGACTGCGTATCATGGGGGTGTCCTCTCGTTTCGGATTAGTTACTGGAGGTGGTGGCCGGAGCGGTGGTGATCTTGGTGATCTGCGACGGCTTGAATTCCTGATCGCCAACCAGGTAATACCAATTCGTGCCGTCGTAGGTGGCGGCGCTGATCGTGCCGGTGATCTTGTCTCCGTCATCGTTGGTGGCGCTCACATACTGGCCGATCATCTGCTCGGCGCTCATCGAGCTCATCTTCGTAGAAACATCCTGGATCGCCTGATAGTTGCTGAGATCCATCATGTTTTTATAGAACTCCGTGCTGCTCGCCGCGTCTGTCGGAATCTGGTTCGAGTACTGCGCCACCAGCACCTTCAGAAAATCTGTTTGCGTCATCGTCTTGGTCGGAATCCGCGAGGCGGTATCCGATTTGGAATTCGATGCCGAATCCACTCCACCCACCGCACTCATTTCATGCTCCCGTCTTTGGGGGTGATACCGCGCAGCGACGTGGGCCGTGTGGCTTGATAGACCGCCCGCAAGTCATGCAGGGTGAAGTTTTGACCGGCTGCGGCAAAGTTCAGGACATTGTTTTCCATCCACACCTTGTCCACACGACCGGAGAGCACCTGCCCCTTCGTATCGCAGACCTGGACGGTTTGCCCCAGAATGGCAGCGCCGAAATCTCTCTGGCGAGCCTCGTTGCAGAGGGCGAGAAGTTCATGGTCTACCGGCACCGCGATTTCCTCGGAACGTCCCGTTTCATTGAGCAGCTCCCGGGCGAATCCCGGCAATGCGGCCTGAGCGGGGGAGGACGGAGCCAGGAGATTACTGGCGGTGGTGATGGCGGGTTCCACGGCCTTCGAAAGGCCGACGGCGGCGATGGGTGACATGCTTTTAACCTTTCTTGGAAGTTGTCGCGGTAGTTCGCGACGCGATTCCGGTTAGCGCATCCATGCTGTTTTGTTGGCGACGTCGACCACTCTCGCGGCGACGATCTTCCTGACGATTTTCTGTGGAGCGTTGCTCCTCTTGTTGCTGCTGGTTGGCCATCTGGGGCGGTGCCCAGCGGACGGTCAGACCAAAATTCATATTCTGCAGACGACCCACCTCGTTATTGAGCCATTGCAAAGTTTGAGCATTGTTGGCGTCGAATTGCGCGCGCAACTCCCCATTGCTGCGGGTGAGGGAGAGGGTGACAACCGCGCCGGGCGGGGTCTGAACCTGGATTTCCACGCGGCGGGGCAGAAGTTCGCGCGGAGTGTTCAAGGCATTCTGCACGGCCTCGGCAAATTGTTCACTGTTGCTCACCGTGATGGTCTCCTTCTTCACGGAAGAGGACATGACCGTTTGTGTGGAAACGACATCGGCCTGGGAGACCAGGGTGCGGTACGCCGTATTGCTCCACACATCTTTCAACGTTTGCATCGGTTGTTCTGGTGCACGGTCCATGCCAGCAGAAGTGGCGGGAGCGGTATTTGCCTCCGCGGTATTAACTGCCGTCACCAGGGTGGCGCGGCTATCGATTTGAGATTGTGACGGTTGCGTGAAGGCGACGTTGGAAGTAGCGGATTTTTGTGCCGCACTTTTTTGTGGAGGGGTGGGGGAGGCTGTCGTCGCCATCGGAATTTTTGTGCTGACTTCGTCGTTGGAGCCGGTGTTTTTTTCCGGTTCCTCGGTTACGGAATCGGTCGTCGGCGCGGTTGATTCTGAAATTGTTGCCGCGACTGCGGTAGCGCTTGAGAGCACGGTCGACGCGCTCGCCACGAGTGGCGCCGACTGCTCGGGAGTCGGAATCGTCTCCTGATCAGTCGCGAAAACTTCCGGTACGACCACTTGGCCCGAAGTATTTTTTGCTGTCTCGCTAGGCAGGGGAGGTGTGGTGGTTTCGGCGGTGGCTGGCTCGGCCAAGACGAGGACCACTTGCGAAGGCACGGTGCCGGCCAGAAGGGTTGCGGTCGGGTCAGTGACCGTTGCATCCTCTGACGCATCGGTCGTATTGGGTGAAAAGGCGGGTGCTTCGGCCGAGGGCTCCGGCGTGGCCGCTATCGGTGTTTCCGGAGATTCCTTGGCCTGCGAATCCATGGCGTCGCCCATGAGATCATCGAAAGAACTATCGCTCGACGATGATTTTTCCCGAGTCCCTGAGGACTTGTGGCTGGCGGCGGCAGTGGCGGTGGAAGAGGCCGGGGACGGACTGTTGAGGGCAGTGGGTACGGCGTTCATGATTATTGGGCATTCAAACTGACTTGGGCGGGTTCCTCTTTCAGGACAACGCGCATCGCATCGGAGATGCGGGCGAGACGTTCGCGATCATCGGGAAAAGTGCGGCTCCAGGTTTCAAGGATCTTGGCCGATTTCGTTGGCTTCATGATGCCGAGCAGCTTCGCGTTCTGCTCGTCGGGCAACTGCCGCATGATGCCGCAGGCCTCAATGGGCTTCATCGTGCTGTACAAATTTGAAACCTGTTCCAGATTGGCATTGTCGGTCTTGCTCACGAGGATTAACCGCTCCTCGATGTTCTTCTGCATCTCCGACAAGCGCGCCCGTTCCTTGCCCAGGGCTTCGCGTTCTGCATTGATCAGATTGTTGCGGCGCAAAATTTCCGCATCCTGCGCGAGCAGCTTTTTCTCGCGCTCCTCCAGCTCATGCCGCCATGTATTTAATTCCTCTGCCAACTTCTGCGGCATCACCCATTTTTCGGTGCCGGGTTCCGGAGGTGGTTCTTCTTTTTTGGGCTCGACGACGATGACCGGTGCAGGCGGCGGCATGTTCGCCTTCGCCGTGGCGATGGCCTTCTGCATGGCAAAAAAGAAACTGCCGCCAAAGCACAACACACTGCCCAGGATGAGAATGAGGAGATGAAGGATGCCGATGCGTTTCATGGGGATCTCGGGTTAAATTCCAGCGAACTCCGGTTGAGTGGCCCGTCCGGCGGCCAGATCGTCGAGCAGTTTACGCTCAAGCTGGTCGCGTTCCGCCCGTCGCACCTCTTCATCGCGTTCGAGCAGGCGATCGACGATTTCCACACGGCGCTTGGCATTCAGTACCACCTGGATCTGTTCGTTGCGCGCCTGCTGCGCCAGCCGGAACTGACGCTGCGCTTTTTCAAAATCATGACTTAGTTCGCGCACGCCATCCGCTCGACGTTTCCAGTCGAGGGCGCTCGTGCCGACGTCCACCAGCATCTCATTCCCCAGCCGGTTCTGAGCGTGCGTACACAGCGCCTGCATCTCCATTTCCTCGCGTTGACGCGCCTGCAGCTTCCACTCTTCCTTTTCGAGTTCGTACTGCCGCAAGCGGCGCAGGGCGGTGATGGCGGAACGGTTCATGGCGTGGCGAGGGCGCGGTTGAGCGCGTCAAAGGAGGTGGCGAGCGGACTGTTCTCTGAAATCGGCTGGCGCAGGACTTTCACCAACTCCGGGTAAATCCGCAGCGCGCGATCCAGGTTTGGATTGCTGCCCGGCGTGTAGGCGCCGATCTCGATGATTTCCCGGTATTGACGCTGTATGGCGAGAATCTGGCGTGCCTGCGAGATCGGTTGCGCCTGCTCGTTGGAAATGATGTCGGATTGCAAACGGCTCAGGGAATCGAGCACCTCGATCGCGGGATAATGATTTTCCGAAGCGAGACGCCGGCTCAGCAGCAAGTGGCCATCGAGGATGGAACGTGCGCAATCGCTGACCGGATCATTCCAGTCATCGCCCTCGGTCAGGATCGTGTAGAAACCCGTGATCGCCCCGTCGCCGACGCAGCCAGCCTGCTCCAGGATGACCGGCATCAGGCCAAATACGGAGGGTGGATAACCGCGCGTGGCGGGCGGCTCGCCGACGGCGAGACCGAGTTCGCGCTGCGCCATGGCCAGTCGCGTGAGCGAGTCAACGAGCAGCAATACATGCTTGCCCTGCGCGCGAAAATCGGCCGCGATGCTGTTGGCCGCATAGGCGGCCTTGATCCGGACCAGCGCCGGTTGATCGGACGTTGCGACCACCAGCACGCTGCGCTTCAGTGCTTCCGGACCGAGGTCCTTCTCCACAAATTCCAGAACTTCACGACCACGCTCGCCGATGAGCGCCACGACGACGATATCCGCTTCCGAGTGGCGGCTGATCATGCCGAGCAAGCTGCTCTTGCCGACGCCGCTCCCCGCAAAGATCCCGAGGCGCTGCCCCTTTCCGCACGTGGCGAACGTATCAATCGCGCGCACACCGGTCTGAAAAACATCGCGGATCCGCGGACGGCGCGACGGCGGCGGCACATCGCGAATCATCGGCGTGGAACGCATCTCGCCCACCAGCGGACCGTGATCATCGATGGGGCGGCCCATTGGATCGATGATGCGGCCCAGGACACAAGGGCCCACCGGAATTTGGGGCGGTGATCCCGTCGGCTCGACGCTGTCGCCTGCGGCCACTCCCTCCAGCCCTTCCCATGGCATCAATAAAATCTTTCCATCACGAAAACCCACCACCTCTGCAAGTTTGCGGTGACGTCCGCCCTGTGTGCCGATCCAGCACGCTTCCCCGAGTGAGGCGGGCGGCCCCTGCGACTCCACCGTCAGGCCAATGACTTTCGTCACCCGGCCTGTCACGCAGAGCGGTCGAATCGCGGCCATGTTGCGCCGCATGTTGCCGAAATGGTGTGCGGTCATGAATGAATGCCTTCGAGTGCTTCGCGGATATGACGGAGTCGAGCCAATCGGCGGCCGTCGACGGAACCCAGATCACTTTCAATCGTGTATTCCCCCTGATGCAGCGCGGTGCTGGCGCGCCAGACAATCTGCCCCTGGCCCAGCGAAACCCCGAGCGCTTCCACTCCGGACTGCAACGTGGCGAGATCCTCCTCGCTGCACTCCACGGTGACTTGATGCGCTTGGTTTAATTCTTGCAGCAACGATTGGATTTCCTCCGCCAAGCCTTCCTTGGGAATGCTGTGCTTGTTCAACACGCGGCTTAGTGCCGTCAGCGTGATTTCCGGTAAATGCTCCGCCGCTACAACGAGCAATTCCTCGTGGACGGCCTTCATCTTGCGTAGCAGCACGTCGGCTTTCCCCGCCAGCACCTCGCGTTCGCGTTGACCATCGAGCTTGGCCAGCCATTGACCGGCGCGGTAACCCGCGTCGAATCCAGCCTGGTAGCCGGGAGAATTCTCCGGCGCGTCCGAAGCGACAGGGCTGATCGGGTGTGGTTCCACCTTGCGAACGGAACCCGGCAGGGCAATTCTAAACAACGACGTCATTGCGTTCTCCTTTCCGGCTCATCACGATGTCGCCGCTGGCTTCGAGGTTGCGCAGGATTTCGATGACCTGCTCCTGCGCGGTTTCGACTTCGCTGAGTTTGACGGGCGGCATGTACTGGATTTCTTCCGCGATGGTTTCCGCGGCACGTTTTGACAGCGAAGAGAGGATGGCCTGCTTGAGCTTGTCGCTGGCCGTCTTGAGGGCCACCGCGAGCACATGGAAGTCCACTTCGCGCAGCAACCGCGTGATGGCCGTGCGGTCGAGTTCGCCGATGTCCTCGAAGACGAAGAGCAGCTTCTTGACCGAGCGCGACAATTCCGGGTTGCGTTCTTCCAAGCCCGTGAGCACCTGCTTCGAAATCGAATCGTCCAGCGTGTTGAGAATTTCCGCGAGAATCTTCGTGCCGCCCGAGCTGATCACGTCCATCTGCGACCGCAGGCTGATGCGGTTCTTCAGGTGGTTGAGCACCTGCTGCACCACCTCCGATGGAGCGGGCTCCATCGTGGCAATGCGCTCCACAATATCCGTGCGCATCTCTTGCGCCACCAGGGAGAGTACCTCGGCGCAACGTGCCGGCTCGAGATAAGACAGCACCATGGCCCACGTCTGGATCTGTTCCTTGCGCAACAGATTCACCAATTGCCGTGGCTGGATTTCACGCAACACGGAAGCGTCGATGGTGCGCGTCCGCATCGGCGCGATCCGGCTGATCAATTCATTTGCCTTGAAACCGCCGAGGGATTTTTCCAGTACGTCGCGCGCATATTGGGGTCCACCTACCGCCGACGTCACCGCCTGCATGGCAACGTTGGAGAATTCCTTCAACAACAGCTGCTGCAACGGAATCGGCACGAATGTGATCTTGGCCATCTCCGTCGTGATTGCCTCGACCTCGCGCTCATCAAATTCATTCAGGATCTGCGCCGCCACTTCCTGACCCAGCACCACGAGCAGCGCGGCGAGTTTCTGCACCTTGCTCATGCTCGCGAGCGTGGCCTGTGCCGCCGCTTCCGCGTTCAGCACCGCTTTTACGGCTCCCTTTTTATCGTTGGTTGCTGCCATGGAAGTATCCGCTTAGTTTTCCAGCATCCATTCCTTGATCGCCTGGGCTGTATTCGTCGGATGCTCGCGCACTAGCTTGGTCATCTCATCCACACCCAGGTAGCCGGGCTGTTTCGTGCTGGCCTGATCCTTGGGATCGGGAGGGCGCTCACGCTCGATACGCGAGAGTAGGGCGGAGAACTCCTGCTCCACTTCCTGCGTGGTATCGCCCGCGCTACGGATGATGCTGCGGAAGTAGAGCAGGATGCCCACGGCGAGCACCACGAGGAAACCCTGGCTGATGTACGGCAGCCAGCGATCCATTTCCTTTGCCACCGTGGCGGTTGTCGAGGCCGGCGCGCTTTGCGGGAACAGATCGGCAAATTGTGTTTCCTGCAGCTTGATCGAGTCCTGCCGTCCGTTGGCCGTGCTGAATCCGACGGCCTCCTTCACGATATCCTCCAGAGCCTTGATCTCCTGTGGTGTGCGTGGTGTCGGTTGCGCTCCGGCTGCGACGGGCCGCATATTCACGAACACCGCGAGGCTCAGGCGCTTGATGTCGCCCACGGCCTGCTGGCGGGATTCCACCGTGCGGTTGATTTCGTATTGGTTGACCGTGCTTTCCTTTTCCTGCTTGGTGGAACTGGTGGGAGAGCCGCTGGAACTGCTGGAGGATTGTTGACCGCCCGTCTGCGTATTACTCGTCACTCCTACCGCGCCGCTGGCACCATTGGCCGTCGTGCTCGTATTATTCTCGTTCGTGATCGACTCCGAGCGCACCACCGCGCTCTTCGGATCGAACTTTTCCGATGTCTGCGATACCGCGTCGAAATTGATGTCGGCGGAGACGCGCACCACCGATTGTCCCGGCCCCAGCACCATGTCGAGCATCGACTGCGCCTTGTCGCGCAATTGCTCCTCCGTGCTTTTCACGAGTTGCCGCTGGTTCACCGTCAGATTCAAACCCGTCGACTCGTCATCCTCCGCGAGCGCCCGCCCCGCGCTGTCGATGATCGCCACCCGGTTCGGCTGCAAGCCCTCCACGCCGTTCGCCACCAGAAAGCGCACCGCATGTACCTGTCCCGGCGACAACATCCGGCCCGGCTTGAGCTGCACAAAGACCGAAGCCTTTGATTCGCGCCGGTCCTTTGAAAAGAGCCGTTCCTCCGGCACCACGATCATCACCCGCGCCTCGCTGATTTCATCCATCTGTTTGATCGTGCGCGCCAGTTCGCCCTGCAGAGCCCGGTAATAATTCGCCTTCTGCATGAAGTCCGACATCCCGAACGAGGGCTTGTCGAACAGCTCGAAACCGACTCCGCCCGCGGTATCGGACGTGCGCGGAATGCCCTGACCGGCCAGCGCCAGTCGCGTGGAATAGACTTGAGTCGAGGGAACCAGGATCGTCGCGCCACCCTCGGCCAGCTCGTACTGGATCTTCTTGCTGTCGAGATACTCCACGATCTTCGATGCCTCCGTCGGCGCCAGACCCGCGAACAGCAGCGTCAGCTTCGGCTTGCTCGAAAAGTAGATCATCCCCGCCAGCACGGCCACCACGACAATAAAGCTGGCGATCAACGATACCTTGCGCGTGGTCGAGATCGTCTGCCATACCTGCAGGAAGGATGTTTTAAGCTCGTTCATCTCAGTAATTAATCGGCTGATCGGGGGGGTTAAATGAGGCTGACTGGGCAAAAAATTCGCAGATCTTCACGCGCTAAACCGACATTCGCATCACTTCCTGATAAGCTTCCACCACCTTGTTACGCACTTCCGTCAGCATCTGGAACGACACACTCGCCTCTTCGGTCGCGATCAACGCTTCATGCACCGGGGTGGGGCCTCCGGCCAGCACATCGCGCACAAGATGTCCGGCAACCTGTTGCTTTTCATTTACATCCCGAATCATTTGCTGGGCGAGATGTCCGAACGTTGTCGGTTCGTTGATTCCCCCCACCGTGGGGCTGGGCAGCGCGGCATTGGTCGCGGCGGTTGCATTGACTCCACCGGTCAGCGGAATCCCCTGCGTTCCCAGTTCGGAACTGAGCGTACCGAGCTTCGACGCAAACGGAGTGCCTCCCACCGACGACGCAGCGCCTCCCGCAACGGGTGCCGTTGCGCCCGTCACACTTGTCAGGATCGGTGAGAAGTTAATCGGGATCATGGGAAGAATCAGCTACCCGCTGCTATTTTGAGTGAACTGGTGAACATCGAACGCGCCGCCTGCAGCGCTTGCAAATTGGCTTCGTAGGAACGGCCCGCCGTCATCATGTCGACCATTTCCTCCACCACGCTCACATTGGGCATGGTCACATTTCCATTCGCATCCGCGCGGGGATGTCCCGGCATATGCACGACCTGGAGCGGGCGCGGATCGTCCACAATCTTGGTCACCCGCACCCCGCCGTTTTGGGCATTTCCACCGGCTCCGGCCGCACTGGACGTATTCACCAGCGACTCAAACAAAACCTGCTTGCGACGATACACCTGGCCGTTCACATCGTTCGTGTTTTCAGCGTTGGCCAGATTGGTCGCGATCACTTCCAGTCGCGTCCTCTCGGCCTGCAGGGCGCTGCTGGTCGCATCAAGGGAGGGGAGAATGCTGCTCATGGTTTTTGGGGTTTCAGAAAAAACGGGTTAAAATCACATGCTCTTGCCGGTCGCCGCCATCCGCAGGCCGCGCAACTTTTTAGCCGTCATCTGCGCCGCGAAATCGAAACGCGACTGATTCTGCAGCAGATCGACCATCTCCTTCTCCAGGTTCACCGTGTTGCCATCCTGCCGCGCCAGGCCCTGATTCTCTGCGACAGCAATTGTGGGCGTCGGCAATGTCGTGGCCGTACCGGTCTGATCCAGTTGCTGCAGAGCTTGTTGAAAAGCCGATTGAAATCCGGTGCTCAGATCGACCCGCTTGTAACCGGGCGTGCTCACATTGGCGATGTTGCTTGCAAGGGCCGCATGCCGCTTCGCCGCGGCATCCAGACTCAATCCGAGACTGCGATATGTCGGGTCATTGAAGAGAGCATCGATAGAGTTCGACATACCTCTTTTTTCAGCAACGGATATGCCATCGGCCCGGATCGAAAATCAACCTGTTCCCGCGCAAAGGATTATAAAAACGTGCCGCTTTCCATGCCGCAAAAAGGCGGAACAATTTTCCATCGTCTGTTGCCTATCGGAAATTTTTTTCCGCATAGCGGGGTCAAAACTGCTATTCCGTCATCGAAACGTACCGAATGCCAGGCTCGAAACAATGTAAACGCGGCAGAGGATGCCACCGCGAGGAATGATATGGAATGCAGCCATGCGCTGACGGAGAGGGGGAAAGAATGAGAAACGGAAGTCAGCTCCCGAATGGTAAAGTGGCGGCCATCCACCGCACTCCAAAATCATTCCTCCCCTAGCTCATGGAGATACGGACTAATTCTCCTCGGACGACTCTCCAGAATCATCCGCATCGTCGTGCTCGGCGGCAGCGCCATTGGTCGCATGACCATTCGTGGTGTACTCGTGGAGTTTATTCCGCAAGGTCCGGACATTGATGCCGAGCAGACGCGCGGCCTCGTTGCGATGCCCCTTGGTTTTCTTCATCACGAGCTGAATCAGACGTTTTTCCATCTCCGCGACCGTCGGCAGGCCGTCGCCGGTATCGAGCACGGAATCAGTCGTGGGCGGTGCGGTCAAAACGAAGTCGCCAAAGGCCAGTTCGCGGCCTTCCTCCGCCATGATCACTGCGCGCTCGGTGTAATTTTGCAATTCCCGCACATTGCCCGGCCACGGGTAGGAAGAAAGCTGCTCCAACGCCAGTGGGCTAATGGAGGGAGCGGGCTTGCGGTGTTTTTTTGCAAAGCGTTGGATGAAGCTTTGCAGTAAAAACTCCACCTCGCCCTTGCGCTCGCGCAGGGGCGGAATTTTCAACGGCACCACATTCAGACGGAAATAGAGATCCTGTCGGAACTTGCCCTCCTCCACGGCCTGGCTCAAATCCCGGTTCGTCGTCGCGATGATGCGCACATCCACATGAATCGTGCGATTGCCGCCGACCCGCTCGAATTCCTGTTCCTGCAAAACGCGCAGCAACTTCGCCTGCAACGCGAGGCTGATTTCCGTGACTTCATCCAGCAGCAACGTGCCTCCATTGGCCAATTCGAAGCGGCCTTCGCGGCGGCCCGTCGCGCCAGTGAAGGCGCCCTTTTCGTGGCCGAAGAACTCGCTCTCGAGCAGGTTTTCCGGAACGGCGGCGCAATTCACTTTGATGTAGGGCTTATCCTTGCGCAGGCTCTGCTGGTAAATGTTATGCGCGATCAGTTCCTTGCCCGTTCCGCTTTCACCTTGAATCAGCACCGTGGCATTCGTCGGCGCCACGCGCTGCACGAGCCGGTCAATGCGCGCCATCTCGGTGCTTTGGAACAGAAGCTCGGAGGAATCGTTTTCCGCCGTGAGCTGTTCCTTCAAATACGCATTCTCGTGGCGTAGTTGACGCTGCTCGAGAAGTTGGTTGATGGCTACGTCGAACTGCGCGAGCGTGAACGGCTTCAGCAGATAATTCGCCGCACCGAGCTTCATCGCTTCCACGGCCGACTCGATCGTGCCGAAACCGGTCATGATGATCACTTCGACCGGTTGCCCCAGCGCCTTCGCTGCCTGCATGAATTCCAGGCCATTGCTGTCGGGAAGTTGTAAGTCGACAATGAGCAGATCCGCCGGCTCCCGCTTCTGTTCGTCGAGAGCCTGCTGCGCGGTGGCCACACCAAGCACGCTCGCATTCTGCTTTTGCAGGTGGCTCACCAGCATGCGCCGGATCACCGGATCATCATCGACTACAATAATGCGTTCGAATTGCATAAGACTACCCTTGGGTTGGCACTCCTCGAGGTTTCACCGTATCGCCAACCGGCTGGCGTTTGAGGAGGGATTTGGCCTGTTCCTGAAGTTGTTCCCGCTTGCGTGTGTAATCACTCTTCCACTGGGCAAACTCGTCAGCCGATTGCGGTGCGCCAGCCTGCGGCGGCTTCGCGAGCTGGCCGCTGGAATCATGTCCGGCCACCAGCGTGAGACGGCTGCACATGTCGTCGAGATAAGTGTAGAGCGGTTTCCAGCCCGGATCCTCCGCGCGCTGGCGCAGGCCATCGCGTAGCGAGACAAGCTGTTTCCGGTTTTCCAACGGCAATTCCATCACCATCGACACCGCGCGCTGCTGCCAGTAGGCGAGCCGGTTGGGTTGCAAATGCTTGACGACCCAGTTCAATGCCTGCATCGCCTCGGCCTGCTTTTGCGATTGCTGCGTGGCTCCATAGAGGAAGTAGAGCCGCAACCACGCTTCCGGGGCAAAGGGATGGAATGGCGCGACGGCGAGCGCCTTTTCATAACTGGCGATGGCGGTGGGTTGCTGGCGCAGTTGATACTGGCAGTCGGCCTTGCGGTAGAGCGACGCCTCGACAAGTTGGTCGCCGGAGGGGTTCTGCGTGTAAAAACGGTCGAAGTAGACAAGGGCCCGCTCCCAGTTCTGATGCATGTATTCCGTTTCGGCCAATTGCCAGACAGCGGCGCGCACCAGCTTTTTCTCGCTGTTATAATTGGGGTCATCGGAATTTGCGACGGACATGAGCGTGCCGCTCATCACCCGATAAAAATTGTCGCGGGCCAATTCATAAACGCCGAGATCGCGGTAGGCTTGCCCGAGCAAATAGTAAACGAACGGGGATTCCTTGCGCCGTGGAAATTCCGCCAGCCAGGCCGAGAGTTTTACCACCGCGTCCGAGGAACGGCCTTGGTGCAGATCGATCTTGGCCAGCAACAACTGCGCGCGCGCGCGCTCCTCTTCGGAAACACCGGCGCTGCTTTCAATGTCCCGCAGAAGTAGCACGGCCATCCGGAAGTCGTGATTCAAAACCAGCTTTTCCGCCATGCTCACCCGGTCGTACTTGACGACGGCGACAGGCTTGGTACTTGGCTTCTGTGTCGCCGCGCTGATCAGGGTGGCTTCGCGCAGCAGCAGCTCGCGGATTGGGTCGACAATCTGCGCCTCGCGCTCGAGAAGCTTTTTCTCCGCCTGCTTCAACACCACATTTTCACGGGCCAACATCGACGACGCATCCACCTCGGGAGGGGCCGGGGCGGTGGCGAGAGGCGCGGGCGCGGAAGGAGCGGCGACTTTTTCCGCAGGGGCAGTCGTCTCGGTCGCGACTGGCGTAGCCGGCTCTGTCGCCGTGGTTGCCACTGGAGTGGCGGCTGGGGTTGGGGCGGAAGCCGGTTCCACATTGGCCAGCGTGGCCAGAATCGGTGGTGGCGCGATATCGATGGAAGGCCCTTCGGACAAAGATTCCTCCGCCCCCGAGGCTTTCGGGCCGAGAACATACGCCACCAGCAGGGCGAGACCCAGTCGAATGAGAAGAGCGGAAAAGGACATGGTAAAAGGGTTATCGTTTCGGTGTGATGTAGATCACCGCGCTGTTGCCCGGGGGTGATTGAGCGCCGCCGGTGTATGGGAAGCGGATGTTGTAAAAGAGATCGGTGCTACCGATGGCGTTTTCCGCCACGCCATTGACGCTGTAACCATCTTGCGACTGACGGGCCACATCGGCGGCATTGGGATTTTGCGTAATCCAGTTGATGAACGGCGAGACCGCCACATTTTGCTCCGGAGTGTCGGACGTTCCCAGGATAACATTCGGTCCGGAGGCACTCGAAACACTTGCGGCGTTAACGGCCGTGTTTGGCTGTGCAGAAGGTTTGACGGCGACGGGCTCCCGGCGTGCGGGGATATCGATAAGGCCGGGGCGCGGCAGCACGACCGGGAGCGGCTTGCGTTCCGGGGGCGGCACGGGATAGAGCGACGGAGGCAGGGGCGGAAGTTTGACATCATTACCGCCGACACGATTGTCGGCAAAGAAAGGACCGTTTTGATAAGGGATCGGCTGGGTGGAAGGCACGAACGCAGTCGGATTGGCCTCGGATGTCGTGCGGTCATGAGCAGTTGGCGTAACGGATGAATTATCGGAGGGGATCGACGGGTTGGTGGTCGTGCGCATCCCGGCCTGAACCGGGGCGAGGCAAAGCGCCATCGTGGCTGCCCAAAGCAGCCCGACTTTTCCGATGGCGGGCAGGCACCACGCTCCCGGGACTTTAGAATCCGGCGAGAGCGCTGGTACGATCGGCGTATATTTCAAGGTCCTTCGTTTCCTCGAATCCTTTCGATTGCGCTGCAAAATCCTGTGATCCGACCACGCGGAACTTGATACCAAGCTCCTTGCAGCTTTGGACCACTTGCAGGATGAGTTTAATGACGATCATGTCGATCTTGGCGACTTCGCTGACATCGAGCACGAGCCGGTTCAAGCCGGACTCCACCATTTCCCGGGTCTTTGGCCCGATGTAGTTGGTGATTTCCGAAGCGACGAGCGTGCTCGGATTATTCGGCACCTTCACATGCTGAATGCTCTCTTCCTGAGAGAAGTAGCGCATGGACGTGTCGAGATTCATCGCGCGGGTGAGGCGGAAATTGAGTTCACTCGTGTCGATCGGCTTCGTCACGATGCCGGTGAAGCCCATGGCCTGCGCCTGGCTTTGTTCCTCTGTGGCCGTCTTCACGCTCATGCCGAGGATCGGCACCGATTTCGTGCGCGCATTAGCCCGCATCATCTGGAAGAAATTGAACGCGGCGCGCTCCGGCAGCGAGAGGCTGACCAGGATCACATCCGGCACTTCCTTGGAGGCGATGTCGATGGCTTCGCCGCATTGCGACGTTCCCACGACTTTCCACGGCGCGGAGCCGACGGCCTGCTTGATCTGCTCCACAATCGCGGGCTTGTCATCCACCACGAGGATCGAGGAGGGATCTTCCATCGTCTTGATCTTCGCGGTGGCGGCGCCCTTTTGCTGCAGGTCGATCACGCGACCGACGCGTTCCACGATCATCTGTTCGGTGAAAGGCTTGATGATGTAATCGCGCACACCGAGCTTGGCGATCTTCACCACGTTTTCACGACCGGCTTCGGCCGTGAGCATGATCACGGGGATGTCCTTGATGACCGGGTCCGCCTTCATCTTGCTGAGCGTCTCCACACCATCCATCACCGGCATCGTCACGTCGAGCAGGACTATATCGGGATTTTCTCGGGTGCATTGGGCGAGACCCTCCACGCCGTTACTGGCGAAGAAGAGTTGGACGTCGTAACTTTTGAAGGCTCGCGTGATGACCATGTGGATCATCTTGCTGTCATCAACGCTGAGTATTTTTGGCGCGATCATAGATTATTTTTCCTCCAGACGGGCAAAGACCTGGACGATCAGGACTTCATTGAGTTCGGTGATTCGGAACAGGTTGTGCAGGGAAATCTCGGCGTCGTGGCTGTCGATGGTGACCTTGCCGCCGCGGATCACGGTGGGGATGCTCAAGGTGCAGTTGAATCCTTTGTCGGCCATCTTGGATTTCAGATTGCCGGTGACCATGTTGGTCAGCTCACCGATCACGTCGTTGACTTCATTTTCCGGCATGTTCGTGCCGTCGCCGCTTCCCATGATGCGACCGGCGCAGGTGCAGGCCAGCTTCTCACTAAAGTTTTGGTAGAGAGTACCTGTCATCTTGCCGGTGAAGCTGACCTGTCCACTCACACCGCTGATACTCACCGGTGGTGGACTGGCGTCATCGCCTTCTTCGGCAATGGCCTCCAGCTGCAACATGGTGGCGAACACTTCGCATACAGCGCCTCTTATAAATCCAGATATGACATGCATCCTACGACCTGCTATCGGAAGGGGAGCGGCAAATTTTAACATTTTTCCGAACGTAAATTTTTATTCAGGTGCCGAGCCGTGCTTTTCCGCCACTTTTGGAAATTTACGCTAACCCGTGGGGCAGTTTTTTCCGATAGCTGCTGGAAGATGTCTTCGTCTGCGTTGAAACCACTTGCGGCAGGCCATGGGCCCAAAAAGACCATTTTTGAGCTGATTGCCGATCCCCGGGCGTCCCAGCACCTGCCCTCGCTCAGCACCGTCCTGCGTGAGCTGGAGGATTTGGCGGGCCGCAACAATGTGATGATACAGGAGATCTCCCGCCTCATCCGCAGCGACCAGAGTCTCGCCGTGCGCATCCTGCGCCTCGCGAATTCCGCCTATTTCGCCCCGGCGGAACCGATTCTCGATGTCGATCAAGCGCTCATTTATCTCGGGCTCAGCCACGTCCGTACCACGATTTTCACCACGCGTTGTATTGAGCAGACGTGCAACATTTCCTCCGAGCTTCTGCCGTGGAAGGAATTCTGGCTGCACGAAGTCGCCGTCGGCTTCATTACCCGCATTCTCTCCCAGCACATGGAGGAGCGGCCCCTCACGCCCGAATCGTATTATATCATGGGCCTCTTTCACGACATCGGCAAACTCGCCTTGGCCTATCTCGCGCCGGACGATTTCACCATGGTGCTCACCCAGGCGCGCGAACGGCACTGCGACACCTCGCAGGTGGAATTTGAACTGCTTGGCATCGATCACGCCACTTTGGGTGCCTGGTACCTCCAGCAGCAGGGATTGCCGGCCATGGTGTTCGAGCCGATCCGCCTGCATCACGCCTGGAAGATTGAAGGCCGTCAGGCCACCCTTTCCTGCCTCCTTTGCCTCGCCGACCGGATTGCCCACCGTTTTGGACTCGGCTGCTCCGGCAGCTTTGTCGAGGCTGGTGGCGACATGTTTGCGTGGGAGGAATGGCAGCAATACGAAAAGCGTTGTGACCACAAGAGCGAGGCGGAAGTCGAACGTCATCGTGGGATTATCCAGACCGAGCTCAGCCACGTTCCCGACCTGATCCACCAGATTGTCGCATGACCACACCCGATTTTAATACCCTGCTCATCGAACGCAGCCTGCTGGAGGCGCTCTCCCGCATGCTCTCCCATGATATCAACGGCAAGGTCATGGGTGTCGAGGGCATCCTCTCCTGCTGGGAATCGCTCGGGGTTGAAACCGAGAACCTCAAAGAAGATATCTCCATCGTCCGCGATTCCTTTTCCTCCCTCAAAACCGAATTTCTCATGCTCGGCTGGTTTTTTCAGGCCGAGCCCAAGCATACCCAGGCCATTTCTTTCGCCTACTTCAACGACGTCGCCGGGCGGTTCCTCTCGCGCTTTTTTCAACCGCCCTCCAGCTTTCAGCTCCAGTCTGTCGCCGAAGGCCGCTCCATTTATTGCACGCCCTATCAACTGATCTTCTGGACCAGCTCCTTCTGTCAGGTGATTGGCCGGTATCGGCCGCCCGGACAGCTTGTGGAGCTCCAGATTGATACCCGCACCGAAGGCACCGAGCTCGAATTACGCTGTCGTTCCGAGTTCCTCAGCGAACTCCTCGACGACACCATCCCGCGTCCGCTTGGTCATCTTCCGCCATGGGAAAACTGGCTCGCTCTCTTTCGGACCGCCGGCGGCAGCTACCGCGTCGATCCCGGCATCCTCCTGCCCATTACATTCACCCTGCCGCTGAGTAACCCCGCTCCCGCGTCATGATGCGCTGCCTTCATCTCTCGCTGCTTACCGTCATCCTGCTTCTGCTTGGCGGTTGCATGGCCTACGAGGAAATGCAGTACAACATGGACTTCGTTATCGGCAAGGGTTACACCCCGCCCGTGGACAAAGCCTCAGCCTACATCCCCAAACGCATCCTCCTGCTCCCTGTCACCGGCCCCATCGACGACCGCTACAAGCGGGAATTCACCAACACCTTCCGCGCCGTTCTCAATGCCAATGAACACTGGACGGTAGTCGATTGGCCCGACGGCACCTTGGGCGGTTCCAAATTACAGGTTCAACCCGAGGAAGCCCGCGAGGTGGCCAATCGCCTCCACTGCGATGCCATCCTCTTCGTTCGCATGGAGGATTCCGCCCTCTTCCCCCCGTTGCGCCAATGCATTCGCTACTCGCTGGAAGAGACCGCCTCCCGCACCGTCATTGTTTCCGCCTTTCAGGACTACGACACCAACAACAAACGTGTCGCCAACTCCGCCCGCAGCTTCTACCAGACCCGGCTCAACAAACATCAATCTCCCGACAAGAGCCTGATTATTCTCCAAAGTAATCCGCCTTTTCTTAAATATGCGGCCACCGCTAGCGCCGAATCGCTTAAGAATTCAATCGTATCCCCTGTAAAATAAGCGATTTAAATCTTGTTATTACAAGATTGTAAGATCAGTTAAAAAAACTTTAATCTCTTCCGCCGTGTGCCGATATACAGGATATGGAACTACCCCTAGTAGGCCAAACAGAACGCGCTACACGCCTCGAAGAGATCAAGAGTGCGCAAAGTTCGACTGTGTCTACCTCACTTGAGCTGGAAGACAACGTGAAAATCTCACCGAATTCGCTGATGGTTGCACGTCTTCTGGACAAGGTGAATGCCATGCCGGAGACTCGCCCGGAAGTGGTACAAGAATACTACGAGAAGGTCAGCGACGGCCATTATCCTCCGCCCATGTTGGTGGATGGTCTGGCTAAACTGATCGGTGGCGAGTTGACACAAGAGAACAAACTCACTCCCGCGCCTCTCGAAGGCCCGTCCCAGTAACCCCGTCCATGGATCGGGCTGTACCCCTGCAGCCCGAAGTGGACGGCTTACTGTGACGCTGCCCTCACCCGAGGTTCAAGCGTTGCCGCCTGATTCCCCTCGCTCCTCTGTCATCAGAGCGGGCGACACGCCACCTCGCTCCACCCGCCTTCATTCTTGTAAATGTGCGAGAAGCTAAAGGGAACCGGCGCTAATTCTCGAGCTGCTTCTTCAGTTCCGCATCCTTCCTGTGCTCGAACTGGCGTATTTTCTCCTGCTGGTCCGGATTCAGATGGACCGCAATAAGCTCCAGGTATTTCGTGCGGCAGTCCGAAATCTTGCGCAGGGATTCCTTGCGTAGCTGGACGATCTCAGCGACTCCGGTGGTCAGAATCGGACGGATCGTTTGGACCTGTACCGCGCTCAAATTCAATACGGTTTGCAACTTCTGCAGGGCATTTTTCTCCAGAACTTCGGGCCTCAATTCCGAATCCAGATTATTCACGTTCAGTTTCTGTTTTTGCAGGGTGGTGTTCAACGACCAACCCACCAATAGTCCCAGCGCAAACACGGTCACCAGTACCAAAATGGTGATAAAGCGTGGTGATTTTAGAGAGTCCATAATTTGTAGAGGGCGAGCAGGGTGAATTGGCTGTCGGTGAGGGCGGGGGCCGGTTGCAGCACTTGCCAGACCTGCACGCACAGCAGGACTGCCACGCCCACAGCCAGCGCGGGAATGAAGCATTCCGTCGCCCAGATGCTCGGAGGCGGAATCTGCATCAAGCGCCAGTGCGAGAGGATTCCCTTTTCAACGTAATGCGGCAGCCGTTCTTCCGTCGCGGGCTGGGCCTGCGAGGCGCAACGAAACAAGCGGTCCAAGCGATGATCCGTAGTGTTCATGGTTTCTCCTCAGTCAAACGTTTAAAATGAGCCCGCATGCGCGCGCGGGTGCGAAAAGCACGGATTTTTATCACCGGAGTGCTCCAGCCGGTCAATGCCTGAATTTCCGACACCGAACGGCCCTCGAGATAGAGCAGCGTCATCAACAACCGCTCCGCCGGCTTCAAGTTCGCCATCAACCGCTCCACCAGATCGCGCGAGGCCATCGCTTCCGACGGATTCAATTCCTCGTCGGTTGACGCGAGCGTCTCCACCACGAGGGATTGCTCCTCCGTCAGGTCCGACCACCGCAATTCCGGTCGGCGCTTCTCGCTAGAAATCTGGTTCAGGCACGTGTTCACCGCGATGCGCGAGAGCCAATGATGAAACGGCACTCGCGCTGAGTACTGCCGCAGATTCTGGAACATCTTGATAAAGACCTTCTGCGCCAGATCATGTTCGCTTTCCAGGGGCGGCAGATGGGAGCGAATGATTTTCATGACAAAGGGACTCATCAGGCGGACCAATTCCCGCGCGGCGGTTTCATCTCCAGAGTCGATCCTCTGCAGACACGGGGAGAGGTCTAGGTCGGCAAAGTCTTTGGAGTCGTTCACACGGTTGGGCTTCCTCTACTAAGACCACCGGAAAGGTCGATTGGTTACGATTATTTTCCGCTGGCTCAAAAAAGACCGTTTACACGCCGTTATCGGCCTCTGGCGTAAGAATCGTGATTGAATCTTGTAACCGATCAACGATTTCCGCGGTCTCTAGGGTCATGACACGATTCCCTTTTGTGGGCGCCCTGCACGCGACCAGCCTCTTCTTGCTAACCACCGCCCTTCTCGCCGAGACCGACGACAACAAGGTGGCGATGAAGGACATTGAACCCGCCTTGCGGCCCGCTCTGGTGGAAAGCGTCGCCGCTCACTATTCCTACGTGGGCGGCTCGGATCTGAAATCCAATGGCAACGGCGAACTCACCGAACAGACCTCCGATTTTCGCTACGATTTGCGCGTTCCCATCAATGATACGGTCGGCGTCGGATTCGGTCTCGGCTACAACCGGATTGATTTTGGCACGCCCGAAAATTCCTTCCTGCCCGACAGCCTCGAAACGCTCAACCTCGGCCTGCTCGGCTACTACAAACTCTCCAACGACTGGAGCCTCTTCGCCATGTTCGGACCGCGCCTCAACCTGATCAACGGCTGGGACGAAATCGAAGCGAAGAACGTCACATGGGCGGGTGGCTTCGGCGCGCACTACGATTTCAATAAAGACCTTTCCATCCAGTTCGGTCTGGGGGTCAATCCCGGTACCGACCGGCTTCCGATCCTCCCCATCCTCGGCGTCCGCTGGGCCTTCGCCGACAAGTGGACCCTCAATGCCGGGTTCCCCCGCACCGCGATCGACTACCAATTACTGTCCAACCTGACCTTGTCACTGGAGACCAGCTTCCTCGGTGGCACTTATGAGACCAGCTCGACCTACGGCGATTCCGTAGGCCGTTCCGAATTGAACAACCGCTCGCTCAGCTATAACGAAGTCCGGATTGGCCTCGGTGCCCTCTATAATCTGACCAAAAATGTCGCCCTCGAACTCTCCACCGGTGCCGTCGTCTACCGCGAGTTCGATTTCAAGGACACCGACTACGACCCCACCGTCAAACCCGCGCCCTATGTGAAGACCGGCGTGAAGATCAGCTTCTAATCATTTTGCATCATACACGGGCAATGGGGCGCGGTGTACGGCCCGAACCATGAGACTCCTGCGAAAGGCTTGTGGCGGCTGGCTCCAGATCAGGTCGCGATCGGTCTTGCGGTAACGCGTTGCGCCGACTGGACAACGAGAGTGAACCTCGCTACCAATGATGGGATCATGGCACCCGCATCGAAAGAAGGACTGCGCATCATCGCGCCATTCCTCGTCGTTTGGTTCGTACTCCTCCTCCTCAACACCACCTGGGCCACCGTCCTGGCGGTGATTCTGTCGGCTCTCATTCTCTTCACTATCTACTTTTTCCGAGATCCGGAACGCGAGTTGCCCGAAGACGAGCACCTCATCGTCGCTGCAGCGGACGGCCTCGTCGTCGGCATTGAGGAAATCGAGGAAAAGGAATTCAAGCAGGGCCGCATGAAGCGCGTTGCCATCTTCCTTTCCGTCTTCGATGTTCATGTCAACCGCATGCCCGTTTCCGGTCGCATCAAGGACACCGTTTACACCAAGGGAAAATTCCACGACGTGCGCCATCCCGACGCCAGCGCGGCCAATGAAGCCAAGGCGTGGTTGATCGAGAGCCCGCGTGGCCATGTCGTCGTCCGCCAGATTGCTGGACTCATCGCCCGCCGCATTGTCGGCTGGGCGCATGTGGGGGAATCCCTCGAACGCGGCGACCGCTTCGGCATGATCCGCTTCGGTTCGCGCACGGAAATTTATCTGCCGCTCGACTGCGAAATCCTCGTCAAACTCGGCGATCGCGTGGCCGGGGCCAGCACGCCCGTTGCCCGTTGGGCCAAGCCAGCTGACGGCGTTTGACCTCATCCCATCACTGCCATGAAAACCGACGATCCCGCCAAAATTTACCTGCTGCCCAACCTCGCGACAGCCGGGAACCTGATCTGCGGTTTTCTCGCCGTGCTCAAGATTTTTGAAGGTACGCTCCAGCGTCAGGCCGGGGCCGAAAACTGGGCGCGCACTTACGAATCCAGTCTCTACTTCATCCTCGCCGCCTGCATCTTCGATCTGCTCGATGGACGCCTCGCCCGCTTTGGCGGCCGCGAGAGCGCCTTTGGCCGCGAGTTCGATTCGCTGGCCGACATCGTCAGCTTCGGCGTCGCTCCCGCGCTGCTCGTCTTCAAGATCGTGCTCGCTGGATTGCCCAACCGAATCGGCTGGATCGTCGCCGTGCTCTATCTCGTCTGCGGTGCCTTGCGTCTCGCGCGGTTCAACGTCTACGCCGCCATCGATTCCCACACCTCCAGCAAGGAATTCACCGGCTTCCCCATCCCGGCGGGCGCGGGCCTCATCTCTTCCATCACCCTCGTCATTCTCCATTTCTACGACAGCGTTCCCGCGCTGGAAGCCGGCTATGCCAAGTATGCCCTCGCCGGCCTCATGGTTTTCCTCTCGTGGATGATGTTCAGCAAGGTCAAGTACCCCAGCTTCAAATCCGTCAACTGGCGCACGCAACATTCCATCCCCAAGTTCATCCTCGTCGCCGTGCTCCTCTTCCTCGTCATCCTCTACTACAAATGGATGTTCGCGGTCATCTTCATCAGCTACCTCCTCTACGGCTTCTTCCGTCCCTTCCTCTCCCACGCCTGGCGTCGCGAGATCGAGGAAGAGGATGAAGCCGAGGACCACGCCGACGGGGCCGCTCATCACAAGAAGGCGTAGGGTTGCGCACCGAGTGGCCGAAGCGTCAGGCCATGAACCAGAAAATGGATCAGGTGACATGATCTACCAACGATCGATCTGGTTGGTAGTTTGACTGCGTAACTCTACGAATTGCGAATGTTACCGATTTCTTCCGCGTAAAATATCGCACACCTAGCTCATATAGCTCACCTAACGCAAACACTCCTCCCGTTTTTCTGCTAGAACTGGAGTCATGCGCGGACTTCAGCCCCAGAGAAATCTCCAATCTGAAAGGCGAAGTCGCCCGGTTGGGGCGACACCCCGGCGACACCCAACAGAGGCGGTCGATTCTTGTAGTCGTTTGTCGACGCTATTTCTTAAAAAGCAACTCCTTGATCTGCATCAAGGAATTCTCCGCCTCGACCGCTACGGTGGGTCTTTGAACCAACCCCCAGGAGATATCCCTATGAGCAGCATGTTTTGTTATCAGTGTGAACAGACTTCCCAAATGAGCGGTTGCACCGCGTTCGGCGTGTGCGGCAA
The DNA here is from genome assembly GCA_017849585.1 of Verrucomicrobium sp. Taxonomy (GTDB): domain Bacteria; phylum Verrucomicrobiota; class Verrucomicrobiia; order Methylacidiphilales; family UBA1321; genus UBA1321. The sequence goes on from JAFIGT010000017.1 coordinate 235,299, forward strand.
AGACCCGGAGACGGCTGCCCTGCAGGATCTCCTGCTCTACGCCTGCCGCGGCATCTCGGCTTATGCCCATCGTGCGCGCGCGCACGAAGCCCGCGATATCGTGATCGACCGCTTTGTCATGGACGCGCTCTTCACCACCGTCACCAATGTCAATTTCGACCCGACCCGATTGCAGGGCTTACTCAACGAGGCAGGGGAAAAGTTGCAGACGGCTCGCGCACTCTATCTTTCCGCCTGCCAGACCGCAAAGGCGACTCCCGTTTCCCTCAACGGTGCCACGCAGTGGACCCCCGCGCCGCAGCTCAACGATCTCATTCACGCCGGAGAAACGATCGGACTCGAAGCCCGTTTCGCCGGACTTGATCCCGACGTCGCCAGTTTGCAGGAACTCCTCACCTACGGCTTGAAAGGTCTTGCCGCCTACGCGCATCACGCCTCCGTGCTCGGTCGCGAGGAGGAATCGTACTTCGCTTTCCAGCATGAAGCCCTCTCCGCCATCGAGGACAACGTCACCGACGTCCCGACGTTGCTCCAGCTCAACCTCCGCTGCGGTGAAGTGAATCTCGCCATCATGGCCGCGCTCGACGGCGTACATGTCGACATCTACGGCAGTCCGCAACCCACGCCCGTGCGCATCGATCCGGTGGCGGGAAAATGTCTGCTCGTTTCCGGTCACGACCTCAAGGATCTGGAGGAATTGCTCAAGCAAACCGAGGGACGCGGCATCAACGTCTACACCCATGGCGAGATGTTGCCCGCGCATGGCTATCCGCTGCTGAAGAAGTACAAGCACCTTGTTGGTAATTACGGCGGCGCGTGGCAAAACCAGCGCGAGGAATTCGCGAAATTCCCCGGCGCGATTTTGATGACGACCAATTGCATCCAAAAGCCGAAGGATCTCTACTTCGATCGCATCTTCACCAGCGGCGTTGTCGCGTGGCCCGGTGTGCGGCATCTCACGAATGCCGACTTTTCCCCTGTGATCGAGGCCGCGCTCGCGGCTCCGGGATTCACCGAGGACGGCCCCGGAAAAACCATTCTTGTCGGCTTCGGTCATGAGGCCATCCTCGCGAACGCGGAGAAAATCATCGGCGCCGTGAAGTCCGGCGCACTCAAACATTTCTTCGTCATCGGCGGTTGCGACGGCGCGAAGTTCGGCCGCAACTACTACACCGAATTCGCCGAAGCGGTCCCCAACGATTGCGCGATCCTCACGCTCGGCTGCGGCAAATTCCGCTTTAACAAACTGGATTTCGGCGACATCGGCGGCATCCCGCGCTTGCTCGATTGCGGACAATGCAACGACGCCTACTCTGCCATTCGCGTGGCCGTGGCGTTGGCCGATGCCTTCAAATGCTCCGTCAACGATCTCCCGCTTTCGCTGGTCATTTCGTGGTTCGAACAAAAAGCGGTCGCAGTTTTATTGACCCTCCTCAGCCTCGGCATTCGCGATATCCGGCTCGGACCCGCCTTGCCAGCTTTTATCTCGCCCGGCGTTGGCAAAGTGCTCACGGAACAATTCGGTTTGAAACCGATCGGCACCGTGGCGCACGACATGGAGGAATGCTTGCGGGCGTAAATTCGCAATCCCCTCGCACTTCATTGGGGTTGGATTCCAACCTCATTGAAGTGTTTGGTGTGCACGGATGAGTCCCTTTTTGCTCATTTATAAATAATTTATTACGAGTTGTTTGTGAGAATTAATCTAGCAGGATTTGACACTTTATGAAAATCCTATAGAGATTATAGTGTTCCGTGGGGCTTTGATCCCTTCCTCTATGAGCACACCTCTTTCCGACAGTGACCTCGCCCGGTTGAATCCGGAGCTGGAAAAACAAACCGCTGAACAGCGCGTGACGTGGGCGCTCGGTCAATTCCAACCGAATATCGTGCTCAGTTCCAGCTTTGGCGCGCAGGCGGCGGTGAGCCTGCATCTCGTCACGGTCCAATGGCCCGAGATTCCGGTCGTGCTGCTCGACACCGGCTATCTCTTCCCGGAAACGTACGCCTTTATTGATCAACTCAAGGAGCGGCTCAAGCTCAACCTGCGCGTCTATCGCGCCACCCACAGCCCCGCCTGGCAGGAACAACGTTACGGCAAGCTGTGGGAAAAAGGCGTCGAGGGAATCAAGCAATACAACCAGATCAACAAGGTCGAACCGATGCAGCGCGCCCTCACGGAACTGCACGCGGAAGCGTGGATTTCCGGTCTGCGCCGCAAGCAGGCTTCCACCCGCGCAAACCTCGATGTGCTCGTCCGCCAGAATAATCGTATCAAGGTCCACCCGATCATCGACTGGACCGATAAGGATGTGCACCTCTATCTCACGAAACACAATTTGCCCTATCATCCCCTCCGCGAGCAGGGCTATCTCTCCATCGGCGACGTCCACACAACGCGCAAGCTCACCGATGGCATGACCGAGGAGCAGACTCGGTTCTTTGGACTCGTCCGCGAGTGCGGCCTTCACCAAAGTTGAAAGTGCCTTCGACTGCCTAAAGCAAATGAACGGGGAGATCCTCTTCGACGGCGGTAGCCCTCGTCTTCACGAGCGGTCTTGCGGCTGAAGGTGTGGAAACCGATTCCGTCTTGCCGGCAGTGGCAAATTGCTTGCGCCACGCGCGCGGGCTGTGACCGGTGTGCAGTTTGAAAAAGCGGGTGAAGTAATTCGCGTCGTCGATGCCCAGCTCGACTCCAATGGCTGCGATACTATGAGGCGTCTCCCTCAGCAACATGCAGGCCTGTTCAATGCGATGCTTGCCGGCGAGTTGCTTCGGGGAAATGCCCGCCTGCGCTTTCACGCGGCGATAGAGTTGGAAGCGCGAGAGTTTTAGATCCTCCGCCAAACCATTCTTGCCGATCCGCGTCTGCGGTTTTTGCCGCAAACGTTGCTCCACCAAGTCCCCCTCTTTCATGGCTCGAAAATGCGGTGATTCGTCTCGCGCGTCAAGCCGCCGCTTCCGCCGCCGTGGCAGTGTTGGCCATGAGCATGGCGATGGTCATCGGTCCGACGCCGCCCGGATTGGGCGTTACGTGCGCGGCCACTTCACAGACCGCCTTGAAATCGATGTCACCGACGAGCCGGTAACCGCGCGGATCGTTCGCATCGGTCACGCGATTTACACCTACGTCGATCACGGTTGCGCCGGGTTTGACCATGTCTGCTTTCACAAATTCCGTCTGACCCATCGCGGCAATCAGGATATCCGCGCGACGGCAATGCTCTGCGATGTCGCGGCTGCGGGAATGCAGCACCGTGATGGTCGCGTTGGCGTGCTTCGCCTTTTGCACCAGGATCGCTGCCATCGGTTTACCGACGATATTGCCGCGACCGAGAATGACGACGTGCGCGCCCTCGACCGGAATCTTGCTGCGGATCAGCAACTCATGCACCCCGGCGGGCGTGCATGGTTTGAAACCACCTTCTTCGCCGAGGAGCAGCTTGCCTACATTGACCGGGTGAAAGCCGTCGACGTCCTTGCTCGGCAGTACGGTGGAGAACACTTTCGTCTCGGAAATATGTTTCGGCAGCGGGGCCTGTACGAGAATGCCGTGAACGGATTTGTCTGCGTTCAATTTCTCCAGCAGCGCGAGCAACTCCGCCTCCGTCGTTGCCTCCGGCAGGACGATGGTATCGGACTTGATGCCCAGCTCGAGCGCCTTCTTGCCCTTCATGCGCACGTAGGCTTGCGAGGCGGGGTCTTCGCCGACGCGGACGAAGGTGATGCCGGGGGTGATCCCCTTGGTTTTCAAGGCCGCCACGCGGGCAGCGGTTTCAGAGTGGATGGCTTGGGCAATCGCCTTGCCGTCGATCAATTGGGCCGTGGACATATCGCCGCCTATGAGACGGCTCTGCGTCGCAAAAGTCAATCGTCGACGTAACTCCCCGATGGATTATCAATAGGGAAACCGGACGGCTCAGACCTCGGCCTGGAGCGTCGCGAAGCCGCGCTGCAGGGCAGCGCAAAGTTGGTTGGGATTCATCGGCTTGGTCAGGAAATCATCCATGCCAGCCGCGATCGCTTGGGCGCGGTCGTTTTGCAGCACGCTGGCCGTCAAGGCGATGATATGCACGTGCGGTCGGCGTGTTTCCTTCCATTGAATTCCTTTTTCCAACGCGCGGATCTGTCGGGTGGCGGCATATCCATCCATCTCCGGCATCCCGATGTCCATCAGGATAATGTCGTACGGTTGTCGTTGTACCGCTTCGATCGCCTCGACGCCGTTGGAGCAAACATCGGCACGATATCCGAGTTTGGTGAGAATAAGCAAGGCGACGCGCTGATTGACCGGATTGTCTTCCACGAGGAGCAAACGCAAGGGGTACTGTTGCGCAAATTCGGTGTGAAGGGTCAGTGATTTGGACTGCGATTGTGGAGCGGAAACAGGTTCGCCTGCGGCGGCGGCACGCTTGCGCATGACCTCGGCCAGGGTGGTTCGCAGGTCGGCCTGGTGAATGGGTTTGGTTACTTTTGCCTCGAACAGTTCCCGGGTATTGGGAAGGGTGGGATCGTTTTGGGCCAGAGAGGTGAGCAAGACCATGGAGACTCCGCTGGCCTGGGGCAGGGATCGCATGCGCTGGGCGAGCTGCGCGCCATCCATTTCCGGCAAATGCCGGTCGATGAGCGCCAGATCATAGGCGCGGCCCTGGCGTAAATAGCCCAGCGCTACATCGGGGCCCTCGGCTATTTCCGGGAGAGCGCCCCAATGTTGCAATTGCGCGCACAGGGCGCGCCGGTTGATGTCGTTATCGTCCACGATGAGAATGCGCTTGCCGTCGAGATAGCTCTCCTCCTCTGCGTGTTCGGAGTCAGGCGTCTCCGGTACCTTGACGCCCACGGTGATCGTGAAATAGAACGTGGAGCCTTGTTGCGGCTGGCTCCTCACTGAAATGGTGCCCCCCATGAGTTCCACCAGCCGCTTGCAAATGGCGAGGCCTAGGCCGGTTCCCCCGTACTTGCGTGTGGTGGAGGAATCGGCCTGGCTGAAGGCCTTGAAGAGACGCGGTAGTTTATCCGCCGGGATGCCGACACCGGTATCATGCACCGCGAAGTAGAGTTTCACGGCCGCGTTGGATGTCGGCGTGGTCAGCGCCTCGCCAATTGTGTCGGGCGCAAGCCGGACTGTGAGGGAGACTTCGCCGCATTCGGTGAATTTCACCGCGTTGCCGACGAGGTTCACGAGAATCTGCCGCAACCGAGACACGTCGCCCACGATCCATTCCGGAACACCTTCCTCGAAGATGTAATTGAGTTCGATTTTTTTGGCGGCGGCCGCCTGGGCGGTGAGATCCATCACCTCTTCCACGCACCGGCGCAGGGCGAAGGGATGCATTTCCAGATCCATGCGCGCGGCTTCGATCTTGGAGAAATCGAGGATGTCGTTGATGAGCATGAGCAGCGCATCGCCGCTGCTGCGGATGGTTTCCGCGAACTCCTTCTGATCGGGATCGAGATGCGTATCCATCAACAAATTGGCGAATCCGATCACTCCGTTCATCGGGGTGCGGATTTCGTGGCTCATCATGGCGAGGAATTCGCTCTTCGCGCGGTTGGCCGTCTCGGCTTCGTTCTTGGCGCGCAGATAGTCGGCCGTGCGTTCCTCGACCATTTCCTGAAGGCGCGCGTTGAAGGCGTTGATTTCCGAGGTGAGTTGCAGGCTTTCGATCCGGTTCGAGGCCGAGGTGAGGATGAGTGAGAGAAAATCGAGCGACAGGTCGGTGCGATCCGGTTGGCTTGCGGGCAGCACGGCAAGGAACATGCCGAACGTGCCGTTGCGCGTCCCAAGCTGGTGTAGCAACAGATGCGAGCCGTCGAGCTTCGATCGGACAAGTGTCGGGTGGAATTGCTTGATCACCCAGCCGAACGTGCCGGCCTCGATCTCTGCGAGCATCATTTGCTCCATGCGCTTGAACGTCGTGGAAGGCGAGGCCACGGCGAGTTCGAAATTGGCGTCCTCCGCGTTGACGATGCAAAAGCCCATCGACTCGCAGCGTAGAACCCTCTCGACCTGGTAGCGGGCTAACTCGACGACATCGAGCAGGGCCTCCGTTTCCAGCAGTGCGCGCTGGAATTCCTCCAATGCGGAAATATGCACCAGCGTCTCCTGATAGAGACGCAAAACGACCTCGCAATCCGAGCCCGATTTCAAGGGGCACTCGGCCATCGATTTCGGCATGGAGTTGAGGGGGGAAGGGTCCGTCATGGGCACGGGGATGGTGGTCGATTACCGGCTCGTTAGAATCCGGGAGACATCTGCCATCTGCCGGTCCAATTCCTCCACAATCATGGGCAGGGCGCCGGGTTTGATTCCCAGCCGGTTCCAGGCGTCGTTGGAAAGGGGCGGTACATGCGTGGCGCCACTGGACCCGAGGGCCAATGAATTGATCACCACGTCGGAAACGTGAACGATGGCGGTCTCGGTGATCGCGATCTGGGCCACGCCGGGTTGGTGGTGGCAATGCACGGCTTCACAGACGCCTTGGGGTAGTTGCCATTTTTGCAGGATGCGGCCGCCGAGTTCGGCATGGTCGCAACCGAAAATTTCACGTTCGACGCGGTACTCCAGCTCGCCCGATTCGCGGCAGCGCTGCAACACTTCGCTGGCTTCCTTGGGCATGCGGATGAACATGAGCAGCCGGCCGATATCGTGCAGCAGGCCGATGAGGAAGAATTTCTCCGTCTTGTGCTCGCGCCGCTCCGCTGCAAAGAGCCGTGAGCAAATGCCGGTGCCGATGCTGTGCTTCCAGAAGGAATTGATGTCGACCAGGTCGTCGGACATACCCTTGAACACGTCGATGACGAAGGTGGCGAGGGCCAGGTCGCGCGTTTGCTGCAACCCGATGAGCGTGATGGCGTCCCCGATATTATCCACTGAGGTGGGAAAGCCGTAGAAGGAGCTGTTCGCGAGCCGCATCAGGCGGGCGGCGAGGGCTTGGTCGTTGCTGATGATGCGGCCGATGGTGGAGCTGGTGGAACGGGGATCGTTGATCGCTTCCTTCAGGTCAAAATAGATGGTGGGCAACGACGGCAGTTCGTTGGAGCGCGCGATCAGTTCTTCCGTCAGGAGTGGCATGGGTGTGGTTTGGTTTAGAGGCTTACGGGCTGGCAGCTCCGGTCAATTGCCGGGCCCGGCGTTGCACGCTGAGTCGCACGAGTTCATCAATGGCGGGATGTTCCACGCTGTTGTGTCGCATGCGGGCGAGCACTTCAGTTCGCGCCTGTTCGAGAATTTCGGGACTGAATTGTTCCACGACCATTTCATCGGTGGTGTCGGTGGGATCGCCTTCCACCTGAACCTCGACCACGCCCCAGGATTTCAGGACACGCAAGTGCTTCTCTGTAACCTCCATAGCCTTCTTGATCAAGAGCTGGCCATGGGCGTTCTTGATATCCGCAGCCAAGATACGACCTGGCTTCAGTGATTGTACTGGGACGGTAATCATGGGGATACGGCGTTATCTTCCCCTTCTATCGGCACAAATTTCCGGCAACTAAATAAGAAAAACCGGAGGGTGGGCTGGATGGATTATGAGGTTGGAACAAGGGGAGGTTGCGAAAAAAAATAGCGTCGACAAACGACTACAAGAGTCGACCGCCTCTGTTGGGTGTCGCCGGGGTGTCGACCCAACCGGGCGACTTCGCCTTTCAGATTGGAGATTTCTCTGGGGTTGAAGTCCGCGCGCATGACTCCTGTTCTAGCAGGAAAACGGGAGGAGCGTTTGCGTTAGGTTTGCTACGTGAGCTGCGTGTGCGACTTTTTTGCGACCGGGCGGGGAAAAGGCGAGGGCTTCGCGCGGCGTCAGGCGGCTTGCGTGAGGCGGTGGATCAACCAGATGACGATCAGGGCGAGGGGGATGGCGAGAAGGAGGAAGAGTTTGAAATCGCGTTGCCGTTGGGCGCGGAGGACGCGTTTGTTTTTGTGAAGCGGGAGGGGTTCTTCGTTGCGGACGAAACGATGTTCTCCTTCCAGCCGCC
>JAFIGT010000018.1 GCA_017849585.1 Verrucomicrobium sp.
ACACACCCCGGCGCTACGCGCCACCCCTCTTGATAGAGGGGATTCATGCTGGCGAGATTCACAGTTGCCGAAATCCCCTCTATCAAGAGGGGTGGCGCGTAGCGCCGGGGTGTGTGAAGCCTATACGAATGCTATTTTCTCAAGCTATTTATGCTACTGGTAGCACGCAAGAAGGCTTTGACATGGCCCGCCGCGGTCCATAGTAATGTCGTGTCACCCAGTACTTCTGCCCACCTGCTGTCTCCCTCCCGCAAACGGGACCGGAATCCTCTTTCCTCCCCGCGCCCTTCTCTCACGGCGCTGCCACTGCAACCGGTTCGCCCGGTCCGATCGCTGAATGGCCTGTGGAACTTCGCGTTCCTCGGCGACATCGAGCTCGAGTCCTTCGATCCGTCGCAACGCCACGAGTGGGAACGGCTTCCCGTGCCCAGCGCGTTTGACGTCCTCCCCGCCTATGCGGGAAAGCGCGGCGCGGCGGTGTACGAAACCACCTTCGACGTGCCTGCTCATCAACCCGCTCGAATCGAATTCGGTGCGGTCTCGATGTGGGGCCGTGTTTATATCGACGGCGTTCTCTGCCACGAACAGCGTTGCGGCTTCGCGCAGTTCTCCATCCTGTTGCCCACCTCTGCATCGACCCGCCGCACGCTTACTGTTCTGGTCGACAATCGGTTCGATGCCAAACGACTCCCGATGCACGAGGAGAAATTCGATTTCTATCAATACGGCGGCATCCTGCGCGACGTCACCTGCCACCTCCTGCCGGTCACCGGGCTTTTCCTCGACCGGGTGCAAGTCACACCCCTCGCCGGGTATGCTTCCGGTGAAATCTCACTCGCACTCACGCTCAGCACGACACCGAAGGAAGCCCAGATCGTGGCCATCCAGTTCGACGACGAACCCGCGCAACAGCACTCGCTCACGGCAGCTCTCACCACGCTCACGCCTCACGTTCCCTCGCCGCGCGTCTGGTCGCCGCAATCGCCGCATCTTCACCGGGTCCGCGTCGTCCTGCTCGATCGCAATGGTCACCCGCTCGACGATCTCACCACCCGCTTTGGCCTGCGCCGGATCGAAGTCCGCAACGGCCAGTTGCAACTCAACGGCGATCGACTCATTCTCCGCGGCTACAACCGCCATGAATGGCATCCCCACTACGGTCCGTGCACACCGCTCCTGCAAATGGTCAACGATCTCCAGATGTTGCGCGACCTCGACTGCAACTTTGTCCGCGGCTCGCACTATCCACAGGACGCCCGTTTCCTCGATCTGTGCGACGAACTGGGCTTCCTCGTCTTCGAGGAAAATCTTGGCTGGCAGCAGGACCGTAACGTCCTCAACAATCCCGACTACCGCCGCGATCACGCCAGTTCCCTCCTCGCCATGGTGTACGCCTCCTACAATCATCCCTGCATCATCCTGCGCGGATTTCTCAACGAAGCGGAGAGCGACCAACCCGCCTCGCGAGCCATCTATGAGGAATCGGCCGCGCTCTTGCGCCAGCACGATCCGTCCCGCCTCGTCACCTACGCCACGGATCGTCTCCCCAACGGAAAACCAGATCTCAATCTCGATCTTGTCGATCTCATCTCGATCAATCTCTACCCCGGCTGGTACGGTTGCGAAGGCGTGGAAGATCCCCTCACCCTCATCGCGCCATGCATGGACAAGATGGTGCGCCTGGTGGATGAAATGGGCTTTGGCGAAAAACCGGTTTTCTTTTCCGAAATTGGCGCGGAAGGGCTCTATGGATGGCACGATCCCCATCACGACTTTTTCAGTGAAGAATACCAGGCCGCCTATCTCGCCACCGCCTGCACCAAGGCGCTCTCGCTCGACCGCTGCTGTGGCATCGCACTCTGGCAATTTTGCGACATCCGCACCTACGGCAAGGGCAAATCACTCATGCGCCCCCGAACCTTCAACAACAAGGGAACCGTCGACGAATACCGCCGCCCTAAACTCGCTTACGCAGCGGTGAAAAAGATTTTTTCAGAAAAATAATCCATTGATGTATTCGATCGCATGATTCACTCATCCCGGTGCGGCTTCAGCCTCACGGAACTGCTCGTCACGTTGTCCATCATCGTGATCCTGACCGTGCTGCTGGTCCCGACCGTTCGCAACAGTCTTGAAGCTACCCGGCAGACCAAATGTGCCAGCCAGTTGCGACAGATCGGCATGGGCCTTTTCAGCTATGCCGCAGAGAATGGGGGCAAGCTCCCTCCCACCTCCTCCGTTTACCCACCCACAGACGAAAAAGACGCGTGGGGACGTGCCATCTGGACCTACGTGGGCTATCCCGAATCAGCCTTCAGCTATCTACGCAATGATCTATTGGCAAAAGCAGGAGCGAAGCAGGACAACGTCTTTCGGTGCCCCTCCACCTTGATCAAGTCCACCGCCAATCCCTCCGTCGGCACCGTCAACTCCAACCGCTTTTCCTATGGCTTGAATTTCAGCCCACTTGCAGCCATGGGCATCACCGGTGAAGCCAAATGGACCGCTGGAATTCCCCTCGCCAGCATCTCCCGCCCGGCGGCCACGGCCATGGTCACCGAGGACAGTTTTTGCCGGGGCGACTGGTGGGGATATACACTATACTTCGGACTCATTCCCCACCAGGGCGGCGCCAACGTGCTCTTTTTTGATGGCCATGTCCAGTGGTTCCGCCCCAGCGATCTTCCCGAAAAGGAATCCGATCCATTCTGGGGCGGAATTTAAACCGACTTACTGGCCGATATAGTTGAACGTCACGTCATCGATCAAGACCGTGCCAGCTCCCTCGTAAATACCCGTCATGATCGCCGCCGATTGCGTTAGCGCCGAGCTGAACGTGTAGGTGTAATTCACCTGCGTATACGCTCCTCCCGCCACCACGTTGGAGCAAGTTTTCATGTACGTCTGTCCGTCATCGCGATTATAAATCGCTATGTACGGGAGGGCCGTCTCCCCGGCATTCAAGCGCCGGACATACGCCGTAATTTGATACGGCCCCGGCTTAATAATGCGGGTATTCTGGAAGAGATACACCCGGGTTGCTCCACCCGTTCCACCTCCCGCCGAATACACGCTCATCGCGTAGTTCCCGGATTGCCGGGATGAATTCGTCAGCGTGATGACACCGTTCGGATCGTATGTGTTACTACGCAGCGTCCAGTACATCGGCGCACAAGAGGCAAGACCTCCCGTTTGGAGATCGCCGCTCAGATCCTCGAAGCTCGTATTGAGCAACAGCGGTGCTGCCTCCAGCAATCCCACGCCGGTGATGTTCAGTGATGACGTGCTCACCACGTACGCAATATCAGCAATATCAAGCGCCGTGGTTCCGCCACTCACCGTTGTCGTCAACGGCTTGCCAAAGCTGTCGATCGCCGACAGCACCGTACCGCTGACCGTCACCACGTTCCGCGCGAGTTCCTGGCCGAGCATGCTCAACGTCTTGCCATCCTTGCGGGTGAAGTAATGCCGGACACCAAAATTACTGAGGCCGGAGAAGCTATACTTGCCCATATACGCATCCGCCTTGCGCATCTGTGTGGCAAAGACACCCTGCACGTAACTATCCAGAGTCGGCGAGAGCGCATACGGATCGAAGCACAGATCAGGAAATCCGAACTGATAGAACCGGTCAATGCCCTGGTCGAGATAGCGCAGATAAAGATACGGCGTCAGGAAAAGACGATCCTTTTCATAACTGACAGTATCCCACATCTGCTCAGTCATCCAATGCGGTGCCCCCGCTCCCTTTTTCGCATAAAGCGCCGAATTTAGGGCATCGACCTTCGTATTATCGTATCCATGCGAGGCAAACGTGTCGAATGACGAAGCCGCCCCAGCGTTCAGCAAGTCATAGGGCATGTTCACATCGGCAGCGGAAACGAGACTGAACCCGCTGATCAACACATTGCAGGTCGGGTCCGCCAGCTTGGCTTGCGTATACGCCGTCTGCAGCAACGCCAGATATTCCGATGTCGTGCCGGAGAAGCTGTAGTACGGGAAGGACGGATGCCAGTCGACCTCGTTCCAGATCTCCCAGTTCTTCACATCATTCTTATACCGCGATACCACTTGGTACACGTAGTTGCCCCACTCGGCGTTATCCCGCGGCTTCCAGCGGCCAGACATCTTGCTGTAGCTCGAATAACTGTTCTTGTACGTCGCTCCGGGGTCGGTCGCCGCCCAAGGCGGAGGATTGCCGAGCAAGCCGATCAGATCGACTCCCGCCGCCTTGGCCTGGCGCACCAGCATGTCCGTGCGCGTCCAGTTGAACCCGGTAGTTCCAGTCCCCTCCGTCGGCTGGACCGCGAACCAATAAAACCCACTCAGATCGCCAAAGGTGCGGTTTGCCTTGATGCCCATCCGGCTCAGCACCACCGGGGAATAATCCTCAATCGGGAAATGATGCCCCAAATAACGTTCCCACGTGCCATCAGCCACGCTCGTGTCGTTTGCTGGATATACAGCAATAGCACTATCGTACACCGTTGCCACCGCATTCGGATCGGTAACGGTCGTGCGCAGTTTGTAATGGCCACGCGTCGCCAAAGCCGTCAGCGGAATCGTCGTCACCCGATGCACATAATCCGCCGCAATGCCAACGCTCGTCGTCGTATTCGATACCGTCACGCCCAACCGGTTCGTCGCCACGATATTCACCGAGTAAGTCTTTGTCGCAGCGGAATGATTAATCCCGACCAGCGAGTAAGCCGGAGTCACGCCTTCCACCAAGGATTGATCCTCCACCTTCCACACAGGCGTCAATGACGAGAAGCTCAGCGTACCCTGCCGCGTCGTGTGGAAATACTGCGTCCGCCTGAGGTTATTCGATGCCAGCAGAGTCGTGCGCGAATCCGCCGCCAACGCGGTTGCGGGATTGGCGCTCAGGCTGCTTGTCGACAATGCCACGTCGGAAATTTTCACCTCGGAGATATAGAACGGATCCAGTTTTTCCACCCGGAACGTTGCCGGCAGAGGAGAAATGGCCCCGCCCGGAGCCGTTGCGCTCGCGGAAAGCGTACCGTTGACGTAGACATTCACCTGGCTGCCCCACGACATCGCCACGCGCACCTTTTGTCCTGCCGCCGGAGCAAAGCTCGAAAATGGCGCATAAGCCGATCCCGTATTATTCCGCGCCAGCCCCCACAATCCCGTGCCGCCACCCGCCGATGGAACATACAGCCCCATCAATGTCTTGCCGCCCGAGACGAGTTTTTGCGCAGGCAACACCTTGAAGAGAAAATCATAGGCCGTCGAATTACCAAATTGAGCGATGGGCCGCGACAGCGACAACGTCATCTCGATCGTCCCCTGATCCGGCAGGATCACGCCGGGCGCGTACGCCTCATACCATTGCGAATCGTTCGTGATGAGGATATCGTCGAACTTCGCCGTGATAACGTCGTTCGTGCCGGTGACAAATAGCAGGTTCGCCGCCGGGTTCACCAAGGGATTCACCGCCGAAAGCCACGGGACCGTACCGCCATTGACCGCCTGCACCGCGTCCGTGCAATCCGTGGTCGTGCCATTTCCGGACAACGTCACCTTCGTATATTTCTTCAACAGCGGATCCACCGTGATACTCACCCGCACGTACCCCGTACTCGTCGGTGCATACGTGGAATAATTCCCCAACGTCACCGCCGTCGCTCCCGTTCCGGTGGAATTGGACACATACAACACCAGCGTGCCATCATGGTACATGAACGCCGCCCAATCTTTTCCCGTCGTCAGATCGGTCGTGGCCGCCCCGAAATAGACCTGCGCCTGATTCCCCGTGCCCGCGCTCACCCCGGTCAAATTCATCGCGAAGGAGAGCGTGAACGGCTGCATCAAATCGAGTCCATTCACTCCGGCCAGATTCAGGTAAGCGCCATAAGCCGTCGACGAGCTCGCATCGCTGATCTGGAACGCCATCGCTCCCGCCGCCGGATTACTCGTCGTCAACGTCATCGCATTCGTGGAGCCGAACAGCGTCGTCCACACATTCCCTGATGGCGCCTGCACATCGCGCACTCCGATGACCGTTCCACCCGCCGTATACGAAGGAGATCCGGTGGACTGACTGGTTTCAAAGCTGGTAGCGAATTGGGCCCGTACTTCTCCTGAGATCAAAAACCCCACCAGCCAGACGAACAGCCAGGTGAGGAGGCGCAGACAGAACGACGGATATTGAGGTGGTTCCAGTATCGATTTTGGTTTCATTTGGGTTGGGGTGGTTTTGTGTAGGTACAACAAAAGAAGTAACCCGCTCCCGGAATGACTGGTCCGAGGCAACCCAGAAGAAAGAGGAACTCCGATTGACAGCCGTGTTCCAAGTGAGGCTTTTATTATCCCAGCTGAAACAGTATTTCCGCTGAATAATTGCCTGATCCATTAGACAAAGTTACTTTTTTCAATATTTAGGCGCAACACGCAACGTATTGAACCTGTTAAATAACTTGATCATTGATCCAGATTTTAAACTTAACCTACTGCTAACAAGCAGATTGAATCTGGATCGGCTCGCCAGTTCGGAACGGCCAGAGAGAAATGCCTGAAAAATCAGGCGCTCGCCAATGCGCTTAATGACTTTTTAGAATCAATCGAATCTGAAGCTATTTCAGGCAAATAGGCGCCCCGCGTCCGCAGACGATGTCGCAGCTGGTTTGTGTCGATTTGATGCACATCCACTGACGACAGTTGCAACGATTGCGCTGCCGCCACACCCGCTGCTTCGCCCATGGCGAGACAGACCGGCATCACGCGAATACTGCCGTGGACAATCCGTTCGCAGGAAATCGAGCGCCCCGCCACCAGCACATTGGAAAGGCCGCGCGGCGTGAGGCACCGATACGGAATCCCGTGCGACTCGCCCTTACCATAGCGATCGAACCGCGTTTCCACGTCGATCTTGTGCGAGTGAATCGCCTCGTCCTTCGTGAAATGCAGATCGATGAAGTACGAATTGCGGCAAATCTCATCCGGAAAACTCTGCCGCCCCATGTAATCCTGCAAGGTCAGCACGTAATCACCGATAATCCGCCGCGTCTCCCGCACGCCTAGCACGGAGCCCGTGGTGACGAGGAATGCACGGCCAAACGCTTCCGGCAAATACTCCGCCAGCGCCCGGTGAAACGCCTCCGCCATCTTGCGCCCCATCATCAGCGCCTTGGTCGCGATCTTCGGATCGGTGTTGTCCACCTTCCATAAGTGGCCCGCATTGAACCCGATTGTACCCGGTCCGATGAGCGTATTGCATAGGTGAGAATCGGGAATCTCCGGATATTTTCCTGATGCGAGAATGTCAAAGATCGGACTCTTCTTGTTGTTCGGATGCAGGGACGGTCCGCGATGATAGGCCGCTTCATCCACATTGGAGAGAATGAAGCAATGCGTCGCCGGCTGCGTAGTTCCATCGTCGTCGCCTTTTTGGAACAGCGCCCCCGCCCACGCGGCAAGGTCCCCGTCGCCCGTGCAGTCGATGAACACCTTGGCTTTGAACGCGGTCAGTCCCGCCTTGTTCGCCACCACGATGGCATTCACCTCGCGGGCGGAAGCCATCTCCACCGAAGCCAGTGTTGTTTGAAAAAGAACCTCCACACCCGCCTCGGTCACGAGGTCGTCATAGATCCGCTTCAATTTCTCCGGATCGATCGGCACCCAATCCATGCGGTCGGGCTCGATATGCGCCAGCCCTTTCTTTGAAGCCTGAAAAATCTTCTCCGCCAGCCCGCGATAAATGATCTTCTCCTGATCCGAGAATGGGCACCATGTCGGCACCAAAGCGGTCGTCCCGGCACCTCCCAACGATCCCGTGCTCTCGATCAGCAACGTCTTGGCCCCCTCTTCCGCGGCTGCAATCGCCGCCGCACAACCAGCGGGACCACCGCCCACCACAATGACATCCCACGAATCATCGAAAGGAATGGGACGCGCCGGGAGGGAAAAGGATTTTAAATTCATACAGCTCTAGAGTGGTTGTGTCGTTACCCTAAATTAGATCGGCACCCCGAGTCCCGCCAGTAAATCGAATTGCCAGATTTCCCTAAATAGTTATATAAATGCGGCATATGGCTCCCGCTCCCGAACCGGTCGATCCTTTGGAGAACTGGTTTGATTTCCGCGTGCAACTCCTCTGGGCCTATGATGGTCCCCTCGAGAAATGGCGTTCCTGCGCCCTCGAAACGGAGGCCATCGCCGCGTGGCTCCTGCACAAAGGCTCCGTCACCCTCACGTACAAAGGCGGCACGGAAATTCATGGTCCCGGCCGCTGGATCTTTCCCCGCGCCGAAGACGGCTGGCAGGACTTCAGCGAGGACACAGAAATCCTCTCCATCCGGTTCGCCGCGGAATGGCCCACGGGTCAATCGCTCTTCGATCGCTCGCGAACCCTCTCGATTCCCGCCGAGCAACTTCCCCACATGACCCGCATCGCCCAGAGGCTCGCACGTCTCGTAGCCGTCAGTTATCCCGGCGTGAAAGAAGAATTGCGCCGCATGCCGGGTACGCCGGAAAAATTCTTCGAGTTACAACGACTGCTCTACGGCTGGATGCTCGAGTACACCGCCGCGATGAAAAAACAGAAGCTCGATCCGCACGTCATGGCGCAAATCGACAGCCGCGTACGCATCGCCATTCACCTGATGGAAATGCGGAGCCTGAGCCAGCCCCTGCGCGAGCAGGAACTCGCCAAGAATGCGGGCCTCAGCACCAGACAGCTCAATCGCCTCTTCGTCCGCCAAATGGGCAAGACCCCCGCCGATTATTGGGAGGAGAAGCGCATCAACTCTGCCCGCCTCGCCCTCCTGCGCTCCGATCAGAATATCAAAGCTATTGCCTTCGATCTTGGCTTCAGTTCGCTGCCCCACTTCTCCACTTGGATCAAAAAGAAGTTCGGCAAATCCCCGCGCGATCTGCGCCTCGACAGCGAGTTACGGCAACTCTCCCAATCCGAAGCCCGTCAGGTCCTCAAACGCAAGAAATCGACTTCGAAGTAATCCGTTCCTGTCCCGTCTTTAGCTGGCTAGTCGATGGCAAGCGACCGCTCATTCCTAGTGCGACGTCGCATGCTTCACACTGAAAACTGAAAACGACCTCTGTTACGCCTTCTTCACCCGGTGCAACGACGTGTAGATAAAATACATCGCGACCAGCATGCCTACCGTCGGCACCACCGTGTTCAATACGCGCATCATGAAGATCGTCGACTCCGGCTGCGCGATGCCGTGCGAGGCATGATAGCCGGTCATGTTCAGGATCACGCCCGTGAACAGCAAGCCCACCGACGCGCCAATCTTGATCGCCATGCCGTACATCGCATAGAACGATCCGTAGATCGAATGTCCCGTCTCCTTCTCATGCTCGCGACCTAGTTCGCCCGTCAGCGCGGGCATGATCACCCAAAACGCCGTCATGCCGAAGTTGCCGAGGATACCGGTGTAAATCGCCCAGTACGGATGCTCTGGCGTCGCCGCCCAGAAAGTCAGGATGTAGCCGATCATCGCAATGATCATAAACAGATACAGGGTCGGCTTCTCACCCAGCTTCTTCGCGCAATAATTCACCACCGGGCAGAAGAAAATCACCGCCGTGGAATTGATCGTCGCGCTGATACCGCCCAATACGGCCACCGCCTTGGTATCACCGCCAAACATGTAACAAAGGGAGATATAAAATCCGAGATTACTCACCAACAACGAACAGGTCAGCAGACAGAAGATGGCCAGCAAAATGCCCCGGAACGATTTCAACGCCCACAGTTCCTTCAACACCGCGAACTCTTTCAGCTTCTCCTCGCCCTTCTCCGCCACGGCGTGATACTTCCGGTTTTCCTTGCAAACAAACACCGGCAATACCGATCCCAATAGCAGCAGCAAACCAAAGCCAATGCCAACATACTTCATCCCCTCCGCCGTATTCTCAAAGCAATCACGCTGGCAGAGCCAGTAAATCCACCCCATCAAAAATGTCCCCACGCTGACAAACGCCGTGCGGAACGACATCGCCTTCATCCGCTCCGACGGCACGGTCGACACCTCGCCCAGCAACGCCGAATAGGGCACCATGAAAAACGAATACGCTGTAAAATGCGCCAGCGCGAAAGCGATCAACCACCAACCCGCCATCGTCGCGGACATTCCCTTCGGCACGAACCACACCATCGCGAAAGTGAGGAAACCAAAGATACCACCCCAGATCATGTAAGGGTGACGCCGCCCCATTTTACCATGCGTGCGGTCGCTCAACGCGCCAATCCACGGATCGATCAGAATTTCCCAAAAGCGCGGCAATGAAAACGCAATTCCAATGAGCACCGGATCCACTCCATAGATCACATTGAAAATCGGATTCGCCATGTTCTTCATGGCGTACTGCATGCCGATGTCGGGAATACCGCCCGAGCCCAACCCCAAGCATTGGAGAATGCTCAGCTTGGGATAGGTATGCGCTGGAACAGTTTCTTCAACATCCGATTTGGTTTCAATTATATCGGCCATACTTACCTTTTACCGAGTTGTAGAGTAAACAACTCTCATGACAATCACGATCTCATTGGCGCGATGCAACGGATTCCGAATTCGCCATCCGAAATCCGTTTAAGAACTTGATTTAATGAGACTTAACTACTCGCTATTATTTCGTCTGTTCGGACGGCTTGCTGCGCAGTTTGCTCACCGTTTCCCACTGCGCGCGTTGGCAGCGTTGCGGGGGCAATCCCTTCAGCACTTGTTCCATGTCGTCGACAACAAGTTGCCCCATCCACGGCCAGATTTCCGGAATGTTACCGGCACGATGTGCCTGCAAGACGGTGTTCGGCGTCTTGCGAGCGCGATGGTTGGCCGGGATCGGTTCGTCGGGCCAAACGTCGATGGCCGCGCGAATTTGACCCGATTGGGCTGCGTCGAGCATTTCGTCGAAGTTCACAATTCCGGCGCGGCTGGACAACACCACGATACTGCCCTTGGCCATGCTGTTGAAATATTTCGCGCCGATGCCGCCCGCGTTTTCAGTCGTCGTCGCCGCCAGCAGGAACACCACGGCCGATTTTTGGAAACATTCCGCCAGTGTGGCCGGGGTCAATCCCGCTTCACGCAGAATGGTCGGGTGAATCCACGGATCATGCGCGAGAATTTCGCCGCCGAAGGGACGCAGCAACGGCAGGAGCGCCTTGCCCACATTGCCGAAACCGACGATGCTCATCGTGCGGCCACTCAGCAAAATCGAGTCGTAATTATCGCCTTCGCCGTAAAGCGTTTCATTGCCCGCGCGAATGGCTGCATCGGCCTGATGAATCCGGCGTGCACACGACAGCGCGAGGCCGAGCGACATTTCCGCCACGGGTTTGGCAAAGACGGGGCCGGTCGCACACACATAAATTCCCCGTCGATGACATTCCAGGTAATCGACGTTCGGCATGAAATTACTCTCGACGTTGAACACAGCCTTCAGGTTCGGCGCGCGGTCCAGTCGTTCCTTCGGCAGAGCGGATTGACCAATCAGAATGGTCGCTTCGGGCAGATACTTGTCGATGTGCGCATCGGTGGCGGGCGCCCCGTCATGCCAGATGACATCTCCCAGCGATTCGAGACGCTTCTTGGTGGCGTCGTCGAAAATCTGGGCGATGGGGCGCGGGTATGGGTCGAGGAGAATCAGGGGACGTTTTGTACTCATGATAGATGTGGGTTGGTTAATGAAGGTTGAAAGGAATGAACAAAAAAGGAGAACCGCGATTCGCTAACCGGTCTGGCCGGTAACTAACTCACCGCGCAATTGCACTTCGCTTACCGGCAGATGCTCGCCACGCATGAGAGTGTTGAGGCATTCGAAGGCGCGCAATCCCATGGCCTCATAGGGCACGCGATAGGTGGTCAGGGGAATGGCGCTCGCCGCCGCCACCGCGCAGTCATCCATACCGGTGATTTTTACCGGGCCGGGAATCGCCACACCCCGATCGCGCAATGCCTGCAACATGCCGACCGCCATGTTGTCACTTGAGCAGACGATACCCTCAAGATCCATTTTGCGATTCAGAAAACTCTCCGCCATGCGGCGCGGCTCATCAATCGGATCGACGAAATTCGGATTCATCTCCGACTCCAGCATCACCCATTTTTCATTCTCCGCCACACCCGCCTCTTCCAGCGCCTGCCGATATCCCAGATAACGGTCGCGAATGAATGGCGTCCAGGCGTAATGAGAGAAAAAGCCCACCCGGCGCAGACCTTGGTCGAGGAGATGCTTTGTCATCGTGTAGCCCGCGTGCAAACCGTCCACCACCACGGCCGGCCGTCGCATGCCGGGCAGGTTCAGCTCGAGCAGAACGACGGGAAAGGGACAACTCAAAATCATCTGCGAGTAATACGCCATCTCCTCGGGATTAGTGATGACCGGGAACAGGACCGCTCCCTTTACATTGAACTCCGCCAGACGTCCCACGATTTCCGCTTCCTTGCGAAAGTCCGTACCGGCCGACAACGTTAGCGTCCGGCGTTTCGCCGCAAAAGCAGCCTGCTGAAACCCTCGCAACATGCGCCACCCGCCGACATGTTGATCGCCGGGATAAATGAACGCGCAGGCATCGAGATCGAGCGAGGCCGGATTGGCCGCGCTCGCCATGCGAATCACCCGCGTGCCGGAACGAGTCCGACGCTCCACCAGCTTTTCCTGCACCAGTCGCGCCACGGCCCGGCCCACCGTCCCGCGGCTGCATTGAAACTCCGCCGCCAACTCTTCCTCCGTCGGAATCTGATCACCAATTCCCCAGACACCTGTCGCAATCCGGTTATGTAATTGGGCGAAAACAAAATTCTGCTTGGTGAGGGACTCACTCTGTAGGGCCATAGCTTCTTATATGTTCTACAATTAAACAATAAGCAAGAACATAATAATCCCGCACTCGCTAAATCCATGACTTGGAAGTCATTGTGAGTATCCAGCTTACTTTCCGCTATCAACGCACCTAATGTGTGTACACAGTTTCGCCCTAGCCAAGGTCGATGGCCATGGCGGGTTCCCGCCGATGTTAGGAACTCCTTGCCCCCGCAACAAAGCTTTTCGCCCGTTCGAGCAATGCGTTTCCATCCGCCGCTTCGTATAGACTGCCGCCAATGAGCAACATCACATCCTCGCCGTAAAAGGCAATGGTTTCGCTCAGTCGCTCGATCTTGATCCCGCCCGCCGGGACAGGGAACACGGGAGGCAAGCCATCGTCCGATTGCCGCAGCAAGTCAGCCAATCGCGCGCAGGTTTCCTTCGAATAGGTAAAGCGGCCGCCGTAATTCGGATAGATCACCGCGTCGGCGCCGAACCAGCGGAACAGCCTTCCGAGTAGCGCCTCGGGCGAGATGCGCAAGGCACCGCCAAAGCTCGGATGCGCCAGCAGCGGCACGGTGAGTTCATTGCGCACAATTTCGTGCAGCAGCGGCAACCCGAGCAGCATCGGAGAAATCATGACGCCCCCTACCCCGGCCTTTTGGGCAAACCGTAATTGCTCCAGCACACGCGAAGGCGAGCCAATCAGATTCGGCACATAGAGACTCTGCCGCCCCGTCGTCTGCGCCGCGCGCTTCGTCGCGTCCACGCACGCGCGCACGCGGCCTTCGAACCGGCTGAAAGCGTGATCCGCCAACCCGTGATCGTCCTTGATGAGGTCGATGCCCGCGAGCGCAAAGGTATGACAAATCGCTGCAAGCTTGTCCGTGGAGAGACCCATCGGCTTCAACGCGGTCGACGTGAGCGGTCCCGTGGGCACCCCCACCGCCTGGCGAATTCCCGCAATGCCGAAACGCGGTCCACCGAGCGTCTGCAGGAGACTCGCCGGAATCCGTACATCCTCCAGCAACACATCCGGCTGCAGAGAGGTATTACCAAAAAGCACGTTCAACAATTGTGCCGGATCATTGCCTGCGGTGGCCTCGGGATGCTCGATCGTCACGCGAAACTCACCCGTCGTCAACGCCTCGATGGAGCGGACATGTCCCACGATATGATTGACGACAAAATCGTCGCGCAATACGGAACGCGGCAATTCCACCGCTTGCTCCAGCAAAATACCCTCTGTTCTGGCCTCAATATCGGCTGGAGCAGATTTGACGATGTAGACCACCTCGATTCCGGAATTCATGAACAAGCCTTTCGAAAAGTCGATGGATTTAATGGAGTTAAGGCGCGCCTAGCAAGGCTAAACTGATCACCTCAGATCATCAGGCCCGCTTCAGTTGGATCACCGGGTACGAGCCCAGCACCGCGCAACGATGCGTGCAGCGGGTAAGACGCTTCAACGCCTTCTGAAAAGCCGCCTGCGTGGGATTCCCCTCGAATTCGATCATGAATCGGTATTCGCTGAATTTCCCCGGAATCGGTCGCGACTGGATCTTCGTCAGATTCAGGTTCTGTTTCGCCAACACCTGCAGCACATGAAAGAGAGAGCCCGGCTTGTGCGCGGCTTCAAAAATGAGCATTGTGCGAGTTGGCTTCCCACTTTTCTTGAGCTCCTGACCGACCACAAAGAACGTCGTCTGATTCGCCACTTCCGAGCCCACATCATTGCGCACGACCTTCAGCTTGTACAAATCCGCCGCGTGCAATCCCGCGATCGCCGCCGTGCCGGGCTGCTCATAAGCAATGCGTGCCGCCTCGGAGGTGCTCACCACGGTTTCCAATGCCACCCCGGCGTAATGTTTCTTCAACCATGCCTTCGCATGCTTGAACGGCGCGAGGTGCGAGTAAATCGTTTTGATCTTCGCCTTCGGATTGCGCGCCAGCAGCGCCAATTGCACCGGCATCGCAATCGCCTCGCGAATGGCCAGGGCGTGATTCTGATTCTCCGCCATCAGGATGAGCTGATCGACCGTATTCAAGATCATGCCCGCCGAGGCGTTCTCGATCGGCACAATGATCTCGGAGAACTTTTCGGCCACCAGCGCCGCAAAACACTCCTCCTCCGTGTGGCAGGAAATCAGTTCGGCCTTCGGAAACCGGCGGCGTGCCGCCAAATGGGAAAAGCTGCCCACTTCCCCGAAATACGCAATGGGAAGCACGGGCGCGGAAACCTTCTTCGTCATGCCAACGATTAACCAGTCGCGCCTCTGAGTTCAATGCAAATTGCAGCGTCACCACCCCTAGCCTTGCCTCGCCCAGTCAGCTGCTTGACTTTCTCTCCCCTCACGTTATCGTATTTTCAGAAAATATTGAAAGTTATGAATACTGAAAACGCCGCGAAAAATCAGTTTCTTCAGTGCTGGGGCGAGATGGGCAGTTCCTGGGGTATCAACAAGACCATGGCGCAGATTCATGCCCTCCTCATGGTGAGCGACCAGCCCTTAAGCACCGACGACGTCATGAGCGAGCTGCAAATCAGCCGCGGCAACGCCAACATGAATCTCCGCAGTCTCGTCGATTGGGGACTGGTGCGGCGCTCCCATCAAAAGGGAGACCGCAAGGAATACTTCCAAAGCGAAAAAGGCGTCTGGAAAATGTTCTGCGCCATCGCCCGTGAACGCAAACGGCGGGAGATCGAGCCGGTGATCGCCGGACTGGAAGAATGCCTGCAACTGGCGGGGCGCGACAAAGGTTCGGAAAATTTCCGCAAGCAGATCACGGAACTCCTCGAGTTCTCCAAGACCATCGACTTCCTGATGGGACAGGTCGCCCGGCAGGAGGAAAACAAGATTCTCCCTATCCTCGTCCGCATGCTGGGCGGGAAAAAGAGCACGAAATCGAAAGGGACATCATGATCACTCCCCACCACGCCGTCACCGGAGCGTTTGGTTACTCGGGAAAATACATCACGCAACGTCTCCTCGACCGGGGCGAGACCGTGATGACCTTGACCAATTCCGTTCACCGCGCGAATCCCTTCGGCGACCGGATCGCGGTCTCCCCTTTTCATTTCGACGAACCGGATAAACTGGCGCAGTCGCTGGAAGGCGTGAAGGTGCTCTACAACACCTACTGGGTGCGGTTCAACAGTCGCTGGTTCCAACATAACGAGGCCGTGCGCCAGACGCTCACCCTCTTCGCTGCAGCCAAGCGTGCCGGAGTGGAGCGCATCGTGCATGTCAGCATTACGAATCCGTCCATCGATTCGCCGCTCGATTATTTCCGGGGCAAAGCGGAGTTGGAGCAAGCGCTGATCGATTCCGGTCTTTCCTACGCCATTCTTCGGCCCACTGTGCTTTTCGGCAAAGAGGACATCCTGATCAATAATATCGCGTGGACCCTGCGACATCTGCCGGTCTTCGGCGTGTTTGGCGATGGACAGTATCGGTTGCAACCGATCTATGTGGAAGACCTAGCTGCGCTCGCAGTGGAAAGCGGGCAGCGTCGCCAAAACGAGATCATTCAGGCCATCGGACCGGAAACTTTCACCTATCGCGAACTCGCGCAAGCCATCGGTCGCCGGATTGGCGTCGAACGGCCCATAATTTCCCTGCCTCCCGAACTCGGCTATTGGGCGGGCTGGCTGCTCGGCCAACTTGTGAACGACGTGATGATCACACGTGAGGAAATCAAAGGACTGATGGCCGATCTTCTGTACGTAGACGCACCGCCCGCCGGAAGGACCCGCCTCACGGACTGGGTTCAGGCCCATGCGGATACCCTGGGCCGACGCTATACGAGCGAACTGGCCCGGCGACGCGACCGGCTCTCCGCCTATGCGAGCAATTGACCGGCGTACCGCTCTTTTTCTCCCCGCTGACTCGACAACCACCCTCGCGACAGATTAGTCTCGTTTTCCTATGGCCACCGATTACCACATGCACACCCCTCTTTGCGGCCATGCCACCGGGGAGCCGCGCGAATACGTTCTCGCCGCCCAGGCCGCAGGTCTCACTGAAATTGGTTTTTCCGATCACAACCCGATGCCGACCCAGTTCGACGACTGGCGCATGGCGCCGGATCAGTTCACAGAATATTTGAAATTGATCGCAGACGTTCAGGCTGAGTTCCCGAATTACCCGATCCGGCTCGGTCTGGAATGCGATTACCTCGTCGGTTACGAGGAGCATATCCGTCATCTCGCCGCGCAAGCGCCGTGGGATTACCTCATCGGTTCCGTGCACTACATCACGCCGAGCTGGGACGTGGATAATCCCAAGCATCTCAAGAAGTGGACTGAGCAGCCGGTGGACGAAATCTGGACGCTCTATTTCAAGGAATACACCCGCATGGCGGAGTCGGGCCTCTTCGATTTCGTCGCGCACCCCGACCTCGTGAAGAAGTTCGGGCATCGTCCCGAGGGAGATCTGTCGCGGTTCTACACGGAAACGTTGAACGCCATTGCGGAAAACGGTCTTACGATGGAAGTGAGCACCGCCGGTTTGCGCAAGGACGCGAAGGAAATCTACCCGAGCCGTCAGTTCATCGAAATGGCCTATGCGCGACGCATTCCCATCGTGATTAACTCCGACGCCCACTCGCCCGCCGAGGTCGCCTACGAATTCAAGCAGGCCACCGCGCTGGTGAAGGAAATCGGCTACACCAAGGTGATGCAGTTCAAGGACCGCAAGGCGATCCCGGTGGATCTGTAAGAGCCGTCTGCGATCCTTTCGTGGTGACTCTTTTAGAGCCTACATTCTGCGGCATCTGCAGACAGCCCCGTTCAAAACGCATTCTGCAGATACCAGCCCTGGGGACGCACAATCCATTTGTTCGTCCCGGTGGCGTAGGCCTGATCCGTCGTGCCACTAAGCTCCACCACCAGCTTGCCGCGGAAATTGTAAATCGTCACCCGTGAGGTGGGGAGGAGCACGATCTGTGTGCCGAAAACCACCTTGATCCGTTTCGCGAGCGGGACATCAGTCCCCTTCTTCGTCTTGGCGATGAAAAGCTGGCTGGCTTCGTCGAAGCGCACGCCGGGAAACGGACAGTCGTAGGTCTCGCGATTGGTCACGGCACTTTGCTCCTCCGCATAAGCGCCGGGAGAAAAGACGAGTTGCGCGCGGAACTCTTTTTTCGCCGCATCCCAGACGAGCTTGTGGTCGTCCATGTCCCCGTAGGCCCAGCTTTGGGGCGTTTCGGGACTGATGATCTGGACCTTGACCACTTTCGCGGACGCGGCGGACTTCGGAGTTTGCGCGGACAAAATGCCCGGCAGTAAAAGAACTCCAACCCAGAACCAACGGAAAAGCGGTCGCATCATGGGCGCAGTTTTTACCAAAAGTACCAGCGTTGCGACACCAAAACGTAAGCGCCGAGTAACAAATTCGTGACGCCGTGGGCGATCATGACCGCGCCGAGGCTCTTGGTGCGGATGAACCACCAACCGTAGAGCACACCGACCGCGAGGCCGAGCGGCCATTGCACCCCATGAACACAAGCAAAGGCGACCGTGGTGACGGCAAAGGAAAAGAATCCGTAGGTGCCCATGGGCACTTTCTCGAAGTTGTCATTGATGACGTCCTTCTGCGTCTCGGGAATCAGAAAGCGCATGAGGAAGCCGCGCCAGAAGAGTTCCTCCATGATCGGCACGACAATCGTCGCGCCGAGAATGCGGAACGCGGCGAGTCCAGCGACCATTTCCCAACCCCAACCCGAGTCCTTGAAGAGGAACGGATTGAAGCCCTTGGTCAACTCCTCCGCGGTGCGCTTGATCAGGACGAAATCGAGTCCGACCCAGATCACGCAAGCGATGGCCCCGATGGCGGCCGACTGCCAGATGATCGGTTTGGTGAGCGGACCGAACTCGGGGAAGCGCCTCCAGAGGAGCACGAGGACCATGCCAACGCAAAAGGTCTTGATCGGATAGACGATGTAGACCGCGCGCGGGTCGAGCGATTCCAGCCAGAGGAAAAAACCGAATAAAAAGAACGGCGCGAAATAGGGGAAAATCGGGTCACTCGAAAGCTGCTTCCAAAACTTCATGACAGGGGTCCTTGATTGAGGGAGGAATTTTTGACGAAATTAACGGAATTTACGAAATGAGGGAAAGACTTTAAAACAGGATTTTATCGCACGGCCAGAGTGCCCTTGGTCACGCCCAATTGATTGCGCACCTTGATCCGCGCCACGAGTGTATCGACATCAATCGTCCCGGCGAGCAATTCCTGATAGCTGTGAATGATCTGCCGCGCTTCGTCGCCGGATTCATTGAGGAATTCCAGACGGAAAAGACGCGCGCCCGCGCGGAGGAATTCCTGCACGTAGCCCGCCCCGCTCTGGGCCTGACCATTGAAAACGGTGTTGCGACAGCCGACGTCGGCCTTGACCGGGTGCCGCATGCCGACGCGGTCAACGAGTTCGACGCGGTGGACGTCGCAGGGTCGGCCGCAATTGGTGTGGTCGGTGCCTTTCGAGAGAAATGCGGCGAAGACGCAGTGCTCCATGTGAAACATGGGCATGTGCTGGTGCAGCGTGATTTCGAACCAGTCGGGCGGCGCGTTGCGCAGGAGGGAGAGCACCTGGTCGGCATTCAAATCGTAGGAGACAGTCAGGCGCTGGAGTCCTTCGCGCATGAAGACGGCGGCCGCGAGCGGATTGGCCACGTTGAGCGAAAAATCGCCCACGCGCGACAGCGGACTCGATTTGAAATAATCGATCGCGCCGAGATTGCGTACGAGCACGCCGTCGGGTTCGTAGGAGGAGATGAGCTGGAAGAAACCCGGTTCGCCCGCTTTCTGAATGCGCGGCGTGGCGAGAAAGAGTCGCGCCTTAGCGGCAAAACCACGCACCAACGCGACGGCTTCCTTGTAGCGGCGAATGTCTTCGAAGTCGGCGTAAAGCGTGCGCAATCCAGCATCGAGTGCGGCTTCGAGATGTTGCGTCGAGCGGCACAGCGCGATCAGTTCCGGCGCGGTGTCGAGAGCGGGCTGACGTTTTGTCTGCACGTCCTTGAGCATGCGGTCGAGCGCGGGGCGAACGATCGGACTTTTCTCCACGGGCTTTTGATCCGCCAGTTGCGCCTGCAAGTTGCTGGTGAGCACGCGGCGCAGTCGGTTCAATTCGCTGACGGGAATGATGACTTCGCCCTGCAGCGCGTTTTGCACCGTACCAAGTTCGAAATAGGTATCGCCAAGGCGGCCGAATTGATCGCGGAGTTTTTCCGTCGTGAGCGGTTGCTTGCGCGCCACGTCTAGCGGCATGTCCGACTGCACTTCGGCCCGCAAGGCACCGAGTTCCGCACGCACAGAGAATTTCTGCCCCGCTGAACCCGAGATGTAGAAATCGATCTTGCGGCGCGGGAGTGGAATTTCGCCCTCGAACGACTTGCGCAATTCGCGATCGAGCGCTGGATCGTCGGTCTTCCAGATGCGATCACCCACGCGCAGCTTGGCGAAATCGATCTTCCCATGTTGAAAATAAAACTTCGTGCCGCGAATTTCATACACGCGGCCGCCCTGCTCGTTGTTCGTATCCTCACCCGTGTCGAAGACGAGTCCATCGCCCGGCTTCACCGGCGTCTGGGTCTTGCACTCGATGTAGTCGCGGCCAAGCGCGTCGATAAAGCCGACGAACGCGCCACGCTTCTTGCCGAACCGCGCATGCACGAGTTCCTGGTGATTCACCCCGCGCATCCAGCCCTTATAGAGACCGCGCGAGAAAACCATCTCCAGCTTGTAGCGATCCTCCGCCGTGGCGGGCATTTCGGCCACCGGCTGCTGCGCCTGATGCGCGAGCCACGCGGCATCGATGGCCTTGCGGTACACGCTGGTGACGGCGGCGACATACTCCGGCGACTTGAGGCGGCCTTCGATCTTGAAACTGGCGATGCCCTGCTGGATCAATTCCGGAATCTCCGCCACGGCGGCGAGATCCTGCGGCGAGAGCAAATATTTTTTATCCCCGAGCGGCTGCAACACGCCATCCACGAGCATCTCGTACGGCATGCGGCAGGCCTGCGCGCATTCGCCGCGATTGGCGCTACGCTGGCCGAGCGATTCGCTGGTCAGACACTGCCCCGAGTATGCCACGCACAGCGCGCCGTGCACAAACATCTCCATCGGCAACGCGTCGGTCGTGTGGAATTTCGGCAGCTCGCGCAATGAATTTTCCCGCGCCAAGACCACGCGCTCAATACCCATGCGCTTGG
This sequence comes from Verrucomicrobium sp., assembly GCA_017849585.1. GTDB lineage: Bacteria > Verrucomicrobiota > Verrucomicrobiia > Methylacidiphilales > UBA1321 > UBA1321. The sequence continues at coordinate 21,011 of JAFIGT010000018.1, forward strand.
CGAAGGCCACGCCCTCGGGGGAGGTCAACGTCATCTGCGTGGACGCGTGCAGCACGAAATCGGGCACCGTCTCCCGCGCCAACGCGGCGAGTCCCACATCCTGCACGAGAGCCGCATCGACCCCGGCTTTCGCGAGAGTGATAAGGTATTGCTGCGCCTCGGCGAGTTCGTCGGTGAAGACGAGGACGTTGAAGGTGACGTAACCCTTGACCCCGTGCTGATGCAGGAAGTCCATCAGCTTCGGCAACTCTGCTTCGGTGAAATTGTCGGCGCGGAGACGCGCGTTGAAGCGGGAGAGGCCGAAATAAATGGCGTCGGCTCCGTTGGCGACCGCAGCGCGAACGCACTCCCAATCCCCCGCCGGAGCGAGAAGTTCGGGTTTCACAAATGTAATCGGAGCAGGCATGGAATGGAGGGAGCGGTTATCAATACCACCGATCCCGGCTCGCGGCAATAACCGAACTCCCGCTTACCAGTTGAAAAATTCCAAATCGCGGCGATGATAGGAGCCATCCTTTTCATCATGAAGAAATCTCCCGCGACGAAACCCGCCTTTGTGGATCTCGGCTTTGCCAAGGTCGATCTCCAGCGCCGCCACCGGCAGGGCCATGGCGAGGTCATTTTCGCCCCCGGCAAGACCGCCGCGCAGATCACCGCCATCGCCCGGGAATTGGTCAAGCGCGAGGGGTTCGCCCTCGTCTCCCGCATCGATCCGGCCCAAGCCCGCGCCGTGCGCAAAAGCTTCCGCAAATCGGTCTGGCACGAAACCGCGCGGATTCTCACCATCGGCCAGCAAAAGATTGCCCCCCTGCCCGGCTTTGTGGCCGTGCTGTGCGCCGGGACGAGTGATCTGCCGGTCGCGGAGGAAGCGGCCGTGACAGCCGAGTCGTTCGGCCAGCCGGTGAAACGGATCTACGACGTCGGCGTGGCGGGACTGCATCGTCTCCTCGCGCATGAGGACGGCCTGCGCGATGCCCGCGTGCTCATTGTCGTCGCCGGAATGGAAGGCGCGTTGCCGAGCGTGGTCGCGGGACTCGTCGATCGCCCTGTCATCGCGGTGCCGACCAGCGTCGGATACGGTGCCAGCTTTGGCGGTGTGGCGGCGTTGCTCGGGATGCTCAACTCCTGCGGGTCGGGGGTCACCGTCGTGAATATTGATAATGGATTTGGCGCGGCCTTCGCGGCGGTGCAGATCAACCGGCTTTCTCTTCAAACACCTCAACACTCATGAAAACGCTCTATTTCAATTGTTTTTCCGGTGCCAGCGGCGACATGCTCGTCGGCTCGCTGATCGATCTCGGCGTGAAACTTTCCGCCATTGAATGGGAACTCGGAAAGCTCGAGTTGCCGGACAAATTTCATCTCCACGCCAATCGCGACCAGCGCCAGAACGTGACCGGAATCAAGTTCACCGTGCACGACGAATCGACACACCAATGCTGCGGTCACGATCATGGGCACGACCACGGCCACAGTCACGAGCACGAACACCAGCATGCGGAACACTCCCATTCCCACCCGCATGAACACGCGCACGGGGCTGAGCATTCCCATGATCACGAGCACGCGCACGAAGACGCCGACGACGGCAGCGAGTTCATCCACGAGCAAGGCCACGCACACAGTCATGAACACGGGCATGCACACACCCATGGGCGTAATCACGATGAGATCCGCAAGCTGATCACCGACAGCGCGCTCTCCGATTTCGTGAAGCAACGCGCCCTCGCGGTTTTCCAACGCATCGCGGTGGTCGAAGGCAAGATCCACGGCGTCGCGCCGGAGAAGGTCACCTTCCACGAAGTCGGTGCGCTCGATTCGATCATCGACATCATCAGCTTCTGCGTCGGCATCGAGAAACTCGGCCGGCCCCGCGTGCTGGCGAGTCCGCTGGTTGAAGGCACCGGCTGGGTCGATTGCGCGCACGGCCGCTTTCCGGTTCCTTCCACCGCCACGCTGGAACTGCTCGCGGGCATTCCGCTGACGCAGGTCGACGAACCGCATGAGCTCCTCACCCCGACCGGTGCGGCGTTGCTGGCCGAGTTCGCCGAAGAGTTCGCGCCGATGCAGGGATTGAAGACCGAAAAAGTCGGCTACGGTCTCGGCACGCGCCATTTGAAATCCCGCCCCAACGTGGTCCGCGCGATTCTCGGTGAAGTGGTGGAAGCGTCCACCTCCGCTGCGGAAGAACAGGACACGATTGTTGTGCTCGAGACGAATCTCGACGATCTGCCGGGCGAGTTGATCGGCGACGCGCAGGAAAAGCTGTTCGCCGCCGGAGCGCTCGATGTGTTTTATCAACCGATCCAGATGAAGAAAAACCGGCCCGGCGTGTTGCTCTCCGTGCTCGCCTCGCCCGCCGATGCGGACAAACTGGCCGATTTGATTCTCACGCACACCTCCGCCTTCGGTGTGCGTCGCACGACCGCCGAGCGCGCGAAATTGCGCCGCGAGATCAAGACGGTGACAACGCCGTTCGGCGCGGTGGAAGTGAAGCTCGGTTATCGGGGAGACAAGCTCGTGCAAGTTGCGCCCGAATTTGAATCAGCCCGCAAGATTGCCGACGCAAAAAATGTGCCGTTGCAAAAAGTGTACGATGCCGCGCGGCAGGCAATCAGCTAACTGATTTCACTACCACTATGAAACCCACCATCGCGTTTGTCGGAGTCGGTCGCATGGGCGCCAACATGGCGCGCCGTTTGAAAGATCAGGGCTACACGGTCACCGCCGTGTATGATGTGCAGGCACCGTCGGCCGTGGAACTCGCCGGGGAGCTTTCGTGTACGGCGGCCACCACACTCGCGGAAGTCACAGCTGCGGCCGACGCCATCATCACAGTCGTGACCGACGATGCGGCGATGCGGAACATCTTCACCAACGCGACGGACAACCTGCTCGTGAACGCGAAGGGCAAGACCTTCCTCAATTGCGCGACGGTGACGCCGTCGTTGCATGTGGAGATCGAAGCGCTCGCCGCGAAAGCCGGGGCCGCGTCGCTCGAGGCGTGCATGGCATCAAGCATCACCCAGGCACGCGAAGGCACGCTCTATTTGATGTGCGCGGGCAAAGAGAGCGTCTTTGAAAATGTGAAACCCGTGCTCACGTCACTGAGCGCGTCGCTACGGTACATCGGTGCCGCCGGAACCGCCGCGCAGGTGAAAGCGCTGGTGAACATGGTGATGAATATCAACACGGCGGGACTGGCGGAAGGTCTTGGGCTGGGCCACGCGCTTGGGCTCGATCTGACCATGCTGCGCGAAGTGTTTTCCCAAACTGGCGCGGCGTCGCGCGTGCTCGTCACCGATGGCGAAGATATGCAGAACCGCGATCATACGTGCTTTTTTTCCGCCGCGCATGCCGCAAAGGATTCCGGTATCGCGCTCTCGCTGGCGCAGGAAGCGAAGCTCACGCTCCCCCTTGCCACCGCAACGAAAGCGCAGTATGACGAGATGGTAAAGCGCGGACTCGGCCAGCTCGACAAGTCGGGTGTGGCGGAGTTGACGTTCCGAGGGCGCAGTTAATCCTCGCCAACGGAATAGGGGGAAAAGCTTTCTCGTTTTGAGATTGAACTCGCCACAATTCGCACTAAGAATTCCAGCCAACGAAGTGCCGCAATAGGCATCGATGGCATATCCACCATGGATCACTTTAAGATCACCCAAGATTTTTTTAACAGCCGGGTCAAACCCATTCTCTCCTACTCCAGCCGCCGGAGAATCGACATTCTACTGGACAACGTTGCAGACAAAACGGTATTGGACCTTGGTTGTGTCGAACATCAAGCCGCGATTTCCAACAAGACGCAATGGTGGCTGCATTCCTTGATCAAGAAAAAAGCGAAAACCCTGGTGGGTGTCGATTACGATCAAGCTGCCTGTGCGGAACTCAATAAAAAGGGCTATGATATCCGCGTTGCGAATGTGGAATCGTTCGACCTGGGCGAAAAATTCGATATCGTCATGTCCGGAGAGTTATTCGAACACTTGACCAATCATCGCTCTTTTCTTGAATCGGTTAGGCGTCATCTAAATGAAGAGGGCGTCTGGATTGCCAGCATGCCAAATGGGAATTCGTTTAATTACTTCATGCAGACTTTAGTATTTGAGCACGAGGTGGACGCTTGGGATCATGCTTCGTTTTTCACCCCGACGACCCTGAGCGTCATGTTGAAAAAATGCGGCTTTACCCCGGTCAAGATCATCCTCTATCAACCGGATGAGATCTATCATCACGACCGTATTCACCATCGAATTGCAGCCTATCTCTTCAATCGATTCATGCAACTGGTGTGCATGGTTCGCCCTTGCCTGGCGCGAGGTCTGATTGTCGTCGCAAAAGCCGATCCCAAGACTTGAAGCAGTGCCCCTGCCCACCTTCAACGCCAACGGACTGCTGCCCTCGGGCATCCATGATTGCTCGCTCGCCGAGGCGGAAAAGCGGTTCGTCCTGAATCCGCATCGCGCGGAGATGTGGCAGCGGCTGCTGAAATTCGTCGACTGGACGCGGTCGCTCGATACGTTCGACATCCTGTACCTCGACGGCGGTTACATCAGCGACAAGCCGCGCCCAGAGGACATCGATGTGATCCTGCAGACGCGGGCGAAGTATGGCACCGAAGCGCTGGAGAGCATGACGCCGTTTTTCCTGAAGGGACTCGATACGATTTTCTCCGAGTACGGGGTGCATCTCCATTTCTGGAGCGAGGGATTTCCCGGCGGCATCCACGATTTCCGGCTCTTCTTTCAATACGTGCGCCCGCAGGACGCCGCGCCTCGTGGTCTCGCTCCCGGCGCGACCAAGGGCATTCTGCGCGTGCAGTTCAACGGACGCACGGCCCCCTTGCCGCAACGCGAACTGGCGGAGGCGTCCTCATGACCTGGCGCAAGAATCTCGATCAGCAAGCGCGCCGATTGCACCAGCAGATCGCCGCGACGCAACGGCTCGTGCTCGATGCGGGCGGCAGCGAGGAACAGCTCACCCAGGCGTGCGCGCCCTATTATCAACTCCTCGACCGGCTCTATACGGAGGATCTTCCCCTCGCCAACGCGATGGACGACTCCGATCTGCTCCTGCACCTCGACGGGTCGGGACTGCAGACGGTCAATCCCCGGCTCTCCCTCGTCGCGGGTGTTTTTGGCGACGTGCGCAAACAGGTCAGCACGATGATTAAAACGCTGGCCGGGGCGATGCACGAAACCCTGACGCTACCGAAAGAGATCGACCTCGGCCTCTGTTCGTTCGCGCGGGGCAGTCTCTACCTCGGCTTCAGCCTGCCCGAGCCGGGCGAGAATTATAAATTCCTGAGCGGCGATCCTCTCGTCGCCGCGAGCCGCGAGGCGTTGCACACCATCGGCGCACTCACGGGCGATCTCGACCGCACTGACGCCTACGAAAAAGTCGCCCACGATTTCCCCGATCCGTTGCTGCGCGATGCGGGGCTCACCGCCGTCGCCCACCTCGCTCCCTCGGGTCGACGCGGTATCGAGACTGTCGATCTCACCGGCAATTGTCTCCCCGACAAGCGCTGGCGACATCTCACGCTCGACACCCGGCAGCGAGTCAAGACGTGGCTCGACAAGCCGGTGCTCGGCACGGAATCGGTCACGCTTGTGGGGACGGTGCGCGAAATCGACCTCGACGCCCGCCGCATTGAATTGCGCCAGATCGAGAGCAAAGAGCTGACCTCCCTGCGAGGTATTTATCCGGCCGGGTACGACCGCACGGCCAAGTCGTGGATCGATCGCCGCGTGCGGCTTACTGGCAGAGTGGAGTCGTTTCAAGGGAAACCCCGCCTCATGCAAGTCGGCCAACTCGACGTTATCGGTTAATTCACACCCCAAAAACGGCCATGGACATGCCGCGATGCACCCTCTAGGATCACGATTATGTCCGATCCGGATTCCACAGAACCCGTGCCGTCGCCTTTTGAATTGCCGCCGCTTGCCCAGTTGGGCGCGGTGACTGGACGCTTTGTCCATGATCTGGCCAATGACATTTCCAGCGCCGCAACGCTGATGACACTCATCGCCGAACCCGACAGCGGCAGCGCTCCCGCCAAGGAGGATCTCGACGAACTCAACGCCGCGCTCGAACGCGCTGTGACCCAGATCCATCATTTCGGTGCCACCGTCCGTTCGCTACGCCCCGCTCCCGAACCGGTGCCCTACGCCCATATCGAGCCGCCGATCCGGGCGCTCTGCACCCACTACGGACTGACCTTGACCGTCGGTCCAGAGCTGCTTCCCGACACCCCCGTGCTGTGCCATCCCACGTGGTTGCTCCACTGCCTCGACTACGCCGCGCGGCTGCATCCCTCCCCCGAAACGCGAGTGACGATCACCCTCGTTCCCGCCAAATCCGTCACGCCCCCGGTGGATTTCTATTCCATCGACAAGCCAAGCCACCTGTTCAGCGTCGTCTTTACCTTTCCCGCCGGGACCTCCATCCCCGCGCTGAATGAAAAGAAAACGGAGAACCAACCCTACTTCATCACGCACGAACTGCTGCGCCACATGCGGGGATTTCTCCTGCAAACAAACGCTGCGGGCACCCTTGAATTGGGACTGTATTTGAGCTCGGCGGCAGTTTCCCCCGCCTGATGGCGCCGTCACGCATGCATTTCCCGAAGCTCCGGTCCGGTTGGAAACGGCCCGCATTGCGGGTGTTGTCCTCCCCCGGCCTCTGGATCGTACCGGCACTCGCGCTCGCGCTGCTAGCGGCCTTGCTGCTCTCCCAACCTTATTACTTTACCTTCGACGACAACGCCACGGGCTATCTGCCTTCCCACATCTATAACTACCGCTGTGTTGTCGAGTACGCCACCCTTCCGCTGATCAACTTCCACCAGTTTCTGGGTGAAGTCTACTACGTCATGGGAACACCCGGCGTGTTGTATCTCCCGAGTTATCTTTGCACCTTTTTTGCCGACAAGATTCTCGGCGATATCATGACTTGCATGCAGGTCAGCTTATCCCTTCATCTTTTTCTCGCCGCGCTCGCCGCTTACGCCTATTTGCGTGTCGTCAAAGTTTCAGGTCCTGTCAGTTGCTACGGAGCGCTCCTTTATCTCACCCTTCCATTCCTGCTATGTGCTTCCAAATCCTGGCTTGTGATCGCCGTCTGCGCGTTTTACATCCCCGCCCTGCTAGCCTGTCTGGAAGCGTTTCTACGCACTCGATCCTCTCTTTACCTCGTCGCCCAATGCGTCCTCAAGATCGCCTTCATCTATCATGGCAACATCCAGTTCGTCATGATCTATGGCTTGGGCGAACTCCTCTATCTGGGCAATCGCTGGTTTTACCTCACACCCCGGCTCAACCGCAGCCAGATCCTCTCGTACTTGCTCTCGAATCTCGTGGTGATTGCCGCCTCGTTACCGTTAATCATTCCAATGCAAGCCGCCCTCAGCACGAGTGCCGGTCGAGCCACGGCGATGCATTGGACCGTACAACTCGCCGTATCAGTGCAGCCCAAACTCTGGCTCTACGCTCAAGCCTACCTTTTCAGCCCTGAATCGATTTGCGACTCAAGCAGTTCCCTATTGCATTTGGGAGGGAGTCTGATTTTTCTGATCCTGTTCTACGCCCTTCGATCCAAAATCGATCGGCGATGGCAAACGATCTGGTATCTGCTGCTTACCGCCCTGCTCTTATCCACCGCCGCCAATTATATACTGCGCGTACTCCCCTATTTTGACCGTATCCGCTGGCCCTTTAAGTGGTATCTCTTCGTCGTCTTCGCCTATGCGGTTATGACCGCGCTGGTTTTGGATGAGCTGACCCGTCGACGAATACTCTCCCATCTCTGGCTTCACGTCTTCTTTATCGTGGCCATAACCTCCAACCTGATTGTCACTTTTTCTCCGTTATCCCAGATACCGTTCGGTCCCTACCATTTAATACCTGGTGGAATGTCTCAAAAAATGACGAAACTGGACTCTGGCCGCATCTTCGTTTTCGGCCCCCGGAATATTTACACCTATACAAGTCTCCCTGAAATTCGTGGATTCAACTTTGCCACACTTTACCAGGAGCAAGCCTTTGGTGGATATAATCCCCTCCTATCCAGCAAAGTCAGAGATGCCACGTTCGACGTTAACTATACCGGAGTTTTCTATGACTTGATCATGCCACCCGCGATGCGGGACGCGCTGAATCAATGGAGCGTACGACATATCATCACGGCAGCAGAATCAGACAACCCATTCGTTCAACTCCTCGACGCCCAACCCGGCCTTATTTTTCGTGGAACAACACCAAGCGGTTTTCGTCTTTATGAAAACCTCCAGAGCCGTCCTTATGCTTGGGCTCGCAACGCTCCCAGTCGATCCCTGCCCATGCATTTCGCCGTAAACTCCGCCACAATCGACCTGAATGGAAGTTCCGGCGACATCATCATTTCCATCATCCGGTTGCCAGGCTGGAGTTACCGGATCGATGCCGGCCCCTGGAAACCTGTCGCCCACGAAACCTCCTACGGTCAAATCACCGTCACGATTCCCTCGGGCGCACAACAACTCACCCTCCGCTACCTGCCGCCCCGTCTGGTGGGCAGTCTCTATGCCTCCGCGCTGGGACTTCTCTTGCTCTTACCTGCGTGGTATGGCATTTCGCTGACCAACACAGCACCTTCCTTCCCAACGAAAGAAAAGCATTCCTCCCAAAAAATTCACCGTCCTTCATTCGCACTTCCTTGGTGGCCTAACGTTCTCGCGGTCGCCCTGATTCTCTTCTGGATAATTTGGATGGCATGTTATGTCGCTCACATGGATATGTCAGCCGCGGCGATCGGAACGCAACCTCTCGCCCCTATGGACATGTTTTGGAGAATCAAATAAATCAGACTTCCAATGCTGCTGTGGAAGAATTGACTTCCTGGTAAAATACCGATTATTCTCGCCGCACTCCGACGAAGTGCCTCCCCGAGTCAATATCCATTTAACAGAAGCCTATCTTGTCCCTTCCCACCGTAACTCTAGGCATCCCGGCCTACAACGCCGCCCCGTTTCTGGAGCATTGTCTTCTCTCCGCTTGCCACCAAACCTATCCAAATTTTGAGATTGTTGTGATCGACGACGGCTCGACGGACAACACGATCGAGATCGCGCAGTCCGTTCAGAACCGATTTCCACATTTGCCTTTTCGCCTCCTTCGCAATGAACGGAATCTTGGCATGGCGGGAAACTGGAATCGCATTCTCGATACAGCGCAGGGGGACTATGTGAAAATCCTCTGCGCCGACGACAGTATCCATCCAGATTGCATTGAACTGCAGGCTCAGGCGTTACAACAGGACGCCAGCCTCAGCCTTGTCACCTCACCATGGGAGCTAATTGGCCCTCGAAACCGCCGTCTGTTCATACGCACCCCCCTGCCCACAGGCCGGAAGATTCTCGGAGATCAGGCCATTCGCCAATGTCTCTCCAACCTGGATAATCGCATCGGACAACCCAGTGGCACCCTTTTCAGACTCTGTGACGCCCGAGCATGTGGCTATTTTTCTCTCGACTATACCTACTACACAGATTTTGAATACTGGCTGCGACTCTTGCAGCGCGGTCATCTTTATTGCTGTCCCAAGGCTGTATTCTCTTTCCGCCTGCACGGCATCTCTGGGACCGCGACTAAAACCAGACTCATTCTATCGCGGGAACGTCAATATCTCGCCGACTTAAATATCAAATACGGTCTGCCTCCCGTCGATCTTTCAACACCGCGATGGCGCGGCCGTTTCAAGTTGTACGATTACGCCCGCAACCTGCTGTTTTCCATTGCCCGTTTTTTCTGAACAGCCCGTCACAACCTAATCCGCAGCAGCGAAAATAAAAAGCTTCCAAAAATTGTCTGCAATCCCAATACGCAGAGCGATAGGCCGGGAATTAACATTCGCATCGTTGCCGAATAGTCCTGAGGACCAAAACCAGATTGCGACCAATGTCTGATAGCGCATAACAGCGGCACAAATCCAGCCACTGCCGCCACCACTCCGATCACAATGCCCAATTCCAAGCTAATCTTTTGAAAGGGCGAAAGCCACTCGCTCTTCCGTGGAATTAATCCGCTGACCTGCGCAAACTGACGTGCATACAGTCCCATCAGCAATAACTGATAGCCACAAATCACACTCATTGACCCCGTGAGCAGGGTGTGTACGTCGAGCCCGATATTCGGACCAATTCGATATGGGCCAGGCAAAACGAGCAACGCCATGCCCGCGCCAATCAATATCAAGGTCAGGCCGGGAATCACAAACAGCCAGAGCGGAGAATAAAGGAGGAGAAAGCGCAAATTGCGCCAACCATCGCGCCACGTCTTAAGATGAGGCTGTTTGGATCGTTTGTCTCGGCGCAACGTAATCGGCACTTCTTCAATTTTCAGTCCCAGTAAGGCCGCTTTGACGAGCATCTCCGTAATGAATTCCATGCCCTTCGTGCGTAAATCCAATGCGGGGAGTAGTTCGCGACGCAACGCCCTCATCCCACTTTGGCAATCCGTAACCTTTGAGTGAAAAAAAAGCCGATGGATCATTGTCAGCACCGGCGTTCCCAGATAACGGTGCAAGAAAGGCATAGCTCCGGGCTCAATCGTCCCTCGAAAACGCGAACTGGCAACGAAGTCAGCGCCAGCTCGAAGTTTGGCCAGAAATTTAGGTAGCTCGCCAAAATCATAACTGCCATCCCCATCGGCGAATAAAATCCATTTTCCCCGTGATGCTGAGAACCCTCCGCTCAATGCGCTACCATACCCGCGCTCCAGCACCGGCACGCAACGCGCCCCCTCATGCGTGGCGATTTCCGCAGAGCGATCCGTACTACCATTGTCAGCGACGACAATTTCAGCAGATATGGACATCGCCTCTATCGCCTCGCGCGCTTCACGCACACATTCACCGATGGTTTCTTCCTCATTCAGACAGGGAATCACCACGCTTAATTCAATTTGTGCCGTGTCCATAGCCTCCCTAGCGGTCCGCATCATTCCGTTTTTTACAGGCAGGAATTCCCAAACGCAATAACTCCTCCCGGTTTAAGATTTTAACATCATAACGGGACGCCAAAAGTCCTTCCATCCTCTCCGATAAAAACATCCCATTCATGACGAGAGGACGTTCCCGCGCGGGAGACTGATTGCGAATCAAATCCCAAGAATACCAGACACCGTCCGTCTTCAAAATCACGATATCTGAGGATTGCGATTGAATATACTCCATGGTTTTCGCGTAAGGCCGGATATAGCTTTCCGCCTGCAAACATCGTATCGGCAAGAGGATAATCCAAGAATACGCCACCGCGAGAGCAGCCCAAATTTTCAGACTATTAACAAAACCACGTTCGACCAGCACTCCCCAGCCCTGCACGCATAGCAAGGTAATACTCCCGAGCACCGGATAGATATACCGATACCCCCATCCGTGACCTTGGTTAAATGGAATGAGAAAATAAAAGAATACCGTCAGAAGTATCCCCAGCCAAAGATCATCAAAGAAACTCTCATTAAATGATTTCTTCTTCGCCACAAAAAGACCGCCGAGTAGATGCCTCCATCCCGGAAACTTCGACCGCAAGGCCTCGCCCCCCAAGATCAACATCAAGGGTCCCGCCCAACCAAGAAACAATATGAAATAAGCCGCCTGAGTAAAGAAAGTCACCCAGCTCACGCATTGAAAAAGTCCCACGCCTTCAGAAACCGCCCCAGGAAAAGAAATAGCCCCCCACCAATACAAGGTTCCTATTAACGCGACCAAATAGACCAAGCCAAGGTAGAGGCAATAATACAAGCGACCAGACAGTAGAACACGCCATAGAAAAGGCGCCACAAAAAGTAAATGTCCGAATGGTTGATGTTGAAGCACTGCCACCATGCCCACCCAAGGCAAACAGGAATCACCCCAGATATCTTGGCGAGAGTAAAGATACAACCAAAGAAGGTTCAAACAGAGATGGGATGGCCAGCTGTAAAGAGACATCGACATCAGCAAAAAGGAGGTATTGGTGCCTAATATAACCGCAGCCAGCAGCGGATAGTTTTTCTTATTGGGAAAGAGTTTCTGCGCCACGCTTGCGACAAGAAGAATACTTAGGCATCCCAAGAGTGGATTAAGCAGCGACGCGGATCCGAGTCGAACAAACAAGGACCGAATCAACGCATAGCCTGGCAGGTAATTGGCCACCCAAACTTCCTTCGCAGCATCGTAAGTCACAAGGGCCGGGGTGAGATACCAATTGTAAAGTACCCAAGGCGCTTCGAGTGTTTTGGTCACTTTTCCAATGGCAAAGAGCTCGGATTGAAAAACGGCGCAATATTCGTCCAGGCTTAATGGGAAATTGTGGTAGACAATAAAAGTTCCCGCCCAGCACACAATCAACACGCCTAGGCCAAGCATCCATGGATGCAGCCACTTCGTCGTTCGTTGGATCATCGATTCCAAGAACCCCAATTGCCCACGAATGACCCACGGACCGGCCAATAAAAGAAAGGCCAAAAGCAACCCCAAACCCGCTAACTCATGTTTGGCAAAGAGATGGAAAAATACCGAAAATTTGAGATTCTGAGCGTCCCCATAGCCCATCATTCTCATCAACAGGACAAAGAGCAGCGATAGAAGAACAAGGCCACTGAGCGTCCTGCAGGTCCGTCGCCAGAAGGGATTATCTTGCCTGGATATTAGCGGAGGTTCCAAAGGTTTGTCTGGATCGAAGCTCAATGCCTTTTCCATTTCCCAATACGCTTCTACTCACCAACTGCTCGGAAGCTCACTGGTGAGCTGAATGAGAAAACGCGTCAGGTTCGCGCGGACGGGGGGCAATCCCTTGATGAAATTCTTGAAAGGCTTGATATCCCAGGGATGAGTAACGCAGTGGAGCACCAGCTTCGCGGGAGTGGCGCAATTGCGCTCCGCATCGAATCCCGCGGCCAGGGCGGCGGCGGGCAAGCGGTCGCCCAGCTCATCGCTGATGGCGCGCACCGCGATAAAAGGCTTTTCGCGGCCCACCACGATCTCCGCCACAGCGGCGGTTTCCATGTCGACAACCTGGCATTGCGTAGCTTCAGCGTACTCGGCCTTGCGCTCGGGCGTGGCCACCACTTCGTCCGTGCTGCAAAAGTTGGCGAAATTGAAGTCGGGCAGCAGACGAACAAATTGCTTCACTTCTTCGTGCGTGAAGTTGTCGGAGATCAGCACGCTCCCGCGCTTGAGCTGAGGCACCAAGGCTCCGCCAAACCCCGCAAGGATGAAAGCCTTCAAACGGAAATGATCGAAGATCACCTGGGTGTTGACCGCCGCATTGGTGAGCCCCATTCCGATGAAAGCCACCAGCACAGTGCGATGGCCGAGCTTACCTGTCACACAGGAAAGCGTGCCGAGGCTGAAGGTCTCCTTCTCGGTCAGTTTGTTGACCAGCTCCTGCCCCTCAAAGGGAACCGCAAAAGCGTAACAGATCATCGGGTTCCTTTTTTGGCTGCCACCATGCGACGGTAATCCGACAGCGCGATCAAGGGCCAATTATTGCGATACATATCGTACTTGAGATAAAAGACGCGGGGGAACCCCGTGCCGGTAATGAAGTCTTCCTTCCACGAACCGTCCGCTTGTTGCGTACGGCACAAGTAATCCACCCCACGCACCACGCTGGAGCGGGTGACGTCTCCGCAGGCGATGATGCCCATGAGCGCCCAGGCCGTTTGCGAAGCGGTGCTCGCGCCGCGGCCCTTGAGTTTCGGATCTTCGTAGGAAGCGCAGGTCTCACCCCAGCCACCATCCTCGTTCTGACTGAACTCGAGCCAGTCGCGACCACGCAGGACCCAATCCTGATTCATATCCTCGTGGATATAATAGAGGCCACGCAAGACCAGCCACGTACCGTAAATGTAATTCACACCCCAGCGCCCCTGCCAGGAACCATCCTCCTCCTGCGTCTCGCGAATGAACTTGAGCGCGCGGCGAATGTACGGCTCCTTGCGGCTGATGCCGAGCCGCCCGAAAAGCTCCAGCGCGCGTGAGGTGATATCACTGCACGGTGGATCAAGAATGGCGTTGTGATCAGCAAAGGGAACGTCCTCAAGCCATGCCTTGGTGATGTCCTTGTCGAAGGCCGCCCAACCACCGTTTTGACACTGAAAGCTGATCGCCCAGTGCAAGGCGCGGTCCATCACTTCCTTCTTCGCTTCCTCGTTCGGCATCCGGATGCCATTCAACGCGAGCAGCACCTTCCACGTATCGTCCACATCGGGATAATACTTGTTATTGTACTCAAAGGCCCAGCCGCTGTTCACCGGGTGCGGGTTCTTGACGTACCAATCCCCCCGCGTCCGCACTTCCTTCGAAAGCAGCCATTCCCCCGCCTTTTGCAAGCGGGGATCATCCTGTGGCACGCCCGATTCGGACAGCGCCATAGCCGTAATGCCAGTATCCCAGATGGGCGAGAAGCAGGGCTGGAAGCGGTAATCGTTATTCGCAACATCGTCCACTTCCAGCTCAAAGAAATCCTTGATCGCCTTGCGCAATACCGGATGATCGTCGTGATAACCGAGGGCCTTCAGCGCGATGATCGCGTACATCATCGAGGGGAAAATCGCCCCGAGACCGTCCGACCCGTCGCCAATACGCTCAATCAACCACGCCTCCGCCCGCTTCAAGGCCCGGTGCCGCCACGGTTTCCACGGCAGTCCATCGATCAACTTCAAACCCGCATCGCAAGTCAGGAAAAAATTGCGCATCGAAAAGAAGCGCTTGTCCCAGACCTGGGAGAAATCATGGTGCTCCGTACCGTAGGGGAAGAGTTCATGCAACTGCTTTTCCGGCGGCAAATGCCGCATCGGCTTGAAGTGATTGATGATCGAGAGCGGCACCACCATGGCCCGGCTCCACGAGGACATCTCATACAGGTTGAAATAAAACCAATTTGGCAACAGCACGATCTCACTGGGGATAATTGGCAGGTATTTCCACGGATACTGGCCAAAAAGCCCGAGCATGAGCTTGGTATAGGTATTGCACTTCGGAATACCGCCCAAACGCAGGATCGTGGCGTGCGCCTTGCGCATCAACGGCTCGTCCGGGTGAAAACCGGCCAGTTTCAGCGCAAAGTAGGCTTTTAGTGTGGCGTTAAGCTCGCTCGGACCGCCCACATAAATATTCCAACCACCGTCGGGCAGCTGGTGATCCAGCAGATGCTTCACGCACTTCGCTTGACGATCGAAATCGACCTCACCCATCCAATGCATGAAAATACAAACATCCGAGACCAAGGTGCAGTCGACAATCAACTCACCCACCCAGGTACCATCCGGCTTTTGCAGGCTAAACAGATAGTCCTGAGAACGCGCGATAGCCTCCTCGACATGGCGATCCAACGACGGCAAAGCCGCGCGAAATTGTTCCTGAGAAACCGGAATCGTCTTGGGCGACTCCGCGAAATCTGTGGGCTTTACGAATCCGTAAGACATAGGCAGCAGCATAGCCAAAAGTCCCACTAGGTCAATCTAGGCGGTAAAAGCCAAGCATCCCCCTAAATCGCAAAAATTGATTCAACGCTTCGCCGATTCGCAGACACCGGCCGAGGAGAACTCGTTAATTGCGCCGCGAGGAATTTGACTCACAAATCGTCTCGTCATTAATGATTGCGGGTCTCACGAAGGCCTTGGATCGGCTCCGCGACGGGTTACACCCAAATTGTCTTAACAACCGCTGACATTGCCGCAATCCAAGAATGATGCCACAATTCTGTCGCAAGTAAGCCGAAAGCGATTTCGCATCCCAAAAATCAGACTTCAACCCAAAATCGGCCGGGATGCGCTGCAGGACGAGTTTCAGCTCTTCCAGATGCTCTGGCCCCAGTCGGCGGGGGCGACCCGGCCGCTCCTTCTCATACAGTCCTTCCAATCCATCCGCTTCGAAGCGCTTGACCCAATATTGGAGCGCCCTCGCTGAATCCCCGATCAGCCGCCCCGCCTGTTGGCAGCTCATTCCACGCAGCACCAGCAAAACGCCGTGTAGGCGGTGATAATAGCGAGCCTGATGATCGCGTCGGATCTCCCGATGCAACGTCAAAATGTGATTAACCCCAGTCATAGTTCAACGAATTCCCAGCTGTTTCTATCGCACTTTCACTTCTGACCGTGACACCATTTTCTGGTGATACGAATCCACTTAAGACGTCACCCCTATACCTGCATATCTACATATATAAATAGA
The DNA here is from genome assembly GCA_017849585.1 of Verrucomicrobium sp. Lineage (GTDB taxonomy): Bacteria > Verrucomicrobiota > Verrucomicrobiia > Methylacidiphilales > UBA1321 > UBA1321. The sequence continues at coordinate 37,202 of JAFIGT010000018.1, forward strand.
TTAGAAACGTGAAAGTAGATCATTGTGATACATTATGTATTTCGAAGTCCTATATTGAAATTCCAGCAACGATACATTCCGTTCAGCCCGGACATATATAGATTCGCGCACACTCATTTACGATCTGTATGGGATCACACATTTATAGATACAGCGATTTAAGTCCCCTTTCTTAGGGACGATATGGTGTTGAGCAATAAAGCAACATTCAAAAAAGGGAAACGACATGACTACATTACAAAAGCCTCTCACCACCACGACGGCGGAAAAAATCAGCCGCTCATCTATAGAAAAGTTCCTGACCTTCCGCCTGGATACGGAATCCTATGGCATCGCCGTGCTGAAGGTCCGGGAGATCATCCGGCTTCAAACCATAACACTCGTCCCACAAATGCCCGAGTACGTCAAGGGTGTGATCAACCTGCGCGGCAAGGTCATTCCCGTCATCGACCTGCGGGTACGCTTCGAACTCCCTCCCCAGGAAGCCACCGAATCGACCTGCATTATCGTCGTGCAGGTGCGCCTGCGCAGTGGGGAGGAGCGACTCATCGGCCTCGTCGTGGATGCCGTCGAGGAAGTGCTCAATATCGCCGCCACCGACATTGAAGAGACCCCCAACTTCGGCAGCCACCTCTCCGCCGACTACATCTTCGGCATGGCCAAGATCAAAGGCGGCGTCAAAACTCTGCTCGATATCGATATCGTCATCAACGACACCGACATTGATCAGATCGTCTTATAGAGATGGAACTCTATATTTAGAAAACATAATACAACCAACTATATAAAGGATTATATGAAAAATTGGACCATTGGAAAACGAATCATCGCCTGCTCAGCCTTTCTCTGCATTGTCATTGCCGCCATTGTCATCACCTCAATCATTTCCGTCATCAAGATCAAGGGCATCAGCCAAACCATCACGGAGAATTCCATTCCCTGCCTGATCGGGGCGGGCAACCTGAATGCGCTGCAGGCGGAAACCATGATCCGTTGCTATCGTTACCTGAACGCCACCACCCCCGACGAGCGTCGCGTGGTCAAGGAACAAATCGACGGGTTTGTCAAGGAAGCGAACGAGGTGATGAAAAAGTACGAGGATGGCATCTCCACGGAGGAGAACCGCCGCAACTTTGAAGCCTTTAAGGAAAAACGGGGCGTCAACGGCCAGCTACGCAACCAGTTCCTCGCGCTCGCCGACACCAACAAGGAGGAGGCCCGCAAGTTGATCGACGGCGCTTTTTCAGATGCGTACAAGAACTACTCCGACGCCGGTTCCGCCATGCTTGACTACAACGAAAGAGTCGGCACCCATCGTGGTGATACCCTCGCGTCTCTCGTTGAGCAAATGATCACGCTGCTGGCCATTACCGGCACGCTCTGCGTCATCATCGGCGCCACAGCCTCGTGGTTTGCCATCCGCAGCGTCAACAGCGCCCTCTCGCGCATTTCGGATATCCTCAACAGCAACGCCGAACAGGTTTCCTCGGCCGCCAGCCAGGTTTCCTCCTCCAGCCAGATGCTGGCCGAAGGCGCCAGCGAGCAAGCCGCTTCCATCGAGGAAACGTCCTCATCCATGGAAGAAATGTCGAGCATCGTCGAACTCAACGCCAACAACGCGCAATCCTCCAAGGAACTGGCCACCCAGCCCCGCCACACCACCACTACGAATGTGGAGCGCGTGCAGGAATTGAAGACCTCCGTCACGGAAGCCCAGGCCTCCTCCAAGCAACTCACCGAAGCGATGGAAGCGATCAAAGTATCCAGCGACTCGATTTCGAAGATCATCAAGACCATCGACGAGATCGCCTTCCAGACGAACATCCTTGCGCTCAATGCCGCCGTCGAGGCCGCCCGCGCCGGGGAAGCCGGCATGGGCTTTGCCGTCGTCGCCGACGAAGTGCGCAGCCTCGCCAAGCGCAGCGCCGATGCCGCCAAGGAGACCGCCACGATCATCGAAGACTCCATCCGCAAAAGTGAAGCCGGTGTCCATGTGAATGAAGAAGTCGTAAAGAAACTCCTCGATATTGATGCGAAGTCGCACCAGGTCGACATCGGACTGAAGGAGATCTTCGCCAGCGTGTCCAAGGTGGACGACGCCATGGGCCAGATCGCCACGGCCTCGAAAGAGCAAACCCAGGGCATAGGCCAGGTCAATACCGCCCTCACGCAAATGGACAAGGTCACCCAATCCAACGCCTCCAGCGCCGAGGAAACCGCCAGCGCCGCAGAAGAACTCAACGCGCAAGCGGAGGAAACTCAACGCGCAAGCGGAGGAACTCAAAAGCACCGTCAGCGAGTTACTCGCCCTGGTCGATGGCAGCAAGGCAACAACGCAGGCCATCAATCGCCTCACGCACCGCCCGACGGAAAAAACCAAAAACCATGTGCCGCTAATCTCCAAGGCACGCTCCACCACCAAACACGCCGCTCCCATCACCGCGACGACTCCGCACCGCGAAACGGAAGCCAAGCCGGTCGATGCGCTGCCGCTGGAGCGCAGCTTCGAAGACATCCCCGCCAAGAATTGATTCTCCCCCACGCGCACCCCGACACCGGTCCTTCCCCCGAGGGACCGGTGTTCTGAGCACTCACTCCCCCCCCACAACCCTCTCCATCCCCATGACCACCCAAACCACTTCTACAACAGCCCCCCTCACCCAAGCCACCCGGGAAAACAGCCAGCGCCCCGGCCAGCCGGCCCCCTCAACACCCCGTCCCTACGCCAACGTTCGCCCCGCTCCGAATCAGATAGCCTACCGCTGGAATGCCGAAGAACTCAGCGACAGCCCCCTGCGCAAATGCGTGGCCGTGCTGCCACTGCTCTTCTGATGACGGCGGATTCCAGCTCCGTCGCCTCTCCCCTTCCAAAAATCAGCGAAGAGACACTACACAGCCGCCCTTTTCTTTGATACTGTCCGCAGACCATGCGACAGAGCCGGTTGTCACTCTACATCTTCCTCTCGTTGCTGCTGCATGCCCTGATCCTGCTGACGATCGCCAGCGGTCTCATCAAATTTCCCACGGTGCAGGTCGAGCCCGACTCCGGCGAAACCACGTTGACCCTCCTGCAGGACGTCCCTCCCCCGCCTCCGCCGATCACGCCCGCCCAGAGCAAACCACAAAGCCGGTTTGTCCCCACAATGGCGCACCAGGAAACGGATAAGCCCAATCCAAACGCCCTTCTCGAATCCGAACGCAACACCGCCCTGCGAACGGACGTGGCCAATCCGCGCGATCCGAACTCCCCCATGCCAGACATGCAGGGCGATAAACGCTCCAGCAGCTACGTCAACACCCCCGGAAGCGCCGGCCAGGGACAACAACCGCCCCAGCAAGCCTCCCAAGCACAGAAGCAGCAGCAGGCTCAGCCCCAGATGACACAGGCTCAACCGCCGCCCAAGCCCCCCACTCCGCAACAACCACAACCCCCACCTCAGGAACAACCCGCCCAAGCACAACCGCCGCCCCAACCGGCCAAGCCCCACCCCATCACGCCCCGCGTCGAGGAGGCGCAACCCCTCCTACCTCCCGAACAACAAAAGCCTTCGCCGCAAACCGCCCAACAGTCGCAGTCACCGCAACAACAACCCTCCCAAGCCTCGCCCCAGCAGGCCCCACGCCCGCCACCCGCCTCGTTTGCCATGACCCGGGGCGACTCCTCCGGCGGCGCAGGCATCAAAGGATTGCCCTCCCCCGAGGCACGCGACACCGAACTGGGTCGCTACAAACAGAAAATGTACCGGGCCGTCGGTTCACGCTGGTATCTGAAAGTGCAGAGCAGCATGAGTTTCCTGGCCATCGGAACGGTGCGGGTGAAGTTTTACGTGCGCGCCAATGGCGTACTGGAAAACGTCCGCATCTCGGAAGACTCCGGAGCGGGTAATAGCAGCACAGAAATGCTGCGAACCATCTCCCTGCAATCCGTGGTGGAATCTGCCCCGTTTGAACCGTTCTCCGAAACGATGAAACAACAGCTCGGAGCCGGGTACGACGAAGAGTTCACTTTCAGCATCTATTAGCCGCACCCCGTTCGAGCTGGTAGATTGAGTTTGCGCAACGGGGAAGAATGCCCCTAACCTCCAACGTTTATGTTCGAAACCCTTAGCAAGTTCTTTATCACGGGCGGATTCTTCATGATCCCCCTGGGCGCCTGCTCCGTCGTCACGCTCGCCATCATCCTCGAGCGCGGACTGGCCCTGCGCCGCTCCCGCATCGTCAAGGACAGCCTCGCCCGCGCCATCGCGGACCTCGGCTACGGCGACAAGACCCTCCTCATTGAACAACTCTCCGCCGACCAGCAAACCGTTCTCGCCCGCCTCGTTCGCTCCTGCCTCCTCTACCTCCCCTGGACCAAGGCGGAGAACACCGAAGCGCTCCAGACCAAGGCCCGCGCCGAAGTCTCCCAAATGGAACGCGGCCTCGTCTTTCTGGAAATCGTGGTCGGCATCGGCCCCCTCCTCGGCCTGCTGGGAACCATCTCCGGCTTGATCACCATCTTCGCCCACGTCGCCGACAGCGGCGGCCTCGCCACCCAGGGCATGCTCATCGCCAAGGGTATCTCCGAAGCACTGCACACCACCGTGGCCGGCCTCGTGGTCGCCATCCCCGCCGCCGTGGCCCACAGCCTCTACGTCCGCCGCGTGGACGATTATTCCGTGGAATTGGAAACTCTCTGCATCGAACTGCTGGGCAAGCTCTATTCCGAGTCGGAAGAAACCGCCGCCAATTAGCCTCTCCCCGCCCGCATGCGCTTCCAGACCCATCGCAAACGCAAGGCTCCGACGATCAATATCATCTCGCTGGTGGATATTCTCTGCATCCTGCTCATCTTCTTTATCGTCACCACCGTTTTCAAAAAGGACGAACCCATCGTCCAGATCAAACTCCCCGAAACCACCCAGGCCGAACCCGCCAAGGAAACACCCCCCACCATCATCTACGTCACGGCCGATGAGAAAATCTTCCTCGACAGCCAACCCGTTTCCCCCGACCAACTCGGCTCCATCCTCAAAACCAAGATCGAAGCCGGCGCCTTCAACAAGCTCGCCATGAAGGCCGACAAAAAAGCCCCCTTCGGCCTCATTGTCAAAGTGATGGACGCCGCCAAATTTGCCGGTATAAAAAACCTCCCCACTTTCACGGAAGACGCCAAACCCTCAGGAACGCCATGATACTCGAAATCGTAATGTACGATCATCCCGTCTTGCGCCAGAAAGGCACCAAGATCCGGGAAATCACCAAGGAACTCCGCAAACTTTCTGCCGACATGCTCGAAACCATGCGCGCCCACAATGGCGTCGGCCTCGCCGCGCAACAGATTGGCCAAGTCCTCCAATTTGCCGTCATCGACGTCACCGGCATCAAGGAACGCGAAAGCCGGATGTGGGTCGATGGCAAATCCGTCAACCCCGAAGACTACATGCCGATCCTCCTGATCAACCCCGTCATCTCGGGCACAAAAAGTAAAGTAACGGAGGGCGAAGGCTGCCTCAGCTTTCCCGGCGTCTACGCCGAGATCCCCCGCTCCCAACGCGTCAAGGTATCCACCCTGACCCTCGACGGGAAAACATTTGAATTCGAAGCAGGCGGCCTCTTAGGGCGTGCCGTTCAGCACGAATACGATCACCTACAGGGTAAACTCTTCATCGACCTGATGAACAGCGAAGCTCGCAAAGCCAATCGCGAAGCACTCGACCTACTGCGCCAAGGAATTACTCCACCAAGCGTCGACGAGAAGAAATCTCCTCCTCAGACCTGACCCAGATACCGGGGATGTCCCGACGCGTCTGGATAAAACGGTAATCCTCCTCGGTGATGGTGCCGCGCTGCCACAACTCCAGCGCCTGATCACACGCCTTTTTGATTTCCCCCTCGAACAACAAGTTCGTGAGATAATTTCGCGCCTGATAACGGTCGGTCGTCTTCTTTTTCGGGATGCAAATTCTGGTCGCCATCTCACTCCTCCAGTTTAAGGGCTTTCGCGCGACAAGCCCCCAGATTTAGCTCCACAGTCCGTCTGCACATACTCTACACGTAGAAAGTTTCAATGACAATTTATTTCAATTGTTGGCCCATTTCTTCGTCTCAAGACTAACTGCATCGCACAATTCTACCCCAGTAACTCGATAAGGCAAGCGGTAATACCACCGTGATACGTTGTACTTCTCTCAATATTTTTTAAATAGAAATCTTGCATACTGTTTACTTTTTGACTTACTAGATATCTGAACGACCGTACTATCAGTGTGAATACCATCAAGACAACACGTACAGACCAGCTCCGCGTCCGTCTCAGGAGAGAAGAACGCGAAGCATTGGAGAACGCCATTCAAAAACGCGGCAAGAACGAGACGATCTCGGATGTGATCCGGGAGGCCTTGGCTTGGTGCCTGCACCCTGACCTCAAGAAACAGCCTTGCTACTTATCCCAAGAGACTTATGCGAAAGTAAAAGCCTTGGCGATTGATCTGAACCGCGATGCGGATCAGGTTGTGGAAGACTGTATTCAGGGAATTTTCGATCTGGTGGACAAACCCGATCGCAAGCTCCCCTTGATCGTCATGGAAGTCCAGCTCCGACGGAAGTATGAGTCGGAAAAAATCAAAAAGCTGAAGAATCCGTAGTATTGCAGATTAAATGCCGACCGGATCATCCCCCGGCGGTTCGAAGCCGAAGACACGAAGTCTTCTCTCGATGAAAACGCAAGGATGCGGCGCTCTTGGAATTTGTGTTGGACCGGAGCGCAGCGGTAGTCTGCCCACCCATCATGTCCGGATAAAATCGGCCACCTTGGGATTGCGGCGAAGATCCCTCAAGTCTTCGTCCGTGGGGCGGATCGGACGATCTCTGTCACAATTCACCAAACAGAGAAATCCCAAGTAATCGTTGCAATTCGCACGAAATTGATGCCACGTCATTGACGGAACATAAACGAGGTCCATCGTGCCGATTGCACGAACCTCATCACCCACCAGCGCCTCACCCCGTCCGCGCAGGATCATCACACTGTGGATATGATCGTGCTTCTCCAGGGTGGAGTGGCCTCCCTCCGAAATCTCAAAGTAACGCCATTGGCACCCGAGCTTGTCTCCTCCCTCGAATAACACCTGCCGCGTGATCTTGTGAAAGTGAGTCCCCTCCTCCTTATAGGCCAGCAAGGGAATCTCCTCCCAACGAAATGGCTCGGTCTGATGCGTGAAAACTTTTGTCGTGGCTTCGGTGCTCATAAATCTCTCTCCAGCTCAGAATCTTCTCTTAGCCTATCTCACTCAAGATACATGCCACCGCCTCGCCAGAACTACATCGCCGCCCACACGCGATGCACATCATCGTGATCGTCCAGCGCCTGCAGAAATTCACCGACCTCCATCTTTTGCTCGTCCGTCAGAGTCGGGATGCTCTTTGGAATGAAGCCCATCTCAGCCGTCACCACCGTCCAACCATTCTGGGACAGCCATTGTGACACCGCGTGAATCGCCGTGCGATCGGCAATAAACCGCGCACCGCACGCGCCCTCGGGAATGTCATCATTCTTCGCGTGGTCGAGCACCTCCACTTCATTCGCCCCCGCTTCAATCGCCGCCGCCTCGCGGTCCGCATTCACATCGGCGCAATACGCCTCAATCAAACCCACGTGGTCGAATAAAAACTTGTTACTGTTTGCCGCACCAAGCTGCCCCTTCTTGAACAACACGCGGATTTCCGGCGCGGTACGGTTATTGTTGTCAGTCAGGACTTCCACAATCACCGGCACCTTGTGCGGCGCATAACCTTCGAAATTGATGTGCTCCAGCACCATCTTTTCGTCGCCGATGCCCGCGCCTTTTTTGATCGCCCGCTCAATGGCGTCGCGCGGCACACTCTCTTTTTTCGCCTTTTCAATCGCAGCATGAAGCCGCGCATTACCGGCGGGATCGGCGCCGCCATGCTTGGCAGCAACCATGATTTCCCTGACAAATTTACCTGTGGCCTTGGACTTCCGCATCGAAGTCACGGCCCGTTTCGAAAATAACCATTGGCGACCCATGCCTTACGCTAAAGCAAAAAGGCCCGCACAGGGAAGTCAAAAGGCGAATCCACCCTACCCACCGCAAAATCTCGCACACATAGCTCACCTAGCAAACCTAACGCAAACGCTCCCACGCAATCTCTGCTATAAATGACCCCATGCCCCACCTCCGCCCCTCTCAAATTTCAAATCTCCAAGTGGAAATGAATCGACACCCACCGCGACACTCAACAGAGACGGTCGATTCTTGTAGCGCATTGTCGACGCTGATTTTTTTCACGAATACTTGAATTCCTCCCGCTTAACCCTTACCACTCGTTGCACCATGTCCGATTCCCTCATTCTCGGTTTTGATATTGGCGGCACCAAATGCGCCGCGCTCGTGGGCAACATCCACGGCGCCGTGCTCGCACGGCGCGAATGGCCCTCCCTCGCCACGCGCGGTCCCCAGGCCATGCTGGCCGATTTCCTCGCCGCCGCCGAAGCCCTCCGCGCCGTACATCCCGGCGTGAAAGCCTGCGGCGTCTCCATCGGCGGTCCGCTCGATGCCAACGAAGGCGTCATCTACTCCCCGCCAAATCTCCCCGGCTGGGACGCCATTCCGCTCAAGCAACAACTTCAATCCACCCTCGGTCTTCCCGTCTTCGTCGAGCACGACGCCGCCGCCTGCGCGTGGGCCGAGTACCTCTGGGGTCAACCCCGTTCCACCGGCAACCTGATCTACATCACCTCCGGCACCGGCTTCGGCGCGGGCTACATCCTTCAGGGCCAGATCTATCGCGGCGCGAAAGGCCGCTCCCCCGAAGTCGGCCACGCGCGATTCGCGGAGGACGGTCCCTTCGCCTATGAGAAAAAAGGAAGCGTGGAAGCGTTCTGCTCGGGGGCCTCACTCTCCCGGCTCGCCGCGTGGAAATTTCCGCAGCGCTGGAGCGCCCAGCCGCCTGCCGGTCCGGAACTCGGCAAGCTCGCCGCCGCCGGAGACGCCGATGCCGCGGCCGTGATCACTCTCAGCGCCCGCGCGACTGGCCAAGTCTGCGCCAATCTCATCGACACCTTCGCACCGGATGTAATCGTATTGGGAAGTCTCGCCCGCCATCTCGGCGAAGTCTGGATTGCCCAAGTAAAGGAGACCTGCCAGCGAGAGGCTCTCCCCGGCCTGCATGAACTCTGCCTCGTGCGCGCCACCAGCCTCGACTCGCGTCTGCAGGACTGCTCCACCCTCGCCATTGCCCTCGACGCCTCGGGACAGTTCCGAGCCCCCTAGACCTGTCTTCAATTGTGAACTCAGGTCAATTTTTGCGAACTTTTTTCAGAAGATTTGGGTAACCACTCGCCCCCCCGCGAACTATTGTCGGAAAGAATTTATGAAAGCCAAAAACGCTTCCTCCACCCGTTCCACTCCCTCTCCCTTCGTCGCCTCGAAATGGATCTGGCCCATCAATCCCCATTGGGACCTCCATAACACCTACGCCCTGTTTCGCAAGACATTCGACCTCGCCACCCTCCCGGCCAAGGCCCCGCTCTTCATCACCGCCGATCAGGCCTATCTCCTCTTCATCAACGGCCAGTTCGTATCCCGCGGCCCGGCTCGTGGCTTTCAAGACCACTGGCCCTACGATGAAGTCGACGTCCGCCCCTTCCTGAAAAAGGGCCGCAACCTCATCGCCGTCCGCGCCTACAATCCCGGCTACAGCAATTTCCAATACCTCACCCAGGGCTTCGCCGGGCTGCTCGTCGCCGCGCGCTGGGGCAAAACCGTTCTCACGACCGACAACACGTGGAAATCGCTGCGTCAACGCAATGTCTCGTCCGACACGATTGTCACCAGCCTCCAGCTTTTCTCACAGGAACATATCGACCTGCGGCAGGAACCCGTCGGCTGGATGACCCCCGATTTCGACGACAGCCAGTGGCTCGTTCCACCCACCGCCGCGTGGAATTCCGGTCCGTGGTTCAACCTCGAACCGCGCAATATCCCGATGCTCTCGGAGAAGGATCTGAAACCACTTCGTCTTCTCGGCGAAAACTCCGGCACTTGCGCCGCCGGTTACGAACGCGTCCGCAGCGTCGTCGAGTTGCGTCATCGCGAGGACTGCTCGCATCGTCCCACGCAGGCCGGTTTCGCCCCGCTTAAAGTTTCCGCCACCGGCGCGGGAAAATTCCGCAGCTACCTCTTCGACTTCGGCAAGACGGTCGTGGGCAACCTGAGTTTTGAAATCTCCGGCGCGCGCGGCGGAGAGATCATCGACACGGCCCATTACGAGACAATCAACAAGACCACTCTGACGCCCGATTACGACCTCAACGCCCACTGCCGCATGGCCTTTGGCGACCGTCTCATCTGCCACGAGGGAAAGAACGCACACCGCTTCTTCCACTTCTACGGATTCCGTTATCTGCTCGTCACCGTGCGCGATGCCGAGGCCGATCTGTCGCTCGATTTGACCTTGAACTGGGTCGGTTATCCACTCGAACGCAAAGGCAGCTTCGCCTCCTCCGACAACGACCTGAATCGCATCTGGGAAACCTGCGCGTGGACCGAGCAATGCTGCGCGCTCGACGCCTACGTCGACACCCCCTGGCGCGAACAAGCCCAATGGTGGGGCGATGCGCGCGTGCAAGCGTGGAATACCTTCCACCTCAACGGCGACGCCCGCCTCTTCCGCCGCGGCATCCACCAGATCGCCAGCCAGGCCACTCCCGACGGCGTCACCTACGGTCACGCTCCGACCATGGCGCACAGCTGCATCCTGCCTGACTTCACTCTCATCTGGTTCCTCACCATCTGGGATTACTACTGGCAGACCGGCTCGACCGAACCGCTCACCGCTCATCATGCCGTCGTGCAAAAGGCGCTCGATTATTTCCGTGATCACACCGACCCGAAAACGGGCTTGATCACCTACGATCACCGCTTCTGGCTCTTCCTCGACTGGACCAGCCTCTTCAAGGATGGCACGCCGACGGTCTATAACCTCTGGTTGCTGATCGCCCTCGAAAAACTCGTCCTGCTCTACCGCGCCGCCAAGCAGCCCCGCGAAGCCGCGCCGCTCGAAGCGTGGGCGAAGAAACTCCGCGTCGCGCTCGGCAAACTCATCGACAAGGACGGACTCCTGCGCGATGGCATCGACCGCAAGGGCAAGATCGTACCGCACAAAAGCATTCACTCCCAAACTCTCGCCCTCCTCGCCGGACTCAAGGGGATCAACGAAACGGCCGCACTGGAAAAGATCCTGCTCCCCTACATCCGCGGGGAAGTCCAACCGAAGGTCACCCCCTCTGCCTATTGGGTGACTTACGTATTCACCGTTCTCATCGAGCGTGGATATGGACAGGAAGTGACCGACTTCATCAAGAAATTCTGGACGCCGATGGTCGAGCACGGAACCACGTGGGAAAACTTCGCGCCGCAAATCGGGGCGGAAAGCTTCTCGCACGCATGGTCCGCACATCCACTCTATCACCTCATGCAAACGGTCGGCGGCCTCTCGCAGGCCGGCCCGGCCTGGAGCACGGTCACGTTCCGTCCCGTTTTCCATGGCGAGGACTCCACCGTCACTCTCCCCACACCGAAAGGACCGATCCGTTCCGCGTGGAAAAAAGTCAACGGCAAGATCGACATCAAATTGCAACTCCCCGCCGGAATCAAAGCCCGCGTGGAATTGCCCGGACAAAAACCGCAGACCGCAACCAAAAGCGGTTCGTGGAAAATCTCCGTTACGAAGTAACCGCTACGGTCCTCCCGGCCACCCACGAGTTCTCCACCAGAGTCGCTCGCGGGAAGGCCGGGACGCCGCACTCGTTATTGTGAACCATGCTCACGATCATCTCCGTGGCGGCTTCACCCACGATGTCATTGTGCTGATTCATCCCCGCCCACTCGGGACGATCCTGCCGCCACTCGAGCTGAATTAATCCGATGTCGCGCGGCACTTTCAATCCGCAAGCTTCCACCCATTTACGCACCTCGTTATAGAGAGTCAGAATCACATCCGGCTTCTCCCGTTCCAGCCAGCGCCGGAACAGGGCGAGGTTCTGCCTCGCCTCCTGGATTTGATAAAACGGCTTGAGCCGACCCGATGCCGGCAATCGTTGCTGCGCGATGAGCACGCCCGCCGAAAAGCGCCCCTCGACGAGTTCATCGATCACCGCATCCAGCACCAACGCCGGTCGGCGGTAACCGAGTTCCAGAGCTTTTTCGAACGCGTGCAACCCGAGCGTGTACTGGTCGGCGCTCGCAAAAGACAAAGCCGGATCGACCGGTCGCACCCCAGTGACCACGCAGGGAAATTGCTCCCACGTGGACCGAAATCGCTCCGGCAATCGGTTGCCTTTCATTAATCCCACAACAATGATACCGCGAATCCCCCGGTTGCGCAGAATCTTGTTCAGCTTCTCGCCATCCAGCGATTCGTCGTGCAACCAGAATTCATCCAGGCTGTACCCGAGTTGCGCCGCGCGACGCTGGCATCCCGCCACGTAAGTGGGCACCGTCGGATGTTGCGTGAATGCCTTGGGGTCGAGGTTCGCGTTGAGCAGTGCCAGACATGCCTTGAATCCCGGTCGTTGATTCGCCCGCAGTTGCGCCATCAGATGCGCCACGGTCGGATTCTTCTGATACCCCATCGACTTCGCCAGCTGCTGCAGGCGTCGGCGCGTCGGCTCCGGCAACTGCGGGTCATTGCGCAACGCCAGCGAAACGGTATTCTTCGACACGCCCGCCCGTCGGGCAATATCGGACATGGTGATTCCGGTTTTCATCTCTAGTCCTTCGCTCACGTTACTGTCATATAAAGGGCGGCTTGACCAGCCAGAACCTTCGGCGAAGATGCCGTCATGGCTTACACCTTGGGGATTGATTACGGCACCAACTCCGTTCGTGCGTTGGTGGTGGATGTGGCAACAGGAGCGGAGCTCGGCGTCTGCGTCGCGGACTATCCGAGCGGACATCAAGGTGTCCTGCTCAACAAGAACGATCACCATCTCGCCCGCCAGAATCCGGCGGATCATCTCTCGGGTCTCGAAACCTCCGTGCGCGGTGCCTTGGAACAGGCCAAAAAGAACGCCGGGTTCAACGCCAGCGCGATCATCGGCATCGGCGTCGACACTACCGGCTCGAGTCCGATCCCGGTTGATGCCCACAACGTTCCCCTCGCTCTCAATCCGAAGTGGAAAGACAATCTCCACGCTCAATGCTGGCTCTGGAAAGATCACACCAGCCATCAGGAAGCGGCGGCCATCACGAAGCTCGCCACGAAGCATCGCCCGCAGTACATCGCGAAATGTGGCAACACCTATTCCTCCGAATGGTTCTGGTCGAAGATCTGGCATTGTCTCAAGGTCGCTCCCGACGTCTTTGATGCCGCCCACAGCTGGGTGGAATTAGCCGACTTCATTCCCGCCGTGCTCGCAGGCGTCACGGACCCGCTTCAGGTCAAACGCGGCATTTGCTGTGCCGGTCACAAGGCCCTCTACAGCGACGAGTGGAATGGACTGCCCGACAAGGAATTCCTCTCGCTGCTCGATCCGAAGCTCGCCGCATTGCGCGACCGCCTCTATGCCAAGGCGCACGACGCCACCGTCGCCGCCGGGACGCTCTGCCCCGAATGGGCGCAGAAGCTCGGGTTGCCCGCGGGCATTCCCATCGCGATTGGTGAGATGGATGTTCACTACGGCGCGATCGGCAGCGGCATCAAGGAAGGCGTCATCGTCAAGGCGATCGGCACTTCCACGTGCGATTGCGCGGTCGTCGCGGCCAATAAAAAGGTCGCCGACATCCCCGGCATCTGCGGCATTGTTCCTGGCGCGATCCTGCCGGGCTTTTATGGCGTCGAAGCGGGTCAATCCGCCGTGGGTGACATCTTCAAGTGGTTCGTCGAAGTTGTCTGTCAGGGCAACGGCGCGCTGCATGGTCAACTCTCGCAGGAAGCCGAAGCGCAACGTCCCGGCCAGAGCGGCTTGCTCGCCCTTGACTGGAATAACGGCAATCGCACGATTCTCGTCGATCCGATGCTGACCGGCCTGCTCGTCGGCCAGACCCTTTATACCACCCGCGCGGAAATCTATCGTGCCCTGATCGAAGGCACCGCTTACGGCGCACGCGCCATTATCGAACGCCTCAAGGAATACGGCGTACCGGTCGACGTCGTGGTCTGCTGCGGCGGCATCGCAGAGAAGAGTCCCTTCACCATGCGACTCTACGCCGACATCACCGGCTGCACGATCCGCGTGGCCGGATCGAGTCAGGCGTGCGCGCTCGGAGCGGCCGTCTCTGCCGCCGTACTCGCCGGCAAGGCCAAGGGCGGCTATGCGACCTTCCCGGAGGCCCAGCAGGCCATGACCTCGCTCAAGGACGTTGTGTATTCGCCCCAAGCGGAGAACCAGAAAATCTACAACGATCTGTACCGGCTCTATCGCCAACTCCACGACGCCTTCGGCGGCGTGAATAAATCGAGCGATCTGTCCGATGTCATGAAGGAACTCATCCGCATCAAAGACGCCCAGAATAAAACCATCTGATTCAGCCCACACCACCATCCATTATGCACCTCCCCCTCGGCAAACATTCCCCCGATATCACCCTCGGCCTCGTCTCCGCCTCGCGCAATTGCTTCCCCCGAGCCCTCTCGCAGGAACGCACCGAACGACTCGTCAAAGCCGCCGCCTCGGCGGGCATCACGCTCGTCACGCCACTGGGCGAATGCGCCATCATCGAAACGAAAGCCCACGCCACTGAAGCGGCCCGGCAGTTGAAGTCCAAGGCAGTCGATGCGGTCGTTTTTTTCCTCGGCAATTTCTCTCCCGAAATCGAAGACGCCGTGTTCCTGAAAGAATTCGGCGGGTACGCCATGATTCTCGCTGCGGCGGAAGAAAGCGGTAGCTCCCTTCTGCAAAAACGTGGCGATGCCCTCTGCGGTCTGCTCTCCGCTGCCCTTGCGGTCGAAAAGCGCGGCCTCTCGCAAAAGATTCATCTACCGGAAGCTCCTGTTGTCAGCGCCGAGGAAGGCGTGAAGGAGATCCAGCATTTCATCCAGATCATGAAAGTGGTCAAGGGTGCCCGTAACGCCACGCTCGGTTTGTTCGGTCCCCGTCCGCGCGATTTCGAGACCTGCAATTACAATCTCGCATCCGTCAATTCCATCGGCATCGAAATCGAGGAACTCGGCCTGTTCGATCTGGAAAATGAAGTCCGCCAAATCAAGGAACAAGGCGGTTCGCCGACCATCGCAGCCGAGATGAAAACCGCCGTTCCCGGAGTGCCGAATGATGCGGAGTTCGTCAGCCGCCTCTCCATTTACGAGAAGGCGATACTCAATTTCCGTGAACGCCTGAAACTCTCCGGTGCCGCCTCGCAATGTTGGTCCGAGCAGGAGCTCGCGCTCAAGCATGTGCCTTGCTTCATCAATGGACGACTCGCCGACAAGGGCTTTCCCATCGCGTGCGAGAACGATTGCTATTCCTTGATCGCCGAATTACTCGGCCAGTACGCGTCCGATAAAACCGTCACCGTCCTCGACATCAACCACAGCATTCCGAAGGATCTCCACGCCAGCCTCAAGGACTACCCTCTCGAAGACATGGTGGGCATGTTCCATTGCGGCAACACGGCGAAAAGTCTCCTCAAAAATCCGGAGATGAAACATCAGGTCATCATGAAACGCCTGATGGAACCCGACACGCCCCCGGACATCACTCGTGGCACGCTCGAAGGCCAGATCGCCGGTTCACCCATCACCGTGTTGCAGGTCCATGGCGTCGGCGACAAACTCCGCGCCTATATCGCGGAAGGTCACTTCCTCGATCTCGACCCGAAGACCTTCGGCTGCACCGGCACGGCCTACATCCCCGGCTTCCGCCGCTTCTACCGTCACGTGTTGATCGGTCGCTTCCATCACCACGCGGGTGTGGCTTTCACCCATTGCGGTGCGGCGATCTTCGATGCGCTCAAGCTGCTCGGCGTGGCAGAAATCTACACTCCGCTGCCGTCGTGCGTGCCGTATCCCGGCGAGAATGTTTTCCGCAACGGTCTGACGCCAAGGAAATAGAAATGCCCTACCGCGAACTCAAGCGAGAATGCTACGAGGCCAATGTCCGTCTGCCCGGTCATGGTCTCGTTGACCTCACCTTCGGCAACGTGAGCGTAATCGATCGCGCGCGTGGTATCTTCGGCATCAAACCGAGCGGTGTGGATTACAAGGAACTCTCGCCCGACGATATCGTCCTCGTCGATCTGGAGGGAAAACAGGTCGAGGGAAAACTGCGTCCCTCGTCCGACACTGCCACGCATCGACGACTCTTTCAGGCCTTCACCGAGATTCGCTCGGTCGTGCACACCCACTCGCGCAACGCCGTTGCCTTTGCGCAGGCGGGCCGTGCGATTCCCTGCTTCGGCACCACGCACGCCGATTATTTCCATGGCGAAGTGCCCGTCACCCGCATGATGACACCGAAAGAAATCGCGTCCGCCTACGAGTGGGAGACAGGAAATGTCATCGTAGAACGCTTTCAGTCGCTCGACCCCAACGAAGTTTCGGCCGTTTTAGTCCATGGTCATGGCCCCTTCGTCTGGGGCTCGAGCGGCGCCAAAGCTGTCGAAAACGCTTTCGCACTCGAGATCGTCGCGGAGATGGCTCTCAAGACGTTGCAGATTGATCCCAAGGCGTGGCCCTTAAATCAAACTCAACTCGACAAGCATTTCTACCGCAAGCATGGCGCGAAGGCGACCTACGGACAGCTTTCGTAAGAGCCACCGTCACACCCGGCGGATACGATAACGCTCGCGATATTCGGTCGGTGAAAGCGCCGTCTCCAGCTTGAACCGACGGGAAAAATAGAGCCGATCTTCGAATCCCGTCCGGCTCGCAATCTCGCCTACGTCCAACGTCGTTTCTGCCAGCATCCGACGCGCTTTCTGAATGCGCAGATCGAGCAAGTACCGCCCCGGCGTCGTCTTCAACGCCTGGAACCAACGCCGCCGGAACGTCGAAGGCGACATGCCGCATCGCTGCGCCAACTCCTCGAAGTCATGTTCGCGGTCCAACTGCTGCCGCAACTGCGACTGGATTTTCTGGATCACCTCATCCCCCGTTTCCAGCTTCGGCAGCAACGTCTCCAGCACCAACCTCTCGCACACTCGATCGACCCGATCCGCCATCATTTCCGGATGCCCCCCATTGATCAGTCCGTACAACTCCTCGATTTGGGACTGGACCCGGTCGAAATTGTGAATCGGCCAGATCGGCCGCCGCTCCTTCACCAGCCCCGATTTCCTCAGGGCCGGCATATGCACCGCATCGTACATCAAATAAAGTTCATCCCATGTTCCGTCCGGCAAGGAAGGCCCATACTCCAGCCAATCACCCGGCCATTGCGTGATCACGCACGGCCCGAGCACCGGCCAGCTTCGCCCCTTGCGATGGAATTCTCCCTCTCCACGCAGAATCAGCGAAAAGTTACATGTCGTAAATGTACCGCGCACCCAGCTATCCTTGTCGCGGATAAAACCAAGTCCCTGCAAGGGGCAGGACGACGGAAAGCGTCGACTGTACACCGCCCAGTGTCTGACTAAAAAATCCATATCTTTGACGAATCAATCCATTCTCTTTACAGGGATTATGTTATAGCCTGAAAAAATAATACAAATTCAAATCATCCATACCATTTTATTATGAGCAAAAAATCGGCCTCCCTTCCCCTCCGTGTCGGTGTGATTGGTTGCGGTAATATCAGCAACGCATATTTCAAGGGCACCGAGCCTTTCGGGTCGTTTGTGAAAATCACGGCCTGCGCCGACCTCGATCTCGCCCGCGCCAAAGCCAAGGCCGAGGAACACCAAGTCGCCAAATCCTGCTCGGTCAAAGAAGTGCTCAGCGATCCCGATATCGACATGATCCTGAATCTCACAGTGCCCGCCGCGCATGCCGCCGTGAATCTCTCCGCACTCAAAGCGGGCAAGCATGTCTATTGCGAGAAGCCATTCTCGCTCACCACCAAGGAAGGCAAGCGCGTCATGGCCGAAGCGAAAAAGCGCAAACTCTACGTTGGCTGCGCGCCCGATACCGTCCTCGGCGGCGGCATCCAGACCTGCCGCAAACTCATCGACGATGGCGCGATCGGCAGGCCCCTCGCCGCCACCGCCAACATGGTCGGTCACGGCATGGAAACGTGGCATCCGAATCCCGGTTTCTACTACAAGTTCGGCGGCGGCCCGCTCTTTGACATGGGCCCCTATTATCTCACCTCGCTCATCACTATGCTGGGCCCAGTCAAAAGCGTCGTCGCCTTTGCCAAGACCGGTTTCAAGGAACGGCTCATCACCAGCCAGCCGTTGAATGGCACCAAAATCAAAGTCACCACCCCCACGCATCTCACTGGTCAGGTGGAGTTCCGTCAGGGAACCGTCGCCAGTGTCACCATGAGTTTCGATGTGTGGGGCCATCATCTGCCGATGCTCGAAATCTACGGTACGGAAGGCTCCCTCTCCTGTCCCGATCCGAACACGTTCGGCGGTGAAGTGCTCCTCCTCAAAGCGGGCGAGAAAGAATGGAAACCGGTGCCGCTCACGCATAGCGACAAGACCGGACGCGGCCTCGGCCTCGCCGACATGGCCGACGCCATCGTCAAACGCCGCCTGAATCGCCAGAACGGTGAGATGGCCTTGCACCTAGTGGAAGTGATGGAATCGTTCACGGTCTCCGCCAAGACCGGTCGCCGTATCGACATCAAATCCGCGTGCAAACAACCCGCCGCGTTGGCCGCTGGTCTGCCACTCGGTTCCATCAAATAAGCGAGCACCCCGAGATGAAAAAAGCCTTGATCGTGTACGGCGGTTGGGACGGACATGAACCCCAGAAGACAACCGCCTTGCTTACCGCGGAACTCGTGCGCTCGGGTTTCGCCGTCGACACCTCGGACACGCTCGATACTTTTCTCGACACTGAAAAATTAAAAACTTACGGCCTCATCGTCCCGAACTGGACGATGGGGCAATTGACCGCGCCGCAGGAAGAAAATCTCGTTGCGGCGATTGCCTCGGGCGTCGGGCTGGGCGGATTCCATGGCGGCATGGGCGACGCCTTCCGCGCCAGCACGAATTACCAGTTCATGGTCGGCGGACAATTCGTTGCCCACCCGGACAATCACAAGGATTACATCGTCCAGATCATTAAAACGGCCGACCCCATCGTCGCCGGTATCGAGGACTTCACCCTCCATTCCGAGCAATATTACATGCACGTCGACCCGTCAAACGAAGTGCTCGCCACGACGACTTTCACCACGAAAAGCGCCCCGTGGGTCAATGGCACCGTCATGCCCGTGGTGTGGAAACGTCATTACGGTCAGGGCCGCATCTTCTATTCCTCCATCGGTCACACCACGAAGGAATTCGATCTCGCCCCCGTACGCGAGATCACACGACGCGGCCTCGTCTGGGCCAGCCGCTAGGATCTTTTCATTCTGATTGTCGCAATGTTAGGGCGCTTGGAACAAGTCATCTAATCCTTCGAGAAAGTCAGGATGACGGATTGACGAGTCCCCCCGTGTCATTGCTTTCGCCCCACGTCGCACTTTGCCGCCTCGAGCGAAAAAAAAATATCGCACACGTAGCCAACGTAGCCAACGCAACGCAAACGCTTGAGCGTTATCTCATGCTCCAATCAGGGCATGAAAACCAAACCTCAATACCCCTCTCAACCGGGGGTACTCACCGTCTCCCTTCCCAAGGCTACCGCGCCCGATATCCTCGATGAATTGACCGCCACCTTGCATGATTCGCTCCTTGCCGAAGGCGTTGGGCGGTTCCTCTGGCACCAATCCGCACGCCGTTACGTCGAAATGGTTTTCCACATTCTCGGCGAACGCGCCACGTGGATCGTCCGTTCCGAGCTTGACCGGCTCGGTTACGACAGAACCGCATTTATCGTCACGGATTTTTCGGTGCAACCGGACGAGTCTTCGCCTTCCACTTTGACCAGCTGACGGCATAGTCCGGTCCGTTCGCCAGACAATACTGATAAAACCTCCCGAGAAACGCGGTGCGCGCCTTCGCCCACTCCTGCTTGATCGCCGGTTTGTCCAGCGGCACCGCCGCGAGATCAATCCCACCCAGCAAATACTGGCGGCGAATGATATCCGCCGCGCTCACCTGTTTGGAATTCCGCATCATGTCATACAACGTCAGGAAGGTCGTGGTGCGTCCATCCCCGGCGCAGCAATGAAAATGCAGCCACGTTCCCGCATCCAGGCTGCGTACGAATTGGACGAAGCGATCCACATCCGCATCCTCCGGCGGCATGTAATCGGGCGCCGTGATGCGGAAGTACCCACAGTCCGATCCCGTCACCAACTCATACTCCGTCTGTACCGTCTCCACCCGAACGCGCAGATTGAGCGTGCGCCAGGCGTCCACGTCGTTGAACGCCTTGTCGGTGAACTTGCTGACCGTGATCACCCCGGTGTCCTTCAACAATTCCAACCGGTCGCTCTCCGCGCTCATCACCTCATCCGGCGACAAGCCCCGGTTGATGCTGTCCTGAAACGTGTACCAGGCCACCGCCATGTTGTTCACGATGCCGTGTGCTTCCTGCCGCAGATCCACCACCGTCACATTCGCCCCGCCGCGCGACCGCAGATACTCGAACAGCGTGTACCATTCGCCCACCGAAAATTCCGCGCTGCCGGAACACTGCAGTTCCGCCATGCCGACAATCGACGGTTGGGGTCCGGTGAAAGCCTTGTGCCAGCTATTATCCACGCTCGCGCGGAAATGACGCGGCATGACCTTGTCGTCCGGCATCTTCACCAGCGGCTTATCCCGATTCGCCAATTCTGCGAAACGCTTCTTCTTGAGATGTGGCGCATCCAGCACCAACACCACGGGTCCCTTGTCTCCCGGCAAGGTTCCTGCCGCTTGTCCCGTCACCGGTTCGTCCTTGGACTTCGCCGAAACAGAAAGAGGAATCGCCAGCAGACATCCCATCAGCACCACACACACCATTCGTTGCATGCCGCGAGATTAAGGGAGTACTACCGCGCAGGCAATACGACTCTACTTCAAACCAATCAGCTCCCGCGCGATGTCGGCATACAGACCTTGCACCCACGCAGGCTGGCCGAGTTGCGCGGCGGTGATGGTCTCCTTGCGGAAATCGACAGGGGTCAGAATCACGCGAATGTTTTTGATGCCCGTGCGTGCGGCGAGAATGAAGAGATCTTCCGCTGCGTCGTCGCCCATGGCAAGGCAACCAATGGAGACGTTCTTGCCGTGGATCATGATGTCGCCGCCAAGCTCCGCGCGACCGTCCTTCGCCCCTTGCGCGCGGTCGAAGTCATTCGGGTAATTCACCCGCAGGGAAAGATGGTAGAGGCTGTTCGGGTTGAGCAATTGGATCTCATAAAGCCCCTCTGGCACTTGTCGGTCGCCCTCCCTCAACTTCGGCCCAAGTTTGCCGCTGGCGCAGAGAATCGGATAAGTGCAGATCAAGCGCAATTCCTGTCCCTTGCCCGCCGCATGGAGCTCCAGTTGCTTGTCCTTTTTGATGCCGACGAGAACAATTCGCTCGGGTGGATAGCTGACACTTTGTGCAGCAAAGAGTGGTTTCAGCCGCTGATCCGCCACGTGGCCAAATTGCTCGACACGCTGCGCCACGGTTTTCTGTCCGGTTTTCTTTTCCTCCGTCATCCAGATTACTGCACCATAGAGAGTCCAACGGAAGCAATACAGGAGTGCCAGAAAACAAAAAACGCCTCCGTAAAAAAGGAGGCGCAACCACACCGCACGCGAGAGCGGTTTCACACGTCTTTATCTGGACGACTAACCAATCTTGACCCAGACGCCCTTGCGTTTGCGTTCGGTGGGAACGTAGTCCAAGACCCGTTTCTCCGGGCTCTGATAAACCGGAAAGCCCATCACTTTTACGATGTTCCGGTAATTGCACGGAGTCATGCTGCCCCCTACCGCTTTCCACGCGATATACTTTTTCTCCACTTCAAAAAGTTTCATCTCCCGCTCCTCTCCGTTTGTTTTGAGCGTTTAATTCCTCAAAACTGTAACCCGAGTGTGGAGCGATTTATGGCAAAAATCAAGAATAAGCGGCGCTTCTTAAATTTTTAGAAAGGCGATAACTCCACGCCACAATCCCGAGGGAAACCACCGAGCTCGCCGGCATCAACACCGCCGCCACCACGGGAACAATCCATCCGCTCAGGGCCAATACAACGGCGGTCACATTATAGGCGAGAGTAAAGGCCATGACTCGGCGCACCGCGCGCCCATGCCTCTGTGCCAGTTCCAGCAACCCGGAGAGGCCATGCAGCCCCGCCCCGGTGAAGTAAAAATCCGCACGATTCTCCAGCAACCCCCGGTCAATCGCCGGAGTGCCGCAACACAGCGCCTGGTTGAACGCGAGGGCGTCGTTCGCTCCGTCACCAATCATCAAGGTCTGCGCCGCCAGTCGCCGCAACGTCTCCGCTTTTTGCTGCGGAGTGGCTTCGGCCAGCAGATGACTCTCCGGCAATCCGAGCTGCCGGGCCAACGCCTCCACCTTACCGCGCCGGTCGCCGCTCAACAGCCAGAGTTCATACCCTTGCTCACGCAAACTTTCCACCTGCTCCCGCGCCTCGGGCCGCAACGTCTCGACAAAGGCGAAGGTCGCCACCGTTTCCCCGTCACGGCTAAATATACACTCTGCGGAAGTCTCTTCGCTGCCAGTCCACTCGGGACGCCCCAATCGCCAGATCGTACCGCCCGACTTCAGGCACACCCCCGTGCCGGTCACTTCCTCCAGTTCGCTTTCCGGGGACGGAGACGCCAGCGGCAACGCCGCCAGCAGCAACGCCTCGCGCAACGATTTCCCCACCGGATGCAAGCTCGCCGCCACCATCCAGTCGAGCGCGCCGCGATCCTCGGGCGAAAGCCGCTCCAGCATCGACCGATCGCGCAACTCGGGAACATCGAGCGTCAGCGTTCCGGTCTTGTCGAACGCCACCGCCCGCACCCTGCGCAGCCGCGGCCAGAGGGTGCTCTCGCGCACAAAGCAACCGAGCCGCCGTGCGTAGGCCGTGGCGATTTCATCCGCCAGTGGCAGCGACACGCCAATGGCGCAGGGACAGGACACCACCAGCGTGGAGACCAGCACCTGCAACGCCAACGCGTACTCGCCCGCCAGCCACCAGCCCACGCCACCCGCCACGGCGATCAGGACCACTACGCCGAGATAAAGCCGGATGATGCGGTTCATCACCTCGCTGCCCTTGGCGGATGTGTCCGTTTCGGCGGTCAGACCGCACAAAAGCGATTCCTTCCAGCTCTCCAGCGTCTCCACCTCGATTGCCAGTCGCGCCAGGTTAAATCCGCCCGATGGCACCACCGCCCCGGCAGAAAACTCCCGCGCCTCGCTCTCGCCGGAAATCCATTCGAGACCAAACACTCCCGACGCGTCCAACAGCCGCGACCGCACGGGCACGACGCCGCCGGAGGCGATGCGCAGGCGCAGATGCGCCTTCAGATCGGTCAAGGCCAGCCGCGTGGTGGTCTCGCCCGTGACCAGCTCCACGGTCGATGGCACGCTCGAAACACCCAGCAATCGGTTCCGATTCGAGGTGGCGACGCGTTCCTGCAGCCAGCGGCCCGTGAGCATGAGCAGTGTAAAAATGGATACGAAATCGAAGTACGCCAGTTCGCGCCGTCCCGTCGCCCACGCAAAAACCGTCGCGCTGTAGCCGACGATCAATCCGAGCGCAATCGGCAGATCGATGTGGAGCAGTCCCGCGCGCAAGCTCACCCACGCGCGCCGGATAAAATACGACGCTCCCACCAGCATGCTCAACGTCGCGCACGCCAGCGCCACTGCGTCGAGAATTCCGTTCAGCCAGTCATCCGTCCGCAATCCGAGATAATGCGGCAGACTGAATAACATCGCGTTCATGGCAAAGGCTCCGCACAAGCCAATCTTGCGCGTTAGGGCCGAACCTTCCTCGCGACGCACACCGTCGTCCGGACCGAGCGTGTAGCCGAACCGGTTCAGATCCTCGGCAAATTGAATCGCGGAGAACTTCCCCGCCTCCCACCGCAGCCGGACCAGTCCAGTGGTCACATTGACCACGGCCTTGAGCGCGCCCGGTTGCCGGGCAAAGATCTGTTCCACCAGCCAGACGCAGGCGGCGCAGCTCAACCCTTGAATACGCACTGTCAGCGTCGCCCCGGCGGTGGATTCCGCCTGCCGCGCGGCTTCTTCCAGCCACGCATAACGGCCCGGATGAAAAACGCGGTTACCCACCGGCGGCACGGTCTCATCGCGCAGATCGTAGTAACGCTCCAGTTTTTGACCGCGGATCAATTCGTAAACGTAGGAGCAACCCGTACAGCAAAACTCCTCATCAGTCCGCCGCGCGCGAAAGGGCGTGCCGCAGTGTTTACAGACTACCTCGCGAATCGGGCTCGGTTCGTTTAATGACATAGCGGGCAATGGCTGGGACTCAACAGCGTCGCCCCACCCACGCTGCGCCAAAGAATAAGCACCGCTGCCAAAAGAGCCAGACCGCGTTGAATCCGTCGCAGCCAGACCGGCGTCAGCCGCATCGAGAGCCACGACCAGTTCAGTTGCATCACTGCAAGCGCGGGGATTGTCCCGAGGGCGAACGCTCCCATCAAAACCGCTCCCTTGAAAAACGATCCTGAGAAAAGCGTCACCCCCAGCGCGAGGTAAAGCGGCGCGCATGGCAGAAAAGGCGTTCCCAGTCCAAGCAGCAAGGACGCCGCCGGTTTGGGCAGCTTCGCAGATCGCTGCATAAGGGGTCCGCTCCAACGCGTCAGCCACGCCGGGATGCGCACCCGTTTATCCCAGCCGAGAGCCACGATGATAAAGAAGAGGGCGAACGCCGCCGGCAGCAATCGGATTGGCGTTCCGTTGAAAAACGGTGCAATCGACGCGCCCAACATACCCCCAAGTCCACCCAGCAACATGTACGCGGTCAACCGACCCGCATGATAAAGCGCCGTCGTTTGCCCCGCCTGTTCGCGTCCCGTCGTCGCACAGGCGAGCGGTCCGCACATCCCGACGCAATGAACGCTCGTGACCAGGCCCGCGACGAGCGCGGTGATCGGTGAATCGAAAAGTGGCGTCATGGCCGAACCTCCTTCGTTTTTTCCGTCATTACGGACGGGCGTGGCTTATCCACACGATGCATCGGCTGATGCGCCGCGAGGTAGATGAAAATGCCCCAGGGAATCAGCGGCAGCAGAAACAAAAGCAGCAACCAGATCCAGGGACGACGTTTCAGGAAGTTCATGGCGTGGCTCAAGGCAACGGATCGGGGCCAAGAAAATCCGCCTGTTTCGAAGCGGTGGCCTTGCCATCATCCGTAATGGCTTCGACCGTGAACCGAAAGCCTCCGGGAAAATTCTTTTCCGGCATCATCAGCACGAGCAATTGCTGCACCTCGCCCTCGGCGGGAATCTCAATGGAAACCGGCAAACCGACGGGGGCGAGGCCGGGATGCGGACTCTCGATGTGGATCTTGAACGTGCGCGCATGGGCCGCCTTGTTGATCAACCGCACCATGTATTGATTCCGCACCTGCCCTTCATTCAAATAATAGGGTGCTCCGGGCAAACGCACGATGCCCACGCCCAGTGTGCGGAACGTGGAGAAGGCCCACAACATCACCCCCGCTCCAACAAGCATCAGGACCGTGTACAAAATTGTGCGCGGCCGGACCAAGCGCGTCGCCCGTCCCGCCAATCCATTCAACGAGTCGTAGCGCACCAATCCCTTCGGTCGCTTCAGCCGCGTCATCACCTCGTCGCACGCATCCACGCAGTTTGAGCAACCGATGCATTCCATCTGCAAGCCCTGCCGGATATCGATACCCGTCGGGCACACCTGCACGCAGCGATGACAATCCACACAGTCACCCGCCCCCTGCCCCTTGCCACGCGGCTCGCCCCGCTTTTCGTCGTAGCCGATGACGATGGAATGATCGTCGAT
This sequence comes from Verrucomicrobium sp., assembly GCA_017849585.1. Taxonomy (GTDB): domain Bacteria; phylum Verrucomicrobiota; class Verrucomicrobiia; order Methylacidiphilales; family UBA1321; genus UBA1321. The sequence continues at coordinate 63,200 of JAFIGT010000018.1, forward strand.
CAACGCCGACTGGATGCGTCCATACGGGCAGAGGATAATGCAGAATTGTTCGCGGAACCACGCAAAGTCAAAATAGAGCGCCGCCCCGATTCCGAAGACGAGCAGGAACAAGGTGGCATTCTCCCATGGCGCTTGATGCATGGCGCTGTACAACCGGGGCAGCGAGACAAAGTAGGAGAGAAAAATGTGGGCCACGGCGAGCGACAGCACCAGATACACCGCGTGTTTGACCACGCGCTTGAAGACCTTTCCAGGCGTCCATTCCGCCTGGTCCAATTGCCGCCGCGCATGCGCGTCGCCTTCGATCAAGCGCTCGACGCGTCGAAAAACGTGATCGAGGAAAACCGTTTGCGGACAGGCCCACCCGCACCAGACCCGGCCAAAGAGACTGGTGAGGTAGAAGAGAAAAAAGCCCAGGCCCGTGATGAGAAAAAAAGCGAGCCACATATCCTGCGCCACGAGCGAAAGGCCGAAGATATGAAACTGCCGGTTCGCCACATCAAGGAACAAAGCCGGATGGCCACCGATCGGAATCCACGGCAACGCCACGTAAAAAAGAATCAATCCCCACCCGCTCAGCCGCCGCAATGTGGTGAACAACCCGCGCACATCGGCCGTGTGGATGAAATAGCGCGACCCATCCTCGTTGATGGTCGTCACCGTGTCGCGCGTCGGTTCCTTGGAAGTCGGTTTCATACGTACTACATTCCATCGGTCTGTCGGCCCGCTCACGCAAGCCCTACCCCTCACCCCAACCGTCAAATCTTACGGTTTGCCCGTCGCCGTCGCGGTGGGATCGATCACCATCGGCTCCCCCTTCTTATGATAGCTCAAGACAAACGCCACAACCTCGTTGACCCGTTTCGCGCCGAGGAGCGGTCCCCACGCGGGCATGCCCTTGGCCGCCACGCCGGTAGTCACCGTTTGCACGATTTGCGCGGGATTTCCACCATGAATCCAGCGTTGGTCGGTCAGGTTCGGCCCGATCTTGCCCTCGAGATTATCGCCGTGGCATGACGCGCACGTCGACACGAAGGTCAACCGCCCCGCCGCGACCGTTGCCGGATCGAGACTCAAAGACCAAAGTTGATCGTCTGTCAGCGGCCCCTTCGACAAGCTCGCGGCACGCGCGGTCACTTCCGCCTTGGCGCGGGCCAGGATCACCTCATTGGGCTGGTCCATGCCTGCCTGGTGATAATAAAACCAATAGGCCACCGTAAAAATGATCGCCCCGTAGAACGTCCACAGCCACCAGTTCGGCAGGCGATTGTCGTATTCCTGGATGCCATCATAGACATGCTCGCGCAGCGGATCAACGGGTTCAACTTTACTCTTTTGCATGGGTCACACTCGTGGTTGAAGAATCGGTTACAACAGTTCCTTCCGGAGATTCGTTCAGCGGCAGATTGGCCATCCGTTCCAGGCTTTCGGCCGGCAGATGAAACGCCCACCAGAGCCATGCCAAGAACACCGCAAAGGAAATCGCAAACGCCGCGAACGGACACCAGTCCGTCCAATTCGCGTAATGAATCTGTTCGAAAAAAATGCGCATAGAGAGTGCTATTTCTTGGTCGGGGCCACCTTTTCGAATTGCCCCAGTTGTTTCAGATACGCGATCAACGCGATGATTTCGCGATCCGGAATCGCCTGCACACCCTTGCCCTGCAGGCTGGTGCTGATCTCCTCCGCCTGCTTGCGCGCGGCGGCCACGATCTCCTCCGGCGTCTGCTTCGGGAACGGCACGCCGAGCATCTGCTGGACATGAATGCGGTTCGGCAGCACGCTGTAATCGCTGTTCTGCGTGAAGAGCCACGGGTAATTCGGCATGATGCTGCCCGGCGATGTGGAACGCGGATTCAGCATGTGGCGGTAATGCCACAGGTCGTCATACTTCACCCCCACGCGCGCAAGGTCCGGGCCGGTGCGCTTGGAACCCCACTGGAAAGGGTAATCGTACATCGATTCGCCCAGCTTCGAGGGATCGCCGTAACGCATGCTCTCGCTGACGAACGGACGGATCATCTGCGAGTGACAAAGATAGCAGCCCTCGCGGATATAGAGATCGCGACCGTACAATTCCAGCGGCGTGTAGAGTTTTTGATGAATTCCGTCAATCGCCGTCGTGCGCTCCAGCGTCAGCGTCGGGATAATCTGGATCGCCCCGCCCAGCGCCACCGCAATGAACGTGAGCACCGCGAACGGCACCCAGCTCGCCAGCAACCGCTCGTACCACTGGCCCCACGTCGAGCCGCTCGTCTCGAAATGCACCAGCGCCGTGATCACCGTCAGGATCAAGCCCGGCAAGGCAATCAGGAAGCCCACCGAACCGCCAAACATCCAGATGCAGGAGAAGACCACCAACGCCGCGCTGTAGAGCACCGGCGCATTGAAGAAGGTGGCGGCGAAACTCAAGCTCGGCGTCTCATGTTCCGGTGCCGCCACCTCGATGACGCCGTTCACCGCCTGCGTGCCCCAGATCGTGCGCGTCAGGTTATAGATCATCAACACCCAGCCCGCGAGGTAGAGCGCGCCACCGATCATGCGCGTCACCATCATCGCGTGGGCCGAAGTGACCACTTCGACAAAGTTCGGATAAACCAGCACGCCGTCGGGGCTGACCGCATTCAGCATCAAGCCCTGCGAGATGCCCGAGACCCACATCGAGGCGATGTAGAGCAGAATGCCCACCATGCCGGTCCAGAAATGAATGTCCGCCATCCGCACCGAATAGAGCTGCGTCTTCCACAGGCGCGGCGCAAGCCAGTAGAACATGCCCGCGGCCATAAAGCCATTCCAGCCGAGCGTCCCGGCGTGGACATGACCGATGGTCCAGTCGGTGTAATGCGAGAGCGCGTTGACCGATTTGATCGCCATCAGCGGCCCTTCGAACGTCGACATCCCATAGAACGTCACGCCCGCCGCAAAGAATTTCAGCACCGGATCGGTGCGTAATTTATCCCATGCCCCGCGCAACGTGAGCAGGCCGTTGAGCATGCCGCCCCACGACGGTGCCCACAGCATCAGGCTGAACACCATGCCGAGCGACTGCAACCACGACGGCAACGCCGTATTGAGCAAGTGGTGCGGTCCCGCCCAGATATAAATAAACACCAGCGACCAGAAGTGCACGATCGACAGCCGGTAGCTGTACACCGGCCGCTCCGCCGCCTTCGGCATGTAGTAATACATGATGCCCAAAATCGGCGTGGTTAAAAAGAACGCCACCGCGTTGTGGCCGTACCACCACTGCACCAGCGCATCCTGCGCGCCGCCGAAGATCGGATACGAATGCGTCCAGCTCGTCGGGATCTGCAGGTGATTCACGATGTAGAGCATCGCCACCGTGATGATCGTCGCGATGTAGAACCAGAGCGCCACGTAAAGGGTCGGCTCATTGCGGCGGGCAATCGTCCAGAAAAAGTTCACCGCAAAGATCACCCAGATCACCACCACCAGAGCATTGATCGGCCAGATCAACTCCGCGTACTCTTTGCTGCGGGTCAGGCCCATCGGCAGCGTGATCGCCGCCGCCACGATGATGAGCTGCCAGCCCCAGAAGTGAACCCAGGCCAGAAAATCGGACGGCAACCGCTGCTTCAGCAAGCGCTGCGAGGAATGATAAATCCCCGCGAACATCATGTTGCCGACAAAGGCGAAAATCGCCGCATTGGTATGTAATGGCCGCAACCGGCCAAAGGTGAACCACGACGTATCGAAGTTCATGGCATGAAACGCCAGCTGCGACGCCACCAGAACACCCGCGAGCATGCCCACGGCGCCCCAGACGATCGCCGCCAGCATGAAAGCCCGCACGACGGCGTCATTGAATTCGATTCGGACTTTGGCCGGAGTCAAAGTGGTAGTCATAGATCTTTATTTAGTCGGCAGTTTTTTCGCAGAAGATGAGCTCGGGGTGGATTGCTCCGGTTCCAGCGGGAACAAAGAGTCACGCTCCGGGTTACTCCATTTGTCGCGAGACTGATAGAGAAACCCAAGAATAAAGATGATCGTGAGCAACAGACTCACAAAAATGGTTAGAACCAGAACAGTCACCTATGCGATTTAAGATGAATTTGTTTGCGAGACAAGAAATTTAACTAATACCAATAGATTAGTATACTACCTAATCCCGGCATTATATTCGCTAACAATGCGTCCCACCGATCCCGCAATCGCGCCCTCGCGCCTTCGGTACAGACCTACATCTGCGGCACGGGTACCGCTTCGTCTTCGACCACCTTGGCCTTCGGCTTCGGCTCGATCTGCAACCGCTGCCCGGCCTGTTCCAACCGCTGGCGCAGCGCGGCATACGGCACGTCCTGCACGGCGGAATCGCCCAGACCGATGGCCAGATGCGCCGCGATGGCAGCGGACTGACCGAGTATCATGAAGACCGGTTCCATGCGGATCGAGCCGTACGAAATATGCGACGCGGCGAGACACACCGGCACAGTGAGATTCTCGCATTCACTGCGGCGCGGCGTGATGGAGCGGTACGAGATCGGGTACGGCGCGAAATCCTTCACCTGCACATCGCCCTCGTTGAACACGCGGCCATTGATCACCAACCGCTGGCAATTGTGCGAATCCAGTGCGTACGCGCCCAGACCAACCGGATCCTCCGCGCGGCGGAAGCCCCGGCAATCGAGTTCCGTGGTCACGTAATCCGAGACCAAGCGGCGGCACTCGCGAATGTACAGCTGGTGCGGCCATCCGCCCGTGTCCTGAAATTCATCCGCCGCGAGTCCCCACGTGCGCATCTCCTGCTGGATCTTCGCCGGCACGCGCAGATCATTGTGCCAGAACCACATCAAGCCCTGCTGATAGGCCACGTGACGCTGGAAAATTTCTTCCCGCTCCGCATAGGACGCCTCGGGGAAGCGGTCGCTGCCGCCGATAAAGTCCGTTGAAACCGCCCCATGATTATTCGTGTCGGTCTTGCCGTTGCGAATACGGTCATACTTCCGGAACATTTCATTCCACCCACGGGCAATGTAGCGGGCGAGCAATTCGTAATTCAGCACATTGTACGATTCCGGTTTCGGGAACGGCAGCCGGTCCTTCGCCTTCGTCAGGCACATGCGGAAATTATACGCCTGCACCCGGCGGTCGCCGCTGCCCTGCGGCGCGAGCGGTCCTTCGCTGATGCCCGGTAGCAATCCACTCTTCGGATCGCCTTCACGCACGTAGGGGCTGATCGGCACTTCGAACTGGTGCTTGTCCCGCAGCTGCACGCCATTCACAAGCTCGCCGTAAACTTCGTTCCCCTCGCGGCCAAAGGTCGAGGAAACGCCCGCCATCGCCATCAGATCGCCCTCGTAGGACGCATCGATGAACTGGCGCGCCGTCACCTTGAGCCCGCTCTCCATCTGGATCGACACCAGACGACCGTGCTCCTTCTTCAAGCTCTTTAGGAACTGCTTCAAATGCGGCGTCACGCCCGCTTCGGCCAGCATGGCGCGAAACACCTTTTCCGCCACGTGCGGCTCGAAGCACCATTCTTCTTCCACGCCGTAGTGATTCCCCACCCGACCGTAAAACTCGCGGGCCATGCCGCCAATGGCCGCCTCGTTGCCGATGTCAGTAAAGCCGAGACCGCCCGCGGTCAATCCCCCGAGCCATGCCGTATTCATCACCAACGCGCACGTGCGACCCGAGCGCGCCGCCTGCACGGCAGCTGTGATCGCGCCCGCGCTACCGCCGTAGACACAAATATCGACGTTCAATTCGACGGGATGAGAAGCCGAATTCGGAGAAAAGTAATAGTGCAACGATGACATGGGATTCCTAATAATGGTGTATGGCGGGGAGTCATTCCCCACACTCTTACTATAAACCCGCCCCCGCCGCCGCCGAGCCATGGCGGTTAACCAATTTGCTTAAAAACTTATATAATTGTGGTCTATCGCCGTCCAGCCAGGGCCCGATTCACTTAGAGCCTGTCTACGATCTTTTCTGGGTGGGGTTGCCAGAGATTTTGACACTGGGCAAGGCGGAGCCGAGGGCCAATATCCGCAGCGATCTTGGCCCTTGGCGACAACGCCGCCCGGTGGGCAAAAGATCGGCAATCCATCGGACTGAGCCGTGAGGCGGTCGCTGGCTTCGTCACTGGCACCTCGCCTTCTCCCGCCTCCCAATCTCAGCCCCACCCAGAAAAGATCGTAGACAGGCTCTTAGCCTTTGACACTCGAATTCTCGCATTTGATAATGCCCCATCATGTCCAGCGCCAACACGGTCCCCGTCCTCAACAAAACCATCGCCCTCATCGAGCACGTCGCCGCCTCCGAGCACGGACGCACCATCAAGAACCTCTCCCTCAGCCTCAACATCCCCGCCGCCACCTGCTACCGCATCGTCCGCACCCTCGCCCAACATCGCTGGCTGCAGGAAGACGGCGAAGGCACCTACCGCATCGCCTTTGGTCTCGCCCATGCCGCCCGTTCCTATGCCGAGACGGAACATCAGCTCGCCCAGCTCGAACAACCGCTCAAGCAACTCTGCCACGCCACCGGACTTTCCACCAAGCTTACCCTGCGCGAAGGTCACCACGCCGTCACCGTCATGCGCGCCGAACCACCCCAGCTCAACGCCATCACCTCTCCCGTCGGCTCCAGCTTTCACCTCGCCATTGGTTCCGCCGCCTCGGTCCTGCTCAGCCCGCTCAACGATGATGAGATCAAGCAGATCCTGCGTACCGCGCCGAAGGACTGCTGGCAGCGGCAAAGCGAAAAGGATGTCTTCCAGCGCATCAAGGACGTTCGCACCGAGGGGCTCTGCCGCGAGCTCGGCCAATACCATCCTTCCATCTACGCCGTGTCGGTGCCGGTGCCGATCACGAAAACCAGGCTCGTCGCGCTCACGGTGGTCGGCTGGCCGGATGACTTCAAAGGCGCGCGCCAGAAGGAAATCGAAAAGCAACTCCGCCAGAGCGTCACGGTCTTCAAGAAACGTCTCGCTCAGACCGCGTAAACACGGCGCCGCAACCGGCCGCCCAGCCACACGACACCGCCGAAAAGCAAGGCTGCCGCCGCTGTCGGTTCCGGCACCGCCGAGACACCGATTTCAAACCAGTTATTCACCCCGGAAGTCATTGTCCAAGCCGAAGGTGAAGCCCCACCGAGACCGATCAGACGGTTGACGACGGTCACTCCGCTCAATCCGGTGGCCGTGCGATTGGAGGCGGTCGAAGAATAGGACCAATCGGTCTCCGTGCCGGTCTCGCGCAGAACCACGTAATAAGTCGTTCCTGCCGTCAAGGTCAGCGTCGAAGGAGCCGTGAAAATAACCGAGCTAAACGCCGTGGTCGACACCCCGGTGGGTGTCGTCAACGTGAGCAGTGCAGAGGTGCCGGTGATGGCTGTGGTGGTGCCGGCCCAGATTTCGACCACGGGCGCAGCTCCGGTCGTCTCCCGGAGACGCAGCGTCACGGAATCGAGGTTGTAATCGGTCGACCCCATGGTGAAACCAATCGCCTTGCCCGATGAGGTGGAGGTATTGGTCGTCGCATAATATTGCGACAGCAAGGTGTCGTCCCCGCTGGTATAGTTCGTCAGGTTGCCAATCAACACCGTGCTGGCCGACAGGGGCACCGCACTACATAACAACCCGAGGAGCGGCAGGACAATTCGCGCGTTCATGAAGTTCATGCGACAAGAATATTCGCGGACCTCTCCCTGACGCGACACGCATCGCTTGCCGATTTCCGAAATTGCTATCGCCGGAACGAAACGGACTACTGATTCCCGCGAAAGAACCGCGGCGAGTAACCGGTGTGACTGTGGAACCAATTCGAAAAATGCGAGAGATTCGAGAACCCCAACTCCGACGCCACTTCCTTGATCGAGCTCCGTCCCTGCTTCAACCGGAATCGCGCCTGCGCCAGTCGACGCTGCTCGAAATATTGCCGTGGCGTCAGGTGTAATTCCGAACGAAACAACTGCTCCACCCGCCGCCAGCTGACGGAAAGTTTTTCGCCCTGCGTCACGGAAAAGGGACAGTTCAACGGCGCACGATCCAGCAGCGCCTTGGCCTCACGCACAGGAGAGAGACTCGCCATCGGCAGATCCGCCTGGATGCCCAGCTCATCGAAAACTTCGATCAACACCGTCAGCCATTCCGCAAAGGCCGCCTGCTGTGTCACATAAGCCGAGAGCGTCGAACAATCCTTCTGCACCGCCTGCGCGAAAGTCAGCTCCTTCGCGCCGGGATGCACCCGGTGAAACAGCGTCAGCGACGCTGCATAGAGCCGCCGCCCCCACTTGGTTTTCATACCACCCGCGACCAATCGATTCAGCCCCTCCCGATACAGCGGCTCTCCATTCGGCCAACCGAGTTCGTACCCGACCGAGAGCACTTTGGTTTTCGGCAGCGACCGGTGCCGCCGCAAACCCGGCTGGCTGAAAAAAATATCTCCCGCGCGACACGTTACCGATTCGCCCTCCCACTCGTATTGCATCCCTCCCCGGTCCACGAATAAAATCGTGCCGGGCACTTCCTGCACGCCGTTCCATTTCGATACCGGGAAACCATGCCCCCAATAGACCCACAGCAGATCCGTGAACAAAATCGGTCGGCGGCGCAGAGCGGTCAAATGCTGGCGCACACTCAAAGGCGGCGGCGAAGTGGGAAGATCGCTCATAACGGGATGGCCACCATTAGTAGACCCGCAACCGGCCGGGATCAACCCCGGCGATCCGGTCGTTCGTACCAGCGCTTCATCACCGCCGCGGCTGGTTTACCCCAGACGGTGAGCCCCTGATCACCACGCGGATCGCTTTTGTAATGGGGACGGTCGAGATGCTCGTCCCACTTCCACCAATACATCCCCATCCACCACGGTTCATTCCAGAAACAATGCAAGATGGAGTCGAGGAAATGCGCCTGCAATTCACCATCGTACCGGACCCCGTTCTCCGTCACGTTACCCATGCCCGTCAGCGCGCCTGCCGAGGAACGCACTCCGCATTCGGCAAAGTAAAACGGCTTGCCCAGCAGGCGCGCGACTTCCGCATAGTACCGGCGCGGCGCCTCGAACCATTGCTTCACCTCCGCCGAATCCGGGGCGGCATCGGCCGCGAGCGGTGTGGTGGAGTCGATGTGATTTCGCCGCATGGACTTGAGATCGCACGCCCCCATCGGCGGATAAAAACTCACTCCCAGCGAATCCAGATCCTTGAACCAATGATTCGGGCGCTCCTGCAATTCCTCCAGAAAATCGACCCACACCGTATGTCCCGTCGTGAGATGACCGTGATAGACGCTGCGCGCCGCGGCGATGACCCGCTTCCAATGCGCGTCATGTGGAGTCGTCCGGTCGAGCTCGCTGTCGAGACCATACGCCTCGCAACCGGTCAATTCAGCAATCCGCGCGTAGTGCAGCGTTCGCTCCACGAGACTGTCAAACCAGCGCGTCCAATAATCGAGTTTCATCCCTGGAAAAATGGGCGGATCATCCTCCCACGGAAACGCCACACAGCCCCGGAACGAGCCGTCCCACCCCTGCAACATGGGACGCAACTGCACCTTCATCCCCTTCTGGTGAATGTAGTGGATGATGTCGATCAACTCATGATCCGAGGGCGTCATCTTGAAATCGCGGAACTGTCGCGTGCTGGCAAATGTCTCCTGCCACACCGTCGTCACCACACACACCCACGTCACCCCCAACTCCGTCATCCGGTCCACTTCCAACCGCGCCTGCGGGGAACCGTAGTAACCATTGCCCGCGTAAAAACCGAACGTCACACCCCGATGAATCTCCGGAGCCCTCACCACCGACACACATGCTTCACTCATTGATTTTGCTTTTAACAAGCTCCCGCGTACTGCCGAAGCCATTTCTGCCTCCACTCTGGCGGCCACCCTCCAGCAACGCCATGCGGATGACTTGCCGGATTACGAAATCAATTGCGAACCAACGAAACGCCGCCGGGCCATTGCGACCCGGCGCGCTAAGAACCTGTTCTCGATCTTTTCGAGGAGGCTCTCAAGACTACGCCAAACGGCGGCGATAAAGCGAAAGCAGCAAGCCCCCCATGCCGAACAGGCCCAGAGCCGACGGTTCCGGCACGGCCGAAACGCCGATCTCAAACCAGTTATTCACGCTCGAGGACGCCGTCCACGTATTCGGAGACCCGGCGTCAACACCAATCAGCCGCTTGACCGTACTGACTCCCGGTTCGCCGCTGGTCGGAACCGCGCTATCATAGGACCAGACAACGTTCCCGGCACCGCTCGTCTCTCTCAACACCACATAGTATGTGCTCCCGGCCGTGAGGGTGAAGGTGGTCGGTGCGGTGAAGACATCGTTGGTGTAAACGGCAGGCAACGTTCCGGGATTAGTCAGCGTGAGTAAGGCACTCGTCCCCGTAATACTCGTGGCATTACCCGCCCAGAGCTCCACCAGCGGCACACCTCCCGTACCAATTAACAAACGCAACGTCACCGAATCGAGGTTATAATCGGTCGCGCCCATGGTGAAGCCAATCGCCTTACCCACCGAAGTCGTGCCCGCCTTGTACGCCACCAGATTGGTGTCGTTCGTGTAGCCGGACAGATTGCCGATCAATATCGTGCTGGCGTGAATCGATGCCGTTTGGCAGACCAACCAGGCAAGCGACAGGAGGAGTTGCTTTTTCATAGGTTTTCTTTTTCTCGTTTTTGTAGTCGGGGTGAGGATCGTGAACTGGGTAAATAGTGCTGCCTTGGGATTTCAATCGCAACGAACGCGACATTTAAGCACTTAAACCCAAACAGGATGTCTTGCCGCTCTCCTTCATCGACCACCCGTTTGAGATGCCATTGACACCCCCTTTTGTTTCGGGTAGTTTGATATTTATGAGCGTTTCCGATACTCCCGCCCTCCAACTCACCGAGAAGGCCGCCCAGCAAATCGCCACGTTGCTCGGTCCCGACAAGGCTCAGAAAGGTCTTCGCGTTTTCGTCGAAGCCGGTGGCTGCTCCGGTCTTTCCTACGGCATGGAACTCAACACTCGCCAGCCTCAAGACACTGAACTTGAGCAATTTGGAGTGAAGATTTTTCTTGATGAAGAAGCCGCATCTTACCTGAAAGGGTCTGTCATTGACTATGCCGACGGGTTGACCGGCGCGGGATTTCGCATTCAGAATCCCAACGCCCGCCATACCTGCGGCTGCGGTAAGTCCTTCGAGGCTTGATCGCTTCTTCTCCAAGAATTGATCGATGTGATGCCCGGTAGGACCGGGCCCAAAACCATGACCATGTATCCTTTCTTGACCGGCTTCTGGATCTCAGCCGGTGCCAGCACGGGCATCATGTTCGCCCTTCTCTATTTGCACGAGACCCGGGGTAGCTTTTCGCATCTTCCCCATTGGTTTTTCACCGGCATCATCGCCCTGATTTACATCGCTCCGTTCGTGGGTCTCGCCTACGTGTGGCACCACTTCGCCCGCCGCCGTCATCGCGAAACCACCCGCGCCACCCAACAGCGCTACCTCACGGGCGCCATCATCGGCGCAATCGTCATCATCACGGTTGCCTATCTCCTGATACCGCTGGTCCAGCATTGACCTGTTCACCGCGCGCGGCTTTGCTATCCCGGTTGTGAACTCTCCCTCTCCCTTGGTCCTGGCCGCGAAACGTGGCATTGCCGCTGTCCGCGAAAATCTCGCCCCGGCCCTCGTCCTGCAACTGCTTCTCGGCCTGCTCGTGGGCAGCTATTTCCTCTGGCCCTCCAGTGCCGTCCTACTCTACAAGCTCAGCGCGTGGAAACAGGCGGGCGGCATGTGGTTCAGCATGGCCGCCACCGGATTCGCTGGCGGCTTTCTCGCGGAACTCAGCAAGGTCTGCTTCGGTCAACGCGGACGCTGCACCCGCGCCAACGTCGAGGACGCGCTCTTCAACTTCATCATGCTCGGTTTGGCGGGCGGTGTCGTTCATCTCTTCTACGAACAACAAGCCCGCTGGTTCGGCGATCACCTCGCCTGGTCGGTCATCCTCAGCAAGACCGCCGTCGACATGCTTTTCTTCACGCCGCTTTGGGCCACGCCCTTTCAAACGATTTTCTGGCTCTGGAAAAACAACCGCTACTCGTGGGCCGTCGTTCACTGCGAACTCTACGACGCCTACTTCACGCGCCACTACCTCCCGCTGCTTTTCATGCAATGGGCGTTCTGGATTCCCGTCGTGATGATGACCTACTCCCTGCCGCTCGTGCTGCAATTTCCGTTCTTCCTCGTCGCCATGGCCACGTGGGGACTCCTCCTCGGAGCCTTGACGAAATCGAGCGTCAAAAAAGAAACGGGAAGTCCGCAGGCTTCTCCGATTCCCGCTGAGTAAATCAGTCGCCTTACAACTCCCGGCGACCCGAGAGCGCATAACCGAGCGTCACGCTGTCCGCGAATTCCAAACCGCCGCCCGCGGGCAAACCGGTCGCCAGTCGCGTCACGCGCGCGCCGCTGGATTTCAAAATCGGCGCGAGATACAGAGCCGTGGTTTCGCCTTCCACATCGGCACCGAGCGCGAGAATAATTTCCGCCGGCTTCTCCGCTTCCAATCGCGCTTGCAGCGAACCAATCCGCAATTGCTCGGGGCCGACGCCGTCGAGCGGCGAGAGTCTTCCGCCGAGCACATGATAGAGTCCGCGGAACGAACCCGATTTCTCCAACTTCAACACATCGCTCGGCTGCTCCACCACGCACCAGACCTGACGGTCCCGTTTGTCGTCGGAGCAAATCGTGCAGAGCGGACCCTCCGCGTAAAAGCCGCATCGCTCGCACGGCACAATGCGTTGACGACAATCCGCGATCGCCGTGGCGAGTCGTTGACTCACCACCGGCGGACTCTCCAGCAAATAGAGCGCCAACCGCTCAGCGCTGCGCGGTCCCACCGAGGGCAATTGCCGCAACGCCGCGATCAACTCCTGAAAGGCCGGCGGATAATCAGCCATCCTTAGAAGCCGGGAAGACCCAAGCCCGCCGTCAGCTTGCCCATTTCCTTCTGCGCTTCGCCCTTGCCCTTGTCGACCGCTTCACGCACCGCCGTCACGATCAAATCCTCCAGCATCTCGGCTTCGCCTTCCTTCACGATGGAAGGGTCCAACTTCAAGCTCACCAGCGTGCCATCGCCCGTCGCCACGGCCTTCACCATGCCGCCGGCGGCTTCCGCGGTGTATTCACGCGCGGCCAATTCCGCCTGCAATTTCTGCGCCTTGGCCTGGAGCTCCTGCGCCTGCTTCATCATCTTCATTACGTTCATAATTAGTTCCTTCCTGGTTCTGCTTCAGAGGATTCACTCCTCAGATTACTGGGTCCCAGCGCCACGCTGGCGCTGGCTAGGCCGCCACCTTCGCTTGGAAAAGCTGCATCGCCTCGCGAATCAGCGGATCGTTCTCAAATTCCTCTTGCGACATCCGCACCGGTTCCGGACCAGAAGGTGCCTGGCCTAACTCCGGTTCCTTCGTCTCAATCGCGAGGAACACCAGTTTCACCGGTTGCCCGGCGGCCTGCTGCAAAAGCGAATCCAGCAACGGCTGATTCTTTGGATTCGTCAGATAAAGTAACTTGTTCTTCAACGCCGGAGGCAGCGACACCTCCATCGTGTTGCCCCGGCATGACAGGAAGCGCGTCGCCTCAATCGTCGCCTTTTCCATGGGCCGTTCCTTCGCGAAACCCTCGACCACCTTCGCCCAGATCTCCGCCGGATTCTCAATTGACTTGATCACCGTCACCCCCGGAGCCGGAGTCGGCGCGGGAGCCGCGGCCACCGGAGCGGGCGTCACTTTCGGCGCAGGGGCCGGAGTAGGTGTGGCGTACCGCACCGAATTCGGTTCCAGCACCACTTCCGCCGCGCGCGTAGAAACTGGCGCGGGGGCCGGAGTCGCCGCAGGTGCGGGCGCAGCCGGAGTGGAACGCGGGGCCGGGGCCGAACCGGGAGCGAAAGCCGACGGCGCGGAAATCGTCATCTCGGCATTACCGCCACCGCTGGCAAGCCGCTGCAAAATCCCTTCGAGCGAGACGCGTTCCTTGAGCTGGCTCAACTGAATCAGCGCCACTTCGAACAGCACATCCTTCGCCAACGCATAGCGTAAGCGCGCCTCGAGCTGGCTCAAATCCTCCAAAATCGTCAATGCCCCCACGCGCGAAATCAACGGCGCGGTATCCTTCAACGCCGCTTCCTCCTCGGGCGAAAGTTCGCTCGCGAGCGTCTGCGGCGCAATCTGGTAAATCACCAGGTTGCGGAAAAACCGCAGCAGATCCTGGCTCAACTTGCCGAGATCCTTGCCCGCGTTCACCAACTCCCGGCTCTGGGTCAACACCGCCGCCGTGTCCGCATGCGCGATGGCCCGCGCCAACGCCGCCACCGGCGTCACACCGGTCAGACCGAACATGCCGAGCACTTCCGCTTCGGTCACACGCGTGCCGTAAAAACTGATCACCTGGTCGAGCGCCGATTCTGCATCGCGCAAACCGCCCTCGGCATACCGCGCGATCGCCGTCAAGGCGAGCGGCTCCGCCTCCACACCTTCCAGCTGACAAATCTTACCCAAGTGCGCCGCGATGAGCGCATCGGGAATGCGGCGCAGGTCGAAGCGCTGGCAACGCGACAGGATCGTCGCAGGCAGCTTGTGCACTTCCGTCGTCGCGAAAACAAATTTCACGTGCGCGGGCGGTTCCTCCAACGTCTTCAGCAACGCATTGAACGCCGCCACGCTGAGCATGTGCACTTCGTCGATGATGTAGATCTTGTAACGGCCCTTCACCGGCGTGTAGCGCACGTTATCGCGCAAGTCGCGCACCTGCTCCACACCGTTGTTACTGGCACCGTCGATTTCCAGCACATCGAGACAACGCCCCTCGGCGATCTCCTGGCAGATTTCCTCATCGGCGTTGAAATCGACCTTCGGCCCGTCGGAACAATTCAGCGCCTTGGCCAGAATACGCGCCGTCGACGTCTTGCCCGTACCGCGCGGTCCCACGAACAGGTACGCCTGCGCCAAACGCCCCAGCTTGATGGCATTCTCCAGCGTCTTGGTGATGTGATCCTGTCCCACCACCTCGGCGAATGTCTGGGGTCGATATTTACGCGCAAAAACCTGATAAGCCATCGGGGTAGATTACTCACTCCCGCGCTCACTTCAACAACTTTGGCAGCGCGAAATGGTCTCTCTCGCCCACGCGAAATTGCAACCGCAAAAAACCACCGTCCATTAGAAATTCTACTCAATAATCGCCTCGCCTTATATCTTTTATCCCTCTCTTGAACCGGCTTCCGTTTCCGACGAAACTATTCCCTTCGCCGCTCGTCAATCATTAGGAACACTAAAACCATGCATCTCGACCGTCGTGATTTTCTTAAGAAAGGCTTCGCTGTAGGAGCGGCTTTTTCCCTCGCTGACCTCAGTGGACTTTTCGCCGCCGAACCGGCTCCCGCCGCTACCGGGGACGCTCCGCATCTCGTCGCCGTCCGCAACGGCACCCGCATCGACATGCTCAACGCCGCCATCGCGGCCCTTGGCGGAATGAAAGCGTTCGTCAAACCCGGCCAAACGGTCGTAATCAAACCCAATATCGGGTGGGACGTCGTTCCGGAACTCGGCGCGAACACGCACCCCGACATCGTGCACCGTCTCGTGGAACTCTGCGATGAAGCCGGAGCGAAAGAGATCTCCGTCTTCGACAATACTTGCGACGCGTGGCAGCGCGCCTACGCCCACAGCGGCATCGAAAAAGCCCTCGAAGGCACCCGCGCCAAGCTCATCAACGGCAAGGACGAATCGATGTACCGCGTCGTCACCGTCGCCAACGCCACGAAACTCCTCGATGTAAAAGTTCACTCACTCATCCTCGACAGCGACGTCTACATCAACGCGCCCGTGCTGAAGCATCATTCCGGCGCGACCATGACCTGCGCGATGAAGAACGCCATGGGCGTCGTCTGGGATCGCCGCTACTGGCACAAGAACGATCTCCACCAGTGCATCGCGGAATTCCAGACCTTCAAGAAACCCGCCCTCAACATCGTCGACGCCTATCACCCCATGATGCGCAATGGCCCGCGCGGCACGAACGCCTCCGACGTGGTGGAAATGAAATGCCTCATCGCCTCGACAGACCCCGTCGCCGCCGATGCCGCCGCCGCCAAGTTGCTCGGCCATCAACCCGCCGATATCCGTTACATCCCCATCGCCGCCGCGCTCGGCCTCGGCTCGATGGACCTCGACAAAATGAACATCCAGCGGCTGCAGCTCAGCGCGTAACGCCGAGGTGTGTGAAAAATTGAATCGCGAAAAAATGAAACTTTCCTGGCTCAAACCCCTCCGCGTCGCCGTCGCCGCGCTTTTCTTCACCGTCCTCGCCCTCGCGTTTCTCGGTGCGCACCTCCCCCATCCGCTCATCTCCCTCTTCACGTCGCTCCAATTCGTTCCCACCCTCATCGCCCTCGCGACCGGAACCAGCCTCGCCCTCGGCGCGATTATCATCCTCGTCGTCACCCTTACCGCTGGCCGCATCTATTGCTCCGCGATTTGTCCACTCGGCATTCTGCAGGATGTCATCGCGCGCGTAGCGACTCTCTTCCGCCGCAAACCTTTCTTCCTCCGCTACGCGCCCGCATGGACCAAGGTTCGTCACCTCTTCTTCTGGACCACCCTCCTCACCATCCCCCTCGGTGGCGCGGGACTCGCCGTCGCGTGGCTCGATCCCTACAGCACCTTTGGCCGCACGGTCTCGCTGCTGTTGCGCCCTCTCGTCCTTTTCGCGAATAACCTGCTCGTTCCGCTCGCTGAAAAAGTCCACGTGCCGGGATTCTACCGCGCCGACATCGCCCTCGCAGCCCTGCCACTGCTCCTCGGTGTCGGAGCCGTTTTTCTCCTGATTGCCGTCATGGCCTCGCTGCGGGGCCGACTCTACTGCAATACGATTTGTCCCGTCGGCACACTGCTCGGCTTCATCGCCTCGCGCTCCTGGCTCAAATTGAAAATCAACGCGGACGCTTGCGGCAAATGCGGGGAATGCTTGAAGATCTGCAAAGCGCAATGCATCGATCTCAAGTCCGGAACGGTCGATACCTCGCGCTGTGTATCCTGTTACAATTGCCTCGCCGCTTGCGATCAGGGGGCGATGCGACTCGCAACCAACTGGACCGTCTCCCCCGCCGCAAAACCGTCCGACGCCACCCAACCGCCTGATTCCGGTCGCCGTCAATTTCTCCTCACCGCCACCGGTGGCGCACTCGTCGCCGGAGCCAGTCTCTTGCCCGACATCTCGCGCGCCGATGATCACGAAAAAAAGCACGGGGACGGTCACGGCAAAAAGCGCAAGTACAAGAACGTCGTCACCCCGCCCATCGCCGGAGACACCGACACCTTCCTCGCCCACTGCACCGCCTGCCAGCTCTGCATCAGCTCCTGCACCACTGGGGTTCTCCAGCCCGCCTTCCTCCAGTACGGCCCGCAGCACCTGCTCAAGCCCCGCATGGACTACAGCAAATCGTTCTGCAACTACACCTGCCACCGCTGCACCGAGATTTGTCCCACGGGAGCGATTCCCTTCCTGCCCGTACCACAAAAGCAAATCACCCGCATCGGCATGGCCCATTTCAACAAAGAGCACTGCATCGTCTCGCTCTATCACACGGACTGCGGAGCCTGCTCTGAACATTGCCCCACCAAGGCCGTCCGCATGGTTCCCTACGAGGGCGGACTCGTCATTCCCGAGGTCGACAAATCGCTCTGCATCGGTTGCGGTGCCTGCGAATTCGCCTGCCCTGCCGACGACAAAGCCATCCTCGTCCACGGTGCGCCCAAGAACAAGGAAGCCCGCCGCCCCAGCGAAGAAAAACCCGCCGCGCCCACCGCGAACAAAGACGGGTTTCCATTCTAGCCAGCCGTTTGAAATAAAAAGCGCGAAGGCCTTAAGCGATTGGCGTAGCAAATCAGCTACAGGGTGCAGGGCTCAGCCCTGCCAAAAAAAAAGACCAGAGGCGGCAACAACGTTGGTCAAGGTACCGTTGCTTCCTTTCGGACCTGGCGGGGTTGACTTGCCTCGGCTCTGCCACCTCTGGCGACCGCTAACCTACGCAACCCCGCGCCATCTGTCCAAGTGTTTTCGTTGCGTCTTACGGCGCAACCAGATAAAATCGCTGCATGAACCAGACCCTCTCCGTTCTGTTCATCGTCACGGCCCTCACCGTCGCCGCCGCACGCGCCGAAACCTGGCCGCAAGCGCCCGGACTTTCCTCTCCCACTCCCGCCGGAGCCACCGACCTGAAACCAGTAACTCCGCCACCACCCACCACCACTGAGAAGATCACCACCCTCACCACCTCCGACCCCCAGAAAGCGCCCACCACCCCCACTCCCCCCCCGCCCACTCCCCCCTCCACCCCCCCCACCCCCCCCCCCTCCCCCCCCCCTCCCCCACA
>JAFIGT010000019.1 GCA_017849585.1 Verrucomicrobium sp.
AGGACACCGATGAATCCAATTTCGTTTCGCAGGATTCCCAGCGCGAGCTGACCTTCTACGAGATCAAGAGCGACCTCGTCCTGCGCAATGGCGCGCGCTTCTACAATGATCACGCCCACCCAGAGTACTCCACTCCCGAGTGCGCCACGCTGCAGGAACTCGTCGCGCAGGACAAGGCGGGCGAGCGCATCCTTGAGGAATGCGCCCGGCAGGCCACGCGCCACGGCTCGCGCACGATCCGGCTCTACAAGAACAACACCGACTTCCGCGGCCACAGCTACGGTTGCCATGACAATTTCCTCATCCCCCGTGCCATTCCGTGGGACCGCCTCGTCGATGCGATGACGCCGTTCCTCGTGACGCGCCAGATTTATTCCGGCGCGGGCAAGGTGGGATGGGAATGCGAGAACTCGACCATCGGCGGCGGCTTTCAAATCTCCCAACGGGCCGATTTCTTCACCGAGCTTGTCAGCATCGACACGATGAATCGCCGCCCGCTCATCAACACGCGTGACGAGCCGCACGCCGATCCGTCACAGTACCGCCGGTTCCACGTCATCGTAGGCGACGCCAATCTCTCCGAGTTTTCCACGTGGCTGAAGATGGGCACCACCGCGCTCGTCCTCGAATCGCTCAAGGAGGAATCGCTTCCGACCGCATGGCACCTCGCCGATCCGTTGCACTCGCACCGCGACATCTCGCGCGATACGACCTTCAAGTGGGAGCTCCCCCTCGCCAATGGCAAGATCACGACGGCGGTCGAACTTCAAATGCGTCTCGTCGAATGGGTCGCGCAACGCGTCGATCTCTCCCATCCGGAAAAGCGCAAGGTGTGGCAGGATTGGAAAGAGACCCTCGAAACGCTCGCCATCACGCCGCTGCAATGCCGCGATCGCCTTGACTGGACCGCGAAGTATTTCCTACTCGACGAATTCCGCAAGGCGGAGGGCCTCGAATGGGACAACCCGTGGCTGCAAAGTCTCGATCTGGAATATCACCTCCTCAAACGCGAGGAAGGCCTCTTCTACGCGCTCGAAAGCTCCGGCCAGATGAAGCGCATCATCACCGAAGCCGAGGTCATCCACGCCTTGCAACAACCGCCCACCTCCACCCGCGCCTACCTGCGCGGCAAGTGCGTGCAAAAATTCGCCAAAGCGGTCAAAACCGCGCAATGGGATCACATGGTCCTCGCCTATCAGGATCGCGAAATCCGCCTCGACCTCAGCCGCGCCTTCGCCGGGAGCGAACTCGAGGAATTCATCGCCGCGATCGACCGCTCCTCCACGGTGGAAGAATTCATCAAGTATTTGGAATCCAGACCCGTTAGATAGATAGGGCCGACAACGGCATGGAATAAGCAGCAAATCTTGAAACCCCATTTGCAAAGCGAAACCACAGAACTAAGGTAACTATATGCCTGATCAAGGACAAAAGAACCGTCCGTCCGGTGGCCCGACAGAACCTCCGAGCCCAGGTGGCGGACCGCACTCCCCGAAGGTGGAACGTCCCAGCGTGGACGACCTGCTGAAACGCATGCGCAAGGTCGATCCCGACCAAGCCAAACGCTATCGTCAACGCACGGGAGAATAACTCAATGGACACACGGGGAAATGGAACCATGCCCCTCGCTACGGTGCGAGGGGACGGAGATTTTATCGCCTTATTATCCCAGTCCGGGATGTGGCCCACCGCCACCCAGACGGGCGCGGTGAATGCCGCAAATCCGCACACCCCGGAGATCGTCGCGACGACGGTGCTCTCCTTTCACTATAAGGACGGCGTCCTCATCGCCGGTGACCGCCGCGCCACCGCGGGCCACACCGTCGTGTACGACCGCGCCGACAAGGTGATCGACATCGATCCCTACACCATCATGGCCATCGCGGGCACTCCCGCCACCGCCTTTGAAATGGCGCGTGTCCTTCAACACTCGTTCCAATACTACCGCCGCAGCCAGCTCCAGCCCTTGAGTCTGGAAGCGAAAGTTCGCGCCCTGGGCAAGTTGCTGAAAGATAATCTCGGCATGACCCTCCAAGGCATCGGCGTGGTCGTCCCGATCCTCGCAGCGATGTCGCCCAACTCTGATCCGCACCTCTACTTTTATGACGCCATGGGCGCGCAATTCCTCGCCGCCGACTTCGCTGTCTCCGGTTCGGGATCACCCGCCGTGCGCAGCGTGTTGCAATATCTCAATCGCTGGAGCGGCAAACCCACCACACAGCGCGACGAAAGGGAGAGCATCGAACTTGCCCTGCAACTGCTCGACGTGGCGGCGGAATCCGACACCGCCACTGGGGGCATCGACCGCCGCTCGCAAATCTTTCCGCAGGTGAAACTCCTCACCCGCGACGGCATGCGCACCATTGATCAGGAAACCCTCGTGAAAATTCTAGGATAATATGATCTCCGAAGAACCGTATCGTTGGTTGGAAGCCATCCGCAATCGCCGCGAATACATCGAGGACCAGATGCAGGGCGGCCTGCCGGTCGTCGCGATCAATGGCGAACCCGGCATCCTTTATCTCACCACCCGCGCCACGACTCCCAAGATTTTCGAAATCTACGATCATCTCGCGCTCGGCTGCCTCGGTCATCCCGCCGATCTGGAAAAAGTCCGTCAGGCTGCCATCGATGCCGCACATCTCGAAGGTTTCACCCGCTCGCAACACGACGTCACCGCGCGCCGTCTCGTGAATTACAATCTCGGACCCGCGCTAAAGAATGCCTTCGAGCAAATCTTTGCCGCCCCGCTCATGTTCCGGGGTATCCTCTGCGAACTCGCCGATCAACCGGCCAACGACGCGGCGTGGGTGATCGACTACGACGGCACCTATCAATCCCCGCGCCCCGAGGAATTTCATCGCGGCCTCATCGTCGCCGGCCGCAAGCGCTCCCAACAAAACTGGGAGCAGCTCAAGGACAAGAAGGGCGAACTCCTGCACGACTGGCCTGCCATGGCGCTCTCGGCCCTGCGCATCGCTGCTTGGATTCGGCTTCTGGAAAAATCCGAACAGCATGCGGAGTGGAACGACACTCCCGAGATGCTGCCCGATCTCCTGAAAATCTTCCCCGAGGGACTCGAGTTCTCGGTGCTCGATCGCAAACTCGTAGCCACCTCGCAGGCCTATCGCACTCCCGCCTCAGCCGAACTCGGACTGGGCGGATGAGTTTTCAGTTCTACGTTTTCCGTTTTCAGTAAAATCAATCGCTTACACTCCACCAACCCCGAACTGAAAACTTTTCCAACTAGCTCTTCTTTATGAACCGTCTCGCTGGCATTGAAACGGAATACGGTTGTCTGGCCCCGGAATCCTTCGGATTGCCGACTGTGCCCATTCGCGTCCGCGATCACGCATTCAAGAAAAAGAAGCTCGGCCTGATTGATCTCCACGACCGCGACTACGATGAACCCGCGGGGAACGGCGGCTTTCTCTTCAACGGCGGCCGCCTCTATCTCGACATGGGTCATCTCGAGTACTGTACGCCCGAGTGTAAAAATCTCGCCGACGTGGTCGCTTACGAACACGCCGGTAATTGCATCCTACAGCAATCCACCCAGGAACTCGGCCTCGATAACGACGTCTTTTTCATCAAGAACAATATCGACCACTACACCAGCGCCACCTTCGGCTGCCACGAAAACTACTCACTGCGCCGCGACGCGCCCCTCGCCCAAAAGAACATCGATTCCCTCCTCGCCTTCCTCTCCGCCCGCATCGTCCTCGTCGGCGCGGGCCGGGTTGGCGTCACACTCGCACCGCGTCGCTATCATAAGGTTGAAGATACGGAACCGGTCCACTATCAGATTTCCCAGCGCGCCGATTTCATCCAGACTGATATTTACGAATGGGTGCAGTTCAATCGCGCACTCATCAATGCCCGCGATGAACCGCTCGCCGATTACCGCCGCTTTCGCCGCCTCCATTTGCTCCTCGGCGATTCGAACATGCTGGCTTACACGAATGCGCTGAAGATCGGCACGACCTCCCTCGTCCTCGATCTTCTGGAGGCCAATGCACTACCGAAACTTTCGCTCGCGAATCCCGTCATCGCCATGCGCCAGATTTCACATCACCCAAATGGCAACTGGATGATGAAACTCCACGATGGCCGCGAATGGACCGCGCTCGATCTGCTTGAGGAATTTCACCGGGCCGCCACCAGCGGCGCCATCTTCCTCGACGACGACGCCCATTGGGTGCTCAAGGAATGGGAATTCTGCGTGCAAGCACTGCGCCACCAGCGCGACGCCCTCATCGGCAAACTGGATTGGGTGACGAAACATTTCCTGCTCTCGTCCTTTGTGGAGTCACAGAAAATCGAGTGGACCGATCCGTGGCTGGAAAGTCTCGATCTCGAATACCACCAACTCAATCCCAAGCGCAGCCTGCTCGCAGGATTACCCGGCACGGCTCTCGACAAGATCGGTCTTCCCGAACTCACAAAACGGGATTACCAAGTGCAGCCTCCCACCAATACCCGCGCGTTCCTACGCAGTGAAGCGATGCACATGATTGTGCAGAAAAAACTCCCCTACGTGCTCGATTGGGATTTGATCTATATCGGTGAAGGCCGTCAGATTCAATTGGACGATCCCTACTCCAACGACCTCAGCACGCTCAAGGATCTTACCCATTTTCAGGGCTGATCCGATCAAGCCATTCTCTACGACTTCTCTTCCTTGCGGGGGAAAAGTTCGCGGGCAATCTTTTGGATCTTGGTCGCCACCTCGGTGCATTTCTCACTCGCGGTCTGGATATTCTGCGAGAAACGTTTGCCCTTCTGCCCTTCGGCAAATTCGTTGCCCACGAGAAACGCATAGCCCATGAGCGGCGTGAGGTGATTGTTCAAATCATGCAGCAGCTTGCGCACTTCCTGGCCAATCGGCGAATCGGTTTCCCCCATCGTAAGAAAGCAGGTGGCGAGATTCCAGTCGGACGGCGTCGTCACCTTCAGATTGAAACCGGGATAATGCACCACCCGCACCGGCTTGCCATAAAGTTCCACCGCCGCCGTATCGTCCGTCACCTGCACACCGGAGGCGGCTACGTGATCATACGCTTCGGCCAGCAGCGTCTTGCGAAAAATCTGCGGGGTCTGCACCGACCAGATCACGTTGCGATCGAGAGTCTGCACCACATTGCCTTCGGCCGTGACCTCCTTGAGCGTATCGCTGCTGGGAGTTCCGCAGACCGCCGCGCCCATTTCCTGCGCCGCTGCCAAGACGGTTGAGACCAGAGTCTCGGTCACAAAAGGACGCGCGGCGTCATGAATCAAGACGTACTGGGAATCCGTTGAAACAGCGGCCAGGCCGTTGCGAACAGAGTCCTGCCGCAGCACACCACCATGCGCCAGCTTGATCTTACCCGTTGCAATCGCTTCGGGGAAGAGTTCCTGCACCTGCGTCTCGGTTTCCGGGCGAACCACGAGGATAATTTCGCTTACCAACGTCACCGCCTGCAATCGTTCTAGCGTGTGGACGAGCAGTGGCTTGCCTGCAAGCGGGGTCAAAAGTTTATCAAACCCCATCCGCTGACTGCGGCCTGCGGCAACGACGACGGCACTGACTTGATCGCTCATTTTCTTTGGCTCCGGCCAGAGCGTTCGGCTTTCTCTTTATCCCTGCCGGAAATTTCCTCTTTCGTGGCAGAGTCCGAGTAAAACAAAACACCGTGACGACGGATGTTAATGATGAAGGCGGCGAGATTATCGGCCACTTCCTTGTTGTTGAGTAGCATCCCGACAGCCCCCTGCCCTTTTTGAGCTTGTTCCATGAGGTTGTCCACCCGTGTTAAAATCGAGCGCGCTTTGACAATCGACTCCTTGAGATCGGCGCGGGTCTGGTCGGTGAGAATGTCCTGATTCACATTGGTCAGCGCAGTCTTGAGCTGCTTGATGGCATCGCGGGCATCCACCACCAGCGGTCCTGTGCTGTCAGCCAGATCGTTCAGTCCAGTGCTGCGGGCACCCTCTACTTTTTCGCCCGGTTCATAATAGGGCTCCACATTGCCGTTATAGAGTTGCACATCGACAAAGCGGTCGCCGAGCAATCCGGAGGAACCAATGACCCAACGCGATTTGCGGCTGATCTTGATCTCGTCGAACAGCTTCACCGAAACTTGGACCGCGTTGCCATTGTCAACCACCTTGGGTGGAGTTGTCACGCGGCCAATCGGCGCGCCAGAGAGATAAACATTGGAGCCCTTGAGCAAGCCGCTCGCATTAGGAAATGTAACGTCGAGAGTATAGTAGGAACGGATCTGCTCCCCCATCCGGCCAAAGGTGACCACTAGCGCCCCGATAATGGCCAGGCCGACCAGCACGAAGACGCCAACTTTGATTTCGAGCGATTTATTCTGCATACGTTTCTCTTTTAAAATATAGCGTCCGAAACCATGGAAATACCACGCACAAACCGCATGACCACGGGGTCCTCTGATTTTTGAATCGCGTCTGGCGTTTCCACACAATAAATCTTTCCTTCATGCAACATCGCGATGCGATCAGCGATTTCGTAGGCACTCACCATATCGTGCGTCACGATGATCGCCGTCATATTGTACTCTTCGCCTAATCGCAGGATGAGCTTGTTGATGCTATCGGAAACAATCGGGTCCAGTCCAGCAGTCGGTTCATCGTATAGCATCAGGGAGGGCCGACTGATGGCCGCGCGCGCCAAGGCCACGCGCTTCTTCATACCGCCGCTGATCTCGGATGGCATTTTGCTTTCCTGCCCCGGTAGATCAACGATTTTAAGAGCCCGCGCCACTTCCTTGATGATTTCAGCCTCGTTCAGCTTCCCTTCTTCGCGAAGAGAAAAAGCGACGTTTTCACCCACACTGAGAGAATCGAAAAGCGCACCATTCTGGAAAAGCATCCCCATCTCTCGCCGAACCGTCGTAAGGTCTTCTTCGGAAATAAGGGTAAGATCCCGTCCCCGGAAAAAAACATGTCCTTTGTCCGGACGCAGTAATCCCATGATGTGGCGCAATAGTACACTCTTGCCCCCACCGCTGCGGCCGATGATGACCATGTTTTCGCCTTCGTGAACCTGAAGGTTCACGCCATTGAGCACGTGCTGCTTCTGCAACCGTTTGTGGATATCCTGAAGATCAAGCAAGGGAGCGCTCATGGTCAATTCGGGAAGAGGAGGTTAAGCAGAAAGGTGAAGAAGAAATTGGCAACCAATACGGCCAGTGAGGAATCCACGACGGCGTCCGTCGTCGCGCGTCCGACTCCCTCCGCGCCATAGCCGCTATGCAAGCCTTTGTGGCAACAGATTAGAGCGATCATCATGCCAAAAAAGAATCCTTTGATGGTGCCAATCCATACATCCTTCGCCATGGTATACTTCAGCGTGTTGTCCCAGTAGTAAACGCCATCCACGCCCAGCATGCCCACCGCCACGTAGTACCCCGCTCCGATACCACATACGATGGTGATGACAGTCAGAATGGGCATGGCGATGGCCATGGCCAGAAAGCGCGGTACGAGCAGGTACTCGGTCGGATACACTGCCAAGGATCGCAGGGCATCAAGTTGCTCGGTAATTTTCATCGTGGCCAATTCCGCCGCCAAGGAAGATCCCACGCGGCCCGCAATCATCAACGCACACAGTACCGGCCCCAGTTCGCGGCACATCGCCAAGGCATTGACCGGCCCCCCTGCCGAAGGCATGCCCAGCGGTCCAAATTGAAATTGAATCTGGGCGGCAAATACGGCGCCTGTAAAAGCTCCCGTGGTAATCACCACAGGCTGGGAGCGCACGCCGATCAAATAAAGCTGCTGGAGGAGCAACCGGCAACGCAACGGATAGCGAAACATCGCGCGAATAATATCCTGCAACATCAGGACCAGTTCACCGCTGGCGGTGACGAGCCCGATGACGCTATGGCCAAACCGTTGCGCGACGGAAAGTAACATGGGGTGAACGTTACCCAAGCCGTCTGCGTCCGACAAGGGGAACGTGCGACAGTTTTGTTCTTTTTAACTTAACAGTATGAACTGTCGTCCTATTGGAACGAAAAGGCTTCTTTGATCGGTGTCCCGTCCCAGTCTGCTGGTATGCGTACCCCCAAAAGCCACAAAGCGGTAGCCGCCGTGTCATAGGTGGTAATCGGCGCAATCAGATGCATTCCTTTTTTAACCCCTTTGCCCCATGCCACCCAGGGGATATTCATGTCGACCGGATCTTCCGTACCATGCCCCTTCTCATGCCCTCCATGGTCAGCCGTGAGAATGATTACGCTGGATGACTCCATTCCCGCCGCCGCAATCGCAGTGCGTACTTGCGTTAAGGCCTCATCGCAATCCAACAAAGCGGCCTCCTGCTGTACGGAACCCCAGCCAAACTTATGTCCGATCGAATCGGGATCAGCGAAATGAATGAAACAAATAGAGGGGTTCGTCTGGGCCAAGAGTCTTCCCACTGCTGCGGCCACGGCTTTCGCATCCGATTTCGGGTGCGGCCAGACAAAGGTATCGACCGAGCCCGGCAGCTTCAAATGTTTGAACTTTTCCTTACCCACAAACATGGCCGTGCCCAGCCCCTGCGCCTTGGCAAGACTAAAGACCGTGGGAACAGAGACCAATCCCTTTTCAGGCTCCCACTTATTCCACAGGATCTTGTGCTTCTCCGGTCCTACTCCAGTTAGCATGGATGTATGCGACGGCAAAGTAATACTGGGTTTCGTAGTACGGGCAGTCCAGGTGGAAGCCCCTTCTTTCACCATCTGGTGGAAGCAGTGCATCTGCTCGTTCTTTTCGATCATCCCCGGTGCGCCACCTCCACCATCGAAGCTGATGATGAACACGTGCTCCACCAGTTGCGCCGCCAAACACGGCATCCAGGAAAGTCCGGCAACTATTAGCAAACTCAGCAGAAGGCCTTTTTTGATCATGGTCGTTTTGATACGATAGGAAGCTTGGATGCGAATGCAAGTTTTGCCGTCCATCACCAGCCACTTCACGCCCGTTGAAAATGCGCCCGCATCCAACGACGTGCGGTTTCCAGCACGCTATAGGCACAGGGCACGATGAACAAAGTCGAGAGCATCGACACCATCGACCCGCACAAAATGGTCAAGGCCATCGGCACACGCGTTTCCGCGCCGGGTCCGATCGCTAACGCAGGAGGAACGGCTGCTGCCATCGTCGCAAAGGAGGTCATCAACACTGGCCGCAAGCGAATCGGGCAAGCCTGCCGGAGTGCCTCCTCAGGCGTCAACCCGTCGCGTTCGCGCACCTTGTCGGTAAACTCCACCAGCAAGATCGAGTTCTTCTTCACAATGCCAAAGAGCAGGATCAAACCAATGACACTGTAGAGATTCCAGCTCTGGCCAAACACAAACAAGCCCAGCGCGGCACCACTCAAGGCAAAAGGCATGGCAAGCAAGATCAGGAAGGGTTGCGAGAAGCTATTGAACTGCGCCGCCAGAACCATATACGCAACGAGAATACCCAGTCCTAATGCCATGCCCATGTCGCGACCGAATTTTTCATTCGTCTCCGCCGTTTGCGATGGCATGAGCCGGTAGCCTTGGGGAAGCGTCTGCTCGGCATGCTGTTTGATGCGCTCCATCGCGGTGTTGTCCGCCACCCCTGGGGCGGGATTCCCCATGATCGTGATGGACCGCTCGCGATTACGACGGGCGATGGTCTGCAGGCTGCTGACCAATTCCGTCTTGATGACATCGCGGATCGGCACCACCTCGCCATAGATATTGCGCACAGTGAGCTTGTTCAAATCCTCCACCCGCTCGCGCTCATTCGCCATCAATCGAAGCCGAACGTCATAACGACGGTCATCGTTGGTAAATTTTCCCTGGCGCACGCCCCCTATCGCGGCCGTCACAGTTTCTGCAATCGATTCGACTGTGACACCTCGGGCAGAAGCCGCAACACGGTCAATAAACACGCGTAATTCGGGCTGCCCCTCCTTGAAATCAGTATTCAAGTCAACCGCGAGCTTCTCGGCCTTCATCCACTCCATGAGCCGCGCCGCCTCCTTTTTCAACACGTCGAGATTCGGCCCCTGCAAGGAAAACGTCAGGGGGAAACCCATCCCTCCTTCCGGACCACCCTTGGACAGGTCAATCAGGAAGGACTTCAGATCGGAAATCTTCTCCAGCTCCGGACGCAGTTCTTCCATGACCTGCTGCTGGCTGAGCTTGCGCTCATGCTTCGGCTTCATGTCGACGAACATGATGCCGTTATTGATGTTTCCATCGAAGAAACTGCCAGCGGCGAGGAAGTAGGTGCGGGTTTCAGATCGCTCCTTGATGATTTTCTCCGCTTCGCGCAACCGCTCTTCTGTATAAGCCAGTGAGGAACCGACCGGCGTTTCGAAGCGGATCATCAGCGTGCCCTGATCCTGCGCTGGAGAAAACTCACCCGGCACCCGACCGGCGATGATCAAGCTCAACGCAAAGGCGACGACAAATCCGCCCAACATCCACCCTCGATGGTGCAGGCAATATGGCAAAGCGCGCCGGTAGAGCGCGGTCAGCCAATCCATCAACTGATCCACACCCTTGGTAATGCGATTCGTGCGCTCGATTGCCAGAAACGAAGCGCATCGCATCGGAGTAAGCGTAAGTGCTTCCACCAGCGAAAGCGCGACCGCCGCGGAAATTGTGATCCCAAATTGGAAAAGAAATTGACCAATCACGCCACTGACAAAAGCGATGGGCAGAAAGACGGCCATGACCGCCAACGTCGAGGCCAGAGCGGGGCCGGTGATTTCCTCTGTCCCCTCAATGGCAGCCTGCTCCCGGCTCTTCCCCATCTCCATGTGACGCACAATATTCTCCAGCACCATGATGGCATCATCCACCACCACACCGATCGCCAACGAGAGTGCCAGCAAGGTGAAGATATTGAGCGTGAAACCGAGGAAATAGAGGATGATGAATGTACCGAGCACCGATGTCGGAATCGACATGACCACGTTGAATGTGCTGGAGAGAGAACCAAGAAAAAGCCAACAAACCAGAGCGGTCAGCACCGCCGACAAAATCAGCGTGAACTCCGTTTCGTCGACCGCTTCCGTCGTGAATTTCGATTCGTCGTAATTAATCTGAATCGTGACATCCTTCGGTAAGGTGGCCTGGAGATCTGCCAGCGTCTTCTTGACCATGTTTGCCACTTCAATCGAATTCGCTCCCCGCTGTTTACGAAATCCGATCCCACCACCGCGCGTCCCATCGATTTTCGAGATGGAGCGCACATCATTCAACCCATCCTCCACCTTCGCCACATCCCGAATGCGGATCGAGGAATTATAAATCGGCTGACTACCGCGCTGCTTGATCAGGATTTCACCCACCGCGGCCGGCGACACACCCTCCCCCATCAACCGCACATTGATTTCCTGCTTTCGGTTTTCGATGATGCCCGCCGCTTGTTCGATGTGCTGCGTACGCAACGCATTCTGCACATCGAGAATCGTCAGATCATACTCGGATAATTTGTCGTGATCGACCCATACCCGCAAATTCCGCTCTGCAAATCCGCTCAAGATCAACTGCCCCACTCCGGGCAAAACCTGGAACTTGTCCCGCAAATACCGTTCCGCATAGACAGTCAGATCTAGCAAACTGCGCTCCGGGCTGCTCACCCCGAGCCACATGATTTCCTGATCCGAAGGATTCACCTTCAAGATCAGAGGATTGTCGACTTCCAGCGGCAATCGGACCCGCCCAATATTCGACTGCACTTCCAGCAACGCCGCATCCGCGTTACGGCCCGGATAAAATTCCAGCGCGATTTGCGCGACGCCCTGATAAATCGTGGAGTTGAGATTCTTGATGCCGGAGACATTGACCAGCGCCTGCTCCATCTGATCCACAATCTCCGTCTCCATCACCTCCGGTGCGGCTCCCGGCCACTGTACTTGCACCAGCACACTGGGTACTTCCACATCCGGCAGCAAACTGACGCCCAAACGCGCAAAGCAGATCGCGCCGAAAATGATCAATGCGGACATCAACATCCAGGCAAAGACCGGACGTTTGACGGAAATTTCAGCGAGTGTCATAGCAATTATTTAGTAACACCCGAGGCCACATAGAGCCGGATCAAATTGAGCCGCGTATTCGCCCGCGCCGTCGCTTCCTCGCGGCGCAAGTCATGCAGAGTCTGCAGCGCATCCAGCACATCAATATTATTCACGATATGCAGATCGTAATCGCCCTCCTGCGCACGGAAGTTCAGCTCCGCCGTCTTGACAGCTTCGTACAAGCGGGCGAGCTCCGCCAACGAGGCATTGAATTGGTTAAAGGCCGTGCGCACGTCACGTTCGGCTTCACGTTGAATCTGCGACAAATCGAGTTTCTTCTGCGCGAAAAGCGACTTGTTTTGATCCACTCGCGCCTCGATGGAGCCGCCATCAAAAATCGGAATCTCCAATGTCAAAAAGCCCGACCAATCCGTCTGTCCCGGCGTATCGGTGTTATAGAAGGCATAATTTCCCTCGAATGATAATTTCGGCAAATGCTCGCCCTTCGCGGCGGACAATCTCGCGCGGGCCGAACGCTCCATTTGAATGGCCGCCAGCACATCGGGTCGATTCGCCGTCTGAGCGAGATACTCCCCCATTTGCAATCCATCTGGCAGCGGCGTCATGTCCCACTGCAGAGCCCATTGCGTCGAAGGCACGCCGATCAGAAAGGCGAGCATCTCACGGGTCGCCACCATCAATTTTTTTGTCCGCTCGATACTCACCCGCGTCTGCGCCAGCGTGGTCTGCGACTGCAATAATTCACTATCGCGGGACCGGCCAAGGCGCACCCATTTTTCCAGCACCTTGATACGGTCGTTCAACGCCTTCACGACATCATCGAGAATATGCAAATCCTCCTCATAGCTGATCGTCTGGTAATACGATTCCGCCACGGTCAGATAAAGATTCTGCCGCACACGCCGCGCCGTCTCACGACTACCTTCCGTTTCAGCCCGCATTGCCCGCGCAGCTTGAATATCGCGCAGTCCGGAAAAGATCGGCACCTTGACATTCACCCGCGCTTGACGCGGTTGCAGGTCATTACTCCCCACTACGTCTCCGCCCAGAGCCAGATTGCTGCTTGCGTTTCGGTCCTTATAGAAATACTGCTCACCGACCACTTTCACACTCGGCAGGATCGCCCCAATCGCTTCCCGGTAGCGCGCCTGGGCAATACGCACATCCTCATCACTTAACCCTATGGTCTCCATGCGCAGCAAAGCCAGTTCGTAGCAGGTGGCCAGATTCAATGCTTCGCCATGGAACACTTGCACCGGCTTTTTCGGCACAAGTGTTGCCCTCGCCTCCTTCACCGGTTCCACTGCAACCACGGGCAGCACCAGGCATAGGAACAATCCCAACCAACGCCAGAGATCACTCACGAGATTCCTTCCGCCAAGACATAACAGCGCACCAGATCGGCCATCGCCTTGGCTTTCGCCGACCAGTCGAGTTCGGGATTTGTCTGACCGTCAAAGAGCAGGCCGGAAAAAAGCGACAATAGCAAACTCGCCGCCCCGGCGGGATTCAACTCCGCCCGCACCCACCCGGCCTTTTGTCCGGCGCGCAAGGCCTCAGCCAGATTTTTGCGCATGGCACAGTCAAGAGCGATGGCTTTCTTCCGAAAATGCTTGTTGCGAAAGAGCTCAAGCCAGCTATCGGCTCCCAGTTTGAATTCAGAGGGAGGAAGCAGCACCGGCCAATCCTTTGTTTTCATTCTGGACAGCCAAAGAAAGCCCTCACGATTGCCCAATTTACGCAATTGCTCAAAACCCGCCGCAAATTCCATCTCCGCGATGGTGGCGATGATCTCTTCCTTTGTGGAGAAATGACGAAAGACCGTTCCCGAGCTCAATCCCGCCTGGGCGCAGATTTCCTCCGTCCGGGCAGCGTGAAATCCCTTCGACTGAAACACACGCGCCGCTGCCGCCAGAATCTGCCGGCGTCGTTCGTCATGCAGGCTTTGATCCTTCGTACGCGACATAAATAAACGGAGTAGTTCGTCGCAATATAGAAATCAACGCGAACATGTCAAGCCCTCCAGTCTCATTCCCGGCCTATTCTAATAGCCTCCCAGCGCATTGACCAAACGCATCGAATTCCAGATCACGCACCCGCACCTGGTGTAAAAAGCTTAAAAACGGTACGTCATTGAACCGGTAAGACTCTGGTTGAGATAATCCGGATTGGCCTCGACGTTGTAGCCAAGCCCACCGGAAAACCCCTCACTAAATCGCACTTCCACACCTGTTCCCGCCACTGCGGCATCGCGCCCGAGGGCGGCGCCACTCACATTGAACACCCCGCCGGTACCGTTGGCAAAGGCCGCATTCACCGCGCTTCGGTTGTCCATATACTCATGCTGCCAGCCAAGGTTGACGTAGGGCACCAGTTTGATCGTGGTGCCGTCCACCTCTACCACCGTACTGGCCCGACCGCCCAGCGTACTCCGCAGGGAATCGGATTCCTGCGCCTGAATCGCCAACGGTGCAAGCGAACCACTCTCTGTATAGCGATCAATCCAGAGATGCGCGTAATTCATTTCCAATGTCGGCCAAAAGGTCCAAGCCCCCGCCTTGAAATCATGTCCCACTTGGATCTGCGAGGTGAATTCCGTACCGCCGGTATCGCCACGCGCCAGATCTCCGATGGATTGACGCTTGGTCAAATAGGCATGCGTGCCACCACCAATCGATCCGCTCAACCAGCTTCCATTGCCCCAACTGTGACTGGCATAGAGACCGATCTTGGCGCTGTCATCCTTCACCGAACCACCGTTTCCGATATCCGCATCGGTGCCTTGATATCCCGCATAAACACCCAACGCCGTACGCTTGCCAATCCGATAATCCACCCCGAGCAGGACGCCTCCCGTGGTAAAATCGAACCCAGTGTTTTGCGCATCTCCATCGACATCGCCAAAAGTCCCCTACCCCGAAATGAAGAGACCAAAGTTCGGATCATCGAGAATCGTCGGCTTGGCAAGTTGCGTTCCCATCGGCACGGGTCCCACTCCCGCGAGCAGACTATTGCGATGAAACTCGCGCCCCGGATCCCAGATGGTCAAGCCACCATTTGAAAATCGTTGTCCCGATCGAATTTCAGAAAAGCGATTGCCAAGCTGACCAAAGAGAGCCCGCGAATTGGCGAAACTGAATCGGTTCATCGAAGTCAATTGCGCTGGCGAGATCAAATCAAAAGCCGCAGGAAGGGAGGAACCCGGCAGGCCATTGAGATAATCAATCAGCGGTACCATCCCCGATTGAGCACTGACCGCATCCAGCGCGTTCGCGACAGCGATCTGATTAGGCGTTTTCGCAAACGGCGCAAAGGAGGTCTGAATCGCCGTAACCGTCAGATTGTAATCGGTCGTCACACTGCTCGTATAGCGCAATGCGTTGCCGAGCGAGCTGATCACCGCATCGAAGTTCCCCGTCAAGGTCTCGCCCTGGATCAGCGTAAATGTGTCGCCCGCATGCGGTGTGTAACCAAATATGAGTTGCAACGTTCCTGCAAGCGCTCCCGTGCCCGTGATCACGATTTGATCGTACTGAGTTCCCGCCGTGGTGCCATTCACTTCCATGACCGTCGTAGCTCCTGGATGGAGCGTCAATGTACCAATCGTCAAAACTCCAGGAGATCGGCCTGGCGACAAATAACCACCGGCATTGACCGTGACTGAACCGCTTATGACTCCGGATCCACCGAGCAGACCTCCACTATTCACCGTCACATTCGAATTGAGCAAATCGCCCTCGATAAACAGTCCCCCACCATTCACAATCGTGGGACCGGTATAATCCAGCGTGCCAATTAATCCCGTATAACCACCCGTCTGGATGACGGTGATTGCACCGGCAAGTGTTGTTGTGCACCCGCAATTCGTACCGTCATCCGTGAAAAAGTATGGATTCCCTGCTGTCGCCGTGTGATTAAATTGGATCGTGCCAGTTCCCGCACCGACATCAATCTCAACCCCGTCAAAGAAACCCGGAGCTGTTGGTGCATCTGTCGCCGCAGAGCCAATGTTGAGCGCCCTCGAACTCCCCGCCTGAGCGCCTATAGTACATTCGTTTAACGTTTCTACATATTAAGGATGATGGAATCGAGGGTAGCCAGGAAGCGGTCAGGTGGTGGCTGGATTTCACGCAAACGGGCTTTGATGGTGTGCCAGCAGTGTTCGATGGGATTGAAGTCGGGGCTGTAGGAGGGCCGAGGCAGGAGCGTACATCCAGCTTCTTCGATGAGTTGACGGGTCTTGGGGGATTTATGGAAGGAAGCGTTGTCGAGGACAACGGACAGTCCGGGGCGTAACTCGGGCAAGAGGACATGCTTGAGCTAGGCGTTGAAGACGTCGGTATCGGCGTGGCCTTCAAAACGCATGGGAGCCTTGAGGACTCCCTGGTGCAGCGCGGCGATGAGACTGACCCGGGCATGGGGTTTGGCGCCGCAAACGGGAAACTCGACTTTTTGCCCCTTTACGGATCGGGCATAAGGGCGGTGAGTTTGAAACTCAATGCCGCTTTCGTCGAGGTAGAGGAGCTTTTCGCGGGGGATGTGACCGAGTTTCTCCAGAAACTCCCGGCGCGCCTTCGCGTCTCTTTCTCTGGAGTATAAGGCTTTTTTTTCGAGTGATACCCCAGCGCTGGCAGGCGGCAAAGAGCGAGGACTGGGCCACGCCAAAGTGTCGGGCTATTTCCCGCAAGTAAGCGTCGGGATGGCTGCCGATGTATTCGAGCAACTCGCTCTTTTCAAGCTTACGCTTTCGCGCTCCTCGCCGGGGAGCACTCACACCCCCGCATTCCTTGCTTTCGGCCAGCCAGTTGTAAACGCTCTTACGGTCCACCTTGAACACTTTGGCCGCCTCGGCCTTGCCTCCATGTCCCGCCTCAAGATAGGCCAACACACGCTTCTTCAACTCGACGCTATATCCGTAGCCCATCCCTCTTTTCTATCTATTATAAGTAGAAATGTAAAACGAATTTACTATAGAATGACCAATCCGGTCGTCGGGAAAAACGATTCCACCCTCTGAAATCGTTAACACACCATGGCCCGTCTCTCCAATGCTGCATCTGGTGATACCCGCCATCAATATGGAATTGCTGCCACTGGCGTTGACACCCGTTACCACCACGGTATGCGTACCTGTGCCTGTGCCAATTTGTATGTCCGTAACGAAAGCCATCGCGCCATCGGCCAACGTGAAAGTACCGGTCTCGCCCTTGTAAGTTCCACCCACGTCCCAACTCGTATCCGTTCCGGTCACCAATACCGTCCCCACGCCGCCACCCGTTCCCACCTCTATATCGCCGTACACCAAGGCATATCCACCGTTCGAGACGGTGAAAAAACCGTTTGCCAGATCTTTCCCCACATACAGATTTCCCCCGATGGTCGTTTGCGATCCCGTTCCAGTCACCAGCATGAGACCGGTCGTACCGTTGAGCTCTCCAATAGAGACATGGCCATCAATAATGGCGCCCCCTCCACTTGAGATCGTCAATGTCCCAGTTCCTGCATTGGCAACAAACAGATCCGTCAGCACGTGCAGGAGCGAGCTACTTCCCTCCACTGTTACAGCACCGCTGGAACCGGCATTGCTGCCGATCCGCATCAGTCCACTCACATCGACAAATCCTCCACTGGAAATTGTCAACGAACCCGTACCCGAATGCCCCGCCAGCAGATTACCGGAGATCGTCCACGATGCAGCCGCATCGACCGTAACCGCCCCGTGAATACCTGAACTTCCTCCGATGGAAACATCCGTGCTAAAGGCCGCTACTCCCGCATTAAAGAGAACCGATCCGCCCGTTGCATTCCCCACCGTCAGCGTGGTTATCGTAAAATCCGTTCAAGTCGAACGTCGTGCTGGCCCCTTGAATAATCGCTTCGTCACCGTCATTAAAGACACCGCCCGACCAGTTTGCTCTCGTGGACCAAAGACCATCCGGACCAATCCATGTCTGCACCGCCGCGAAAGTCGACCCCGATCCCCAAAAAAAGACAAAACCGTAAAGGGCCATGGATCGGACAAGCATGCCGCGAAGCTACGAATAATAATGATCAATCGCAAGCTGCTTATGATACTAATTAATAAGCCTATTAATATTTTTAATTATATAGGAACACGAAGGACCACAAATTTTGGTCTATATCTCGATCCTTCGATGAAGTGGAAGGCAGCACAGCGTTCAGCAGTTCGAACGCGAGACTACGGAGTTCATACCTCACAGATCCTTCTAGCCCGGAGGGTTGTGAGTTTTATGTTCTTTGGGCTACGCTGTCCTCGACAGCCAAGACCACTAACGGGTATTGGCTGTCTTCGGTTACTCGCTCCATGTCCCATTCGGGACAATGCGATGGCCTGTGACTGTCAACAGAGCTTAGTAACTTAACACCAAGCCCAAGTTCGCACGCGAGCCGCGATGCTCATCCAAGCTTTGTGCGTGCAACTGCCAGCCGTAATCAAAACGGAGGTTCATGTAGGTATTAATGGAGTAACGAACTCCGACACCCACGCTCGCAAGACTTGTCGTAGAGGTTTCACCCGCCTGCAAATTCACATTGTTTACCTGGCTATAATCCCAGAAAGTGAGGAATTGGAGTTGATCCGCCATGGCCTTGGATGCCGTCTCGGAGAACAAGGCCGCAAGGCTCACGGCAGGCGTGCGCAATTCCGTGGTAAAGAGGAAACCCTCGTCACCCGTCACGGCGTTCATGTCGTAACCACGATTATTCAGGTAGCCACCCGCCGCCAACTGTTCACTACTGAGGAGATTGCCGTTGGACGTCTGTACGGTACCGCGCAGAATCCAAGAAAAATCCCACGGCAAGCGCGTGTTGCGCTCGGCAATAAAAGTCTCATATGCGTACTCTGCCTGCGCGCCAAAGCGTTGCGACTGAAATTCCGCGATGTGATTATTATCGGTGAGATTACCCGGGCTGTAGGTCACTGTAAGTCCCAGCGAAGTCGCGCCGAGCGGATCATTCAGCGTGGTCTTGTAGCCTGCCACCCATTGAACGACGTCAGTGGTTGTATTGAAGACGGTGTCTCCACCAAAACCGAGATTATTATTGCTCTGCTTGAAGTCGAATCCAGCAGAGAAACTCTGCCGCCACTTGCCAATCCCATCGACGTTCACCACGCCGAGCGGAATTTCGTAGCGGGTGCTGGCCTGCCAGCTAATACCGTTGAGTTGTATGACGCCCCCGGTCTCGGCCTTCGATTCGGCATAGCTTCCGAAGAAAGTCAGATTGTGGCGCCATGGCAGCGGAATGATGTAGCTGCCGGCATGGCCACGCACGCTGTTAAAGTCGCCGCTGGTGGTGTACTGGTAATTGAGTTGCTGGCTGGTACCGAAAAGATTGCCGTAATTGAAGCCCGTCAAATAACGATCATAGCCCGTTACGCGATCGCCGCTATCTTCGTAGCCTGTGTAAACCCGCAATGGGAAGCGATCCTTCACCTTCAATTCCAAATCGGTATCCCCCCAATCCCGCTCCGGGAGAGAAAAAGAGGTTGGCCGAACGGAACGGATTCTGATTGATCCAGTCGAGATCCGACTGCAGGCGCGAGGCACGCATCGTCTCACCCGGTTTGGCGCGCAAATCATCCGTCAAGATACTGTTGGAGAACCAACGATTACCGCTGACACTGACCTGCCCGACTTTGCCTTCAAGAATGACCACCTGCACCACCCCATTGGTGATATCCTGTTCCGGTACGATCACATCCACCACAGGCCGGTCATGATCCCGGTAATATAGCACCGTCTTCGCAATCAGATCGTCCAGTTGTCCCTTGGTAAATTTTTTACCTAGATAACCGGACGCTAATTTGCGGTAGGCTTCCGCGTCGGGAATATTGACCGCCGAAAGCTCGACTCCGTCTTTGATCTTGGCGCCTTCCGGCTTCACATCATTCGGTGTGGGCAGAAAAACGAGCCCCTTTAAGGAGTCGAGTAACAAGGTATCTGCACCCGGGCCGGAAGTCAGTTTCGGTTCAGGCTGCGAAACGGTTCCACCGGGTGTACGTGCCGGCTCTTTGGGGGACAGGCGTTGGTAATCCTGTGCCCGTACAGTCGACAGCAGCACAGCCGTCACAACCAAAACCACACTTAATCTGCTCATTGCGTTCATGATTCTCTCATTCCAATTATAAATCCCAACTTGATCCTGCCGCGATCATTCCAGGTATATTACGACCACCCGTACCATTGCGGAAAAAGATCATCACACCACCCGGCCCAGCATAGCGCGCATCAAGTAGCTGCTGATAGACATAATTGGAACGATCAAAATTATCAAATGAATTCATAAATTCTTCAAAAGTAGCTCGAAGCGCTGGATCAAGCGGAGGCACCGGTATAGGGGGGGCATAGGGCAATGGATTGATCGGCAATGTTTGCCACGCCAGGAAAGGATAGCCGTCGTTTTTGCCATCGTTTCCGACAATGTAGTGCGACCAGACCGTCGTGAAATTCCAGCCAACGCCTGTGTAGAGTGACAATTCGCGCATCTGCAAGGTGTACTTACCAATCCCGGCCGCGCTGCTAAAGAGACCACTGGTATTCATATCCCAGAAGCTGTCGGTCGTGGTACCACCCAATTGCTGGCCGACCAAGCCGCCCACATTCGTCGTACCGGTTACCTTGCCCGTGCTGAAGGTGCGCGCAATTGTGCTATTATTTCCACCCACCAAACCACCTACCTGAGACACTCCGGTTACTAAGCCACGGCTGTAGCTATCTTGAATCGTTCCAAAATTACGGCCTACCAAGCCGCCCACAAACTGGGCACCATTGACGCTGCCTGTACTGACGCTCTGGTCGACGATGGCTCCTACGTCAACGATACCGACCAAACCGCCCACTTTGTTAACCACATTACCTGAAACAATGTTTCCGCTCGCCTCAGACTGATAGACAGTCGACGTGCCCGTCAGGAATCCGACGAGTCCGCCCACGTTCTCAAATCCATCCCCAACCGTTACAGTCGCCGAAGAGGAGATATTGCGAATCTGAGCAATCGCTGCATGGCCAACTGCGCCACCCACGCTGGTCCCATTCGCCAACCCCACCACATCACCCGAGCCATGGCTGCCTGACAGGGTGCTGGAGCTAAGAGATCCAACCAGGCCACCCACCGAATGCTTGCCAGTCACCGTACCCGTATTGAGACCCTGAGTCAGAGCGCTCAAATCGAGAAGCCCCGCGAGACCGCCCACCGCGGTGGAAGTCCCCGTGATCGCCGCAGAATTTGTCACACGCGTGATCGTCGTACCCCAACCTGCGCCGACAATACCGCCCATGTAGCTGGTACCAAAGATCTGCCCATCATTACGACTATCCAAGATCGAACTGTTCGTGCTCGCACCCGCAATACCGGCGACATACTGGCTGCCTGTAATCGTAGCCGTTGCCTCGTTGATGCTGTTACTGATCGTGCCTTGCGTAATCGCTCCGGCAATGCCGCCTACAAAGGAGGTGCCTGAGACCACCCCGCTATTGGTCGCATTTTGCACCACATCATTAGCGCTGGAACCAAGGATACCGCCGATTGTGGAACCGCCGGCTATGGCGCCCGTATTGATCACGCGCAAGACCGTGCTGCTACTACCGACGCCGAGGATGCCGCCGACAAAGTTGGTACCGTTTACCGCCGCCGCATTGGAGCTGTCGAGAATCCAACCGTAATCACTTTGACCAACCAGACCGCCCACGATCTGACCGCCCGTGACAGTCGCTGTCGCAGTATTAAAGCTGCCGCTCACCGTGCTGTTCGGATTGGAACCAACCAAACCGCCGATGCGTGAGCCCGTGCCGATAACCAAACCACTGTTGGTGCTGCCGGTCAGATAGGAACTCACGTAGTTCACCCCAACCAGACCACCCACATCCGACACGCCGCTGACCGTTCCCGTATTGACGCTGCCGCTGATCGTGCTCGTCGCATTCCAAGCCGTGAGGCCACCCGCGTAACTCCCCGTCGCGGTAACCGTACCGGAATTCGTGCTACCCGTTATCGAGCTGTTCATGCCGTTGCGACCGACCAAACCGCCGACAAAGTAGTTACCACTGACCGTCGTCGTGTTCACGCTGCCCGAGACGCGGCTCGTTTCGCTGGAACCAACCAAGCCGCCGGAGTAGCTCGCGGTGCCGGAGACCAAACCGTTATTCGTGCTGGTGAGAATATCAGACTGGGACAAACGTCCCGCGAGACCGCCCACATAATTCGCACCGCTCACCGTGCTGGCATTCACCACGCCGCTCAGCGTACCGTTTACTAATTCGCCGACCACGCCGCCGACAAACAACGGACCGCTCACGCTCGCGCTGGCCGTGGAATTGCTGATAGTCCCCTTCTCAAAGTAACCTGCCAACCCACCCACATCGCTCGTCGAGGCAGAGGCCGCCCCGGTCGCGCTGGAGTTGCTAATATTCGACAGCGACGACCAGCCCACAATGCCACCGACGTAGACCACGCCGCTGACCGTCGCTGAGCTCGCGCTATTGATGATGGAACTCAATGAGCTCTGTCCCACCAGTCCACCAATACCGGAGTTACTGCCCTGCACCGTGCCGGAAGCTGTCGAATTCCGGAGAGTCGATTGCGAGGCAAAGCCGACCAGCCCACCGATGGAATTAATGCCGCGCACGTCACCTGTCGAAACGCTGTCACTGATCGTGCTCGTCATGAAAACACCGACTAGACCGCCGATGTTGCTGCCAGTCGTTCCCGTCACGGAACCGGCATTGGTACTATTAAGAATCGAGCTCGACGTCATGCGCCCCGCCAGACCGCCCAGTTGCGCCACACCAACCACCGTACCGTTATTCACCACACCGCTGAGCGTACCGGAAACGAGATTGCCCACGATACCGCCGATCTGCCGCGACGCACTTATGGTGCCGCCAAAGGTGGAATTACTGATTGTTCCCTGCTCAAAATAACCGGCCAAGCCGCCGCTCTGCGTCGATGCGCCGGTGATCGTGCTGCTCGCGCTCGACCCAGTAATGGTCGTCTGCGTCGCCCAACCCACGAGACCGCCCGTATAAATCACACCGCTGACCGTTGCATTACTGTAGACCCCGCTCATCGAGCTCAGCCAGATCGAACCCACAATGCCGCTCACCCCGGAAGAACCCGACACCGTGCCAGTAGACCGTGAATTCAGAATCGCCGATTGATACGCATAGCCCGAAATACCACCGATATTGTTCGTTCCCGAGATTGTCCCGGTCGAAAGGCTATTGCTGATGGTCGTTTGATAAACCGCGCCAGCCACGCCACCCGTGAGACTTCCACCCGTCACCGAATCCCGATTCGCACTGCCATCTATCGTACCGCCACCCATGTAACCGACTACGCCCCCGATATAATCTGCCGTCCCCAAAACAGGACCGGCATTGGTGCTCCCCAAAATCTGCCCCCCGATGCTGCGCCCCACGATACCGCCCACATTATTCACGCCGCTCACTGTCGCGGTGTTCCTGCTGCCATTGATCGTTCCGCCTTCATTCCAACCAACGATACCGCCGACAAACGCACCACTCGCGGTCACCGTCATCAGATTATCGCTGTTGGTAATCGTACCCGCATTATATCCGGCAATGCCGCCTGTGTAGCTGCCACCGGTGACGACACCCTGATTATTGCTGCCGCGGATCACACCCGTCGTGTCATTATAGGCCACCAAACCGGAAATGTACGCACCCGAGCCGGTAATCGAGCCCGTATTCGAACTGGTACGGACCGAGCCGCTATTGTAGGCCGCAATGCCGCCGACTGAGCCCGTTGCGGACACCGATCCGCCATTTGTGCTATCCAAAATCGTCCCAGTGTTGGTTGCAACCAAGCCCGCAATGAACGCGCTGCCGGTAATCGCGCCCAAATTGACAGACGTATTCACCAAGGCGCTATTGTGGCCGGCAATGCCGCCCACATAGTATAGTCCGCTCACCGTTCCGCTATTGAAACTCTGGTAAATCGAAATCGATCCGGAATCATTCCAACCGACAATCCCGCCCGCGTAACTCCCGGACGCTTGAACGCCTCCGCTGTTGGTAACATCATGGATGACGCCCCCGTTCGTATTCATTCCCGCCACACCAGCGACATAGCTCACACCCGAAACAGTACTGGTGTTTTCACTAAACTGAATCCTTCCATCGTTGTTATATCCCACCAAACCACCCGCGTAGCTGCCTGTCGCGGTTACCTGATCGTTGTTGGTGCTGCGCTTCACAACGGCTGTATTATAGCCGACCAAGCCCCCGACATACGTCCGTCCCGAAATCGCCCCGGCATTGGTGCTCTGGTCAATGGTTCCGCTATTCGTATTCAACCCCGCGATACCACCCACAAAATCCACCCCCACCACGTTATCGTTGCTACGGCTCT
Source organism: Verrucomicrobium sp. (assembly GCA_017849585.1). Classification (GTDB taxonomy): domain Bacteria; phylum Verrucomicrobiota; class Verrucomicrobiia; order Methylacidiphilales; family UBA1321; genus UBA1321. The sequence goes on from JAFIGT010000019.1 coordinate 24,410, forward strand.
TGGAAATGGTGCTCTGGTCATTCACGCCAGCCACGCCGCCAGTGAAACTGCCCGTCCCAGTCACCTTGCCTGTATTGCGACTGTCCGTAATCTGTGCCGAATTGACATTCGCTCCCGCCACGCCGCCAACGTAATTCACACCAAAAACCCGCGCTGTATTGCGGCTGTCCGAGATTGTGCTGCCATGATTCACACCGACCAAGCCGCCGGTGTAACTGCCCGTGCCAGTCACCCGAGCGCTGTTGGTGCTGGTTTGCAGCGAGGCGCTGTTCGTTTGAATGCCTACGATGCCACCCACATAATGGACACCGCTTACGGTACCGTCGTTCAGGGCGTTACTGAGTGTACCGGAGTTAAGTCCGGCAATGCCGCCCGTATAGCTACCACCCGAAATGCTTCCAGAGTTGCTCGCATTGAAAAGATAGCCGGTCGAGCTATTGTAGGCCGCGATACCCGCAATGTAAGCACCGCCGCCCGCGACCGTACCCGTGTTGCCTACATTCGAAATCGTTCCGGTATTGGACGCCGTGATTCCGGCCACCAACCCCGCACCAGTGATGGACCCAGCGTTTCTACTGATATTAATGACCCCGCTATTGGAACCAGCAATACCCGCGATCAGGGTGCTACCGCTGACAATGCCTTGATTGTACGCAGAGGAAATCTGTCCATCGTTCACGCCAGCAATACCGCCTCCCAGCGATACAGCGGTGATCAGCCCCTGGTTGGACGCCGTAGTGAGGGAAGCCCCGCTGGAGTTTTGCGCGACAATGCCACCGATCCGGCTCAAGCCCGTGACGGCCCCGTAATTAGCGACGGAGAGAAGACTGCCGCCACTGTTATTGATACCAACGATACCCGCAACATAAGAGGAATTGGTCGCAGCGACCGCGCCGGAATTCGAGCTATCCTGAATGGTGTTGTTATTCATCCCCGCAAGGCCGCCAACGTTCTGCGTACCGCCAAGGCCAGTGATGCTCCCACCGTTTACGCTGTAGCGGATCAACGTTCCACTGTTCATGCCCGCCAGACCGCCAATATAGGTGGAACCGGTCGCGGTTACCGATGCCATATTGGAATTGGCTTGGAATTGGGAGTTGACCAATGCCCCCACGATTCCCCCGACAAAGAGCGAATTTGTAACATGGACCTGGCCGATGTTCAGGCTCGCCGTCACCGTGCCTCCGGAACTCCACCCCGCAATGCCACCCACGCGCATCGAATCGCTCACCGTGACCCGCGCCCAATTCGTGCCATACCGAATCGTACCGGCATTGTAACCGGCAATACCACCCACGTTCTGCAAATTCGAACCGCTCACCGTGCCGGTGCTCGTATTCGAGCTATTCTCAATCAGGCCATAATTATCACCCGCGATACCGCCCAGCGCTTGCCCTGTCGCCGTCACCGCCGCGCTGTTCGTGCTGCTGAAAATACTGGCCCCACCCGCGTTATTGCCACCGACCAGACCACCGACGCGGGACGCACCGGACACCGTTCCGCTTGTCACGGATGAACTACTGATCGTGCCGCTGTTGAAGCCCGCCAACGCTCCCGTATAGGAAGCACCCGCAATTGAGACATTGGAAAGAATCACGTTGGACACCGTCCCATTCACGGCACCGAACAAGCCCACAAAGGAGGTGCTGGTCCGCGCGATTTTCAACCCACTGATCTCCTTGTATCCGCCATTAAACGAACCCGTGTAATTCCCGCCATTGGTGCCGATCGGCACGAAGCCCGCGCCCGAATTCCAATTCGCCGTGCCGGAAGCGTTGATATTATTCCCCACGAGATAGGAGAAGGTCAGCGGCGAATAGGCCACGCCCTGCAATCCGTACACATCGGTTAAAATGTACGGCGTGCCCGTCGTGCCGTTTCCACCCGTCGCGCGCAGGAATTGGGCACCGGCCGCAATCATGAAATTGTTCGCCGAGAACGCCGGCAGCGCCGCGCTCACTTGATACCATCGACCTTGGGTCAAATTGAAAGTACCCACCGTAACGGAGCCATTTACCCCGGTCGTGATCGACTGCGCCTGATTGGCCGCGGACAAATTGAGAATGCCGTTCGCACCATTGATGGCCGCGTTGATATAGATATTATTAGCAGCCGTCAGCGTCAAAGTCCCCGCACCAGCCCACGATACGTCCACAGACACGGTGATATCTCCCGCCCCACCCGTACCAATATTCGTATCAATCGCTACGAGGCTGCCACCATTCAACGTCGTCACAAAGCCGCCCACGTTGCCCGCATCGATTGTGAAATCGACCGGATCAATCAGCCAGAAACCGCCCGCGCCCACATCGATCAGACCACCCTGCAATTCCACCTGCGTGCCGCTGGTTTCAACAAAGCCGCCTGTTCCATCGCTCTTGCGCGTGGTCAACGTGCCCGTATTCTTCATCGTTCCGCCATCGGAATAAAGTTTGATGCGACCACCGACATTGTTGACTCCCGTGGCGCGAATGGTGCCGCCATTATTGATCGCCAGTGCATACGCATTACCGCCCGCCGCTTTGAGTTCAGCCTGCGCAGCGCGAATCGCCCCAAGGTTATTCACCGCGCCGTTCGATCCAGTGGCCACAAAGAGCCGATCATCGCCCTCTTGCTGCAGCACCACATCATGACCGCCCGCGAGCCCCACCACGCCCTGCTCGGCAGTGATCGTGCCTTCGTTGCTAACCTGGCCCGCGATCAAATAAACATTGCCGCCGAGGGCGTTGATCTGGCCTTGATTCACCACCGAGGCGCTCGATGTCCCAATAAAGCGCAAGCTGCCACCACCCATGAACTGGGCGTTGTCCACATCCAAAGTGGATGCCGTGAAAGAACCTGCATTAACAACGCCACTCGGCCCGATTAAGACCCCGTTCGGATTGATCAGGTAGACCTGACCATTGGCCTGTAATGTGCCGTAAATAGCCGAAAGATTACCACCCACCACACGATTCAACACCGCGCTGTTTGCATCGGGTTGCAAAAACTTCGTCAATTCGCCGTGGCCAATCGAGAAATCCTGCCAATTAATGATCGCCCGCGAACTCCCCTGCGTAACGGTCACGGTACTGCCGCTTGTCTGAATCGACGCACTGCCCGCAATAATTTCCCCACCCGTCGGATTCGCCAACACGAGCGCCGGGCTCAATTGCCAAACAAAAACCAGAAAAGTCAAAATTCCATGCGCAACACGCTGCTCCCAAGTCAAATGATGTCGAATACTTGATGCCATGGCTGATTCTCTCCTCAATTTGTACAGCGGTTGTCATTTAACCCTGTCAAAAGACGCAGCGACATTATACTTGAGAGAACAACGCGCAAGCCTTTGATACGCAGTATCTTAAATTATTAGAAAGCCAGATATCGAGCAAACTTACTAGCAGCAAATCTAATGCACTACAGATATAAGAAGCGAGTAGCAGAGATGGGACTCTCTTTTGGGAACTGGTAACACGTTCCCGAAATAGAAAAGCGCCCCACCGTGGCTGACACAGTGGGGCGCTTTGTGAAAAGGAGTAATTATCGTGCTGAGGTGTCGGTCGTCGCAACGGAGATCGGTGCCGTCGGCTTTGCCTTGGCGACCTTTTCCTTGTAGCGAGCCGGATCGGCTACCAATAAAGTGCGACCGTTCACATGCACGACGCCAACGGCCCGGGTGACGCCCTGAGTATTGATGGCCAGTGCGTACACATTTCCGTTAGCCGCAGCTAATTTCTCCGCCGAACCGGGTGTATTCGCGACATAAATACCGCTTTCACCCGTTTTAAAGGGAAGGGTAGCCGTGTCTTTGAGAGTCTTGCTGCTCTTCTCCACCACCACGGTAGCGTGGGGACGAGAGGAGGGAGCGGTGACCTTCTTGGAGGTGGGCGCTGGTTCGGCGTGCAACAGGGGCATGGCCATCAGACCAAAGCCAAGAGTCAGGGCCGAAGTGTAGGTGAAGAAACGACGGTGAGTACGGTAGGTGAGCGATTGGGTTTTCATAGCATCCTTGCTTTTTTAACCTTTTCGACCACGCGCCAAGGAACGTTAGGAAATCTTTCAAAGAAGAAAATAATTCCTACTACTTTCCCGCACCGACCGGCACAGCCATTTCAATCCGCATCCGTACTGTTACCGGACAGTAAAAAGACGTTGGTTGGCCTTTTCAGACCCCCAAAGAGTAGCGAACAACCAGCTACCTTTTTTGTGGAGTTATCCCCACAACTGGCGATCAAGCGTTCGGTACTGGATCGCCTCGCTGATATCTTCGGAGTTGATCTGCTCGCGGCCAGCGAGATCGGCAATGGTGCGGCTAACTTTCAAGATGCGGTCGTAAGCGCGCGCGCTGAGTTGGAGTTCTGCCAAGGCCATGCGCAGCAAGCTCTCGCTGTCGGCATCGAGCGCGGCGTAAACCTTCAACTCCTTCGAATTCATCTGCGCGTTGCACCGGGTCTTGCGTTTGCCCGCGAACCGCTCGTTCTGCACCGTGCGTGCCTTCAGCACGCGCTCGCGAATGGAGGACGACGGCTCCCCGGCTCCGTGTTTGAGCAACGTCTCGTGCTTCACGGCAGGAACCTCGACATGGATGTCGATACGGTCAAGCAGCGGACCGGAAATCTTGTTCAAGTAACGTTGTGTTTCCACGGCGGTACTACGTCCGTTCTTCGCGCCGGTCGGCGTCGGATTCATCGCGGCCACAAGCATGAATTGCGCGGGAAAAGTCATCGTTCCCGCCGCCCGGGAGATGGTCACCTGCCCATCCTCAGATGGAAATGCTTAATGGGTATTTTGTCAATATGCGCTTTTTTGCAGCCTAAACTACTTTTTATGAGTTACTTACAACTGCTATTCTGCGACTCAAACGTGGGCTTCTTGTGCTTTCAGCGCGTAGTGGGTGCTCCAACCTCTACGGCATACCTCTGCCTTACAGGCAGAGTCATTACGTTCTGTCCCTTAACAGCGACCTCGAGGATTCCGTTATAGATGAGATCGTGGAAAAGCTGACTTTGGCATCCTCAGTTTGCACGAGCACGTTCCTCAACATTAGCGAATAGCTCTGAGACGAGGGTAAGGGCGTCTCTTTGGGCCAAAGAGTCATCTCGCCGTCGAAGACCATCTTCTACTCATTGACCTTTGCGTGGCCGGCGGATTCGTTTAGTAGCCCCTCGAATTGCAGTCTCCCTTTGCGAATGCCGCGAACAAACTGAGATCTAGCACCGAGCCGAATTCGCTTAATTTCAGGTCTCTCTGGACTCGAACAATCGACTCGATGGCCCAAGTCCTATCTCGTTGATCCTCAATCGGCGCACCTTGCCACGCCTTCCTGAGTAGAGTCGCAAGGGGATAATGACTTATACCAATTCCCAATGAGCAGTGGTATTAGGCCCATTCGATGGAAACGCCTGCGCGCTGAAAGGGCTTCAGGGAGGAGGTGGCAACACCTTCATTCGTCACCAATATATGTATTTTGGAGAGATCCAGAACTTTGCTGAGCGAGCGTTTTCCAAATTTGGTCCGATCCAAAAGAAGAATCACTTTGGCGGCAGAAGTGCACATGGCTCGCTTGACTTCGATTTCCATAGGGTTGGGATCGGTGAGCCCCTCCTCCGCAGTGAAACCCGTGGAACTGATAAAGCACAGATCGCTTCGATGCGTATGGAAAAAGGCCACGGCCTGCGGCCCGACAAATGTTCTGGAAACATGACGATAGATGCCCCCGCTGGCCATTACCGTATCGGTAGGACGTGTTTGGCGTAAGGCCTCCACGCTGTTGGAGAGAATGGTCAGATTCTGGACTTCCAGATAGGAGAGAACGCTGATCCCGGTGGTGCCCCCTTCCACGGCGATGCTTTGTCCTGCGCGGGGAAATCGATGAGCCGCGTAACGAGCCAATTTTAGTCGATCTTCGGAAACGGCGGCGGCCTTGGCAGTATAGTCGGGTTCTGGCTCTCCCGCAGGCAGCGAGGGAAGAGCGCCTCCGTGAACGCGGCGCACTTCTCCCAAGTCCTCCAGTTCCCGGAGGTCACGCCAGAGAGTCATAACCGTCAAGCCCAATTGTGCAGCCGCCTCCCGAACGCGCAAATTCCCTCGCCGACTTAGTTCAAGTCGGAGCCAATTACGACGTTGTTCTGGGAGTAATTTAGGCATGGATTGGAAGGCTCGATATGTTATAATTATTAACAAATTCTAAAATAATACAACATTGATTTTGCGATACACTGAAGTCCGCGTATCTTTTGAGCATGAACTTGCTCTTTTGCGGGGTCGATGCGGGAGGGACCTCCTGCCGGGCCACGGTACTATCCCCGGATGGCGGACAGCGTGGTTGGGGCTACGCATCAGGAGCTAATCCCACGCATGGCGGTTGGAAAATGGCGAGCGCTACCATGCATGAAGCCGTGCAGCAAGCCTGCTCCGATGCCGGAGCCAAGATGGAACAGATCAAGAGCTTGTTTGTCGGCATGGCTGGCGTCGTGACAACGGAAGACCGCTCGCAGTCGCTGGAGCGTTGCCGGAATTGGCCTCTGGCTGAAAATTGCATTTATGGAGTGGACCACGATATCCGCATTGCTTTACAAGGTGGACTTTCCGGACGTCCGGGGATTGCCTTGATTGCGGGAACCGGCTCATCCTGTTACGGAAGAAATGATCTGTATGATTTCTGGCAGGCAGGCGGCTGGGATCGGATTCTGGATGATTTGGGCAGCGGCTATGATTTGGCCCAAAAGGGCATGGCGGCGGCTTGTCAGAGCGCTGATGGGCGTCTGAAAAAAAGTCTGTTGGAATCGTGTTTTTTCGGCGCTCTCGGAACAACGAATGTCTCGGACTTTTCCCAGAAAGTACATCGCCCCGGCATGGCACGGCACGAGATCGCCGCGCTGGCGCCGCTGGTCTTAAAGGCGGCAGAAAAGAATGATGCGGCGGCGGTGCAAATCGTCACCGCCGGAGCCAACGAGTTGGCGCGCATGGTCGAAGCCGTTTCCGATAAACTTTTTCCCCAACAAAATCCCGAAGTGGTACCCATTGGCGGGTTGATCGAAAAGTCAGAGAGTTATCGTCACTACGTGACAAACGCCATTCTGGCGCGTCTACCGCGAGCCCGTCTCACGACTGCCGAACTGAGGCCAGCCGTGGGAGCATTGGCCCTTGCGGCGGCACAGGTCAAACATCCCGTTGATTTAAAACACCTGCAGTTGTTGTCTGCCCAAGCAAAGGAGTAAGTGATGACCTCTTTATTTGACCTGACCCATTATTACAATAGCGCGACCGGGGAGATTTCTGGCAGCCAACGCGTCGAGCGGAGATTGTCTGACCTCAAGGGCTGCTACGCTGACGAGTCCGCCTATCGGGAATTGCTTTCGCGGGAAGATTCGTTGCTTTACGCCGTGGCGGCCATCGAGCCAGCGTCGAACGAGGGAGATCTTCACTATGGAGTGGGGATTCTCTATCCCGGAAAAGTAGGCGCTGAATATTTCATGACGAAGGGACATCTTCACGCGTGGCGACCTGCCGCAGAAGTTTACATCGGTCTTCGGGGAAATGGAGTCATGCTGCTGGAAGACGAAACCACAGGCGAAAGCCGTATGGAAGTTCTCGCCCATAATTCCATCGTCTAGGTCCCCGGCCACACGGCACATCGCACTATGAACACCGGCTCCGAGCCGCTCGTTTATATCGGGATTTATCCGGCAAAGGCCGGTCATGATTACGGGGCCATTGCCGAACGCAATTTTCGAAGCGTCGTTGTCGAAAAGCAGGGACAACCCCAACTGCACTCGCGCGACAAATGGATGCAGCAATTTTAAAAAGGAATCCTCCCTTTATGAGTAAATACCGAACCAAACCCATTCCTGACTCAAAACCAAAGGTCGATTTTATCGAACGACCATGGGGAAATTTCAAACAATTCGCCTTTAACCAGGATTGCACCGTCAGCCTGATGACAGTAACGCCGGGACAACGCTTGAGCCTCCAATCCCACACCGGTCGCGCCGAACTCTGGATCGTTTTAGACGATGGGGCGCGAGCGCAAGTCGGAGAGTCCATTTCCGAGCACAAGACAGGCGATGAAATCTGGATTCCCACCAACGAAAAGCATCGCCTCTCCTGCGTGGCGAAAACGCCCGCGCGTGTGCTCGAGGTCGCCTTTGGCAACTGGCAGCAGGCCGACATTACTCGCTATGAAGATGACTTCAAACGCCCCGAGCAAGGCGAATAATTTCTTATGAAAGCATTTTCCGAATTAGCGCAGCCACTGGCCATTACTATGTGGGATTTTTCGTGGCTGGAGCGACGCTGGCCCGGAGCCGGTTACGAGGATTGGGATGAAGCCCTTGATGGTTTGGCTGAACGCGGCTATGACGCGGTGCGCATTGATGCGTATCCACACCTTGTTGCAAGTGAGCCGCACAAGACCTGGGATCTCCTGCCCTGCTGGAATCAACAGGACTGGGGTAGTCCCGCCTTGAATCGCGTTCAGGTATTGCCCGCACTCGCAGAATTTATTCAAAAGTGCGCCGAGCGAAAAATTAAAGTGGGGCTGTCCACCTGGTTTCGACAAGATGCAGGCAATACTCACCTGCAAATTAAAGATGGAATTGCCCATGCCCACATCTGGATCAAGACTCTCGAACACATCGAAAAGGCAGGACTGCTAGAGCACATTCTCTATGTAGATCTTTGCAATGAGTGGCCATTGGATGTATGGGCTCCCTTTTATAAAAATCCCAATGGAGGCAATGATTGGAGACATCCGAGTTGTCTCCAATGGATGGAACAATCCACCGCCGAAGTTCGTAAATTTTACCCTCAGATACCTTTGACTTATTCCCTCTGGCCCGATAAGGCCTTTCAAAAAGGAGAGTTATCTTTTTTTGATTTTCTGGAACCTCACATCTGGATGGTGCAGCAAGGAGATTTCTATTCGCGTGTGGGATACAAATACGAGAGATTCGAATCCATTGGTTACGAAAATATAGTGCGCCATGCCGAGCCGCTCTATCGAAGTAATCCCGATCTTTGGCAGGCACAGTTGAAAGACTGTATCCTCTGGCATGCTGAATTATCCCGCCGCACAGGCCATCCTCTGATGACCACAGAATGCTGGGCCATTGTAGACTATAAAGATTGGCCCTTATTGGATTGGGGCTGGGTCAAGGAACTCTGCGCGATAGGTGTAGAAACCGCAGCGGAAACGGGCCGGTGGGCGGCCATCGCAACCAGTAATTTTTGCGGACCTCAATTTCGGGGCATGTGGCGGGACGTTGCCTGGCATCAGCAATTAACGAAGAAGATTCACCAATCGAAATTCCCTGGCCGCGACTAATCCATGAGACATCCAAACTACGATAAATTTCCCACCGTCCCCGTTCCCGCCCGTCACGCTAAAGAATGCTGGACAGGATGGGTGCACATCGCCGGAGAGATTAAGCGGTCCATTTCCCAAAAAAAGACTTCGGCATGCCCGCGAATCGTCGTGGCGATCGAGTGCTATCCTGGCGTTTTGGATGAGGAAATCAGAGGACAGCTCGAGCAAGTTTTTCTGCCGGCACTCGTTCTCGATTCGAAGAAATCCTTCAAAAGTGAATCCGACATTGGCCGTCTGCTGGCTCCAGATTTAGGCGGCAATGATCCGGTTTTCGGCTACATGAGCCGATTGCAACTGGAGGATTTTCTGGATACGGCAAAGCTTCTCGATGTTCGTCGGGAAATCGAACAACAGACGGATGGCGTTGTATTCGTCATTGGACCGGCCGCCGTTTTAATCGCCTCCAAGCCCGATCTTTTTATTTATGCCGACATGCCCCGATGGGAAGGACAGCTTCGGCAGCGGCGCAACGAAGTTTCCAATCTTGGCGTGAGCAACAAGGAGTTGAAGGCTTCGCTCCAGTACAAGCGCTCCTTCTTTATCGACTGGCGCGTCTGCGACCGACTCAAGCAGCAGACCATGGAACAATGGGATTATCTGCTTGATACGACAGATCAGGGGAAACCCAAGTTAATCACTGGCGTGTCGCATCTGGCGGGATTGCGACATGCCGTAACCCGCCCTTTTCGCGTGGTGCCTTTTTTCGATCCGGGCCCATGGGGCGGTCAATGGATGAAGGAAGTTTGCGATCTGGACCGGTCACAAGTCAACTACGCCTGGTGCTTTGATTGCGTGCCGGAAGAGAACTCGCTTCTGCTTGAATTCGCCGATGGAGTGCGCGTGGAAATACCAGCCATTAACCTAGCTTTCAACCAGCCCAAAGCCTTGCTGGGAGAACCTGTGCATGGTCGTTTCGGCCCTGAATTTCCCATCCGATTCGATTTTCTGGACACAATGGGCGGAGGCAATCTCTCCTTTCAGGTGCACCCCACAACGGCCTTTGCGCAAGAGCATTTCGGCATCCACTATACCCAGGACGAAAGCTACTACATGCTCGATGCCGGGAAGGACGCGGTGGTTTATCTAGGCCGAAAAAATGAGGCGAGCTTTCCCGATTTAATAGCAGCGCTTGAATCAGCGCAACACGGCGAAAATCAATTTGCCGATGAAAAATTCGTAGCCCGGTGGCCAGCCAAAAAGCATGATCATTTTTTGATTCCCGCCGGAACGCTGCACTGCTCGGGAGCCAATGGCATGGTACTCGAAATTTCCGCAACACCCTATATTTTTACTTTTAAACTGTGGGATTGGAATCGCCTGGGAATGGATGGACTACCGCGTCCCATGAATATCCAGCGCGGGCGACAGGTCATCGATTGGTCACGCGACGAAGACTACGCCCGCACAAGACTCATCAATCAAATCACCCCCGTAGCCAGCGGAACCGGTTGGCGTGAGGAGCGAACCGGTCTGCACGAAGCGGAGTTTATCGAAACACGACGGCACTGGTTCACCGACAAAGTGACCCACGATACAGGCGGTCAAATATCCGGCGGCGTCCAGGTGCTTAATCTCGTACAGGGCGAGGAAGCCGTAGTCGAAAGCCCGACCGGAGCCTTTGAACCTTTCACTGTCCACTACGCGGAAACATTCATTGTCCCTGCCGCAGTCGGTCCGTATACGATACGCCCAACGAGTCAGTCATCCAAAGATGAATGCGCGACAATGAAAGCATTTGTCCGAACTAGACCTTAGAAACTCACACCCAATGAATCCAAATCCCGAAACCAGTGGTCCGGACACGACTTCAGCTCTCCCAAAAAATCAACGCCCATTGTATGAATGGTAGTGAGATGTCCCGTATACACGCTTCGCGCCGCGGCAATAACTTGTTTCCATTGAGCGTCCATACCTGTCGTATGATCCAACTGACTATCCAATCCAAGTGCTTCGCTACCGGTTATTCCATATCGAATTCTTCAGGACGGTTATGACATCTCATTCGCATCCCGACCGGATGCGCCGTGTTATGCCAGTCCGGTTCACGCATACTGGCGCACCGGGGAAAGGAATAGTTGGTCATACCGGGATCGACAAGGAGCAGTCGTCCCGCTGCCTCCAAAAGCAACCCACCTCGGTCATAATGATAATGGCCTGTACTGGGGCGTTCCGCGGTCAGGAGCAATTGGCCGGGAGTGGGAGTAGACCATCGGACAGAACCCAAGCCAGATGCCATGCCTAGAATGCCGGGATGGACGACAGGTTTTGTGGTCGTTTTCGCCCGACGTCTCATCGGAAGCAGCGAGCAGACGTCCCAAGCGGTAAATTTTTGCTTCTGGAATTGAGTATCCCACCGATGTTTGAGGAATGTCGCTGTCGCATCGCTCTCTAGTGTCGATAGCACGCTCAGTGGCCAAGCTTCACATTCCGAAGCGCAGATGGGCAAATGAAATCCGGTTGGCTGCAAGACTGATGACATGATCTCAAGGTAGGCACCGGATTGAATAAACTTTTTTGGAAGCACCTCCTTCAACGGCTTCTGTTGAAAAGCAGCATAAGCCATCCACGCCGACATCGCAGCATTCATACTATAGGAAAAGTAATGTGGGCCTTCGCAGCAATGACCGTCCGCGGCCAGATAGTTATCCAGAACTTGACTGTGATCCCGAAAGGCAATCTCCACCTGAGACCGATAGCGGCTCTCTTTGCTCTCCCGCCACAAGGCCGCAGCACCGGCCAGCCGGATTGAGTTGAAAACAATTCCCTGGTTCATATACCAGCGGTATCCCGGTTCCACGCATTTGGCATCAACCAACGTCCAGGCTTCCTCCACGCGCCGCCAGACAAGTTGACGTCCTTCATCAGTAAGGACGTCGCCAACAAATTGAAGTGCAAAGGCGGCCGCGAGCAAATTGTGAGATTCCACAAAACACACGTGATGCCAATCCGAGCCGGGAAAACAGGCCTGCGGTCCTTCAAACCAGTTCGGCGTCCATGCCATCGCCAGCAAAAAGCGCGCCGCCAACTGCGACCAGTCTGGTCGGTCGCATAAATAGCCCGCGAGTGATAGCATCGTCACCGGATGATCCCAACCACTGGAGACAAATACTATGGAAATTAAACGGAACAATCTGCCTCATGTTGCTTACGCAGCGGGTCGCGCGAACTTTCTTAACCGTCCGCTTTCCTACCAATAAGTGAATTGATATGGATCGAATATTTTGAAAAGTGGGGTGTAAAATTCAATTTTGGCGGCGTCACTACTCACCTCGACTGCTTTGCCTTGATCGGAGTCATCGACCATATCGGCCCAAAACGAGACGTGATCTTTATCAGTTGCACCTATGGCCCTGAAAGGGAGAATCGACAGGTGTTACAGCGCTTCGGACCGGTGAATTCGACCTCGGGCGGGAGACGTCTGAACGTCATGTTCACTCGGGCAAAGCGCCAAATGGTCATTTTTAGCTCGATGCGCGCCGAGGATGTCCGGACGAATACGCCAGATGAAAAGACCGGACGCGGTTACCTCAAACGCTTTTTTGAAGTTTGCCGAAACCGGCGTCTTGGACAACGCCTCTGGACCATCCGACCACGAAATTGGTCCGGACTTTGAGGTCGCGGTTGCTGATTTTCTGCGATCTAAAGGCTTTTCCATCGTCCCGCAAATCGGCGTCGCCGGATTCTTCATTGATATGGCGGTTTGTCACCCAGATAATAGCGAGAAATACGTCCTCGGCATCGAGTGCGACGGAGCTAGCTATCATTCCTCGCGCACCGCTCGCGATCGGGACCGTCTTCGCGAGGAAGTATTGCGCAGCCGTGGCTGGAATCTCCACCGCGTCTGGACAACCGATTGGTTTTATCAAAGAGACGCCGCGCAAAAGAAGCTACTGGCGGCAGTTGAGAAGCATCTTAAGCAGAATGCAGCTCGCTAACCCCAGATTTGCCGATCAAGGGATCGGTATTGGATTGCCTCACTAATATCGTTTTCTGAAATGTCTGTCCGTCCCGCAAGGTCTGCAACAGTGCGCGCGACTTTTAGGATTCGATCATAGGCTCGCGCACTCAATTTCAGCTCGCCTAGCGCCATACGTAAGAAAGTTTCACTATCAGAGTCAAGAACCGCGTAAGTTTTGAGATCCTTTGTCGTCATCTGCGCGTTGCAACGGGTCTTTCGTGCTGAGAATCGTTCAGTCTGGCGTTGGCGAGCTTTAACCACCCTCCGCCGAATTGTCGCTGAAGATTCTGCGACCTCCGGTCGAAGAAGTGTCTCATGCTTAACGGCAGGGACTTCAATATGAATATCTATTCGATCGAGTAAGGGCCCGGAAATCTTATTGAGATAGCGCTGTGTCTCCACTGCGGTGCTTCTCCCCTCTCGGCTTCCGCTTGGGCTGGGGTTCATCGCCGCGACCAACATAAAGTTACAGGGAAAAGTCGTCGTGCCCGCAGCACGCGACAGAACGATCTTACGGTCTTCAGATGGAAGTGCGTAATGGGTACTTTGTCGATTTTATAGTTCAAGAGGGCATTTGGGAGGTGTCACTCTTACTCAAGATAAACGGCGTCCTTATTTTTCACGAGTTTTCCGCCTATATTCTGGGGCTGACCGGTGGAGTTGACTGCGACAATACGGCCATCGGCGTAAATCGTTCGGGACAGCCCTTCGCCCAGCGTTTCGATGGAATGAAGATCAACCAGCGCGCGGTCTCCAAATCGCTGGCAGCTCAAATTCCATGACGAGACAGCGTAATCCCGCACTTCGGCGTAAGTCGGATTGACATGCGGTCCGGGAATCGGCCTGGCAGAGATTTCAAAGAATGGCATGGCGCCAACGCGGACATCTTCCAGTGTCCGAGCAAGGCCGGATTTCTCCGGTAACGTCTGGTGATAGCGGAGGCTGTTGTGTAAAGCGATCGGCATGGCGGGAACAACTTCGTCGAACCATTCCCGCACATCTGTGCTCTCGAATGGCACATTGTCGATGTAGGCACCGTCGAGCAAATCGGTGTATGGCCCGAAGGGAAATTCCGCGCTCAAGGTGCCGAATTCCTTCCGTGTGTAGGCGAGCATATCGCGCATGGCGGCGAAGAATTCTCCTCGCGTGGCCGGATGCTTCGGTGAGTGGCACGGATAGAAGGCACCCAGGGCGTCGAGATAATAGTTCCCCCGGATGCCGAGCTTATGCATGTGGGGAAAGGACTCGCGGAGATAGTTGAGTCCGCAACGTGGGCAGATCTTGTGCACAAATCCGCCTGACCACGGGATGTTGCGCCAGACGGTTCCGTCCCGCAGCACAACAAGATCGTCTCGATTGAGATTGTCGGCCAGATCATACGCATCATAGCAGTTATCATGCACTGTGATTACGCAATCGTGCTCGCGTCCCCATTGGATAAGGCGCTTGAATTCCTCTTCGCCGCCCTCAACGGGATTGACCGGGAAGCGCTGGGGATAACGGCCATCGTGGCCTTCGAAATTCCATCCCACCATTTGAGCCGTGATCCTTTCGATGCCATCCGTCTGTATAGTAGCGAGAATGTCGCGCGCCTCTGCGAAGGTCGTAGCCGAGTGATATGCGCCGCGGCCATCGAGAGCCAATTCCTTGTGCCCTTGGAAAATCTTGAGCAGAAAGCCGCGGGCGAAATGGTCGAGCTCCGCTGGGTTGCCTTCCTTTTCCTTCCACGTTCGCAAGCCACGTTCCTCGCGCAGAAAGGTACGGTATTGGCGGGCGAATTCCTGCCAGCCTCCAGCAGCAGGGTCGAGCAGGCAAAAGAGAATGGAGCGGTCGCCACCGAGGCGTGTGTCCTGATGATCCCAGCGGTAGACAAGCCCGGCGTGGATGGAGTAAGTCGACGAGGCATCCCAGTGGGAACGCGCGACCGCTTCTGCATCCGCATCGCCCTGACTGACCATCGCACACCACGACGCATCATTGCGATGCATGCCGAAGCAATTGAAGTCACTGTGCAACGTCCATTGTTCCTGCCGGGTATAAAGGGTAATCCGTTTTTCCCTCGCCACGGTTTTATTGAAGTGGTGGAGCACTCCTGTATTGCACGGCAGAAACAGGTAGCCTTCCTCTCCCGGAGTGGCGGGGGAGAAGCCGGGGAACAGATCGAGACGCAGCAATTTGCCGAAGCCGGGTTGGAGCTCCACTAGCGCGTCATCACGCACGGTGACGCGCCACCGGACGCCGTCCGCGAGCGGTATGGCCACGATTTCAAACTCGAGAACCACGCCCACGTACGGTAGTGAGACGCGGCAGGGCAGCATCCAGCCACAATCCGCACGGGAGAGTTTTTCCCAGAGCGGCTCAGCGTCCACCCACTGGGGCTGCGCTTCCATGCTATTATAGATTTCACAGGTGGCAACGCGGGTGATACGGAGCGATTCACGCCAGCGGGGGTTGTGCAGTTGAATGGTGCGCGTGCGTGAATCAACTTCAAATAGGGTGGGGTTCATAAAAAACGATAGGAGTAACGACAGGCGGTCCGGCGTCAGCGGTTAGTTTTGACCGCCGAAGAAGGCCTGCGCATTGAGCGAGGAGACTTGATTCGAGGAGGAATTTTCCACATGACCGTCGAGGAAGAATATGCCGCAGTTCGTATTGGAATGGCGGTAGGAAATTTGATTCAGCGCCGAAATGAAAGAGGTGTTCAAGGCGTCAGCTAACAGCATCGTTTTCGACGGGACCTGAACCCAGATGGACATGGCTTCACGGTATCCGTCGACTTTACCGCCCTGCTGGATTTTGGTGTTGATTCCGTAACTGCGCCGCGGAGTCCCGTCCTTGGCGATGAAGGGACAGGTGAAGACGCGCACGTCTTTGAAGGAGGCTCCGTAAAGCTCTTCTCCCGCCGAGGAGGGGGTGATTCCAAGATAGGGCGCTACTCTGATCCTCCAGGTATTTGATGTTGATGTGGGGAGCCGTCCGTCGTTCTCGATCGCGTAGGTCTGGCAAGCCATGCCGAGTTGTTTCAGATTATGCAAGCAGCTTGCCGTCCGCGCCTGATCGACCATGTCTTTAGCCTTCGGCAGAAGCAGGGCGCAAAGGATGATGACGATGGCGAGGGCTACGAGCAATTCGAGGAGGGCGAATGCTACGCCGTGGCGCCATCGTATCGGGGCAAGGCCAACCACCATAAAAGAAGAGGAAGTATTGGGGTTAGCGAAGGTAGCTCTTGTGTCCGGAAAACTTGGATCGGGCGAAAAGGCACAAGAGCGAAGCGGGCACGAGCAGCGAGACGGTCGGTTCAGGCACCGCATTGATATAGAAATTCGTGTAATTCACAATGCCAGTGGTAGAGCCAGTACCGTCGCCTTCATAGTAAAGTCCCACATAGCCATTGGTGTATTGGGCGGAGTTTAACACGCCATCGATGGAGCAGATCACGGTTGGATTGGTGAAGGCGGCGTCCGAGAGGCGGCTAATACCAGTGCCGCTGCCGGGAATGGCGGAGTCGGCGATCAGTTGAAACGAATAGTTGGTCGAGGTTCCATCCGCGTTCGGCGTGAGGACGAGTTGCATGAAGTAGACCGTCGACGATGAGCCATAGGCAAAAGAGGATGATGAGGAGATGTTGCTCCCCACCGCGCCTCCGGTAAAAGAATTCAGAAACAGGAAATCGTCGGACGTAGAGGTGTTCACGGTGTTCTTCACGCTGAAAAGCAGCCCGTTGGCCGTGTTACTGGAATCGGACAGTCCAATGAGAATTCCGGTAGAGGCAGCGTTATTGGTGGTGCCACTCGATAGCGAGATGAGTTGAGTGCGGATGACGAGGGAAGACCCAGCCTGAAACTGTTCGTATCCAGCGGGACGGGTGGCGTTGCTCACAGTAGGTTGGGCGTCATCGTAAACAATCCAGGCAGAGTTTGCTGTGGCAGTGGTGCCGTATTTCAAGGCACCGCCCTGGACAAGAAAATAGCCTTGAGTCGAGCCATTGTCGAAACGGGTAGTCGAACTGCCGGAGGAATTCCCGGAGCCGAAGCCTGCTTGGCGATCGCCAGAACCAAGGCTGAAGTCAAATGATGTCTGTGCGAGCACGGATTGGGTGCAGAGGAGAGCGACGATAAGAGCAGCGGGTAGCGTCTTCATGATTATTTTCAATGGAGGTTGGGGTTAAGTTAAAGGGAGAGATTTTCGGAAAATTGCGGGGCGTGCTGCGGTCCGCTGGAGCAGACTCGCGCGTTGTACCACTCGATTACGGGCTCGCAACGAGGATTGATCATCCGGGCCACGAGGAGATCGACGGCGCGCTGGGCGAGAATTTCCAAGTCAATCTCAAGCGCAATGATGGGAAGCGAAAACACGCAGGGTGTTTGCAAGTGGGTTTTCACGGCGACTTGCGGTATGTAGGTTCCGACTTCGCGCAGGCGGAAGGTTAAGCCCTGAGCCACCATATCGTCGGGCACAAGGAGTCCATCGGGCCGCTTTTCCTCGGGAAGTCGCAGAAGATGGTCTGCAGCTTGAAAGCCTCCCCGAATGCCGCCAGCAATGGCGATGCCGGGAAGTGAATCGATGCGGCATTGAGGTAGCTCCTCTTTCACCAGGGCGCAGCCTTCGACGAGGCGGTGATAACCTGCGGTCGCTATGGGATGAGTTGTGACAAGACCGAGTCGCTTCGCTCCCCGACAGGCAAGTTCGCGTGCGCTATTGAACACGAACGCTCCTGCATCAATGACGATGCCGAAGTCCGGGGTCTCCCAGCCTGCGACACCGCACACGGGAATCTGGCGGTTAACAAGACGGGTAGCCGTGACAACGCCATCAATGAATTCGCCGGCAATATCCTCAGCCAGGCCGGTAAAATCGGCGGCCTCCCGGCTGTCGACTTCTTCTCCTGGAAGAGAGTCGGGCGAAAGCATGTACGTACGGTCGGTACAATTCCTCAGGGCCAACTGGCGGTGTAGCGAGTGTGCGAGGACGGAGAAAAATGGACTGGCTTGAAATGACGGTGTCACGATGCCGACCGTCCAGATACGGCGCAACGGATTAAGCGGATGAAGTGCTGTGATCACTGTGCCGGAACGTTGACGGCGTGTCAGTACGCCATCGGCTACCAGCCATCGCATCGCTTCACTGACGGTGCCGTGGCAGGAGCGGAGTTGGCGGATGAGATCGGACTGCGGAGGCAGACGATCGCCGATCGTGAGATTGCCCTGATGGATCAGGCGCAGAATTTTGCGATACGCATTGAGGGCTTGATGGCGTTGAGCTTCAGCGGCGCGGATTTTGGCAGATACCCTCTTCATGGAAAGGAGAATAACCAAGCCGCGAAATGATTGCAATTAAAAAAATCAGTTGACTGATATATTTATTTGGAATTTAATGGCGGCAGATGAACGAATTTATTGTCGAAGCCGATTTCTGTGTAATCGGCGGTGGCGTCGCCGGCATCTGTGCGGCGTTGGCGGCTTCCCGAGAGGGACTGCGAGTCGTGCTGGTGCAAAACCGCTCTCTCCTTGGTGGGAATGCCTCGAGTGAAATCCGCCAGGCTATCGGCGGCGCTGGTTTCATGGGGCATTTCCCCGACGCTCGTGAAGGCGGAATTGTTGGTGATTTATGGACGCGCGTGCGGCAGGGCTGCTTTCGCAACAATCTCAATGACTATGCCGAGAGCAGTGTGATTTTCTGGGATCTCTGCCAGAAGGAAAAAAATCTGCAGCTCTTTCTCAATACACACGTCACGGCGGTGGAAAAGAAAGGCTCCCGGCTGATCTCGATCACTGGCATTCAGACGAGCACAGGTCGGACCATCGTCGTGCGGGCCGCGCAGTTCGCTGACTGCTCCGGTGATGCGAATGTTGCCTACCTTGCTGGGGCGGCCTTCATGTCGGGGCAGGAGGGCCGTGATGAATTTGGAGAATCACTGGCTCCCCACGAGCGCACTTCTTTCACCATGGGCAATACCCTTCTCTTCCAGGCGGAGAAGCTGGACCGTCCCGTGCCGCCACCGCATTTCGATTGGATTGAGGATCTGCGTGGTCGCAAAATCTGGTGGACGTTGCATCCGCCCGTTGGTCCGATGGAATCCGGTTGCTGGACGTTTGAATACGGCGGCACGCTCGACACGGTTGCCGATGCGGAAAAAATCTATGCCGAGCTGCTTAAGATTCTCTATAGCGCGTGGAGCGATCTCAAGCTCCGCCCTGAATGCGGCATGGAAAATTACCGCATCAGCTTCGTCAGCGGTCTACCCGGCAAACGCGAAAGCCGCCGCGTCATCGGAGACTACATTCTCTCGCAAAACGACATTGTAAGCATGCGGCGCTTTTCCGATGATGTTGCCTATGCAGGCTGGAGTCTCGACCTGCATCATCCCGAGGGTTTTTACGGTCCGGGCCGTCCGACACAGTTTTGCTTTTTCCCGGAGATCCATTCGCTGCCGCTGCGTTGTCTGTATGCGCGTGATCTGGATAATCTCTGGCTCGCAGGGCGCGATATCAGCGTTACGCACATTGCCCTCGGTGGCGTGCGGCTCATGGCTACGTGCGGTCTGGCGGGCGAAGCGATAGGCACGGCCGCGACCTATTTTGCGCAGGCTGGATCGTGTCGCGAGACGGGGCGTCGGTTTATCAAGGAAATCCAGCAAACAATCTTGCGCGGTGGCGGATTTATTCCCGAGGTTCGCAACAACGATAGCAGCGATCTTGCCCGGCACGCCATTGTGAGCGCTCATAGCGAAGCGGTTCTCGAAACGGGTGAGCCAACCGAGTGGGTGGCGATTTCCAATGGAATCGGTATTGCCTTTCCTGTTACCGCTCAACGACTCGGTACGTTGACGCTCTGGACACGCAATGCCACCGCTGCGCCGGCAACTCTCCGGGCCGTCTTGCAACCGATTCGCGCTCTGCGCGATTTTCATTCCACCAAGCCGCTGGCTCAAGCGCGTAGCGAAGCGCCTCCAGGCGAGGCGCAAATCGTATTCACTTTCAATGCGGTGGGGCTGCGCGACGACGTCTACATGGTGCACGTTTTTTCCGACAGCCGTGAACTCTGCCTCGGTCAGGTTCGTCGCCGAATCACGGGCGTTCATGCCGCAGATCATTTCCCCGATGGTAACGAAAACGGCTGGGCCATCGAACTTGGTACACCCAATCCCCCTCACTGGGTGCGGCGTTTTAACAACCAGCGAAACAATGCGCCGGAGGAGTTTCATTCGACGCCATGCTTTACGCTCCAACCGCCGTCTTGCTGCTACAGTGCCGCCAACGTCATCAACGGCTTCAATCGTCCCACCCGCCTGCCGAATTTGTGGGCATCAGATCCGCGCGCGCTGTTTCCGCAGGAACTCATTTTGCGCTGGCCCGAGCCGGTGTGTCTCAAGGAGATTCGCATTGTTTTCGATGACGACATGGACCTGAGCATGCCTCCACTGGTGCCGCTTTCGACACTTGTGGCTGACTATACGCTCGAGGCCGAGACCGATGCCGGTCCGCTCGTGCTTGCTTCAGTAAAGAACAACGGGCACCGGCTCGCTATCCACTCTATTTCTGGCGTTTCCACCCAGCTTTTGCGTTTGCGTATTGAGCGCATGCATGCCGGTGGAACGCAGGCTCGTGTTTTTGAAATTCGTTGTTACGGCCAAGGGCCGTGTATCGCTCCGGCGTCTTCCTGATTCAACTTCCAACCCTCCTCTACAAAACTCATGAAACAAATTGTGTACGGATGTCTCGTCTTCATTTTTGCAGCCACGGCATTGTCTGCAGCAAACACTCCAGTCAAGCCCCTCACCGTTCTCGCCCGCGCCGAAGGTTGGAACGTGCGTGGCAAAGCAACCTGCCGCCCCATCGATAAGGGCATTGAAGTAACGCCTTCGCTCGCTACCCAGACCGTCACTCTCGATTGCACCGCGCCCGTTTTGCTCGATGGTAAAACCGGGCGTATAGGGTTCTGGCTCTATGCCAAGACTGCCAAAAAAGGAGAAGTGATCGTGGTGCACTTCCGTCTGCGCGACGCGGCCGGTAATCCGTTCGAGTATAACACCGGTCACGACGAATGGAACGCCATCAAGATTTACTCCGGTAACTGGACCTACGTTGACTCCTATCCGGTTGACGCCCGCGACGGTAATTTCATCTCTGCACTGGCCGGCTTCCGTCTGGGAGGTCCCAAGCCGTCGCCGCTACCTGAACTCCCTTTTTCCCTCCAAGGTGTCATCATTTCCGCGCCCACCGGTAGCGTCATCGAGCGAATTCAATTGCGCTCCCCTGTTTTCTCGCAGCTCGATTTCCGCAAGTCGGAATATTACTGGCAAGCACGGGATCGTGCTCTTACCGTCGAGGAAACAGGCAGTGCCGATCCGTTTGTGCTGACGAGTGATTACGCCGATCATCCGGGGGACTATCAGCTCTACTGGATTCTCAGCGAAGCGCGCGGGGGTGACGTGATGGCTACCGGCACGAAGTCATTCACCATTGAGAGTGATACCATTCCGGCCATGGACCCGATCACGTTGCCTCGCCTCTCGCCGGGTAGTTATCATTTGCATACCCGGCTTTGGAACAAAAAGGAATCGCCCCAAACCTATCGCGAAAGTGATGAATGGTTTTTTGTCTATCGCGGCAAAAAAATCGCGACGAAAACGGCGACGTTTCCCTCGATATTCGACCGCATCGCCATTGATTCCAGCACTCCGTCCGGTGTGCATGAACCGACTGACAGTCTCGACGTCCCCGTTGAAATCGCCACGGACGGCCTCGCGGCTGGACCGTGCCAGCTTGAGTGGAAAATTCTCCATTTTGATCGGCGTCCCCTCGACGCGGGCATTATCGCGTTTACTCCCGATGCCTCCGGCCGCTTCCGCGGCAGCATTGCTTTCAAGCCGCCGGGTGATGACAACGTTTTCCAAGTGGAAGTCGCACTCACTCAAGGTGGGAAGACCCTCGACCGTAATAAAAAGCTCGTCGGCTTTCGCGGCATTGCTCCGAAACCGGCAGAGTATGACAAAACCGCGCCGGAATTCGAACCCGCCATCTTCATCGGCATCACCGCCATCGGTTCTAAATTCCGCAATGACGAGCGTTACGAGCGCCACTTAAAAGCGCTTCGGGAAAAGGGAATTCGAGGGATCGAATATCATGTGGAATGGTCAGCTATCGAGCCGCTACCTGGCTGTTTCACCTTCGCCGAGATGGATCGTCACATCGGAATGGCCCGGCGTCAGGGATTCAAGATCATGATGCGGCTGCGCTCCGAGTTTCCCCGTTACACAATTCCTAATTGGGTCACTGGCGACTTCCTCTGTCAACAGGACGGGCGTGCCGACGGCTTGATCTCCTCGGGACCGGTTCCTTCTCCCTGCGACGTCCGTTGGGTGGGTGAATACGAAAACTACCAGCAGACTGTCGGTTGCCGCTATGCCTCCGATCCATGGGTTATTTCTTACAAAATGCCGCAAAACATTCGCGAAGCATACTGGATCGACCGTCCCTTCCGCTATCAGTTCACCGACTACAGTGACGCCGCAGCGGAAGCCTTCCGCCAATACCTCAAAGTCCAGTATGGAAGTCCCGCTGCCGTTGCCAAAAAGTATGGAAAAAATTATACGGCATGGGATCAGATTGAGCCGCCGCAACCGTACGCTGCTACGACCGCACTCAATCTCACCCCCGAATGGCGCGACTGGTCCGAGTTCAAAAATGCTTTCTATAACGCGAGTCTCGTGAACCGGATTGAAAAAATGCACGCCGCCGCGCCCCGCCAGCATCTCTACGTTTATAGTATCAATGCCCTTACTGGTACGCCCACAGTCGAAACTCTTCGCCGCTTCCCTCGGTGCAACGCATCGTTGGCAACGGGTGGCTCATTGCCCGTTGGCGAGATCAGTCATACCCGCCTTTACGCACCGGAGTATGGATTGACCGTCGTTCCTGAGCCGAACGCTTACGCCTTGCGCAATGCCCCGGATGCGGACAGTCATGCTGGCATGGCGCTGGAAGGTTCCGCTGGGAAGGGGCCTCGTTTTTATTCGTACTGGGGCACGGCGGTGGAGCCGGGCGGCACCGGTTCCGATTTCCATGCAGCGCTTAACCGGATGGCACAATGGAATCCGGCATACGAAAGCGTGCCCAAGCTAACGATGCCGCAGGCACCGGTCGCCTTTGTCTTTTCCTGGACGGGCATGTGGTACGGACAGCGGGCCATGTACACGCAGACGTTCGCAGACCACAAGCTCGAACGGTATCGAACCGCGCTCCGGCATAACGGAGTCGAGGCATTCGGTGCGGATGATACCTTCACTGTTGAGATGCTGCAGCGGTTTAAGATTCTCGTGCTTCCCCCGGAAACCAGTCCCTCGATGACGGCGGAGCAGATTAGTAATATAGTCGAGTACGCCCGTGCCGGTGGCGTTGTCGTCTTGACGCCAGAATCAGGAGGCGTCATTCCCGATGCACCACAAAAAACGTCCGCATTACTGAACGCGCTTGGGATTAACCGGTCTGCCGCTGCAGCCATACCGCAAGCGCAGTCCGTGGGCAAAGGTACCGCGTGGATCTGCACTGACGGAAACGCGTTGAATGCTTATCTTGGTTCGGAGACATTTCTTGAGATTCTCCGTGCCGCCGGGGGTAAACGGTATTTCCGAGCGGGCGACGGGAAGGTGATTGCCACATTGCATGACGGACAGGACGGTTCGTTTTATCTCTATGTCTATAATGCGGGCGCAGCGAATGAAGTGAGTCTCACTGCCGTTGAGTGGCCTATGGCAGGCGCAGCGTTTGAGGTGAAGGATCTCATCAATGGCACCCGTCTAGACGTGGCAGGTGCACCGGGGACGTCGTTTACGATTCCGATGGCGAAGGGACGGGCTGGATTTCTGAAAATCACACGGAAGTCATGAGCGCAGGAAAATTCATCATCGGGCTGATACTGGGGGCGCTGGCCGCCACATCGGTAAGGGCGGAGGTGACGCTGCCTTCGCTCTTTTCCGATCACATGGTCCTACAACGGTCGGCCAAGGTGCCGATTTGGGGTTGGGCCGCTGTAGACGAAAAAGTGAACGTTCATTTGGCGGGGCAAAGCGCTGCGGCGGTCGCCGACAAAACGGGCCGTTGGGAGGTGGCATTCGATCTGGCGAAAACGGAAAAAGGACCGCATACGCTGGAAGTTCAGGGTGCGAACTGCGTGGTCGTGCGGGATATCCTCATTGGCGAAGTGTGGCTCTGCTCCGGGCAGTCCAACATGGGGCTGCTGTTGAAGGGAAGCGTAAATGATGTGGCCGAAATCGCAGCGTCGGTTAACGACCAGTTGCGGGAATTTCACGTCGACAAGAAGCCATCGCTCCAGCCCGAGTCCCGCGTAGGTGGTGCGTGGCGCGCTGCCGGACCGTCCACATCGGGAAGTTTCAGCGCAGTAGCCTATTATTTTGGCAAGGCGCTACAACAGGTTCTTGGCGAACCAGTCGGTCTTATTCACGTCTCATACGGCGGCACTCCGATCGAAACATGGATGAGCAGCGAGGCGCTTGATAAGGATCCTGCACTCGGTGCGTCAGCTCGCAAACATCTCGATGAGCTCGCGCGATATCCGTCCGAGAAGCAACGCTTCGTCGCACAGTTTCGCGATTGGACGCAGCGTTATGAACGTACCGATCGACCACATCTCGATCCTAAATTATTCGCCGCGCCCGATATTTCCACCAGCGGCTGGCGCGAAGTCACGCTTCCGGGAACCGTACCCGAAACCACTACGGGTGGCGTGGTCTGGTTACGTAAGGAAATTGAGATTTCCTCTGCGTGGGCTGGCAAGAGTTGGTCGCTTTACGCCGGCATACCGCAGCAACTCGAAGAGGTTTATTGGAATGGGCAAAAGATCGGTGAGATGACACTCGAGAAATGGCGCGGCCGCGATATGCCTCGCTCCTACGACATCCCCGCTGCCCTGGTCCGCGAGGGAAAAAACGTCGTCGCATTACGCGTTTATGCCCCGTACGGACTGATCAGCATTCTCGGCTCGGCCAATGAACTTCGCCTTTCCACCATCCGTCCACTGGCTGGACCATGGTTCGCCAAAATGGAATATGCCTTGCCCCCCGTACCAGCCGAGGCCGATGCATCGCGTCCAGTCGCTCCCGCAGTCGTGTCAGAACCGCAGGGCGTCGCCACTACGCTTTACAACGGTTCGATACATCCGCTCATTCCCTACGCGCTACGCGGCTTCGTCTGGTACCAAGGCGAAAGCAATACGCCGCGGGCGTGGCAATATCGCACCGCCCTGCCATTACTCATTCAGGACTGGCGCGAAAAATGGGGCGGCGCACAGCTTCCTTTTTTCTACTGCCAGATCGCCAATGTGCA
Organism: Verrucomicrobium sp.; assembly: GCA_017849585.1. Taxonomy (GTDB): domain Bacteria; phylum Verrucomicrobiota; class Verrucomicrobiia; order Methylacidiphilales; family UBA1321; genus UBA1321. The sequence continues at coordinate 50,061 of JAFIGT010000019.1, forward strand.
GGAAAAACTGACGCGTCCCGGCGACAGCGCCTCTGCCGAATTGCGCGAGTCCCAGCATCAAACGCTCGCAGTTCCCGGTACCGCGGAAATCGTCCTCATCGATCAAGGCGAAGTCGACGTTCACTTCCGTGACAAAAAAGAAACGGGCAATCGCATCGCGCGTGCGGCGCTTGCTCTCACGTATGGAAAAGGTGGATCCTATTCCGGGCCGGTTTTCACACGGATGGAAAAAGAGTCGGGCACTCTCCGTCTTCATTTTAACCACGCCGATGGCGGACTTGTGGCCCGACCAGTGCCGGAACGCTACATTGTCCGCTCGAGAACCGGCGACACCAAGCCGCTTATTTTGCCGCGTCCCGGTAGCGCTCTGCAAGGCTTTGCCATTTGTGGCGAAGACCGAAAATGGGTGTGGGCGGACGCGCGTATCGATGGTGACAGCGTTATGGTTTCCTCACCGGACGTACCCGCACCTATCGCGGCGCGCTATGGATGGACGGAAAATCCCACGTGCAATCTCTACAACGGTGCCGGTCTTCCGGCTTCGCCTTTCCGCACCGACGATTTCCCGGCCATCACTCGCTCCGCCACATACTGACCTGAAGCTTTCCGGCGCTTGGCTTCCCTCTCGGAATGACTGAAATCCGTTCAATGCGCGCATTCCTTTCATCGGAGGATGAGAAAGACGCCCAACACTCCAATATCCGGATTGAATTCGGTCATGGCGGCGACCATTCCAACTCGGTCGGCAATATCTTTGAGTACACGCAGCGCGGCTGGCACACCCAAGATAAAAGTCTTTTTGAGATATGGTTGAAATCAGGGCTCGCGCCTGAACTCTCACATTTTTTCACGCGGCTACGCGTTCCCACTGGGTGATCATCTTGACTACCCCCAGAGCTGGCGGTCCAACGTGCGATACTGGATCGCCTCGCTGATGTCTTCGGAGTTGATGTGCTCGCGGCCCGCGAGATCGGCGATAGTGCGGGAGACTTTGAGAATGCGATCGTAGGCGCGGGCGGAAAGTTGGAGTTCTGCCAAGGCCATGCGCAGCAAGCTCTCGCTGTCAGCATCCAGTGCGGCGTAGACCTTCAATTCCTTCGAACTCATCTGCGCGTTGCACCGGGTCTTGCGCTTGCCCGCGAACCGATCGTTCTGCGCCGTGCGCGCTTTCAGCACGCGCTCGCGAATGGAGGATGACGGCTCCCCGGCACCGTGTTTGAGCAACGTCTCGTGCTTCACGGCAGGAACCTCGACATGGATGTCGATACGGTCAAGCAGCGGACCGGAAATCTTGTTCAAGTAACGTTGTGTTTCCACCGCCGTACTGCGCCCGTTCTTCGCGCCGGTCGGCGTCGGATTCATCGCAGCAACCAGCATGAATTGCGCGGGAAAAGTCATCGTTCCGGCCGCGCGGGAGATCGTCACCTGCCCGTCCTCCAGCGGCTGGCGCAACACCTCGAGGGCATTGCGTTTGAACTCGGGCAGCTCATCAAGGAAGAGGACTCCGTTATGCGCGAGGCTCACTTCGCCGGGACTCGGATTCGCCGTCCCACCGATCAGGCCCACGTCGGAAATCGTATGGTGAATCGCACGAAACGGGCGCGAGCGGACAAAGGCGTCCTGTGCGAGCAAAAGACCGGCCACGCTGTGAATCTTCGTCGTCTCGAGCGCCTCGTCGAGCGTGAGTGGCGGAAAGATGCTCGGAATGCGCTTCGCGAGCATCGATTTGCCGCTCCCGGGCGGACCAATCATGAGAATGTTGTGACCACCCGCGACGGCGACCTCCACCGCGCGTTTGACGTGTTCCTGTCCCTTCACCTCCGAGAAATCGAGATCGCCGCCCTCGTGCTCGTCCAGCACGCTGGCGGGATCGACCGTCACCGGTTTCAGCTCGATTTTCTTTTCGAGAAAATCGGCCGCCTGCCGCAGATTATCGATCGCATAGACCGCAATGCCTTGCACAATGGCCGCTTCCTTTGCATTCGCGCTCGGAACGAGGATCGCCTGTTTCTTTTTCTTCTTGGCTGCGAGGGCGATGGCGAGCACGCCTTTCACCGGACGCACTTCGCCGCTCAACGCCAACTCTCCCACGATCCAACACTTCTCCATCCGCACGGAGTTCAATTGCTCGGAAGCGGCAAGAAGACAAAGCGCAATCGGCAGATCGAAGCTCGGCCCTTCTTTTTTGACATCGGCGGGTGCCAGATTGATCGTCGTGCGGCCATAAGGAAACTTGAATCCGCTATTCTCCACCGCGGTCTTCACCCGGTCCCCGCTCTCCTTCACCGCTGTATCGGGTAAGCCCACCACGACCACTTTGGGCAGGCCGTAGGTGCAATTGACCTCCACTTCGACGGGATAGGCTTCAACCCCCCAAACGGCTGCGGAAAAGGCTTTGGCAAGCATGTATCTCCAAAGGAATACAACATCCCCCCTTCGAGGCGAGGAAAAAAACCAGCCTCGCCGTTAGCGCTCCGTTATTCCTCCTTCTCCAGTCGGACGCCCAATAGCCGCATCACCTCGGCATGAGCCAGAATCACATCCGGATCGCGCTGCAAGGCGGCAAAATAATGTCCCGCCGCCCCCTTATCCCCATCGGAGACCAACAGCAATTCCCGGCAGCGATTCGATAAATCGCCAAGCTGTGTTATCGTGAGTGAGCCGTTTTTCCCGATGGCTTCGTCCATGGACACGATCAGTTGGGAATAGGGCCGCAACCAAGAGAACCATGAGTCCGTCATCAACAGCCGCACGAATTCCGCCGGGGAATCGATCGTTCCCATCACCCGTTCATATTCGACCCGCTCGGAATCAACCAAGGCCTTGTGCAGTTGGAAAAAGGCGTCCCGCAATTGTCTGAATTGTTGCGGATTGGAAATCGACTCCCCATTCATACTTGCCAATTTAACATCGAATAGACAAAAAGAAATGGTCGCCACGGCGATTATCCGGAAAACAAACCCCTCAAACTTAGGAGAGTGATTATGATCCAGAAAAGCCTCGCGGAAATGATCGTCGAAACCCTGATCGCTGCCGGCGTCAAACGCGTGTACGGCGTCGTGGGCGATTCCCTTAACGGCTTTTTGGAAGCCGTCGGCAACAGCAAGGAAATCGAGTGGATTCCGGTGCGCCATGAAGAAACCGGAGCCTTCGCCGCAGGCGCCCAGGCGCACCTCACCGGTGAACTCGCCGTCTGCGCCGGAAGTTGCGGTCCCGGCAACATGCATCTCATCAATGGCCTTTACGATTGCCACCGTAGCCGCGTCCCGGTCCTCGCCATCGCCGCCCACATCCCCAGCAGCGAAATCGGCAGCAACTATTTCCAGGAAACTCATCCCGATCAGCTCTTCAACAAATGCAGCCATTATAGCGAGCTCATCACGCATGCCGAACAAATGCCGCGCGTCTTGGAAATCGCGATTCAAACCGCCCTCACGAAACAAGGCGTCGCGGTGGTGTCCATCCCCGGCGACATCGCCCTGCGCCAAGGCAATTACCGCAAGCCCAGCGCCAGCGTGAAACGCGTTCAGCCGCTCCTGCGGCCCTCACATGAGGAAGTCAATGACCTCGCCCGTCGGCTCAATCAAGGCAAGGCGATCACCATTCTGGCCGGTGCCGGTTGTGCCGGAGCGCATGCCGAATTGATGCAACTGGCCGAAACGTTGAAGTCGCCCATCGTGACCACTCTCCGCGGGCGCGAGCATGTCGAGTACGACAACCCCTACGACGTCGGCCTCACCGGATTGATCGGCTATTCCTCCGGCTACCACGCGATCATGGATTGCGATGTCCTGCTCATGCTCGGCACCGATTTTCCCTATACGCAATTCTATCCGCAAAATGCGACCGTGATCCAGGTCGATCGACGCGGCGAAAATCTCGGCCGCCGCACGCGGCTCGATCTCGGCCTCATCGGCGATGTGAAAGAGACGCTGCTCGCTCTTGCGGACAAGCTGGAAACCAAAACCGATGACACCCACCTCAAAACGTTCACCGGTCATTACGCGAATGTCCGTCGCGGTCTCGATGAATTGGCCGTGGGAGTTCCCGGACGGAAACCGATCCATCCCCAATACGTCGCCAAGATGATTGATGAACTCGCCGCGGAAGACACCATCTTCTCCTGCGACGTCGGCACTCCCACCATCTGGGCCGCACGCTATCTGCGCATGAACGGCAAGCGCCGCCTGCTCGGCTCGTTCAATCACGGTTCCATGGCCAATGCCATGCCGCAGGCCATCGGCGCACAACTGCAATTCCCCGGCCGACAGGTAGTGACTCTCTCCGGCGATGGAGGACTCGCCATGCTGATGGGCGATTTACTCTCACTGCGCCAATTGAAAGCGCCGATCAAGATCGTGCTCTTCAACAACAGCGCACTCGGCTTCGTCGAACTCGAGATGAAAGCCTCGGGATTTCTCGAGCATGGCACCCGTTTGGAAAACCCCAACTTCGCCGAATTGGCCAAGGCCGCCGGCCTGTTCGGCGCACGTGTGGAAGACCCCGCCGATGTGAAGCCCGCCCTCGCCGAAGCGTTCGCCCACGACGGCCCTGCGCTCGTGGACATGGTCGTCAACCGGCAGGAACTTTCCCTGCCACCCTCCATCAAGTTCGAGCAAGCGGTCGGCTTCAACCTCTGGGCGCTGAAAGCCGTGCTCAGCGGTCGCGGCAACGAGTTGATCGACCTGGCGAAAAGAGAACTGATTCGCTGATCGTCAGTCGATTCACAAAATCACCATCGCATCACCGTAGCTGTAGAAGCGGTACCGCTCCTTAATCGCTTCGCGATAGGCGTGCATCATCAGGTCGTAACCACCGAGCGCGCAGACCAGCATCAGCAACGTCGACTGCGGCAAATGGAAATTCGTCACCATCGCGCCGACCCGTTTGAATTCATACGGCGGATAGATGAAAATCTTCGTGCGACCCCGTTGCTTCGACAAGTCCCGCACGCTCTCGAGCACACGCGTCACCGTCGTCCCCACCGCCACGATCCGCTTGGATTGCGCCACGCGTTCCGCCAATCCCTCGGGGATGGAAAACCGTTCCTCGTGCATCTCATGATCCTCCACCAAGGCCGTCTTCACTGGACGAAAGGTTCCCAACCCCACATGCAGCGTCAGAAACGCGTGATTCAACTGCCCCAAAATCCCCGGCGTGAAATGCAATCCCGCAGTCGGCGCGGCCACCGACCCTTCCTCCTGCGCGAAGACCGTCTGGTAGCGTTCCCGATCGTTGATGGGATGAAACTCCGCACCCAGCTTCTCGCGTTGTTTCAGAATGTACGGCGGCAATGGCATCTGCCCCAACTTCTGCACATCGAGCGGCTTGAAAAAACGCAGCACCCGCTCCCCGCCCGGCAGCGTCGTCAGCACCTCGGCGTCGACCCCGTCAGCGAACTGCAGCACCATTCCCGGCTTGGCCTTCTTACCGGGCTTGACCAGCACCACCCAGTGCTGCGGGCTCGACTCCTCCAACAGTAGGATTTCCAGCGCGTTATCGACAGTCCGCATCAGACTGGGCCGTACCCGCGTATCGTTGAGCACCACCAGATCGTCCGGAGACAAAAGAGACGGCAACTCCCGAAAGACCCGGTGTTCAATTTTCCCCGATTCCCGGCGCACCACCATCAGGCGGGAATCGGCGCGATTCGCGGCTGGAACGGTTGCAATCAATTCCGGCGGCAAATCATAAGCAAATTTAGCAGTTTCAAGCATATCTATTAGAAAATTTCACTCACACTTCTTGACTTTTACGCAACTTAGGGAGAGATTTGTAGCATTAAACCTGGAGTATTTAAATGCAATCTATTCGTCGTAGCGATTCCTTTACCTTGATCGAACTATTGGTAGTTATTTCCATTATTGCGCTTTTGGCCGGCCTTTCCTTACCAGCTCTGGGTAAAGCCATGACCCAAGCCAAACTCACCGGTGCTCTGGCCAATATGCGCTCCATCTATACCGGCGTGCAACAGGCGGCACTGGAAGCAAGCACCACTGGAGCCGGCATTAGCTGGCCTGGCGAAACCAACTCCAGCTTCACCTCATTTGGCTCCGGTCCCAGCTATGTCCAAGCACTGGTCACCAACAACGTATTCAAGGCTTCCGACTTGAAGATCTTCACTACCGATGGCGCGCAGGCAGCCTTCGACGCCAATAACATCTCGCCCAACAATCTCTCCTTCATCATCTATCAAGTGGCTGAAAACGACGACAGCAACGCCATTTTTCTAACCACCAAAAATTTCGAGTACTCGAACAGTGGTGCCACAGTTGACTCTACTGCCAAGCCTTTTGGCGGCAAGGGATTCGTGGTCTTCCGCAAGGGTGGCGATGGCGTGCCCTACAGCAGCACCAACATTCTCATCACGGGCAGCTACACCAATCAATTGGGCGTACTACCGATCATCAAGACTCCTCTCTCATACAAATAAAACTCTCTAGTCTCCTGTTTCGTACAACCGCCGAGGACGCCAATCCTCGGCGGTTTTTTTGCGCAAAACGCCGCCACCACATCGCTCTCCACTAAGGCGGCACTTCGATATCCACCTAAATGCTGCGCCCTGGGTGCGTGCTGCCGCGCGGCACTGATTGAGCAAGCGCGTGCATTCAAGCCAACGTTGATTTGCTTGCCGGAAACCTTAACCAACGCATAATACATTTCATCCCATCCCCTTGGTGAAGAGATAGACCCTATAGCTCAAATGGATAGAGCATCGGTTTCCTAAACCGAGTATCCCAGTTCAATTCTGGGTGGGGTCACTCTCTTTCGAGAGCGTGGCGAGATTCTTTTCCCGCATGAGGCGGGTGACTTCGATGATCGTGGCGACGGAGAGGTTGCAGAGTCGCCAGAGGGTGCCGAGTGTCTGGGGGCGTTTTTGGATGTGTTGCCAGATTGTCGTGGCGGCCGTTTCCGTTTCGGGGTCATTCCAGGTGAATTGGTCGCTTTGGCGTGAGAGTTCGCGGCCAAGATCTTTCGAGCTGGGGGCTAGGATCTGGTAGGTATCCCGTTTTGATGCAGCCTGCATGAGCAGGTCCATGCCTTGGAGCCAAATTCTTTCCCGGTCGTCCGTCACTGCCAGGGGTTCGTCTGCGGCTTGGAAGGCAAATGAACCGTCGAGCTTGTCTTCGACGAAGACCTGCCAGATGGCTTCGACTCCGTGGAGGTGCAGGTAGCGTCCTTGTTCGACGTTTCCGTTGACGAAAAAAAAGCGACCGATGAGATCATTGCTGGCATTGGTCAGGATGAGTTCTCCGGTGCGACCGCTGGATTGGAGTGTTTGGAAAATAATGAGCAGGTCAAAATTTTCGAGGTTACCGCTGAAGTCGACACTATAGCTCATGTAATAGTGGTTCGAGGTGAAGCGATAGAGACGTTCGGCGAGATTGGAGGCGAGAAAGATGCCAAAACTGGGAATGGCTTCCATGAGTTTGAAAAACCATTCGCGGGAGAATCTGCGCAAGTGTACATCTTCGCAAATACGCACTGTCGAGATGCGGGGCCGTTCGGTAATCACGCCCATTTCGCCAAAGATGTCACCGCTGGAGAGGTAGGCGACGGAGCGTTGGGAACTGCCGCCTTCGGCTTGCAGAACCACTTCGACTACGCCCTTTTCGATGGCATAGACGGCATCCGCCAGTGAGCCTTGCTCAAAAATGACTTCGCCCTTTTTGCGATCAACCATTTCGGTGTGCCGGTCGATGAGGCGGCGTTTTTCTGGCGGGAGCGCGTTATAAAAGGCAAGGAAGTTGGGCAACGGCTTCATGAAATGCTATGGATTGGATCGTTAATGAAGCTGGGCTTCGATGAATTGTTTGTCGTAATCGAGCTTAGTTAATTCACCGACGAGGACTTGATACTGCTTGCTGATATCTTCCATGCGAGACCGGCGCGGGAGATCGTTGGAGAAGTTGGCGTTATACAGGTTCACGGCGGAGCGATGCGGCACTCCCTTGTATTGGCCGTCGAAGTATTCGACGCGGTCGAGCAGGTTGATCATGGCGTAATAGGTGCTCTGGATTTGCGGCGGCATTTTCTTTTCGAGCTGGGTCAATTGCTCGCGCACGCCGGTATAGGTGGCCTTCGGCAGGGTGAAGACCAGGATCTGGCGGTTGCTGTATTTTTTCTGCTCTTCCTTGTCGAGGGAGTTAAAGAAGAGCATCAGTGGTCCCGCGGCATTGAATAGTTCATCGATCGCCGCGGTCGGAGTGAGCAGGGTCGGCAGCGTGCCGCGCGTTTTTTCGCGGAGATATTTTGCCGAGAGATGATTGGGCGCGAGGTCGAGCACCTTGTCCAGTTTGGCGGCGGTCGTGGCGCTGCCGATCGATCCATTTCCATTCAGATCCTGCTGCAGTTCGGCAAAGACTTTGATGGCTTCGTTGAGTTTCTCAGCGCGATCCTGCCGCGCCAAACCAATGGCTTCATCCAGGGTGTTGATGGAAAAAATCTGAATCTCGCTGGCGGCTCGATAGCCATTCATGACCATGAGATTGGCCACATCGGTTTCGTTTTCGACCGGAATGCCCACGAGTTCGCAGCCTCCCAGCTTGGCGCCTCGAATCTTGGTCGGCACGCCGCCGACCTTGCGGACTTTGCCATCGACGGTGATGTCGCCGGTCATGGCCACCTTCGTATCGAGGGTGAGGTTATCGAGAATCGACATCATCCCCACGGCAAACGCGGTCCCTGCCGATCCTCCGGCCATTTTGGTGTATTTGTCTTCGAAGCTGAGCGTAAAATTAATGCCGTTGGCAGATTCCGGATGCCGCATTTTAATGAAACGGAACGCCTCGCTCAGGGCGATCTTCATATCCTCTCCCGCCTTGGCGGAGAGTTGACAGGTACTTCCCCCCTCAGCCGGGTTGGCTGTGGTGATAATCTCAAGCACCTTTCCGCCCAAAACGTTATCGTCGGAACTCATGACCACCAATCCCTTGATCTTGCTTTGGGTTTGCTTCAAGGCGATCGAACTGGTTGTCGGATTCGTGGGCGCTGTCGGTGTGGCGGGCGTAGTGGGAGTTCCCGGTCCTGTCGTGGGAGGTGAGCGAGGCGCGGGAGCCGAGGCAATCACAGCCTGCCAGGAAACGGGAAATTTTCTCTGCTCCATTTCGGCATTATAGAGCAAGTCTTCGTTGTCGGGATCGATTGAGGCCAGAAAATCGAGAAGGTAGGCGGCAAAATGGGAGTCGCCGCGAGCGCTGTTTGGTCCCGTCTGCAAATTTTTGACCTGCATCTGGAAGAGCTTGAGAAACTCCTCGCGGCTCAATGTGGATGAGCCTTCCGGAGTATAGCCCCCGCGCTTGAGTTTGCCGTTCAGAATAATCGCCGCTTTACTTTCCGGGTCGAGGCGCATGGCGAGGGCTAGCGCTTTGGCCCGGAGGGTGTCTGCCGCGGGATTGGAGGCCTCTACATACCGGGCGTATTCGGTGAGCGCAACGGCCAATTGGGAGCGTTCTGGACTTGAAAGCGCTGTCTGGTCGGGATTGTACGGGATGGCCTGCCAGTTGGGCGATTTGTACTCCGCCCGTAGTAAGCCGGGGCCACAAAACGCCAGCAAGAACAGGCTCCCCAGAACCATTCGCCACATCCTGATCTCCCTCATTTGCATCCTCAACTCTCCGTCGTTTACAGTCCCGGCAGGCCTTGTGGCATTCCCGGCATGGCAAACTTTTTGTATTCTTTCGGCACCTCGAACAGGCTGGCGTCGGGGGCTCCTCGTTGGAACTTCCGGAAGTTCGCCACAACGGATTGGCCACCCGCGTCGACGAGCATCTTGATCGGGTCATTCGTGGCCGCATCAAAATAGAAAGTGGAAACAGTGGTCGGCGAGCCGTCGCCGGAACCGGGCGAGGTGACCTTGTATTTGTTGCACACGCGGCCATTCACGGTTTCCTTGCCGAGACTTTCCCACTGGGCATTCGCGGCGATGGCGGTGGGATCGGCCTGCTTGGCCTGCGTGTCATTCATCGGCATTTCCATGTACTGCTTCTGTGCGACGATGAGGGTGTACATCACCTTCAGGTCGCTGCGGGAAATGACGATGGTATCGAGCCCTTGTGACGTCATTTCCATCCGGCTCTTGTTTCCATCGACATAGACTTTCATCACGCTTGCGGGGGAGCTGCCGATGAGGGATTCCACCTCGGCGCTGTATTGCCGGGGCATTTCGAAGGGAGCCGGTCCGGCCCAAAGGGAGGTGCTTAAAAACGCCGAGCCCAGAAGGCTGGCCATGATCTTTCTTCCCGCCCTGAAGAGGCCTCGTGTCATGGCTTCTATGACGCCTGTTTGGGAGACGTTTGGCAAATCAAAAAAAGCCTTGGTCAAGGATCTTTGGGAGGAGCGGATGGAGCCGGGGGTAGCTAAAAAAACTGCGTCGACAATCGGCTACAAGGATCGACCGCCTCTGTTGGGTGTCGTGGGGGTGTCGACGAGAAATTTGAAATGGCAAATTTGAGATTTCAAAGGGGTTGGGGCGGCGCATGCGGTGAGACTATCACAATCCGGGCGGGAGTGTTTGTCTTAGGTGAGCTATTTGAGCTGCGTGTGCGATATTTTTGGCGTGCAGGGCTGCCGGTTGGCGCATCTGAATGCGCCCTCCCCACTCTTGGCACCTGCGGTGCCAGCCGGGGGTTCACAGAACCGTCTTACGGCTCGGATTCGGAGTTTTGCGCGCAGTAAGCACGAGGCCTGACGAGCCTACAACGGCAGGAAGAGCTTGAACTGGGTGCCGCGGCCGGGCTTGGAGTCGACGAAGACCTTGCCTTGGTGGTTCTCCACAATCTTGCGCACGATGGCCAGGCCGATGCCGGTGCCCTGCTTTTTGTAGGTCAGGAACGGGGCGAAAATGTTTTCCAGCTGCTGTTCGTTCATCCCCTGCCCGTTGTCTTTCACCGACAGGACAAGGTGCGGGACGCCTTCCAACATTTCCCGCGCGGCGCCGAGGCGCAGCACGCCATTGCCATCCTTGGGCATGGCGTCGGAGGCGTTGAGAATCAGATTGAGCAAGGCTTGCTCCAGTTGGGCGCGGTCGGCCTTGAGGGGGGGCAGGTCAGCTTCAATGACGCGCTTGATTTCGATATTGCAGGCGTTGAGCTTGTGGCGGGTGAGCAAGGTGATGTCGTCGAGCAATACCTTGGCATCGATCGCCTCCTTGGTCGGTTCCGAGGAGCGCGCAAAGCCAAGTACTTGGTCCACGATGCGATTCATCTGCCGCATCTTTTCGGAAATGACCTGGGCGTCGCGCTTGGAGGCGTCGTCCATCGGCAACGATTCCACCAACGCGTGGAAAAGCATCTGCATCACTGTCAGCGGATTTCGGATCTCGTGCGCGATCTCCGCCGCGAGCAAGCCCAGCGCGGAGAGCCGTTCGCTGGCGCGGAGTTTTTCCTCCATGTCGACGATGCGGTTGAGGAGGCGCCCCTTCTCGATGGCGACGGCGGAAAGATCGGCCAGCGCGGTGAGCAATTTGATCTCGTCGTTGGAAAAGCGGTGGAGCTGTTTCGTGTAAACCGCGAGCACGCCGAGCAGCTTGTCATTGAAAACGAGCGGGACGGCCAGGAGTGACACCAGTCCTTCCTTCTTGGCCACTTCGAGATGGCGATAGCGGTGATGCTCGCGCACGTTGAGCACGGAAAGCGGCTTGCGGCGGGTGACGACCACGCCGAGAAGCGATTCGCTCACGGGCAGCGGCGGTTTGCTCTGATAATTCTGCCCGGCCCCGTGCGAGGCGCGCAAAAAGAGTTCGCCGGTTTCCACGTCGATGAGCAACAGCGAGCACAGTTTCGTGCGCATCAGGCGGTTGGCGTGGCGGGTGATCTGCTGCAGCGCCTCATCGAGATTCGTCTCGGAGATGATCATCTGCCCCATGTTCAGGAGGCTGGATAATTGCAGCCCCTTGATGCGCATCTGGTCGATCTCCCAGGCTAGCTCCAGCCACTTGGAGGCCTCGGCGGCAAAGGCGAGCAGGCGCGTTTCATCGAGTTCGCTAAAGGCGCCAACGCGGTTGGAATCGACGTTCAGCACGCCGGCCACGTTGCCGCGGATTTCCACGGGGACGGCCAATTCGGAGCGGACGCGCGGATTGGCCCGGACGTACTTCGGTTCGTTCTGGACATCGTTGATGCGCATCGGCTTTCCGGTCGAGGCGACCCAACCGGTGACGCCTTCGCCCGGGCGCAGCTTGAGCTTTTGCGCTTTTTGCGAGAGGCCGATGCTGGCTTCGATATCGAGCAGGCCGGTGTTCGGATTGAGCAGGACGAAGGAGCCGGTGTCGGCCTGCGTCACACGCACGGCAGTCGCAAGAATGCGCTGCAGGGCGCGCTGCGGATCGAGCAGCAATCGCAGGTCGCGCAAGCCCTGCGTCAGGAGTGGTTTCTTTTTAACCGCTTTCATGGCCTCGTGGCACTTTTGGTCACGGCCTGGGTGATGCGCCGCAACGCGTCCTCATCGGTCACCTTCTCACCCTTTTGGTCGGTGATGTAGAATGTATCCAGCGCCGCGCCTTTTTCCGTCGTGATGCGGGCGAATCCGATATCAATCTCGTTGTCCGCGAGACAGCAGGCCACGCGGTACAAGAGTCCCGGTTGGTCAGGTGTCTGGAGATCGAGCAGGGTGTAGTCGCGGCTCGATTCGCGATCGAAGTATATCCGGGTGGGAAATTCCGCATCCTCGTAACCGGCCAGACGTTTGCCGCCGGATTCCTGGAGGTTGGGGAATTCGTATCCCGCCTGGCTGAAGGAGCGGGAGAGATTTTCCTCGAAGGCTTTCCGATCGCGCGCATCGGTCACGGCCTCCTGACGGTCCGTTGCGACACGGAAGGTATCGATGACGATGCTGTCGTCGCGCGTGTTGATGTCCGCGCTCAAGATGGAAAGCCCGGAGGCGGCAAATGCGCCCGTGATCTTGGCAAAGCAGCGTTCCCGGTCCCAGGTGACCACCGTTACCACGGAATGGCCCTGGTCGGGTTGGTGCAGCCAGTGAATCGTCGGCTTGAGCGACGCGTCGTCGTGCATGACCTGGCTGAAGAAAAATTCGTGCACATACTGGATGTGCGTGGCGATGAGCGACTCGGGCAGGTTGTTGAAATAGCGCGCTGGCAGGTTCTTGAAGTGCGCGTCCACCTCCCCGGGGTCGATCTCGTTGCCAAGCTTGGTCTTGATGCGGGTCTTGAGTTCCTCCAGCGATTTCTGCTCCGCCAGCTTGAACTCGTGCCCGCCTTCCAGGGCGCGCGCCGTCCGGTTGTAGAGCTGCCAGAGGAGCAGTTCCTTCCAGTCCGACCAGAGTTGTCGCGAATCGGTTCCCTGATAGTCCGCGAAGGTGAGCAGCATCAGCATGTCGAGCCGTTCCTTGGTCTGCACCACGCGGGCAAACTCGAAAATGGTCTCTTCATCGTCGAGATTGCGGCTGCGGGCCGTCTCGGACATGGTCATGTGGTGATCGACGAGGAAAACCAGCGTGGCCAGTTCCTTGGCATCGAGATGCATGCGGCGCGAGACGCGCACGGCGTTGACGGCGCTGTCCTCGGAGTGGTGGCGGCTGTTGGAAGATTTTCCGGTGTCGTGCAAGAGCATCGCCAGATAAAGCAGGTCGGGCCGCTCCACCGAGACCATGAGCGGTTCGTATTTGCTGAAGGGCGGCTCTTTCGCGCCTAAAATCTTGTCGAGCATTTCGAGGCAGACAATCGTGTGCTCGTCCGCCGTGTAGCGGTGAAAGAACTCGTGCTGCACCAGGCATGTCAGCGGGCGGAATTCCGGGAAAAGCCGGCCGAGCACGCCGTGTTCGTGCATGAGGCGGCAGATGGCTCCGACTTCGCCTTTCTTGGAGAACAGCTTGAGGATCATCTCCCGCGTCTTCTTGTGGTAGATGAAACTGCGGTCGATGATCGAGAGTCGCCGGCGGATGCGCGCGGAAAGCTCCGGGCCAATCTCGGCGTGACGCTGCTGCGCGATGACAAAGACGCGGAGGATGCGAAACGGGTCCGCGGTAAAGATGCCGGGCTCGGAGGCCTCCAGCGTGCCGTTCTGCAAAATGAATCCGTCGATGAGTTCCGGCTTCGCGGCGCGGAATGGGAGGAACGACCAGCGCACCCGGTGCGCCTTGGCCTGTGTCCCGGCGAAGCGGCGCGCGAGATTGTTCGTGAGCTGGAAAATGGTGTTGGTGTGCTGATAATAATTGCGCATCAACGCCTCGGTCCGGCGCAGGATCGTGTGTTGCTTGTACTTAAAGCTGTTCGCGATGCGGCCCTGCAACTGGAGCGTGAGGATGTCGCCGTTGCGCTTTTGCAGATAGTGCAGTTCGGTGCGCAGGCGCAGCAGGAAATCGTAGGCCGCGTCGAGCTGCTTGCGCTCCGTCACGGTCAGCAACTGCGCTTCGACCAGTCCGCTGGAGGTGGCAATGTTGCGTTTCACCTGCGCCATCCAAAGCATGTTCTGGTAATCGCGCAATCCGCCGCAACCGTTCTTCACGTGGGGTTCCTGCAGGAAAACCGTGTTGCCGAATTTGGCGTGGCGCTCCGCTTGGTCCGCGAGGCGCCAGTCGAGAAATTCCTGTTCCTTGCCCTTGATGCACATGCGCTCAAAGGTGCGTCCGAATTCTTCGTACAGGGAACCGTCGCCGATCAGCAGGTTCGACTCGAGCAGAGAGGTCTTCGTCCGCAAATCGGAGTTGGCATTCTCCACTTCCTCGTTGGAGGTGCGGGTGGCGTGGCCGACATGAAACCCCACATCCCAGAGCATGTAGAGCACTTGTTCGACGACTTCCTTCACGAACGCCGCGTCCTCGCGTCCTTTTGCATCGTGGAGAAAATGAATGTCGATATCACTGCCGGGATTAAGCTCCCCCCGGCCAAAACCGCCGACCGCCATGAGCGAGACTCGCGGCAGCTTTCCCTTGTAGCCGCGCGTGCCGCTCTGCCACGCGCCTTCCCAGACATGTCGCAACACGACGGACATGAGATCGGCGCGCTTTTGCGCGAAACTGCGACCGCCTTCGCCGCTGCCGTGCGCGAGCTTGAGGCGGTGTTCTTCCAACTTGAGAAAGCGACGATAGAGATCGAGCAGATCCGTGGGCTTCAAATTCTCCTCATTCACCAGTTTGCGCTCGGCATGGCGCAAAACTTTTTCGAGGTGAACCGGAGGTGGTGGCATTGCTCCTCATAGTATGAAAATCAGCGCGTTGTGCAAGGGGACAGCGCGATGAATTTGCAGCAACCGCGATCAAGGCATCGATTGCAATAGCAACATCCCAAGCCAGACATGACATCCACCTCAAGCGAGTCTCGACAGAGCCGATCGGTTTTCGTTATCGTACCCCTCCTATGTCGAAACTCGGATTGAATGTGGACCACGTCGCCACCCTTCGTCAGGCGCGTTATCGTGACACCACGCACGGACTCACCCCCGAACCCTCCGTTCTCACCGCCGCTCTCCTCGCCGAAAAAGCCGGAGCCCACGGCATCACCGTCCACCTGCGCGAAGACCGCCGCCATATTCAAGACGCCGACGTCGCCCTGCTGCGCCGCACGATCAAGACTAATCTGAACCTCGAAATGGCCGTCACCCCGGAGATGGTCCGGCATGCGCTCAAGACGCAGCCCGATGAGGTCTGCCTCGTGCCGGAAAACCGGGCCGAGGTGACCACCGAGGGCGGTCTGGACGTGAAGCGGAGCCTGGCCCGCATCAAAAAGGCAATCCTACCCCTGAAAAAGGCGGGCATCCTCGTCAGCGCGTTCATCGCGCCGGACCCGGATCAAATCCAGGCGGCGGCCGACATCGGGGCGGATTATATTGAACTCCACACCGGCACCTTCGCCAATGCGACGACCAAGCGCGCCCAGTTGACCGAACTCAAGCGGCACGTGCGCGGCGAGGCGCTCGCGAAGCGGCTCGGCTTGAAAGTGAATGCCGGTCATGGCCTGCACTACACCAACGTGCAGGTTTACCTGAAGGCGTTGCCCGAAGTGGACACGCTCAACATCGGGCATTCCATCATTTCCCGCGCTGTCTTCGTTGGCCTCGACAAGGCTGTGCGCGAAATGCTGGCCCTGATCAAATAGCTGCCTTCCGACCATGAAAACCTTCGGCATCGGCATCGACATCGTGGAGACGGCCCGCATCGAGCAGTCCATTGAGAAATTCGGCGACCGTTTTCTCCAGCGGATCTACCTGCCTGCGGAACTCGAGTATGCGCACAAGATGAAGCATCCCGCGCTGCACCTCGCGGCGCGGTTTGCCGCCAAGGAAGCTCTCAGCAAGGCGTTCGGGACCGGCATCGGAAAGACAATCGGCTGGCGAGATCTGGAAGTCGCCCGCACCGGACCGGGCGCGCCGCAGGTGGTGCTGCACGGCGGGGCGAAGGAATACGCAGAAAAGATCGGCGCGATTCAGGTGCTGGTGAGCCTCTCCCACACCGAGCACTACGGCGCGGCCAGCGCGATTGTGAATATCGGAGAGAGTGCGGACTGATCTCCAGGCTTCGCAACAAACCGCAGCTTTGACATCCACGGCGAGTTGCGGAATTGTAACGGAATACTTTTTACGACTGATTATATGACGACTCCTGCCTCCCCTTCTCCCCTCGCCTCCGACGCCGCTTTTCTCGAATCCCTCGCCGCCAAGGTGGGTACGCCGTTCTGGCTGTACGATGCGGGCGTAATTCGCCGCGCAATCAACGATGTGAAGTTCCTCACCTCCGCCCCCGGACTCCAGGCCCGCTTCGCGATGAAGGCGTGTCCCGCCACGCGCATTTTGAAGGAAATGCAGCAGGCCGGAATCTGGATCGACGCGGTCTCCGGCAACGAAGTGTTGCGCGCGCGCCAAGCCGGGTTTTCCGGTGGCAGCCAGCCGCCTGTGATTTTGTACACCGCCGATGTCTTCCGCGACAACTGGTGGGAAGCGGTCGGCACGCATGGTGTGCTGCCGAATATCGGATCGCCCGGACAACTTCGCGACTTGGAAAAGGCCGGTTACCGGGGCGCGATTGCCCTGCGCGTGAATCCCGGATTCGGTCACGGCCATGTGAATTCGTGCGACACCGGCGGGCCGAGCTCGAAGCACGGCGTCTGGTTCCAAGATGTGGCCGAGGTGATCGTCTTCGCCAAGAAGCTGGGCTACCCCATTGTCATGATCCACGCCCACGTGGGCAGCGGTCCGCAGCAGGAAGAACTCCGCGCCAATCTGAAGCGGCTCGCGGAGGAATTCGCCAGGATCGCCCCGCAATTTCCGAATCTCGAAGCCGTCAGCCTCGGCGGCGGTCTGCCGCACAATTACCGGGGCGGCGCGGCGATTGATTTGAAGGCGCTCGCGTCCATCCTGACCGACGCCCATGCCCTGCTCTGCAAGGCGGTGGGTCGTCCGATCCGTCTCGAAATCGAACCGGGCCGTTACTACGTCGCCGGATCGGCGCAGCTCGTCACCCGCGTGATGGATGTGAAGAAGACCCGCGACAACGAAAAGGGCAAGGGTGCCACGTTCGCCATGGTCGACGCCGGTTTTGTCGACCTCGTCCGTCCCGCCATGTACGGCTCCTATCACCGCATTTCCATCCCGGCCCGCGCCGGTCAACCGACCGAACCGGTCGTGGTGGCGGGTCCGCTCTGCGAATCCGGCGACGTGTTCACCCGCGACTCGAGCGAATTGCTCGCCCCGCGCGATCTGCCATTGCCGCACACGGGCGACCTGATGGTGCTGCACGACGGCGGCGCTTACGGCTATGCCATGAGCTCGAACTACAATTCGATTGGCCGCGTGCCTCAGATCTGGCTGGAAAGCGACGGTAGCACGACGTTGATTTCGCGCCGCGAGACGATCGAGGATATTCTCAAGGCCGAGACGGACGAGAAGTTGTAAGCCTCGCGTGTCGCGAAGACGCTCCCCGGCTTAACGTGCCGCCAAGGCTATTTCTTGGAAGTCATCACATCCCGGGATTGGGATTGATTTATCGCAAACTGAATCGACCGCAGCACATCCATCGCCCGAATCAACGCCACGTCCTGCAACGCCGCATTTTTCGTCCCTTCATTCTTGCTCACCAGCTGCTGCGACAACACCTCGTCCAGCTCCGGATTCTCCCCATGCACCAGCGCCGCTTCGCTCGTGCGGGCGCGTGGCGTCAATTCCTGCACCGAAGGCATCGCCGTGCCATCCTGGCTGCTTCCCTCCAAGGCCAGACGCTCCGATTGATCGTCAATATACAGTGCGATATCCGGCACAATCGGCTTGCCAAAAAGCTGCGTCCCGTCCGCCAGGGAAGCCTGCCCCGTCGCGAGCCGCAGATACCGGCCCGAACTCAATTTCGTCTCTGTAAAATACGCCGCCTGTCCCGCTGTGGATCGCCCGACCAAAATGGCATGCGCCTGTTGCCGTAGCACCGCCGCCAAGGCTTCCGCCGCGCCCATGGACCGGCGATTGGTCAACACCACCAGCGGCATTTCCACCTGCCGTTTGCTGCTCGTATTGGTGCTGCGGTAAATCTGCTGCGGGATCTGCAATCCCTGCACCGTAAAAAGCGTCTCGCCCGGAGCCGTGAAAATCGACGCCATCCGCGCCGCGCCCGAGTAATCGTTCGCCGTCTCGAAATCCCGCAAATCCAGCACCATGCCAATCGCCCCGTTCTTCTGCCAATCGTAAAGTTGGTTTTCCAGTTGGGCCCAATCCCGGTTCGGCTTGAACGTCGCCACGCGCCAGTACGCAATTTTTCCCGGCAACAATTCCGCCAGAATCGGCCGTGGCGCGGGATTGGCCAGCGCGGGCTGCGTCATCAACATTGCCCCGCCGCCCAGCCGGTTCAACACCGCGCTCAGCGACGCATTTCCGATCTTGTTGTCCGTCACCGCCGCTGGATCAGCATAGCGGGATTTCAGGAGTTGCATCACTTCGCCCAACTCCCGGTCATCCGGCGATGCCTCCGTGGGAGCCGTCGGCACCGACCCGGAGGCCTGCAGGAATAATCCGGACGAAAGCACTCCCAGGAACACCACCGCACGCCACGCTTGGTGCCACTGAAGTACGCGCCCTCCTCGCGAAGCGAGTTGTCCGGATTCCTGGTTCATACTGCCGTTAATTTCGCCGCAATATCATATCGGAATTGCGCTCCTGCAAATTGAATTTTTGAGACACCATGGTACGCCAGCTCCCGGGCCCGCTCCAGCGATTCGTCCCAAGCCGTTACCGTCAGGACCCTTCCGCCGCTCGTCACAATCTCCCGGCCCTGCTTTTTCGTCCCGGCCTGAAAGACCACCAAACGGCCCATCTCATCCGGAACCAAATCCAGTCCCTTGATCGCGTCGCCAAGTCGCGGTTCGCCCGGATAATTCGCCGCAGCCATCACCACGCTCACCGCTGACACCTTGCGGAACTTCAAGTCCAGCTTCGCCAACCGCTTTTCCGTCACCGCCCGAGCCACCTCCAGCAACGGCGTTTCCAACAACGGCAGCAACACCTGCGTCTCCGGGTCGCCAAAGCGAACGTTGAACTCCAATACCTTCGGTCCTTGGGCGGTCAACATCAGCCCCGCATACAGGATACCGCGAAAATCGATTCCCTCCTGCTTGAACGCGATGAAAAGCGGGTCGAGAATCGTCTTGCTGATCGTCTCCAGCATCGCCTCGTCCACCAATGGTGCCGGAGCATATGCCCCCATCCCGCCCGTGTTCGCGCCGGTATCGCCGTCGCCGATGCGCTTGTGATCCTGCGAGACCGGGAAATACCGATACGTGTCGCCATCGGTGACCACGTGAATCGACGCCTCGCGGCCCACCAGAAATTCTTCCAGCAACACTTTCGCGCCCGCGCTGCCGAATGCCTTCTCCACCATCACCTGATGAATCGCCATCGCCGCTTCGCGCGGTGTTTGAGCGATCAGCACACCCTTGCCCGCGGCCAGCCCATCGGCCTTGATCACCTGCGGATAGCCGAGCGATTGACTGTACAGGTGCGCGGCGTTGGCATCGGTGAAGCTCTGTCCCTTCGCCGTCGGCAGATTATATTTCTGCAGGATGCCCTTCGTGAAAACCTTGCTGCCTTCGAGCTGCGCCGCTTTTGCGTTGGGGCCAAAGATCGCGAGTCCCAGCTTTTCGAACGCATCCACGACCCCGGCGCACAGCGGCACTTCGGGACCGACGAAAGTCATATCGGGACGATGCTTCTCCGCCCAACGGGTCAGCTCCTCGATCTTGCTCACGGCGATCGGGACATTCTCCCCCAGCGACGCCGTCCCCGCATTACCGGGCGCAATAAAGAGTTTCAGCGAGGGTTCGTCCGTCTTGAGTTTCCAGGCCATCGTGTGTTCACGACCGCCCGAACCGATGATAAGTACTTTCATGGATTGGCAGGAATATAAATGGTGGGTTGCGCCGGGAGAAGTTCCGCGTTGACGGAAAATTCCGATTTCGTAAGCCGCTTGACGGGCAATTTCTGATCCTTCAGATAATCGTCCAGCGACCGTAAATTCATATCAGGCGTTTGCTCGGTTTTGTACGTGATCGGCACGATGATCTTCGCCTGCAAATCCGTCGCAATGCGATTCAAGTCCGTCACCGTCAGAAACGGCGAACCGACCGGCAGAAACAGCACATCCACGCGTCCGATTTCCTGCCGCTGCCGCGCATCCAGAACATTCCCGATCACTCCCAGATGCGCGAAGTTCACGCCATCCAGCGAGAAGACAAACGCCGTGCACTTCGGCGCATTCGGACCGATCTTGCTGTCGCGATTCACGCTGACTCCCTTGAAGATCAACCCGTTCGCCTTGTTCACGCCCACGGCCGTGTAACTGCGGAAAATCTGCGGGGTGCCAAAGAGCAATTCCCCCGCGGCGTGATCATCTGCCTCCGTGCTGATCAAGACCGTGTCCGCCGGAAGCCGTCCGGGAAAAAGATACTTCACCGAGTTCCGCGCAAACGGATCAATCGCCACCCGGACACCCGTCGAATTGATCAGATAAATAAACGCGTGGCCATACCACCGCACCAGCGTGCTCGGTTCCGCGCTCGTCGCGGGCGGCTCCGAAGCGGCCGCCGCAGGAGTTACCGGTGTCGCAGGCTTCGCCGGTTGGGAAGCCCGGTTATCGCCCGAACCCGGCATGGGTGCCGCCGTGTCCACCGCGCGCGCGCTGGAAGAAGAGCTCGTCGTGCGATTCGACGCCGCCGGCTGTTTCGTGCTCTGGGCACAGGCCAAGCCGATCCCCAGTAAAAGGACCGCCAGCACACTCAGAGAAACCCGTTGGAGCCGCAGCATGATGTTCACCCCTGCAGGCTAACCTGTGCCGCGCCTTCGCCAAGCAAAAAGGCGACCCCGCACGGCACAGGCTATCTGGACCTTCGGGCCTATCGCGCCTTCACTACCGCCCGGTTCACGGCGCTGAGCACGGCTTGATACGAGGCCTTTTCGATATTCGTATCGATCGCTGCGCCGAAGCACGAATGCACCTTCGCGGTTTTCACCTCGATATAGGCCACCGCCTTCGCTTCCGCGCCGCGCCCCAGCGAATGCTCGGAGTAGGACAAAATCTCGAACGGCTCGACACCGGCTTGCTTCAACGCATGCACAAACGCATCGATCGGGCCGTTGCCGTTGCCTTCGACCGTGTGCAGCTTGCCGCCCACGATGACGCTCGCTTGAATCGTCGTCGTGCCGTTCAGCTTCACCGGCTTGACGCCCCGCAACGTGATCGGCTCGTCGCGGTCCACGAATTCCTTCAGGAACGCCTCGTGAATCAACACCGGCGGCAATTCGTCGCCGCGTTCATCCGCGATCTGATTAATGTATTTGCCCACTTCCTTGTGCATCAACTTCGGCATCTGGTAGCCAAATTCGTTTTCCAGAATGTAGGCCACGCCGCCCTTGCCGGACTGCGCGTTGATGCGGATGATCGCCTTATAGCTGCGGCCGATGTCGCGCGGATCGATGGGCAGATAGGGAATATCCCACAACGCGTCTTCCGGTTTGGATTGCTGCTCCTTCATTCCCTTGTTGATCGCATCCTGATGCGAACCGGAGAAGGCCGTGAAAACCAAATCGCCCGCGTAGGGACAACGCACCGGCACTTCCATGCGCGTGCACCGCTCATAAATCTCACGCACTTCCTCGATATTGGAGAAATCCAGCTTCGGGTCGACGCCCTGCGTGTAGAGATTCAACCCCACACTCACGATATCCACATTGCCCGTGCGCTCGCCGTTGCCGAAGAGAGTTCCCTCGACCCGATCCGCCCCGGCCAGCATGCCCAATTCCGTCGCCGCGACACCCGTGCCGCGATCGTTGTGCGTATGCAGGCTGATGATCGCCTCATCGCGATGCTTCAAATTCCGGCACATCCATTCGATGTGATCCGCATGCACGTTCGGCGTGGCGATTTCCACCGTCGCGGGCAGGTTCAAGATAATCTTGTCCTCCGTCGTCGGCTGCCACACATCGCACACCGCGTCGCAAATCTCGCGGGAAAATTCGACTTCCGTCAGGCTGAAACTCTCCGGCGAATACTCGAACCGGATCTTCGTCCCGTTCGCGCGCGCTTCCGCCGCCAGCTTCTTGATCAACGTCGTCCCCTTCACCGCCAGATCGATCACCCCCTGCTTGTCCAAGCCGAACACCACCCGCCGCTGCGTCGGGTTCGTGGAATTATAGAGATGCACGATCGCCTGCTTCGCGCCCTTCAAGGACTCGAACGTCCGCTCGATCAGGTCGGGGCGCGATTGCACCAGCGTCTGAATATACACATCATCCGGGATACGCTTCTCATCGATCAACCGGCGCATGAAATCGTACTCGATCTGCGACGCGGACGGGAAACCCACCTCGATCTCCTTGAAGCCCACCTTCACCATCAGATCGAACATCTCCAGCTTCTCCTCCACACTCATCGGGATCGGCAACGCCTGATTGCCATCGCGGAGGTCGACGCTGCACCAGATCGGCGCTTGCGTGACGGTGCGGTTCGGCCACTGACGGTCGGGCAAATGAATGACCGGCGCGGCTTTATACTTCGTAATCGGATGTTTCTGCATACGGACTTCTTTCTAAAATGACTTTACTTAAAATGATTGATCGGTTCTCTGGCCGTTTTTTTGAAAAGAGACGCTTCCCTGAGTCGCAACGACTCATCACAGGCCCCGAATCCGGCGAAGGGAAGAAAAAGGCAACAGCCAAGCGCCCCGTTCCCTAGGCCAGCAGGCCGGGAAGCAGACTAAGTCGAAGCGCCAGATGAAAGTGCGTTGCCATGACTGAGATGTACACTACCGTTATCGACCCGTTTGGTCAATACCTTAGCCAGCAACGGCCCAGCAACATGATCTGCGCAGCAAAGCTCCCACGCCTTTCAAACCCGGAGGGTTTGCAGCCAATAGCCGGGGGTTGAGCGCAGCGACACCCCCGGTAACTGCACCACCTCAACCTGCCCCCGGAGGGGGCACAGCAAGGGTGAGCCCACCCTGTCCAAATCAAAATACCCCCACGTTCCACACTTGCCCCTAAAATCGGCCAGCCTCGAACCAGGCAGCTTAAGGATATTTTACAGACTCGGATTCCGAATATGAATTTTCTCTTCCAGCGATGAAAATCGAAATGTGTTTTGATCGTCAATCCGACCAGAAACGATCAGTTCCTGCCGCGCGGGATTGGACCACGAAAATTTCATTTCCACACTGTAAAGGATATTGGATGGATCAAGTATCTCCGAGCTAAAGGTTTTACCTACTTTAGCTGACAGCTCCGTGAAATCCATATGGCGGTACTGCTCCAAGGCCTGTGACAAAATCCTATATGCTACAGTCTTGTCCACTTAACTCTCCTTTATCTAAGTATGCTCACAGGAAGAAGTAGGAGCCGTCCTCCGTCTGTCCTTATTCGAGGCGCACTTTCCAATAACCGGGCTCGCGTTTGAGATGCATGACAGCCACAATCCAGAGGCGATCCGCGTCTTCCAGATAGATGATTCCGTACGGAAATGAGAGGCTAAAGTGCCTACGGGCGGGCGGGTCAAACTGCCGGAAGGTTTGGGGATGGGCACAGACTTCGCGGATCAATTGCTCCATTTCGAGGAGGAAGCGCTGGCCAAGTTGCGAGTCAATGGCCGCATAGTAAGCCACCGCTGCGGTGAGCTCGGAATCGGCCGCGGGATGGAAAACCGCTTTCACGAACGGATGGAGCGAGCGGCGCGGGCAAGTGCTTCTTCCAAGGGGACGCCTTCCACTTGGCCGTTGACGATCTCCTCAATGCGGCGGCGGGTCTCGATCTTCCAAGCGGATTCGACACTCGGCTCGATGCCGCCATGACGCCGAATCAAGATGCGTTCGATCAGCTCAGCCGCGACATCGGCGGGAAGCTGGGCCGTCTCTTCGACGATTTGATCGAGCGTCAGTGTCATACGGGTAACTTAGGCGATTTTCGGAATGATGGCAAGCCGCCCGGCGGAAAGGTAAAGGGGGAAGTACGCCTTCAAGGGAGATAATTTGGAGTGCGGGAGCTTGCTCCCGCTTTGCCGTAAGGCGGCTTGCCGCCGTTGAGATCGTGAATCGAAAAGCAAAAGGCAAAGCGGTGGCAAGCCACCGCACTCCAAATCGTCCATCGCCTCATCCAATCATCCTAATCGGACGCCATTCGAGATCAGCCTCTCCCCTTCCCGCAAAAATCTCGCACACGTAGCTCATATAGCTCACCTAAGCCTAACGGAATCGTGGATTTTCCGGTAGGATGGCCTCATGCCTGAACTGTATTCCTCCCCCGCTCGCGCTCCGAAGGACCGGACCGAACGGGAAAGTGGTGACGTTCGGAGCGGTTGGGAGCTCGCACCGCGTTTTTCTTTCCGCAGCCCACGCCCCTCTCCCGGCGTGGGATGTGACTCGTCTTTACAGGCTGGACCCCGGCGAAACTCCCGTCTTGTCATTCCGCCGCAAAAGTCCGAATCTGTCCCCCTCACAACCCTTTAAAACGAGACCACTTTATATGAGTACCCTCACCACTTCTCCGGCCTGGAAAGCCCTTCAGGACCACTACGACAAGACTCACAATCTCCAGATGCGCGACCTTTTCGCGCAAGATCCGAACCGCTTCATCCGCTTTTCCCTGCGCCTCGGCGACATCCTGCTCGATTACTCCAAGAACCGCATCACCAACGAGACGATGCCCCTGCTGCGCAATCTCGCCGTGCAGGCCGATCTGAAGGGCTGGATCAACAAGATGTTCACCGGTGAGAAAATCAACGTCACCGAAGACCGCGCCGTGCTGCACATCGCGCTGCGCAATCGCTCCAATCGCCCGATCCTCGTCGAGGGCAAGGACGTCATGCCCGACGTGAACGCCGTGCTCGCGCACATGAAGAAATTCTGCGAGCACGTCCGCAGCGGCGAATGGAAAGGCTTCAGTGGCCACCGCATCACCGACGTCGTGAATATCGGCATCGGCGGTTCCGACCTCGGCCCCGTGATGGTCACCGAGGCGCTCAAGCCCTACGGCAGCCCGAACCTCCGCGTTCACTTCGTCTCAAACGTCGACGGCACGCACATCGCCGAGACGCTCAAGTCGGTCTCTCCCGAAAGCACCCTCTTCATCGTCGCGTCGAAGACCTTCACCACGCAGGAGACCCTCACCAATGCGATCTCCGCGAAGGAATGGCTGCTCAAAGCCGCCGGTGGCAATCCCACGGCCGTGGCCAAGCATTTCGTCGCGCTCTCGACCAACGCAAAGGAAGTGTCCAGCTTCGGCATCAACACGGAAAACATGTTCGGCTTCTGGGATTGGGTCGGCGGCCGATACTCACTCTGGTCGGCCATCGGGCTCTCCATCGCGCTCTCGATTGGCTACGAAAACTTCGAAGCACTCCTCGCTGGCGCGCACGAAATGGACGAGCATTTCCGCACGGCCGATTTCGAACGCAACTTGCCCGTCACGCTCGCGCTGCTCGGCATCTGGTACAACAATTTCCACGGCGCGGCCAGTCAGGCCATCCTGCCGTACGACCAATACATGCACCGCTTCGCCGCGTATTTTCAGCAGGGCGACATGGAAAGTAACGGCAAGAGCATCGACCGCCAGGGCCACCGCGTGGATTACAGCACCGGCCCGGTCATCTGGGGCGAACCCGGCACGAACGGCCAGCATGCGTTCTACCAGCTCATCCACCAAGGGACGAAACTCATCCCGTGCGATTTCCTCGCGCCCATCGAAAGCCAGAACCCGATCGGCGAACATCACCCGATCCTGCTCTCGAACTTCTTCGCGCAGACGGAAGCGCTCATGAAGGGCAAGACCCGCGACGAAGTGATCGCCGAATTGACCAAGTCCGGCCTCAAGGGTGCGGCGCTCGAGGCTCTCATCCCGCACAAGATGTTCGAGGGCAACAAGCCCACCAACTCGATCATGTTCAACAAACTGACCCCGCGCACGCTCGGCGCGTTGATCGCCCTGTACGAGCACAAGATCTTCGTCCAAGGCATCCTCTGGAACATCAACTCCTTTGATCAATGGGGCGTCGAACTCGGCAAGCAGCTCGCCAAGGTCATCCTGCCCGAGCTCACCACGCCCGGCACGGTCACCAGCCACGACTCCTCCACCAACGGCCTGATCAACAATTACAAGTACTACGTCGAGAACCACAAAACGGCCTAGTCAGCCGCCACCCCTGCCCCCGCAGATCATTTCGGCCTTCCCAGAAAAAGGTATTGCCGAAGCGGGGGCAGATTCGATAACGTAGCCCTCCTGTTTCTACCTGCGCGGTTAGCTTAGTGGTAGAGCGTCCGCTTCACACGCGGAAGGTCACAGGTTCGAACCCTGTACCGCGCACCATTTTGGTCGATTGACCAGTCGCGACAAGACCGCCTTCTTCGCGTCTAACCCGCTTATTTTCTGAGAGATCAGCAAAAGTTTTTTTCCGCCATTATTGCGGCGGATATAACTTGGAGCTCCGCATTCGGCGAAGAAGTCCAAGCACAGGACGTGGTTGGCTCCTTCGGCTCGCGTGGGGATCACGCGAGTCGACTTTCCTCGGCGGCGTTGTTTCCTGATCGAGCGTTTCGGTCGCAGGTCGCAGTCCCGACGAGGCCGCTGGATCAGCTTCTTGCCCACCCTCCAGCCTTCCTCTCGCAGGAACCGCGTCAGCTTGCGGTAGCTCCCCCAGGCAATCGTGCTGGCGTAATAACGCCACCATCCTCCGGAGTAGCTTGTCCATTCAATCAGACTATGAGCACCCGGATGTGCAACAGGTGGCTGGCTACGATCTTCTTGAGCTCCGCGTTATCACACGTCCCCTCCCGGTAGCTCCGCGCGCCGCGCAACTCCATCCCGCTGTCCAGTCACTGTCGGCTTGCCTCAATATCCGAATGATCTCCTCGGCGTTGTGTCGCTTCTGCTTCATGATTGGATTCTTCCTGCCTTACCAAATTAATCCTCTCACTCATTCTGGACAGTTTATGGGGCACAATCAAAACCATGTGACATGGAAGCCTCCCATCCGCCGTATACCCTTTCGTTCGCAGGAGACAAAAGTCAATAAATCAGGACTGCACTGATGGCATCTTCAATTTCCCCTGAAAGACGAGATAATCGATAACAGTTCCATAGTGAATTAATGAGCCCGAGGTATTCATCTGGGCATCTGAGAAATCATAGAGTTGAGGAGAATGCGACTAGCCAATTCATGCGCCCGCCGGTTAGGGTGATTCAATCCATTGATGAGCCATAGATCGGTATCAAACCCATCCTCGGCCAATCTTTCCCACTCTCGATGGATATCCGCTAACCCCGATTTTTCCTTCTCTGCGATGTGTCGAATAGCTTCCGCATAGCAGCCCAGCACTCCGTCAGTCTGAGTGCGAATAATCTTCTCTGCCATTAGGTCATGTTCAGGATGAATCCGCATACTTCGACGCTTTGCCATGAGCGGCGGAGTGAGTAGCACCACTGCCGCCGAGGTTTTAGCCCGTACTTGCCTGATGATTTGATTCAAGGCGGCACTAAAACCTTGCAAGCCCTCCACCCCACCCAACGAGTCGTTTAATCCGAAGGCAATTAAAACCAAATCCGGATCATGACGTAGAACGTCTCGCTCCAGTCGTTCGACAGCCTGGACCGCCGTTCCTCCTGAAACCCCTGCATTGATCGTACTGAATGTTGTCGAGGGAAAGAATATTTCCAACTCCTCCTGAAATAATTTGTGGTAAACGCCTCCACTATCGAGCAAGCGATGCTCCATCACGCCTTGAGTGACACTATCGCCGAAGGCTACAATCACAATCGGCTTTTGAGACACATCTTTGGCCTTCTCCCGGATTCTATGAAAAAAGCGGCTCATCATATAAAAGTCTCAATGCCTGGTTCAACGCTCACTAAATAAAAGTTCCCGCATCCAGCGAGTAGAGCGAGTGGCATCACCCGCCGCGATCAGCTCTCTCATTTCATTACACCGTTTGGGTGTAAGCAATTTCTCCACCCCTTGAAGAAAGGCCACACTCTCCCTAACGGCAGCCACGCCATCCTCTCGATAAGGATATTGATCCATCGAGTACCATCCCGCATAACCACTTTCCTTGAGCCAGAAGAGCAGTTCGAAATACTCCACGACGTGCAATGAGCCAACAATCATATCATCATCCCACGTTCGATAATTATCGTTGAAATGCATGTGAAAAAGACGGTCACCATAATGTTGTAAAATCATCGCCGACTCGGCCGCATTCTCGCCAGCCATCAACGCGTGGCCCACGTCGATGCAAACACCCACATTCGACAATTCTGTTTCATGAGCCATCAAGAGAGTATCCGCAGCTCTTGCCTGGAACGAATGCGTGCGCGGCTCCTTGGGTTTATATTCAAGAGCAAATTTAAGATTCGGGAACTCGGCAGCGACAGCACGAATTCCTTCCATCTGCGCACGACGCTGACCTCGATAATCAGCAGTTAATGGGTAGTCGTAACCATCCTGCCCCAGCCAGAGATTAATAAGAGGGCAACCGATTTCAGATGCAATGCGGCTGACCGCGCGCGTTTCTTCCAACGCCTGTTGGCGAATCGCTGGATCTTTGGCACTGAAACTTCCATTTCCCCACCGCTTTTGCGAGAAAAGATCTGGAATAATGGACACACACGAAAGCTTGTTTTCTTCGAGGCAGTGTTTCATTTCGGCAACATTTTTCTCCGTAATGTCCCAGGTGCCGACCAGTTCGATTCCGGCAATGCCTGGAATGGCGGCCGCCTGGCGAATCATTTCTCGCTTCGGCAGGGTTTCCTTATAACCCGTGGGCAAAAAGCGATCACAGGTGTTGCCGAGATTTCCAAGTATAACAGAGTAACGATTGGACTTATTCATAGAGTGATTCCACAAAAACGGAAATTTCGCGTGGAGCCTGCACAGTGGTTTTTAATTTACCATCTGGGCCGCGGTGCCATTCCATTTTCAGCAGACCATGCGGCGTACATACCTCGGCACACGCGAACTCAAGCCACAAAGACTGCGGACGCAGAACGACTTTACGCCAACCGGGCTCAACACATTCGATATGGAAGAAAAGTTGCGGCAGAAGATACACCGGCGAACTAGACCAGCCGTGGCAATGACTGCGGGTTGGAAAGTCAGAATGCGGTTGATTGATCATTTCCCAGAATGTAGTCGCCCCGGCATCGAGCATGCTTCCCCATGACGCTTGCAACAGCGCCAGCGTTTCCGCGGCGCAATTTGACTTCCGTAAGGCTTCGAGCAGAAAGAAAAGCGCATTGGGGCTGCCAACCCGGGCCATTTTTTCAGGAGGGTGGAGACAGTTTTCCAATGCCTGCGCGCAATGACTTTCAGCCACCACATCGTACAGTAGTGCGAGAAAAGACGTATGCTGGGAAATACTGGGGCTTCGGCTACCATCAGGCAATATCGCGTCAGGGTAAGCTCCTGCCGAGATATCCCAGAGTTGATTGATCGCAATGATCAGTTGTTGTCTTTTTAAAACAAAAAAAGCGTGATCATCGATCAAGCCAAGGGTTTGAGCAGCATGTGCAGCTCCATCAAGAGCTGCTGCGAGTAATATACTATTATGGAACACTGTCTCGCGATCCTGATCAATAGCCGTCCAATCAAAGAAATTCCAAGCAGGCGCGCTAAATAATCCGCAGCCCGTGCAGTAGCGCAAGGCAGTCTCCACATTGGTTTTCATCGCGGGATATAACTCGCGAAGGAAACTCTCATTGCCAGAGAGCCAATAGGTTTCCCATACGGCAATTCCCCATAGAAAACTAAACGACGGAATGATCACATCCCATCCACTCGGACACTGGCTCGCCACAAGAGGCAGTTGTTTGAGTGAATGCGCCGCCACGCGCAGGGAATGCTCCGCTAGGTCCGAAGCTCCAAAAGTGTACTGGGAAAATAGTGCTTCATTCTTGGCATCGCCAATCCAGAAAACCTGTTCGTAAGAGGGACAATCCGTAAATGTATCCTCCATACATAGAAGCAGAGTCCGCTGGCTTTTAATAAATATTCGATTGAGTCGCTCGTCGGAACAGTGGAATGATCCGCGCTGTTTCGGCTCGTAGGTCGATTCAATAACACCAAGCCGATGAACTTGCACCGGTCCATTACGAAAAACTAATTGCACATAACGGAATCCCCGTCGCTGTCTGGAAAGAAACTTTTGCTTTCCACCGCCTGCTGTATAGCGGAATGAATTGCGATAGCTGATGCCATCGTACTGGTGCATATACTGAATGCGCTCCCCTTGGAGATACTCAAAAAAGTAAGCATCAATCACGGTTCCCGCCGCAGCCTCGATCTCCATGGTAAAAAAACCGACCGTCATCTCACCGAGATCAAAAAGCCGTCTTATTCCACGCGCTGAGGATGTGGCCTCAGTAAGATCTCCTGTTTCGACTCGATCTGTTCGCACAGAGAGATACGCGTCAGCAATAGAAAAATCATCTGGAGTGAGTGCGGAGAATCTCTCCATGTCCGGCTTTCCGGCTAACTGCAACACTTGCCGCTGAAGTTCTTCCTTGTGACTGAGAAAAGTCCCTCCAAACGGTGGAACAAATGTTCCAGAGAATCCATGAGATGGACCTTCTCGATCCAGAAAACAATTGGTATCAATACCCGCCGTCCACAATGGCCCCGTGCTGGCCCAAGCCGTCAGACCATCGGGAAGTGGGCATTTCCATTCCACAGCACCTGTTGCTTCATAGTTAATAGACAGCTCCGTGCCATGATCGTATTCCGTGCAAATGCCGATAGTGAGCAAATGCGTCCCCGGAGAGAGAGACAAATCACAGCTTTGCAGGTCCTGATCGGTTTGAAAATCAATCCGCCGTCCATCTACAAAGCTACACGAGATAGGTCCCAAGAGGTGCAGCCGAATTTGTAGGTTTTGAGTGCAATTCAGTTGACTTGCCAGTACGCCCGCCATGCCGTGCAGATTACTGCCCTTAGGAAATGGCGACAGATGCCAACGCAAAGGGATCGACCATCCCTGTCGAAGACTACATATCGTCTCAGTGCGGATTGGTGCAGAGATATTTTTTAACTGTCGACTCAGCAGGCCCGTAGTTCTTGGTTGTAGGGGCCGTTTCGCTTTTTGTGCTATACACGCCGGCTCCCATCCATCTTGCGATACACGCGCGTCAAAATGCTCTTCGAATCCGAGTTGGCAGGAAATGCGCGGCACACGTTGAGTCCACTCGATGGCGCGTCGAACTCTCCAACTTTCATCTGTAATCAGCAGTGGCGACTCAGAACCATCGGACGAGAACACGGCCAATAGTCCGGGCTCTCCTCGCCTATACTGGAATGTATCGACACCAAAATGAACCACCATGATCGCAATGCGATTAGCTCCGATTTTAAGATGATCAGAAATAATCCTCTCGTCGTAAAAACCATAGTCTGGATAGCCACGCGCCGGGCCATCCATGATCCACTCGCCATTAATGAAGAGGCGATAGCGTGAATCGGCAGTGATGGCTACAGCTACCGGATTACCTCCGCACCAATACAGCTCACGTTCAAACTCGTACGTGACATTCGCCTCCTCAGGAGCATATCCATCCGCCCAAATCCACTGCCCATCGGGAAAGGGAAAATCCTTTTTGCTCATGTCGCTAAGTCAGAAATAATTTCCCCCGAGGACGAAGCCATGGAGAGGCTATTTCCCATGCGATCCTTCAGGCGATAAGCGAAAATCTGACGACCTGCCTGATTCTTCCCAATCCACACAGAACAACTCCCATCGCTGTCAGACATCTCGATGCGCTCTTTACCATCCCATTGAGCTGAGAAATCTTCCTGCCTGACACTGCTGGACTGAATTCCCATGGCGACCACAAAATGAAAATCGGGCGTTCTGGATGATTTCAGAGAGAGATGAAAACCGCGTTGCTGGGGTCGCGATCGCGTCATCACATAGACTTCCGTTTCAACAATGGTCGGCATTATTTTGTGCGAAGCGATCGGATTGAGGTTTTCAATAACCAGACGACCAGGGCCATTTTCCATGACGAAACGATTTGCGTTTACTGAGCGCGCCGCTCGATCGGTATGCAAACGCCATTCGTATTCGTGCGGTAAAGTGGAACGTATTGTATCGAAAATCACCAGAAAGCGGCCATCCACCAGAATTAAGTGCCGTCTCATTTCCTTGAGTTGCAACTCATCGTCATAGGCTGCAGTAAAGACAGCGCTCGCTGCAGCGACCTGCTGAGTGTGCCAGACATTCTCCATATGGATTTTGTCATATTCGCTATAAGGCTTGGCGGAGAAAGTGCTCCATGGAGTGCCTCCCTTGTGCTGGCCGATGCCGTCGACAAGAATAGAATTATGATCGGCGGTCTCCTTTTTCCCAGTGTAGCCCGTATCATTGGCCAGAAAGACGCCTTTTGCAAAAAGCAGGAAGGAGCCCGCATCGGGATGGGCATGGCCTAATTCTAAATGCCACTGCGGATAGTGCGGTAGCAATGTCGCGAGATGGTGTCCGGCGGGTGGTCCACTTTTGAAAGCAAGAGCAGTGGCTGTTGGAGCATTCCAACTGGAACGCCAGTGCAATACTTCGATATCATCGAAATAATGCGAGTTCGACAGCTCGGACTCTTTTGATGGCACCGCAGAGTTGACGTTATGCGCGATAAGTAACTGCAATGCGCCGTCAAGAGGATGTGTGATCTCTGGATCGGGCAGGCGTTGGAGAAAATCACTCCAGAACGTTTCCTTTTGCTCGCGAGCCAACATCATGAGCAGTGAGCGGAAAATATAGGTAGGGACAGTATGCCAAGGCTTATCGTACCCTGGCGTAAAACCAATTCCATCGGGTTCGGTTCTCGATCCCCAATCAGCAAAATCGAAGACAAATTTGGGGTCAGGCAGGACGTTGTGAGCAAGATAGTACCCGGCACGTTTGAACATCGGGAAGGAGAAGAGATCTTCACCGGTTGTGCGTTTCAGAGCGGTCGCGTAGCAGATCGGAAACTGCATGGTGAAACACCAGTAGCCAACACCTTCGAAGAACCAGCCATCCTTCGCCAGAACATCAAAACTTTTCTCCAGAAAATCACGACTGAATTTTCCCCACGCACGCGCTTTCTCTACATTTTCATTCAGCGCCATGGCAGCAATTCCAAGTGCGCAAATGGGGATAATCATGTGATTCTGCTCATAGGAATAGACCGGAAACGCTTCGGGATTGGTCAAGTCGGCATAAGCTTGCTGCGCCTGAGCGTGGAGTGTCTGAAGCAGTGCCTCCTCGAACTCTGCATCGAAAACTCCACGTAAGAGATCGTCCATCAGTGAAAAGGAGAGCAGGAAGTGACCTACCATCAGATCGCGATTTTCGAAGGCGAATCGTGGGATCTTCATCGCAGGATGTGACTTTAGGATGGGAAGCCACTGTTGCAGCAATGCACGATAGGATTCGTCGCGCGTGATGCGCCAGGCCGCAGCAACCCAGGTTAGTGCAAGGGCCGTGTCGATGACGACTTGGTCGCTGCCCGATCCATCGGCTTGGAGAATGGTTTCAAACGGACGCGGATTTTCCAGCAGCTTCAACGCGCTCGGCGTGGGAAGTCGCAAAGACGCGGTGGCTTTGGCCGAAACAAGTTCCGATTCATTAATGAGAAGACGGGGATGAGAATGCATTATTTTTTTGTTGGGGGTAAAAGATGTAACCATGGGAAACGGGCAGGCAATTTCCCTGAGCCGATTCCTTCCGCCGCCCCAATCCAGCATTTTCGGCCGCTGCCATCGTTGTCGTTGACGATGAAGTTCGCGGCGAGGATGGAATCCGCGGCAGGTTTCGGGCCGCTTCCGTAA
This sequence comes from Verrucomicrobium sp., assembly GCA_017849585.1. Classification (GTDB taxonomy): domain Bacteria; phylum Verrucomicrobiota; class Verrucomicrobiia; order Methylacidiphilales; family UBA1321; genus UBA1321. The sequence goes on from JAFIGT010000019.1 coordinate 84,321, forward strand.
AAATAGGACCATGGAACGAAGGTCTCATATACCGTGTCATTATCTTTGCGGACGATACACGCCTGAATTTCGGGCGGATCTTCTCGTTGCGGGTAAGTTTGGATCAGTCGGCGCTGCCCATTAGCATCCAGAGCCAAGCCAATCTCCCGATTTCCCGGCTGATAGCCTGCATCACCGCCTTTGGTCTGCGGATCATAGGCTAGCTGCATGCTGTCGTAGTTCCAGAAATCCTGACCGTTCGCAGCTACATGCTTATTATCACGCACGATATAGATGGCATAGAGCCCCACCTCATTCCACGCATAGCCATAACGCACGCTAAGATCTTCCAGTCCTTGCCAGGGAATGGAAGGATCAGGCGGCGCAATATCATTACGCTGATCGAGCGTGTTCGTGGCGATCCGGATTTTGGAGGGTGAAAGAATCCCATCGATGCGAATCGTTTCCGGTGGCAAGTAGGGAACAGGGACTAGTTTTTTGTTCAAAGCTCCCTTTACGACAGAGTCCGCTCCGGTGATTTGAACCGAGATCTGCAATGTGGACGAGGCAAATAATTTGTCTGATCCTAAGAGAGACACCTTATTTTCCCCAGGGCGAAGCTTAGTCTGAGTGGTCCAGCCTTCCACTTTGATCTCCGCCGGGACTTCTTCCATGAGAAGACTTTCTATAGTGAGATTGAGCGCATTGATTTTACTCGCCCCAATGTGGCTAATGATAAAGGGCTGTTCCGGGCGCCACTTGATCTTGGCCAGATGATTCTTCAGCGTGCCGGCCTGAGCGAGGCTGGTCACAAAAAAGGTAGGTCCGCGAGTCAATCGCACGGTGGAGTCGAGAGAGTGCTCGCGCCCATAGAGATCGATGATGGTAACTCCATCCGAAAAACGCTCTTTCGGGGAGACATCGTAGCGCGTCGTCCAGATCGCAGCGACCGCTTGCTTAGTGAGAGGATTTTCAAACCAATAACCATTCAACGCCGGACTAAGATTGAGTTTTTCGCCCGTACGAGCACCCTCCAACAAGGAGGAGACGGCGGCAAAGGCATTGACCGCCGGAGTGGGTCGCATCCCTTTATATGTTTGAAGAAAGAGGCTGTAGTCGTAGCCGCGTTCGTTGAGGCCGAGCTTGTATTGATAGCCGCGAAACCAGGCGAGTTTTCCAACACCGGGCACGGCCTTGAAAAGGACGAGAGTCTGTGCGCAAATAGCCGCGTAGTCTCTGGTGGATGGCGACAAGTAGAGATCGTTCATGGGATAGGCCCATCCCAGCTCTGTCGACCAGAGTGCCTTATCTCTCGTGTACTCCGCGGCGACTTTCACATTCTTTTCCAAGGCGCTAACAAGATATTGATCGGGCCACATCACGGAGCCGTCTGGACTGATGTAGCGCGTGCCTGAGTAGGGATGGGCGGAGTAGTAATCCACCTTACCCTGAGTGTCCCGCAGCATCTTTTGCGTGAATCCGAGAACGCGGGAGGCTTCGCCTGATCCACCGCCACCCAATACAGGAATGGTGGGATCAACTTCCTTCGTGACCTCGTAGCCTTTTTTGAGCAAAGCGGCCGCGGCTGCGGCTGCCTCGTCTTCGTTCACCAAGCTGGTGCGCCCAATAGTGATATCCGGCTCGTTATTGATCTCCACGGCTCGCGGTGCCACGGGTAACGCTGTGAGAGCCGCACGCACCCAATCGCCAAAGCGTTGCAGTGGTTCCGGCTGGTTGAGTAGCACCATATGTTTCACGCCCAACCAATTCGGCATATTAGGTTCAAAGGTCCAGATCACGCCGAGTCCGGCCTCTTTGCAGTCCAATCCTTCCTGAACATATTTATCAAAATCAAAGACACCCTGAGATTTTTCGGTCCACTGCCAATAAAAGAAGATTCGAAAAAAACGAGCACCGATTCGCTTGGCGGTGCGTGGATGGGTCATGGTGCACAGGCCATAAAGCGATTCTTTAAATGGAATGGAGTCCAGTTGAGGCGGCCGCACGACAGCGACCGTAGTCCGAAAATCCTCAGCCTCCTTTCCGAGCGAGAAAGTACAGTCGGCAAACATGGGGCCAGGCAGATCCAGCTTCACGGGGACTTTGACTGTGGCCGATGCGGGAATTCCCACTTTCTGCGAGAAGCTCCATTTACGATCATCATCGGTAGTGATGTGCACAGCGAGCTCCGCAATTCGCTCTTGCCCGGTGCGATTGCGAATTACCGCCTCAACAGTTTTTTCTTCGCTAGGAAAAAAGACATTATCGAAAGCACTGGCAGATATAGAGAGGAGACAAGGAAATTCGGCCGATGGTTTCCGTGAAGTATAACCGAACCGTGAGACAATTAGTTTTCCTTTGGTAACCGTGGAGGGTGTGACCAATATGCCCACGTTTCGCAAGGGAAAATGAATCACGCCATCTCCTTTTCCCATGGTTCGCACAAAAGTCTTCCGATCCAGTGGCAAAAGAAGACGTTGAGCCGTGGTATCGACCAGCTTGAATTCGGCCGCAAATCGCTGTTCATCTGCGCCCTCAATAATGATCAGCCCAGTAGCGCCGACGGCACCTTGAAGATCAACCCCAATTGCCATCGCGGTATCCGGCAGTGGCGCAGATCGCCACACCCCCGCCCAGCCGTTGCTCTGTGGGAAATCATAGTCCAATGCAATACCGCCCGATTTTTCGTCATCGGCTAGATGCAGAACCTCATTAGAGCGACCGCGGGCATTGATTTCGGGTGTCCAGAATACAACTGACTCTTCAGGAAATAGCGCGAACTCCCCAGTTTTGGAATTGTCTGCGGAATGCCCCATCTGTGCCGAAAGCGTGGAATTCAAATTGAAAAACGAGATGAGTCCAAAGCAGATTGTGAGCATTGCCGAGATATGGATGGGGCGTAGGAAAAAATAATTCATAATACGGAGACCAAAAAATTATTTGTCGGATGCAGTGCTGATCTTAATGTCATCGATATCGAGCATCCCTTCCCCCCAACGGCGAATGAGAACCGTTTTAATCGAGGAGAGCGGAATACTTCCTGAGGCAGCTACGGAGATACCATCGAGAATCAGATCAGCCGAATTCGCTGCTTCGTAGAGATAAAGTTTTCCCGATGTCGGCTCCGCCAAATTCGTGCGCAGCGTTACATTTCTGATCTCAAGAGTATACCACGTCTCTTTTTTGAGTTCCTTGACGGAATATTTCCCCATGTTACCGCGAAAGGCACTTTCGCCGCCACCTTGAGAAGCCGCGAGCTCGCCGGTTCGAGCATTAATGCTGATATAGAACCCCGCCGAGGTACTACCGTTATGTAGAGCAACATCGAATAATATTTTCCCGCTGAAACGAAAAGTAATTTTAAAGGTGAATGCTCCATTTGTGCTGGACCATATGGGACCTCCGGATTCATAAACCACCATGGTTTCCCGTTTCTCCAGCCGAAGTCCCTTCCCTGAGGAATATCCCGCTTCCTCGATAATAACGGCACTCCCGGCTGGAGCGGGACCTTCCTGGCGCCAGCCTTCCACGGTTTTGGAGCTCAAGGGGGTGTTGGGCGCCACCAGGTCAAAGTTTTCATGAATGCCCTGCCCATAAAGAGGTAAAGCGGTCAGTGTGAGGGCGACGAAGTATTTCGCATTTTTCATATGTGAATCTGATTGCAATTTAATAGTAGCCGCGGCCATTAAGAGCACTTTGTGCCCAGCGTTTGTCACCGTATTGAACCCGCTCAATATGGCCATCGACCATCAAGACATTGGCCCAACCGGCATGGCGCGCATTCCAGCGTGATTTTGTGTCAGCGGTTGCGATAGGATTATCCAGCGAAAAAATGCGGACAGCATCACCATCCATCAGTAGGGGCCAGACTGATTTGGCCGTCAAACCAATGGAGAAGAATTTAGGCAGTTGATCAGTGCGAGACGAGGTTGGTTGCCACAGGGGCAGGTCGGACATCGAATAGGAGACGACACCTAAGGCCGGGTTTGAAGGATATATTGGCCCCATATTTCCCACCGGACAGACCAGAATTTTCGTCGTGCCGAGATAGTTTGGACCAGCGATGCGCCCCTTCCCAAGCAAGATTTGATACCATGGGTAATAGCCGCCGTTAGCGTCATCAGCCGAAGGTGGGTACATCCCCTCATTTTCCGAAGCATAGAGCGTGAAACACGTTCCAAGTTGACGCAAGTTTGCCTGACAGGCGGCTGAGAGTGCGGCACTCCGCGTATTGTTAATCGCCGGGATCATGAGCGCCACCAGAATGGAAATAATTCCCATGGTCACCAGCAACTCGACAAGTGAGAATCCGTGACGGTTCATGCGTGGGGCTTTTATAGCCAGGCGTGCAACTTGGATATTCTACCGAAACGCAGCAGCCGAAGCGAGACTTAGGCTAGGATCTGCCTTTTTTTCGAACAATACAAGATCACGCCCCCCGCGATTAAGTATTGATACAGGAGTCCTACCGCCGGCGGTTCCGGCACCACCGTCAGAATCAAATTGGTCCCAACCTGGTTTATGTTCCATGTCCCATTCCCAGCTATCGACACATCTGTGCCAAGGGTGTAGGCAGAACCATTCAAGGTGATCGAAGTGAAATTGCCGGTCCAAGTAGTGGCGGAGATTAAGGTAAAAGTATCCGTGCCCGAACCGGAATAAAGGTAGGAACCGGAATTGAGAGCTAGAGTGGGAACCAAGATAGATCCCGCCCGCATTGCGGCTATTGAAATGTCTCCAAATCCAGATGATCCTCCATTAAAGACAAACGCGCCTGCCGTGCTGCTGCCGCTGGTGATGGTACTGAGGGTCAAGTGACCACCCTCATTCAGGATGAGTTGTTGGGTACCAGAAGCACCAAATTGAACCGAGCTAAACGTAGCGGACGCGTTGGTGATGGAAAACTGGCCGCTATTGGACAATAGTCCACTCGCCGTAAGGGTTGCTCCATTGGAGATGGAGACGATGCTGTTTATCCCCGTCTGGACGCTGGTATTGTTGCTACCGCCCAGCTTCCCTAATGTTAAACGGGCTCCGGTTCCTGTCACATAAAGAGCACCGCCACTGCCAAAACCCACATAGCCGGTTGCGTAACTTTCCGCCGAACTAATGGTAACCGTGGAGCCACTGAGAATGGCAACTTTGGAGTTTGCGATATCATTGGGCACTGATCCATCTCCCGGCGTTGACCATGCAGCAGCGACCGACCAGTCGCCACTTTTAAGAGAGCCGCTGGTAGTGTAGGTATATTGAACTTGAGCCGACGCGCTCGTCGTCATCAGGCTGGCGAGAGCGACCACCATTATAACGAAGGTTACACTGAGAGGAAGCAGCCGTGCAGGCAGTCGGACAAGGAGGTGAACAGTTTTCATGGATGTTATTTTTGTAATATTCGCTTTCCATGATCATTATCTGTGATTCAGAGCCTTAAGCCAGAGAAACAGCACTCTCACATTAGAGTAGCCAACCAAAAAAATCAGGGCTGCTTTTTTAATGTCCCCCCGTCTACCCAATCTCCCTCTACCAAGATCCGTTGCGGCTTGTCCGGCACTCCTCTTTCTCCGCGTTGAATCATAGCCACGATCAGATCGGTCGCTACCGCCCCGATGAGAGCGGAGTCTTCCCTGACACCCGATAAATGAGCGACATCGGGAGGAATGCCTGAGCACGCCAGCCCTAGGTCCTTAGGAAGCTTGATCCCGAATTTTTTCAAAATATTTAAAACCCGCCAATCCTGAGAGACGATGGCATCAGGACGATATTTGCCAATCCAGTCTCGCAAAGCATTCGGTTTTTCTCGGTAATTCGCCATGTAGGGAGGAATGGAGACAGTGCTTGGATGTAGAAACTCGCTGACCAAATAGCTGGCAAGCACATTGTGATCGTAACGTTGGTCATCCGCGAAATTGAGAACCATGCCAATGCGGCGGTATCCCAGACGACGCACTTCTGCAATTGTTCGCAGCATATAGCGGTAAAAACCAGGGACGACAGCGTGAAGCTTTGGTTTTTCCAACGTATAGCCAAAAGTAACCACAGCGAAATCTTCCCAAGGAAATTCCAGCACAGTGTTCGCTTTCGGCTGAGGGCAAAGCAGTAGTCCTGAAACATTGCGAGCCCGCAAAATTCCTGCAATGCGCTTGATATTAAGACCGCGTGCATTGAGATCGAATTCCTCAATATTGTAGCCATGCTGTCGGGCCCGCTGTCTTATGGAGTTAAAATAAACGCTGAAATGCGGAGATGTCTTCCAGTCGAACCCCTCGCTGGAATTCGTCAGCCAAGCCAGCGTTCCATGAAACGCCACCGGGCGTTGACTGGTACGATAGGCAGCCAACGCCGAGAGCATCGGATCATGCGCATAGCCAAGTTTCTCGGCGATCTTCCGAATCTGCTCACGAGTAGCGACTGGGATGGACGGATGATTGCGGAAGACCATGGAAACGGTGGTGTGATGGACCCCCGCCGCCTGCGCAACGTCCTTCTGCGTAACCCTTCGCTTCATATTACTCTAATGTGCGAGTAACGACCTGTTTGTCAAAACCATTCGTCGGGCGCTTACTCTTGCACAGGCGAAAGCACTCCATTTATGACAACAGTTAAGCAAATCGGTATCCTCGGCTGCGGGGGAATCATGCAGACCATTTATTCTCCCATACTTCGCTCACTGACAAATCAGGTACGCGTCACAGCCCTCTGTGACTTGAACCCGCAGAATCTGCAGATCGCCAGTCGGCTCTTTCCCGAGGCAACAGTCTATGACAATGCAGAGCATTTGATCAGCTCTGCTGAGTTGGACGCAGTAATGATTCTCACCACGGAACGCGCCAACGCGAAGATGGCGGAGCTAGCTTTACGCTCGGGCCTGACGACCTATCTGGAAAAACCACCCGCAATTTCGCTCTCCGAGTTTGATGCTTTGCTCGAAACCGAGCTATGCGCCTCCGTCCGCCTCTTCTCGGCCTTCAACCGCCGCCATACGCCTCTGCTGGGGAACTTCAAGCTGCCTAAGTCACCCCTACGACAGGTGCGCGGCCGCATGGAACGGCTACGCCGACCAGTCCCGTCGTTCCCCTATACGGCAATCCACTTGATCGACTCCGCTCAATTTCTTGTAGGAGAACCCCTCACAGAAGCGAGGTGCCTCTATGCTCAAGATCCCCGAGCGCAATGGACAGTTCAGGGAGTCTGGAGCAGCGGTGCGACATGCACCTTGGACTTCGTCCCGGATGGTCTGGAGCATTGCGAATATCTGATATTTGAAGGTGAGGATTATTCTTGGGAGATCGAGTTTCCCAATTGCGAGGGGCGTCTGCCAGAAGGAAAATTCGTACAACACAACGGAGCCGATACGAAGTCAATTACCGCTACCGGTGCGGCAGACGATTATCTCGAACAGATGGGCTACGCCCCTTCTTTCCGTGGGTTCATCAAAGAATTGAGCAGCGAGAATCCCCCTTCCGAGCCCTATCGATTGGCCGCCAGCCGAACCACCATCTCCATTATGGAAACCATGATACCACGGAAGAATAGTCCAATGGCGCCCATTTCGACCGCGTGCATGCCGGCCTAGTGCCTATTCGCCAGTCATAGCCTCGTTTGCGACCTATGCTATTCAATGTCAGATAACTAGGCATCGCATGTTAAAATACACAGATCATCATATAGGCGACGCTTGGTTTTATATTGAGGAAAACATGGCTCATGCCTTTTACCTCATTTGCCCACATTCAACGCCACCTCATACACATTGGGATATCGGTCACGCGACAAGCCGTAATCTGATCGATTGGGAAATACAACCTATCGCGTTGCAGCAAGGAGCTGGAGGATCTTGGGATGAATGCTTGGCCACCGGTTCTGTTTTTAGAATGCATGACAAGTACGCGATGGCGTTCACCAGCCATCTCAAGGCTGAAACGGGATTAGCATGGTCACACAACCTCTATGAATGGACGAAGGACCCCGTTTTTCCGATCACAAGCGTTGACGCTCGATTTTACGAATTAAATGGCACCGGGGAACGAACCTTTCGACATTGGCGAGATCCGTTTGTACTGAATCACGATGGCAAATGGTATCAGTTCGTTTGCGCCTCCAACCCCTTGGCTCCTCTCGGTAGCCGGGGCAGCGTAGGTGTTGCGTTCCTGAACGGCACTCAATGGGAGATTCAACCTCCACTGAATCTGACACCTTTCTGTCAGGAGATGGAATGCCCTCAGATCTATGTGTGTAGAAATAACTATTATTTAGTGTTCTCTACGTTTGAACGATTCATTGCGCCTCAACAGCATGAGAGATTTGGAATGGGCAAGCTTGGCTCAGGCACATTTGTAATGATGGCGGACAATTTGTTGGGTCCCTATCATATTGCATCGGAGCCACGCATTCTGCCTCTTTCCCTCAAGAACCAGCCCTACGGCTGTCAATTAGTAAACTTCAAAGGACGCGATTATTGCCTCGGAACCATATGGGAAAGCGACACCTCATATATGAGTAATCCCTATCCTGTAGAGTACTCAGCGTCGGGGATCCATATCAGCTCTACGCTTTGATGAAAGCGATTCGACTTTGCTCGTAACGTCTGTATGGAGGGCAATCTGGTCAGATGAAAACAATTTTTTGTTTTGGCGAAGCTCTTTGGGATTGCCTACCTGAGGGGAATTTCCCGGGTGGCGCTCCCCTTAATGTCGCCTTTCATCTGAATCAGCTTGGCGTGCGTGCCTTCCCCGTTACAGCAGTGGGACTTGACCCCCTCGGCCGTGAATTAGTCGACATAGTCCGGCGCTGGGGAGTGAGAACAGATTTTATCGGCTGGCATCCGACCTTGCCCACTGGAACTGTCGCAGCGGAAATCAATGCACAGGGCGATGCCCGCTATACGATTCGAGAAGACGTGGCTTGGGACGATATTCCAGTTACAGCGCAATTACTCAGCGCGGTGGGCAGCGCGGACGCCGTGGTCTACGGCACGCTCGCCCAGCGTTCTGTGTCGAACCGGCTCCAACTCGAAAAGCTACAGCAGGCAAGCGTGAACACATTCACGGTATGCGACGTGAATTTGCGTCCACCCTATGACGATCACGAACGAGTCTGGAAGTTGGCGAGCCAAGCGGATCTGGTGAAACTCAATGACGGCGAACTCCGCACACTGCTCGACGACACTCGGGAACGGCGCAGCCTAGAAGCGCTCGCGCGGTTATTCGCGACCGAGATCGGAGTCGATGCGGTCTGTGTAACGGCCGGCGCAAAAGGGGCTGGACTGCTCCACGCGCATGAATGGCATTGGTGCGATGCGAAACCGATCACGACGCGTGACACAGTTGGAGCGGGCGATGCCTTTCTCGCTGGCCTTATCTCGCGACTACTTGATCCCCACACCGCACCGCGCGAGTGTCTGCAGCATGCCTGCCGATTGGGCGAATTTGTGGCGTCACGTCATGGTGCGACGCCGTTGCATGCTGAACGATGAGGAATAGATGATGGAAACCGAACCTACATCATTTCAACTTTCAAATTAGAGATTCAGACGCGAGGTGTGACAGCTTCTAAACACTCTAGCGAAAGCATTGCATGAATTACGATGGCCAACGCCAGCAACGCTTTCTTGCAGAACAAGACTGCAAATGCTCCGGCCCAATACTATTACCCCTTCTGATAAATCATGCTTCCGAAGGGATATATTTACTATTACGGCCTCTCTGAAAATTTCGCTCCTAAATACAAATGCCAAATTACTTATCGTGAAAAGTATACAATCTATTGAAGGTTTTTAATGCCGGATTCAAAATTTTGACATGAAGCGATCCGATCTTCCACAAGCGATACTCGACCTGGTACGCCGGGGTACAGTTATCCCAGCCGCACCATTGGCATTAAATGCCGAGCGTGAATTTGATGAGCGCCGCCAGCGCGCCTTGATCCGTTACTATCTGGATGCAGGAGTTGGAGGCGTTGCGATTGGAATGCATTTTACGCAGTTTGAGATCAGGAATCCGGGCATCGATTTGTTTGAACCCGTCCTGCGCATTTGCTCGGAAGAAATCGATCGGTATGTACAGAAAAGCGGCCGTCCCATTGTCAAGGTAGCAGGCATCAACGGACTGACCTCTTCTGCCATCCAGCAGGTCGAGCTAGCCCGCAAGCTGGGATACCACTTTAGCATCGTTTCCATGGCGGCATTCCGGGGAGCCATGGAGCAGGAGATGATTTACCATGTGAGCGAGCTCTCCAAGGTGATGCCTCTTTTCGGGTTTTACCTTTTGACGGGGGTCGGCGGCATCAAACTTCCCTATACCTTCTGGCGGGAGCTCGTCAAAATAGAGAATATCGTCGGAATTAAGATAGCGCCATTTGATCGCTATGGAACCATTGATGTCGCGAGAGCCCTTGCAGACTCGGGACGGGAAAACGATATTACTCTCTATACGGGAAATGACGACAGCATCGTCTATGACTTTATTACTCCGTATCGATTTTCATCTGCATCCTCGACTAAGACGGTAAGGATTCGCGGCGGACTTTTGGGGCAGTGGGGCTGCTGGACTAAGCGAGCTGTTGAACTCCATGAACGGTTACTCAAGATTGTCGATCAAGGTGAAACTGTCACCCCGGATCTCCTGACTCTATCGGCGCAAATCACGGATGCCAATGCGGCTATCTTTGACCCCGCTCATAATTATGCCGGCAGTATCCCTGGAGTGAACGAAATACTCCGTCGACAAGGCCTGCTGGAAGGTAATTGGACTTTGAAGCGCGACGAAGTTCTGTCCCCGGGACAGCGCGAGGAAATCGATAGAGTGTGCAAGGCCTATCCTCACCTGACGGACGATGATTTCGTCAGAGAAAACCTTAACCGCTGGTTGAACGACTAAAGACTAAAATCACATGAAAAATATTCAGACAATTGAGAATACCGAACTTCCCGCGTCATTTCACGATGAGGCGCATTTGGAGGAGTTCATGTCCATTCCTACAAAGGGATTGGTCGACGATTTGGCCAAGATCGATGGCGATATCGCAGTTCTTGGCGTGGCAGGGAAAGTCGGTCCCACTCTTGCCATGATGGCGAAAAAAGCCGCCCCATCTAAGAAGGTGATTGGAGTAGCTCGCTTCTCTGATCCGGACGTCAAAAAGCGTTTGGAGCAAGCAGGCGTGGAAACGATTTCATGTAATCTGCTCGATAGAGATGCCGTGGCACGCTTGCCCAAGATCAAGAATGTAATTTATATGGCGGGCAAGAAGTTTGGAGCCAATGAGGAGGCTCCCTTTACATGGGCGATGAACGCCGTGGTGCCTGCCTATGTCGCGGAGCACTTCGCTGCTACGCGCTTCGTGGCTTTTTCGACGCTGTGCGTTTATCCTTTTTCTCCAGTAAATGGTCCAGGCGCTACGCCGGATGACACGCCTCCAACACCATTGGGTGAGTATGCAAACTCTTGCGTGGCGAGGGAACGTGTATTCCAATTTTTCTCCGAAAAGACCAAGAGCCCCGGTCGACTTGCTCGGTTGAACTATGCGATCGATTGCCGCTATGGCGTCCTGATCGACATCGCTCTAAAGGTGCTACATGGCGAGTCGATCGATATTCGTACCGGCGTGGCCAACTGTATTTGGCAAGGGGACGCCATCGCGTTTATCCTGCGAAGCCTTCTGCACGGTTCCATTCCTGCCAAGGCAATTAATATCGGCACTCCTCAGACGACCAACGTGCGCATGGCCGCCACTCGTTTCGGCGAAATTTTTGGAAAGACTCCAATCTTCTCGGGTACGGAACAACCTACGGCCTGGCATAATGATTGCACGGAAGCGAAAAATTTGTTCGGTAATCCAGCAATTGATCTGAAGACGATGATTCGCTGGAACGCCGATTGGCTCCTGCGGGACATGCCGCTGCATCACAAGCCCACCCATTACGATGAGCGAGAAGGAAATTTCTAGAGCCTATTAAGCACTAAATGGATGCGGCGACCCGCTATGGAATAGCGGGCCGTGTTGATGCTTTTCAGATCATACAACGGCTGGCGCATAAATTTTAAAAATGAAAACTCTATGAGCGCTACGCGGATATCGATGCGATGAAAACAGAGCTGCCTGAAGGAAATACAACCAACGCCAGTAGCGCTCGGAATTGCAGGTGGCAAGTTCTCTTGGCCGGTACCGGGATTAATCTGGCGTTGGGGTTTCTCTATGCCTGGAGCGTCATTAGCAAGAAAATACCCGATGATTGGCACTGGTCCGAAGCCGATCGGGTATTGCCTTACTCGATAACGTGTCTGGGCATATCCCTGCCCATGGTCTTCACCGGGTGGTTCCAAGATAAATTTGGACCACGCATGGCAACGACCATTGGAGGAATATTGGCTGGTGGTGGCATAGTACTTGCCAGTCTGAGCCACTCGCTTATCGGCTATGTGTTGGGCTTTGGTGTATTATTCGGCGTTGGAACATCCTTCGCTTATTCAGCGGTGACGCCAACCGCTGTTAAGTGGTTCTCTCCCGCGCGGACCGGAGCTGTTATTGGCGTTGTGGTGGGCGGGTATGGACTCGCTACGCTTTATGCCGCTCCCTCTGCAGAGTTCCTGATAAATGCCTATGGACTACCCGCGACGATGTTTTCGATCGGTGTCATGTTCCTTGTAGGAATTGTAGGACTTTCCCAGTTACTCGTACTGCCAAAGACTTCCTCGGATTCAATAAAAACAGAGAATGCGAATTCACATAATAATTTTTCGCCAGGCGAGATATTAAAGACATGGCAGTTTTACGTGATTTGGTTTACGTATGCCTGCGGATCGGGGGCAGGCTTGATGATCATCTCGAAGCTCGCAAAAATCGTGGACCTGCAAGCGGGACTAAAACTCGGCTACGTATTGGTGGCATGCCTCGGGCTTGGCAATGGTGGTGGAAGAATTCTGACTGGCGCAATATCGGACAAAATCGGGAGAAAATCCACATTGCTTATCTGTTTGGCCTCCCAAGCTTTCATAATCTACCTTTTATCAAAAAGCAATGGCTCCACTTACGGAGCCCTCCCTGTATTTATAACATTATCAACGCTTGTAGGCATAAACTATGGAGCGAATTTGTCTCTCTATCCATCGATCACGAAAGACTTTTACGGATTAGAAAACTTTGGGGCTAATTTTGGCCTGATTCATAGCGCTTGGGGAATGGGAGGATTTATTTTATCTCTTTTGGCTGGGTACACATTTGATCAGACCCATTCGTTTCTATTTGCCTATAATTGTTCCGTTATGCTTTTGCTTTTAGCCTTTGCATTGATTGTGTTTATAAAGCCTCCTTTGAAAAAGCCCCCCTCAGGGGAACATAGAGTTAGTTCGAACAAATCACTTTTATTCAGAAATTTATGAAACACCCCATCTATTTTGGATCGATTGCACTCGAGTCCAATCGCTGGAAGCCAGAATGCCAGCCGAGTATCTACTTTTCAGAATGGCTATCTCGGGTGAATCAAGCAGGATTTGATGGCATCGAATTGTGGCAACGTCATTACACACAAGGTTCGCGCGCTGAAAAAGAACGTCTGACCTCCGGGCCTAATCCACCGGCTATATTTAACTCATACGCAACTTTTGAGAATACAGACGAATCGCGATCACAGCGAAATGAGATTGCCCAAGCCATTCTTGAGACACGAGCCCTGGCTGTAAAATTTAATCTGGGAACAGATGCTTTCCGGGAAGAAGAATATATTGCGCAGTTTCGTGAATGGAGTGAAACCCTTCCATCTGAGATGGCGCTCCTATATGAATGTCATCCTGGCGATATTGGAGATAAACCCGATACAGCAAAGGCCATCCTAAAAAAAATCAATAATCCCAATATTGGAATTATTGTACATCCATTTTGCCTATCTCCTGATAATTTGCATGCATGGTTTGATTGCTTTCCGGATTTGATACGCCACTTGCACGTTCATCAGCGAGATGAAGGTGGCGTATTCAATCTTCTGGAATTCTCTGCAGAAGGAAATGAGGCGCGATGCAGAATTCTCCGCCAGAGAGGTTTTCGAGGTACTCTGACTGTAGAGTTCACAAAAGGGACTGCGTTAGTAAGAGAAAACGCTGATGAGATTTTCCGCAATGCGTGCTCAGATCTCCAATTTTTACGTAGCAATCTCTCTTGAACTGAGAAATTTCGATCAGCCATTACTAAGAAAACGGAAAACGGCGAATCTGAATCATAAGGATAGGAAACTAATTTTGAGCTTTTACAATTGGCTGTAAAAGCTAGGTACCACAAACTGCCTTTGCATGAATCAACGTTACATTGCAAAAAAGCTGGGCATCAGCCAAGTAGCCGTTTCTCTAGCTTTACGCAATGATCTATCGATATCTGTAGATTTGCGCAATCGAGTCAAGGCTATGGCCAGTAGCCTGGGGTATCAGCCAAATCCGTATGTAAGCGCACTCATGACGCAAATTCGAACGTCTCGCAAGCCTAGCGAGAAGGGAGCCTTGGCCTTGCTTGTCGATGTGCTTAAGTCACGGGAATGGGACGCACATGAGTCCTATCGAGTGTATTACAAGGGCGTCGCGCGCCGGAGCGTTGAGTTGGGATTCAATCTGGTACGATTCTTCCTCAACGAGCCAGGCATGGAAGCTAAAGACGTGGACAAAATTTTACACACACGTGGGATTCGGGGTCTGATTCTGGCGCCTCCCTATTTAGGCAATAAAAAGTTGGATATTCATTGGGAGCGTTATGCCTGTGTGGGTACCGGGTACGGCTGGGCGGAACAACAACTCGATCGCGTAGCTCATGATCATGACCAGAACGTGGTCATTGCTTTTCAAAAGCTATCAGAATTAGGTTATCGCCGTATCGGAATGTGTGTTTCTCCGTTCTATGCCAACGGTCGCGGGACGCGCTGGCTGGACGGATTTCTGGCGTGTCAGTACAGATTACCCCAAAAACAGCAGGTTCCGCTCTTTGTCGGCTCTGTGGAGGATCATTCTTTTTCAGCGTTTCGCCAGTGGTATCGGAAATGGAAGCCGGATGTGTTGGTGTCGACCTATGGACATGAAAAGCAGTGGTTGGATGAAATGGGTTTGCGCATTCCGAAAGACATCGGAATGGCGTATCTCATTCGTCCCTCAAAATCAAAATGCGCGGGAATTGACGATCGCTATGAACACATAGGCGCTACGACAGTCGAATTGGTAGCCTCTAAAATTACATTCAACCAGTACGGGATACCCGCCATTCCCAAGATGATCCTTATCGAGGGGCGGTGGTTGAATGGTAAAAGTGTATTAAGCCAGCACTAACGTCCGCGATTTTTCAGTAGTTTGTTATATTTAGCGTTAATTTTATCGGATGTATTCGGGGCGTAAGGACAGAGTGTATGACTCACCTATATTTCTGAATCATTCTTTGGAATTTAGCCTGTCAATTGGACTCTTCGCTGGTGTTGGTACCGCGCACCATTTTCCCCTCCCATTGCGACAGCCTGAGGGCAGTTGCGTCTTCCCTAAAACAATTCGGACTTTGGCGCTTCCGGTTTTTTGCCGTATCGAATAAAAGGTTTCGCCGGTGCGACGGGCAATCCGAGCACTTCATTGAAGGTGCGGAAATGCTCCTTGGCTACGGAGCGAAGACCGTCCGCTCCAAGCGTTTCGCCAATCTTTTTGCCCACAGCTTTGACTTGCGCGGAAGCCCCTTTAGGCAGAGTAGCGTGAACACCTTCACCCAGTTTTTGAAGACGGGTGAGGAATTCGCCGCGCGCTAAAATGGAAGCCGCCGCGACGGCGATATCGCTTTCCGCCTTGGTTCGTTGCTGGAGCACAATCCCCTTCCCGCGCTCCTTGAGGGCGCGCTGGATCAATACCGGATTTGCAAATTGATCCGACAACGCGCGCGGACAAGTGGGCACGATCTCGAGCAGGTTCTCGATGACCGTAGCGTGTCCCCAGGCAAGGAGGCGGTTCAGATTTTTGAATTTTCCGTAGAGCTCGTTGTATTTCGTCGGGTTGATCGCGATGACGTTCCAGCGGCGACCCAGCACTTTCTTGATCTCCTCGGCGAGATCGAGCGCCTTCTTGTCGCTGGTGATTTGTTTACTGTCCTTCACCCCCATCTGCATGAGCGTCCGCGCCAGATCCGCATCCACATAGGCCCCCGCAATCACGAGCGGCCCGAAAAAGTCGCCCTTACCGCTTTCGTCGATCCCAAGGTGAGGCTGGAACATCTCGGGATTGTGCACCTCGTCATAGCCCAGCTTGGCTTCGCCGAGCACGCGGGGCTCGAGCGTGAACTCGACAAATTCCTTGGCGCCTTTGCCTTGTACGAGCAGCTTGCCTGACTGGTAGGCATTGATGGTCAGCTTGGTCTTTTGCGCACCGAAGTGGGCATACGGCACATCGCGGAATTCGAAGTTCTGTTCTTCCAAAATTTCCCGCAAGGACGCCACTTGTGCGTCATTGATTTTAAATGTAAACGAATTAGGTTCTGACATGCCTCGCACCAAGGTTACGGACAGCACACCGACGAAAGCAAGCCGCTCCGCACTTTCTTCTGAAGTGATTCATTCTTTTCAAGTCCGGCTTCCGGTCTGGTACGAGAAAAACAAGCGCGATCTCCCGTGGCGGCACACGCGCGATCCGTATGCCATTGCGCTTTCGGAGTTCATGCTTCAGCAAACACAAGTTGTTACCGCCACGCCCTACTATCAACGCTGGCTGAAACTTTTTCCCACGTGGCGGAAGCTGGCGGAGGCACCCATCGAATCCGTCCTGAAGGCATGGGAAGGGCTCGGCTATTATCAACGGGCGCGCAATCTCCACAAACTAGCGCAAGCCGTCGCAGCCTCTCCCTCGGGCGAACTCCCTTCTACAGCAGAGGCGTTGCTTGAGCTTCCCGGCATCGGCCCCTACACCTCCCGAGCCATCGCGAGCTTCGCCTTCGGCGAAAGCGTGGGTGTGCTCGATGGTAATGTGATCCGGGTCCTCACCCGTGTCTTCGCCCTCACCGGCAATGTAGCGGATCGCGCTGTGCAACAGCAACTCTGGTCGCTGGTGGAACAGCTCACCCCTTCGCGGGGGGCCGATACTTATAATCAGGCCATCATGGAAATCGGAGCGCTGGTCTGTCTCCCGCGCAAGCCGGCTTGCCTGATCTGCCCCTTCAATGCGGTCTGCTTGGGGAAATCTGACCCGGAACGTTACCCGGTGAAAGAACGCACGGTGACCAAAGTCGTCGTGGAAAAAATCGCTGTGATCGAGAACAAGAAACGTTGGTGGTGTGTGCAGTCCGCCGCCTCGAGACGTCTCGCCGAATTCTGGCGTTTTCCGGACCTTGACGAAAGGACGATGATCTCTGGGCAGGAGCTCATCCGCTTCAAATATACGATTACGAATCATCGCATCGAACTGACCGCACTTCATGCGATCTGGAAAAAAATGCCGCCATCCGCGAGTGGCCGCTGGTTAACGAACGAGGAGATCGAGTCGCTTCCCTTCCCTGCCGCGCATCGCAAAATCGCACGGCAGTTGGCGGAGTAGAAGACCTCGATCAGGACGGTTTGACAGGTGTCTTCGCCGGGGCGTTAGCCGCTTCCGCGCGGGCGCTTAAATCGCCCTTTGTCTTGGCCGCCACAGGTAGGGGCTGCCCCGGCAACCACCAACTCCACTTGCCCATAATCGCCATGGCGCTCGGAGCGAGAATCAGACGGATGATTGTAGCATCGATGAGGACCGCAAACGAAAGTCCGATACCCAGCTGTTGCGTTTCCACCACGGACCCAAACGCGAAGCAGAGAAAGACGCTGACCATGATGAAGGCGGCCGAAGTGATGATGCCGGCGGTTTTTTGCAAGCCATCTTCCACGGCGATCCGCATATCATGCTGATCGAGCCAGCTTTCACGGATGGCACAGAGGATGAACACCTCGTAGTCCATGGATAAGCCGAACAGCGTGCAGAAGAGCACCACCATCACAATCGTGTTCACGCCACCCGTCTGGATAAAGCTCCCCAATCCCTGCCCCCAGCCGTCTTCAAACCAGAGCACCTGGAATCCGTAAGCCGCCATGACACAGAGGAAGTTCAATGTGATCGCCTTCAGCGGCACCAGCAACGCCCGCATGTAATAAACGAGCAACACGAATGTCGTGCACAGTGTGATGAGAATCACCTTGGGCAGCGCCTTGAAAATCACCTCATCCGCCGACGTCGTCGTCGCGGCAACGCCCCCCAGCAAATACTTCGCCTCACCGGGATATTGCGCCTGTTCGGCGTTGAGCACCTTCTGAATCTCCTGCAGCCAGCGCGTGGCTGTGGGTGATTGTGGATCGGCCTTGCTCACCACGAGAATCAAGTTTTGCGAGGAATCCGTGCCGGTCAACACCGCCATGCGCGCCCGACGGATTGATACATTCTCCGGCGTCTCTGCGAGCGAGATCACCTGGCCCGTATTCGGTAGCTGGCGCAACTTCGCGACGAGGTCCGCCTCGCGCTTGAGTCCGTCTCCCGTCATCCAATCTCCGTTCGGATGCTGCGCGAGGATGATCGTCGGCATCAGCCAGCCTGCTCCCATTTCTTTTGACAGGCTTTCGTAACCAATGCGAGCCTCCGCCTTGTCGGGCAGAGTGTTCACCTGAATCGAGGTCACCTGCAAGCGCGTCAACGGGTAGGCTACTGCCAACAAAGTGGCCGCTCCGGCAGCGAAACAACGCCACGGATGCGATAAAACCACGCGAGCCCACCAATGGTAGAAACGACGGGTCCGTTCACTGAAAGTACCGTGATGGCTGATGATCTGCCCCCACTCCAGCAGCGGGCCCAGCAACAGAATAAAGGCCGGTAGGAGCGTCAGCGTCGATGCCGCCACACAGCCCACCACCAGCATGCCTGCGACGGCGATGGAATGGAAAAATTGCAGCGGAATGATGAGAAGCGCCACAAAACCGCTCATGACCATCACAGCGGATGTCACCACCGTATGACCAGCCGTCTTGGCCGTCACGTGCAGCGCTTCCTGCGTGGTGAGGTGCAATTCCCGCTCGCGCCGGTAACGGGCCAGAAAGATCAGCGAGTAGTCAATGCCCACGCCCAATCCAATCATCGTGATCAGATTCGGCACAAAGAACGTCACTGGCCAGTAGGCGGCCAGAATGCACATGGCTCCCAATGAAATCAAAACGCCCAAGCCCGCCACCACCACCGGCAGCAGCGCCGCCACAAAAGAGCGGAATACGATCAAGAGAATGACGAACGCCACCGGCAGCGCCTTCATCTCCGCTGTGCGCAACGCCTCGGTCGAAGCCAGATTCAAATCCATGAACAAGGCCGGACCACCGGTGACATGCGGAACTTTGTCTGGTGGCAGCTTCACCTGCTCGCGTAGATGTTGGCGAAGTCCGGGGATCAACTTCTCAGCTTCGGCATAGCTGGTAGCCTTGAGCTCCACAAATGCCGCATGCCAGCTATCGCGAGGCCAGACTTCCAGAAACCGCTTGGCATCCGAGGCCTCCGATACTCCCGGCGCCGAACGCAGTGCGCCCATGATCTCCTGCCACCGCGCCTGCCCCTCTTCGGGGGGCAAATCCTTCGCGTCCCAGATGACCGCCGTGGGAAATGCAAGCGAACTGGAGAAATTATCGACCAGTGTCTTGCGCACCTTTTCCGAATCGGTGTCGCGGACCCCCGTCAGTGTCCCCTTGATTTGATGCGAGAAATTCCATGCTGGTGCGGCCAGCCACAGGGCCAGTACCAACCATGCCAGAAAATAGGCCACGGCCCGGCGCCGCGACAAAAAACGATGCTCACCCGTCATTGCTGCCATGATTTTTGCCTACTTCTGAATCCAGGTGCCGTCATCCTTTTGCACCCATTCACCGGGAAAGGAGCGGTCGCGCCACAGTTTTGCGTAATCGCGCTGCACCATTTCCATCGGCTTGCCATCCTTCTCCGCCGTCGCGAGATAAATAACAGCCCGGTCGTTGTTTTCGCCATTCACAATGCTCTTTTCATACTCCGCGTACTTCGCATCGTCCGGCACCTTGCGAATGGCGAGATAGCCCTCTCGGTCTTCCCCGATGAGGCGGTCATTCTTGAGAGCCTGAACCTCGGCCATGCGATTGCGCCGGGCAATGGCGGCCTGCATCTGGTTGGCCTCGTCTTTTTGTTTTTTCGGGTCGCTCTTGGTATAGACGTCGACCTTCATATTCACGTCGATTTTGACCGGGTCCGGTGTCGCCACCTTGATCGTCGGCGAACAACCGCCGGCCATGATGACCGCCAGCAATAAGAAAACCCCGGACTCCCTTTTGAATATCATGCGATACGACATGGCACTTGGATTCATAGTTTTATCTCTTTGTCTCCGGATTGGCAACTGCAGAGCTTGGGGATTCCTGATGCCAGTTTACCGTGAAATTTCGCTCTCCCTGCAATCCGCTCAGGCTCAACTTCCCCACTGCTGTGGGATTCTGGTAGTCCAAAGTCAATTCGCCCTTGGTATAATTGTAGGTGCGAAAGGATTCCAAGGCGATAGTGATCAGATCCCGTTTGATGAAATTCCAGTCTGCAGGCATCTTCTGCACGAGTTGATCAATCGATTTGATTTGCATGACGCCAGGAGGTTGCAACTTCAGATCTCCTGTCGTATGCACAATTTCGGTGGCCCTGCCGTTGACGGCCAGCTTGCCATTGAGGACCCCATTCAGACTGAGGTACGCCGGGGCAAGCTTGGCAACCATTGGCTCAGAGTCCACCTTCATCACGAAGAAATGTCCCTCCCAAGGATATCCATTCTGGAAGAACACCGCGAAATCCGCCGTAAGAAGTCCTTTGTAACAGTGCCCCTCCATACGGCCATAGATTCCGGTTCGATCAAAAGTGACGGACGACCAGGCGTCGGTGACTTCGAGATCATTCCAGGAAATCGATTTGATATGAATCGTATTGACCACGTTGTCCGCATTCTTATCGCCAAGCGGCAGGGAAAAGGCGATCTCCCCGCGCATCTCCCGCCAGCGAATCTTGTACTCGGGATAAAAACGATCCTGGGACGGAATGATGACCTTGTTATTGATCGAGATTTTATCGAGTTGATCCAGACGGATATCCTTCGCAGAGGAGACAAAGGTAAAGGGCAATGTCACGCCGGGCTGACCAAAGGCATTGACCGCCAGCTTGCCCGCGCGGACTTGAAAATCATGAATTTTCCACGGGGTCTCTCCTTCGTCCTGAGTAGTGCCATTGGACTTCGCGACAACCTGATCCGCACCGCCGGCATTGTGCCGCTGCTTGCCAAAACGATCTGTGAACCAGAATAAATCCGGCCCCAGATAAATAATTGGCCCAATCAGCTCCACCTTGCGAATTTCGCTGCGCCGCAGTTCCTCCCACGTAAAAGTAACGTTGATCGCTTCGAAAAAAAGGACGGGCGACATCGGATCGTACGGAGAATTGATGGTCAACTTCTCCACCGTGGCGACCTGCTCCCGGTCGATCCCCACTCCAGTGCCGGAGAGGCGCACATCGCGAAATTCCACCGGCTTCTCACGACCTACCGTGATCGGTATTGCCGGAACATCCGCGCCGAGATTATCGAGCATGAGCGTGCCGGAATCGATCTTCAGACTGGTGATCGACCAGTTGCCCGACAAACCTCCACCCCCGCCCGTCCCCTGCGCCTTGTTCAGACGCGCCACCCAGATTTGCGGTTTGCGTACCTCCACGGATGCGATGCGCCCCGCGAGCAATAATTCCATCCAATGCCAACGCACCGAGATGCGAGCGGCGGAAAAAAAGACGTTCTCGGAGCTTTCATCATGCGCCCCCTTGCCCATTCGCACACCGCGTAAAGTCAAAGCCCCCTCCTGCCACTCCACTTTGCGAATGGTAACGGGAGCCCGCGACACATCCAAAGCCCGTAACACCACCTCCGTCGGCCAGTAAAGTAGCAGCACCACCAATGCCACCACGCTGACCAGTAATGTCGCCAGGATCAGCGCCGCATAAGTGCGTTTTTTCTTATACCAACGGCGCGGGCTGTTGGAATTGGGGTCGGCAACAGACATTCCTTTAAAACTAGAACGTTTTTTGCCCTACGTCACGCAGCTTTACGACGTCATTACCAGCGGGGTCAATCCACTCATTAACCCACTCGCCCGCGCCGATAGAGTTCCAGAGCCTTCACCCGCTGCTGTGCGTGATCCACTATGGGAGCCATGTAGGAAAGCGAATCGGCTTCGGGTACGAAACGCGCAATAAACTTTCCCTCCGGATCAAATTTAGCCGCCTGGCTGTTCGGATTGAAAATGCGGAAATACGGCGCGGCGTCGGTACCCGTCCCGGCGCTCCACTGCCAGCCGCCGTTATTGGAGGCCTGATCCGCATCAACCAGCTTCTGCATAAAATAGCGCTCGCCCCACTGCCAGTTCACGAGCAGATCTTTCGTCAGAAACATGGCCACAATCATCCGTAATCGGTTATGCATCCAACCGGTCTGATTCAGCTGCCGCATGGCCGCATCGACAATGGGGAACCCGGTTCGACCGGCACACCATGCCGCAAAATGCTTGTCCTTATTTTCCCACGCCAGTGCGTCATACTGCGGACGGAAACAACCCGCTGCGGCATGCGGATAATGCCACAACACCTGACGGTAAAATTCCCGCCAGATAATCTCCCCAACGAATACGTCAATCTCGGCACTTTGCGATGGATGGGTCAAACGCGCGCGATCCACCGCCGCCAGCACGGTTCGCGGCGAAACCGTTCCGAGGGCCAGATGCGGCGACAAGCGAGAGCTCCCCTCCATCGCTGGAAAGTCGCGACGAGTACGATAAGTGAAAAGCGGCCCTTCCGCGAATTGTTTCAAAAGCCGTCGCCCCTCTCGTTCGCCACCTGCCGGAACATCGGCTTCGAGGGTAAATCCGAGCCCGGTCAGAGTAGGTACAGTCTGGCTCTCGATTCGGATGTCCGGGATCGAAGAAAACTTAACAACTGGCCATGGTTCTGAACGGGGCCGTGAACGCCATACTTTCGCATATGGCGTGAAAACCACATACGGCTTTCCGTCGGCCTTGAGAATCTCGTCGCCTTCGTGAATGACATCATCCTTGAAGGAACGCACTTCCCAACCCGAAGCGCGGGCTTGTTTTTCCACCAAAGCATCGCGCTCGCGGGCACGGGGTTCACAATCGCGGTTAAAGTAGAGAGTCGTGGCCCCCGTCTCCTGCCCGAGCTTGCGCAATACGGCCCATGGATCGCCTTCGCGCAAAATCAATCTTCCACCGGCCGCTTCTATATTTTTCCGGAGAGATTGCAGACACTCCAAAAGGAACGCCACGCGCGGCGCTCCCATTTCGGGAGCCCTCAGGACCGCAGGATCGAAAATGAATACCGGAATCACCTCCCGGCTCGCCCGGCAGGCGGCATGCAACGCCGTGTTATCACCCAATCGCAGATCCCGCCGAAACCAGTGAATAATGGCGGTCACGGCGTTAACCCGGTAGTTACTTTTTCTCCGTCGTCATGGACGATGACGCCGCTTTAGCCGACGCCTTCATCAATACGCTTTGTTCCAAGGCGGCAAAATCCGCGAGTGACAATTCAAAAGAAGAAGCCTGACCGTCCACTTGCGCAGCCCGACCGCCACTCATCAAGGACGCTCCCACACGCAGAACCGTTTTGCCTTCCGCCGTGATCAAGACAACCTGCATGACTGGTTTATCCAATTGGAATATCGGCAGAGGCCTTCCAAGCCACTGAGTGGCTCGCAAATTACATAAAATGGAAAGCTGCGCCTCGGCACGTATCGCATCGACAGCATACCCTTCGGTCGTGGTCGTGTACGCATCCTTCGATTCACGCTTCAACGTCGTACTGGTCCCCTCTTTATCCGTGAAAATGATTTCCTTCACTTTGTCCGGCTCCAGCCGCATCACTTGTGGATCGCGCCAAAGCAATGGATCTTTCGGAATCGAATCAAGCGCTCCCGAGGGAACGCTGTAGATAAAGGGCTCGGCGGAAGTCATGGCATAGATCTGTTTTGCATCCACTTTTCCGAATAGAAAATCAACCGTAACGGTCTCCTTATCTTTGAGATAACGCAAGGTCACCTTCGTCTGCGGCTTATCCAGCCCATAAGGCCGCAGATCCGTGGCGGCATCCTTCACGAATTGAGTGGATTGCATGAGCACCATGCGATTTACAAAGTCCTGAATTTTGCCGGCTTCAGCACGCATGTCAGATTCGCCATCAAACATCCAGATTCCGTCCTTCTTCTGAACGGCAAGGTTCTTTCCTTTCTGCTCAATCGAAAAGCCCACAACGTCGGCCGCTGGAATGGAAACGAGCTTTTTGTCGCGACTCTCGGACAATCCCATCAAGAGCTTCGTCACCGCGTCCTTGCTGATTGTGAATACGGAATTACTCCGCACACGTTTCGCATAAACTTCCTGCGGCTTATCCTGGGGCGACGTTCCAATCACAAGCGAAAGCTCCTCCGGTTCGCCCCGTCGCTGCACGGTGATCTGCGCTGTCGGCGAACTCAAACCATACGTACTCAGGTTCGAACTCTCATCCGATATGAAATTGATCACACGCAAGTCCTGCACCTGCTTCAACCAAGCGTCCATGCGTGCCTTTTCCGCGCGCGCTACCAATGGCTTTTGCAAGGACCATTGATTATCCTTGGCCCGGGTCACCTCTACATCCCGCGCCACCTGTGAAGCACTCGTAAACTCGCGCACCGAAGCCCGGTCGATGGTCACGGAATCAAAATCAAACACCGCCCGGCTGCGCAAATCGGTCAGACTACGATCAATGATGGCCTTGGAAGTCGAACGTATGATGTAAATGGGGGCATCCGGCTTGGCAGAAGCCCGAGCGTAGACCGTCTCTGTCAGCGCCACATTGCGCCCAATCAGGAGCACGTGAGATTCTTTCGGGGAGCTGAACGTCACGCGAACGACTGGCGGATTGAGATTCCATTGCTTGATCGTCTCTTCTTTCACCCCGGGCAGCGTGGAATAACGAATGATCCGCTCGCTGCGAGCGAATTCCAGCTCGCCGAGAATCTGCTGCACCACACCCGCCTCCGGAAAAGCCTGCACCGGCTTGATAATCTTCCACCGATCATCCTGCTTTTCGAGTACCGTGGTACCGCTGGAGTTGGTGATCTCCAAGCGGGTAATTTGATCCGCCCGAAAATCATAGAGATTGCCCGCTGTCCGCGACGCCTCGTCCGTCGACTTGTATTTGAAGTCGATGAAGTAGATGTAACAGAACAAACCCAGCGCCACCGCCAGGTAAAGATAAGTCGAACGAATTCGTAACATCGTTTATTTCCGGCGAGAATACCAAACCATGATTCCGGCAGTGAGCGCCGCCCCGGGCAGCACCATCCACACCAGCCACGTAATCGTCCTCGATTGGAGCGGGCTGACCTTCAGACCGTACTCCAACGGCGACTTGGGTCCGATGCCAATGACCACATCCTTCTTCAGCATCCAATTGAGACTGTTCGTAAAAAAATCCACTCCGACGCTGTCCAGATTGCGGTTCGTGACAAAACCCGAAGCCCCCACGATCATCAACTTGGTACCAGGAACACTCACACCGTCGGCCGAAATATCGCCTCCGTCGTAAACGGCGGAAACCACGAGCGGTCCCGCCGCATCCTTCGTCGGATCAAACACAGGAGGATTGACCGCGAATTCCGTTTCGCCCCAGTAACCCGGGGGCGTCTTGAGCAGATACGTGACCTTGGAATTCTGACCGCCTCCCGCATCGGGCAAAATCGTTACGGACCGACAATTGCTAATATCAATATTATAGCCGACAAGGCTTTTCGTGGCGGGTTGATTGGCGTTGAAGTTGGTACCCGTCACGGTTGAAATAACGGCCTCCGTTTTGCTATCCAACAAACGGGCACGCGCCACCACCACATTATTCTCGATACGCATGCCATATTTCTGCGCCAGAGCCTCCAGGCCAGAGGTCACTTGCGGATCCTGCAGCAGAATAACCTTCCCTTTTTTATCCAGATACGTAGCGATAGCCTGCGTCTCCGGAATGCTTAACGGCACGCGTGGCCCGGCAATAATCACAGCTTGGGCATCATCCGGAACATCCACCGCTTCACCTAAATTCAGTCGTGCGACCTCCACGTTTTCACGTTTGATGTAGGTGGAAAGTTTTCCCGCGCCAAGCAGGCTGCTGATATCCTCCGGATCGCGCTCGCCGTGCCCCTGTAAAAAGTAAACCTTCGATGGCTTTCCTTCGACCAAGGCCACAATTGTAGAAGTAAATTGCGCCTCGCCGTTAAATTGCTTTAAGACCGGTTGCCCACGAGACATCATTCCTTGCGGCTCAAATTCGCCCAATTGATCTTCGCGTAAAAAGCGGTTGCGATCCCGGTACTCGAAAATCACCAGATTTTCCGCTGCACCGAATTTCAACCGTTTGGACAATTCTTCCGCACGCAGTGGATCGAGAGTGAGATCCACCCGCTCAATCACAATCTTATCCCCGCCCTTATATTGATACTCCTTGATCAACCCTTCGATTTCATTCCGCAATTTCGACGGATTGACATCATTCGGGGCGAAATAGAGAGTGATCTTGACCGGCTCCTTTAAATTCCGCAGCACCTGCACCGTTTTGTCCGATAGCTCGTAAAAACGATTCTGAGTCACGTCGGCCCGGTAATAATATTTGTAACCGAGATAATTCACCATGATCAGGATGGCCAGACTGAGAACCATCTTGACCCAGTTATTAACATTCGCCTGGAAACGCGCCGGCCGAGCCGACAATTCAGATTCTTTCATGGGACAATTCTTAAGATTTCAAACGACGGGCTTCCAAAAAGCGCTGCGTCAGCAGCAGCAGAAACACCGTTCCACTCAGATAAAAAACCACGGGACGTGAATCGAAGATCCCCTTCGAATAGGTATCCATTTGCTCAATGGCGGAAAAGTAGGAGAGCAGGTTTTGCGTCTGGGCGGTAACCTTGAGATAGGAAACAAAACTCATTGAGAATGACAGAAAGATCAGCGCGAAGGACAAGATCGCGGCGATGATCTGGTTCTTGGTCAGTACCGAGGTAAAAATGCCAATGGAAATGTAAAACGCTCCCACCAATACGATCAGCAGGGCCGTATTCAATGTCGGTCGCCACAACAGCGGGACGTGAGGATTACTGAATGCCGTCAGCAGCAAAAGATTAAAGAAAAGCGGTATCCAGAGCGTGATAAAAAAGGAGAAGGCACCAAAAAACTTGGCCAGCACCACTTCCCACTCTCGCACCGGCGCGGTCAGCAACATCTCAATAGTTCCGAGCTTAAATTCCTCCGAGAACGACCTCATCGTCAAAACCGGAATCTGGACCATCAACGTCAGCCAGAAAAAAAACGTATTCACCGAGGCTTGCAGCACGGTCAACTGCCGGATGCCATAGTCGTTAAAGTAGTTGAATATAAAATTAAAATACGCCCCCACCCCCAACGCCGTGGCAAAGAAGACCACGTAAGCAATAGGTGAGACGAAATAGCTGCCCGCCTCGCGGCGATAAAGTGTCCAAAAAGCCATTGAAGTTCCTTGTCTTAAAATGTTGAAATTAATCCTGCGTTAGTTCGACGAAGGCCTCTTCCAGCGTGGCACGCTCGCGCGCCAGTTCGCGCAAATCCCAGCCTTCGCGCTTGATCACCGCATAGACTCCGTCCCGCACATCAATTCCCGGTTTGGCAAAGACCCGCAATTGCAGCCAATCCTTTTCGAGCAACACTTCCACATCCTCCACATCGGCGACAGCACTCAATTTCGCCGCAGCGTCCTTGGCGTCCGCCTTGACTTCCACGCGAAGCGATCCCCCGCCGCGCACAAGCTTGGTCAGGTTGGCCGGAGTATCCGAAGCTTCAATGCGGCCACGGTTGATGATGAGGACGCGGTTACAGGTCATCTCCACTTCGGAAAGAATGTGGGTGGAAAGAAGGATCGTATGCTTCTTGCCCAAGTCCTTGATCAATTCACGCACGGCGCGAATCTGGTGCGGATCGAGCCCGATGGTCGGCTCGTCGAGAATCAACAGATCCGGATCATGAACCAAGGCATCTGCCAAGGCAACACGCTGCCGATACCCCTTAGAAAGTGTGCCAATAATCTTGCGATCCACATCCTGTAGGGCACAAAGCTGCTTCACAGCCTCAAGCCGTTCCTTGATCCGTGAACCGGGAACCTGCTTCAACTTGGCCCGGAAGCGCAGAAATTCATTCACCCGCATGTCATTATACAGTGGAACGTTTTCCGGCATGTAACCAATGCGGCGACGCACTTCCAGCGATTCACTCACCACGTCGAAACCCGCCACTTTCACCTGACCATCCGTCGGTGGCAGATAACCGGACAGAATCTTCATCGTGGTGCTTTTCCCGGCCCCGTTCGGCCCTAAAAAGCCGACTATCTCGCCACGGTCCACTTTGAAATTGAGATTTTGCACCGCGCGAAATCCCGAATAGCTCTTGCTCAAGTTCTGTACGTCAATCATGGAATCCAGCGTCTAAAATTTGTTTTTGCGCTCTGTCAAAGTTTATCGCAGTCTGCTACTCGACAGCATCTTGGAATAGTAGCAAAAAAATCCACAATTCACACCAGCAAAAATTAAAAAATTAAACGAACGAGCATCATCAGCCATTGATCTCCTCTTTCGACACTCCACAGCCCTCTCAATCTCCATTCATGAAAATCATCGCTGTCGCCAATCAAAAAGGTGGAGTCGGGAAAACCACCACATCCGTCAACCTCGCTGCCGCCCTGGCCGAACTCGGCCATGCCACGCTGGTCATCGATCTGGATCCACAAGCTAATGCCTCGAGCTCTCTGGGAAATGTTCCCACGCCGGGACAGAGCATTTATCAACCGCTTCTGAATCATTCCCGCATCGATGAAAAAATTACCCCGACGGAGTATCCCAATCTGAGCCTCATTCCCGGAGAGCTCGATCTCGCGGGTTGTGAAGTGGAAATCGCACGCAATCCCAATCATCTTGTCCGTCTGCGTGAAATTCTCCACGAATATCGTTCGCGAGCCCCCTTCCGTTTCGTCCTGTTGGATTGCCCTCCCTCCCTAGGCATCCTGATGACCAACGCACTGGCTGCCGCAGATACCGTATTGATCCCGCTGCAGTGTGAGTATTTCGCCCTCGAGGGATTGACCAAAATCATGGGCGTGATCGAACAAATCCGCTCGGCAGGCCATAATCCCGACGTCGCAATCGAGGGTGTTGTCCTGACCATGTACGATTCCCGGACGAATCTGAGCCAGCAAGTGGCTCAGGATGTACGCACCCATCTGGGAAATCAGGTCTTCAAAACGATTATTCCTCGTACAGTTCGCTTAAGTGAAGCACCGAGCCATGGCAAACCAGTGCTGGCCTACGACAATTCTGGCATCGGTTCGCAAAGCTACCGCCAGCTCGCCAAGGAACTTGTCGAGCGCCAAGGTTAGAATTAAAACCCGCCGCCGTAGCGAGAAAACGAATCGATCACGCCCCACTTCAGTATTGCACAGCGGCCAAAAAATTCTCATTCTCTCCCGATGCAAGATTTCCAGCAAGAGAACGAAGCCAACATCATCGACAGCCCACCCACCTGGTTGGCCCGCAACAAAGCCCCTGTCATCGCCGGCACTTTACTGGTTCTCGCAATTGCCGTGGGAGCAGCCTCTTGGCAGGGCCGCCGCATTGCCCGCGAATCACAAGCGACAACCGCCCTTGATGCCGCCACCACGCTGGATGCCAAATTGAGTCTGGCCCGGCAGTATCTCGGTACTGAAGCTTCCGCTCTGACCCTATTATCTGCTGCCGCCGTCCAGTTCGAAGATAAAAATTACAACGGTGCAGCCGAAACTTACGCGCTGTTTCTATCGAATTATCCCCGCCATTTATTGGCCAATTCTGCGCGGTTGGGACAGGCCAATGCTTGGGAAGCTGCCGGAAAAATCGATGAAGCCCTTTCTGGATTTATCGCCGTTGGCACGCACAATCCACCGGATAATTACACCCCGGCGGGTCAGATCGAAGCCGCCCGCCTGTATCGGATTAAAAAGAATTATTCGGCTGCACGGCAGTTGCTGAGTGACTGCGTTCGTGACTATAAGAACACGTTTTACGGACAGCAGGCGGCCGAGGAACTCAAGTCTCTCCCGCAAAGCTAGTATCCAGTCACCAAATTGGGTTCAAGCATCCGCGAGGTATTTGGGCTTCAGCTATGACGTGAAGCCCAAATCATTCTCAATCTCTCCTTTTCCAGGCGAGAAAGATCTCTTCCGCCAACTTCAGTCGCGTTACTGAAAATACAAAGGGCCCGTCCAATTGGACGGGCCCTTTGCGCTTTGGCAACTTACCTAAAAGTCTTTTACTGAGGGGTTTCAACCCCTGCATTCGCTGCCAGCGGAGTAGTCGAAGCCGGCGGATTGAGCAATTCACCATTGTTCAGGTAAATGCGGCACGTTACAAAGATGAGAAGATTCTTCTTCTGACTCTGCGTCGCCTTGGATTGGAAGAGACGCCCCACCAAGGGCAGATCCGCAAAGAACGGCACTTTGTCCGTTACCGTCTGTACATCGTCGCGAATCAAA
Organism: Verrucomicrobium sp.; assembly: GCA_017849585.1. Lineage (GTDB taxonomy): Bacteria > Verrucomicrobiota > Verrucomicrobiia > Methylacidiphilales > UBA1321 > UBA1321. The sequence goes on from JAFIGT010000019.1 coordinate 114,914, forward strand.
CCGCCGAGCACCACCGTGTAGCCATCACGCACAAACACCTTCGTGTCCACGCGACGGGTGTTAAAGATCGGCTGGTTCACCACGTTATTCGAGAGGAGATACTGGCCACCGTCAGCACCCACGAAAATGGGCGATCCGTAATTGACAAAGCCTTCGAAATCCGTCACTTCCGGGAAGAGAGCCAGATCGATGGTCTTATTATCCGCGCCTAACTGCGGACGAACCTTCATCTTCACGCCAATATCGCGGCTTTCGAATTCTGTCGGGAAGGTCGGAATGACGACCGGCGGCGGAATCACCACCACGCCACCCGAGGCGCTGGTTGTAGCAATCGTTGCAGACTCAGCGGGATCGAAAGCGGTGGGATAATAGAACGTACGGGAAATGTTGATTGTGGCGTCTTCGCCGTTCTTTACGCGAAGTGAAGGTGCGGACAAGAGATCGAAGCTGCGCTTTTGCGACATGGCCGCAATTACGACATTAAAGACCTGATTTCCAAGCATGCCCGAAATATTGAATATGTTGGGCTGAGGAGCACCGTTGCCATGCAACAACGAGTCAATACCGCCGACGCTGAACGCCTGCGAACCGCGCAAAGCCGTGGAAGCGGCAACCTGACCAGTGGGTGTGCCATCCGCATAGGTAGGAATCGTAGCGTTGCCAAACGTGACAAAATTAGTCGGATTGAGGTCCAATCCAACGTTCACGGTCAATTCATTCAAGTCAGTCTGGGCAATTTCCACCAGTTTGGTCTGAACATCAATCATGTACGTCGGCGTGGCACCCGCGTTCACCAATTCCTCGATGAGATCCAATTGTTCCTGCGTGTTGGTGACCGTCAGAACCCCCGAGCCAGGATAGTAAACGGCGCTGCTGTTGGGAGTTTTGAAATCCACACCCCGATCTTCCAGCAGGGTCTTTACGTCATTGTTTCCCGTTCCGGCATCGGCACTGCGGACGATTTGGGGTTGGCGACCGCTACTACCGCCCGCACTTTCAGTTGAAGCTACGGAAGGAGCCGGGAAAAAGCTGGGCGGAACATTGAACGAACGGCGCAGCAGCACTTCGGTAGATTCCTTCACCGGCACAATAACCACAGCGAATTCTTCCACCTTGTACTTCACATCGGCGAGCTTGGTGATATAGCGCAAGGCGTCTTCCATGGGGATATTGCGCAAATTGAGCGAAAATGGCTTGGCCGAGCTGAGAGCTTCCGGCTTGACGATAAAGCTAATTCCAAGCTTTGCGGCATCCTTGTCCAATTCTTTACTCTTGGCGGCCAGAGCGTTGGCAGCGTCTTCAATCGAAGCATCCGTAAAGACGAGATCCTTGATGATCATCGACTTGAGTTTCTGGTCGATGGCGAATTGATTGGACCGCGTGAAGGGCTTGTCAGTAATCGGCGTAACCTGATTCAGATTCGTTTTCTTGGGCAGGGACGACCATTTTTCCTCCACCTGACGAAGACGTTCCGCACGGGTTGCGTCACGGGCCACCGCCGCATACTGCGCCTTTTCATTGGTCAATTTCTGAAGACCTTCCAGCGCCTTCATATTGTACTTGTCGATGCTCAGAATTCTTTTAAAGCGCGCTTCTGCTTCGGCAAACTGCCCAGTGCGACGAAGTTGTTCGGCTTCGACAAGAAGCTGTTCAACCAACTTCACATTATCCACCAATTGCGGCGTGACCGCAGGGTTGCCCAAGACATCTGCCTTGCCCGGTTCCTTTTGGACCTGCTGAATTTCAGCGAGAAGATTTTTCGCCTTTTCATTGGTCGGGTCGTACTTCACGACTGTCTCCAGCGCTTTGACCGCAGCAGCGGTATCACCCTTCTTTTTGGCCTGCTGATACTGCACCATGCTGATACGCACGACGCCGTCGCGAGCCCGCTTGATCGCTGCGGCCGCGTTGTCGGAAGCTGAAAGTGTATCCAGCGCAAATTGATATTTGGTCAACGCCGTTGCCGTATCGCCATTTACTTCGGCTTTTTCCCCGTCTGCAATGGATTGTGTGGCGCGGAACACCAGTTCCTGACGACGAACGATTTCGGCCTGGGTCATTGCCGCTGCCGCAGACGGCTTTTCATCCGTAGTCGCTGCTGGCAATTCTTGGGCCACGACCATTCCGGAGGTAGTCAGAAACGCCACCAAGCAAAGGCTGGAAAGTGATTGATTGCGACGCCGGGCCGCCATCGTGATTTTGTTCAAATGGTAAGACATTATTCAGTTCTCCAGTCTTAAGCTATTTGGCAGCCGTCTCGGTTTTCGATTCCACTACTGCCAGGTCCTGATTGTACAGATTTTTGCCGTCGGATTTAACCAACTTGGCGGTAACAAAGATCATCAGATTGCGCTTCACCGATTTCTCGATTTTGCTCTGGAAGGCGCGCCCTACCAATGGCAGGTCCCCAAAGAATGGCACCTTGTCATTGACTACTTGACGATCCTCGCGAATTAAGCCACCGAGCACGACCGTCTGTCCATCCAGCACCTGAACTTTCGTGCTGATGTTACGAACGTTAAATACTGGTTGGTTGACAACCGATTCGGTCTGAACGGTGACACCATTGATCGAGGGATCAGCGAGGGATGTACGCGTAACGATCGCTTGACCGTAGTTGATAAACCCTTCGAAATCGACGATTTCAGGTTGCAGTTCCAGATCGATACGCTGATCGGGATAGGTCGTGGGTGTTACTTCAAGAGTCACACCGATCGGCTTGACCGTAAACTGGCGCGGAGTTGCTGGTAGCGCCAGCGTGACGGGGAAACCATCCACGGCGAACGGCGACGAATTCACCGTCGGACGCTCAAATTCGCTCGGATAGCGCAACTCGCGAACAATTTCCACCTTCGCGCGAGTACGATTCTTTGCTGTCACTTTGGGTGCCGAGAGAAGGTCCACGCCCTTCATGTTATCGATGAGATTGATGACTACGCCCAAAGCTTGGTTGCCAATGACGCCGCCCACGCCAATGGTATTGTAATCGGTAGCACTCAGCGTGTTACCCGTTAGATAGTTTCGAGCCGCTCCAGCGCCTTGCGTAACGTTACTCGCCAAAACTGCATCGAGGCTATTCGGCGTCAGCGCCCCCGACGTACCGGCTGCGGCATTGGATGCATCGCCCAACATCGAAAAGCCTGACGTCTTGGCACTACCGTTGGTGGTAGCAACCGTCGTTAGCCCCGCCGAAGTCAACTGGCTATTTACCGAGTAGAAATAATTAACCGTCAACGCCTTGAGTTGATCGTCAGTGAATTCCACGAGACGGGTTTCAATTTCCACCTGTGGGGTTTCAATATCCGCAGCACCAATCAGGGCCGCGATAATGTCAAGCTGGTCGGGCGTATTTTTGACAACCAAGCGACTCGATCCGGCAAGGAACGCCGCTGTCGCTCCGTCAGGGAATTGAATACCCTTGTCGATGAGCTGCTTCTTAACGTCGATCTTAACCGTGTTCACCTTGGTGGTTTCGGTGCTGCCAGCGGGTTTCGCCGCCGCCTTCAAACCGCCTTCAAAGAAGCCGCCGGGAACCGCAAAGGTACGGGTTTGTAAAACCGAGGAGACCACATTTGGGGGGAGAAGCAAAACCGCGCGCTCTTCAACCTTCACCTGCAGATTGGTGATCGAGGAGATGAAGCGGAGCGCTTCGAGCATCGGCACATCCTGCAAATTGATTGTAACAGCCGGGACCTGAACCGGAGCTGGAGCGGGTGCTTCCTTTTCGCCGGGCTTGGTCGGAGCGGGCGCCGTAGGACTTTCCGTGATCAAGACGAAGTTGATACCGTCCTTGGTCGGATCGAGTTCGCGGCTCTTGGCCGTCAGAACCTGCACAACAGTCTGGATATCGGCCTGGTTAAAATTGAGAGAAGGAATGCGCATTTCCTGCAACTTGCGCGTCATGCGGGCAAGATTCGATTCGCCACCTTCGGAGACCTGAGTCTGCGCACCTTTTTTGGCGTAATCCGCGGGAACGTCTTCACTCCAGAGCTTCGTGACTTGATACATCGCATTCTTGCGCGTCGTTTCACGCTGCTTTTCCGCTGTGCGCATGCGCGTACGATCCAACCGCTCGAGACGGCTACGCGCGGCTTTATTGAAACGATCCAAAGAGAGGATCTGCATGTAGCGGTTTTCTGCCGCGTCGTATTGACCGGTATCATAGAGGCGGTCGCCTTCAAAAAAGAGCTTTTGAATCTGGGCAACCTTCTCGCGGAATTCCGGTGTCAGCGCGGGATTATTGACCGTACCAGCAACGTCGCGAGCCGCTTCGTCATAACTTGCCGACGCGCTTTTGGCATTCGCCAGTTTCGAGCGATAGTTGCTGTTGGAAGGCTGCAGATTAACCGCTTCTTGATAGCTCTTGATGGCTACATCGTACTTCTTGCCTTTCATGGCGGCATTGCCCTTTTGAACAAGGACTTCCGCCATGCCAGCCGCAGCTTTTTGATACGCAGGAGCCGTCGCGCCGGTCTGAGGGAGATTATCGAGAGCGTATTTGAAACGTTCGGCCGCGGCGTCCAGCTGACCAGCTTGGAGCAGCTTTTCACCATCCGTAATCGCCTGATTGGCGCTAAAGGAAAGCTCTTGGCGCTTGGTCATTTCGAATTGAGCCGCCTTGGCGGCGGGACTATCATCGGTCACCTCTGTCGTCGTAGTGGTGGTGGTAACCGTAGTGGTCGATGCCGGGGCATTGGTATCCACTTTCGGAGCCGCGGCCGCTTCGGGCGGCGTGGCTGTTTCTTGGGACGCGGCAATCATCACGAATGATTGCAACAGCAGTCCCACGCATAGGGTGAGCAGGGAAAGACGCTTCATGCTTAGGTTCCTTTTATTGAAATATTAGTAAAAAGTCAAATAGCTTAGTGTATTAACGTTACTTAGTCTCTTTTCGGTCCGCCGATGAAGGAACCTCGGATAGATCCTGGCTCGTTACTTTCGGCACATCTTTTTCTTGTTTCGTCGCCACGTTACGTAGCCGGGCTCCGTTAGCATCCGCTCGCAAAAGCAGGTATTTGATACCGGGCTCTTCAGGAATTTCGAATTCCTTACCCCGTTGAACCACGATTTCCCGATCGGTCTTACCGGGCAACATCATAACGAAACGAGCAGTGGATTCGGGTGAATCGATGGTTTTGTTCAAAACCAAATCAATCGAAAAACCGATATCGGGCTTTTCAATCGTCAGCGTCGATTCATCGACGTCTTCTTCGATCTTGGTCTTATCATTGACGCGCTTGAAGGCATTCTGCTTGAACTTTGTGACCACATAGCCCTCGAGCTGGTCACCAATCTTGACGAGGCGGGAAGGCCGCACCTTCACATCGAGTAGATTGATCTGGAAAACCTTCACGCCGTCGAGGTCGTTATACGACTGGAACTTGAGCCGGAAGGGAATGAGATCAAATGCCTTGAGGCGCAGTTGATCAAAGAATGGAGGATGGCTGGCGGGATCGCGGGGATCGGTCTTCGTCGCATATTCGGCCTTGTTGCTGAAGCCGTCCCGATCAGGGTCGTCGAGACCTACCGTTGCGCTCTTGATATTCAGATTATTCTCGATGAGCCACTGCAGCGGAATCGTATCAATGACCGTGCCCGTATCGGCAGGAATAATCTTTTCGTCCTTGCGATCATAGAGATAGGAGTCCGAAATGAAGAGTAGGCTATCATGGGAGCCCCACGTCGCAGGCTTGGTCCAACCTAGCGTGAAGTTTTCCAGGATTTTTTCGTCAACCTTGTTCACTTTGGAACCTGAGCGGATTTCCGTATTTCCGGAACTGCCGATATCGGCTTTGGCCGGAAAGAAGAGCGCCAATGCCACCGCTCCTGCGGCTAAAAGCAGCAGGCTGACGGCCAAAACAATTTTTTCCCACGACTTGTCCACAGTTACCTCTTCGCTCCTTGGGCGGGTTTGGCGGTAGCCGCTGCCGCAGCCTCGGCCCCTTGGGTTCCCAACCATTCGATCATATCTACACGCATGAGAACGGTGAGCTGTTCTCCACCGAAGATGAAGTCACGGCCCGCTTTTTCATTGGAGCCTTTGCCGAGATCGCCCACTTTGGGGGATTCGATTTTGGAGTTGGTTACTTGAATTGATCGTACGACAAAGAGAACCGGCGTTTTAAGCAGGGAATTCAGGTACGCGCGCAAGCCGGTGGTCGTGCCGACAAATTCCACCTCAAAGGGATAAATCCGATACAGCTTGCCTGAACCAAGCTGACTCGATCCGCGCAGCGCTTCATTCCCCTCGCCGCCGCCCGAGTTTTGGGAGCCAGAGGCGTCTTCGTCAAAGGTCCGGCGAATGGAACGCAGGGCGACAACAGATCCGCCATCGCCAGATTCGAACAGCTTGGTGGCTAACTGCTCAACGCCGTAGAGTTGTTTGCCGAGGGTCAACGTAGCTTGTTCACTGGGATTTGTTTTCTGATAGCGCGAAAACCCGAAATAATAGTCCGCAGGTAGTGCCACGCGACGAGCCTTGGCCAGAGCCGTCAAGCGTTGCACGGTCTGGTCGAGATCGCTGTTTTTCCAGGTGACGGCGTTTTGCGCCTGAATCTGCCCCAGTTTGTTCTCCGGCGATTTCAGAATCTGTTCTTCAATCGGTTTGATCGCGGCTTGCAGGGACTTGATATTGCCCTCGAGCGTTTTGATATTGGCTTCGCTCGGGAGGTAGCGTTGCTTGACTAGCTTTTGCAGTTCGCCGTTGGCGTTGGCGAGGTCAGCTTTGGCCGTTTCAACCAAGCCGCTGGTGTAGACATAGCCACCAATGCCCGCTCCGGTCACCACCACAAAGGCGGCGATCATGCCGATTTCGAATTTGGAAAGTTTGAAGGCCATCGGGGTATGGGGTTACGGCGTGAGATCGATAGGTTTCTTCAGTTTCAGACTCAACTGGAAATCCAGCGCGAGGTGATCGTTATCCGGCAACGCCGTCGTGATGATCACCTCACTGATGCGGGCGGGATTGATATCAAAATACGATGACTTGGAAAGATTCGTCACAAACTTATTGATGACTTCTGGATTCAATCGTTGCGTCTGGGCGTGAGCATGGAAAAGGCCGCGCACCATCAATTGATTGACCTGAGGTCCGGCGGGTGCCTGCCCCGGCTTCGCGCCGGGCTGAGGTTGCGCTGACTTGGCAGCTTCGGCTGAGTCGAGCGAGTTGCCGTTCCATGTCGGCTTGAGCGAGGTGACCCATACACCTTCCGGAATCGCCTGATTCAAGTCATCCAAAATACCGAGCCAAGCGTTGCGCTGGGCTTGCAGCTTGTTCGCCGCGTCAAATTCCACTTGCAGTTTGTCCGCATCGGACGCCTGCTTCCGAATTTTGCCTTCGAAATTTTTGAGGCGGGTGATGTTTTCGTGCACCTCTTGGGCAATGGAGTTGGCCATCGCCTGTTGCTGCCAATTCCACAAGGCCACCAGCACGAAAAGCGCAGCCCAAGCCGCCAAGGCACCGATCAAATACGGTTGAGTACGTTGGCGCGCTTGCACCGACTTGAGAGCGGGCGGGATGAGACTGATTTCCACCGGGCAGGAGCCGGTCTCGCGCAGAGCCAGCCCCACAAGCTCACCCATGAAGCAGCTTTGGTTGCCGAGTTGTTCGCGATCAATCCCAGGAGCGAGATTGACGTTGCGCAGAGGATTAAGGAATTCGACCGGCAGGTTGAGCTTTTCCCCGATGAAGACATCGATATAGGGAATCTGACTGCTGCCGCCCGTAAGCACCACGCGCTTCGGGGCCGAGCCGCCTTGATGGGTACGGTAGAAACTGATGGAGCGGTTGATTTCGTTGTGCAGACGCGTCATCGTACTGCGAATCAGCTTGGAGATGCGCGCCGCGTCGCGGTCATCCGGATCGGCATAGGCACCACCGAGACTGACAAACCCCTTCCCCTTCTTGAGCGTTTCCGCCGCGATGAAGGGCTCCTGCATTTCATTGCAGATGTTCTGCGAGATAAGATTGCCCGCGATCGGAATGCCGCGCGTGTAAAGATTGTTGCCCTCGATGAAGAGAAGATTGGTCGTGCGAGCGCCAAGATCGATAACGAGCGTGCATTGATCGCTGGTCTCGTAGTTGTAACGATAGGCGTTGTAAAGAGCGAGGGGCGCGATATCGATCAGATTGGTATTCAATCCCGCCGCTTCCGCGGAGCGATGCTCTCCTTCTAACAGATCGGCCTTCATCGCAACGATAATCGCCTCGTTCTCGGCACTGCCACCGCGACCGGGCATCATCTGATAATCCCAAACCACTTCATTGATCGGGAACGGCACATTCTGCTGCGCCTCAAAACCAATCATCTGCTCCACCTGTATCGCATCGACAGGCGGCAGCTTCACAAAACGCATGAAAACGGATTGCCCCGAGACAGCGAGGACAGTATTACCCGGCTTGATGCCCGTGCGCTTCAGGATATCGGAGACCGTCTGGATAATGAAGGGAGAGCGATCTTCTTCCTTGTTCGGGTCAAGCCCCAACTCCTGCACGCCGTAACGATTCAGCGTCAGCACCCCGTTTGAGGTGATGAGGAATTCCCCCACCTTGACGGTGCAGGTCCCGACATCCAACGAAATCACACGAGCAGATCCGGCCATGGTTGAGTCTCTGTTTTCAGCTTTGCTTGCGTTACTGCTTCGGTTTAATGACCGGATAGCGATCCGTATCGTTTAGAATGAAGGGAGTCTGATTCTTTGTCAGCACAATCCCGGAAATGATTTTATAGTCCGAACGGGCAAACCAGTTTTCTTCGTCCTTCTTCTTGTCCTTGGAATCAACCACCTGCCCACCCACCACGGCTTGAACGTTGATATTGCACTGACTCAAAAAACGATCGAGATGGTAAGCGGCGACGGCGTCGGGAGAAATATAGAAAGAACCGTACCCCTTGCCGACTGGAACAAGCATGTACGTTACTTCCGCCGTTAGAATCGCCACCGGCGCATTGCGAAAATCTCCTTCACCCGCGCGCGCTTCGACACTGATCTTGAACGTGACATCATCGAGAAAATTCACTTTTTCCTTGGAATTCGGATCCGGAAAAACTTCGTAGGAAAAATCGATCAGCACCCACTTATCGCGCCCTGTCCCAGCGGAGCCTCGCGAACGCCCCAGTTTGTCGGGCGTCATTGTATCCGTTTCGATTTTATCGATCAGAATCCGCTTCTCTTCCGACGCCGCGAGCACATGAGAAAATTCACTTCCGAGCACTAGAAATAGTAGAAGAATTAATGATGACGCAACTCGGATTGAAGAATTAGTCATGGCGGTTACGTTAGCGGCTTAAAGATTGACGGTCAAACTATTTACACAAGATTACGTACAATGTATAAGTTTCCTTTTTCGCTTATTTTCGAGCAATTGACAATCAGAATTGTTGCTTGAAAGCAAAAAATCTCGATGGCCGATGACTTTTTACCGCAACTTATGTCTCCTTGCGTCGTTATTATAGGTTGCAATTGCTATTCTTAAAACAAAATCCGGAAGGAGATCTCCCCTTCCGGATTTCACGGACCATCATTTGAACTTTTTTGGTCTGGCTATTGTTAGTAGCGGTAATGATCGGGCTTGTATGGACCTTCCACCGGCACGCCGAGGTATTCGGCTTGCTTCGGGGTCAACTTGGTGAGACGAGCTCCGAGCTTGTCGAGGTGCAGGCGGGCGACCTTTTCGTCGAGAATCTTGGGGAGAACATAGAGTTCGCCCTTCTTGTACTTGCCGGTAGCGCGATTCTGCCAGAGTTCGATCTGCGCAACCACCTGGTTGGTGAAGGAGGCGCTCATGACGAAGCTCGGGTGGCCGGTGGCGCAGCCGAGATTCACAAGACGTCCTTCCGCCAGCACGGTGATGACCTTGCCATTGGGCCAGACGAACTGATCGACGAGCGGCTTGACCTGAATGCGCTTGAGCGATTTGTCGTTGAAGAGCGAGCCGACTTGTACTTCGGAGTCAAAGTGACCGATGTTGCAGACGATGGCCTGCGTCTTCATCGCGTCCATGTGTTCACGAGTGATGACGTCGATATTGCCGGTCGTGGTGACAAAGATTTCGCCAATCTTGGCAGCTTCGTCCATCGGAACCACTTGGAAGCCTTCCATCGCGGCCTGGAGGGCATTGATGGGATCGATTTCCGTAACGATGACGCGGGCGCCGAGGCCCTTGGCGGCTTGTACGCAGCCCTTGCCGACGTCGCCATAACCGCAGACCACTACAACCTTGCCCGCGACCATGACGTCAGTGGCACGCTTGACGGCGTCGAGGAATGATTCGCGACAGCCGTAGAGATTGTCGAACTTGCTCTTGGTGCAGGAGTCGTTGACGTTGAAGGCGGGCACGAGGAGCGTACCATTCTTCACGCGTTGGGCGAGACGATGCACGCCTGTGGTGGTTTCTTCGGAGAGACCGTAGATGCCCTTGAGCAACTCAGGATTCTTGTCGTGGACGAGGTTGGTGAGATCGCCACCGTCGTCGAGAATCATGTTCAGCGCGGAACCATCCGGCCAGAACAAGGTCTGCTCCATACACCAGTCGAACTCTTCGGCGGTTTCGCCCTTCCAAGCGAAGACCGGCACGCCACGGGCAGCCACTGCGGCGGCAGCGTGGTCCTGGGTGGAGAAAATGTTGCAGGAACTCCAGCGCACTTCCGCGCCGAGATCGACGAGCGTCTCGATAAGCACGGCGGTCTGAATCGTCATGTGCAGGCTGCCGGCGATTTTAGCACCCTTGAGCGGGCTTTTGCCCTTGTATTCGGCACGCAGGGCCATCAGGCCGGGCATTTCGAATTCCGCAATGTTGATTTCTTTGCGGCCATAATCAGCCTGGGTGATGTCAGCGACTTTATAGTCCTGAGCTTTGGCAGGAGCGGCGGTGGTCATTGGTAGGATTCCTTTGGTAGGGTTCGATTCGGAAAGTGAGAGCTATCGGGGTCGGGCGGCCGGGCGGGAGTACATCCCACCCGGCGCATCCCTGAACTAGGCGGCAACGGCGCGGCGCAGGGCGGCGGCCTTGTCGGTCTTTTCCCAAGTCAACGCATTGAGATCATCCACGCGGCCGAAGTGACCGTAGTTGGTGGTCTTGCTGTAGATCGGGCGCAGGAGGTTGAGCTGCTTGATGATATTCGCGGGCTTGAAGCTGAACACTTCGCGCACGGCCTTTTCAATTTGCACATCAGAGACCTTGCCCGTGCCGAACGTATCGACGCAGATGGAGACGGGTTCGGGATAACCGATCGCGTAGGCAAACTGGATTTCTGCGCGGTCGGCGAGACCGGAAGCAACGATGTTCTTCGCGACGTAACGGCCCATGTAAGCCGCGCTGCGGTCGACCTTGGACGGGTCCTTGCCGCTGAACGCGCCACCACCGTGACGGCCCCAGCCGCCGTAGGTGTCGACGATGATCTTGCGGCCCGTGAGACCGGAGTCACCCTCGGGTCCACCGATGACGAAACGGCCCGTGGGGTTGACGAGGTAGCGGGTCTTCTTGTCAAGCAGGCTCTTGGGAAGGGTCTTCTTGATGACTTCCTCGACGATGAAATTGTAGATCTCGCGGTGCTTGATGTCGGCGCGATGCTGTGTGGAAACAACCACCGCATCGATACGGACCGGCTTGAAACCGTCATACTGTACGGAGACCTGCGTCTTCGCGTCAGGACGGAGCCACTTCACCTTGCCACTCTTGCGGAGCTGGGCGAGCTTGCGGCCCAACTTGTGCGCGAGCTCGATCGGAGTCGGCATCAACTCGGCCGTTTCATTGCAGGCAAAACCGAACATTAATCCCTGATCGCCCGCGCCCTGCTCAGCGGTTTCCTTACCTTCGGCCTTCGCTGCATTCACGCCCTGCGCGATATCCGGGCTCTGGCGGGTCAACGCGTTCATCACGTGAACGGTGTCGGCATTGAATGACTCGCCGGGTTCGACATAGCCAATCTCCCGGATCGCTTCGCGCACGGTGCGCGTGTAATCAAATTCCGCCTTGGTGGTGATTTCGCCCGCGACAACGACCAGATTGCTCTTCACGAGCGTTTCGCACGCCACGCGGCTCTTCGGGTCCTGCGCCAAACAGGCGTCCAGCACCGCATCAGAAATCGTGTCGCAAACTTTGTCCGGGTGACCTTCCGTCACCGATTCGGAGGAGAAGATATAGGATTTAGCCATGATTCGAAAATGGTAATTCAAGGTATCGGCTTTGCAACAAAAATATTGACCCATCTTGATATGTAGATATTTTCATTTGCAATCCAGTACGACGTACTAGGTTCTAGGTACTAAGTAGGGAACACCTGCTTCCCCACCTTTTACCTCGTACTTAGAACTGAGTACCTAGTACTTACTTATGAACCTCCGCCTGATCTGGCAGACGCTGAGCGACCCGACCCGGTTGCGCGTTCTGGCGTTGCTGGCGCAGGAGGAGCTTTCCGTGGCGGAACTCCAGCAGGTGCTGCACCTTGGTCAATCCCGCATCTCGACGCACTTGAGCGTGCTGCGCTCGGCAAAATTGGCCGAGCCCCGCCGTGAAGGGAAACATACCTACTACTCGCTCGCGAAGAATCTTCCGGCGAAGACCCGGCTGCTGCTCGATGCGGCGTGGAATACGCTGCCGGAAATTCCGGAAGCCGCGAAGGATGATGCAGCGCTGAAGGTCGTTCTCGATAAGCGCCGTTCCGCCGCGCGGGATTATTTCAACCGCATTGCGGGTCGGCTCGGTAAAAGTTTTTGTCCTGGCCGCTCGTGGTCGGAGGTGGGCCCCCTGCTCGCGCAGCTCGTGCCGAGCGTGGTAATCGCCGATCTCGGCGCAGGCGAAGGTTGGTTGGCCCAACTGCTCGCGCAGAACGCCACGCAGGTCATCGCGGTCGATAACTCGCCGAAGATGGTTGCGTTCGCCAAGGCGGAGCTGAAGAAGAAGAAGATCTCCAACATCGAGTATCGCCTCGGTGACATTTCCGAGCCGCCCATCGATCCCGGCACGATCGACATCGCGATCCTGAGCCAAGCGCTGCACCACACGGTCAATCCCGCGCAAACGCTTTCTGCCGCCGCGCGTTTGCTGAAGCCCGGCGGACGCCTCGTCATTCTCGATCTCAACCAACATCAGTTCGACAAGGCGCGCAAATTGTACGGAGATCATTGGCTCGGCTTCACCGAGGTCGATCTGCGCCAATGGCTCAAGGATGCCGGACTCGAGCATATCCGCGTGCAGTTGCTGGTGCCCGAAACCGAGCCGCCGCATTTGCAGCCTCTCCTTGCAACTGCGAGCAAGCCAGCGGCGTAGAAGGCCGAGGGGAAGAATTCTCGCAGAGCTCGCCAAGAGCGCTAAGGAAGAGCAGGTTCGCGGGCAAGCCGAAAACCAGAGAACCGTCTTCTTCGCTTCTAAACTGCCTCCTCGACAAGCTCGGGATGACGTGGAATGAAGGCAACCTTTTCTCTGAATCGAATCGTCTGTTGATCTTCTCGCTGCCATTTCGTCGTCTCTCCTCAATCCGTCATTTCGAGCTTGTCGAAGAATGAGGAGCCGCACTAACCTTTCTTAAGGTGCTCCATAGTAAGTCATTAGCGTGCATGGAGTAAATCTATTTATGTAAATTCTTGTATAGAAATATACCTTTTTGTTATGCGTGCCGCAGGGGCGTTGTTATGGCAGCCGCGCTATAATTCGAACCTTGGAGACTAGATAGTGTCGACAGGAGATTGGCTGCATACTATAAATCGCCATGGCCCGATCACATGGCAGCCTACCACCGCTACGACATATCGGATGAAGTCTGAATGGTTTGCCGCTCCGAGTCATTGTTACATCAGGTACCGTTGCAGATTGTACTCAAGCCCCCGTTCTCATAGAGGGACTCTCAGCCGATTACCTCTTTGCTGATCGAGGTTGCGACTCTGACTCCATCGTGGATCAAGCCCGGTTGCAGGGGATGATTCCGGTCATTCCTCCTCGCAAAACCCAATCGTCCAGAGAAAATACAACAAGACCCTCTACAAACTTCGTCACTTGGTCGAAAACGCTGTCTTGAAAACTCAAGCAGTGGAGAGGCATCGCCACTCGCTACGCCAAAACGACCGATGGCGAATATGACCGAGTTGCAGTTGCAACGGATCGGACGTCAACTGGGCGACTTTGTGGAAGAGTTCCGGCAGGAACTTGGGCGCAGCGAACGGCGGCATTGGTGCGGGATGTATCTGCGGGGGTTATTTTGGGATGGAGAGCGCAAGTCGATCGAGCCGATGTCAGGGAGATTGGAAGGCGGGGACGAACAGGCGCTCCAGCAATTTGTCAACCAGAGTCCTTGGGACGGACAGGAAGTCGCCAACAAGCTTTTGGGGTACATGGTGAAAGCCGCTCATCTCAAGGCAGCTGTACTGGTTCTCGACGACACGTCCTTACCCAAAAAAGGCAGTGAGTCGGTCGGGGTGGCGCGGCAATACTGTGGCGCTTTGGGCAAGATTTCCAATTGCCAGTCTGTCGTGAGTTGGCAGGTGGTGGGTGATGGGGTTCATTTTCCGGCTTTGGCACAACTCTATTTGCCGAAGCAATGGGTTGAGGATAAAGCCCGGCTCGACAAAGCGGGAGTACCCTTCCATCAGCGAGAGTTTCGGGAAAAGTGGAAAATCGGTCTGGAGTTACTGGATCGAATTAAAGGCCATGTGAACTACCGGGCACTAGTCTTTGACGCGGGTTACGGAGAGATTGGGCCATTGCTGGAAGAACTTGAAAAGCGTGGAGAACCTTATCTGGCACAGGTTCCTCGCAGCCACAGCTACTGGCCAGCCGATATCAAGATTGTCACCGGTAGCAAGCCCACGGGCCGACCGCGTGAGTACCCGGCCATTGCCCCCACCAAGCGAAAACCGCTGACCGCAGCAGCTTGGGGCCAGCAGATCGGACAATGGAAGACCATTGTGCTGCCACATCAAAACAAGACAACCGTCCAAGCCGTCAATCACCGGGCTTACTACCGGCAGGGCCCGCAGCGGTGGCTATTGATCGAGAAACTCCAGGACGCCACCGCCAAGTACTACGTGTCGAATCTGCCTCTGACAACCTCGCTCAAAGAGCTGGTCGAATTGGCTCACCAACGTTGGAAAGTCGAACAAGGTTACCAACAACTCAAGGAAGAATTGGGATTGGATCACTTCGAGGGCTGCTCCTGGCGCGGCCTCAATCACCATCTGGTGCTCTGTTTCATGGCCTATGACTTTCTGACCCTGCTCAAACTCAGATACCAAAAAAACGACACCCCCTCCCTGCCTGAAGTCCGCCGCTGGCTCAACGCTCTCATCGACCTGCGATCCTGCCCGCGTTGCGGTTGCCGCCATAATCGTCACGGCGTTATCTTCCCGCTTCATCCGCCCTGATATTACTTAACGGAGTAGTACTAATTATAGTCAGCCAGGGTTGCTTCCATGGTCAATTTTGACATGGAGGCGTCCAGCGCGGAGAAGTCGCGCATGGTGGATTATTCAGGTAGTGTTAAAAAGAGGAAACCAGACGATGTAAGGCAAGCGATACAAGATCTGGATATTGAGAGAGGCCGACGGCGGCAAAGGAGCCAGCTATACTTGGACTTTCGAATGCCACGGTATCCGAGCATGCTTTGGTTCCAGAGTGGCTTGTAGCCATGGCGTATGCACAGATTTTTTCTCCAGCGGCAGGAGGTGGGAGCGTTGCCACCCACGTTCCATTCTTGTCATCCGCAACAATGGATTCCCATTTAACTGTATCTTTAGGATGGCTCCGTCCACGGCCAAATCGGAACTGATCTTTTGGCATGCGCTTGCACCAAAACTCTACTTGGAACAAATCGCCCTTTGCCTCCACCTCAAGATGAATGCCGCCTTCAGTACAAGTCAGGCGCATTGTGCCGACCGTCGGCCATTGGACATTATCATATAGAATATGATTGAACCATTGACGAGGAATTTCTTCATTACCAACTTGGGTATGACTGTCATTGGGCATCATTACCAGCATCTTTTGGGAAGAGATGGCTCGCCATGTTTCCAGCACAGAGGGCATGCTATAGAAGATGTCATCTGTCCCTGAGAAAAGAAGCGTAGCGGCTCGAATGTTAGCCAAGCCGTGCTTAGGATCCATCAAGGCAAGCCACCGATCAACGCCTGCAGGATCGGTACTATAGGCTTTTGTGAGGGGGCCAAAAACTCCACCCCAATTCAATTCCTTGGCAAATCCCGAGCCATATTTTACGACTGCGGCTTTTACGCCTGGTTCGAATCCAAGGACGCCCAACGTTGCCTGAGCTCCAGCAGACATGCCCGAAATACAGAGCTTGTCAGAGTCCACTTCCGGACGCGATCTTAAGAATTGCAATGCACGACGGATAAATTTGATGCCATTGGCGCGCGGATCCTGTTCCGGAGGGGTGACAATCCATTTTCCTGTGGAAGCATCCTTAACGGCCAAGGTTCCCTTGCTTTTAAATTCGGAATACGGCTTTTCACGAAACTTATCGTCACCCCGATAATTCACTCCTGCCCAATCAATGCAAATGCAGGCGTATCCCGCTTTTGCATATCCAATAGCTGGATCTGGCAGGAGTTTAACGAGACCTGACCCATGCAATTGAACTACTCCGGGCCATGGGCCATTGCCTTTCGGCCTGGCATAAAAGGCGTAGATTCGAGTGCCTTCGCCATTGAATGGGGCTCCGGTTATATAAATTTCAGAAAGAACTACTCCTGGTACCGGTTCTGTTTCCGCCAATGTTTCCATATTAAATGGCAACTCTGTGGGGGAAGGAATGGAGAAGAAGTCATTACGATTATTTTCCTCCGCTTCTCCATGCATGGGAAGTAAGAGAAGAGCTAGCGTGACGATACATAGTCTCGGTAGCATGAATTGTCTCAGAATCGCGAAATGAGGAAATTCTTGGAAAATTAACGGGTTCATACGATTCAAGGTGTTCAATTGGATTCAGGGGTTGTTGGCAAGGTATACTCCATATTACCCAAGGTGATCTTCCACCCACCCGCGGAGTTTTCTGTAATCTGCGCAGGCAGTCCTTCCTCAGGAGTGATAAGAACTGCGAATGAGAATGTTTTGCCGCGGACTATGCTTTTACTGTCGAGAGATGTGACGGTGAGGTGGATTTCAACATGAGGCTCTTTTTCATGCTGGTCAGGAGAGCCGTTGCGCATTTCTATTTTGTCGAAATCGCTTTGTAAAATCCTTCCTTTCAAACTCCCATACGAAAAATCTGTTCCACGCATAAGGTGGGGACGAGTTTCTGGGCCAAATCGCAGCACTCCCTTTGGCAAGGCTTCTGGCCGATCTTGGAGGGCGCGAACGCTGAGGATTCCAACAAGTCCTTGTTTTGTGAAGAGCCAGTTTTCCTTCACCATCCAGTCGTTATACTCCTTTTCTGGGTTTGCTTGCAGTCGTGGAATATAGGAAACTTGTAGAGTTGCAGAGTCTTTGTTGACGATAGATTGGCCTGGGGTGGGAATGAGCTCTGGATTGGCAACCAATCGCAGAGAGTTATAATAAGCTTTTCCGTCCATTCCAGAAATGGGAATTCCGATGTGGGCAAATTGTAGGTAGGCATCGTAGCCATTGGGCAGCTTTGAATTGGCGATCATGGCGCTGGCAAAACTCATGGCGTTTTTTCCCCGGGCTCCCGCCCAGGAAAAGGTGCCGAATCGTCCTCGAAAGCCATCTATGCTGTCATCTTTGACGATATATTGGTCGGGAAAAGGTTCGGGTGTTGGGAGTCCCTTTTGCGCTGCCGCATCGTACGCTTCGCCGCAATATACGATCCAATAGTGCCGGGCAAATGACTTGGCGCGCAGATCTGCAAACCAGCGATTTCTTCCGTCGCCAGTTAACCACGCCACCATCTCCACGGCATGGTAAGGGCCACCTGAGGGGTTCCACATTTGTTTCCACCAAGGGGATGTGGAAAATTCGACCGTATTCTCTGGAGAATATGTATAGGGATAATAGTCCTTGGTCCTGATAATTTGATCCGCAGCCAATGGATCTCCTGTTAGTTGATAACAACGTCCTAAAAAAATGATCTCGAAGCCGTGATAAAGCGGGATTGGAGTGCTTTTACAATAGTACAGCCATGCCCCAGGTGAGCGTAATTGCGTATCCATCGCTGCGATGAATTCATGCGCATTTTCTTTGTATTTTTGATCTCCATACACAAGCCATGCTGCGCTCATGACGGCAGCGTGTTGCGCGTCTGCATTAGGATAGACCTTTGCAGCTTTCGTCGCCCAGTTCGCGTCTGTAGCGTGGCCGTAATCGCGATAGCTATCTTCAATATAGGGGCGCAGGCTACCGGCCCACTCCTCCCACTTCTGGGGATTAATTCCAGGGGCTTTTTTTAAATAGCGTAAGGATTCCAGTAACTGAAGATGACTCCAGAATGAGCCTAAGGGAGATTCCTTTCCTTTCTCTTTGTTTAACTGAACCAAGGCATCCCAGGCCATCGAAGCCTTGGTTATCAGTTCGGCCTTATCTTTGGCCGTACTCTGAGGCGCCGTGCCTCCCCAAGCATACCAGAAGATTTTGTGGGCTAGCTCCTTTTCTGAAAATTGCTCTTTGTCAGGTTTATTTAAACAGCTGCGCAGTACCGTGGCGGTCATCGGCCAGTAGGGATTGCCTGGGGAAGCCGGAGCAGACATTGTTGCCGTTTCTGTTGCTGGAAGAAACGGAGCCGCTGCCAAAAAAGCAGAGACGTAGCATATTGAAGTAAAAAGTGGGCGCTTGCTTTTCATGCGATATTTTGTGCGAATGCGTTACTTTAATCGGATGGCGGCATTCCATGTGTTGGATGCATTGGCAAATCCTCCGGGGCCATCTGAAACTGCAGCGAACAGGCTTTTGGCGATTCCGTTTTCAATATAGAGAAAAGGTCTCTCGAACGATCCCATTTTACGCTTGGCTCCGTTATCCCAGAGAAGCTCCAGGGAGTAAGCCTTTGGCTGTCTGGCCAGTTTCCATTTAAGACCGTCATATGAGACAAAATGCGCTCCCGCAAAGCGTTCGCCACATAAAGAGCCGGTCATATCCTTGGCAATCATTTCATATTGTTCGCCATTGTGCCAAATGAATGGATCTTCGACTTCGCCATCCAGACTTATCTCGCCAATGACTTCATATGGCCCAGTGATATTTCTGGCGCGGGCGGCTCCAAGTTTCATAGGTCCATGTATATTGCCAATGTATGATCTGGATTTAAAAATGAGTAGAACGGATCCGTCTGGGGCCAGGCACGGCGAAGGGTTTGATGTCAGGAAGCTGTAGAATGTATTGGGGCGCGTTGGAAGAATCGGTGTGTCCAGCCGGGTCCATGGGCCGTAAATGTCTTTGGCCAAGGCAACGCCTACTCGTTTTGCGGCGCGTGCAGCGATCACTCGGGAATCTGAAAGTGGCAAAGGCTTTCCTGATTCTACATCTGGTAGCGCATGGCTAATTCCGGTGTAGAAGAGGGCATATCCACCTTCCCATTTTATAATGCGTGGGTTGTGTGTGACGCGTCCATCCCAGTACTGGGCTCCTCGAGGAGGCAGGAGTACGTGGTCGTAGTGATAGGGGCCGTCGAGGCGGTCTGAGGTAGCCAAAATCACCTCTGAGTTGGTCAGCCAGCCAGGATGAAAGGGAAGTGTCTTTGGCCAGCGAGATGCCACCATGCCATAGGTGTCCTCATTTATTTGTGTAACAGACGGACACCAAATCCAATAGTCTTCCATTGAAAAGCCCCCATCTATCGGAGCGGGTTCCAGACGGTCTATCAGGTCGGTTTGTTTATCATGAATCAACCCCAGTCGCTTTGTGGCAACAGGCTTATTCAGTACTGCATTCAATTGCATAGATGTTCGATGTTCTACGGATTTTGGGTTAGGCATCCCTAGATTTTGAGGGTTTTATTAATTGCCAAAGTACGGACCTTCGGGCAGTTCACTGCCTTTTTTATTAATCTCAATGGCGAGCATATGCCGAACCGACATGTCCACGAATAGGGCGTTGACACCGTCCCGGTGTATCATGGCCAGGTCGTCGGTGCCGTACGGCCTAGTTGAGTTAGCCAAGGACATGTTTGAGAAGTAGCACATGTAGCGAGTGGCACCGGAGAGCTTTGGATTGTCTGCCACGATTATTCGGTTACCAGATACTTGAGATAGTCGCACTGGCCCTCCGGCACTTGTCCATGATCCTGAGGAGCCGCCCGAGTATCGGGGCATCAAAAAGGTGTTCGACCAATAGGTGGCGTCGGAAAAAATGGCATACTTAGTGTAGTCACTTTTGGGATCGTTGCCTGGGCATATAAATACAGAAGGGCGTGCCCATCCATCGTTGGCTGAGCTGACCGATGCCTTGCCCACGTATGGATTGAGGGATAAGTACCAACGAATGCCATCTGCGGAGACAGGCGCGTTATTAACCGGAAGATAACCATCGTGATCAACGGCGTAGGCTTGAATGCCGGCTCCAATATTGCGCAGATTGTGGACACATACCGTTGAGTTGTATTGTGCCCTTGCTTTTTGGAGCATTGGTAGGAGCAATGCCCCCAGAATCACCGCAACAGCGATTACGACTACCATCTCAGTGAGGCTAAAGGCACTTCGTTGAGATGGCGTGATCATATGCAATAGTTTGGTCGAGACGAGATTACACTGTTAAACGAGCTCGGCGACGCCATAGCAACAGGCCTATACCAATTGCAGGCAAAAGTACTATCGACACTTTGGGTTCCGGTACTGATTGGAGTTGGAAATCATCATAAAGAAGCGCCAAGCCCGTGGTTCCACCAGAGGTGGAGTTATTTAGAAAGTTGTCCACCCGCAAAGTGCGAACGCTAGGAGTTACATGGGTGCTATCCGTCAAGGTCATGAGAACCTCCCCATTGAGTGTCAGCGAAAGCGTGCTGATACTGCCGTCGGATGTCCAAAGAAAATCAACGGTGTTCCACCCTGAGAGTATCGTGCCCGGCGCAAGGCTAAGCGCAGAGCCAACGATCGTCGCGCTGCCTTGATCTGTGCTGGTTCCACCTCCAGAAGTTGAATTAATCTGAACCGAGCTAGAGCTTAGAGCGAATCCGTAGCCTGGAGTGTAAAACGCAGCTGAATTCAGAGTCCCTGATTCCAAGTACCAGCGCAGATTCCACCCTGTACCCACTCCACTGGTGTTGAATCGAAATGAAAGCTTCAACCCGGGTACACTGCCAGAGCTAGCGCTGAGTCGGTACTGCTGATTGGTCGTGCGAGTGGTACCGCCAGGAGTCGTCATGACGTTATTCTCTGGGGACGTCGGATCACTCGCTATCAGCCACTGAGCATTAGTGTTGCCGGGTGTGACGGCCCAACCGGTTGCGTACCCACCTACTGTGTCAGATGAAAAATCGTCTTGAAGAAGGATGGTGCTGGATGCGGTCGAAACGGATAGCCCGCTGGCCAGCAAATAAATACCCCAAAGGCGACGGAGTTGGTGATAGCGGGAAGCAACGACCCGAAGCAGGTAGATCGACGATGTGGAGTTCATTATGCTAGGTATTATATAATACCTAGTAACGGTGTCAATTCGCAATTTTGCTATTTTGGATGCATCGCTAGATTATTAACTACCAAGAAGTTATTCGCTTTAGAGTTGATATTAAACGCGATATAGTTAGGTTTTTTATAGTACCAAGGCCCATTTTATGATCTCGATTGCTGCGATCGCCCGTGAAGTTGGGGTTTCCCCGGCTACAGTCAGTCACATCCTCAATGGACGTTATTCCAAGGTGGGTAAAGATACTCGACTTTTGATTGAAGCTGCACTACGCAAACACCGGTATCAACGCAATGGATTAGTCCGCGCACTTAAGTCCAACCGAACGTATTCTCTGGCTGTTTTGCTCCCCAGTGTACGGTACAATTTCTACTCGCAAATCCTCGATGCCATGGAGGCGCGGGCGCGGCAAAAGGGATATCATTTGTTTGTCGTGCAGACTCATGGGTCATCCACGATCCTGGAGAGCGAGATCAATCATTTGCGTGAGAGACGGGTGGATGGTTTTGGCGTCAGCTCTGTCCATACAGATTATAAAGTGTGTCAGGATCTTTGGGCCTCCGGCACACCGCTTGTCTTGGTGGATACCTATTTCCCCGGAGCTTCGATTCCTTATGTGGATACGGATGACAAGGCTGGTGCCATTATGGCAGCCGAGCACCTGTTGAATCTCGGGCATCGCTCATTCCTGGTTCATTCCGCATCCGCTCAAGACCAAACTCCCATGGCGTTGCTGCGCTATGAGGGCTACATGCAGACGCTGGCCAAGGCAGGCATTGAGAGCATCATCGAGTACCGAGGAGGACTGGGCTTGGATAATGGATACGCGGCGGTGACGGAAGCCTTTGCCGCAGGAAAGAAGTTTACGGCTGTTTTAGCGATGACCGATATGGCGGCGATTGGAGCGGTGCGTGCTATTCAGGAGGCAGGACTGTCTGTGCCGGGGAATATTGCGGTGATCGGCTACGGTAATTTGGAGGAAGGGCGCTATATGACGCCTCCATTATCTACGGTGAATCAAAGCCCGGATAGAATCGGTACGGCCTGTGTCGATATGCTAATAGATATTATTGACAATGGATCCCAACCGCCGCCAATCGTTTTTCCCCCCGAATTGATCGTACGCGCTTCAACGCACCAGAAAGCACCACTACACAACAGTGGCTAGAAAAATAGCCTCCGTCGAAGGGCGAACCCAAGCCCTTATATATTAATAATAGCAATAGAGTTGACCCGGCTCGCATTGGTATTATATGATACCAATCACCATGAATGCGCGCGTCTTCTTCTATTGTTGCTGTGCTCCGCTCTTTCTCCTTCCGAGTTCAGCTCAAACGGTGCTCTATTCCAATGGGTTTGAGACAGGCTCCTTGAGCGATTGGATCAATCCCAGCGGACTATTCATTGCTGTCGATCCTACGGATTCTTCCAATCACGTCATGTCCACCCCCGGGGCTAACAGCCGGACTACTACCATCCGCAAGACGTTTTCCTCTCAGGATATTCTCAATCATTCCTTGCGGCTCAATGTTCGCATGAATGCAGATTACGTTGGAGATTCTTCTTGGAATGCAAACTGGATGCTTCTCACGGCAGCTTCCTCCACTGCCACCGGATATGGGTTTATGCTCGGACGGAGCACGGTGAAAATTTGGAAAGTCACGAATGGATTCTCTTCCAACTTCACCGAAATCGCCTCCTCTACGCTTTCCGCGGGCATTTTGCAGGCCGGGTGGAATGATCTGCAATTTGATTGGGCCGCCGAGGGTTCGTTACGTCTCTACGTCAATGGCACTCAGGTTCTCAGTGCCATTGATACGACTTATCAACCCAGCTTGTATCAGATCAGCGAACGAGCTTTCCTCAACAATTCGGGCACGGCCGGGCAGGCTCCCAGCGGACGGGTCATATATTACGATAACCTCGTTGTCACAGCCATGAATGTGCCGTTGTGTGAATCTGACTTCGAATCCGATAATTTGAATGACTGGCTAAACGAGAGTTCTTACGTAACTGCGGTTGATCGGCTCAATGCTGCCAATAAGGCATTATCCACGCCGGGAGGAAATTCCCGGACAACAATTCTGCGTCGCGCCGTCAGCAGCCCGGATGCAAGTGGTCACGATTTACAATTGACGTTGCGCTTCAACAAAGATGCCGCAGGCGACTCATCGTGGAATACCAGTTGGCTGGTATTGACAGGCAACCAGAGCAGTTCCCCGGGCTATGGTTTCAATATCAGCCAAACCACTGTAAAACTCTGGCGAGCTGATCAGGGGATCGGTTCAGCATTCACCCAATTAACTACGGCCACTCTGGCAAGTGGCATCTTACAGCCAGGCTGGAATACGGCTCAGTTCATCTGGCGCGTCTCGGGCTCCCTAAAGTTGGTGATCAACGGCACGCTTGTCCTTTCGGGCACCGGTCGGACCTATGCGCCAGCCTGCGCGCAAATCGGCACGGTCTCATTTCTCAACAATTCCGCAACCGCCGGCCAAACTCCCAGTGGGCGAGTGCTCTATTTTGACGACATAAGCGTGGAAGTTATCAATCCCTATTGGGCCATGTGCAACTCATCTGTAGCCAGAGTTCTGGCCATGACTGATGCCCAGCGCACGGCCGATCACTCCGCAGGAGGGGATGCCGTTTTCTGGCTGGCGTGGGGATACACGTCACCGGCGAGTGACTATTATCATAATCCCGCGCTGCTTTCGACATGTGTCGCCACATGGAATCTACTTGTGCCCAGTTACAACGCCGCAAATCCGGCAACGGCCGGTGATTTTTGGAACTATATGCCCATGCTGGAATCCTTGTGGATGATGATGCAGAGCGATGGGGTGGATTACACGATATTAGCCTCGTGGAAGAATGCGCTGTTACCTTACATGCAAAATGAATACGAGAATTACAACTCCCTCAGCACTGCAGGGTCCTACCCCAACGCCGATGCGCAACACGCCGCAATTATGTACCTGGCGTATTTGATTTATGGCGATACCAACTACAAATACAACGCCGCGCTCAACGTCTCAGGAATGGCAAATTATTTTAAGCCAACTCTCGGCGGATGGCACTACTACCGTGGCTCCACGCCCATCAGCATGTATCATAGCTTTGAAGCCATGTTTCTTGGGCGTTACTACCAGTTGAGTCGCGACCCCGTCGCGTCTGCACAATTGATCCAGAGCGCCAATTTCTACCCCTACGTCTACACCTGCGATGGAGCGGCTGAATTCTCGAGCGCTCCATGGTGGAAGCAAACCTGGGCTCCAGCGGGAGGAGCCATACACTCCGCGGAAATCGTTACCTGGCTGACTCAGGATCCGCACAACCGCTGGTACGCCAACTTTCGAAGCAAAACTTCAGACCGCTTCTACTGGAACACCTATAGCGGCCAAGCGTGGGATGCGGGGCGGGGCACTGATACTCCCGATCCTGAGCCATTTCCGGATAACTTTATCGTGGCGGACGATAGTATTGTTGGTGTCCGCGGACGCAATGGGAGCTTCTCGTGGGTGGGATGTCTTGGCAAAAAAGCCCTCAGCGTTGTGGGCTGCCTCTTGTCAAACTCAGCCTACTCCAATGGCTACGACGGCTATATACAAATGGCACACATTGGAATTACCGTTCCAGGAGTTACCAACACGAATTACTATAATCAATTTAGATTAATTGCAGACCCCACGCGCGAACCCACCACGGTTTCGCCAACGATCTCTCGTGTTACCGGGGATGGATACGCCGCTGTGGCCATCAATTATGTTCCGCAAAGAATGTATAGTTCGTTGACTGCATACAACGATTGGATTGCCACGGAAGTCTGGCTATTTACCCCAAACTGCGTTGTGGGCGGACTGCGTGTGACAGCTCAATCCGATAACCCCACCGCAGTCCCGCAGGGTATTGTACGCATGGGGCCATCCTCGCGACCTTACGCGCTAAACGGAAATACCTTCAATGTGGGAAATCTCTACGGAACCATACTCGCTTCGGATTTTCCCGCGTACTCACTCGGGCTGGGGTCGCCGGATTACGGTGAAACCGATCAACGTCCCGAGTTACGCCTATCTTGGACCAGCACACCCAACATTAGCTCCGGGCA
This sequence comes from Verrucomicrobium sp., assembly GCA_017849585.1. Taxonomy (GTDB): domain Bacteria; phylum Verrucomicrobiota; class Verrucomicrobiia; order Methylacidiphilales; family UBA1321; genus UBA1321. The sequence continues at coordinate 140,539 of JAFIGT010000019.1, forward strand.
AAAATTCGGGTACATTGTAGCTTTCAGTCCCAACACCCCACCAACCGCCACCGCTCAATGGATAAACGATACGACTTTCCAGATACAAACCGGAACCACTACTTACTGGCTTCAATTCCCAATATTGGGAGCCGTTACCGTCACGCATAACTAGTCCAAATTAACATTGAGAACGCGATCTGACAAAAAAATACCTTTGTGAGCCAGAGTTTAGATGATTGGCTTAGCAGATCACTCTATGAAAAGTATAACAACTGGGAATGTGATCCCGGATTCGGCTTTATGGTTTAACGAAGCACGATACGGAATGTTCATCCACTGTCGTGAGAATGGCTCTCCGCGAAAATGGAAACGGTCACCCAATTCACGCACAAACTCTTGTTGCAAGCGGTTGGCCCATTGCCGCGAGACTCCATGCTCCCGCGCGCACCAACTGACAGAAGGATGTTTGCACGGCAGCAGTTGCGGACACAGGCGCAGAGCGACAAGGTGAAAGCGTAGACTGCGTTGCTTCACACCGCCGCGCAGAATCCACTCAAAAATCCGAATCACCGTTTCACACACCAAAGCCAGATAGAGCGCACGCTCATTCTTTTCGCGGTCAAGGTTGGCCGCCGGATCATCAAAGTAGCCACCGGCGGGAAGATGGTGAAATCCCATCATAGCTTGCCTCCCTTGCTCACGATTTGACGCCGCCGATGGCACGCAAGACGGCGATTGCTCGTGAGATACCCACGGACCTCCTGTGGATCGAAACGAACGGCTCCCCCGAGTTGCAGGTAGGGCAGGCCCAGCTTGCGGAGATTGAAAACGGTTTTCAGGCTGACGTGCAAAAAGTCGGCCACCTCTTCAGTCGTCCAAAGCCGGGTATCAGGCAGCGGGACAGAGGCGGAGGTGTCGATGGGGGATGTTTCACTCATGGGTTCTCCTTTGGGTGTTAATTCAAAAGCCAATAACTCAAAAAAATAATGCGGTTACATCGTCACTCGGACTTGGATTGCGCTCGGAGTGCCTCCAGCTCTTTCTCATTCGCGATGCGTTCTTGATTCATCTTTTGGGCGAGTGTGCGATAGCCGCTGAACACTTGCGGCGACAGCTTCCCCTCATGCTTGTTGATGAGGCCGATGAGAAATTGCTTCTCGTGCCACTCAATGTCGTAGACCTCCGGTACAAACGCCGAGGCTACTTTCATGAGCGCCTTTTCGGAGAAGGTCATTTTACCAATGACCGAGTTATAGAGGGCCAAAATGGGAATCTCGTATTCGTCCTTGGCATCCATCGCGCCAAGGATTCCCTCCACGCAGTAATTTACGAACTGGTTGGGGTTTTGCTGGAGGCGGGTGGCCTTTTCCTGCACGCGGTCTGCGAGGTCGGTGCGGAGGACGAGCGTTTGGCGTTTGCGTTTATCGGGCGTTTCCATGCAGGTACTACTACGGCATGGCGCTGACGAAATCAAGCCAAATCATGTGCATTATGTGCTAAATATGTTTTATAGCCCGACCGGTCTTTCCTGTTGCGAATCTCTCTTGATTACTTAGCTCTTAGCTCGAAGCACTAGCTTACTTTCTCGTTTCCAATAGCTTAGACGTTTTCTCTTCTTTTGTAAATAGGGAGCTACTTGCCGTTAAGGGCGTCCAGCGTGAACCGTGGCAGTGGCTAGGCTTCGGTGGGTGAGTTGGTTGCCGGGTCAGGGGCGAGTTTTGCGAGTCTTCGCCTTTTGCCGTCCAAACGCCCCCGCTGCGGCTTGTATGGGGGCGTTTGGTCTGCAAAACGCTTTTCCGTTTGCGACGTCCCTGAAAGAGCGGCTCCCGTTGGTCGCCTCCTGCTCTTCATAGTATCGGATATCTGGCGAAGTGGGGGCTGGGTGGTACGGTCGAATTAAATCGGAAGTTGAATCACCGATCTACGAGGCTATGTTTGTAATGGAAAGCGGATCACGATGATCACCGATCAGAATTACTCATGGGAGGAGAACGAGCGCGAGCACGCCGAAGAGCGTCGCTTGACCGCAGCGTTGATTGCTTCCGGCCAAAAAACCGCTTGGAAAATTCAGCAGTAAAACTCCATTTTCCCGATGGACGCCACGGTTGAAATCGATTGGGCCGATCTCAACCGACGTTATCAACGCGCTCATCCCGAGGCCTGCTTCAATTCCGACGTCGCGTTTATCGCTTTTTCCAAACCGCGTCTCGGCCACCTTTGATGCAGGTGATCTTTCCTGCCTTGCGTAATTCAGCCAAGGCACGATTAAAGGTCGGGCGGCTGATTCCCGGGCAAAGCCGTTCTACATCGGCGAATTGAAATTCAGCCGGAAGCCGCTCGACAGCGGCGACGATCATTTCGCGCTTGGCTCCCTTGACCGTTTTGACCGAACCGACCCGATCCGCAAATTGACGATAGGCTCCCAGAAGCATGACCCCCAGGAAATATTCCCACCATGGCACCAAGTCATGTTTCTGCCCGTGCCAGTTTTTGGAAGATTCGTAGAGAGTACCGTAATAGGAATCCTTCGTCTTCTCCACCATCTGTTCCAAGCTGATGAATCGCCCCACTTCGTATCCAGACTTGTAGAGTAGCAACAAAGTCAAAAGCCGGGCGCACCGTCCATTCCCATCGGAAAATGGATGGATGCACAAAAAATCCAACACGTAAGCCGGAATGATGAGGAGTGGTTCCACCTCTTCACTCGCCAGCATCGTGGCCAGGTCGCGGTGGAGCGTTTCCATTGCATCGGGAGTCGCCAATGCACTCACAGGTTTAAATCGAGTGACCTTGGTGCCATCGGGATGTTTCTCCGTAATCTCATTGTTGGTGGCTTTCCAATGGCCTCCCGTCTTGGTGGAAAATTTATAGAGATCCCGATGGAGTTGGCGCACGACTCCAGTAGTCAGCGGCATGTGCTCGTGGCTGGCATGAATGGTATTCAGCGCATCCCGATATCCGGCGATCTCCTGTTCGGGACGATTCTTGGGCTTGGAACCTTTTTGTACCATGTCCGCAATCCGCTCATAGGGCGCTTCAATCCCTTCGAGACGATTGGAGGATTCAGCGCTTTCAATCATCGACGCTTGCCGTAGCGTTTCCAAGACCTGCGGCGATTGTTGCCGAAACAGGTCTTGTTTCCCCCGGAATTCGCCCAACTCCCGAATGGTGCGCACCAGAGCGCCGGGAAGCCGTTGTCGGTCCAGAAATTCAATGGAAAGAGAGTTTTTCATCGGATAGCGTTAATGTGATCACGAAAGCATTATGTGATCAAGTTATTTTGATGTGATCATGTTCTTTGTAAAGCCAGTAGCCCAAAGAAAAAACTCTCTGGGTCACCGGTTCAATCCTTTAAGCAGCAGGGGCTGGCGTCACCGCGAACCAAGCGTTGGCTGCTTCCGGCGTTACCAACTCTCAGTAATGACCGAAGATGACCTCAGGCGAATTCCCTGCCTCCAGCGCGACCCGTGCCGTGTTGACCGGGTGAGCCTATTAGAGCCAGAGGAAGAGTTAGTATCTGGATGATTTGGGTTATAGTTGGTTGTGGGTGATTTGTCCATCGGTGACGCAGGGAGGGCGAAGCCCGAGCGGAGTCAGCGATGGATCGGTCGATTGTGTTTATTGGATTGGGTTACTTGACGCAAAGCGAGCGGGGCTGATGTAGCCGAGTGTGCTATGGGGCCGTTGATGGTTATGGAAGCGGCGGTACTCTTCGAC